>NZ_JAGGPB010000030.1 GCF_018614055.1 Streptomyces sp. ISL-98
CCACAGCACGGCCATCAGGTCGGCCGACCGCTCCATCAGCACGGCCACCCGGCTCTCCGGCTCCACGCCCCGGGCGATCAGCCAGCGCGCCACCCGGTTCGCCCGTTCCTCCAACTCCGCATACGAGACCGACGCTCCCTCGTCATCGAGCACGGCCACCGCTTCCGGGGTGAGGGCCGCCTGAGTCTCGAACAGCTCGGGCAGCGTCACCGCGGGCACCGGTCGGGCCGTGTCGTTCCACTCCTCCACCACGACCCGCCGCTCGGCCTCGTCGAGCACCCCGAGCCCGGCGACCCGCACCCGCGGATCGGCGGCCATCTGTGCCAGTACGCGCTGAACCCGTCCCACCAGGGTCTGGACGGCGGCTTCGTCGAACAGGTCGGGCCGGTAGTCGAGCCGCAGTTCGAGCTCGTCGGCCGGAGAGGCGAGCAGTGTGAGCGGGTAGTGGGTCGCCTCCTCGCCGCCGCCTCCGACGATGGGCAGACCGCCCAGCTGCCGGCCGGCGTCCGGGTCGTGCGGATAGTTCTCGTAGACCACGAGGGTGTCGAAGGTCGCGCCCGCACCGGCGATCCGCTGGATCTCCGTCAGCCCCACGTGCTGGTGCGCGATGAGCTCGGCCTGCTCGGCCTGGAGCTGTGCCAGCAGCTCCAGCACCGTCCGCCGGGGGTCGAGACGCACCCTGACCGGGACGGTGTTGATGAACAGCCCCAGCATCTGCTCCACGCCAGGAAGATCGGCCGGGCGACCGGCGACCGTCGCACCGAACACCACATCGGTGCGGCCCGACAGCATCCCGACCAGGACGGCCCACGCACCCTGGACCAGTGTGTTCAGCGTCAGTCCGTTCGCCCGCGCCATCTCCCGCAGTGTGGCGGTGAGCGGTTCGTCGAGGCGCACGATCACGTGGCGGGACTGGATCGACTCGGCGCCCCGTTCGATCGGTGCGACGAGGGTCGGCTCGGAGGCGCCCACCAGCGCCGATCGCCATGCCTCCGACGCAATCTCCACGTCCTGGCCGTCCAGCCAGGCAAGGTAGTTCCGGTACGGCGTCACCGGCGCGAGCCCGCCGGCGTCGCCGCCCGCCGCGTAAATCTGCGAGAGCTCACCGAGCAGGATGGGCAGCGACCAGCCGTCCATCACGATGTGATGCATCGTGATCATCAGGCGGTACCGCTCATCACCCTGCTTCAGGAGCAACAACCGCAACAGCGGCGGAGCCGCGAGATCGAACCGTTCCAGATCCTCCTCCGCGAGGCGCAGCGCCTCGGCCTCCGCGTCCGCCTCGGACAGGCCCGAGAGGTCCGCCTCGCGCCACGGCAGGACCACATCCCGTACGACCACCTGGACCGGGCTCTCCATCCCGGCCGACTGCCGGAACCCGGTCCGCAGACTCGCATGCCGGTCCAGCAACGCCCGCCACGACGCCCGGAGGACGCCGGTGTCGACAGGCCCCTCAAGATCCAGGAAGCGCTGACCCACATAAACATCGCGGGCGCCCTCGTCGTACCGGGCATGGAACAACAGCCCTTCCTGCAACGGCGACAACGGCCACACATCGACCAGACCCGGAACAGCCGCCTCCAGCTCCTCCACCTCGTCCTGACCGAGAGCAACCAACGGGAAGTCGGACGGAGTGTGCCCACCACTGCCGGACTCGGCGGCGTGGGCCGCCAGGCCGGTCAGCATCGCCACCCAGCCGGACGTCAGTTCACGCAGCGCCTCCTCCTCGAAAAGACCGGCCGGGCATCCCAGGGTGACCGTCAGTTCAGGTCCCTCGGGAAGGTCGCGTACGAGCCCACCGGCCTCCAGCGCATGCATCAGCACCATCCGGTCGTCGGCCGCCCCGCCGAGGACCGTGTCGGCGTCGGGCCGCCAGCTTCCTCCCGCCGTCTCGTCTGCGGGCGTGAAGCGGCCGAGGTAGTTGAAGCCGATCTGCGCCGACGGCAAGCCCTCGAACGCGGAAGCGGTCTCAGGGTTCAGGTAGCGCAGCATCCCGTAGCCAAGACCGTCACCGGGAACCCCCCGCACCTGCTCCTTCACCAGCTTCAACAGACGTCCGGCCTCCGGACCACCGGCCCGAACCTGGGCGTGATCAGCACCCGCCACGTCCAACCGCATCGGATACGAGCTCGTGAACCAGCCGACCGTACGCGTCAGATCCATGTCCTCCGAGAGCGGCACACGGCCATGGCCCTCGACATCCACCAACAGGCCGCCCGAGACCGCACGGCCCCGGCCCCGCCGCCAGTCCTCCACGGCAGCCGCCAGACCGGCCAGCAGCACATCGTCAATACCCGCATGGAACGCGGCCGGTACCCGCGTCAACAGCTCCGACGTCACCGACACCGGCAGCTGGAATTCCACCCGCCGCGTCCCGCCCGCGACCGTGTCCACAGCCGGGTCCAGAGCCCGCCCACCCAGCCGGGAGTCCGAACTCTCCAACATCCTTGTCCAGACCGGTAGTTCGGCTACCCGTTCGGCGCCCGTCGCCTGCTCGGCCAGATCCTGCGCCCATCCCCGGAACGACGTACCGACGGGGGCGAGGACCGGGTCCGGACCGGAGTCGTACGCCGCCGCCAGGTCCGGGACCAGTACCCGCCACGACACACCGTCGATCGCCAGGTGATGAACGACGACCAGCAGCCGTCCGGGCGCATCGGTCCCGGCGTCGAACCACACCGCCTGCACCATCCGGCCGGCCACCGGATCGAGCCGCCCCACCGCGCTCTGCTCCGCGTCGCGGACGAGCTCGGCCATGTTCCCGACGGCGGCGTCCACGCGCCGCACGGCCACCGGCGCGGAGCTCTTGTCCGGCACCACCAGCATGCTCGGCTCACCGTCGGCCAGCTCCAGGCGCGCACGTAGTACGTCATGGTGGTCCAGGACCTTCCGAACCGCCGCCTCCAGACGCGGCAGCTCCAGCCCGGCCGGGACCTCGATCAGCATTGACTGGGAGAACACCCCGGTCAGGACCGTCGGGCCCGCCCGCTCGACCAGTTCACGCATCACCGGGGTCAGCGGGACCGGTCCCACGCCGACCGTCTGCGCCTCCGCCGGGCCGCCCGCCGTGGTCGTCTGCACCCCGGCGACCCGTGCCAGCCCGGCCGGGGACTTGTGCTCGAACACCTGCCGGGCGGTGATCAGCACGCCAGCGGCACGAGCCCGGGAGACGACCAGCATCGACATGATGGAGTCGCCGCCGAGCTCGAAGAACGAGTCCTCCGCACCGACCCGTTCCAGGCCCAGGAGCTCACCGAACAGCCCGCACAGCACCTCTTCCACCGGAGTCGCGGGGCCCCGGCTCTCCGACCCGGCGAACTCCGGGGCGGGCAGCGCGGCACGGTCCAGCTTCCCGTTGACCGTGACGGGCAGGCTCTCCAACTGCATGATCGCCGTGGGGACCATGTACTCGGGGAGGATCTGCGCCGAGAACTCCCGCAACGACTCCGCGTCCACTTCCACGTCCGCGTCGGCCGGAACGACGTACGCCACCAGGCGCTTGACTCCCGGCTGGTCCTCGCGGACCACCACCGCGATCTGGCCGACGCTCTCGTGCTCGGCCAGTACGGTCTCGATCTCGCCCAGCTCGATGCGGAACCCGCGGACCTTCACCTGGTCGTCCACGCGGCCCGAGTACAGCAGCTCGCCGTCCAGGGTCCACCGCGACAGGTCACCTGTCCGGTACATCCGGTCGGACCCGGGGAACGGGCAGGCGACGAAGCGCTCAGACGTCAGGCCGGGCCGGCCCGCGTAGCCCCTGGCCAGCTGAACACCCGCCAGGTAGAGCTCTCCTGTCACACCCGGAGGAACCGGGCGCAGGAACTCGTCCAGCACGTAGGTCTGGGTGTTCCAGACGGGACGGCCGATCGGCACCGACCCGTACGGCGTGCCGTCCGTACCGTCCCAGGACGTGACCTCGACCGCGGCTTCGGTCGGCCCGTAGAGATTGTGGAGCCGCACACCGATCCGTTCGCGGAACTCCTCCACCAGGTCGGTCGTCAGCGCCTCGCCACTGCAGAAGACCCGCCGCAGACCGGCGCAGTCACCCGGGCGGACCTCCTGGAGAAAGACGCCCAGCATGGACGGCACGAAGTGCATCACCGTCACCGCACGCCGGGCCAGGACCTCCACCAGATACGCGGGGTCGCGATGCCCGCCGGGCTTGGCCATCACCAGACCGGCGCCCACGACGAGCGGCCAGAACAGCTCCCACACCGACACGTCGAAGCCGGTCGGCGTCTTCTGCAGCACCCGGTCGTCGCTCGTCAGCCGGTAGGTGTCCTGCATCCACAGCAGCTTGTTCGCGATCGACCGGTGGCTCACGACGACGCCCTTGGGGCGGCCCGTCGATCCCGAGGTGTAGATCATGTACGCCGCGGAACCCGGCGTGACGGTCAGTTCCAGCGGGGCGCCGGAACACGACGCGACCTCCGCGACCGTCTCCGCCGCGTCCCACACCGCCCAGCCGGAGGGTTCTGCCTGGTCACCGGCCGTCGAGCCGGTGCACACCACCACCGCGGGCGCGGCGTCGGCCAGCACGTACCCGATACGGTCGGCCGGGTAGTCCGGATCCACCGGTACGTACGCTGCACCGGCCTTCAGCACGCCCCACAGCACGGCCATCAGGTCGACCGACCGCTCCATCAGCACGGCCACGCGGCTCTCCGGCCCCACGCCTCGGGCCCTGAGCCAACGCGCCACGCGATTGGACCGCTCGTCCAGCTCCGCGTACGTCACCGAGGACTCTTCGTCGATGACCGCGAGCGCATCCGGGACGCGCCCGGCCTGGGACCGGAACAGCTCCGGCAGGATGGTGTCCTGGACCACGTGGCCGGTGTCGTTCCACTCCTCCACGACCAGCCGCCGCTCGGCGGCGTCCAGGACTTCGAGTTCACCTGCCTTCACGTGCGGGTCGCGGGCGACCTGTTCCAGTACGCGTACGAGCCGCCGGGCCAGCGACTGGGCTGTGGCTTCGTCGAAGAGGTCGGCGGCGTACTGGAAACCGCCTTCGATTCCGGCGGGCGTGCCGTGCTCGTCGCGGAGTTCCGCGAGTCCGACCGACAGGTCGAAGCGGGCCGAGAACGCCTCGTCGGCCAGGATCGGCCGGACGTCCAGCCCCTGCAGT
Organism: Streptomyces sp. ISL-98; assembly: GCF_018614055.1. Classification (GTDB taxonomy): domain Bacteria; phylum Actinomycetota; class Actinomycetes; order Streptomycetales; family Streptomycetaceae; genus Streptomyces; species Streptomyces spiramyceticus. The sequence continues at coordinate 5,126 of NZ_JAGGPB010000030.1, forward strand.
TCCCACGGGGCGTCCGCGCCGGGGGTGTTGTCGATCGTCAGCATGATCTGGAACAGCGGGTGCCGGGAGAGTGAGCGCGTCGGGCTGAGGTCGTCCACCAGCCGCTCGAAGGGCATGTCCTGGTGGGCGAACGCGGCCAGGTCGGTCTCCCGGACCCGGCCCAGCAGCTCCGCGAACGTCGGGTCGCCGGCGGTGTCGGTGCGCAGCACCAGCGTGTTCACGAAGAACCCCGCGAGATCCTCCAGGGCCGAGTCGGCGCGACCCGCGACGGCCGTGCCGATCGGAATGTCGGTGCCCGCGCCGAGGCGGCTCAGGAGCATCGCCAGCGCGGCCTGTACGACCATGAACATCGTCGCCGAGCCCTGCTGGGCGGCGGCCGTGAGGCCGGCGTGGGTGTCGGGTCCGATCGCCATCGGGACCCAACCGCCCTGGAACGAGCCGACCGCGGGCCGGGTCCGGTCCGCCGGGAGCGACAGTTCCTCGGGCAGATCCGCCAGCGCCTCCCGCCAGTAGCCGAGCTGGGCGCTCAGCAGGCTGTCCGGGTCGTCGAGCTCGCCGAGAACCTCACGCTGCCAGAGCGCGTAGTCGGCGTACTGCACGGGCAGCGGCGCCCAGTCCACCACCGAACCGGCACGACGCGCCTCGTACGCCGCCTGGAGATCCCGGGCCAGGACGCCCATCGACCAGCCGTCCACGGCGATGTGATGCGACACCAGCAGCAGCACGAACTCCGCGCCCGCCTCGGAGGGCAGGGTCAACAGCTCGGTGCGCCACGGGCTGTCGCAGGTCAGGTCGAAGGGATGGTTCGCCAACTCGGCCATGACATCCGGCAGTTCGGCCCGTGCTACGTCCCGTACTCGCAGGGCAGGACGGCCCGCCGGACCGTCGAGGATCTGCTGCCTGGGAACGCCGCCCGTCTCCGGGAACACCGTCCGGAGCGTCTCGTGCCGGTCGGCGACATCGCCCAGGGCCGCCTCCAGCGCGGCCACGTCCAGCTCGCCGGAGAGCCGCAGCGCCAACGGCATGTTGTAGGCCGCGGCCGCTCCCGACTCCTCCAGCCGGTTGAGGAACCACATCCGCTGCTGGCCGAACGACAGCGGCAGTACGTCGGGCCGCTGCCGGACGACGATTCCCGCCCGTACCGCACGGCCCGAGGTGTCCTCCACGAGCCGGGCCAGCCCCGCGACGGTCGGCTCGGCGAACAGCTCGCGGATGCCGACCTCGGTGTCCAGAACCGAGCGGACGGACGCGATCAGCCGCATCGCCAGCAGGGAATCGCCGCCGAGATCGAAGAACGAGTCCTCGGCGCCGGCCCGTTCCAGGCCGAGCACCTCGGCGAACAGCCCGCAGAGGATCTCCTCCGTCGGGGACGCGGGCCCGCGGCCGGCCCCGTCGCCCAGGTCCGGCGCGGGCAGCGCGGCCCGGTCCAGTTTGCCGTTCACGGTCATCGGCAGGGACGCCAGTGTCACGACAGCCGCGGGCACCATGTAGTCCGGCAGGGTCAGCGCGGCGAACTCCCGCAGTACGGCGCCGTCGGCGCTCTCTGCGGCCGGGACGACGTACGCGATCAGGCGCTTGACCCCCGGCTGGTCCTCGCGGACGATCACCGCGACCTGGCCTACGCTCTCGTGCCCGGCCAGGACCGACTCGATCTCGCCCGGCTCGATCCGGAAACCACGGATCTTCACCTGGTCGTCGGCCCGTCCCGCGAACACCAGTTGCCCGTCGGACGACCAGCGCGCCAGGTCACCGGTCCGGTACATCCGCTCCCCCGAGCCGGGGAACGGGCAGGCGACGAATCGTTCCGCCGTCAGCCCGGCGCGGGCGTTGTAGCCGCGCGCGAGCCCGGAACCCGCGACATACAGGTCGCCGGTCACGCCGGGTGCCGCCGGACGCAGGAACTCGTCCAGGACGAAGACCCGGGTGTTCCACACCGGGCCGCCGATCGGTACGACGCCCGAACCGGACGGCAGCGCGTCGGTCATCGTCGCGCACACCGTCGTCTCGGTCGGCCCATAGGCGTTGAACAGCCGCCGGGACGACGCCCACTGCGCCACCAGCCCCGGCGGGCAGGCCTCGCCCGCCACCACCACGGTCCCCAGCGCGTCCGGCAGCCCGTCGACGCTCGCCAGCACCGACGGCGGCAACGTCACATGGGTCACCGCGAATTCGTCGAGCAGATCCTCCAGCCGCCCGAACGGCGGCATCCGGTCGGCGGGCGCCACCACCAGGGCGGCCCCGGCCAGCAATGCCATGCACACCTCGGACACCGCCGCGTCGAAGCCCAGCGCGGCGAACTGCAGCACGCACGACTGAGGCCCGACCCCGAACCGGTCGATCTGCGAGCCGGACAGGCTGCCCAGGCCCGCGTGCGACACCACCACGCCCTTCGGCGTCCCCGTCGAACCCGAGGTGTAGATCACGTACGCGGGATGCGCCGGACGCAGAGGCGTCGTCCGGTCGGCGTCCACCGGCGCGGTCGTACGAGCGGCCGCGATCTCCGCCACGGTCGCCGGGTCGTCCCACTGCATCCGCTCGATCCCGGCCGGGAGTATGCCGGCGGTCGACTCGGTGCACACGACCAACGCCGGGGCGGCGTCGGCCAGCATGAAGGCGATGCGCTCGGCAGGGTAGTCCGGGTCGACCGGTACGTAGGCCGCGCCCGCTTTCGTCACACCGAGCAGGGCGACGATCTGGTCGGCCGATCGCTCCATCAGGACGCCGACCCGGCTCTCGGGCCCGACGCCCCGGCCGATCAGGACATGCGCCACCCGGTTGGCTTGCTCGGCCAGTTCGGCGTACGTCAGGGTGGTGCCGTCGCCGATCAAAGCGACGGCGTCGGGGGTGCGGACGGCCTGGGCCTCGAAGGCCTCCGGCAGTGTGGCGGCGGGAAGCGGCCGGGCGGAGTCGTTCCACTCCTCAAGCACCGTGCGCTGCTCGGCGGCGTCGAGTACGTCTAGGCGGCTGATCCGGGTCTCGGGGTCGGCGGCCACCTGTGCCAGGACGCGTTGCAGCCGGTGGACGAGGGTGCGGGCCGTCCCGTGGTCGAACAGGTCCTTCGCGTACTGGAGGTCGCCGATGATCCCGGCCGGGGCTCCGTGCTCGTCACGGTGCTCGGCGAGGCTGATCGACAGGTCGAACCGGGCGGGGAGCGCCTCGTCGGGCAGCGCCTGGGCGTTCATCGGGTGCACGGTCAGGCCGGGGAATTCCCAGTCCTCGACCGGTACGTTCTGCAGCACCAGCATGATCTGGAACAGCGGGTGCCGGGTGAGCGACCGTACCGGGTTGAGCTCGTCCACGAGCCGCTCGAACGGGACGTCCTGGTGGGCGTAGGCGCCCAGGTCGGTCTCCCGGACCCGGCCCAGGAGCTCGGCGAACGTCGGGTCGCCGGCGGTGTCGGTGCGCAGCACCAGCGTGTTCACGAAGAACCCCGCGAGGTCCTCCAGCGCGCTGTCGCCGCGGCCCGCGACGGCGGTGCCGATCGGTATGTCGGTACCGGCGCCGAGCCGGGCCAGCAACATCGCCAGCGCCGCCTGGACCACCATGAACATCGTCGCCGAGCCCTGCCGGGCAACGCCCGTGAGACCGGCGTGGGTCGCCCCGTCCACCTCGACCGCGACCGAGCCGCCCTGGAACGACGCAACCGCGGGCCGCGCCCGGTCCGCCGGAAGCGGAGCCTCCTCCGGGAGGCCCGCGAGGGCGTCCCGCCAGTAGTCCAGCTGGGCGGTGATCAGGCTGTCGGGGTCGTCGAGTTCGCCGAGGACCTCGCGCTGCCAGAGCGCGTAGTCGGCGTACTGGACGGGAAGCGGCGACCAGCCGACCGCTGCGCCCTCGCATCGGGCTGCGTAGGCCGTCCGCAGGTCGCGCGCCACGATCCCCATCGACCAGCCGTCGACGGCGATGTGATGAGCCACCACCAGCAGTACGAACTCGGACCCGGACAGGGTCAGCAGCTCGACCCGCCACGGCAGATCGCGGCCCAGGTCGAAACCCCGTCCTGCCTCGGCGACCAGGACCGCGGGCAGGTCGGCCTCGTCGATCGGGCGGGTGCGCAGTACCGGACGGCCGGCCGCGCCCTCCAGGATGTGCTGGCGGGGCGTCCCCTCCGTGTCCGGGAAGACCGTGCGGAGGGTCTCGTGCCGGTCGGCAAGGTCACCGAGCGCGCCTTCCAGCGCTGCCACGTCGAGGTCGCCGGAGAGCCGGAGCGCCAGCGACATGTTGTACGCCGCGCCCACTCCCGCTTCTTCGAGCCGGTTGAGGAACCACATCCGCTGCTGCCCGAACGACAGCGGCACCGCTTCCGGCCGCTCCCGCACCGCGATCCCGGCCCTGACGTCGGCCTGTTCGCCTTCGACGAGCCGGGCCAGGCCCGCGACGGTCGGCGTCCCGAACAGCTGACGAATGCTGACCTCGGCCTCCAGCGCCGAGCGGACGGATGCGATCAGCCGCATCGCCAGCAGGGAATCGCCGCCGAGATCGAAGAACGAGTCCTCGGCGCCGACCTGCTCCAGTCCCAGCACCTCGGCAAAGAGCCCGCACAGGACCTCTTCCAGCGGGGTCTCGGGACCACGGCCTTCGCTGCCGCCGAACTCGGGGGCGGGAAGGGCGGCGCGGTCGAGCTTGCCATTCACCGTGACGGGCAGGGCTTCGAGCTGCACGATCGCGGCGGGGACCATGTAGTCCGGCAGCTTGTGCGCCACGTGCTCCCGCAGGACGACGTCGTCCACGGTCTCCCCTGCCGGGACCACATAGGCGACCAGCCGCTTCACGCCCGGCTGGTCTTCACGGACGATCACCGCTACCTGGCCTACGCTCTCGTGCGCGGCCAGCACGGCTTCGACCTCGCCGAGTTCGATCCGGAATCCGCGGATCTTCACCTGGTCGTCGGTCCGGCCCGCGAAAAGGAGTTGCCCGTCCGGCGTCCAGCGCGCCAGGTCGCCGGTGCGGTACATGCGGCCGCCGTAGGGGCAGGCGACGAAGCGTTCCGCCGTCAGGGCGGCGCGGCCGTCGTAGCCTCGGGCCAGACCGGAACCCGCGACGTAGAGCTCCCCTGTCACGCCCGGTGCGACGGGACGCAGGAATTCATCCAGTACGTACGTCCGGGCGTTGTCCATCGGTTGGCCAATGGGCACGCTTGACGGAACTACATCACCGGCGCGGTACGGGATCTGGGTCGTGAACGCGGTCGTCTCTGTGGGCCCGTACGTCGACCGGACGGTCAGATCCGGATGGGCGTCCAGCAGCGCCCGTATCGCCGAGGCAGAGACCACGTCACCACCGGTCGACACCTCACGTACGCCATCGAAAATCTGCGGGGACTCCTCCGCCAGCACCCGGAACAGACCAGCCGTAGCATGCACGTTGGTAATCCCGTGCTCGGCGATCAACCGCCCGCGCTCGGCCGCGTCGACATCACCGGACCGCATGACGATCAACTGGCCACCGCGTGTCAGCGGCACCCACAACTCATAAGTCGACGCATCAAAGGCGTGGTTGGCCTGCACCAACACCCGCTCGACGACGTCATCACGCCAGCTGCGGTCAGCGACAAAGCTCGCCACATTCCCGTGTGTCACCGCCACACCCTTGGGCGTGCCAGTGGAACCCGACGTGTACATCACATACGCCAGGCTGTCCGGCGACAGAACCAGCCCCGGATCCACCGGCTCAGCCTCAAACAGCCCCGCCACAGCAGTCGTCGCAAGACCGTCCAACTCACGGTCGGCGAGCACCAAGGAGACCCCGGCCTCCGCCACCACCACACGCAACCGCTCCACCGGATGATCGCCATCCAGCGGCACATACGCCGCACCGGCCTTCACCACGCCCAGCAGCACCGGGACCAGGTCAGCCGACCGGTCCATCACCACGCCGACCCGGCTCTCCGGAACCACACCCCGGCCGACCAGGGCATGCGCCACCCGGTTCGCCCGCTCGTCCAACTCCGCATACGTCAGCGACACACCGCCACCAACAACCGCAACCACACCCGGAGTCCGCGCCACCTGCGCCCCGAACAACTCCGGCAACGTCAGGGCGGGAACCGGCTGAGCAGTGTCGTTCCAGCCGTCCACCACCAGGCGCCGCTCGGCCTCGTCGAGCACATCGAGCTGGCCGACCGGCAAGCGCGGATCGGCGACAATCTGCTCAAGGACCCGTCGTACGCGTTCCGCAAGCGTCTGGACGGCGGCTTCGTCGAATACGTCGGGCCGGTAGTCGAACTGCAGCTCAAGCTCATCGGACGGAGAGACGACCAGCGTGAGCGGGTAGTGGGCCGCTTCCTCGCCGCCGCCTCCGACGATCCGCATACCACCCATGTCCGGGGCGGAATCGGGGTCGTGCGGGTAGTTCTCGTAGACGACGAGGGTGTCGAAGGTCGCGCCGGCACCGGCGATGCGCTGGATCTCGGTGAGTCCCAGGTGCTGATGGGCGATCAGTTCTGCCTGCTGGGCCTGGAGACCGGTCAGCAGGTCCGCGGCCGTCCCGTACGGATCGAGGCGGACTCTGACCGGGACGGTGTTCATGAGCAGCCCCAGCATCTGCTCCACGCCCGGCAGCTCGGCCGGACGGCCGGCGACCGTAGCGCCGAACATCACGTCGCTCCGGCCCGCGAGCGTGCCGACCAGCACACCCCACACACCCTGGACCACGGTGTTCAGCGTCAGCCCGTGCTCGCGCGCCATGTCACGTAGCGCCTGGCTGAACGGCTGGTCGAGCCTGACGATGACGTGACGGGGCTGGACCGACTCGGTGCCCGGTTCGATCGGGGCGACTACGGTCGGCTCGGTGACGTCCGCCAGCATCTCCTGCCAGGCGGACCGGGCGGCTTCCTTGTCCTGACGGTCGAGCCAGGCGAGGTACTCCCGGTACGGCGTCACCGGCGGCAGAGCGTTCGCGTCGCCGCCGACCGCGTAGATCTGCGACAGCTCACCGAACAGGATGGGCAGCGACCAGCCGTCCATGACGATGTGGTGCATCGTCATGACCAGGCGGTAGCGCCGTTCGCCCAGCTTGAGCAGCAAGAACCGCAGCAGCGGCGGAACCGCCAGGTCGAACCGTCCGTGCTCCTCCGCCGCGAGCCGAAGCGCTTCGGCCTCGGCATCAGCGTCGGAGAGTCCGGACAGGTCCACCTCACGCCACGGCAGCTCCACATCCTGCGCGATCACCTGGACGAGGCGGTGGAAACCGGCGCGCAGGCTCGCATGCCGGTCGATCAGCGCCTGCCAGGAACCACGGAGCAGCTCGGGGTCCACGGCTCCTTCGAGGTCCAGGAACCGCTGACCCACGTACGCGTCGTGGGCGTTCTCGTCGTACCGGGCGTGGAACAACAGCCCTTCCTGCAAGGGCGACAACGGCCACACATCGGCCAGGCCGGGGACTGCCGCCTCCAGCTCCTCGACCTCGTCCTGGCTGAGAGCGACCAGCGGAAAGTCGGAAGGGGTGTGTCCGCCACTGCCGGATTCGGCGGCGTGGGCGGCCAGACCGGTGAGCATCTCGGTCCATCCTGCGACGAGCTCGTCCAGTGCCGCGTCGTCCAGCAACCCAGCCGGGCACGCCAGCGAGATCGTCAGCTCAGGCCCGTCAGGGAGGTCTCGTACAAGTCCACCGGCTTCCAGCGCATGCGTCAGGACCGTCCGTTCGTCGGCGGTCCCACCGAGACCCAAGTCGCTGTCGGGCTGCCAGCTTCCCGCTGCTGTTGCTGTTGCTGTTGCTGCGGTGAAGCGGCCGAGGTAGTTGAAGCCGATCTGCGCCGAGGGCAGCCCCTCGAACGCGGAAGCGGTCTCCGGGTTCAGGTAACGCAACACCCCGTAGCCGAGCCCGTCACCCGGTACAGCACGCACCTGCTCCTTGACCCGCTTGAGCAGACGCCCGGCCTCCGGACCACCTGCCCGAACCTGGGCATGATCAGCGCCGGCCACGTCCAACCGCATCGGATACGAGCTCGTGAACCAGCCGACCGTACGCGTCAGATCCATGTCGTCGGAGAGCGGCACGCGTCCATGGCCCTCCACATCCACCAGCAGGCCGCCCGGGACCTCACGCCACTCGTCCACGGCCGCGACCAGACCGGCCAGCAGCACATCGTCGATGCCCGCATGGAACGCGGCCGGTACCCGCGTCAACAGGTCGGACGTCACCGACGCCGGCAGCTGGAACTCGACCCGCCGCGTCCCACCGGCGACCGTGTCCACAGCCGTGTCCAGAGCCCGCTCACCCAGCCGGGAATCCGAGCCCTCCAACATCCTTGTCCAGAGCGGCAGTTCGGCCACCCGCTCGCCACTCACCGCCTGCTCGGCCAGGGCCTGCGCCCATCCCCGGAACGACGTGCCCACCGCGTCCAGTTCCACGTCCTGGCCGGAGGCGTACGCCGCCGCGAGATCCGGAGCGAGCACCCGCCACGAGACACCGTCGACCGCCAGGTGATGCACCATCACCAGCAGGCGTCCAGGCACGTCGGGTCCGGCGTCGAACCACACGACCCGCACCGTCCGACCGGCCACCGGATCGAGGCGCTTCGCCTCTTCCTCCGCACACGCCCGTACCGCGTCGGCCCACTGCCCCGTGCCGAACTCCGCCGCGTCCACCCGCCGCACGTCCGGCTTCCCGGAGCCCTTCTCGGGTACGACCAGCGAGCCTGGCTCACCGTCGACGAGCTCCAGACGTGCACGCAGGACATCGTGGTGATCCATGAGCACGCGAACCGCCGCTTCCAGATGCGGCAGCTCCAGCCCGGCCGGAACCTCAAGCAGCATCGACTGGGAGAACGCCCCGGTCAGCGCACCCGAACCCGCCCGCGCGGCCAGCTCACGCATAACGGGCGTCAAAGGCACTCGTCCCACGCTCGCCGCCGTCTGTGCCTGTGCGGGGTCCGTTGCAGGCGTCCCGGCGACCCGGGCGAGTCCGGCCGGGGACTTGCGCTCGAACACCTGTCGAGCCGTGATCACGACCCCGGCTCGACGGGCCCGGGAAACGACCAGCATCGACGTGATCGAGTCACCGCCGAGCTCGAAGAACGAGTCCTCGGCGCCGACCCACTCCAGGCCCAGCACCTCGGCGAAGAGCCCGCACAACACCTCCTCGACCGGGGTCTCGGGGCCACGGCCCGCCGAGCCGACGAACTCGGGGGCGGGCGCCGCGGCCCGGTCCAGCTTGCCGTTCGCCGTGAGGGGCAGGGTCTCCAGTTGCGTGATCGCGGTGGGGACCATGTAGTCCGGCAGCTTGCCCGCGACGTACTCGCGGAGCAGCTCGGCGTCCACGTCGCCATCGGCGGGGACGACGTAGGCAACCAGCCGCTTGGTCCCGGGCTGGTCCTCACGCGCGATCACCGCTACCTGGCCGACACTTTCGTGCGCGGCCAGCACGGCTTCGACCTCGCCCAACTCGATCCGGAAACCACGGATCTTCACCTGGTCATCGGCACGGCCCGCGAAGAGCAGCTGGCCCTCGGACGTCCAGCGCGCCAAGTCACCGGTGCGGTACATGCGGCCGCCGTACGGGCAGGCGACAAACCGCTCCGCCGTCAGACCGGCCCGGCCGTCATAACCACGGGCCAGACCGGAACCCGCGACATACAACTCCCCCGTCACGCCCGGTGCTACCGGACGCAGGAATTCGTCCAGTACGTACGTCCGGGCGT
>NZ_JAGGPB010000031.1 GCF_018614055.1 Streptomyces sp. ISL-98
CCCGGCCCTGCGGGACGTCCACCGACATCACCGTACGGATGCGGCCCTTGAAGTTCGGGGCATCAGCCCGGCCCTCCCAGCAGTTCTTCCATGCCCGAAAGTACGTCTTGAGCACCGCCTGCGCGGCCTGCGCGGGCAGCACGGCGAGAAAGCCGATGTCCTCGCGGGCCTGGCGAATCGCGGCGTCCGCGTGTCCGAGAGTCCGCTCTTCCTTCGGCATCATCTGCCACCAGGCGTGGAGAAGATTCCACATCGTGCGGGCCGCGTGCGCCTGATCATCAGTCTTCAACACCCCGGCAGGCGACAGCGCAAGCCGGGCACGATGCCCGAACTGCCGCTTGACCAGGGTGACTTGACTCATAATCGAGAGCCTAGCAAGGCTCATGTCACCGCACTGGACCGTTGTCAAGCAGTACATCGAGAACCAGCAGCGCCCCGTCTGACCATCACCACACAGGCGCAGAGCCCTCCGGCGCTCCGCGCCTCCGTGTGTCCGGTGGGCGCAACCGTCGGGGATCTGCGCCAGACAACCAAGGAATGGCCAGACTTGACGTACACCACAACGTCACGGCTTTCCAGCCTTGAGGACAGTGTCTACCCGGGTGGGGCGACCATGGCGTCGGATTGATTCGCGCGCCGAAGAGCGTCGGCAACGAATCCGCCGGCTTTCAGCTCCTCGACGACGTCCCTGAGGAACTGGACGGTCTCAGGGCGTCGGGTTGTGGTCGTGCCCACCGCCTGCTGAATCTGCATGAACCGGCCCTCGATCAGCCGGACTTCGGCATGCTTCGCGACGAACTCGGTCATCGGCTGCCTGATGCCGGCCGCGACCTCCAGGCCCTGAGCGCGGAACTCGTCGACTCCTTCCTCTCCGCGCACGACGCTCGCGTGCTGAAGGGTGCGGGAGAGAAAGAGGTCGTAGGCAGATCCACGCTTCACGCCGATACGCACGCCTGCACGGTCGACGTCAGCAGTCGTGGTGAAGGCTGAGTCGCCGGGCACGACGAACACCCCCTCGATCACGACATACGGTGCGGTGAAGGCAACCTCGGCCTCACGCGCGGGCTCGATGGCGAGGAAGCAAATGTCGGCCTTGCCCGCCGTCATCGCCTCGTACGACTTTCGTGCCGCGTCGAAGCAGACCAGTTCCACCGGCACATCCAGTCGCGCGCCGACCTCACGCGCGATGTCGACCGTGACGCCGGTCGGCGCCGTCGGCGTGCCCTGGGCCAGGACCGGGTTACCCAGATTGATTGAGGCCCGCAGCGCGCCATTCGGCGCCAGATCCCTGGTGATAGCAGCAGTCAAGATCGTCATGGAGCGGAGTGTAAGGGCATCTTGCGACTGGATACAGGACTGATCTCCCACCAACAGACCACTACCCTGGCGGCCAATTGCCATAAGCGGGAGGGGTGTTGCTCACAGCCCCGTCAGCCGGAGCCGTCTGCCGGCTACGGCCGGGGCGTGTTGCCGATGCGGGCGGTGAGCAGGGCGATGTCGTCGTCGGCGGATGCCGGGACCAGGCGGGTGATCAGCAGGTCGCACAGGTGGTCGAGCGGTCGTTGGGGTTCGGTGAGCAGGCGGGTGAGGTCGCCGAGGCGTTCGTCGATGTCGCGGCCGCGAGCCTCGATCAGGCCGTCGGTGTAGAGCACGAGGACGCTGCCGGGGGGCAGAGTGATGTCGGTGGTGGTGAAGTCGATGCCGCCGACGCCGAGAGGCGCGCCGGGCGGGGTCTTGATCAGGTGGACCGTGCCGTCCGGCTCTGCCGCGGCGGGCGGTGGATGCCCGGCACGGGTGATGGTGCAGCGGCCGGTGGTGGGGTCGCAGACGACGTACAGGAAGGTGGCGAGCATCGGCTCGGCGAGGTCGGCGAGGGTGGCTTCCAGCTGGTGCAGCAGTTCGGTCGGGGACATGTCGAGGCGGGCCAGGGCCCTGACGCTGGCGGAAAGTCGTCCCATGACCGCGGCGGCGGCGATGCCGTGGCCCATGACGTCGCCGATGAGGAGAGCTGCTTTGCCGCCGGGGAGGTGCAGTACGTCGTACCAGTCGCCACCGACTTCGTTGACATCGCTCGCGGGCAGGTAGCGGTGGGCGATGTCGATGCCGGGTGGCGGGGTGATGTGCTGCGGCAGCATGCTGCGCTGGAGGACGACCGCGGTCTCGTGTTCACGTAGGTAGAGGCGCGCGTTGTCGATGCTGACTGCGGCACGGGCGGCGAGTTCGCCGGCGAGGGTGACGTCGTCGGATCCGTAGGGGCCGACAGGTCGGGAGCGGTAGAAGCTGGCGATGCCGAGCACCAGGTCCCGGGCGACGAGCGGGACCATCATGAACGAGTGCACGCCCGCCTTGAGGAGTTGGGCCGGTGCGGTGGAGTGGCGGGCCGCAGGGGCGATGGCCCGTTCGTCGAGGCGGGCGATCAGGAAGGGCTGGCGGGCGGCGAGAGCCTGGATGTAGGGGGCGGCGGCGGGGAAGGCGAGGGTTCTACCGAGCGGGGCGAGAATGCCGGTGATGGTGGAGCCGGTGAGCGGGGCTTTGCCCAGGCGCCGCAGCGCCACGCCCCCGGCCAGCCCGGTCCCCGGCTCGTCGCCGCACGCAAGGGTGTCCAGGATGTCGACGCTGACGGCGTCGGCGAGCTCCGGAACGGCAAGGTCGGCCAGCTCCTGGGCGGTGCGCTCCAGCTCCAGGCTGGCGCCCATACGGACGCTGGCCTCGCTGAGCAGGGCGAGCCTGCGGCGGCCCGCCTCCGCCTCGGTGTGTGCCCGCTGCTGCTCGGTGATGTCGAGCAGGGAGGCGATCACACCGATCGGCCGGCCACCGGGATCTTCCACCCGCACATACGAGCACGACCACACCCGGTCGTGCTCCGGATCGGCCGGCGTTCGCCCGGAGCGTCGCCGGTCAAGGACCGGCTCCCCGGTGTCCAGCACCTGCCGCATCGCCTCCTCCATCTCGGCGGCGTTCACCTCAGGCAGCAATTCGGCCAGGCGACGGCCCACGTGTGCGGATTCCGGGAGGCCGTTCATCGCTTCGAGCGCCGGGTTGACCTGCAGGAACCGCAGCTGCGTGTCGAGGACGGCGATCCCGACCGGTGATCGGGAGAACAGCCCGTCCCACACGGCCGACGAGCCCCGGATGCGGCGCGCCGCATGGGCGTCGGCGGCGAAGACGAGCACCGCCGACGCTCCGTGCCGCCTGCCGTGTACTGGGCAGGCCCAGATCTCCAGTTCCAGCGGGTGGCCGTCGCGGTGCCAGGCGGTCACCGTGCCCATCACCCCGCGACCCGTGGCGGCGGTCTCCCAGAGCGACCGGCCGAGGCTCCTGTCGGCCCCAGGGTGCAGAAGATCGGCGATGTGCCGCCCTACCACCTCCGGCGGGGTGTAGCCGAGCAGTTCCTGCGCGGCATGGTTCCACCGCACGATCGTCCCATCAGGGCTGGTGGCCACCTGCGCCACCGACAGAGCCCCCAGCCACCCTCCAGCATCCTGGGCGGCACCGCTGATCAGCTCCCCGATCGGTATCTGCTCATCCATCCGCAACCCGCCCCCTCTCGGTCCGACAGCGGGCGTTCCGGCGCGGGCACGCACCCTCGCCTGGTAGTGCGCACACGGGAGGGGCGGGGCGCTTCGGCTGCGAACCGCTCCAGCAGACCCTGTCGGCCGGGTGGCTCCTGAGGAGCCGCCGTACCTTCCCGCTGTGCACGAACCGGAAGGGCGCCGCGCTCAGCCACTTCAGCCGCCCAGCAAGACCGACCTTCAGTCGCCCTTCCTCCACATACCCCATCCTGACTCTGTCGCTCCGGGATTGCCCCCCGGATACCGACACGGACAGTTACCGTCGTGTTGGCGGCCGTTGTCCAGCGCCGCCGTCGGCCAGGAGCGGGGCGTTGCGGCAGACACGGTCGATGCCCGCGGGCCTGCGGTGACCAGGCCGTGAAGGGAGAGCAGGGCAGGCGCCTGGCCCACCGCTGCCGCTTCGGTGCGTCGACAACTGGGTCGGATGCATATGGAATTGCCGCCCCTGCAGCGCGGAAGCCAGTGCCTACCGGTTGTCGGCCCGTTCCCGACTACGGTCCAGTCCGCGGAGCGCGGCCCGATCTCCGACATCGGCCGCCAGCCGGGCCAGGCGTTCGGCATCCTGGTGGTCCCCCGCGCGCTCCCGCATCTCGGTCAAGCTACGCAGTGCGTCCGTATTTCCGGCGCCGGCGGCCAGTCGGGCCAGGCGCTCGGCCCCGTGCCGGTCTCCCGTGCGCTCCCGCAGCTCGGCGAGTTCGCGGAGGGCATGGCGATCTCCCGCGTCGGCGGCGAGTCGGGCCAGGCGCTCGGCGTCCTGCCGGTCTCCGGCCCGCTCCCGCATACAGGCCAGCGTGGTGTAGCAGCGCGGGCTTCCCGTATCAGAAGCCAGCCGTGCCATCTCCTCCGCACCTTGGCGATCGCCTGCCCGCTCCAGCATCCTGGCCAGGGCGGTGTAAGCGCGGCGGTCTCCCGCTCCGACGGCCAGTCTGTAAAGGCGCTCGGCACCCTCGCCGTCCCCGGTCTGCTCGCGCCCCCGGCCCAGCCTGCGGAAGGCACCCCGGTCTCCGGCCTCGGTGGCCATTCGGGCCAGGCGCTCGGCGCCCTGCCGGTCTCCGGCCCGCTCCCGCATCCACGCCAACGCGGCGCAGCAGCGCGGGTCTCCGCCGTCGGCGGCCAGTCGGGCCAGGCGCTCGGCCCCGTGCCGGTCTCCGGCCCGCTCGCGCATTTCGGCCAGCATGGCGTAGGCGCCGGAGCTGCCGGCACGGGCGGCCAGCCCGGCCAGTCGCTCGGCTTCGTGGCACAGGCCCCTCGCCTCGGCTTCCCGACTCAGCCGGGCAAGATGGCCCGCCTCCTTGGCGTGGTCGGCTGCGGCGGTCCAGAACGACTGTGGGGGAGTGGCATGTTCCCGGATGGCGCGGCCGTGGGCGTCGAGGTAGTCGGCCAGGCGCGAGACACCCCGCTGCGCACCCATACCGCCTGGCCGAGCGACGGGTTCCAGGGCCGCGGCAACGCGCTGCACCCGGGCTCGGGCGTCGGCGAGGGCGGACACGAACCAGCGGGGGCCCGCCGCCGTGCGCTGCTCGTCCGTGAGGTACCCGGGGGCCGCGTCGCGCAAAAAGCCGTCGGGCAGGGGAGCGTCCCAACCCAGCCGGTAGGCGTCCATGGCGGCAGTGATGAGAGCACGCGTGTAGCAGGCAGGGGGCTCGTGGGCGGATTCGTAGCGGTCCACGAGCTGAAGGCCGGCGGCGAGGGTCTGGGTGATCTTCCCGTCCCGGGACGAGCGTCTGGCGGCCGTCAACGCGGGATCGCCGTCGAGGCTGTCCAGCGCCCGCAGGTCCCGCGCACCGAAGACGGGCGGGACGCGCACGACGGCGGTGGCACCGGTCAGGAGTGCACGGGCATGCCGGTGCGGGTCCACGTCGGCGACGGCGCGTTCACACGGGGGCGCGGTCAAGTCGGTGAAGGCGGCGTCCCACAAGGTGGCCACGACGATCACAGGGCCTGGCTGGGCCAGACGGGAGAGCAGGCCGGCGGCGAGGACTTCGCCCTCGCTCCCGGACAGAAGCTGGTGAGCGTCGTCGAGCCACAGGACGGTGCGCGGGACGAGCGCGCGGACGCCCATCACCTCCAGCGCACTCGACGCGGTACGGGGGAAAATGAGGTCCCACCCGCCCAGACCACCAACGTGCCGGACGGCTTCGTACGCGGCACGGGTCTTGCCCGTGCACGAGCTCCCACGCACCACCACCAGCACCGCCTCGGCACCCTCGGCCGCCGTACGCAGCACCTCGCGCAGCTTCTGGTCGTGGGCGCGCTCGACGTACGCGGGCAGCACGAACCCGGGAGTGTGCAAGCCCATGCCGGAGATGGACGGATGGACACGCAACCGAGCCGCCGTCCAGCGATCCAAGCGCTGGGGCGGGTCGGTCAGCGCACCGGAGCGGGCCCGGGCCTCGGCGCCGGCCAGGTCGGCGGCTGCCTGCCGGCCACGCCGCGCCTGTTCGGCCTCCCGTACCCTCGCCCGGTTGACCGCGGCATGCCGCTCCCGCCACCGTCGGGGATCGAGCAGCACCTCATAGTTGCCGACGCCGCCACGGGCGGCTGCCTGCCCGATCAGGGCTATCACGTCGGCCAAGACGCCCACGTCCGCCGGGAACGCCTTGCCGCTCAGCCAGTTGTCGATGGTGTTGTGCGAGCGCTGCGCGCGGGTCGCAAGGTCGCGCAAGGAGGGACGCACCTTCACCGGTAACTCTCGCCGCAGGTCTTCCACGCGCCTGAGATCCTCGAAGAACTCTTCCTCGAGCGCGGCCGCGCTGCTGTCCTCGGTCATGGCGCTACGGCCCGCCCCTCTCCAGCCGTCCAACGCGTCCACCGCGAGCGCATCGGGAGGCTGCCAGCCTAGGGCTGCCACCTGCGGTCCGGAACACCGCCCGTCCAACCTGCGGTGGGGAGGTCGATGGACATACCGGTGGACAGGCGCACTGGGAGAGTCCCGTACCACCGCACCTCCATCGGAGTCAGCGATGACCACTTCCCGCCTGCTGCTCGGCCTGCTGACCACACATGCAGTCGCCGTGCTGTTCAGTTGCACGGTGACCGCCGCAACGGTCCTCGTGATTACGCGTCAGGCCCTGCGGGGCACCCGGCCCCAGCACCGCGCCGCCATTCTCCGCTCGGTTGCCGAGATCGCCCGATCACTGCGTGGAAGGCAGTAGATGATGAGTGTCGCCTCCGAGGAATCAGGCGTCGGGAACGGTGAGATGCAGTTGACTGAGCCAGCGGAGCCGATTGCGGGCCGCATCGGCGAGCGCTTCCCCCGGCCCCCCGACGGCGGGCGGAACCCCCTGGACCGGCCGGACGGTGGCCTTGAGCAGGTAGTGGTTGCTCACGCTGGTGACGGCACTGGAGCTGTCGACCGCGGCGCCCCGACGCTGCCAGTTGCCGTCGGAGAAGAACAAGTGGTCCAGCTTCTTCCCGACCGGGAAACCGGGAGTGGTCGGCCGCCTGCGCCGGTCGCCCTCGAAGTTCCCCTTCGCCAGGGGCTCCAGGTAGATGCGGCCGAGCGTCCCCTGCCGTTCAGGTTGAGGTCACCGCCGAGGACGGTCCGCCATCCAGGCACCGCATTGACCGGCCTGCGCCAAGCATGGCTGGGGGCCATGGGCGGTCGAGCAGAAGATCGGCCGTTTCACACTGGCCTACGCTCCGCTGGGGGGAACCGCGTTCTGGACTACCTCGGGTCGAAAACAAGTTCCTTACGTTGCTGGTGGGTTGATTCCAGAATCGGCAAGAACCGCCTGCGACCTGGCTGAAGAACCGCAAGGGAGAGTCGGTTTCGCGACCACCCGCACACCGAGGTCATCCTGAGCAAGCCTGGCCCCGGCCCCGTCCTGGGCGCCGAGTTCATCGCCCACACCGGCGGCGACACACATGTCCGCCCAGGTCGCTGCCCGGCACTGCCCCGTCTCAAATGCGTTCTATGAACGCAAGAGGGCTGAGAGGAAGACTCCTCAAGCAGGCCGTCATTGCCCTCGCGCGCCGTCGCCAGAACGTCCTGTGGGCAGCGGGCACTCCTGCGCGACGGTCGTCCCTGCGAGAGTGGTCAGCAACCGTGCTGCCGGCCTGGGCCGAGGTGGCCACAGCCAGTCACGAACCAGGCTCACAACCACATTGGGAATCAGTATCCGGAAAAGCGTTTGACGCCCGCCGGCGTCCGGCGATCGGATGGCGGCCCATGAGCACAGGACAGATGCATCCCGGCCTGCACCCCATCGACGACGACCTCGTACGGCGGCTGATCGCCGGGCAGTTCCCCCAGTGGGCGGGGCTGGCGGTGGAGCGGTTTCCGTCCGGCGGCACGGTCAACGCCATGTACCGGCTGGGCGACTGCATGGTCGTACGGCTGCCGCTGGTGAAGGGCGGAGCCAAGGACGTATTGATGGAGCGGGAGTGGCTGCCTCGCCTCGCGTCCCGGCTGCCCACGGCCATCCCCGAGGTGCTCGGGGCCGGGGAGCCCGCCGAGGGGTATCCGTGGCCGTGGTCGGTGTACCGGTGGGTGGCGGGGGAGAACCCCGAGGCGGGGGCGCTGAGCGAGCCCGTGCTGCTGGCCAAGGATCTGGCCGAGTTCGTGACGGCGATACGGAACATCACCCTGCCGGGGGCGCCGGAGGCCCACCGCGGCGGGCCGCTCGCCTCGCTCGACGCGGAGACCCGGGCGGCGATCGAGGAACTGCGCGGGATCCCGCAGGAGAGCGTCGACTGCGATGCCGCGGCTGCCGTGTGGGAGGACGCGCTGCGGGCCCCGGCCTGGGACGGGCCGCCGGTGTGGCTGCATGCCGATCTGATGCCGGGCAATCTGCTCGTGGACGGTGGAAGGCTGACCTCGGTGATCGACTTCGGGTGCATGGGGGTGGGCGATCCGGCCTGCGACCTGTTCCCGGCGTGGAATCTGCTGCCGACCGATGCAAGGGAGGTCTTGCGCGAGACGCTCGGCGTGGACGACGCGACCTGGAACCGCGGCCGGGGGCGGACGCTCTCGCAGGCGCTGATTGCGCTGCCGTACTACCGGAGGACGAACCCGGCGATGGCGCACAACGCCCGGCACGTGATACGGGCGGTGCTGGGAGAGGACTGAGGCCTGATCACACCTTCAGCGGCTCCCCGTTGTGGTTTTGGCCTCGCCTCGGCTGGACCCCAGCATGCTCGTCCGGCGCCTCCGGGTGGCGGGCATTGATGTCTGCGACGCCCGGAAATCGGCCACCTCGGTGGTACGTCTCCTGGAGGCCGTTGTGACGGATGCGGCTATTCCGTGTCGCCGTAGGTCGCCCATCGTCCGATGGCGAAGCCTCCGCCATCCTGGCGGACCTCTACGACGCCCGCCCCTGCGAAGTGAGCAGGAACGACCAGCTCCCTTTCGGCAGATGCCCGTTCCAGGATGCGACGACGGCTGGCCGCGGCTTGTCCGGCGTCCAGGCAGAAGCAGCTGTTGCAGGAGGGCCTGAGGATCTGCACGGGACTGTGAAGAAGGTCGCCGACGAAGACCGCCCGGTCGCCCCCGGATGTGAGCTGTAGTACGGAAGAGCCGGGTGTGTGGCCGGGCGCGGACTCCAGGGTGAGGTGTTCGTCGATGCGGTGGATGCCGTCCCACAACGTGGTCTGTCCGGCCCGGTGGACGGGCGCGACACTGTCCTCGTAGATGAGCTGGTCGTCCTTCCGCAGGCCGTTCCCGTACGCATTGTCCGGGCCGAAGTGGAAGTCGTCGGCGGCCGGAATGAGGTATTGGGCGTTGGGGAATGTCGGCACCCACTCCCCATCGACGCCGACGGTGTTCCAGCCGACGTGATCGCCGTGGAGGTGGGTGTTGACGACGATGTCGACGTCCTGGGGGTGTACGCCGGCCCGTGCCAGACGTCCGAGGAAATCGCCTTGCCAGTGGTGGAAGTGCGGGGAACCGGGCCGCTCTCGCCCATTGCCCACTCCCGTGTCGACGAGGACAGTGCGTCCGCCGCTGCGCAGCACCCACGTCTGTAGTGCCATCACCGCGCTGTCGCTCTCCGGTTCCCAGTGGTCCGGTGCAAGCCAGTCTCTGTTGTCCTTCCACACCTCCGCTCCGGACTCCGGAACGATGCCGAGGGCGGGCGCGAAAGGGCCCTGCCACTCGATGACTCGTACGATCTCGACGTCTCCCAGCACAATGCGCTGCGCACTCTCGCTCTTCATGTCATCGACTCTAGGGAGAGTGATTGAGCCTCTCAATGCTCTTCCAGCTCTTCTGAATACGCGTCCGTCTCACCCTTGATGCCGGAGATAGTCTGATGTGATGGATGTGGTGAGCGACGCGATCTCGACCGTACGCATCGGACAACCCTCCTCCAACCGGGTGCGGATGAGCGGGAGCTGGTGTACTCGGCTCGCACCGTACGACGGCGCGGGGTTCCACGTGGTGCTGGAGGGCAACTGCTGGCTGCTGCCCGACGGCGGCTCCCCGGTCTCGTTGGGGGTGGGGGACGCGGTGCTGTTGCCCCACGGCACAGGGCATGTGATTGCCGACTCGCCCGCCGACGCGGTGGCCGTGGAGCGGGCGGTGCCCTTCGACCGGTGGGCCGAGAGGCAAGGGGCGGGCCGACCCCGAGCCGCCTCCGGGGAGGTGGAGATGCTGTGCGGCAAGTACAGGCTCGACCACAGTCGCGTACACCCGCTCATGGCGGAACTGCCGAAGCTCGTCCACCTGCCGAACCGTGCGGGCAGTCGCCCCGAACTGCGCGCCGCAATCGACCTGTTGGGGGGTGAGCTGGGTGAACAGCGGCCCGGCTCCTGCGTCGCAGTCCCCAGCCTGCTCGACCTCCTCCTCGTCTACATGATCCGGTCGTGGGTGTCCGAGGGCAGGACCGGGGTGTGGCCGACCGTACTGGGCGACCCGGTGGCGTCCGCCGCCTTGCGGGCGCTGCACTCCGACCCGTCCGCGCCTTGGACCAACGACCGCCTGGCCGCCGAGGCAGGTGTCTCCCGTCCTACCCTGGCCCGCCGTTTCACGGCCCTGGTCGGGCGACCTCCGATGGCGTACCTGACCTGGTGGCGCCTGACGTTCGCTGCCACGCTGCTCCGGGACACCCGGGACCCACTTGCCACCATCGCCCGCCGTGTTGGTTATGGCACGCCGTACGCTCTGTCGCACGCCTTCAGCCGGGAGTTCGGGACTACACCGGGGCGGTACCGGGCAGCCGCTGCAGGGGGAGAGCCGGCCCCGTGACGATGCTCGGTGTTGAGCCCGCGGCAAGGGGCAGCATTCAGTAGCGTCTGTCTGAACGAGGTGATCGGGCCGTCATCGTGCCGCTTGCGGGTCGCAGGAGGCGGCATGTGGGCGCGTGGACGGCGGGCGGAGGTCAGGACGCATGCTTGCCCTCCGCCGCTCTGGGTGCGAGCGCGGCGCGCGCCGCCCTGTATCCGGGGTGGCCCCACCGACGGGCTTTCGCGCGAGCGGGCGCGGCCGGGGCCCGGCGGATGCCGAGCGTGTATCCGCAGTGGGGGCCGAAAACCTGTTGGCCGAGGCTATTTGACATGCCAAGCTGATCAACATCAAAGGGGTGTAGCTCAGAGGCCAGAGCGCCGGTCTCCAAAACCGGATGCCGCAGGTTCGACTCCTGTCACCCCTGCCACCTGCCGCCACCGTTGCGGCATCTTCAGGTCCGCCGAGCGAGCCTTCGCTCCAGCCCTGACCTCTGGCAAGACCGGTGCGCCAAGGTCATCCGCGCCAAGGGCGAATGCGAGGCCGCCGAGACGCTGGCAACGCCGCGGTGAGGCTCGAGGGCCACCCGGCTGCTCTGCACCTCAGGATCCTTTCCACGATGTCGGAGATCTCCAGCGACGGGAAGTCCACTCGCATTTTCCCGCAGCCGATGGAGATCCTCCGCCTCGTCGACATGCTCCGAACGTAGGAACGCCACGCTCCCTGCCACCGGCCCCGGCGAGCGAGACTGGCAGTGGGCGGACATCCTGCCGGTCCGGTCCCGGGGAGGCCCCCAGGGCGTACCGGTTCGGGTGGAGGACCGCCTGCTTCGGTCCTCGGGAGACGGTTATGAACAGCTCGGTACGGATCGGACGAGTCCAGGGGGTGCCGCTGCGCATTCACTGGACCGTGCCCCTGCTCGTAGTGCTCTTCGGATACAGCCTGGGGAGCCAGACGCTCCCAGCCTGGATTCCGGGACAGTCGAACGCCACATACACGGTCGGCGGCCTGGCTGGTGCACTGCTGCTTCTGGGGAGCCTGCTGGCCCATGAGGCCGCCCACGCGATCATGGCCCGGAGGAAGGGCATCCCGGTTCAGAACATCACGCTCTGGGCGCTGGGCGGGATGACGGAGATGGGCAGGCCGCACGCGCCCGGTGTGGCGTTCCTCGTAGCCATCAGCGGGCCGCTCACCAGCCTGGTCGTGGGCGCAGCGGCGCTCGGGGCAGGCCTCGGGCTGGACGCCGTGTTCGGCTGGGCGGCGCCCGCGGCTGTCCTGGTGTGGCTGGGGTGGGTGAACTTTGTGCTGGGAGCGTTCAATCTCCTGCCTGCCGCACCGCTCGATGGAGGGCGGGTGGTGCAGGCGGTGATGTGGTGGCGTACCGGAGACCGGGACCGGGCCGAACGAGCAGCCGCACGCAGCGGGCAGGTTTTCGGCTTCCTGCTGATCGCCTTCGGATGGCTCTCGGTGTTGCGCGGCGCATTGGGCGGTCTGTGGCTGATGGTCGTCGGCTTCTTCATCATGATCGTCGCCAACGCGGAGCGGCAGCACGCCGGGATGGCCGCAGCCCTGCGCGGAATACGAGCAGTCGATGCCATGTCGAGGCCCGTGGAAACCTGCCCCGACTGGGTGAGCGTGGAACGTTGCGTCGACGAGGTGGCGGTGCGGGCCCGCCACTCGACCCTGCCCCTGATCGACTTCGAGGGACGCCCCAGCGGCATGGTTCACCTGCCGCAGCTCGCGAAGACGCCGGTGCCGCAGCGGGAGACGCTGCGCGTGCGTGACGTGGCAACCCCGCTGTCGCAGTGCACCACATGCGCGCCGGACGACCTCCTGGAAGACGTACTGGAAAAGGTCCACCCCGGCAGCGGAATGCGGATCCTCGTCATCGATGGCAGGCGCCTGGTGGGCATCATCACCGCACGTGACCTCTCCCGGCTCGTCCAGCGCAACGCACTTCGCGGC
This sequence comes from Streptomyces sp. ISL-98, assembly GCF_018614055.1. GTDB lineage: Bacteria > Actinomycetota > Actinomycetes > Streptomycetales > Streptomycetaceae > Streptomyces > Streptomyces spiramyceticus. Next base: position 12,700 of record NZ_JAGGPB010000031.1, read on the forward strand.
ACGGACAGCCAGTGAGCACGTGCGTGCTGGTTGGCGGGCCGCCGACAACGCGATGCTCGGCGCCGCCGATGCCACTGAGGACCCGCGGGACCGCGCTTCAGGTAGTGCGTCTCGATCGCAAGATCTGCGACTGAGCCGGCGAACGTGCTCAACTCATGTTGTGGCTTCGGTCGTTTGTTGTGGCTTCGGTCGTTCCGCCCGTCACAGTGAGGGCTCCCACAGTGAGGGCTCCGCTGCTCAGGGCGTAGGTGCGGGTGTTGTCTCGTTGTCGTCGGTCGTGTGGGGGCGGCTGGTGCCTTGGAAGGCTTCGGTGCGTAGCCGGAAGCGCACAGGGCTGGTGCCGTGCAGTGCGCGCAGGCGCCACGCGCTGTTTTCGGCGTCCTTCGGGGGAGGCGGCACAGCCAGATGGAGAAGGGCCGCGGCGTCTTGGTGGATGCCGTAGCGGCTGTGCGCAGCCCTGTGTTCGCCATCCGGAGTTCAGCCTCCGACACCGGGCCCAGGGGCCGTGCGGGTGCCGAAGAAGGGGCGGGACAGACCTGATGAGTGTCTGTGCCCGCGCCCGGGTGTTTTCTGCGATGTACGGCTGGTCGGCCATGTCCCGTAGTGGTGCTGCGAACCAGGCTGCGGAGAAGACGGCTTCTCAACGACCACGGCGGAGCCGGCCGGCGGTTGCGGGCCGTCGATGTCAGCGGTTGCGTGGGGCTACCAGGCCGGATTCGTAGGCGAGGACCACGAGTTGGGCCCGGTCACGGGCATGGAGTTTGGTCATGGCCCGGTTGACGTGGGTTTTGGCGGTCATTGGGCTGATCACCATACGGTCGGCGATCTGGTCGTTGGACAGGCCCTGCGCGACCAGGGCGACAGCCTCGCGTTCGCGACCGGTCAGCCCTTCCAGCTCCGTCGCGGCGCCGGTGTGGAGCGGCTGGGCGACGTACCGGTTGATCAACTTGCGGGTGATCGACGGTGCGAGCAGGGCGTCGCCGCGGGCGGCGACACGTACGGCGTGCAGGAGGTCTTCCGGCACGATGTCCTTGACGAGGAATCCCGCGGCGCCGGCCCGCAGAGCGTCGAAGACGTATTCGTCGAAGCCGTAGTTGGTCAGGATGACTACGTGCCCCCGGGCCAGGGCCGGGTCCGCGGCGATGAGCCGGGTCGCCTCGATGCCGTCGACGACGGGCATCTGGATGTCGATGAGCGCGATGTCGGGCAGGTGTTCCCTGGCGAGCGCCAGGCCCTCCTTTCCGTCGGCGGCCTCGGCCACCACCTCGATGTCGTCCTCGATGTCGAGGAGCGCGCGGAATCCGCTGCGCAGGAGCGGCTGGTCGTCGACCAGCAGGACACGGATCATGGGGTTCGGTCCACGGGGAGTTCGGCCTGGACGGTGAAGCCGCCCTCGCTGCGCGGTTCCGCGCGCAGGCGACCGCCGAGGGCGGTGACGCGTTCACGCATTCCGAGCAGCCCGACGCCGGGCACCGGGGCCGTGTCCGGCGTGGCCTTGCCGTCGTCATCGACTCGTACGGCGAGGGCGTCCGGACGGTAGTCGATCCGGACCGACGCCGTAACGGCGGCGGCGTGACGGGCGATGTTGGTGAGCGACTCCTGAACGATCCGGTAGACGGTCCGGTCCACCGCGGCCGGCACGTCCTGGCGTTGTCCTTCGATCGTCAGTGTCGCGTCCAGGCCGGTGTTACGGGCCCGTTCCACCAGGTCCGGGACGTGGTCGAGCCCATGCGGCGGAGCCTTGCCGTCGTCGCGCAGCGCCTCCAGGGTCGCTCGCAGTTCCCGGGTCGCCTCACGACCGGCCTCCCGGATCACAAGGAGGGCCTCCGGCACCGGTTCGCCCCGCTTGCGGGCCACGTGGACGGCCGCCTCGGCCTGCACCTTGATGACCGAGATCTGGTGGGTGAGCGAATCGTGCAGCTCCCGCGCGATGTGCAGCCGCTCCTCGTCGGCGCGGCGCCGTGCGGTCTCCTCCCGGGTGCGCTCGGCCTCGTCCGCCCGCCGCTCGGCCTGCCGCAGCGCTTCGCCCGCGGCGCCGGCTGCGATCAACCAGGCCAGTTCGAGGGCGCCTCGGGCCTGCGCGAACGCCTCGCCCGTGTCGTGCAGGCCCGAGGCCAGGGCCGCGAGGGGGAGAGCGGCCAGCAGGGTCACGCTCGCCGCCACTGTGATGGTGCGGTGTCCCGCCCGTACGGCTGCGTACACCGCGAAGAGGTACGCGACGGCAGGCACATCGAAACCGGCCGCCTGGTAACCCACCGCGCACAGCCCGGTAATGGCCAGGACGGGAACCGGAGCCCGGCGGCGCGCGGCCAGCGCAAGGCCGCCGGCCGCAAACAGCGCACAGCCGAGGAGGTCGAGACTCGTGGTGGCGTGCTGCTCGGACAGCCCGGTGACCAGCAGCGTCGCCGCCACGCTGACGGCGATCGCCCAGTCTTTGACATCTGCCCGGACACCCAACCGTCCTGTACTCATGCGCGCACCCTAGCCAGATGCTGCTGCAAGCGAGTCCCTCTCGCGGACGAGCGGCCGGCTACCGCGCACGCAGTACCTTCCCGGCGCCTGCGGCATCTGCAGCAGCCGGGTGCGCCACCTGCGGCAGCGCGAAGTGCCTCCGTCTGCAGGACGACCGGCGGAGCGCCCGGCGACATGATCAGGCGACATCCAAACCTCGGAAACGAGACGCACGAAAGAGGAGAGGGACATGAGCTCATCAGGAGCCCTGAGGCCAGTCCGACTTGCGCTTGCCGTGTCCGGAGCTGCCTTGCTCGGAGTGTTCGGGCTCGCTGCACCGGCGGCCGCGCACGTCTCCGTCGCCGCCGGTGGTATCGGCACCGGCTCGGGGCGACTAGGGGCCATCGTGGCCGCGGTGGTGGGGCTGATCGGCGTGGTCATCGGTGGGCTTGCTCTGGCCCGCTCCGCCGGTCGTATCGGCACCGGCTCCGGGCGAGCCGGGGCCATCGTGGCCCTGGTGGTGGGGCTGATCGGCATGGTCCTCGGTGGGCTGGCTCTGGCCCGCTCCCGCCACACCGGCTGACCGGCCATGGTGCCGGGTAAGTGCCCGTGTTGTGGTTCCTGCCCCTCCTGGGCGCGTTCCGGCGGGCGCAGGGCCGCCGCCGGATCCGCCCGCCGTGGATCGCCACGGGCAGCAGTACTGCGGCGACGGCCAGCTGCCCTCCAACCAAAGCTTGATACATCTCTCTGCACATGAGGTCGTACGCACTTTGGAAAGCTCTGGCAAGATTTTCGTAGGCGACGATCACCGTGGAGCGGTGGAATGGTCCGGGTAGTGGCGGCGTAAGTGTGCGATCAGCACGACTCGCTGGCGCAGGAGTGGGCGGTCCGACGCCTGCGGGGCCTCCCTGATTCGCGCTTCTGGAGCACGTCCGTGATGCGGCAGGTGACGAGATGGCTGAGCCAGCCCGGCAGCGGGTCGGCGTCGTCGGCCTTGAGCATATTGGCGAACTGGCGAACTGGCGCTCTTCCGCCTCGTCAGGCGGGGCCCTTCTTGCCCAGGAACCGGCGGAGCTTCGTCAGCGGCCACGTGTTGATGACGTCGTCCGTCGTCAGCCAACCGCGCTGCGCGGTTGCCACCCCGTAGCGCATGTACGGCAGATGTGTGATGGCGTGCGCGTCGGAGTTCACGGCGAACTTCACGCCGTACCGTTTCGCGCGCAGGATGTCCTCGTCACACAGGTCGAGCCGCTCGGGATGCGCATTGATCTCCAGAGCGGTGCCCGCCCGTGCGCAGGCCTTGAAGACCGCGTCGAAGTCGGCATCGATGCCCGGGCGTTTGCCGATCCTGCGGGTTGTGGGGTGGCCGATGACGGCGACATACGGGTTCTCGCAGGCGCGGATGAGACGGCGGGTGAGCTCCCGCCTGCTCTGGTTGAAGTGGGAGTGGACCGAGGCCACACAGATGTCGAAATCCGCGAGGAACTCGTCGGGCCAGTCCAGGGTGCCGTCCGGGCCGATGTTGAGTTCCGTGCCGTGCAGCAGCCGCATCTTGTGGTGCGCGCCGTCGAGTGCGCGTACTCGCTCGCGCTGGGCGAGGATCTTCTCACTCGTCATGCGCTGCATGTACAGGTTCGGGGCGTGGTCGGTGACGGCGTAGTACGTATAACCGCGGGCGGCAGCAGCGGCGATCATGTCCTCCAGCGGGGCCAGCCCGTCGGTGAAGTCGGTGTGGGTGTGCAGATCGCCGCGGATGTTGTGCTCCGTCAGGAGGTCGGGGAGTTCGCCGCGCAGCGCGGCCGCGATCTCGCCGCGGTCCTCGCGTAGCGTCGGCGGTATCCAGGGCAGTCCGAGCCGGGCGTAGATCGCCTCCTCCGTCTCGGAGGTGATGCTCTCGCCGCTCTCGGCGTCGAAGAGCCCGTATTCTGACAGCTTGAGCCCTTGACGCCCGGCAAGTTCGCGCGTGCGGATGTTGTGCGCCTTGGAGCCGGTGAAGTACTGGAGCCCCGCGCCCCAGGAGGCCGGTGGGAGAACCCGTAGATCCACCTGGAGACCCGTGGTTGTCCGTACGGAGGTCTTCTTCTCCCCGTGTGCGATGGCCTCGGCAGTCTGCGGAAGGGCGGTGAGGGCGTCCATGAACGGGGCCGACCGGTGTGCCGCCACCAGGATGTCGACATCGCCGATGGTCTCCTTCATACGGCGCAGGGACCCCGCGTAGGTGCACCGGACGCAGCCGCGGATGTCCGACAGCTCGGCGACGAGCTGTTCGGCGATGTCCATGGCAGCGCTGACGAGGATCCGGCCCTCACCGGCCTTCTGCAGCACGGAGATGCCGTGCAGGACGTTGTCCTCGGTCCGCTCTCCGAAGCCCTTCAGATCGCGGAGCCGTTCCTGGCGGATGGCGTCGAGCAGCTGGTCCACGGAGGTGATGTCCAGCTCCTCGTAGAGAACCATGGCCTTGCGGGGGCCGAGCCCCGGAATCGTGATCAGCTCGCGCACTCCGGCCGGCACGGACGCTCTGGCCTCGTCGACGACGGACATGCGGCCGGTCCGCAGGTACTCCAGGATCTTGTCGGCGACCGATTTGCCGACGTTCGGGATCTCGCACAGCCCCTTGGCGTCGAGTTTCGAGACATCCTGCGGGTAGCCCCCGACGGCACGGGCGGCCTTTTCGTAGGCGCGCGCCTTGAAGGCCTCCCCGCCCCGGATCGCGATGAGGTCGGCGTACTCCTGGAGCAGTGCCTCGACCTGGTCGTTGGCTCGGGCCATACCTCCAGAGTGCCCCCGCCCGCCCCGGGCAGGCACACCGGGCGCCCGGGTCGCGGGCACGGCATGACCGGCGACTGACAAGGGTGATTCCGGCGGTGATGGCGTCCAGGTCTCGGCGGAGGAACCAGCCATGCTGCCCGCCCGGACCCGCCACCCCGGCCGCACCCGCCCGTGCCGCGTCCGGGCGACCCGGACGACAGGGTTGCAGCGAGGCCGAGGAGGCTGGACAACTGCCACGTCAGGGCGTGATCTCCAGCGAGGGTCGGCCTGCGCCGGAGCTCGGGCGGCGGAGGTGAGGCGGCGTAGCATCGAATGAGAGGCAGCGCACCACCATAAGGAGGTGTTGTTCATGCCCGAGGCTCGTGGAATCGGGCACGTCGCCCTGACCGTGAGCGACGTGAAGCGCAGCGCGGAGTTTTACAACCGGCTGTTGGACACACAGACGGTTCTCGATGTGGAGGACGAATACGGACCGTTCGTGGTCGACGCATCCCCGTCGTTCGTCCTCGGCTTCCGCAGGCATGAGGCGACGAGCCAAGCGGATGTGTTCGACCCGACGCGCGTCGGGCTCGACCATTGCGGGTTCCATGTCGCCGACCGGGGTCAACTGGAGGCCTGGGAGGCCCGGCTCGACGAGCAGGGGGTGTCGCACTCCGGCATCGTCGAGGACCCGTTCGGACTCCATCTCAGCTTCAAGGATCCGGACAATATCGCCCTGGAGTTCTTCTGCCCGGCGGAACAGGGCTGACCCAGGACTGAATCGCATGGCAATGACAGCCGCCCCCAACTTAACCGGACGGCCCGGACAGACTCCTGTTCAGCTGTGGCTGCTGGGTCTTCGCGGACGGGGTGGACAACGATGCCGTGGTGGGCGCCGTATACAGATGCGCGCTGCGCCGGACGCCCTCCAGCTCAAAGCCGGAGTTGGCGGCCACCCTGCAGGACGCCTCATTGCGGTCCGAGTGGACAAGTTCAAGACGGTGGAACCCGGCTTCATCCAAAGCCCAGTTGGACAACCTGGTGAGAGCACGCGGGGCAACACCTTGGCCACGGGCGTTGGGTAGAACCCAGTACGCACACTGAGCGAGACCATGGAAAGGATCCATCCCGGCGCAGCGCCACCCGGCCAAGGATCTCGACACCGGCGGCACGGGTGATCGCCCCCTGGGCCGTACACTCCTCCTGCCACTGCCGGTCGGCGGCCGTGATCCGCACTTGAGCCTCCACCGGCGAAGTCACACGGCGCATGTGCCGGCGCCGGATCGTTGAGTCCTCGTAGGTGCCCTGCATGACAGCGGCGTTATCCTGCGCCCAGGGCCGCAACCCCCTGGGTCCCTTCGTTCCATACGGGGGTTAGGGGAAGAAGGAGCGGAGGGCGCGTTCCGTGCCTCCGGAACGGCCGTCACGGACCCCAGTGCATCACCCGTAAGCGAGACAGCCTGGCCCAAGTGGCGTCTCATATGCGGGAGTTCAACGTGGCGACACGCAACACCACGGAGAGGTAGCCGCCTACGCACGCGCCTTCGAATGTCCGCGTCGGTGCGGGCGGAGAGGTAGCGCGGTCTCAGGGACACTTCAGGCCCACTCCCTTGCACGGCCGCCCCGGGCTTGGGCAGGCGAGGGAGGGACAGAATCCGGATCGGTCGGTGTGGAGGCCGCCTGCCCGGCCTGCCTGGGCTCAGCTGCGGACGGGGTGAGGACCACGAAGTCGGCGTTCGACGGGTCGAGGCAGATGGCCAGCCGGCCGACGCCTTCCACGTCCTCCGGTCCCATCTGCACGCTGCCGCCGTTCTGGGTGACCTTGGCGATCGTGGCGTCGCAGTCGGCGACGGCGAAGACGGGGTGCCAGTACGGCCGTCCGTTCGCGAGGGCGAGGTTCTCCTCGGGCAGCTCCATGAGGCCGCCGTGCATGCGCTCCTCGGGAAGTCCGGCGGGAGTGATGAGGGCGTACGTGCCCCCGCCGCCGGGCAGCTCCATGTCGTTGAACTGCCAGCCGAGCAGCTCCCTTCTCGCATGCGAGCCGACGCAGGCCCGGTCTCTCGGACCTCGTGGTCATCGCGGCCCGGTCCACTTCCCATGCCACGCCGTAGCTACCATTCCGGGCCGGACGGAGACACTGCGGGCGACCTGGGCGACCTGGGCGAACGCCGGACTCCGGTGTCGCGTTCCTCTGTCTCAACTGGGTCATTCATGCGAGGGCCCTGTCATTTCACGGGCGCCACGGTCAGCGCGGCTGGCGTAGTCCTGCGACGAGGAGCTCGACCAGTCGGCGTGCGTCGTAGCGGGGGTCGCTGTCGGCGCCTACGCAGAGGTTTCCGACGCCGCGCATGAGTTGGTAGGCGTTGAGGTCGGAGCGGATCTCACCGGAGGCGGCGGCAGCGTCGAGGAGCTGGGTGCACACCGGCAGGAGACGGTCGAGGAAGTAGGCGTGCAGCGTTTCGAAGCCGGCGTTGTCCGTCTGCAGCGCGGCCGCGAGGCCGTGCTTGGTGACCAGGAAGTCGACGAAGAGGCCGACCCACCGTCCGAGGGCGGCGTGAGCTGTCGGGCTGGTCGCCAGCAGGGCCGGGCCGGCCTCGGCGCAGGCATCGACCTGGTGGCGGTAGACGGCGATGACGAGGTCCGCCCGGGTGGGGAAATGGCGGTAGATCGTGCCCATCCCGACGCCGGCCTCGGCCGCGATGTCGCGTACCGGCGCTTCCACGCCCGAGGTGACGAAGACCGCGGCGGCCGCATCCAGCAGGGTCTGCTGGTTGCGCCGGGCGTCCTTGCGCTTGGACCCGGCTGCGCCTCCCGCGCCCTGTCCGCTGTCGTTCACCGCGGCGCTCCTTCCGTAACTGACCTTGCAAAGCGGAACACGGCTCCGTATCGTAAACGGAGCGACGTTCCGTTTTGCTCATGATGCCAGAACCGGGGCCCGGTAACCAAGCCGCGCATCGTCATCACGCTCTCGACCCGGCACTGCGGGGCCGCTGACCGCCGGGCCCGCCACACCAACCACGCAAAGAAATGAACGGAGGCACTTCCATGCCCGACTCGAACATCGCGAACGCGCAGAAGATCGCGAGTGCGCCCACTGCGATCGTGTCCGCAAAGCCGGTTGTCCTGTCCGCCCCTGGCCGTGGTGAGGACCTTCAGGTCCGCGTGTCCGCGCCCGTGACCGGCAGCGACCTGCCCATCATCGTCTTCTCGCATGGCTTCGGCTGGTCGATGGACGGCTACGCCCCGCTGGCGGACTTCTGGGCTGCCCGCGGCTTCGTGGTCCTGCAGCCCACCCATCTCGACTCAAGGACGCTCAGCCTCCCTGCCGACGACCCTCGTACGCCACGGATCTGGCGCTTCCGGGTCGAGGACATCAAGCGCGTCCTTGACGAGCTCGATGTCCTGGAAGCTTCCGTGCCGGGCCTCAGCGGGCGCCTCGACCGCAGCCGCATCGCTGTGGCCGGCCACTCGTGGGGGGCCCAGACGGCGAGCACGCTGCTGGGCGCGCGAGTCCTCGACTCCGACGGCGTTCCCGGGGAGGACATGTCCGACCCGCGTGTCAAGGCGGGCGTGCTGCTCGCCCTGGCCGGCCGCGGCAGCGACGACCTGACTCCATTCGCGGTAAAGAACCTCCCCTTCATGAACCCGTCCTTCGACGACATGGCCACGCCGGCTCTCATCGTCGCCGGGGACCATGACCAGTCCGCGCTGTCCACTCGCGGGCCGGACTGGTTCACCGACCCCTACTTCCTCAGCCCGGGAAACAAGAGCCTGTTCACGCTGTTCGGGGCAGAGCACTCGCTCGGCGGCATCCCCGGGTACAACGTCGCGGAAACGACGGACGAGAGCCCCGAACGAGTCGCTCTGATCCAACAGCTCACCTGGGCTTACCTGCGCAGTGCCCTCGACCCCGAGGACACCAGCTGGCAGGCGGCGCGCTCGGCACTGGCGGAAGACCCTCACCCGCTGGGGAAGATGCAGAGCAAGTAGGCGAGTCTTGGTGCCGCACACCGCCTCCCGCAGCGCATGGCGGGAGGCGGTGTGCGGCGCACAAGGCGCCGAGCATTCCGCGGGATCCGCCGGACACCGCCCCGGCGGCCAAGCACCCTTCCGTACACACGTGCCACAGATGACACGGGGGCCTGGAGCAGGGCGAGGGACACGAATGAGGCGCGCAGCTCGGCGTCCATGCGGCCGGTGCGCTGGTTGGTGAGGGCGCGTGGCCGGTCGATGCCTGATCCCGTTCTTCAGGCGCCGGAGATGTGCGCGATGCCGGACGCACTGGACGGCGCGGCGCTCGGGAGGAGGGCCAGCTCTTCCCCGGTCAGCACCAGATCCGCCGCTCGTGCCGAGTCCTGCACGGACTGGGGGCGGCTGCCTCCCGGGATCGGGACCACTGTGGGGGACAGGCTCAACAGCCATGCCAGGGCCACCTGCTGAGGGCTGACGCCACGCCCCTCTGCCACCTCGTGGAAGGGCGTTTTGGCCGTCAGACCCGACGGGCCGTCCAGGGAACTGCGGGAGATGCCGCCCAGAGGGCTCCAGGGGAGGAAAGCGAGCCCTAGCTCGGCGCACCGGAACAGCGCAGGAGCGGAGTCGCGGACGGCGGGGGAGTACCGGTTCTGGACGGAGGCGAGCCGGTCGCCCAGGACCGCCCTCGCCTCCTCGATCTGGGGCACGGTCACGTTGGAGAGGCCGATGTGGCGGACCTTGCCCTCGTTCGCCAGCTCCCGCAGGGCACCCAGGGATTCGGCGTACGGCACCGCCGGGTCAGGCTTGTGGAGCTGGTAGAGGCCGATCGCCTCGACCCCGAGCCGCTTCAGTGAGGCCTCGGCGGCCCGTCGCAGATGGCGCGGGTCGCCGTCGACCGTCCAGCCGCCGTCGTCGGTTCGGCCTCGGCCGCCCTTGGTCGCAACCAGGACGTCGTCCACACGGCCGGGGTACGCGGCCAGGGCTCGGGCGACAACTACCTCGTTGTGGCCGGGGTCGCCGCCCGGCGCGTAGTACGAGTCGGCGGTGTCGATCAGCGTGACGCCCGCGTCGAGCGCCGCGTGCACCGTCGCCATCGCGCGCTTCTCGTCGGGGTGGCCTTCGATCGACAGGGGCATCGCGCCGTAGCCGATCGCGCTCACGGTGTAGGAGCCGAGTTGCCTGTGCTTCATGTCAGTCGTTCTTTCCGGTCGTCTCGGTGACGGCGCGCGTCAGCCAGTCCTTGGTGTGCGAGAAGGTGAAGCCGAGGCGCTCGGCGCGGGCGTTGTCCATCCCGTACGAGCGGTGGAAGGAGAACGGAGAGACCTCGCCGACCTCCGCCTCCCGGTACACGGCGGTCCCGCCGCCGATCGCCTCGACGATGTCCTCGGTGGTGAGCGGGCCGTGGGAGGCCGCGTTGACCGGACCAGTGAAGTCCTGGCCCGCCGCCCAGAAGAGGAAGTCGGCGATCTCCTCTACATGGATGTACGTCGCCGGCCGGTTCGGCACCGGAACGGCGATCGGCTCGCCGGTCCGCAGCCGGTCCGCGTAGTGCGCCAGCCGGCCGGTGAAGTCGTCGGCCCCGCCGAGCACATGGGCAACCCGGACGGAGACGTACGGGAAGACCGGGGCGGCGGCGAACACGGCCTCCGCCTGCCGCTTGCCCTCGCCGTAGTGTTCCTCGAGGAACTCCCCGTCTTCCCAAGGGAGTTCGGTGTCCACGACGACCGTGTGGGGGTCCACGATGGCCTCGCCGATGGGCACGGGGCTGTCCTCGTATGCGTACACCTCGACCGTCGAGGTCATGATGTAGCGCCGGGTGCGTCCGGCGAAGACGCGGCGGGCCACGGCCGCCTGACGCGGCGTGTAGCAGACCTGGTCGACGACGACATCGAAGGTCCGCTCCCCGAGAGCCGCCTCCAGGGCGGTCTCGTCGTTCCGGTCGGCGACCAACTGGCGGACCCCGGCCGGGGGCAGCGACGAACCCCGGTTCAGGACCGTGACCCGGTCGCCGGCCGCGATCAAGCGGGCGATCAGCCGCTTCCCGAAGTAGCGGTTACCGCCGATGACCAGGACTTCTCGTATGCCGTCCGGCTGCTTACCTTCTGTCATGCCCACAAGTGTTACGTTGGCGCGTCACGCGCTGAAGGGGGAAACATGGGAGATCTTGCCGCCGTACCGAAAGAACCACGGCATTCATGGCAGGCCGCCCACGATTCGTCAGTAGCCTTCGATCAGGTCGACCGGCAGCTGCTCCGGCTCGTCCAGGAAGAGGGCCGGATCAAGCTCAGCGAGCTGGGCCGAAGGGTCCGGCTGAGCCCCGCCGCCGTCACCGAGCGCCTGCGTCGGCTGGAAGCGTCCGGGGCGATCACTGGCTATGGGGCGCGGGTGGACCCGGTCCGGCTCGGCTACGGCATCCAGGCTTTCATCAGGGTCAGTCCGCACGGCGGTTACAACCTGAAGCACCCCAGGACCCTGGAGCTGATGGCACGCCCGGAGGTCGCCGAGGTCCACCACGTGGTGGGCGAGGACTGCTGGATCATCAAGGTGGCCGTCACCGACACGATCCACCTGGAGGAGATCCTGGAGCAGGTTTCGGCGCTCGGCCGCACGACCACCTCGATCATCCTGTCGTCGCCGGTCGGCGGCAAGGACGGAAAGCCGCTCCTGCCGCATCAGCCCGCCTGACCTGGGAACGTTCCGCCGCACTCGCACTCGCAGCGGCACCTGCACCCGCACCCGCCGACTGTCGGCCGCCCACGCACATCGACCACCGACCTGACTGCCCGGCTCTACGCCGAGGGCCATGGGCGACGCCTGCCCCGCCGAGGTGCTCGGACTTGGGTCTGCGTGTCATCAACAGGTCGGCGGTGAGGGCGCTGTGCAGGACGGCGACCACGGTGTCGGTGAGGGCGTCTCCGGTCGTCGTATCAGACCCCCATCACCGAACGCTCCTCTTCCAGGGGGACTTGCTCGGCCCTGCCGGCTCGCGCGGCGATGTACTGGTGCAGGTGGCGGGGCGGCTGACCGCGGTGCCACCGTGGGCACGGTGGTCGCCCGGCTGCTGTGGGCGGCCTCTGCCTGGCGTGTGCGGTGGCGCGCCAGGCGGTTTCCACACGGACGACCGGTCCGGAAGCGGCAAGCGAGGTGCGCGGATCCGAGGGGTGCCAGCCATGGCTCCGCCGGCTGTGCGTGTGGTCGGCTGCGTGCTTGTGGATGACCGGGGATTGGCCGCGTTCCTCGCCGCAAGGGCTCTGATGGAGATCCGTGCACTGTCGGCGGGCCTGGACCTGCGTACGCCGGAGGCGGAGCCAGGAGAGATCTGTGATGCGGACCTACTGGCTCGCATCAACTTCCCGGCAGGCCGCCTCTGTCACAGCATGCCGCTGATCGCCAGGCCGCTGCCGCCGTCCACCGAACGACGGGCAACTGCGAGCCGGGGGAGCGGGCAATGCAGGAGCGTCCTATGAGCTGGACCTGGGAAACCGCGACGCTTCGCCCCCGGCGTATACCCTCCGCCACCGGCGCACCTGGTCCAACCCGCGCGTCACTGACTTGCTGAGCCGAGCGGGTGCCCATCAGTCGGTTCGGCATGGTCGTCCACCAGGTTGGTGTGCCGGTTCCGCCACCACGGCAGAAGCTGGACGAGGCCGAATGCCAACTCGACGCCGAAGAACAGCCACAGCAGCCTCGTCGCACCGTGGGTCACCGCATACGTCTGCCACGCCGCGAACAATATGCGCGCTATGCCGTCGAACAGTCCGTGGACCGGCAGCGGCCTGACGATGCGTAGGGCGGCCCAGACGACCACGACCGAACCCATCAGATTCGCGTACAGGGTCTGCATCGGGTCGAGTTCGGGCATGACGCCCAGCCCGAGTGCGTTGCCCAAAGACGACAGCACGTCGTGTACCAGTGCGTACGTCCACGGTGTCGCGAATCCCGCCGTGATGACGAGGTCGTACCAGGCGCTTACGCGTACGGCGCGAAGATAGGCGGGGTGTGAGGGGGAGAAGTTACGGATCACAATGAGGCTCCTGCTGGTCTCATGGCAGCGATGCCTCACGCTAAACATTGGACTATGCTCCAAGGTCAAGCCCAACCCGATGGAGGGTCATGCGTATCGGAGAGCTGGCCGCGCAGGCTGGTATGACCACAGACACCATCCGGTTCTACGAGAAAGTCGGCCTCGTCGCAGGTCGGCGGCTGGCCAACGGGTACCGCGACTTCCCGCCCGAGGTCGTGACCTGGCTGCAATACGTACGCACCGCGCAGATACTCGGATTCTCACTCGCGGAGATCGCGCGGCACGGCGAGGAACTGCGCGACGCTCCGGACGCCGCGGAAGCGTTGTCCGCGCTGTTCGAGGAGAAGATCCAGGTCATCGACGTGCGCATGGCCGAACTCGCCACCCTGCGAGCCGAACTCACCACGCGCGTCGGCACCGGATGCCCGCTGCGCGCCGTCGGCCAAGCCAGCTGAGACGAGAAGAGACCGAACACCCTCTCCCGAAGGGTGGGGAGATCAGATGAACCAGGCGAGGGTGCGGCGGAACCGCGAGGCCGACAGTCGGCCGCGAGGGTCCGGGGGATGGAATCAGTGCGGCCCGGACGGCGGAATTCGTCGTTGACCAGGTGGCGAACGCCGCGAGGTCACGGCGGATAGCGTCGTCGGTGCGGGCTTTGGCAGAGTCCTGGCCCGTGTATGGCCCGGAGCCGGCCGGTCATGCCGATCTGCCGCGAGGCTTCCCCGATACCCGTGCGGCCCGCGCCGTTGCGACATGCCTCCCGACCGCCCAGCGGCCACCCGGGTTGTGTTGCGGTCGACACAGGCACATTCGGATTCCACCCGCCCGCGTGCGCGCGCGGAGGAATGATCGAGCGCTTTTACGGTGGGCTGATGCGACCTGTTCCCACGTGGACCCTGCTTTCGTCGGGGTGTGCCCCTGTCCTGTTGGTCGGAGGCTGGACGATCGCGGCACTACTGGAGGGGCCCGCCTACGATCCCGCTACTCAGACGATCAGCGTCCTGGCGGCCTACGGGGCTGCGGGATTCTGGGTGATGACCGGAGCACTCCTCGCCCTGGACGTCTGCCACCTGCTTACCGCCTGGGGGCTGCGCCCAGCCGCGCTCGCCGGACGTGTGGCGCTGGGTGGCGGTGGAGTGGTGGCGTTGGTGGTGGCTCTGCTCCCGCCGCCGAGCAGTGGGGGGTCCCTAATCCACGGGTCAGTCGCCGCGGTCGGCTTTACTCTCCTGGCTGTGTGGCCGGTTCTGGCTGCCGATCGCGGCGGAACCGCAGCATGGGGACTACGGCGCGTGCCCTCCATCGTGGTGACCGCTCTGATGGGCGTCGGTGCAGGCTGGTTCCTGATCGAAATACACCGTCACGGTGCCGCTGGTGTTGCTGAACGCTTTGTGACATGCATTCAGTCCCTATGGCCCTTGGTGGTCGTCGCCTCTTGTCTCTGCCATCCCCGACAACGGTGACTCCTCCTCGCCTGAAGGGCGGGGCTTCTCGCTATGCCGGGTTGGCGTGGCGACGGACCAGCCCGGCGGACCGCTTCTCGTCTGCCAGGCCGGACGGGCTCTTCGATTAGCCAGAGCCTTGAGCGCTCTACTTGGCCAGGCTGGCCAAATAGAGCGCTCCTTACCTTGTTGGCGGGTTGATTCCGGTCCTTCGTACGATCGGGAGACCCAGGGGCCTGGGTGTGGCTTTACAGCGCTCATGCCGTGGTTGTGGCTTTGACTGATTGGCCGCCCAGTGCCCCGCGACGACACGGCCACTCATTGGGATGAGCGAACAGAGATCGCTTCGTAAGGACACGTCGGCGTGGTCGTCTGCAGGGACCAGTGGGCCTTGACCCCGGATTTTGGA
>NZ_JAGGPB010000032.1 GCF_018614055.1 Streptomyces sp. ISL-98
ACGCCCGGACGTACGTACTGGATGAATTCCTGCGTCCGGTAGCACCGGGCGTGACAGGGGAGTTGTACGTCGCGGGTTCCGGTCTGGCCCGAGGCTACGACGGCCGCGCCGCCCTGACGGCGGAGCGGTTCGTCGCCTGCCCGCACGGCGGCCGCATGTACCGCACCGGCGACCTGGTCCGCTGGTCGAAGGACGGCCTGTTGCTGTTCGAGGGCCGTGCCGATGACCAGGTGAAGATCCGTGGCTTCCGGATCGAGTTGGGCGAGGTCGAAGCCGTGCTGGCCGCGCACGAGAGCGTAGGCCAGGTAGCGGTGATCGTCCGTGAAGACCAGCCGGGCGTGAAGCGGCTGGTCGCCTACGTCGTTCCCGCCGATGGCGACGTGGACGCCGAGCTGCTCCGCGAGTACGTCGCGGGCAAGCTGCCGGACTACATGGTCCCCACCGCGATCACGCAGCTCGAATCCCTGCCCGTCACGGTGAACGGCAAGCTAGACCGCGCCGCCCTCCCCGCCCCCGAGTTCGACGGCGCCGAAGGCCGTGCTCCAGCCACCCCGGTCGAAGAGGCGTTGTGCGCGCTGTTCGCCGAGGTGCTGGGTCTGGAGCAGGTGAGCGCCGACGGGTCGTTCTTCGAGCTCGGCGGTGACTCACTCCTCGCGATGCGCCTGATCTCGAAAATCCGGTCCGAGCTGAACGCCGAGGTCAACATCCGGGAACTGTTCGGTGCGCCGACGGTCGCCGGAATGGCCCGGCTGGTGGAGAGCGACCACGGCGTCGTACGGGCGGGTGTCGTCGTACGAGAACGCCCAGAGGTGCTGCCCCTCTCCTTCGGCCAGCAGCGGATGTGGTTCCTCAACCGGCTCGAAGAGGCCGGAGGGGGCGCCGCCTACAACGTCTCACTGTCCGTACGGCTGACCGGTGACCTGGACGTCTCGGCCTTCGAAGCGGCGCTCGGCGACGTCGCCGACCGGCACGAGACACTCCGCACGGTCTTCACGGAGACCGACGGCGTTCCCCGGCAACGCATCCTGGAGGGCCCCGGATCCCGTCCGGACCTGCACGTTCGCCGTTCAACCCACGCCGAGCTGCCCGGCCTCGTGGCCGCCGCCGGTGACCGGGGCTTCGACCTGTCCGCCGACCTGCCGTGGCGCGTCGAGCTCCTGGCACTCTCCACCACCGAACACGTTCTGGTGCTGGTGGCGCATCACATCGCGGTGGACGGCTGGTCCATGGGCGTCCTCGCCCGGGACCTGTGGGCCGCCTACAAGGCCCGCCACGCGGGAGCGGCCCCTGACTGGACACCGCTGCCCGTCCAGTACGCCGACTACGCGCTCTGGCAGCGCGAGGTCCTGGGCGATCCCGGCGACCCCGACAGCCTGATCAGCGGCCAGCTCGGCTACTGGCGGGACGCCCTGGCGGACCTCACCGAGGAACTCGTACTCCCCGTGGACCGGGCGCGGCCCGCCGTCGCCACCTTCCAGGGCCGGTCGGTACGGGTCCAGGTCGACGCCGGAGCGCACGCCGGGCTCGTGGACGTCGCCGAGCGGAGTTCGGCCACGATGTTCATGGTCGTCCAGGCCGCGCTGGCCGTGCTGCTGAGCCGTCTCGGCGCGGGCGCCGACATCCCCATCGGCACCGCGATCGCAGGCCGCGGCGACAGCTCGCTCGACGATCTGGCCGGGTTCTTCATCAACACCCTGGTCCTGCGGACCGACACGGGCGGCGACCCCACGTTCGCCGAGCTTCTCGCCCGCGTCCGGGAGGCCGACCTGGGCGCCTACGCTCACCAGGACATGCCGTTCGAGCGGCTGGTGGACGAGCTCAACCCGGCCCGTTCGCTGTCCCGGCACCCGCTGTTCCAGATCATGCTGATCCTGCAGAACGTGCCCCGGACCGAGACGCCATGGGACGTGCCGGGCCTGAGCATCGAGCCGATGCCCGTCGACGAGAATGTGGCGGCCAGATTCGACCTGTCCGTGAACCTCTCCGAACAGCGCGACGAGCAGGGAATCCCCGCGGGGATCCTCGGCAGCCTCCAGTACGCCACGGACCTGTTCGACGAGCCGACCGCCGTGGCCCTGGCGGCACGCCTGACCCAGGTCCTGGAGCAGGTCGCGGCCGACCCGGACGTCCGGATCAGCCAGGTCGACGTACTCGACGAGACCGAGCGGCGGGCGGTGCTCGAAGCATGGAACGACTCCGCCCGGCCGATCCCTGCCGCGACCCTGCCCGAGCTGTTCCAGGCCCAGGTCGCGCGAACCCCCGCAGAGCCGGCGCTGATCGGCGAGACGTCGTTCGACTACGCGGAGCTGGAGCGACGCGCCAACCGGGTGGCGAATTGGCTGATCGGCCGGGGCATCGGCCCGGAGGACCGGGTCGGCGTACTGATGGAGCGTTCGGCCGACCTCGTCGTGGTTCTGCTCGGCGTGGTGAAGGCCGGAGCGGCCTACATCCCGGTGGACCCGAACTACCCCTCCGAGCGGATCAAGTTCGTGCTCGCCGACGCCCTGCCCGCGCTGGTGCTGTGCACGAGCGGGACCGACGGCCTGCTCGCCGACGGGGTTGAGCGGGTGGTGTGGGACGACCCCGCGACGGTGGCGGAGATCGAGGACCGTCCGGTGAGCGCACCGGTGGTTGCGCTGCGTCCTGAACATCCCGCGTATGTGATCTACACGTCCGGGTCGACCGGTGTTCCCAAGGGAGTGGTCGTCACCCACGCGGGTCTCGCCAGCCTGTCGGGCTGCCAGATCGACCGGTTCGGGGTGGGGCCCAGTTCGCGGGTGCTGCAGTTCGCGGCGCTGGGCTTCGACGCCTCCGTATGGGAACTGGTCATGGCGCTGACGTCCGGGGCGGCCCTCGTCACGGCCCCCGCCGACCGGATGCCGCCCTACGCGCCGCTGGAGGACCTCCTCGGCGACTACGGGATCACGCACGTGACACTGCCGCCCTCGGTGCTGGCCGGTGCCGCTCAACTGCCCGCGTCCGTCGAGACGGTCGTCGTGGCGGGCGAGGCCTGCCCGCCGTCCCTGGTGGCCGAATGGTCGCAACGGCTGAACCTGGTCAACGCGTACGGGCCGACCGAGACGACGATCTGCGCGACGATGTCCGGCACGCTGACGCCCGAGCCGGGGCGGACCGCCGTGCCGATCGGCGGCCCGGTGTGGAACAGCCGGGTGTTCGTGCTGGACGAGTTCCTGCGTCCGCTGCCGCCCGGAGTCGTCGGGGAGCTGTACGTCGCCGGTGCCGGGCTGGCTCGCGGTTATGCGGGGCGGTCGGGGCTGACGGCGGAGCGGTTCGTGGCGTGCCCGTTCGGTGGTCGTATGTACCGGACGGGTGACCTGGCGCGTTGGTCGAAGGACGGGCAGTTGCTCTTCGCGGGCCGTGCCGATGACCAGGTGAAGATTCGTGGTTTCCGGATCGAGCCGGGTGAGGTCGAGGCGGTGCTGGCCGGGCACGGGGGTGTCGGTCAGGTCGCGGTGATTGTGCGTGAGGACCAGCCGGGGACCAAGAGGCTCGTTGCCTATGTCGTCCCGGCTGATGGGCAGTTCGACGGGGACGTGCTGCGGGAGTACGCGGCCGGTGTGCTGCCGGACTACATGGTTCCGGCTGCTGTCGTCGCGCTGGACGCCCTGCCCATGACGGTGAACGGCAAGCTCGACCGCGCCGCCCTCCCCGCCCCCGAGTTCGGCCACAGCGAAGGCCGCGCTCCGGCGACCCCGGCGGAGGAGGCGTTGTGCGCGCTGTTCGCCGAGGTGCTGGGTCTGGAGCAAGTGAGCGTCGACGGGTCGTTCTTCGAGCTCGGCGGCGACTCACTCCTCGCGATGCGGCTGATCGCCAAGGTGCGCTCGGTCCTGGACGTCGAGATCAACATCCGGGAACTTTTCGGCACGCCGACGGTCGCGGGTATCGCCCGGCTGGTGGAGAGCGACCAGGGTGTCGTACGGGCAGGTGTGGGTGTGCGGGAGCGGCCCGAAGTGCTGCCGTTGTCGTTCGGCCAACAGCGCATGTGGTTCCTGAACCGGATGGAAGAGGCAGGCGCGGGCGCGGGTTACAACGTGCCCTTGGCACTGCGCCTGTCCGGCGAACTGGACGTGGCCGCCCTGCAGGCGGCTCTGCACGATGTGGCCGACCGGCACGAGACGCTGCGCACCACGTTCCCCACGACCGGAGGTGTTCCCCGCCAAAAGGTCCTGGACGGCGCCGCCGGCCGCACGACCCTCCACGTCCGGAACGTCACGCCGACAGACCTGCCCTCGGCTGTGGCCGAGGTGGCGGGGAGGACGTTCGACCTGACGCACGACCTGCCGTGGCGGACCGAGCTGCTGGTCCTGTCCGACACCGAGTCCGTGCTGGTGCTGGTCGCGCATCACATCGCGGTGGACGGCTGGTCGATGGGCGTCCTGGCGCGCGACCTGCGAACAGCCTTCGGAGCCCGTCTGCACGGTACGGAGGCCGCCTGGTCACCGTTGCCGGTGCAGTACGCCGATTACGCCCTCTGGCAGCGCGAGGTCCTCGGCGACCTGGACGACCCCGACAGCCTGGTGAGCGCCCAAGTCGGCTACTGGCGCGAGGCGCTGGCCGATCTCCCCGAGGAACTGCTCCTCCCGGCGGACCGGACGAGACCCGCGGTCTCGTCCTACCGGGGCGGTTCGGTTCCGGTGGAAATCGACCCCGCCGCCCACGCCGGGCTGGTGGAGGCCGCCCAGCAGGGTTCGGCGACGATGTTCATGGTGGTCCAGGCCGCGCTGGCGATGCTGCTCGCCCGGCTCGGCGCGGGCACCGACATACCTGTCGGCACCGCGATCGCGGGCCGCCCCGACAGCGCCCTGGAGGACCTGGCCGGGTTCTTCATCAACACCCTGGTCCTGCGAACCGACGTCAGCGGCGACCCCACGTTCGCCGAGCTTCTCGCCCGCGTCCGGGAGACGGACCTGTCGGCCTACGCCCACCAGGACGTACCGTTCGAACGGCTCGTGGAAGACCTCAACCCGGCCCGGTCCTTGTCCCGGCACCCGCTCTTCCAGATCATGCTCGTACTGCAGAACCTCCCCCAGGAGGGATCCTCCTGGGATCTGCCGGAGCTGGACGTCCGGCCGATGCCGGCGGAAGACACCGTCGCGGCCCGGTTCGATCTGTCCATCACGCTGGCCGAACGCCGTGACGAGAACGGCAGCCCGGCCGGGATCGTCGGCGACCTCCTGTACGCCACCGACCTGTTCGACGCCGACACTGCCCGGGCTCTGACGGCCCGGTTGGCCGAGGTTCTACGGCAGGTGGCGGCTGACCCGGACCTCCCGGTCAGCAGGCTCGACATCCTCGACGACACCGAGCGCCGACAGGTGGTCGAAGGCTGGAACGACACCACCTGGCCGGTGCCGGAGACGTCGCTGGCCGGACTGTTCGCGGCACAAGTGGCCCGTACACCGGACGCGGTCGCGCTGATCGGCGCCGACGACGGCGTAACGCTGACCTATGCCGACCTGGACGCCCGGTCCGACCGGGTCGCGCGTTGGCTGGCGGACCGGGGCGTACGCCTGGAAAGCCGGGTCGGCGTGGTGATGGACCGTTCGGCCGACCTGGTCGTGCTGTTGCTCGGAGTGGTGAAGTCCGGTGCGGCGTATGTGCCGGTGGACCCGTCCTATCCGGCCGAGCGGATCACTCAGATCCTGAGCGGTGCGGCCCCCGAGATCGTGCTCTGCACGCACGACACCGCGGGTCTGCTCTCCGGACCGGAAGCGGAGCGGGTCGTCTGGGACGACCCCGAGGTGGCGGCCGAGGTCGCATCCTGCTCGGGCCCCGCCCCGGAGAGCCGGGTGTCGGCGGGTTCGGCCGTGTACGTGATGTTCACTTCGGGCTCGACCGGAGTGCCGAAGGGCATCGTGGCCACGCACGGCGGCGTCACCGGACTCGTGCTCGACCGGGGCTGGGCGGTGGGCCCGGGGGACCGGGTCCTGATGCACGCCCCCCACGCCTTCGACGCTTCGACGTACGAGGTGTGGGCGCCGCTCGTGCGCGGCGGTGCGGTGGTGGTCGCTCCTGCGGGGGCCGTGGACGGCGCGGTGCTGGCCGGACTGGCCGAGGCGTACGACTTGACCACGGTCCATGTCACGGCCGGCCTGTTCGGTGTCCTGGCGGAGGAGTCTCCCGAATCGTTGGCGGGGCTGGACGAGGTGCTCACCGGCGGCGACGTCGTCCCGGCCGGTTCGGTCGCCCGAGTGCTGGAGACCGTGCCCGGGCTGCGGGTGCGGCATCTGTACGGGCCCACGGAATCGACGTTGTGCTCCACCACGTTCGTGGTGGAATCCGGAGCCGAGGCCCCGGCCGTGCTGCCCATCGGGTCGCCGATGGACAACGTCCGGACGTACGTACTGGACGAGTTCCTCCAGCCGGTCGCGCCGGGCGTGATCGCGGAGCTGTACCTGGCCGGACCGGGCCTGGCCCGCGGCTATGACGGCCGGGCCGCCCTGACGGCGGAGCGGTTCGTGGCGTGCCCGTACGGCGGCCGGATGTACCGGACCGGCGACCTGGCGCGCTGGTCCAAGGACGGGCAGCTGCTCTTCGCGGGCCGTGCCGACGACCAGGTGAAGATCCGTGGCTTCCGGATCGAGCCGGGCGAGATCGACGCGGTGCTGATCGGGCACGAGAGTGTCGGTCAGGTCGCGGTGATCGTCCGTGAGGACCAGCCGGGGACGAAGAGGCTCGTTGCGTATGTCGTCTTGGCCGGTGAGGAGTT
This sequence comes from Streptomyces sp. ISL-98, assembly GCF_018614055.1. Classification (GTDB taxonomy): domain Bacteria; phylum Actinomycetota; class Actinomycetes; order Streptomycetales; family Streptomycetaceae; genus Streptomyces; species Streptomyces spiramyceticus. The sequence continues at coordinate 6,731 of NZ_JAGGPB010000032.1, forward strand.
CGACGGGGACGCGCTGCGGGAGTACGCGGCCGGTGTGCTGCCGGACTACATGGTTCCGGCGGCAGTCGTCGCGTTGGAATCCCTGCCCGTGACGGTGAACGGGAAGCTGGACCGGGCCGCCCTGCCCGCTCCGGACTTCGGCAGCGGCGAACACCGGGCTCCGGCCACCCCGGCGGAGGAAGCGTTGTGCGCGCTGTTCGCCGAGGTGCTGGGTCTGGAACTAGTGAGCGCCGACGGGTCGTTCTTCGAGCTCGGCGGTGACTCACTCCTCGCGATGCGGCTGATCGCCAAGGTGCGCTCGGCCCTGGACGTCGAGATCAACATCCGCGAAGTGTTCGCCGCGCCGACCGTCGCCGCAATGGCCAGGCTGGTCGAGAGCGGCCAGGGTGATGCGCGGGCCGGTGTGGTCGTGCGGGAACGGCCCGAGGTGCTGCCGTTGTCGTTCGGCCAGCAACGGATGTGGTTCCTCAACCGGATGGAAGAAGCGGGCGCGGGCGCGGCGTACAACGTGCCGCTGGCGCTCGGACTGACCGGTGAGCTGGACATCGCGGCCCTCGACGCGGCGATCGGCGATGTCGCCGACCGGCACGAGACCCTCCGTACCGTGTTCCCCTCGACCGACGGCAGCCCCCGACAGGAGATCCTCGAAGGCCGTCCGGCCCTCAACGTCCGGAACGTCACCCGGACAGAACTCCCCGGCGCCATGGCCGAGGTGGCGGGCAAGGGCTTCGACCTGGCCCGCGATCTGCCGTGGCGGACCGAGCTGTTGACCGTCTCCGGTACGGAACACGTGCTGGTGATCGTGGCCCACCACATCGCCGTGGACGGCTGGTCCATGGGCGTCCTGGAGCGCGACCTGCAGACGGCCTACAAGGCCCGGCAGACCGGCTCCGAGCCGGGCTGGGTGCCACTGCCGGTGCAGTACGCCGACTACGCGCTCTGGCAGCGCGAGGTCCTCGGCGATCTGGACGATCCCGACAGTCTGATCAGCGCTCAGCTGGGCTACTGGCGGGAGGCGTTGGCCGGTCTGCCCGAGGAACTGACGCTGCCGGTGGACCGGAACCGGCCCGCGATCTCGTCCTTCCAGGGCGGATCCGTACCCCTCCGGCTCGACGCGGAGGCCCACGCGGCCCTGGCGGAGGTGGCGCGGCAGAGTTCGGCCACCATGTTCATGGTCGTCCAGGCCGCGCTGGCGATGCTGCTGGCCCGGCTCGGCGCGGGCACCGACATTCCCGTCGGCACCGCGGTCGCCGGCCGTGCCGACAGTGCGGTGGAGGACCTGGCCGGGTTCTTCATCAACACCCTGGTGCTGCGCACCGACGTCAGCGGCGACCCCACGTTCGAGGAGCTGCTGGTCAGGGTCCGTGACACGGACCTGGCGGCCTACGCCCACCAGGATCTGCCGTTCGAGCGGCTCGTGGACGACCTCGACCATGTGCGCTCGCTCGCCCGGCAGCCGCTGTTCCAGATCATGCTGGCCCTGCACTCCGGCGGCCCGGCGGCCCAGGACGCGTGGGACCTGCCCGGCCTCCAGGTGGAGCAGCTGAACCCGGACCACGCCGTCGCGGCCCGCTTCGACCTGTCGGTCACGCTGGGCGAGTTCCGCGACGAGACCGGGACGCCCGACGGCATCGGCGGCACTGTCCAGTACGCCACCGACCTGTTCGACGAGAGCACCGCCCAGGCCCTGTCCGACCGGCTGGTCAAGGTGCTGGAACAGATAGCCGCCGATCCGCGGGTGCGGGTCGGCAAGCTCGACATCATCGACCCCGAGGAGCAGCGGACGGTCCTCCGGGAATGGAACGACACCGCACACCCGGTCGCCACAACCACCCTGCCGGAGCTCTTCGAGCGCCAGGTCGAACGCACCCCCGACGCGATCGCGATCGCAGCCCGGGACGCCACATTGACGTATGCGCAGGTGGACGCGCTGGCCAACCGGGTCGCGCACTGGCTGATCGGCCGGGGCGCAGGACCCGACGACCGGATCGCCGTGGTGATGGACCGGTCGGCCGACCTGCTGGTGGTGCTGCTGGGCGTGTTGAAGGCGGGCGCGGCGTACGTGCCGGTCGACCCGGATTACCCGGCCGAGCGCATCGGGCTCATGCTGGCCGACGCGGAGCCCACTCTGGTGCTGTGCACCAGGACGACCCGGGGCGTTCTGCCGGACGAGTACGACCACGTGGTGTGGGAGGAGGCAGTCGTCGGGATGGCGCTGTGCCCGCCGACCGCGCCTCAGGACGCCGACCGTTCGGCGCAGCTGCTCCCCGGTCACCTGGCGTACGTGATGTACACCTCCGGGTCGACCGGCACGCCGAAGGGCGTCGCGGTGACCCACCGGAATGTCGTGAGCTTTGCCGAGGACCGGAGCTGGCGCGAGGACGTGGTCGAGCGGGTCCTGGTGCAGGCCAACCACGCCTTCGACGCTTCGACGTACGAGATCTGGGTGACCCTCGCGCACGGTGGCCGACTGGTCGTCATGCCCCCGGGAGACGTCGGCGCGGCCGAGCGGGGCCGGCTGATCGCCGAGCACGGTGTCACCAACGTGCACGCCACCGCCGGACTGTTCAGCCTTCTGGCCGAGGAGTCGCCCCAGATCTTCGCCGGGGTCCGCGAGGTCTCGACCGGTGGTGACGTGGTGTCGGCCTCAGCGATCCGCACCCTGCTGGAGGCCCATCCCGGACTGGTGGTCCGCACGACGTACGGGCCGACCGAGACGACGGCGTTCACCACCCAGATCCCGTACACCGCCGCCGACACAGTCCCGTCGAACGTGCCGATCGGCCGCCCGATGGACAACAGCCGGACGTTTGTGCTGGACGAATTCCTGCACCCGCTCTCGCCCGGAGTGACCGGAGAGCTGTACGTCGCCGGTGCGGGTCTGGCCCGGAGTTACGCGGGACGGGCAGGACTGACGGCGGAACGGTTCGTCGCCTGCCCGTTCAGCGAGAACGCCGAAAGGATGTACCGGACCGGTGACTTGGCGCGCTGGTCGCCGGACGGCGAGCTGGTGTTCGCGGGCCGGGCCGACGATCAGGTGAAGATTCGCGGGTTCCGCATCGAGCCGGGCGAGGTCGAGTCGGTGCTGGCCGGACACGAAGGCGTCGGCCAGGTCGCGGTGACCGTGCGCGAGGACCAGCCCGGGACAAAGCGCCTGGTCGCCTACGTCGTCACCGCGGACCCGGCGCTGGACGGGAACACCCTGCGGGAGTACGCGGCGCGTGCACTGCCGGACTACATGGTGCCGTCCGCCGTGATGATGATGGAGACCCTGCCCGTCACGGTGAACGGGAAGCTGGACCGGGCGGCCCTGCCGTCCCCGGACCTCGGCGGCCCGGGGACGGGCCGGGAGGCCGCAACGCTGGTGGAAGCGGCCCTGTGCGGGCTGTTCGCCGAAGTCCTGGGCGTGGACCGGGTCGGCGCCGAAGAGTCGTTCTTCGACCTGGGCGGCGATTCGCTGCTGGCGATGCGGCTGATCGAGCGGATCCGGACCGTACTCGACACGGAGATCAACATCCGGGAGCTGTTCGCCGGGCCGACGGCCGCCGCGGTCGCCGCGGTGCTCGACAAGGACTCCGACGCCACGGGCGACTACGAAATGATCCTGCCACTGCGGACCGGCGGCGACCGGCCACCGCTGTTCTGCCTGCATTCCGGCGGGGGCCTCAGCTGGCACTACGCGGCTCTGGTGAACCATCTGCCGGCCGAATACCCCATATACGGCTTGCAGGCGCGCGGACTTACCGGAACCGACGCGCTGCCCGAAAGCGTCGAGGAAATGGCGGCCGACTACGCCGAGCAGATCCGCTCCGTACAGCCGAGCGGGCCCTACCACCTCCTGGGGTGGTCTTTCGGCGGAGTCGTCGCCCACGCTGTCGCGGCGCACCTCCAGCGGGAGGGCGACACGGTCGGAATGCTGGCCATTCTGGACGGATATCCGAACCGTGAGATAACGACGGCGAACGAGAACGAGATCGGAAACGGCAGCGGCGAAGGCAGTGAGGAATTCGCGGGATTCGGCGATCTCCGGCCCGGGGAACAGCCGGTGCTGCTCATCGACGGTGACGTTGTAACCGGAGCCCCCGAGGCGGCCGCAGTGGACCAGGCCGACGGGAAACAGGGCGCTGAGACGCTGTCGGTCGTCCAGAAGGTCGAGGAGAACAATCTGCGGCTTCTGCAGAGATTCACTCCCGGCCTCGTAGAGGGAGATATTCTCCTTTTCGTGGCGACACTCGGACGCCCGGAACTCATGTCGGCCGAGGCCGCTCCCGAATCCTGGCGCCCCTATGTCCAGGGCGATGTGGAGACCCACTCCATTGAGTGCGACCACCGTCAATTGGTAAAGGCGGAACCGCTCGTTGAGATCGCCCGCGTGGTTTTGGAGAAGCTCGGGCACCAGCGTTCTTGATACCTCGCCGAAACCCCCTGAACCGTAACGTCTGATCAAGCGTCCCGGCTACGACAGCGCCCGGTCGCTGACGAAGCCAACAGGAACCTCCACGAGAGACGGAGAAAGACATGCAAGGTGCCTCTGGCCACGGTGTCCTCGACAGCAGCTGTTCTGGTCGGTCGCGGCGGACCCGGTCGCTGGTCGGTTCGCTCGCCGCGGTGACGGCCATCATGCTGTTCGCGGGCGCTTGTTCCAATGACAAACCCAGTGAGAATGCCGTTGCGGACGTTCCGAGCAGCAAGGGGACGGCCAAGGCCGCCCCGCCCAAGGGCGGCAGCACGCTGGCGTACGCCAAGTGCATGCGAGAGCACGGAATCAGCAACTTCCCCGACCCCAATGCCCAGGGCCTTCTCGACATCGACGGCAACAAGGTCGACATGAAGTCGTCGCAGGCCCAGGCCGCCGACAAGGCATGCAAGCCGCTTTTGCCCGCGGTCGGCAACGCCAAGCCGCCGGCCGGGGTGAAGGAAGCGGCGCTGGAGTACTCCAAGTGCATGCGTAAGAACGGGGTTCCCAAGTTCCCGGACCCCAATGCCGAGGGCGGCCTCGACATCAACGGTGAAACGCTCGGCGTCGACCCGAACGGCGATGTCTTCAAGGGCGCAGACAAGACCTGCCAGCCCATTCTGGAGAAGGTCGCCGGCGGCCCCAAGGAGATCCAGTCCGGCGGGCCCGGAAGCGGACCCCAGTGACCGCTCCGCAACTGAGCGCCGTACCCCCCTCGTTGACTACGAGGGGGGTACGGCGCTCTCCGTTGCTACCGTCGTGCGGTGGTGGCCTGCTCCGGACGGTGCCGGGTGAGCGGGGCGTGGTTGCTCACGGCAGGGAAGGTGACGGTGATGATCAGGCCGCCCTTGGCCCCCGCTGTGGTGGTGACGGTGGCGTCGTGGGCGGTCGCGATGGCCTGCACGATGGACAGTCCGAGCCCCAGTCCTTCGCTACGGCCGCCGGTACGGTTCGTGCCGAGCCGCTGGAACGGCTGGAAGAGCCGGTCGATGGCGCCCGGCGGCACGACGGGACCGGTGTTGGCGACCGTGAGGACGGCATGACCGTCCACGGTCCGGGTCGTGACCTCCACCTCACCGTGCGGCGTGTTGTGCCGGATGGCGTTGTCCACGAGATTGACGACGAGGCGTTCGGCGAGGGGCCGGTGGCCCGCCGCCACGGCCGCGGAGACCGACGACCGGATCTTCACCGTCCGGAAAGCCGCCTCGGCCTTCCGGGGGTCGACGACCTCGTGGGTGAGCTGTGCCAGGTCGAAGGGCTGGCGGACTTCGATGCCCACATGGCTGCGGGTCAAGGTGAGCAGTGCCTCGATGAGCCGTTCCTGCTGGGCGCCCGCGGCGAGGATCCGTTCGTGCGCCGCCCGCAGAGACTCCACCGTCGCCTCGGGGTCCGACAGCGCGACCTGGCCGAGCGCCCGCTGGCGGGCCAGGGGAGTGCGCAGTTCGTGGGACGCGTTGGCCACGAACTGGCGCTGGGTCTGGAAGGAGCTTTCGAGCCTGCTCAGGAGGCCGTCGAAGGTGTCGCCGAGCTCCTTGAGTTCGTCGCCGGGACCGTCGAGCGCAAGCCGCTGGTGCAGGCTGGTCGCCGAGATGTCCCGTGCGGCAGCCGTGATCGTCCGCAGCGGGCGCAGAATGCGGCCGGCGACGATCCAGCCCAGTGCGATCGAGATCACCGACATGAGAGCGAGCGCGATCCCGGAATTGACGAGCAACTGGTGCATGACGAGGGACCGCTGACGGGCAAGAGCTTTCTGCGCCTGGGCCGACAGCATGTCGATGGCGACCGACTGGTCCTGCGGCGAATCGACAGGCCCCTCGGAGTTCTCGGGCGGCTTGATACCGCCATTGTCGGGTGGCGGAGTGGCGAAGTTGGAGCTGGAATCCATGGGGGGATCGCCCAGCACGGAGTACCGCACAAGTAGATAGGCGATTGCCAGCAGAGCGGCGCCTGAAATGAGAAACAACCCCCCGTACAGGAGGGTCATCTTGGCCCGGACTGTGCGGCGGGGCAGACGGGGACGGATTACGCGGCTCCTGAGCCGGGCGACGACCGACATGTATTTCCTCAAATCCGGTATCCGCGCTTGGCCACGGTCTCGATGATCGGCGGATCCCCGAGCTTGGTCCGTAACCGGCTGATCGTGATTTTCACGGCATTGGTGAACGGGTCGGCGGCCTCGTCCCAGACCCGTTCGAGGAGTTCTTCGGCGGAGACGGCCCGGCCCTCGGAGGCCAGAAGCAGCTCCAGCGTGCCGAACTCCTTGGGCGCCAGCTCCAGCAGTCGGTCTCCCCGGCTGGCCGTACGCCGTGCGGTGTCCACCACGAGGTCTCCATGGCGGATCACCGGCGGCACGACCGGATGAGCCCGGCGTGCCAGTGCACTGATCCGGGCGATCAGCACCGGGAAGTCGAAGGGTTTGGGGAGGTAGTCGTCGGCGCCCAGGCCGAGCCCGTCGACGAGGTCCTCGGTCGTCGCCGCGGCGGTGAGCATCAGCACCCGGCCCCGGCACCCGGCCGAGAGCAGCTCGGAGCACACTTCGTCGCCGTGCATCCCGGGCAGGTCCCGGTCGAGCACGATCACGTCGTAGTCGTTGCACAGCGCGCGTTCGAGCCCGGACGGGCCGTCGAACGCCACGTCCACGGCCATCTGCGACTGGCGCAGCCCGATGGCCACCGTCTGCGCCATCTCCTCGTCGTCCTCCACCACGAGTACCCGCACCTGTTGCCCCCTCGACGACCACTTCTTTCACAGCACACCTTGACAAGCCGGTCCAGGATGCTCAACCCCCGGTTTCCTCAGCGTTTCATCGCCGGGCTGCCCTGCACGTGGCGGAGCGAAACCTTTGTGAAACCGATCCCTCCGTAGAAAGGACCCATGCAGGAACCCAGGCAGGAATTCGGACGGTAATGGAGGGCGATATGCAAAGCACCGTCAAGTGCGATGCCGACCGGAACGCGAACGGGAAAAGGCGGGCCGGGGCATGCGCGTGAATACTGTGACGGTTCCTCAGCAGCCCGGAGGCGCATCATGAGCACTTCGCAGATTTCCATGGATGACGACGCGGATGTCAATGAGCCGGGTGAGAAGGGGCGGCGTCCGCGCTCCGGAGGCTCCGGACGGCGCGGGCGGACGATAGCGGTCGTCGTGAGCGTTCTGGTCGCGGCGGGTGTGGGGATCGTCGTCACCGACCCGTTCGGCGGCGAGGCGAAGGACCCGTTGACCAAGCCCACTGCCCGGACCGGGCTGGCGAAGGTGACCAAGGGAACCCTGGCAGCCCGGACCCAGGAGAACGGGACGCTGGGTTACGCCGGTGACTACAAGGTGGTCAACAAGGCCGGCGGCACGGTCACGAAGCTGCCGGGCGCGGGCACGGTGGTCCGTCAGGGCAAGGTGCTCTACCGGGTGGACGGCAAGCCGGTCCTCTTCCTGTACGGCGCCTATGTGCCGGTCTACCGGGCCCTGGAGTGGAACATGGAAGGAGCCGACGTACAGCAGCTGAACGCCGCGCTGGTCGCCCTCGGATACGCCACCAAGGACGAAATCGACCCCGATTCCGACTACTTCAGCTGGCAGACGTACTACGCCCTCAAAGAGATGCAGGACGAGGTGGGCCTGAAGGAGACCGGCAAACTGCCCCTCGGGCAGGCCGTGTTCCTGTCGGCCAAGGAGATCAGGGTCACCAAGGTCAGCGCGGTACGCGGTGGTGCGGCGGCGCCCGGCGCAGTGGTCCTCGAAGCGTCCTCGACCCAACGTCAGGTCACCGTCGCGCTGAACGCCAGCCAGCAGTCCGACGTGGCGATCGGTGACAAGGTGACCATCTCGCTGCCCAACGGCAAGACGACCGACGGTGTCGTGTCGTCGGTCGGGAAGATCGCGACCAAGTCGGACGACAGCATGACCATCTCCGTCGAGATCAAGCCGTCGAACCCGAAGGCGACCGGGCAGCTCGACCAGGCGCCCGTGCAGGTGTCCATCGTGACCGACACGGTGAAGGACGTGCTGTCGGTGCCGGTGAACGCGCTGCTGGCGCTGGCCGGCGGTGGGTACGCCGTCGAGGTCGTCGGGGCCGACGACGCGCATCGCCTGATCCCTGTGACGGCCGGGTTGTTCGACGACAGCGCCGGCATGGTCGAGGTCAAGGGCGACGGGCTCAAGGTCGGTCAGAAGATCGTGGTGCCGTCCTCATGACCGGCGCGGACACGGAAACAGCCGAAGCGGCGGAAACAGCGACGACACGCGCAGCGGGTGCTCAGCCCACCAGTGAGCCGGTCCTGCAGCTGGAAGAGGTATCCAAGATCTACCCCGGCGCGTCGCCGGTGGTGGCTCTGGACAAGGCAAGCTTCACCATTCACCGGGGCGAGCTGGTGGCGATCGTGGGCCCCTCGGGTTCGGGAAAGTCGACGCTGCTGCAAGTGATGGGCAGCCTCGACCGTCCCACCTCGGGCACGGTACGGGTCGTCGGCGAGGACGTCGCGAAGATGTCGGACCGCGCCCTGGCGGGACTGCGAGCCACCCGGATCGGGTTCGTATTCCAGCAGTTCTTCCTGGCCCAGAACTCCACCGCCCTGGAGAACGTCGCCGACGGGATGCTCTATTCGGGCGCCAAGCACGCCACGCGGATGAAGGCGGCGGCCGCGGCCCTGACCAGGGTCGGCCTCGGCCACCGGGCCGACCACCGCCCGCCGGAACTGTCCGGAGGCGAACGGCAGCGGGTCGCGATCGCCCGCGCCCTGGCCGGCAACCCGGCGATCGTGCTGGCCGACGAGCCCACCGGCAACCTCGACAGCGTCACCGGGGCAGCGATCTTCAAGCTGCTGAGAGAACTCAACGCCGAGGGCACCACCATCGTCGTGATCACCCACGACCGTGAACTGGCCGCACGAATGCCGCGCCGTATCGAGGTCCTCGACGGTCACATCGTCGCCGACGTCAGCTCGTCGGAGCAGCCCCTGTCCACCGAAAGGCACCTGCCATGACCACCACGGCTCCGGCTCCCGGCCGGCTGCGCCCGGCCGACCTGGCCCGGACCGCCAGCGTGGGGCTGCGCACCCGCCGGATGCGGGCCGCACTGTCAGCACTCGGCATCGCCATCGGCGTCGCTGCGATGGTGGCGGTGATGGGGCTGTCCGCCTCGTCCCAGGCCGGTCTGCTCGCCGAGATCGACAAGCTGGGCACCAACCTGCTGACGGTCACCCCCGGCCGGGTCCTGGGCGGCGGCGAGGCCAAGCTCCCGCTCGACGCTCCGGCGATGATCGCCCGGGTCGGCCCGGTCGAATCGGTCCAGAGCACCGGGAAGACCAAGGCCAACGCCTTCCGCAACCCGTACATCCCGAGCATCAACACGAACTCCATCACGGTCAACGCCGCGAGCCTGGAGCTGCCCGCCGCGCTGCGCACGACCGTGGCCAAGGGCAAGTACCTCAACGCCGCCACCGAAAAGCAGCCGGTCGCCGTGCTCGGCGCGGCCGCCGCTAGCCGCCTGGGCATCGCCGAGGTCCACACGGGGATGCGCATCTGGGTCGGCGGCCAGTGGTTCTACGTCGCGGGGATCCTCAACCAGGCGACCCTGACGCCCGAGATCGACTCCTCGGTGCTGGTCGGCTACCCGGCCGCGCAGAAGTACCTGGACTTCGACGGCCACCCGTCCACGGTCTACGTACGCTCCGAGACCGACCAGGTCACCAACGTCCAGAAGGTACTGGCCGCGACGGCAAACCCGGAAAACGCCGACGAGGTCAGCGTCAGCCAGCCCTCGGCCGCTCTCGAAGCCCGCGCCGCCACCCAGTCCGCGCTGAACGGCCTGTTCCTCGGCCTCGGGGCGGTGGCCCTGCTCGTCGGCGGCATCGGAGTCGCCAACACCATGGTCATCTCGGTCCTCGAGCGCCGGTCCGAGATCGGGCTACGACGCGCGCTCGGCGCCACCAAGGGCAACATCCGCCTCCAGTTCCTGTCCGAGGCGATCCTCCTCGCCGCACTGGGCGGCGTCGTCGGGGTGGCACTGGGTGTCATCGCCACCACGGTCTACGCCCAGGTCAAGGACTGGGCGACGGTCGTCCCCCCGCTCGCCTGGGGAGGGGGCCTCCTCGCGGCCATCGCGATCGGTGCCATCGCCGGCCTGCTTCCCGCGCTGCGCGCCGCCCGCATGCAGCCCACCGAAGCTCTCCGGACCACGTAGTGCCCGTGGCCGCGTAACACCGCTCACCCGGCGTCGTACGACGCCCTCCTGCTCCGTACCCGCGTACGACCCCCGCGGCGCGGGTACGGTCCCCGACTTCGCCCGGAATCTCCCGATGGGATTCCGGGCGAAGTTGCGTGTGCCGCAGCCGCCACACGCGCTGCTGCCCCCCGGTCTGCCATCCGCGGGGGCAGGCCCCTGTCGATAGGGGGGCGATCACGAGATATCTTGATGTCGAGCAATGTTGCAGACGTGGAGCGGAGCACCGGTGACTGACTCGACCATCATCTATACGCACACCGACGAGGCCCCGGCCCTGGCGACGTATTCGTTCTTGCCTGTGGTCGAGGCCTATGCCTCGACGGCCGGGGTCAATGTAGAGAGCCGTGACATCTCCCTGGCGGGGCGGATCATCGCCAGCTTCCCCGAGCGTCTCCAGGACGCCCAGCGGATCGACGACGCGCTCGCCGAGCTCGGTGAGCTCGCCAAGACGCCCGGGGCGAACATCATCAAGCTGCCGAACATCTCGGCTTCGATCCCCCAGCTGAAGGCGGCGATCGCCGAGCTGCAGCAGCAGGGCTACGCGCTGCCGGACTACCCGGACGACCCGCGGACCGACGAGGACAAGGACGTCCGCGCGCGCTACGACAAGGTCAAGGGCAGCGCCGTCAACCCCGTCCTGCGCGAGGGCAACTCCGACCGCCGTGCCCCCGCGTCGGTCAAGAACTACGCCAAGGCGCACCCGCACCGGATGGGCGCCTGGTCGTCCGACTCGAAGACGAACGTCGCGCACATGGACACCGACGACTTCCGCTCCACCGAGAAGTCCGTGGTCGTCCCCGAGAACGGCACGCTGCGCATCGAGCTCGCGGGTGACGACGGCACGACCACGGTCCTGCGCGAGTCGGTACCCGTGCTCGCGGGTGAGGTCGTGGACGCGTCCGTCATGCGCGTCGCGGCGCTGCGCGAGTTCTTCACCGCGCAGGTCGCCCGCGCCAAGGCCGAGGGCGTCCTGTTCTCCGTGCACCTGAAGGCCACGATGATGAAGGTCTCCGACCCGATCATCTTCGGCCACGTCGTGCGCGCCTTCTTCCCGAAGACGTTCGCCGAGCACGGCGCGGCGCTCGCCGCGGCCGGCCTGACCCCGAACGACGGTCTGGGCGGCATCCTCAAGGGCCTGGAGTCGCTGCCCGAGGGCGCGAAGATCAAGGCGTCCTTCGAGGCCGAGCTCGCCGAGGGCCCCGCCCTGGCGATGGTCGACTCCGACAAGGGCATCACCAACCTGCACGTACCGAGCGATGTCATCGTCGACGCCTCCATGCCGGCCATGATCCGCACCTCCGGTCACATGTGGGGCCCGGACGGCCAGGAGGCCGACACCCTCGCGGTCATCCCCGACAGCAGCTACGCCGGCATCTACCAGGTCGTCATCGACGACTGCCGCGCGAACGGCGCCTACGACCCGTCGACGATGGGCTCGGTCTCGAACGTCGGCCTGATGGCGCAGAAGGCCGAGGAGTACGGCAGCCACGACAAGACCTTCGAGATCCCCACCACCGGCACGGTGCGGGTCCTCGACGGCGCCGGCAACGCCGTCCTCGAGCACGCGGTGAGCGCCGGCGACATCTGGCGCATGTGCCAGGCCAAGGACCTCCCGATCCAGGACTGGGTCAAGCTCGCCGTCACCCGCGCCCGCGCGACCGGCAACCCGGCCGTGTTCTGGCTCGACGAGGGCCGCGCGCACGACGCCAGCCTCATCACCAAGGTCAAGACGTACCTGGCCGAGCACGACACCGACGGGCTGCAGATCGAGATCATGGCGCCGGAGCAGGCGATCGCGTTCTCGCTGGAGCGCATCCGCCGCGGCGAGGACACGATTTCGGTCACCGGCAACGTGCTGCGCGACTACCTGACCGACCTGTTCCCGATCCTGGAGCTCGGTACGAGCGCCAAGATGCTGTCGGTCGTGCCGCTCATGAACGGCGGCGGACTGTTCGAGACCGGCGCCGGCGGCTCCGCGCCGAAGCACGTCCAGCAGCTCGTCAAGGAGAACTACCTGCGCTGGGACAGCCTGGGTGAGTTCCTCGCCCTCGCGGTCAGCTTCGAGCACCTCGCACAGACCACGGACAACGCGCGCGCCCAGGTGCTCGCCGACACCCTGGACCGCGCGACCGCGACCTTCCTCAACGAGGACAAGTCGCCGAGCCGTCGCCTCGGTGGCATCGACAACCGCGGCAGCCACTTCTACCTGTCGCTCTACTGGGCGCAGGAGCTGGCGAAGCAGACCGAGGACGCGGAGCTCGCCAAGGCGTTCGCGGCTCTTGCCACGACGCTGGCCGAGCAGGAGCAGACGATCGTCGACGAGCTGATCGCGGTGCAGGGCTCGCCGGTCGACATCGGCGGCTACTACAAGCCCGACCCGGCGAAGGCCTCGGCCGTGATGCGCCCGTCGAAGACGCTCAACCAGGCCATCGCGACCCTGGGCTGACACAAGCCGCGGACGGGGGGCGGTCACGCCGCACAGGCGACCGCCCTCCGTCCGCTTTTTTGCGTTCTGCTCTTTGCCTTCTGCTTTTATGCGTCTACGTCGTTCAGGCCGTGGTCAGTTCGTAGAAGCCCCTGCCGAACGTGGCCGCCACCAGGCGGTGGTGCCCGGCGTCGTACTCGATGTCGTCCACCGGAACCGCGGGCATGCCCCGGCCCAGGCGCAGCCACTGCCTGCCGCCTGTCGCGGACGTGAACACGCCCTGGTCGGTGGCGGCGTACAGGAGCTTGCCGCGCCCGATGACGAGGTCGTTGACGGGTGCGTCCGGCAGGTTGCCCGACAGGTCCTTCCAGTGCTTGCCGCCGTCCGTGCTGCCGTACACATGCGCCAGACCCGACCCGGCACGGTAGGCGGAGTGGGTCGTGTACACCCGGTCGGGATCGGCCGGGTCGACGACGACCCGGGTCACCCAGGGGCGGCCCTCGGCCAGCTTCGTCCAGGTCGCGCCCAGGTCCTTGGTGACCCAGACGCGGCCGTCGTCGGTGCCGGCGTACACGGTGCGGCCGTCGCCCCCCGGGGCGATCGAGGTGATGGTCCCGTAATTGGTGTAGATCGGGTCGGGACCCGGGCCGCCGGACAGATCGGGGCTGATGGGCTGCCAGGTCGCGCCGCCGTCCGTGGAGCGGTTGAGCACCTCGGAGCCGTAGTAGAGGATCTTCGGGTCGCGGGGGTCGAAGACGACGGGCGTGAACCAGTTGCGCCGTTTGAAGGTGGTCTTGTCGGCGAAGTACGTGAGGGTGTCGCCGCCGTCGGTGGACCGGAAGCAGTTGCCGTACTGGTAGCAGGCGAAGACATTGTTCACGTCGGTCGGGTTGATGAGGTTCTCCTCCCCGTCCCCGCCGAGGTACTCGTTGAAGCCGTCCCCGCCCCAGGACCGCAGCGAACCGTTGTCCTGGGCTCCGCCGGAGATGCGTGAGGTGTCCTGCGGGCTGATCGCCGCGCTGTAGAGCTGGGTGTACGGCTCGTGGCGGGCCTTGACCCACCCGCCGTCCCCGTTCGCGTCGGAGCGGTAGACCCCGCCGTCATTGCCCAGGTAGACGCGGCCGGGTCGGCGCGGGTCCCACACCATGGCGTGCTGGTCCACATGGATGCTGCTGTCGTCGTACGTCCAGGTGGCCCCGGCGTCCTTGGTGGTCATCAGCGGGACGCCGGCCACATGCACATGACGGGCGTCCGCCGGGTCGGCCCAGATCTTCCCGAACCACCAGCCGAACGACGACTGCGACCCGGTGAGGTTCGCGTCCGCCGGGGTCCGGCTCCAGTTGTCGCCGCCGTCGGTGGAGGCGTAGAAGCCCTCGAAGGGACCGCTGCTCTTGTTGACGATGGCGTAGACCCGTGTCCCCGCGACAGCGAGTCCGATCCGCCCCACGTCAGGGCCCTGCGCGGGCAGCCCGCCGCCGAGCCGCTGCCAGGTCTTGCCGCCGTCGCCGCTGCGGAAGACGCCGGAGCCCACGCCGCCGTAGGTGCGCAGTTGGGGCGTGCGGCGGTGGTCCCACATCACGGCGTACAGATTCTTGCCCTGGACGACCACTTCGGTGGCGCCGGTGAACTCATTGGCCCCGGTGAGGATCCGCTGCCAGGTCTTGCCGGCGTCGTCCGACCGGTAGACGCCCCGGTCGCCGCCGCCGTTGTAGAGCGATCCGGCCGCGGCGACGTAGAGGCGGCGCGGATTGCCGGGGTCCACCGTGATCGCGCTGATGGCACCTGAGTCGCGCAGCCCGATCGAGCGCCAGTGGGCGCCGCCGTCGGTGCTGCGGTAGATGCCCGTTCCCTCGTAAGTGATGCTGCCGCCACCGGGGTTGGCCTCGCCGGTCCCGGCGTACAGGGCGCCGTCGGGCCCCGTGGCGACCGCGCCCATGGCCTGCGTCCAGCTGTCGGGCCACGCGGACTCGAAGGTCTGCCCGGCGTCCGTGCTGCGCCATATCCCGCCGCTGGCCGCTGCGGCGTACACGGTGTCGGCGCGTTTGGGGTCGAGCGCCAGCGAGACGATCCGGCCGCCGATGTTCGTCGGGCCGACCGACTTCCAGCGCCCGCCGGCGGTGGGCAGTTGACGCGCCTGCGCTGCGGCGTCCTCGTGGGCGTGGCGCGGAATCGACTGCCCCGGCAAGGTCTTCTGCAGGTACCGGTACTCGGCCGGCGCCGAGGGGCCGCGCACGGGCCGGTAGACGTCGGGCGGACCCGGGGGCGCCGCGACTGCCGGCGCCCCGATCAATAAGGCGCCCGCGAGCGGGGCGAGGACAAGGTGAAGCAGACGTCTGTGCATGGGCACCCTCTTCTCGGCATGGCCACTTCAAACCGTGCCGAGGTTACGAGAGACCGCCGCCGCGCAACAGAAGGCCGCGCGCTCTGCCACGCCGTCGGGACGCCGGGTGCCGCCCGGGTCAGTCCTTGACCTCGAACGTGCGGGACGTCGCCGTGAACGGGCCGATCCCACCGAGGACGTTCCTGGCGTCGCCGTGGTAGCGGATCCGGTAGCTGCCCGGCTCCGCATCGGCCGGAATGTCCCAGGTCACGGTCGTCCGCGAAGCCGTGAGGCCCTCGCGCTTCCAGCGGAATTTCGTCGACCAGTCGCCGTCGTCGGCGACGCGACGCCAGTTCGAGCCGTCCAGGCGCTGCACTTCGAGGTAAGTGCCGTTCCGGTGCAGGTTGTTGTTCGGATGCGCGCCGACGAACACCGCCGCGGCCTGCTGCCCACCGGAGTAGGAGGCGGCGGGCTCGGTCAGTACGTCGCCGAACCGCCGGCCCAGCGGTGGGGTGTCGGGCCCGTTGTCCGGCTGCCGGAAGAGCTGGCGGCCCGACAGGTCCGGTGGAACGGACCCGCGTGGGACCGGCTCACCCGCGCGCATCGAGGTGGCCAGCCCGGCGGCGGTCTGCTGGAGAGCGGGCAGCTCCCAGCGGCCGAAGAGCGTACTGCCGCCCTCATACTGCTGCTTGTCGTACTCCTCGGGCGTGGTCACGTAATGCATGTACGCATTGCTGTACCCGGCCACGAGGACGTTTTTGATGTCGGCGCCGACGATCTCCGCCACTGTCCGCCGCAGACGCAGCCCCGCGACGACGGTGACCTCACCGGGGACACCCACGAGGTAGAGCCCGCCGATGCGGACCAGCTGGACGGGAACCTGCTCCTGCACCCAGGGGTAGACCGCGTTCATCCCGCCGATAGGCACCACGATGCCCTTCGGGGACTGGCACTGTTTCAACTCCTCGTCCGCGCCGTAGAGGACGGTCTTCGAGACCGCGTCCCACACCGGGTTCTCGCCCTCCTTGAAGACCGGGAAGGCCGGGCCGTCCTCGGTGCTGCCCGCGGCCATGGCGGCCCCGATCGCCGGCTTGCAGGTGCGGTGCTCCCTGCCGTCGCCGGTGAATGCCGGGCCGACCGTGGTGTTCGCCAGGTCGACGTAGGTGAGCCGGGAGTCGACCGCCCCGTCGAGCCGCTGTCCCGTGTCGTCGAGCTGGTCGTGTGCCGCGTCGTACTGGCGGAGTCCGATCTCCCGGGTGCTCTCGAACTCGGTGGCGGGCAGCTCGTCGGCCGGTTTCAGCGCGATGTTCGGGGACATGTCGCCGGCGTTGGTCTGTGCGAAGGCGGAGACGAAGTCCGGTTCGGCGTCGGCGAGGTAGTCGACGTGGGCGCTCTCGCGCTCCCACCGGTAGGCGGCGTACCCCTTGTTGTCCGAACTGATCAGCTTGTTCTCGCCGGTCATCGAGGTGTTGTGGGTGGGGAACCAGTTGATCGCGCCCACCGGGCGGCCGCCCCGCTCGATGCGCAGCAGTGAGGTCTGCGGGTCACGCGCCTCGGGGAAGAACTCCTTGTCCCGCCGGTTGTTGTCGAACGCGGTCCTGGAGCGGTTGACGTTGGCATGGTGCAGCTCGCCGTGGGTGAGGGTGAGCGAGGCGGGAGCGAGGTCGGCCTGCGCGCGCGTCACCGACTCCACCATGCCGTCCGTGATCGCCGCGAAGGTCTTCTCGTGGTAGCCCTTCGTGGTGAGGTTGTAGAGCAGGTGGTGCGAGTAACCGCCGGGCCCCGAGTGCGAGTGCGTTGCCGTGATCAGCACGTTCTGCTCGGTGTAGAGGCCGCCGTAGCGCTCGGCCAGCCGCTTCAGCACCCGCTGGTGCACGCTCTCGAAGATCATCGGCGAGTCGGCGACGATGAGCAGCACGCGCCTGCCGGTCGCCCGGTCGACGATGACGAACGACCGCGAACGCAGCCTCGTATGCAGCCCCTCGGCGACCTGGTCGGTCCGGCCGTATCCCATCATCCCCGTCGCGGCCACTTCCCCGGTCGCGTCGGCGATCCCGCGGCCCACGAGGTACGGCTCGGCGGCGGGCGTGGGCGTCGAGTCCTCCGCCGCCGCGGGGGCGGCGATGCCCAGCAGGGCGAGGGCGGTGACGACGGCGGTCGTACGCCACCGGCTCGGCCGGTGCGCCGGTCCGACAGCGTGCGGCTTCGGGCTCGTGCTCACCGGGCCTCCGACTTCAAACCTGAGAGAGTTTCAGCTTTGAAGTTAGCATCGTGCTCATGACAACCTCAAGACCTCGGATCGGCCCGCACATGTCGGTTGCTGCCGCTGCTGCTTGCGGTCCCCGTCAGACGCGTTCCCGTACGTCCGCCGCGACTTCCCTGTCCAGCGCCGCCCGCACCAGCGCCGCCGCCAGCACGGCCGGGCCGCGGTCGTCCGCCAGGGCGGCCAGCTTGTCCGGCGACTTGGGCAGGCCGAGGCGTTCCGCGCCCTGAAGCGCCTTGTTGTCGATGTACGGCGCGGCCTCCGGCCACACGGCCTGCGCCTCGCGCAGGAAGATGTCCGCACCGGCCGGGCCCATGCCCGGGGCCCGGCGCAGCCTTGTCCGCAGCTCGTCGAGATCGCCGTCGGCCTCCTCGCGCAGGCGACGCAGGTCGCCGCCGTACTCGTCCAGCAGCAGTTGCGCCGCGTCGCCGAGCTGGGTCGCGGTCCGTTCGTCGTAGCGCCGGTAGCCGCCCTCGCCGAGGGCGTCGACGCGCTGCTGCCAGGTCGCGTCCGCCATCTTGCGCGGAGTGCGCATGCCGTGGTCGAACAGCGCACGTGCCGCGGCCACCGCCACGGATGCGCGGATGCGGGCGCTGAGGAGATGGCTCAGGACGAGGAGCTGATAGAGCGGCTGCGGGGTGTCGCGCAGGCTGATGCCCGCCTCGTCGGCGTAGGTCTCGCCGTACTCGTCGAGCAGGGCTTCCACCGTCTTGCGGTCCTTGCGGTCGGTCATGACGGCTCTCCCGGTTCTCGCGGCAGGTCTGCCGGTTCCTCGGCGGCGACCTGGCGCAGGGTGCGCCCCGTACGGGCCGAACGGGCGCGGTTCGGGTCCGGCGTACCCGGTTTGCCGTGGACGGCCCGCTTGTCGTTGGCCTTGATCAGCAGCCACGCTTCCTCGCCGGGCTCGTCGCCCTCGTGGCCGCCCCGGAAGCGGGTGAGGGCGAACTCGCCGTGCAGCTTGGTCCCGTCGAGCCGGAAGGTGGCGTGCCCCTTCTCCAGGGATTCGTCGAACGGTACGGGCCTGCCCAGTCGGTCGTGGCTGAGCGGCTCGTACGTGCCCTGGTCCCAGACGATGACCGTGCCGCCGCCGTACTCGCCGCTCGGAATGACGCCCTCGAACTCGCGGTACTCCAGCGGATGGTCCTCCGTCGGCACGGCCAGCCGCCTGTCATGCGGGTTCTCCGAGGGGCCGCGCGGCACGGCCCACGACTTCAGTACGCCGTCCACTTCCAGCCGGAAGTCGAAGTGCATGCGGCGCGCGTCATGGATCTGCACGACGAAGCGCGGGGCGTCGCCCGCCGGCTCGCCGTCGCCGCGTGGCTCCGAGGTCGTGTCGAAGTGCCGCTTGCCGCGGTAGGTCCGCAGCGTGTCGTCGTCCTTCACGGCTGAGTCCCTTGAGTACCTCTGGTACGGATTCCGTCCGTACCTCCACTGTGCCGCCGCAGGTCACCGAGCGCACAAGGGCTGATTCACCTGCGGGTCACTTGCCTGCGGCGGGGCGGGCGCGTACGTGCATCCGCTCGCCCTGCTTTCCGAACAGGCTGAGGAATTCGACCGGCTCCGCTCCCGCATTGGCCCAGGCGTGCGGCGTGCGGGTGTCGAACTCGGCGACTTCCCCGGCCGTGAGGACGAAGTCGTGCTCGCCCAGGACGAGCCGCAGTCGGCCGGCCAGGACGTACAGCCACTCGTAACCCTCGTGCACCCGCTGTTCGAGCTCCCCGCTACCGCCGTGTCCGGGAGGCATGACCTGCTTGTACGCGATCAGGCCGCCGGGTTGGCGGGTCAGCGGGATGAAGGTCATGCCGTGGCGCGTGAACGGGCGTGGATGGACGCGGGGATCGCCCGTCGCCGGCGCGTCCACGAGTACGTCCAGTTGTACGCCGTGGGCCCTCGCCAGGGGCAGCAGGAGCTCCAGGGTCGGTTTGCGCTGCCCGGACTCCAGGCGCGAGAGCGTACTGAGGGAGATTCCGGTGGTCTCGCTCAGCTGGGCCAGGGTGGTGCCGCGTTCCCGGCGCAGCGCCCGCAGGCGCGGTCCCACAGCGGTCAGCACACTCGCGAAGTCGTCGTCTGCCATCTCTCCATTTGCCGACCCGGCAACAAACTTTGTCAAGCGTCGGGGTCCGGGCGGACCATCTCCCACGAATGGAGGTACCAGACATGACCGTACAGAGAGAGCAGGCGGCGCAGCAGGTGCGCTACGACGTCGTGGTCGTCGGTGGTGGCGCCGCGGGGCTGAGCGGCGCACTGACCCTCGCCCGGGCACGCCGCTCGGTGCTGGTGATCGACGCCGGCCGGCCCCGCAACGCCCCGGCCGCCCACGTCCACGGCTACCTCGCCCGCGAGGGGGCGCCGCCCGCGGAGCTCCTCGCCGAGGGCCGCGCGGAAGTGACCGGCTACGGCGGCGAGATCGTGACGGGCAGCGTCGTGACGGCCGAGCGCATGGACGCCGGGGGCTTTCGCGTCGTACTCGAAGACGGGGCCATGGTCGAGGCGGACCGGCTGCTGGTGACCACCGGCCTGGTCGACGAACTGCCCGAGGTGCCCGGCGTGGCGGAGCGCTGGGGGCGCGAGGTGCTGCACTGCCCGTACTGCCACGGCTGGGAGGTGCGCGATCGGCCGATCGGCGTCCTGGCCACCGGGCCGCTCGCGGTGCATCAGGCGCTGCTGTGGCGGCAGTGGAGCACGAACGTCACTCTCTTCCTGCACACCTGGACGGGTGTGGGCGAGGAGGAGTACGAGCAGCTCGCGGCCCGCGACATCGCCGTGGTGGACGGGCAGGTGACCGGTCTGGAGATCACCGGCGACCGCCTCACCGGCGTGACCCTGGCCGACAGCCGGACTGTCGGCTGCGAGGCTCTTGTCGTCGCCCCGCTCTTCACCGCACGCGGCGGCCTCCTGGCCGGCCTGGGCCTTGAGCCGACCGAGCAGGAACGGGACGGACACGTGATCGGCAGCTGCATCGCCGCCGACCCGACCGGTGCGACCGCCGTGCCTGGCGTGTGGGTGGCCGGCAATGTCGCCAACCTGACGGAACAGGTCATCGGCGCCGCCGGTGCTGGGGTGCGCGCCGCCGCGGCGATCAACGCCGACCTCGTCGCCGAGGACACCCGCCGGGCCGTCGCGCACCGGGCCGTCGCACACAGCAGGACATGGGAGGACACATCGATGACAGAGGATGCGAAGTCGGGCGCGGAGCTCAAGTCGGGCGCGGAGCTCTGGGACGCCCGGTACGCCGAGAGTGACCGCATCTGGAGCGGAAACCCCAATGCTGCCCTGGTCCGTGAAACCACCGGCCTGAAGCCGGGCAGGGCCCTGGATCTGGGGTGCGGCGAGGGAGCCGACGCGATCTGGCTCGCACAGCAGGGATGGCGAGTCACCGCCACCGACATCTCCGGAATCGCCCTCGGCCGTGCGGCCGGGCACGCGGCAGAGGCGGGAGTGGCCGACCGGATCGACTGGCAGCGGCACGACCTCGGCGAGTCGTTCCCCGAGGGCGAATTCGACCTGGTATCCGCCCAGTTCCTGCACTCCTGGGGCGAAATGCCACGCGAGAAGATCCTGCGGGCGGCTGCCGAGGCCGTCGCGCCCGGCGGCGTACTCCTGATCGTCGGACATGCCGGGTACCCGTCGTGGGAGCACAACCACCCTGTCGACGTGCCCTTCCCCACGCCGGATGAGGTTCTCGAAGCGCTTGAGCTTCCGGACGGGCAGTGGGAGGTGCTGGTCAGCGAAGAACACGAGCGGATCCAGACCCGGCCGGACGGGCAGCCCGGCACCCGTACGGACAACACGCTCAAGGTCCGGCGCACCGGCTAGACCTCTGGGTCAGGGCCGATAGGTCAGGGCCGAGCGGGCCGCTGGGCGAGCCAGTCGTACGCCGCCTTCGCCGTGAACTCGCTCTGGCCGCCCGGGAAGAGCAGCCCGGCCGTGGCGAACGCCGGGTCGGTGTCCGTGCCGTCGACGTAGGGGATCGCGATGCAGCGCATGCCCGCGGCGTGCGCTGCCGTCGCACCGGCCGGGGCGTCCTCGAGGACCACACAGTCGGCGGGCGCGGCGCCGATCCTGCGGGCGGCCTCCAGGAAGACGTCGGGCGCGGGCTTGCCGTGCGGCACCTCATCGGCGGAGACGACGGTGGTGATCAGGGCGTCCAGGCCGGTGCAGGCGAGCACGGCGTCGATGGCGGTGCGTGAGGACCCCGAGGCCACGATCATCGGGGTCCCTTCGGCGTGCAGCCGCTCGGCGAACTTCCGCATCTCGGGAAACACTTCGGTGGAGGCGCCGGCCAGTTCCAGATAGAGCCGGTTCTTCTCGGCGAGCAGTTCGTCGAGCGGCGCATCGATGCCGTACCGCTCACGCAGCGCCATCAGCGTCTCGCGTGTGCTGATCCCGATGAAGCGGGCGTGCACCTCCCACGTGAAGTCCGTGGTGCCGTGCCGGGCGAGCAGCCGCCAGCCGGCCTCGTAATAGTTCGGCTCGCTGTCGACGAGCGTTCCGTCGAGATCGAAGATGACCGAGGTGCCGTGCGGGTTGCTCATGGCACCAGCATGCCAAGCCGGTGACTACTGAGCTCTGGCGGCCGCCCTGCCCACCGCCTCGACCAGCGGAAGCAGCCGGTGCGGCACGCGTTCGCGCAGTGCCACCTCGGTACGGGTCCGTACGACACCGGGCAGCTGGATCAACCGCTGGATGACGTCCTCCAGGTGCCCGTTGTCGCGCGCCGCCACCCGGGTCAGCAGGTCGCCGCCGCCCGTGATGGAGAACGCCTCGATGATCTCCGGTACGGCCGCCAGCGCGTCGCCCACCTCGTCCAGGTGGCCCTGGGTGACCTCGATGTGGACGAAGGCGAGGACGGGGTGGCCGAGCGCGGCGGGGGAGAGGGCTGGACCCGTACCGGTGATCACTCCGTCCCGCTCCAGCCGCTCCAGCCGGGCCTGGAGCGTCCCGCGCGCGATGCCCAGGACGCGGGCGTATTCGCGCACGCTGGTGCGGGGCTGCTCGATGAGCAGGCGCAGGATGCGGGTGTCGAGCTCGTCCACCGCCATGATCCGTTGGCCTCCTTCTGGCTCGGTTCTCGGACTGTTTACTGTACCAATGGCTCAGTGCTTCCAGGTCGAGTTGAGCCACCGTGCCACTTGATGCTTTCCTTTGTGTATTCATGGCGCCGCGCAGCGCCGGACCGGCGACGAAGCCGCTCCCGGACAGCGGCGCCTTTGCCATGTCTGTGAAAGATCGGTTCGCCGAGGGGGGCGGTCACACCGTCGTGAAGAGGATGTTCAGCGCTCCAGATCCGGGGCTTCTGCGTCTGCGCGTGTCCACGCGCGCCGTCATCGGGGTGGGGCTCGCGGTGGCCGCGGCCGAACTGGCCGGGCTGTCCCTGACCGCCTCCATCACCGCGGGACTCGCCGCGCTCCTCGCGCTCTTCACCGTCCAGGATGCGACGGTCCGCCGCCAGGTGGTCACCACCGCGCTGCTGCCGCTCGCAGGGTTCCCCGTACTCGCCCTGGCGACAGCCCTCCAGGACCACCCGCTCCCGCGCGACCTGGCATTCCTCCTGGTGGTCTTCTGCGGCGCGTACGCCAGGCGCTGGGGGCCGCGCGGCCACGCGCTCGGGATCTTCGCGTTCATGCAGTTCTTCGCCACCCAGTTCCTGCACGCGCAGCCGTCCCAGCTGCCCGAGCTGTACGCCGCTGTCGCGCTCGCCGTCGCGGCCTCGGCCGCAGTGCGCTTCGGCGCGTGGTGCATCGAGCGGCGCACTCCGCCGCCCGCCGCGCCCGCCCCGCTGACCGGGCGCCGTCTCGCGCGCCCCACCACCCGCCAGGCGTTCCAGGTCACCGCCGCGTGCGCCTTCGCGCTGGCGCTGGGGCAGCTGCTCTCGCAGGAGCGCTGGTACTGGGCCGTGGGCACCGCGTGGTGGATCTTCGTCAACACCACCGCGCGCGGCGAGACGCTCGTACGCGGCTTCCGTCGCGTACTCGGCACGGTCGCCGGCATCGCCGCCGGCCTGCTGATCGCGGTCCCCGTCGCCGGGTCGCCCGCGCCGACGGCCGCCCTGGTCGCCGTCTGCGTCTTCGGCATCTTCTACACGGCGGCGCCCTCGTACAGCTGGATGATGTTCTTCGTGACCGTCATGGCCGGTCTGCTGTACGGACTCCTCGGCGTCCTGCACCCCGGCCTGCTCCTCCTGCGCTTCGAGGAGACCGCCGTCGGCGCACTCGGCGCGGCCGTCGCCGTCGCCGTCGTCCTGCCGGTCACCACCCACGGGACGACCAACGCCTGGATCCAGCGCGCGCTGCACTGCGTACGCGCCTGCACCGCCGACGCCGCCCGGCGGCTGGCCGGGGACACCGCCGCCGACCCGGCGCCCCGGGTGGCCGAACTGGAGCTGCTCCTCGGCCGCGTACGGCACACGCTCGCCCCGCTGGTCCACCCGCTGAGCCCGCTGCGCGCCCGCAAGGCACGTGCCCGCCAGGTCATCGCGCTGCTCGACGACTGCGCCCGGCTGGTACGGGCCCTCGCCTCCGTGGCCGCCGACCCCGACGCCTCCCACGACGCGCGCCTCGCCGCCGCCTGCTGGCGGGTCGAGGCCGCCGTCGAGGCGCTCGTGTCGCCGGGGGCCGAGATCGAGAGGCCGCCGGTTCAGCCCGTACAGGCACCCGCGCACCACCCGGGCGCCGAGGCCGCGCTGAGCCATCTCCACGAGCTGGAGCAGGCGCTCGCCGAGCTCGCCACGCCCCTGCGCACCTCTCCGCGCGCCCCCGTCGTAAGCGCCTGAGCTGCGGCCTGGACAGCAGGCCGCCGAATGAGGCAGATGCATCCAACACGGACAGGGTGGATCAGCGCGTGCGAGGGGTAGACCCGGCCGCATCACACGGGTGACCGGCACGGTCCGTGCGGAAACGGCCCGTGCCCCTTCCGCACTTGGGGGTGCCCGCACCATGCGCAAGTACCGTCGCCGAGCCGCAGACCAGGACCAGGCCCAAGACCTCTGGCCGCCCCGCTCCCTGCCCCGTACCGAACAGCCCGAACGGGCGCTGATCGGACAGGCGGGGGAGTTCATCCGGCTCCACCACCGCGAGGAGCCCGCCACGGGCGATGCGGAACGCCGAATCCGCGCCGTACGGGCCGAGATCGCCGCCACCGGGACCTACCGGCACACCGCCGCCGAACTCGTCTTCGGCGCGCGCGTGGCCTGGCGCAACAGCAACCGCTGCATCGGCCGCCTGTACTGGCACTCCCTGCGCGTCCGCGACCGCCGCCACATCACCGCCGCCCAGGACGTCGCGCGCGAGGCCGCCGCCCATCTGCGGGAGGCATCCAACGGCGGCCGGATCCGCCCCCTGATCACCGTCTTCGCCCCGGACACCCCGCTGCGCCGGGGCCCGCGCATCCGCAACGAGCAGCTCGTGCGGTACGCCGGCTACGCCGCGCCGGGCGGCGGCGTCACCGGAGACCCGCGCAACGCCGCCGTCACCGCGCTCGCGCAGCGCCTCGGCTGGCCGGGCGGCCCCGGCACCCCGTTCGACGTACTGCCCCTGGTGATCCAAGGCGGTGAGGATCAGGGCAGCGCCGGGCAGGGCAGTGACGGGGTCGGGCAGCCGCGCTGGTTCGTGCTGCCGGACGACGCGGTCCTCGAAGTAGAGCTGCACCACCCCGACGACGACTGGGCCGCGGAGTGGGGACTGCGCTGGCACGCCGTACCCGCCATCTCCTGCATGTGCCTGGAGATCGGCGGGATCCACTACCCCGCCGCGCCCTTCAACGGCTGGTACATGGGCACCGAGATCGGCGCCCGCAACCTCGCCGACACCGACCGGTACAACCTCCTCCCGCGTATCGCCGAACGGCTCGGACTCGACACGTCGAGCGACCGTTCGCTGTGGAAGGACCGCGCGCTCGTCGAGCTCAACCGCGCCGTCCTGCACTCCTTCGACCGCGCCGGAGTCACCATCACCGACCACCACGCCGAGTCGCTGCGCTTCCTCGCCCACCTGGAACGGGAGCAGGCGAGAGGCCGCCGGGTCGGGGCCGACTGGGCGTGGATCGTGCCGCCGATCTCCGGCGCGGCCACGCCGGTCTTCCACCGGACGTACGACGCGACCGAGCGGAGTCCCGCGTACGTGCACCACCCCGAATCGCGGCCCGGCAGAATGTGATCCACAGCTGTCTCGGAAAGGGGCTCCTCGGTGAGCAGCAGCAACGCGGCAGGGCGGGCGTTCATAGGGTCTTTCACGTCGGCAGGGGGCCGGGGGATCATCGCCGCCGCCGTGGACCCGGAGACGGGCGGGCTGACCGTCCTGGGGGCCACCGGCGCCGTCGCCGACCCGTCGTACCTCGCGCTCGCGCCCGGCGGTTCGGTCCTGTACGCGGTGAGCGAGACCGAGGACGGGGCGGTCGCGGCGTTCGACGTGACGGGCGACGGCGCCCCGCAGCCGGTGGGCAAGCCGGTGCCGGTGGGCGCCGCCGCGCCCACTCATCTCGCCCTCACCGCCGGGCATCTGGTGACCGCCAATTACGGCTCGGGCAGCGTCACGGTTCTCCCCGTCGGCGCGGACGGCGCCCCGGAGGCGGCCACCGGCGTACTGCACCACCGCGGCAACGGCCCGGACGAGGACCGCCAGGCCGGGCCGCACGCGCACCAGGTGCTGCCCGACCCCACCGGGCGCTGGGTGCTCAGCGTCGACCTCGGCACCGATTCCGTACGGGTCTGCCAACTCACCACCCCCATTGGGACGCTGCGCGTGCACACCGAGACCGCGCTGCGGCCCGGGTCAGGCCCCCGCCATCTGGCCTTCCACCCGGACGGCGGTCACGCGTACGTCCTCAACGAGCTGGAGCCGACCGTCACGGTCTGCCGCTGGGACGCCGAGTCGGGCGTGCTTGTGCCGCTCGCTGAGGCCCCTTTGGTGCCGCCGGGCACGGAAGGGGCGACGTACCCCTCCGAGGCCGTCGTGGCGCACGACGGGCGCTTTCTGTGGGTGGCCAACAGGGGACACGACAGCATCGCCGTCCTCGCACTCGACGCGGCCGGGGCGCGAGCGGAACTGGTGACGACGGTGGAGTGCGGCGGGCACTGGCCGCGCGACCTCACCGCGGACCCGTCGGGGCGCAGGCTGTACGTGTCCAACGAACGCTCGGGAGACGTCACCTGGTTCGACATCGACCAGGAGACGGGCATCCCGCGCAGGGCGGGCTCCGTCGAGGCGCCCGCGGCGTCCTGCGTCGTCATCGCCTGACGCATACCTGACACCGCTGAACATCCCTGATATCCCTGACACGCCTGACACACGGGGAGGGCCCGCACCGAGTGATCGGTGCGGGCCCTCCCCGCCGTCTGCCGTTGTCCGACGTGGTGTGCCGTGTCAGTGGGTCGACATGCCCTGAGCCTGCTGCTGCGGGGCGATGCCGAGCGCCGTCGTGTAGTGCGACAGCGCGAGCTTGCCGATCGCCGGGTAGGCGCCCAGCGGCTCCGCCGTCGCGCAGTCCGCCTCCTTGACGGCCGCGTCGAGCAGGCTGTCCGGAACCTCCGGGCCGATCACGTACGGCGCGAGTGCGAGCTGCACCGAACCCGAACCACGCAGCTGCTCCGCGGTGGCGGCGACCGAACCCTGCTCGTCGAGCGCCGCGGCTATCACCGGTACTGCGAGACGCGCGGCCAGCAGCATGCCGGTGATCCCGGCGGCCTGCACGGCCTCCTCGCCGCCCACGGTGGCCAGGATGATGCCGTCGGCCGCCGTGGCCACCGTGAACAGCCTGGCGCGGTCGGCGCGGGACAGACCGGCCTCGGAGAGGCGCACGTGCAGTGCCTCCGCGAGCAGCGGGTGGGGGCCGAGGACGTCGGTCAGCTCGGCCGCGGCGCGGCTGTCCATGACTGCCTGCCGTATCCGGCGCATGAGGGCGCTCTCGGGACCGGCGAGCAGCGGCACCACGACGGCGACCGGGCCGTGCGGCTCTTCGACCTCGCGTCCCGCCGCGAGCGCCTGCTCGTAGCGGGCGGTGCGCTCGGCAGCGGTGCGCGCGAGGACGTTTTCGAGCGTCGGGTACTCGGCGTTGTCGCCGTCGAGGTAGCCGATTCTGGCGTCAAGGCCGGGCAGCTCGGAACGGGCGATGCTGACGACTTCCTCCGCCAGGCTGCGCGAAGCGCTGCCCGGGGTGCCGGGGACGGCGAGGACAAGCGCGGGCGCGCCCTCGGGCGCCACCACGGGTTCCGGGCGGCGGTGCCGTCCGGGCTGGCGAGGTCGCGGCATTCGTACAGGCAGGCCGGATGCGGGCCCAGTGGGGGAGCTCATGGCGCCGCATGCTACTGGCTTTCGGGGTTGGGCCGTTCGGGGAGGGGGCATTCGAGCGGTGTCTGTCCCTATTTATCCCGTGAGTCGCTTTGAGTTCAACTGCCCTGCTCTGTCGGTACGTGCAACAGGCGCCCGTCACGCGGCAGCCGCAGGTCGCCGGTGGCGAGGGATGCGGCGATGCGCACGGCCCCGGCCAGCGGGTCACCGGCCGCCGATACGGTACGTGCGTGCGGCAGTCGAGCGGAGAGTTCGGCCCGCAGGGGTACGAGCAGTGGGTCGCCGATCTTGAACAGGCCGCCGGTGAGGGCGACTTCGCACTCCCCGGACGCCGGGCAGACGGCGGCAGCTGCGTCGGCGATGTGCCGGGCCGCCTCCCGCAGGATTCCCGCCGCTACGGG
This sequence comes from Streptomyces sp. ISL-98, assembly GCF_018614055.1. GTDB lineage: Bacteria > Actinomycetota > Actinomycetes > Streptomycetales > Streptomycetaceae > Streptomyces > Streptomyces spiramyceticus. Next base: position 35,096 of record NZ_JAGGPB010000032.1, read on the forward strand.
GTCACCGGTTTCGCGGGGTTCGCCGGGCCCGGCCGTGGCGCACCGGGCCACTTCCGGCGCGAAGGAGGCCAGTACGGCGGGCCGGTCGGTGCGCGGGTAGAGCAGGCCGGGCAGTTCGGGCGCGGGGCCGAAGACCGCCTCCAGCGCGGCGAGCAGCGCCGGGGAGCCACCGGGACGCCCGTCATGGGCGCGCATCGCCGCTTCGAGCCCGGCCCGGCCGATCCAGGCACCGCCGCCGCAGTCGCCGAGCAGATGCCCCCAGCCGTCGGCTCTGCGCCAGGAGGCCAGATCGGTGCCCAGGGCGATCATCCCGGTCCCTGCCGCCACTACCGCCCCAGGACGCTCACCGAGCGCCCCCGCGTACGCCGTGACGGCGTCGGCGGCGAGCGCGACGCGCCGTACGCCGAGCGCACTCTCCAGCGCCGCCGGCAGCCGGGTGCGCAGGTCGTCACCCAGGGTCACCATCCCGGCCGCACCGACCGCGACAGCGCCGACGGCGACGGTGTCACCAGCAGTGCCCCCGGCGCTGCTTCCGGCACCGTCGAGAAGGGTGCGTGCCATGGGCAGCAACTGATCCAGCAGATGCGCCGCGTCGATGCCCGCGGGACCCGTGCGCACGGGCTCGCGCGACGCGGTGGTCCGCGCGCGCCCGGTGCCCGACGCGTCCGCGAGCGCCACCCGCAGCCCGGATCCGCCGGAGTCCACGCCCAGCACCCAACCGCCGTTGGGGCCGGGGCCCGGCGTCACGGCAGCCGCCAGTCCACCGGCTGCGCGCCCTGCCGGGCCAGCAGCTCATTGGTGCGGCTGAACGGCCGGGAGCCGAAGAAACCGCGGTCCGCCGACATGGGGGAGGGGTGCGCGGACTCGACGGCCGGGAGATCGCCGAGCAGCGGCCGCAGGTTGCGGGCGTCACGCCCCCACAGCACGGAGACCAGCGGAGTGCCGCGCGCGACCAGTGCCCGGATCGCCTGCTCGGTCACCTCTTCCCAGCCCTTGCCCCGGTGCGCTGCGGGCTTGCGCGGAGCCGTGGTGAGCGCCCTGTTGAGCAGCAGCACACCCTGCCGCGTCCACGGCGTGAGGTCACCGTTCGACGGCCGGGGCAGACCGAGGTCGGTGTGCATCTCCCGGTAGATGTTTTCCAGACTGCCGGGCAGCGGACGCACTTCGGGCGCGACGGAGAAGCTCAGCCCCACCGCGTGCCCCGGCGTCGGATACGGGTCCTGGCCGACGATCAGGACACGTACCTCGCTGAACGGCTGCTGAAACGCCCGCAGTACGTTCGCCCCGGCCGGTAGGTACGTCCGTCCGGAGGCGATCTCCGTACGCAGGAAGTCGCCCATAGCGGCGACCCGTTCGGCCACTGGTTCCAGAGCGTCCGCCCAGCCCGGCTCGACGATCTCTTTCAACGGTCTTGCTGCCACGGGGCGTCACTCTACTGGTGGCGCACCCGCCCGCATCAACCGATGGCCGGAGCTCAGCCGACGGTCCAGGGCGGCAGTCGATCGCCGTAGCCCGACCGACGGCCCGCAGCTCAGCCCATGACCGCCGCCCGTACGCACAGCACATCCGGCAGATGCGAGGCGAGCAGCTGCCAGCTGTCCCCGTCGTCCGCGCTCGCGAACAGCTCGCCGTTGCGATTGCCGAAGTACACCCCCGCCGGGTCCGCGTTGTCCGTGCAGAGCGCGTCGCGCAGCACCGTCCCGTAGTGCGCCTCCTCCGGCAGTCCGGCCGACAGCGGCTCCCACGTCTTGCCCGCGTCACCCGTCCGGTAGACGCGGCATTTGTTGTCGGCGGGCACCCGGTCGGAGTCCGCGGTGATCGGGAAGACGTACGCCGTGTCCGCCCGGTGCGGATGCGCCGCGGCGGCGAATCCGAACGTGGAGGGCAGCCCGGCCCCGATGTCGGACCAGTTGGCTCCGGCGTCGTCGCTCCGGTAGACGCCCCAGTGGTTCTGCAGATACAGCCGGTCGGGATCGGCCGAATCCTGGGCGATCTTGTGTACGCACTGGCCGAACTCGGGATCGGGGTCGGGCAGGAACACCGCCGACACTCCGCGGTTGGACGGCGCCCAGCTCGCCCCGCCGTCCAGCGAACGGAAGACCCCCGCCGTGGAGACCGCGACCGTCAGGGCCTGTGCGTCACGCGGATCGGTGATGACGGTGTGCAGCCCCTCGCCGCCACCGCCCGGCATCCACTGCGAGCGCGTCGGGTGCTCCCACAGCGGCCGTACCAGATCGAAGGACTCTCCACCGTCTTCGGACCGGAACAGCGCGGCGGGCTCGGTGCCGGCGTACACGACGTCGGGCGCCGCGGGCCCGGCCGGATGCAGCTGCCAGACCCGCTCCAGCGAGGCCCCGGTGAACTGCGGAAACTTCACCGCAGGCCGGGCGGGCTCGGTCCAGGTCTCGCCCAGGTCGTCGGAGTGGAAGACCGAAGGACCCCAGTGGGCGCTGTCCCCGCCGACTAGCAGCCTGGGCACCGCCCGGCGGGTGTCGATGGCGGTCGAATACACCGCCTGCGCGTTGAAATGCGGCCCGTCGAACTCCCACTGACCTCCGCGCCTGCGGCCGATGAAGAGTCCTTTTCGTGTACCTACAGTCAGCAGTACGTCGGTCATGACCGACACCTCCAGGACGCCGTTGTCTGAGATACGGGCCAGTGTGCACCCGCCGACTGACAGTGGACCTCGCAGCGGGCGTTGTCGCAGTTCAGGGCGGTGGTGCGCCCTGAAGCCGGGGCGGCGGGCCTTTCAGTTCCGCCGTCGACGCGGCCAGCAGGAGCGGCAGGAACCGTCCGGCGAGCGCGCCCGGCGTCAGCCGGTCCGGTTCGACGTAACTCTGGCCGAGCGCCCCCTCCCGCATCGCGATCACCACCCTGACCAGCTCGTCGAGGTCGACCGTGGGCCGCAGCCCGGCGCGCTCGAACAGGTCGCGGAGCAGCCCGACCGCCTCGGCCCGCAGCCGGGCGTCATGATCGGCGAGCGCCCGCGCCGCCGGCGGGTTGCGGATCGCGTACAGAGTGAATTCGGTGGTCACCAGAAACCACGTGCGCTCGTCGGGATCGATGTACGCCAGCACCTCGGCGATCCGCCGGACCGTGAGCTCGTCGTCGCCGAACGCCGCCGCGGCCTTGGTGATGCGCGCCAGTTCGCGGTCGGCGTGCGCGTCGAAGAGCGCGAAGAAGAGCTCGTCCTTGGTCCGGAAGTTGGAGTAGAAGGCGCCGCGGGTGTAGCCCGCCCTTCGGCAGATGTCCTCGATCCGGGCGCCCTGGAAGCCGGATTCGGCGAACACCTCGCGTGCCGCGTCCAGCAGCCGCGCCAGCGTCTGCGGCCGCCGCCTGGTCGTCCCCTTCGGCATCTGCCACCTTCCCGAAGTCATGTTGATTCCCAAGGCACTTGACAGCGCGTACGGCCTCGGAAAGCATCCCCACCCGTATCGGATACGCGAATGTATCCGATGGACGAGGAGGCACCATGCCCGCAGCAGCGCCGCGCCGCCCCACCATGTCCCAGGTCATCGCGGCAGTCGCGGGACCCATGCCGGAAGGCGTCTCGGTCCCGACACCTCCGACCTTCGACTCAGTCGAAGAGGAACGCCGCTACCGCAAGGAGCAACTGGCCGCCGGATTCCGCCTCTTCGGCCGGTTCGGCTTCTCCGAGGGCGTCGCCGGGCACATCACCGTCCGCGACCCCGAGAACACCGATGCGTTCTGGGTCAACCCCTTCGGGATGAGTTTCAGCCGGATCAAGGCGTCGGATCTGATCCTGGTCGGCCACGACGGCAGCCTCCTGCACGGCAACCGCCCCGTGAACCGTGCCGCTTTCGTCATCCACTCCGAGGTCCACAAGGCCCGCCCCGACGCGCTGGCCGCCGCGCACTCCCACTCGCTGCACGGCAAGGCGTTCTCCAGCCTCGGTATACCGCTCGACCCGATCACCCAGGACGCGTGCGCCTTCTTCGAGGACCACGGCCTCTACAGCGACTATCAGGGCGTGGTCAGCGACGCCGAGGAGGGCAAACGCATCGGCGCGGCCCTCGCCTCGTACAAGGCCGTGATCCTCCAGAGCCATGGCCTGCTGACGGTCGGGCAGTCGGTCGCCGAGGCCGTCTGGTGGTTCATCACGATGGAACGTTCCTGCCAGGCCCAGCTCCTCGCGATGGCCGCCGGTACGCCGAAACTCATCGACCGAGACACGGCACTGCACACCCGCGGCCAGGTCGGCGGCCACTTCGCGGGCTGGTTCCAGGCCCAGCCCCTGTGGGACCAGATCACAGCGTCCGACCCGGACCTCTTCGACTGATGAGTCACCCGGTGAGTTACCTGGCAGGGTGCGGCATCGCCGACATCACGGGTGAGGCCGCCGAGTGCGGAATGCTCGGGTACGGCAAGGCCGAACAGCAGACCAGCGGCATCCACACCAGGCTGCACGCACGGGCCTTCGCTTTTGCGGACGGTGAGCGGCGGCTGCTGCTCGTGGTCTGCGAACTGCCGCTGATGTCGGCAGGTGTCGTACGGGACGTGCTGAGCCGTCTGCCCGACGGCTACACCGAGGCCAATGTCATGATCACCGCGACGCACACCCACTGCGGCCCCGGCGGCTACTTCCATCACGCGCTGTACAACAGCAACACCGGCGGCTTCAGGGAGCAGACGTACACCGCGATCGTCGACGGCATCGTCGAGGCCGCCCTGGCCGCACACGCCGCCCTCGCCCCCGCCACGCTCCGGCTGGCCCACGGCGAACTCCTCAAGGCCAGCGTCAACCGGTCCGAGCGGGCCTTTTCCCGCAACCCGGCCGCCGACCGGGCGTGCTTCCCCGACGCCGTGGACCCGCAGACCACGCTGCTGCGCATCGAGCGGGACGGCAGGACAGCGGGCGCCGTCAACTGGTTCGCCACCCACAACACCAGCATGACCAACACGAATACGCTCATCAGCGCCGACAACAAGGGTTACGCGGCGTCGCACTGGGAGCGTTCCGCCGAGGACACGGGCCTCGTGGCCGCCTTCGCGCAGACCAACGCCGGTGACATGTCGCCGAACCTCAATCTCAGGCCGGGCAGCGGCCCGACCGAGGACGAATTCGAGAACACCCGGATCATCGGCAGCCGCCAGTACGAGGCAGCCGCCGCACTGGACGGCGACGAGATCTCCGGCGGACTGGACAGCCGCCTCACCCACGTCAACCTCTCAGCGGTGACGGTACGGCCCGAATTCACCGGAGACGGCCGTACACACCGCACCTCGGGCCCGGTCGCGGGCGCGGCGGCCTTCGCGGGCGCCTGGGTGGACGGCCCCGGTTTCAGGGGCTTCAGGCCGGGCCGCAACCTCCTCTGGGACACCCTGTCCCAGCAGGTCGTCTACCCCCTGGCGCCCCGCCTGCGCGACGCCCAGGCCCCCAAGGGGATGTGCCTGCCCGCAGGCCCGGTCAACCGCGTCCTGCCCATGGTCCAGGAGCGGCTCCCGGTCCAACTGCTGCGCATCGGCCCCCTGTACCTCGTCGGCATTCCCGCCGAGGTGACGATCGTGGCGGGCCTGCGTCTGCGCCGTACCGTCGCCGAAATCGTCGGCGCGGACCTGGCGAACGTACTGGTCGCGGGCTACAGCAATGCGTACGCGCACTACGTGACCACACCGGAGGAGTACGACGCCCAGGAGTACGAGGGCGGCAGCACGCTCTTCGGCCGCTGGGAGCTGCCGGCCCTCTGCCAGAGCGTGGCGGGCCTCGCGGAAGCGATGCGCGACGGCAGGCGGGTCGCCCGGGGCACGCCGGAGCGCATCCGGCCGCCGCGCTTCCGGTACCGGCGGCGCGGGCACGACGCGCCGCACCCCGGCCGGGCCTTCGGCGACGTCCTCACCTTCGCCCGTACGGGCAGCCTGGTCACCGCCCGCTTCGTGGGCGCCCATCCGGGCAACGACCTGCACAGGGGCGGCACTTTCCTCGCGGTGGAGCGGATGGGGAGCGGCGGAGTGTGGACCGTGGTCGCCGACGACGGCGACTGGTCGACCACGTTCCGCTGGGCCAGGGCGGGGACAGGGGCGGGCGCGTCGTCGTCCACAGTGACGATCACCTGGGCCGTCCCGCCGGACGCCGCGGCGGGCACGTACCGGGTGCGCTACTTCGGCGACACGGCGGCGGGGCCTTTCACGGGGACGACGGCGCCGTTCGACGTGGGGCGCAGCACCTGACGCGCACGTGGAACCGGGGGACGTGGCGTCGTCGTGGTACCTCCGTAAGCGATCAGCGGTACCGAGACAAGGGGAGTGCGCCGGTGACTATCGGGGCGGTGCGGATCGACGGGGACAGCTTGGTGCTGCCGGGCGGGGTGCAGGTGCGTTTCGTACGTACGCTGCGCCTGCCCGAGAAGGGGACGCACGCGCTGCCGCCCGGGCTGGGGAACTTCCCGCTGCGCAGGGTCGAGGACTACCCGGACACCGCGCCGCAGCAGTGGCTGGCCAGGGGCGGCATCATGCTGCCTGTGTACTTGCGGGAGGCGATGTGGCTCAGCTTCGCCGGGACCGCGGAGCCCGGCGCCCTCCAGGTCGGCGTGGGCAAGGTGTGCGCCGTGTCGGGGAAGCCGTGGAGTGGCCGGCTGTCCCGTGACCCGCAGAACTACCTCGTGCTGCCCCGCCAGCCGTGGCTCGACGGCATCAACTCGGGCAAGGGCACGGTGCGTCAGTTCGTGGCGGTGCCGCTGGGCATGGGCGCGACGGTGGAGGGCCAGGTCACCGGTGAGGAGACGTGGGGCGGGCTCCAGTTGCAGTCCTTCCCCCTCACCGGGGCGGCCCTGGCCGCCTGGCGCGAGGAACAGCGCCGCGAGGCGGAGCGCCGGGCGGCGATGCCCCCGCCGCCCCAGCCCGGCGGCGGGTACGGATACGGAGGGCCGGTACCCGCCGCGCCCGCCATGGCGGCCGCTCCCTTCGGCAGGCCGGGCGGCGCCCCCAGGGCCCAGGCGGCGATGGGACTGGGCGTGGGCGGCTCCATGCGCCAGGAGGTCTACAAGGACGACCGGCCGGCGTCCGACTGGGCCGGCGAGCCGTCGGGCCGGGTCTTCGTCCACCTCGTGACGCCCCCGGAGTGGCGGCGTATCACGGGCGAGGAGCCCCCGCCGTCCCCCGTGGACCGGGCCGCGTACACGCGCGCCGGACTGCCCTGGTTCGACTACTACGACGCCGAGGGCGAGGACCTGGCGCCGTCCGAGACGCTGGGCGCGGTGCTGCCCGCCGGGGAGTGGCTGGGCGACGACCACACACCGTGGCAGGAGCCCTCGCCGCACCAGGTGAAGTCGCTCGGCGACGCGCCGGGGAAGCCGGTGGCCGACGGCGACTGGTAGGAAGCCCTTCACCGTGCGGCCGGCCCCCTCCCGGACCGGCCGCACGGCACACTGATCGCCATGAACCCTGCGACCGCGACCCCGAGGTTCTCCTGGCCACAGGTGTCCGCCAGGCGGCTGGAGCGCAACGGGCTCGCCGCCCCCCTGAAGGGCGCCGGACCCGCCGGCCCGGCCGCCGTGATGTGCGGTGCGCACGCCCAAGTGCTGTCCGCCGCCGAGCTGTCGATCGGAATGCGGATGGCCGAAGGCACCCGGGCCGACGTCCGCCACGCCCTGTGGACCGAGCGCACCCTGGTCAAGACCCGGGGACCGCGCGGCACCGTACATCTGCTGAGCGCCCAGGACCTGCCGATGTGGACCGGCGCCCTCTCCGCGCTGCCCGGCGGCCGGAGCACCCAGGGGCAGGCGTCGCTGCTGACGCCCGATCAGACCGAGGCCGTCGTGGACGCCATGACGGTCGTCCTCGCGGACGCCGACCTGACCGTCGAGGAACTCACCGAAGCACTGGCCGAAGAGGCGGGCCCATGGGCCGCGGACCCGGTCATGGAGGCGTTCCAGGACAAGTGGCCCCGCTGGTTCCAGGCCGTCGACACGGCGGCCAACCGAGGCGCCCTGTGCTTCGGCCCCAGCCTCGGCCGCAAGGTCACCTACACCAGCCCCCGCCGCTGGCTGCCGGACTTCCGGCCCGCCGAGGCGCGCACGGCGCTCACGGAACTCGTCAAGCGCTACCTGTACGCCTACGGGCCCGCCACCCCTCAGCACTTCGCACGCTGGCTCGCCGCACCACCACGCTGGACGAGCGACCTCTTCGCCTCGCTCGCCGCCGAACTCCAGCAGGTCGAGCTGGAGGGCGCCCCCGCCTGGGTGGTGGCCGGGGACACGGCGATGCCCACCGCCAAGCCCCGGGGCGTGCGCCTGCTGCCGTACTTCGACGCGTACGTCATCGCGTCTCAGCCCCGGGAGCGGCTCTTCCCCGGACGGGCCTACGGGCGCGCACTGGCCGGCGGCCAGGCGGGCAACTACCCCGTCCTGCTGGTGGACGGCGTCGCGGCCGGCGTCTGGCACCAGCGCCGCTCCGGACGCAAGATCCACATCACGGTCGAACCGCTCGGTGCCCTCACCGCTGCGCAGCGCAAGGAGCTCGACGACCAGGTGGGGCGGGTCGGGGAGATCATGGAGGGCAGCACCGAACTCACCGTCGGCACGATCACGGTGGGCCCGCACGCCTGAGGAGACAGCGATGCCCGAGATCCGCATGCACACCCGTGACGGCGGTACGCACCATGTCGAGGTCGCTCCGGGTCCCGCCGGGAACGCGGAAGCGGGTCAGATCCACGTCGGAGCGCACGGCAGCGAGTACGTCCCCCTCGTCGCCACCCCCGCGCAGGCCCGGGAGCTGGCCGCAGCCCTTCTGCGCGCCGCCGACGAGGCCGAGGCGCAGGCCAGGGACACGTACGAGACCGTGAAGGCGGGCGAGCTGCGGCGCGGGGATGTGCGTACCGGCGAGCGCACGATCACGGTGGACCGCGTCAGGACCGACGGCGACACCGTCCACGTCACGTGGACGTCGGACGTCGGGCGCCAGTGGACCCAGAGCTACGCGACGGACACGGACATCAGCCTCCGGCGCCGCGCGTAGCCCCCAGCCCCCAGCCCGTAGCCCTTTGTCCGCCGAAGCTCCGGCGGCCGACGCGGCCACCGACTACTCGATCACCGTCGATCCCGCCCGCACCGGCCCCGCGATCGACAAGTCGATGTACGGCATCTTCTACGAGGCGGGGTAACCCATCTCGCCGTCTGGACTGGTCCGGCTCAGGACCAGGCCCCGGTCCGAACCCCGGCTGTAGGGCTCGAGCTGCTTGTCGAAGCCCTTGTCGCCGCCGTGAAGGCTGTTCGGCCCGTCGCCTTCAGCCGGGTTCCGCCGTTGGCGACGGTCCAGCGGTACACCTTGGTGCCGTCGGCCAGCCGGCCGAAGAGCTCCCGCCGCGCATTGCTGGCGGCCGAGGCGTGCGCGCTGCCCGCCCCCACGGGGGCCAGCCCTGCCGCCGCGGCCGTCGCGGCTATCACTGTGCGTCTGCTCGTGCTCATGTGTGCGGCTCCTCAAGAAGGCTGGGGGACTTACGAACCGACCTTGCGCTTGTTCCATACGTCGAACCCGACCGCGGCCAGCAGCACCAGACCCTTGATGACCTGCTGGTAGTCGGTGCCGATGCCGACCAGCGACATACCGTTGTTCAGCACGCCCAGGACCAGACCGCCGATGATCGCGCCGAAGACCGTGCCGACGCCGCCGCTCATCGAGGCACCGCCGATGAACGCGGCCGCGATCGCTTCGAGTTCGAAGTTCATACCGGCCTGCGGCACGCCCGCGTTCAGCCGGGCCGCGTAGACGACACCGGCCAGGGCGGCGAGTACGCCCATGTTCACGAAGACCAGGAAGGTGACGCGCTTGTCCTTGACGCCGGACAGCTTCGCCGCCGCCTGGTTGCCGCCCAGCGCGTACACATGCCGGCCGACGACCGCGTTGCGCATCACGAAGCCGAAGCCGATGAGAAGCACCGCGAGCAGCAGCAGAACCACTGGCACGCCCCGGTAGCTGGCGAGGGTGAGAGTGAAGGCGAAGACGGCCGCGGCCATCGCCACGCACTTGGTCAGGAACAGCGACCGGGGGAGGACTTCGAGGTCGTAACTCTGCTGCCTGCGGCGGTCCCTGACCTCCTGGACCAGGGCGAAGGCGAGCAGCCCGAGCCCCAGCAGCAGGGTGAGGTTGTGGTAGTTCGTGTCGGGGCCGAGCGAGGGGAGGTAGCCCGTGGAGATCTTCTGGAAGCCCTCGGGGAACGGGCCGATGGAGCGCGAGCCGAGGAGGATCTGCGTACCGCCACGGAAGAGCAGCATCCCGGCGAGCGTGACGATGAACGACGGGATGCCGACGTACGCGATCCAGAACCCCTGCCAGGCCCCGGCGACCGCCCCGATGACCAGGGCCAGGGCCAGTGCGAGCACCCACGGCACGTCCTGTTCGACCATCATCACCGCACACGCGGCGGAGACGAACGCGGCCAGCGAGCCGACCGACAGGTCGATGTGGCCGGAGATGATGACGATCATCATGCCGATGCCGAGAACCAGGATGTAGCTGTTCTGGAGCACCAGATTGGTGACGTTGTTCGGCTGGAGCAGCACGCCGTCGGTCCAGATCGCGAAGAGCGCGACGATCAGCGCGAGGGCGATGAGCATCCCGTACTGGCGCATGTTGCGGCGCATCGCCTCCAGCAGGAGCGTGCTGACGGCGGAGCCTCGCGGCTCGGCGACGGCCGGCCCCGAAGGCTGCGGCTTGTCGGTGGTGACCGGGCCCATCTGTCCTACCTCTTGTCCGTGGTCATGTGTCGCATCAGAACTTCCTGGGTCGCGTCCGCCCGCTCGATCTCACCGGTGAGCCGGCCGGCGGACATCGTGTAGATGCGGTCGCACATGCCGAGCAGTTCGGGGAGTTCGGAGGAGATGAAGACGACGGCCTTGCCCTCGGCGGCGAGCTTGTCGATGACCGTGTAGATCTCGTACTTGGCGCCGACATCGATGCCGCGGGTCGGTTCGTCGAGGATCAGCACGTCCGGACCCGCGAAGATCCACTTGCTGAGTACGACCTTCTGCTGATTGCCGCCGGAGAGCCTGCCGACCTGCTCGAAGACCGTCGGCGCCTTGATGTTCATGCTCCTGCGGTACGACTCGGCGACCCTGGTCTCCTCGTGCTCGTCGACGATGCCGCGCCGTGCCACCTTGGGCAGGGCGCTCAGGGTGATGTTGCGTCCGATGGTGTCGATGAGGTTGAGGCCGTACTGCTTGCGGTCCTCGGTGACGTACGCGATGCCGTGGCCCACCGCCTCCGGGACGGTCCTGGTAGGGATCTCCTTGCCGTCCTTGAGGACCGTGCCGCTGATGTTGCGCCCGTACGACCGCCCGAAGACGCTCATCGCGAGCTCGGTGCGGCCGGCGCCCATCAGCCCTGCGATGCCCACGATCTCGCCCCGGCGGACGTGGACCGAGACGCCGTCGACGACCTTGCGCTGCTGGTCGATGGGGTGGTGCACGGTCCAGTCGCGGACCTCTAGGGCTGGATTTGCGCCCGCCTCGCCCTCGTACGCCGTCCGCTCGGGGAAGCGGTGGTCGAGATCGCGGCCGACCATGCCGCGGATGATCCGCTCCTCGGTCGTCTCTTCGGCCCTGACGTCCAGGGTCTCGATGGTCCGGCCGTCGCGGACGATGGTCACCGAGTCGGCGACCATCGCGATCTCGTTGAGCTTGTGCGAAATGATGATCGAGGTGATGCCCTGACTCTTCAACTCCAGGATCAGATCGAGGAGTTTGGCCGAGTCCTCGTCGTTGAGCGCGGCCGTCGGCTCGTCGAGGATCAGTAGCTTCACCTCCTTGGAGAGCGCCTTGGCGATCTCCACGAGCTGCTGCTTGCCGACCCCGATGTCCGCGACCCGCGTCTGCGGATGCTCGTTGAGTCCCACGCGCCTGAGCAGGGCGGAGGCGTGCTTCAGCGTCTCGTTCCAGCTGATGAACCCGCCCTTGGCGTGCTCATTGCCGAGGAAGATGTTCTCGGCGAGGGAGAGATACGGCACCAGGGCGAGCTCCTGATGGATGATCACGATGCCGTGGGCCTCGCTGGCCCGGATGTCCTTGAAGGCACAGTGTTCGCCGTCGAAGAGGATGCTCCCCTCGTAACTCCCGTGCGGATGAACCCCGCTGAGGACCTTCATCAGCGTCGACTTGCCCGCGCCGTTCTCGCCGCAGATGGCGTGGACCTCGCCCCGTTCGACGGTCAGCGTGACATCGGAGAGTGCCTTGACCCCGGGGAAGGTCTTGACGATCGAGCGCATCTCCAGGACGGGCCCCGCCGGTGGCCCCGCCATCAGAGGTCGCTCGCCTTGATGTAGCCCGAGTCGACCAGAACGGAGCGGTAGTTGCTCTTGTCGACGCTGACCGGGTCGAGCAGGAAGGACGGCACGACCTTCTTCTCGTTGTTGTACGTCTTGGTGTCGTTGACCTCGGGCTTCTTGTTGTTCAGTACGGCGTCCGCCATCTGCACGGTTTGCTTGGCGAGGGCCCGGGTGTCCTTGTAGACGGTCTGGGTCTGCTGCCCCGCGATGATCGACTTCACCGAGGCAACCTCGGCGTCCTGCCCCGTCACGACCGGGTAGGGCTTGGCCGAAGTCCCGTAGCCGTCCGACTTGAGCGCGGAAAGGATGCCGATGGAGATCCCGTCGTACGGGGAGAGGATCGCGTCCACGTCGTCATTGCCGTACGCCTTGGTGAGCAGGTCGTCCATGCGCTTCTGGGCGGTGCCGCCGTCCCAGCGGAGCGTGGTGACCTGGTCGAGCTTGGTCTGGCCGCTCCTGACGACCAGCTGCTTCTTGTCGATGTACGGCTTGAGCGTCTTCCACGCGCCCTGGAAGAAGTAGCGGGTGTTGTTGTCGTCGGGGGACCCGGCAAACAGCTCGATGTTGAACGGCCCCTTCTTGCTGCTTTTGCCGCCGTCCTTCAGGCCGAGCTTTTCGATGATGTACGTGGCCTGGAGGACGCCGACCTTCTCGTTGTCGAAGGAGGCGTAGTAGCCGACATTCGGGGATCCGAGGATCAGACGGTCGTAACTGATGACCTTGACGTCCTGGTCGGCGGCCTGCTGGAGGACGTCGCTGAGCGCGCGGCCGTCGATGGCCGCGATCACCAGGACGTCGACGCCCTTGGTGATCATGTTCTCGACCTGTGAGACCTGCTGGTCGACGTCGTCCTCGCCGTACTGCAGGTCGGTCTTGTAGCCGAGCTTCTCGAACTGCTCGACCATGGTGTTGCCGTCGGCGATCCAGCGCTCCGAGGACTTGGTCGGCATCGCGATACCGACGGTGGAACTGCCCGCGGACTTCTTCTCCTTGCTGCCGCCCTCACTGCTCTGGCCGCAGGCGGAGAGGGACAGGGCCAGCGCGGTCGTGGTGACGGCGGCAGCGGTCGCGGCTCGGGATATGCGTCGTCGCATGACGGATCAGTCCTTCTCGGGGGTGGTGGTGACAGGGAAGCGGTGCAGCTCGCCGGGCAGCCGGGAGCCGAGCGGGGACATGCCGCCGTCGGCGCCGTGCCGGGCGAGCAGATCGAGTACGAGCCGCCCGCGCCGCACGCGCTCGCGGACGGCGGCGAGGGCGGTGTCGCGGAGCTGGGCGCCGTACGGGTAGATGCCGGGGGACCGGGAGAGCCCGAACTTGAGATAGAGGGGAGCGCCGCGACGTATCAGCTCGGCGGCTTCGTACATCCGGATGGAACCGCCGAGGTCGTCGGGTGCCTCGACGTAGAGGTCCATGGGGGCGCGGCTGGTCCGGCGGATCTCGGAGAGGTGGGTGAGGGTGAGGTCGGAGGGGATGTTGAGGGAGTCGGCGCCGAGACGCTCGTACACGGCGTACGAAGCCGGGTTGACGGGGCCGATCAGTGCGGACACCTTGAAGGTGGTGTCGGCCGGGAGTACGCCGTGGATGCGGAGGCGGTGCAGGGTCCACAGGACGCCCTCGTCGGCGACGAGCAGGCACCGTACGCCCAACTCGGTTGCGCGAACGGCGTCTTCGACGCAACCGGCCAGGGCGTCGTGGCCTCGGGCGCGCAGTCCCGCGCCGCCCGAGTCGGTGCGGGTGGCCGCGCCTATGTCCCAGGTGCCGCGCGGTCCGGTGAAGAGGCAGAGCTCGATGTCGCGTTCCGCGCAGGAGTCCACCATCTCGGTGATCTCGGCGTCCGTGAGCATCCAGATGCCGCTGCCCTGGCTGATGCGGTGGATCGGGACGTGGAGGCGCGAGCTCTCCTTCAGTACGGCGGCCAGTGCCTCGGGGCCTTCGACGGAGGGCACTTCGGTGCGCCAGGTGCCGCCGTCGGGGAAGGAGTGGGGGGATGCGTCGGCGGGGTTGTCGTCGGGTGCGGTGTGTCCGATGCGGGCCAGGGCGGTGGCGCCGGGGCGGCGGAGGAGGCGGTGGTGGGTGGAGGTGGGTGTCACGTGGCTCCCTGGTTGAGTGGTTCGATATTTCGGACGGGGTTCGAGTCGGTGGGCGGAGTGGGGTGGGGGTGGGAGGTGCGGGTGGTGGTGCGGTGCGGGTTGCCTGCGGCGCGTTCCCCTGCCCGCACCTTCTCGGCTGTGACATTTGCGGCGTCGTGGGTGGGGCTCCGCCCCACCCCGCTTCTCAAACTCCCCCAAGGACTTCGTCCAGGGGGACCCCCAGGGGCTGGAGGTATTCAGCCCCTCCGGGAGGCTGGGGCTTGCCCTCAGTTCGGGAGGGGCGGGTAGGGGTAAAGCCGCCCCCGCCCGCGCCCTACGGCCGCAGCAGCACCTTCCCGGTCTTCGGGTCGCCACCCCCGACCAACGCCACCGCATCCCCGAACCGCTCCAGCGGAAACTCGTGCGTGATCAGCGGCCCGGGGTCGAGCAGCCCAGCCGTAAATGCCCGTATCGCGTACGACCAGGCCGCCGACGGCGCCCCGAATACGCTCCGCAGCGTGAGCTGGCTCAGCGACAGGTGTACCGGGTCGATGCCCGTCGCCCCCGGGGCGAACATCCCCGTGAGGATCACGCGCCCCCCGCGTCGAGCCAGCAGGCACGACGAGGCAGCAGTCGACGGCGCACCCGCCGTCTCGACAACGAGGTCGTACCTCCCGCGAGGCGCCTCCTCCGGCGCACACCCCCGCGTCGCCCCGAATGCCAAAGCCAGTTCGGCCCGTTCCGCGCGCGGATCGAAGACGGTCAGCTCCGCCGGGCCACCCGCCGCCAGCAACTGCACCGCGAGCAGCCCCAGCGTCCCCGCCCCCACCACCGCGATCCGTTCCCCCGCCTCCGCCCGCCCCGCCCGCACCGCGGCGGCCACCACCGCTGCCGGCTCCAGCAGCGCGGCGGCCCGCAGGTCGGCGTCGTCGGCGAGGGGATGCAGCAGCCGCGCCGGTACGACGACGTGGTCGGCGAAAGCGCCGGGCTGCGTGAACCCCGTCTCCTCGTAACCGGAATCGCACAGTGAGGTCTCACCGCCCCGGCACCGCTCGCACACCCCGCAGGCCCGGAACCCCTCCGCGACGGTCTTCCGCCCCACCAGCGCCGCGTCCACGCCGTCCCCCACCGCCTCGACGGTCCCGGACCATTCGTGCCCGGGGACGACTGGGTAGCGGACGTACGCCGGGTCGCGATGGCCGTCGTACACCTCGCGGTCGCTCATGCAGATCCCGGCTGCGGCGACCCGCACGAGCACCTCGCCCGGACCCGGGCCGGTCGGCCGTGCGCCCACCTCCAGCCGGTGCGAGCCCGGGGCGTCGATGACGACGCGTCGGCTGCTCACTTCGGCTTCCTCTGCTCCCAGCCCTCGGCCCACAGGTCGAACCGGGCCTGTTGCTGGGGGAATTCCGCCGCGGCGGCCACATCCAGCTCGACACCCAGTCCGGGTGCGTGCGACACCTGGAAGTAGCCGTCGACGACCTCGGGAGCGCCCTTCACCACCTTCTTGATCTCCGCGTCCGCGAAGTCGTTGAAGTGCTCCAGGATCTTGAAGTTCGGGGTGCAGGCGGCCAGTTGGAGACTTGCCGCAGTCAGCACCGAACCGCCGACATTGTGCGGAGCGATCAGCGTGTAGTGCGTCTCGGCTGTCGCTGCGAGCTTCCGTGCCTCCAGGATTCCGCCGATATGGCCCACGTCGGGCTGGATGATGTCGGCGGCCTGCGACTCGAAGAGCTCGCGGAACTCGATCCGGTCGTGGATCCGTTCACCCGTCGCGATCGGGATGTCCACCTTCGCCGCGACCTTCTCCAGGGCCTTGAGGTTCTCCGGCGGGACCGGTTCCTCCAGCCAGGCGGGCTTGAAGGGGGCCAGCTCCCGGGCGAGCCGTACGGCCGTGGCGGGGGAGAAGCGGCCGTGCATTTCCAGCATCAGCTCGGTGCCCGGGCCGATCGCGTCCCGTACGGCCTCGACGAGTGACACCGCGTAGTTCGTTCCGGCCTGGTCGAGCTCCAGATGGCCGGTCCCGAACGGGTCGACCTTCAAGGCCCGGTAGCCGCGCTCCACGACTGCCGCCGCTGCCTTGTGGTACGCCTCCGGAGTGCGCTCCGTGGTGTACCAGCCGTTCGCGTACGCCTTGACCCTGTCGGTGACCCGGCCGCCGAGGAGCTGCCAGACCGGTACCCCCAGTGCCTTTCCCTTGATGTCCCAGCAGGCCATCTCCACGACCGCGATGCCTGACATCACGATCTCGCCGGCCCGTCCGAAGTCGCCGTACTTCATGCGCCGTACGAGATCCTCGACCGCGAACGGGTCGGATCCAGCGATGTGATTGGCCTCGGCCTCGCGGAGGTAACCGATGAGCGCGTCCGTGTGGCCGAGCATCCTGGTCTCGCCGACACCGGTGAGCCCCTCGTCGGTGTGTACCAGGACGTAGGTGAGATTGCGCCAGGGCGTCCCGACGACATGTGTGCTGATTCCGGTGATGCGCAAGGCAGTTGCCCCTCGGAAGTGTTCGAGATTTCGTCACACGTTCGAAATGCTGGCGTGACCGTAATCAGCCACTCCAGGGGGTGTCAATGGCTGTGTACGCCCATTGCCGGGTGAAGGTGCCTGTGGTTAGCCTGTGTTCGCAATACCGGTCAATGATCGGAGTATCGAACGGAAGAGGAAGGTGGCCGACCATGGGGCGACTGGTCCCGGCAGTGACCAGGGCGCTGGACATACTCGAGCTGTTCCTGGAAGGGGACGGCACGCTGTCCGCGCCCGACATCACCCGCAAACTCCAGCTCCCCCGCACCACCGTGCACGAGCTCATCACCACGCTCGCCGCGCGCTCGTACGTGGTGCCGGTCCCCGACCAGCCCGGCCGCTTCCGGCTCGGCGTACGGACGTACCAGCTCGGCAGCCGGTACGCCGAGCAGCTCGATCTTGCCGCCGAGGGACAGCAGGTGGCCCGCGAGGTGGCGGAGACCTGTGACGAGACCGTCCATGTCGCCATCCTCGAAGACGCCGATGTCATCTACATCGCCAAGGTCGATTCCACGCACGCGGTCCGCATGGTCTCGGCCGCCGGCCGCAGGCTTCCCGCGCACTGCACCTCCGTCGGCAAGATGCTGCTCGCCTCTCTGCCGGAGCCCGAACTCGACGCCCGTATCGCCGGGCGCGAGTTGGTCGGCATGACACCCAACAGCATCACGGATCCGGGGGAGTTGCTCGACGTGCTTGCCGGGATCCGGGATCGTGGGGTCGCCTTCGAGCACCGTGAGTCCAACCCGGACGTGAGCTGCGTGGCAGCCCCGGTGCGGGACCGGTCGGGGCGGGTCGTGGCCGCGCTCTCCATCTCCGTACCGATGATCCGCTGGAGCGAGGAGCGCGAGACCGAGCTCGCCGAGCTGGCCACCAAGGGGGCGGGTGACCTGTCCCTCCGCCTCGGTCACCGGGGCCAGGGGTGAGGCCGGAAATCGCGGTACGGGAGCGGGCGTCGCTCGGCGAGGGGCCGACGTGGGACCCGGCGGGCAGCCGGCTGATCTGGGTGGACATCCTGTCCGCCCGCATCCACACGTACGACCCGGTGAGCGGCCGCCGTACGGTCATGGCCACCGAACAGCACGTCGGCGCGGCCAAGCCGCGCACCGGCGGCGGGCTCGTGGTCAATCTCCGCGACGGCATCGGCCTGTACGGACCCGACCTGGCTACTTTCTCCTGGCTGGCGTACGCCCCTGTGCGCGGCCGTCGCGGCAATGACGCGGTGGTCGCTCCGGACGGGGCGCTGTGGGCGGGCACCATGCGCTACGACGAGGAGCCCGGCGGCGGAAACCTCACCCGGATCGCTCCGGACGGCGCGGTCACCGAGGTATTGAGCGCTGCCGTCAGCAACGGCACGGGCTGGAGTCCCGACGGGCGTTTCATGTACTACGTCGACAGCCCCACGCGCCGCGTGGACGTCTTCGACTTCGACGCAGACGGTCAACAGGCCCTCAGCCGACGGTCGTTCGCGGAGATCGAGCAAGGCGCGGGCTTCCCCGACGGGCTGACCGTCGACGCGGACGGCTGCGTCTGGGTCGCGCTCTGGGGCGGCGGGCAGATCCGCCGCTACACGCCGCAGGGGCAGCTCGACCGGATCGTCGAACTGCCCGTACAGCGCCCGACCGCCTGCGCCTTCGGCGGCCACGGCCTGCGCGACCTCTACATCACCACGGCCCGCACCGGCCTCACCCGCCCGCACCCGCTCGCAGGCTCCCTGCTGGTCCTCCCGGACGCGGGCCGGGGCCTTCCCGCCACCCCCTTCGCGGGCTGAGGAGGGCTTGAGCCCGCGGCTCCCGCTGCCGGTTCAGACCGAGCGGTGGTACTGATCGGGGACGTGGACGTCCCCGCCGAACTCCCGCGCCGCCTGCCGCGCCCAGTACGGGTTGCGCAGTAGCTCACGGCCCAGCAGGACCGCGTCCGCCTCGCCATTGGCCAGGATCTTCTCGGCCTGCCCGGGCTCGGTGATCATGCCGACGGCGGCGACGGGCAGACCGGTCTCGGCCTTGACCCGCGCGGCGAACGGCACCTGGTAGCCGGGACCCGTCGGGATGCGTACGCCCGACGCGTTGCCGCCGGTGGAGACGTCCAGCAGGTCGACCCCGTGCGCCTTGAGGAGACGGGCGAAGCGGACGGTGTCGTCCGCCGTCCAGCCGTTCTCGTCGAGCCAGTCGGTGGCCGAGATCCGGAAGAACAGGGGCAGTTCTTCCGGCCACACCGCACGCATCGCGTCGACGACCTCGATCGCGAAGCGGGTCCGGTTCTCGAACGAGCCGCCGTACTCGTCGGTGCGGTGGTTGCTGTGCGGGGAGAGGAATTCGCCGATCAGGTAGCCGTGCGCGCCGTGCACCTCGACGACCTCGAAGCCGGCCTCCAGCGCGCGCCGGGCCCCGTCGGCGAACTGCCCGACGATCTCCTTGATCCGGTCGGCCGACAGCTCGTCCGGTACGGGGTGGTCCTCGGCGAAGGCGACGGGGCTCGGTCCGACGGGCTGCCAGCCGTTGGCCTCGTCCCGCCCTACCGGCGCCCCGCCCTCCCAGGGACGGTCGGTCGACGCCTTGCGTCCCGCGTGGGCGATCTGAATGCCCGCGACCGTGCCCTGGCTCTTGAGGAAGCCGGTGATCCGGCGCAGCGCCTCGACCTGTGTGTCGTTCCAGATGCCCAGGTCGTACGGGCTGATGCGCCCCTCGGGACTCACAGCCGTCGCCTCGACGAGGATCAGGCCGGTGCCGCCGGCCGCGCGGGCCGCGTAGTGGGCGAAGTGCCAGTCGTTCGCCACGCCCGCGTTCGGCCCGAAGACTTCCGCCGAGTACTGGCACATCGGGGCCATCCAGACCCGGTTCGGGACGGTCAGCGAACGCAGGGTGTAGGGCTCGAACAGGCTGCTCACGGCGGACTCCATTCACGACGGTGCCGGGGACGCGTCGTACGATACTCGTCGTAGTACGGTGAATGTCAAACTACGATGGTTCTCGTACAATGGGCATCCCTGAACGAAGACGAAGACACCAACGAACTGGAGCCGTCGTGAGCACCGTCACCAGCGCGCGTGAACTCGCGCACCCCGCGCGCGACGAGATCCGTCTCGAAGGGGTGCTGCACGCGCTCTCCGACCCGATGCGGATGCGCATCGTCCGCGAGATGGCCTCCGCCGACGAGGCCGAGCTCTCCTGCTCGTACTTCGTCCTGCCCGTCACCAAGTCCACCACCACCCACCACTTCCGGGTGCTGCGGGAGAGCGGTGTGATCCAGCAGGTCTACCGGGGCACCGCCAAGCTCAACAGGCTGCGCCGCGACGACCTGGACGCGCTCTTCCCCGGCCTGCTCGACGCCGTTCTCGCGGCGGCGGCCGGGGAGGCGGACCGGCTCGGCGGCGCTAGAACCAGTTGATGCCGAGGGGGAACGTGGTGGTGGCGGAGGCTGTGGTGGAGTCGGTTGCCCTGGCGGTTATCTGGAGGGTGCCGGTCTGCCAGGGCTTGCCGGTGATCCGGCCGGTGGCGGTGTCGATGCTCAGGCCGAAGGGCAGTCCGGAGGCGCTGTAGCTGACCGGTGGTTTGCCGCCGGTGGCGGTGATCTGGATCGTGCAGCTCTGGTTGAACTTGCAGGTCTGCGTGCCGGGGTTGGACACCTTCAGGTCCCCGTCCGGCGGCGGAGTGGTGCCACCGCAGCCCGGTGCGGCCTCGGGTGGCAGCGGGACGCGCCACAGCTGGGTGTCGTTCTCCGAGCCCACGAGCAGGGTCGAGCAATTGGCGTACGTGAGGGTCTCGCCCTGCGGCTGCGACGGCAGCGCCACCTCGGCGAGCTTCGTGCCGGCGGCGTCGTAGATGTACGCCGTATTGGCACCGAGCGGGCCGCCGCTGCGCAATGCATAGGACTTGCCGGTGGGGGAGAAGGCGCCGTCCGTGGCGAAGACCGGGCCCGGACGGACCGGGGTGAGCGTGTTCACCTGGCCGGACTGGGGTGGCAGCGGGGCCTTGTAGAGCTGGCCGGCGGCCCCGATCAGCTTGCTGGCGACGTACAGCTGACCCGTCGTCGGATCGGCGAGGAGCGACTCGGCGTCGTGTCTGCCGTCGGAGTAGGCGAAGCGCAGGGCGGTGGGTGTCACCGTGGCGTTCGCGAGCTGGTCGGGCTCGGGGAAGCTGTAGACGGTGAGCTCGGCGCGGCCGCTGAAATTGTCGCCGATGTCGCCGACCTGGATCACGGGTCGGCCCTGCGCGTCCTTGCCGACGGCCAGCCCCTCCCAGTCGGTGTTGGTCGCGCCGCTGAGGCTGTACGTCGCCTTCAGGACGCCGGTGGCGCCACTGCAGTCGACGGCGAACACCTGAGTGGTGTTGCCGCTGTCGTTGACGGCGTAGAAGACGCCCGGGTGTCTGGCGCTCATGGCGAGGCCGCTGAGCTCGGCGAGGCCCGGGGGCAGGGTGCACGCGCGCTCCGGCGCGGCGGACGGCGCGGCTGCGGCCGGGGTCGGCGGGGCCGCGAAGAGGGCGGCGGTGGTGACGAGCGCCGCGCCCATGGCCGTACGAATCAGGTATCGCTGCATGAGCACAATGTGACGGCGGGCGGTCGAGGGTCCAAGCGCGCAACGCACACCCGTTGGGCATGGGCCGATGCCCGGCGGGCATGGCGGCCCACCTCCAGGCCTTGCCTCCTCACCCCGACTCCTCCTCTCGCTCTTCTCCTCTCGCTCCTCACCTCGCCGGTTCCCGCACGGGTGCGTTGTGCCTGGCGTGGGAGAGGAAGGCGCGGGCGGCGCGGCTGAGCGGGCCGCGCGGGTGGACGATGCCGACGGCGCGCAGCAGCGGCGGGGTGAAGGAGCGGACCTCCACACGGTGGCCGAAGGCCCGTAACACCATGTCCCGGTACCAGATCAGCGAGCCGCGCCCGTCCGCCACGCTGGTCACCCAGGCGAGCCGCTCGTCCGCCTCCACCACCGCCACCGGACGCACCCCGACGCGGCCGAACATCGCCTCCAGCTCCGTGCGCCGGCCGGTGCCGGGCGTCGGCAGCACCATCCGCAGGCCGCCCAGCATCCGGAACGGCATCGGATCGGGCAGTCCGGAGCCGGGCGGGGAGATCAGTACGACCTCGCGGTCCTGGAGGTGGTGTGTGGACAGATCCTTGTCGACGGGCAGATCGACCAGGCCCAGCTCCGCCGCGCCGTCGGTCAGGGCCCGTACGAGTGCCTCACGGCTGTCGTGCTGGAGCAGGCGCACGTCGACGCCGGGATGGCGTTCGGTGAAGGAGGGCACGAGGTCGGCGGCGAGGTCGAGGGAGAGGGTCGGGGTCACGGCCACGATCAGCGTGGCGGGCGAACTGCCGCCGTGCGCCGGACCGATGTCCTCGATCGCCTCCACGGCGTCCAGGACGGTGCGGGCCAGACGTACGGCGCGCGTGCCTTCGGGGGTGAGAGTCGCGCCCCTGCCCCTGCGGTCCAGGAGCTCCACGCCCAGATCGCGTTCCAGGGACTGGATGGAGCGGGAGAGGGCGGGCTGGGCGATGTAGACGGAGCACGCCGCGGCGGTGATGGAACGGCAGTCCGCGACGGCTACGAGATAGCGCAGCTGCTGCAGTGTGGGGGTCATGTGCGGACGTTAACTCCAGGGCCGTGAGGGTGTAAGAGGCACACGCGTGAACAAATGTCCGCCCGGTCAAGGCGATTGAGGTCCGGTCGGCAGCACTCCATACCGTGGCGGCATGGGTCGTGGATGGGCGTTGACACTGCGGGGCGGTCGCCGCACGATGCAACGCGACATGACGGTGTTACCGCCGGTTACTTCATTCGTGGCGTCCGTACGCCCCTAGGTCCTACGCGCTGTCCGCCCCTACGTCCTGCGCCCGTACGCCCTCTGCCTGCCACCGGTCCCCGCTCCCTCGCCCGGTCCTGCCCGGAAGCAACTGCCCGGAAGTGACCGGGAGCAACTGCCCGGAAGTAAAGGAGAGCCCGTGATCTCTCAGCCCGCCCGGTCCTTCCGTCGGGACCTCGTCGTCGTGGTCAGCCCGTTCGAGGAACCCAATCCCGGGATGGTCGCCGCCGCGCAGCGAGCCGGTGCCCTCGGCCTGCTCGACCTCGGCAGGGACCCCGACCGGGCGCGCACCGCGCTGGCCGCACTTCGCGGACGCGGGCCGTACGGAGTCCGGGTACCGGCCGGATGCCCGCTCACCCCGGACGAACTGCCCGACGCCGTGGACACCGTCCTGCTCGCCGAAGAGTCGTGGCGGACCGGGACGGGCGAGTGGGCCGCCGACGGCAGGCGCCGGCTGTGGGCAGAGGTCGTCAGCCCCGCCGAGGCGGTGGCCGCCGTCGCCGCAGGAGCGGCCGGGCTCGTGGCCAGGGGGCACGAGGCCGGCGGCCGGGTCGGTGAACTGACCACCTTCGTACTGCTGCAACGCCTCCTCGCCGACCGGGAGCTGGACGTCCCGGTCTTCGCGGCGGGAGGCATCGGCCTCCACACGGCCGCCGCCGCCGTCGCGGGCGGCGCCGCCGGTGTCGTACTCGACGCACAGCTCGCGCTCACCGCCGAGGGAGCCGCCGAACTGCCGGCCGCGGTCGCGTCCGCGATCCGTGCCATGGACGGCAGCGAAACCACGGTGGTCGCGGGCCACCGCGTCTACACCCGCCCCGATCTGGCATTGCCGGAAGGCGACATCGCCCGGCTGCTGGGCGCGCGTGGCCTGACCACGCAGCCCCTGCCCATCGGCCAGGACGGTGCGACGGCCGCCCGGCTCGCGGCGCGTCACCGCACCACCGGCTCCGTCGTACAGGCCGTACGCGCGGCCATCACCGGGCACATCGAGGCCGCCGTACGGGTCCGCCCCCTCCTGCCGCGCCCGGGCGAGGAGCATCTGCCGGTCGTACAAGGACCCATGACCCGGGTCAGCGACCGGCCCGCCTTCGCCGCCGCCGTCGCCGACGCGGAGGGGCTGCCGTTCCTCGCCCTGGCCGTGATGGACGGCCGAGACGTACGCAGACTGCTCACCCAAACCGCCGAGCGCCTGGCCGGCCGGCCCTGGGGAGTCGGCCTGCTCGGATTCGCCCCGGACGAGCTGCGCCGCGAGCAGCTCGCCGCCGTCGCCGAAGCGCGCCCGCCGTACGCGATCATCGCCGGCGGCCGCCCTGCCCAGGCGGCCCCGCTCGAAGCCGCCGGGACCAGAACGTATCTGCACGTACCCTCGCCGGGACTGCTGGACCAGTTCCTCGCCGAGGGAGCACGGCGCTTCGTCTTCGAAGGGCTCGAATGCGGTGGCCACATCGGCCCGCGCGCGGCCTTCCCGCTCTGGGAGGAGCAGATCGAGCGACTGCTCTCCTGCCCGTACGCCGCCGAACTCGACGTGCTCTTCGCAGGCGGCATCCACGACGAGCGTTCCGCGGCGATGGCCGCTGCCGCCGCCGGGCCGCTGGCCGAGCGCGGCGCCCGGATCGGCGTACTCATGGGCACCGCCTACCTGTTCACCGAGGAGGCGGTCGCCGCCGGAGCCGTACTACCCGGCTTCCAGAGCACCGCTCTCGACTGCGACACCACCACGCTGCTGCGCACCGCCCCAGGCCACGCGACCCGGTGCGCCACCACGCCGTACACCGATGCCTTCACCACCACCGCCGAGCGGCTGAGGCAGGACGGCGCGAGCCCGAACGAAGTCTGGGAGGAGCTGGAGAGGCTCAACCTCGGGCGGCTGCGTATCGCGAGCAAGGGACTGCGTCACACAGCGACGGGGCCCGTCCCGGTCGACGAGTACGAGCAGCGCGAAGAGGGCCTCTACATGCTCGGCCAGATCGCCACCGCACGCACCGCCACCACCTCGGTGGCCGCTCTGCACGCCCAGGTGACCGAGGGCGCGACGGACCTGCTCGCCGAGCGTGCGGAGCAGCTTCGGGAGCCCGGGCCCGACGCGGACCGGGAAGCCCCGCTCGACATCGCCGTCGTCGGCATGGCCTGCCGCTACCCGGGCGCGGACGACCTCGCCGGGTACTGGGCGAACATCGTCGCCGGGACCGACTCCGTCACCGAAGTGCCCGCCGACCGCTGGGACGCCGCCGCCCACCACGATCCCGACCCGGCGCGGGCGGGCGAACGTACTCCGTCCCGGTGGGGCGGCTTCCTGGCGCCCGCCCCGTTCGACGCACTCGCACACGGCATCGCCCCGGCCTCGCTCGGCAGCATCGAGCCGGTGCAGCTGCTCGCCCTCGACATCGCCGCCCGCGCCCTGGCCGATGCCGGTTACGCGGGCGAGCGGCGCTTCGACCGCTCCCGCACCTCCGTCGTCTTCGGCGCCGAGGCCGGAACCGATCTTGCCGGTGCCTACGGCTTCCGGGCCCTCCACCCCGGCTACCTCGGCGAGCTGCCGCCCGAACTCGATGCCCAGTTGCCCCGGCTGACCGAGGACTCCTTCCCCGGCGTTCTCGCGAACGTCATCGCCGGGCGCGTCGCCAACCGCCTCGACCTCGGCGGCGCCAACTGCACGATCGACGCCGCCTGCGCATCCTCGCTCGCCGCTCTCGACCTTGCCTGCAAGCAACTGCGCGACCGGGACAGCGACATGACGCTGTGCGGCGGAGCCGATGTGCACAACGGCATCAACGACTACCTGATGTTCGCCTCCGTACGCGCCCTGTCGCCCACGGGCAAGTGCCGCCCCTTCGACGCCGCCGCCGACGGCATCGCACTCGGCGAGGGCGTCGCCTGCGTCGTACTCAAGCGTCTGGCCGACGCCGAACGCGACGGCGACCGCATCTACGCCGTCGTCAAGGCCGTGGGCGCCTCCAGCGACGGACGCTCCCTCGGGCTCACGGCCCCACGGCCCGAAGGGCAGCGACGCGCCCTGGAACGTGCTTACCGGCGGGCCGGGATCACGCCCGGCGAGATCGGACTGGTGGAGGCGCACGGCACGGGCACCGTCGTCGGTGACAGCACCGAACTGGCCGTCCTCACTGAGGCGTTCGGGGGCAGGGGCGGGCGCGTAGGCGAGGACGTCGCTTCCTGCTCGCTCGGATCGGTCAAGTCGCAGCTCGGTCACACGAAATGCGCGGCGGGCCTGGCCGGGCTCATCAAGGCGGTACGGGCCGTGTACAGCGGCGTACGACCGCCGACCCTGCACCTGAACAGCCCCAACCCCGACTGGCAGCCGGACTCCAGCCCGTTCTTCTTCGACACCGAGGCCAGGCCGTGGTCCTCGCCGGCGGGACGACGGGTCGCCGCGGTCAGCGCATTCGGCTTCGGCGGCACCAACTACCATGCGGTGCTGGCGAGTTACGGTGATGCGGGCGAGCCTGCGCATGGGCTGGAGAGCTGGCCCGCGGAGCTGTTCTGCTTCCGGGGCGCCGACCGCGCGGCCGCGCGCCGTGCCATGGACCGGCTCGCGGCCAGGCTGGAACACAACGACGCGGCAGGGCGCCCGTGGCCGCTGCGCGACCTCGCCGCCGAAGCCTCCGTATCTGTCTCTGCCTCCGCCTCCGCCGGTGACGGCGAGGTCCAGGTCGCGATCGTCGCGACCGGCCTCGACGACCTGGCCGCGAAGCTGGGCCCGGCCCGGGACTTCGTCGCCGCCGACGGGGTCCATGTACGGGACGAGACCACGCCCCCCGGGCAGGTCGCCTTCCTCTTCCCCGGGCAGGGCAGCCAGCGACCGGGCATGCTGAGCGACCTCTTCGTCGCTTTCCCGCGCCTGCGGACACTGCTCGACGGTGCGGATCCGCGCCGAGTCGCCGCGATGTTCCCGCCCGCGGCCTTCACCGCCGGAGAACGAGCGGCCCAGCGCGCGGCCGTCACCGACACGCGGACCGCCCAGCCCGCACTCGGCCTCGCCGGCGCCGCTGCGCACCTGCTCCTCACCTCGCTCGGCGTACGCCCCGACTGCACGGCCGGTCACTCCTACGGAGAGCTGGTCGCCCTGTGGGCAGCGGGTGCCTATGACACCGCGACCCTCCTGCGGCTCAGCGACCGCCGGGCCGATGCGATTCTCGCCGCCGCCGGTGACGACCCCGGGGCGATGGCCGCCGTGTCCGCGGCCCCGCACGAACTACCCGGATTGCCGACCGGGTGCGTCGTCGCCAACCACAACGCACCCGCACAGACCGTCATTTCCGGCCCGACCCCGGCGGTCGACGCCGCGATCGCCGCGCTGCGCGACGCGGGCATCACCGCCGAACGCATACCCGTGGCCTGCGCCTTCCACAGCGAGGTCGTCGCCGGTGCGTCCGAGGCCCTGGCCGACGAGCTGGCCGATGAGGTCGTGGCGGGGCCGACGATCCCGGTGTGGTCCAACACCACAGCGGGCCGCTACCCCGCCGACCCGGCGGCAGTACGGGACATGCTGGCCCGCCAGCTCGCCGAACCCGTGCGCTTCGCCGAACAGATCGAAGCGATGTACGCCTCCGGAGTGCGGACGTTCGTCGAAGCCGGGCCCGGACGGGTACTCACCGGTCTCGTAGGCCGCACCCTGGGCGACCGGCCGCACACCGCCGTCCCGCTCGACGTCCCGGGCGAACACGGCCTGACCCGCCTGGTCACCGCACTGGCCGAACTAGCGGCGGCGGGCGTCCCGTTCGACCCGGAACCCCTGTTCAAGGGCCGCACCGCGCAACTGCCCGCCGAAGCGCCCCGACGTGCCGGATGGCTGGTGGACGGCCACCTCGTACGGACCGCGGACGGCGAACCGGTGGCGGGCGGACTGCGCCCGGCCCGGCGGGTGGCGGCGCCCGGCCCGGTGGCGGCGGTGGACCGGCGGGAGGACGCCGTACTGGAGTATCTGCGCGGTGCACGGGAACTGGTGGCCGCGCAACGCGACGTACTGCTGGGCTACTTGGGGGCGGAGGCAGCTCCATCCTCGGCAACGATGCCGCCTTCCGTCCGGGAGCAGTACACCCCCGAGGTGCTGGCTCCGCGCGCGACCGACGAAGAACCAGAGGCTCCCCGAGCCCTGACGCCCGATCAGCTGATGGACGCGATCCTGGAGATCGTCCACACCCGCACCGGCTACCCGAGGGAGATGCTGGACCCGGCCCTCGACCTGGAAGCCGACCTCTCGGTGGACTCCATCAAGCGGGTGGAGATCATCGGCGCGCTCGCCGACCGGATCGGGCTGCCGCGCGGGGCGGACGGTCCGGCGGAATCGGCCGTCGAGGAACTCGCCCGGCTGAAGACGATCAGCGGCATGGTCGACTGGCTGACATCCCGAGCCACGCCCCCGGCCCCGGCCGTGACTCACCCCGCCGACTCGCCCGCGGCCATGGCGTCGGACCCCGTTGCGGGCTCCGCCACGGGCCTGGGTGCGGGCTTCGGTACCGACCTGGCGGTGGGCTCTGGCACGGGTCCGGCCTCGGCCCGAGCCTCGGACCCGGCTGCGGGCTTGGGTATGGCTCTGGCGGCGGGCTCTGGCACGGGCCCAGCCTCGGGACGGGACGCGGGCTTCGGTATGGGTCCAGCCGTTGGCTCTGCCACGGGCGCAGCTTCGGGTCCGGCCTCGGGCTTGGACGCGGGCTTCGGCACGGGTTCGGGCCTGAGCTCTGGCACGAGCTCTGACGCGGGCCCCGCTGCAGTACCGGCCTTGGGCCCCGCCTCGGGCCTGGCTGCGGGCCTCGGTACGGGTGCTGTTTCCGAACCGGCCGCGGGCCCAGCACGGGCCCCCGCCCCCGTTCCCGCGTCCGGCACCGTTCCCGGCTCCGGCCCCGCCTCCGGCCCCGCCTCCGGCACCGGCCCCAGCACCGAACCGCGCACCCATCGGCCCCTTGCCGGTGTCGCCATGGGGCACCTGGATACGGACGACGGTGCGCCCCAGGGTGCGTTCGCTCGCGGTGGCGTCCTGCGGCCCGCCTCCCGGGCCGCCCGGCTGCTCGTCGAAGTCGCCCCCGTGGGGCCGCCCGTGAGCCGTGAGCCCGCCGACGTACTGCCCGGCCGGCGGTTTGCCGTGGTCGACGACGGGCTTGGTGTCGGCGTTGCCCTCGCCGCCGCGCTGGAGTCCTACGGGGCCGAGGTGCGTACTGTGCGCCGGGAACGTCTGGCGGACGCCGCCGGAGCCGACGGCGTGGTGGACCTGGGTGCGCTGCGTGCGGCCGAGGCGCCCGTGCTTCCCGAGGCGTTCGGGGCGTTGCGCGAGATGCTGATCGCGGGCACGCGCCGGATGTTGCTCGTCACCGGCTGCGGCGGGGCGTTCGGGCGTACCGCCTCGTCACCGCACTCCGCCGACCCGGTTCCCGGTGCGGGGCTGTACGGGTTCGCCCGTACGGCGGCGATCGAATACCCCGGCGTGGCAGTCCGCGCCGTGGACGTCGACCCCAAGGACCGTCCCGAGCGGATCGCCGCCCACCTGATCGCCGAACTGTGTTCCCCGGAGGAGCCGGTGGCCGTCGGCTACACCAACGGCACCCGTAACAGCCTGCGCACCGTCACTGCCCCCCTCCCCGACACCGAACCGCCGCCACCGCTCCGGCTCGGCCGCGACGCGGTCGTGCTGCTCACCGGCGGAGCGCGCGGCATCACCGCCCGTACGGCCGTCGCCCTTGCCCACGCCACCGGATGCCACATCGAGCTCATCGGTCGTACGCCACCCCCCGACGAGGCCGAGGATCCGGCGGTCGCGCACGCCCACGACCGGGTCACCCTGCGCGCGGCCCTGGTCCGGCAAGGTCTGCGCACCCCCGCCGAGGTCGAAGCGGCCGCGTCCCGTGTCCTCGCGGCTCGCGAGATACGCAGCACCCTCGCCGCGCTCGGCGGTGTCGCGGCCTCCGTGCGCTACCACGCGGTGGACGTCACCGACGCCGACGCCGTACGGGCCGTCATCCAGGACGTACGCGCACGCCACGGCCGCCTCGACGGGATCGTGCACGGTGCCGGAACCATCCAGGACAGGCTGCTGTGCGACAAGGACCCGGCGTCCTTCGCGCGGGTCTTCGCCACCAAGGTGGACGGTGCCCGTCACCTCGCCGACGCGGCGGCCGACCACGGCGACGTGCCTGCCCCCGGCTTCCTGGTCTTCTTCGGCAGCGTTGCCGGGGTCTTCGGCAACCGCGGCCAGGCCGACTACGCGGCGGCGAACGACGCCCTTGACACCCTGGCCGCCACCCCGGCCTGGTCACGCCGCTTCCCGGGCCGGGTCCTCGCCATCGACTGGGGACCGTGGGCCGCCGAGGCCGGCGGCATGGTGACCCCGGAACTGGAGCGCATGTACGCGAGCCGCGGCGTCCCGCTCCTCGATCCGGCCGCCGGAACCGCCGCGTTCCTCGCCGAGCTCGCGCACGGCACCGAGGGCCAGGTCGTCCTCATGGCGGAGCACCCGGGGGAGGCCCGCCATGGCTGATCCGCGACGCGGACCTCGCCCGACCGATGCGGCCGTCGTCGGCATGGGCGCCGTGTTCCCCGGCGCCGCCGACCTGGCCGCGTACCGGAGGAATCTCTACGCGGGCCTGGACGCCATCAGCGACGTACCGCCCGGCCGCTGGGATCCCGAGGTCTACTACGACCCGCACGCGGCCGAAGGCCCGGCCCGCAGCGACCACTTCTACTGCCGGCGCGGCGGCTTCATCGACGCCCTCGCAGCCTTCGACCCGACCCGATTCGGCATCATGCCCGCGGCCGTGGCCGGGGCGGAGCCCGATCAACTGCTCGCGCTGCGCGTCATCGCCGAGGCGGTGGCCGACGCGGGGGGCGATGAGCGGCTGCCCGCCGACCGCTCCCGGATCGGCGTGATCCTCGGCCGCGGTGGATTCATGGGTGTTGCCACCGCCCGCCTCGACCAGCGCGTACGCACAGCCCACCAGATCGCCGCGACCCTGCGCGAACTCGCCCCCGAGCTGGGCGAGGACCGGATCACGGCGGTCCGCGAGGCGTTCCAGGCGGGTCTCGGCCCGGAGCGGCCGGACGCGTCCATCGGCCTCGTACCCAGCTTCACGGCCGCCCGTACCGCCAACCGCCTCGACTTCCGGGGCCCCGCCTACACCATCGACGCCGCCTGCGCCTCGTCCCTCCTCGCCGTCGAGCAGGCGGCCGGTCTCCTGGCGGGCGGCAGCTGCGACCTGGTGGTCGCGGGGGCCGTGCACCACTGCCATATCGCCACGCTGTGGAGCGTCTTCACGCAGCTGCGGGCGCTGAGCCCGACCCAGACCATCCGCCCCTTCGACCGCCGCGCCGACGGCACGCTGCTCTCCGAAGGCACCGGCGTCGTCCTCCTCAAGCGCCTGGCGGAC
This sequence comes from Streptomyces sp. ISL-98, assembly GCF_018614055.1. Taxonomy (GTDB): domain Bacteria; phylum Actinomycetota; class Actinomycetes; order Streptomycetales; family Streptomycetaceae; genus Streptomyces; species Streptomyces spiramyceticus. The sequence continues at coordinate 66,141 of NZ_JAGGPB010000032.1, forward strand.
GCCGAACGCGACGGCGACCGTATCTACGCCGTCGTACGAGGGGTCGGCGTGGCCGGTGACGGCCGGGCGGCGAGCCTGATGAGCCCGCTGGTGGACGGCCAGGTACGCGCCCTGCGGCAGGCGTGGGCGCAGGCCGGTCTCGACCCGGCCGCGCCCGACGCGCTCGGTCTGCTGGAGGCGCACGGCACAGGGACACCGGTCGGCGATGAGGCCGAACTCGCCACCGTAGCCCGGGTGTTCGGCCCACGCGCGTCGGGCGCCGAGCCGGTCGCGATGGGCTCGGTGAAGTCGATGCTCGGCCACACCATGCAGGCCTCGGGGATGGCCGGGCTGATCAAGGCCGTACTCGCCGTGTACGACGGGACGCTGCCCCCGACCCTCCACCTCGACGAACCGCACGAGGGCTTCGCGGGGACGCGTATGCGCCCGGTGACGGCGGAGGAGCCGTGGGAGCGCGGGCGCGCCCCGCGACGGGCGGGGGTGAACGCGTTCGGCTTCGGCGGGATCAACGCGCACGTGGTGCTGGAGGAGGCACCGGACGGCGGGGCCGTGCGGCCGGCACCGGTTCCGGAGGCTTCAGCATCCGCATCGGCGGTTCGCTTCCCCGTAGCCGCGCGCCCCGTGGCGGGCGAGTTCGTGCTTCGCATTGCTGCCGCCACGCCCCGCGAACTCCTGGGGCTGCTCGAAGCGTTGCCCGATCGCTGGGAGGCTACCGAGCCGCTCGGCTCCGGTGGTCCTTGTCGCCTCGCTATTGTCGGGCCCCACGGGCGCAAGCGGCGCGCCCTCGCAGCGGCGGTTGTCGCTCGGGGGAAGTCTTGGCGCGGGCGTGGCGGTGTGTGGTTTGCGCCGAGGCCGTTGCTCGTGGGCGACGCTCGGCTCGCGTTTCTTTTCCCTGGGCTGGAGCCCGAGTTCGCTCCCTGCGTCGATGGCGTCGCCGACCATTTCGGGCTGCCCCGGCCCGCCCTGACCGGCGGCGGCGGACTGGTCGAGCGGGCGGTCGACGCCATCGCCGTCGGCCGGTTCTTCGCCCGCGTACTCCCCGAACTCGGCATCCGGGCCGACCTGCTGGCCGGGCACAGCCTCGGTGAGTGGACCGCCATGGTGGTCGCCGGGATGTACCCGCAGCAGGCGGTCGACACCTTCCTCGACTCGCTGCGCCCCGGTGATCTCGACGTCCCCGATCTCGTGTACGCGGCCCTCGGCTGCGGCGCGCGGCAAGCGGCCGACGCGCTGAGTGGGCTCGACCGCGTTGCCGTCAGCCACGACAACTGCCCCCACCAGTCGGTGCTGTGCGGCGAGCCACGCCCCGTTGCCGAAGCGCTGACCCGGCTGGCCGGCCAGGGCGTACTCACGCAGGAGCTGCCCTTCCGGTCGGGCTTCCATACGCCGATGTGGGCGCCGTACCTCGATCAGGTGCGCGCCGCCTTCGCCAGGCTGCCGCTGCGGCCGCCGACCGTACCTGTGTGGTCGGCGACGACGTGCGCCCTGTACCCGGGGGGCGAGCACGAAGTCCGTGATGTGGTGCTGCGCCACCTGCTGGAACCGGTGCGCTTCCGGGAGCTGACCAGCCGGTTGTACGCCGAGGGTGTACGGGCCTTCGTACAGATGGGCCCGGGCAGCCTCCCCGGCTTCGTGGCGGACACCCTGCACGGCCGGGACCACCTCGCCGTCTCCGCGGGCGCGGCCCGGGGCAGCGACGGGCTGACACAACTGCGCAGGCTTGCCGCAGCGCTGTGGACAGAAGGCCTCGACCCCCGCTGGGAACGCCTGACGGGCCGCACCCCCGGGATGATGCCGGCCAGCCACACTGCGCCTCCAGCACCCGGACCCGGCCTCGTACGCCTCGACCTCGGCTCCCCGCTGGTGCGCCTCGGCAGCAACGCGCCCGCGCTGTCCGTGGGCGGCCCGTCCCGGCCACCCGCCGCCTCCAGCCCCGCACTGGTCTCCGCCCTGGACGCCGTACTGGAGGAGACGCAAGCTGCGGCACGCAGCGTCGCGGAAGCCTGGCGTGCGGCCCCCGCCCTCCGGCCGCCGCCCACCGCGCCGCAGGCGCACCGCACCCGCCGTCAGCTCTCCCTGGAGACCATGCCGTACGTCCGTGACCACTGCGTCTACCTCCAGCCCGACACCTGGCCCGAGCCCTCCGACCGGTTCCCCGTCGTGCCCATGACCACGCTGCTGGAGCTGGCCGCGGACGCCGCGCGCCAGCTGGTCCCCGGGCGTACTGTGGCCGGTTTCGACGATGTGCGGGCCCTGCGCTGGCTCGCCGTCGCCCCGCCCGTCGATGCCGAGATCAACGCTGTCCGCGGCCCCTCCGACAGTGGCCGGGTGCGGGTCGAGATCGCCGGGTGCGCGACCGTCACCGTCGTCCTGGCCGACCGTCGTCCCGCCGGCCCTGCCCCCGATCCTTCGGTACTGACCCGCGAAGGGCCGCCGCCGGTCAGCGCCGAGGCCCTCTACCGCGACCGGTGGATGTTCCACGGGCCGGCCTTCGCGGGCGTCCACGAGGTGACCGCCGTTGCCGACGACGGCATCCGGGGAGTGCTGTGCGCCCTGCCCGCGCCCGGCGCGCTCTTCGATGCCGCCGGGCAACTCCTCGGGCACTGGATGCAGTTGAGGCTGCCGGTCGACCGGCTGGTCTTCCCCGCGACGCTGGAGCGGGTCCGCCTCTACGGGCCCGCCCCACGTGACGGTGCGCTGGTACGCGCCACCGCCCGCATCCGCGCCGTGCGGCCGGGCTCCGTACTGGGCGACGTGGAACTCGCCCACGGCGACGGCACCGTACTGGCTCGCCTGGAGGGCTGGACGTACCGGCGCTTCGCCGCCGACGAGCGGGTGTGGCCGATGAAGTTCACGCCGGAGATCTGCGGCATCGGCGAGCCGCAGCCCGGCGGCTGGTGTCTGGCACGGCGCCGCTGGACCGACCCCGCCTCGCAGGAGCTGGTGATGCGGCGCTACCTCGGCGCCGCCGAGCGGGCGGCGTACGAGCAGCGTCCGCCGCGGGCGCGCGCGGCCTGGCTGCTCGGCCGGATCGCGGCGAAGGACGCGATACGCCAGGTCCTGTGGGAGCGCGACGCGGGACCCGTCTTCCCGGCCGAAGTCCCCGTGGGCAACGACGACCAGGGCCGCCCGCGCCCCGAGGGCCCGCTCGCCGCAGGGCTACGGCTCTCCCTCGCCCACAAGGACCGGCTGGCAGTCGCGTACGCCCAACCCGCCCACGCCGTCAGCAATGGCATCGGCATCGGCATCGACGTCGAGACCGTCACCGACGATCCCGACGCACTCAGCCGTATCGCCCTCACCGCCGACGAGCGTCGCCTCGCCGAGGAGCTCGCTGCGCGCGAAGGCACCGGCCGGGCGCAGGCGCTCACCGCGCTCTGGTGCGCCAAGGAAGCAGCCGCCAAGGCGGAAGGCACGGGTCTGGGGGGACGCCTGCGGCAGTGGACCGTCACCGACGCTCCCGCAGGGCTGCTGGTGACGTCCCCCGGGGGCCGTAGCCACGCCGTAAGGATCAGCACGGTCCACGACCTGCCCGGTCCCGGCGACGACGGACCCAACCTCCATGTCGTCGCCCGGACTGTACTCACAGCCGCATCCACCACCACCCCAGCCACCACCGACCCGACGGAGGCCAGCCATGGCATCTGACCCCACGGCCGAACGGATACTCGCCGAGATCACCGCCATGCTCGTCGAGACCGTCGGCGACGAGTTCCTCCTCGCGGACGAGGTCACTCCGAAGACCACGTTCAACGAGGATCTGGCGCTGGAGAGCATCGAGTTCGTCGCACTCGCCGAGCTGCTCCACCAGCGGTACGGGGCTGCGGTGGACCTGATCGCCTTCCTGGCCGAGAAGGACATGGAGGAGATCCTGGCCATGACGGTCGGCGACCTCGTGTTCCACATCGCTGCCACAGCGCCGTCGGCTCCGTCCGCCTCACCGACCCCGCCGACCATGTCACCCCCATCAGCCCCGTCCGCCTCGGCCGCCTGAGCCCGCCATGGCCGAGATCCTCGCCAACTCCGTACGCCTCCACGTGCAGCGGCTGCCGGGCCGTGACCGCAGTGCCACCGAACCCGTCGCCGTCTTCCTCCACGGCCTGGTCGTGGACAACCTCTCCAGCTTCTACTGCACCCTCGCCGTCCCCGCCGCCCGGGCCGGGCACGACGTCGTCCTGTACGACCTGCGCGGCCACGGTCGCAGCGAGCGGCCGCCCACCGGGTACGACACCGACACCGCCGTACGGGACCTGACCGCCCTGCTCGCCGCCCTCGGCCTCGACGAGCGCCCCGTACACCTCATAGGCAACAGCTACGGCGGCATGCTCGCACTCCACACCGCACTCGCCCACCCCGGCCTCGTCGCCGGGCTCATCCTCATCGAGGCCCCGTTGAGCGGCCCCTGGATCGAGAACATGCTCGACACGCTCTCCGTCGCCGCCCTCGACCTCGAAGGCAGCCACGTGCCGCAGGAACTCGCCTCGATCGGAGCGCGCAAGGCCGCCCGCCTGACCGCCACCGCCGACGAACTCCTCAACCGGACCACCCTGATCGACGACATCGCGGCGGCCCGGCCCTTCACCCCCGAGGACTTCGCCCGGGTGCACTGCCCCGTGCTGGCCGTCTGCGGCGAGCACTCCGAACTGCTCCCCGGCGCACGCGAATTGGCCCGCCACGCACCCCACTGCACCGTCCGCGTCCTGCCGGGCCTGGGTCACGACGTACTCAAGGGCGGCACCGACGAGCTCCGGCGGGCGGTGCTCGACCGACTCGCCGAGCCCGCGCGGCAGCAGCCCGAGGCGGTGACGGTATGAGGGTCCTGTTCGTCGTCCCGCCGTTCGCCGGACACGTCAATCCCACGGTCGCCGTCGCCGCCGAGCTGACCGCCCGCGGACACGACGTCGCCTGGACAGGCCCCGCCGAGGTACTGCACCAACTGCTGCCCGCAGGCGCCGAGTTGCATCCTTCCGGCGACAGTGCGGAAGCCGGTGGCTACGGCACGCTGCACGAGCACTGGCGCGACCTGCGCGGCATCGTCGCCCTGCGCTTCCTGTGGGAGGAGGCGATCATCCCGCTCACCCACGCCATGCTGCCCGGCGTTGAGAGGGCTGTCGACGCGTACGCCCCCGATGTGCTCGTGGTCGACCAGCAGGCCCTCGCCGGAGCCATGGTCGCCCGGCGACGCGGGCTGCCGTGGGTGACGTCCGCGTCGACCTCGGCGGAGTTCACCCGACCCTTCGCCGGCTTCCCCCGGGTGGGGGAGTGGGTGGCGGACCGGATCGCCGGACTGCTCGCGGCCTGCGGGGCGCCCGCGGGCTGGGACGCGCGCTTCTCGGACCGCCTGGTCCTGGTCTTCTCCACCCCCGAACTGGTCGGCGCCGACGAGACGTACCCCGAGCACTACGCCTTCGTCGGCCCGGCCCTCGGCCCGCGCCCCTCCGACGGCTCGTCCTTCCCGTGGCAGAGGCTGGATCCCGTACGACGCCGGGTGCTGGTCTCGCTCGGGACGCTCAACCGGGAGGCGGGCGGCCGGTTCTACGCCACGGTCCTGCGAGCCGTGGAACAGCTGGCCGACCGCGTCCAGGTGATCCTGGCCGCACCCGCGGACACCGTCGGCGAGGTGCCGGACCACGTCCTGCTCCAGGAGTACGTCCCCCAACTGCAGCTCCTCCCGCACCTCGACGCCGTCGTCTGCCACGGCGGCCACAACACCGTCTGCGAGGCCCTCGCCCACGGCCTGCCCCTGGTCGTCGCGCCGATCCGCGACGACCAGCCGATCGTCGCCCAGCAGGTCGAGGCGGCAGGAGCAGGCGTCCGGGTGCGCTTCGGCCGGGCCCGCGCGGGCGAGCTGCGCGACGCACTCGAAGCCGTACTCGACGACCCCGCGCACCGCCACGCCGCCCGCCGCATCCAGGCGTCCTTCGCCGCGGCCGGCGGTGCCGTGGCCGCGGCCGACCGGTTGGAGAAGCTGACATGACACAGCCCCGTACGCGCGTCCCATGGGCGGCGGTCACCGTGCTGGCCGGACTCACCGCCGGGACCGTGCGCGCCCGCCGCAGACTGGCCGCCGTACCGGTCCTGGACCTCGCCCCCGACGCGAGCAGCCCGCCCCGGAACGAATGGCACCTGATCACCGCGCGCGGAGTCGACGTCGACGACGCCACCCTCCGCGCCGCCGTCGCCCACGCGGAACGAACCGGCTTGCAGGTACTCGACCTGCTCCCGGGCCGCCTCGACACGGAACGCGCTCTGAGCCTGCTCCGCGTCCTCGACCCCAGCGCCCACCGCTACGCCCGCACGGCCGAGGGCCGCGGCGCCGGGCACGCCGTACTCGTCGACGAGGACGTCCGGCGCCGAGCCGGAATCGAGCCCGGCATCGGCCTCGGCACCGCCGAACTCCACACCCTCCTCAAGCGCTTGAAGGAGTACGCCGCCACCGCGACCGGCGTCGCCATCGCCCCCGGCCTGGCCGCCCCCACCCCCGAACTCGCCCTGCGGGCCGCAGAGCTCCGCGCCCAAGGGCTGCCCCCGGGCCTGGTGGCCACCGCCCAACTGGCCGGTCTCACCCTGCTCCTGCGCGCGGCCTTCGCGGACCGGCGCTGGGGCGCGGCCGCCGCCGCTCTCTACTGCCTGCAACCCGTCCTCGTCCTCGGCGGCCCCCGGAGCCCCCTGCGCCCGGCCGACCTGCCCCGCGCCGCCGCCGCGCGGCCCCTGCGCTCCCTCGGCGCCGCACTCCGTACCGCCGTGAGCGCCCGCCCCAGCCCCGGACCGTCGCCCGAACTGGAGGAGCTCCGGCCGTACTACACCGCCGAACTGAAAGCCGGCACCGACCGGTTCTTCGAGGACCGTCGCCCGGACTGCCCCTGGTGCGGCTCCGACTCCCTCTCCGTGCGTACCCGCGTGCCCGACCTGTTTCAGGGCAAGCCGGGCCGGTTCACCCTCGAACAGTGCGGCGACTGCGGGCACATCTTCCAGAACCCCCGACTCTCCCTCGACGGCCTCGACTTCTACTACCGCGACTTCTACGACGGCCTCGGTGACGGCGGCGCCGACGTCGTATTCGGCAGGATGGGCCGCTCGTACCGCGACCGCGCCGAAATGCTGAAACCCTTCGGGACACCTGCCGCCTGGCTCGACGTCGGCACCGGGCACGGCCACTTCTGCGACAGCGCGCGGGACGTCTGGCCCGACACCCGCTTCGACGGGCTGGACATGGCCGCCGCCGTGCGGGAGGCGGAGGCGCGCGGCTGGGTCACTGCCGCCCACCACGGCCAGTTCCCCGACCTCGCCGCCGGGCTCGCCCACCGCTACGACACCGTGAGCATGTACCACTACCTGGAGCACACCCGCGACCCGCTCGCCGAACTCGACGCGGCCGCCGCCGTACTGCCCACCGGCGGACATCTGCTCATCGAGCTGCCCGACCCCGAATCGCGCCTCGCCCGCCTCCTGGGCCCCGCCTGGCTGCCCTGGTTCCAGCCCCAGCACCAGCACCTCATCCCGGTCGCCAACCTCCGCCGCGCGCTGGCAGAGCGCGGATTCACCGTCCTGGCCGAGGAACACGGCGCCGCCCACCAGTCCTGCGACTTCTTCGGCGCCGTCCTCCTCACCGCGAACCGGCTCGCCCCCAACCCGTACGCCCCCTGGGGCCCGGGCCACGCCACCCCGGCGCGGCGGGCGTTCCGTGCGGCCGTGCAGACCGCCTCGCTGCCGTGCTACGCCGCCGCCGCGGCCCTGGACGGAGTGCGTTCGGCGGTGGCCCGCGCCACCGACGGCGGCAACGCCTACCGCTTGCTCGCCCGCAGGACACCCGCCGACACGGAAGGAAGGTGAGTACGTGCTGGACCTCGCCCGTCGCCACACCGCCGACCCGCTGTTCCGGCTCGTCGCGTACGCCCTCGAATCGGCGCACGACCGTCCCCCGGCCACGGTGTGGAGCGCCCCGCATGCCTTCCACCTCGGCTCGCCGCACCTCGTCGCCGCCGCAGGCTGGCCGGTGGCAGCCGCCGCCGCGCCGCGGGACGACGGTCTCGTACGGCTGAGCTCGCTCGCCCACCCGGCACAGAGCTGCGAACTCCTGCTCACAGGACCGCCGCAGCCCCACCCCGCCTGGGCCGCCCGCACCTACACCCTCCTGCGCACCATGGCCCGCGCCGGATACGGCCGAGGCGGAATCGACCTGCACATCCACTCCACGCTGACCGCCGCGACCGGACTTTCGAGCGCCGAACCGCTGGAGTGCGCCGTGGCGCTCGCGGTCGCCGACCTGCACGCCCGTCCGCACACCGGACCCGCCAGGCCGCGCCCGCCGCGCGGCAGGGTGGCCGCCCTCGTCCGGGACGCCGCGCCCGACGGCGACGACGCGCTGCGCCAGGCCGTGCTGTTCGCCCGGCCCGGGCGGGCTCTGCTGCTCGGCGGCGGCCACGGCGGCCGACGCCACGTCCGCCTCGACCCGGCCGAGTACGGGGCGCGGCTGATGCTGCTGGTGACGCGCGGCGACAGCCCGGGCGGGGGCGATGTCCGGCGCGCTGTGGCGTGTGCGCGGCGCGCGGGTGCCACCGCCGACTGGTGGCCCGGTCCGCAGCCGGAGCGCAGCGGGCTGGTGCTGCTGCCGTACGACCGGCTGGCGGCTGTACGTACCGGTGTGGCCGAGGAGTTCCGCAGCCGCGGGCTGCCTGTGCCGCGCCTAGTGAACATCACCGTGGCGGGCGCGGCCCGCCGCGAAGAGTGAGAAAGGACAGGAGGAACACCCCATGAAATCAAGAGCTTTGCCGGACCGGACACCGGCCCGGTCCAGGACGTGGCGGGCAACCGCCGCCGGGATCTTCAGCGCCCTCGCCCTGGTCGCCGCCTTCGGCGTATCCGATTCGAGCGCCGCGCAGGGCCCCGCGCCCGCCGCGCTGCCCAGCTACGACCACGTCGTGGTCGTCGTCTTCGAGAACAAGCAGTACGGCGAGATCATCGGCAGCGCCAACGCGCCGTACATCAACCAGCTCGCGAACGCGGGCGCCAGCCTCACCGCCATGAAGGCCCTGACCCATCCCAGCCAGCCGAACTACTTCAATCTCTTCTCGGGTGCGACCCAGGGCATCACGGGCGACGGCTGCTACACCCCGCAGTCGATGAGCGCCGCCAACCTCGGACAGGAGCTGATCGCCGCGGGCAAGACCTTCGCCACGTACAACGAAGACCTGCCGAGCGAGGGGTCCACGGCCTGCACCAGCGGACAGTACGCGCAGAAGCACAACCCCTGGTTCGCCTTCAAGAACGTGCCTCTCAACACCGGAAAGACCTGGGCGCAGTTCCCGAAGAGCGACTTCTCCCAGCTGCCTCATCTGTCGTTCGTCGTCCCGAACCAGTGCAACGACATGCACTCGTGCCCCGTCGGCACCGGAGACACCTGGGTGAAGAACAACCTCGACGCGTACGCGCAGTGGGCCAAGGCCAACAACAGCCTGCTGGTGCTCACCTGGGACGAGGACAACTTCCTCGGCTCCAACCAGATCGCCACGGTCTTCTCCGGCGCCAAGGTCAAGCAGGGCAAATACAGCAGCGCGTACAACCACTACAACCTGCTGCGCACCTTCGAGGACCTCTTCGGCACCACCCATGCCGGCAACGCGGCGAGCGCCACCCCCATCAGTGAGGTCTTCGGCGACGGTACGACTCCGCCGCCGGACGGGGACCTGAAGGTGTCCAACCCGGGTACGCAGACGTGCAAGTTCAACCAGAGCTGCACGATCCAGATCACCGCCACCGGCGGCAAACCACCCCTCAAGTACAGCGCCACCGGACTGCCTTTCGGCCTGAGCATCGACACCGCCACCGGCCGGATCACCGGCAAACCCTGGCAGACCGGCACACTCCAGATCACCGTAACGGCCACCGACTCCGCCGGAGCCTCGTCGAACGCGGCCTTCCCGCTGACCGTCAACTGGTTCTGACCGGAAGGGAGTCACCCGTGTACCTGTCGGCAAGCCGGGCCGCCGACACCACGGCGGGCGTACGCCGCACCCGGCCGCGCCCGCCGCGCGGTACCAGAACCCGCCGCGCGGTCGCCGGCAATGTCATCGCCCTCGGCGCGGTCAGCCTGGTCACGGATGTCTCCGCCGAGATGGTCACCGCCGTACTGCCGCTGTATCTCGTGGTCGGTCTCGGCATGTCCCCGCTCGCCTTCGGCGCCCTCGACGGCCTCTACCAGGGCGCAAGTGCCCTGTCCCGGCTGGCCGGTGGCCATGTCGCAGACCGCGCCCAACGCCGCAAGCTTGTCGCGGGCGCCGGATATGCCGTGTCCGCCGCATGCAAACTCGCCCTGCTCGCGGCCACGACGCCGTGGGCGGTCGGTGCGGTCCTCGCCGCCGACCGCACCGGCAAGGGGCTTCGCACCGCCCCGCGCGACGCGCTCATCTCCCTGTCCTGCCCGCCCGAGGAGCAGGGCCGCGCCTTCGGGGTGCACCGGGCGATGGACACGGCCGGAGCGCTGCTCGGCCCGCTCGCCGCCTTCGCCGTGCTGTGGGCCGCTCGGGACGGCTACGACGCCGTGTTCGTGGTCAGCTTCTGCGCCGCCGCACTCGGCGTGCTGCTGCTCGTCCTGTTCGTACGGGAGCCGTCCGCCATTACGGGCCGGGGGAAGGGCGCGGACAAGAACGGGGACAAAGTCGCTGACAAGAAGAGGCACCGTCCGGGTGCCCTGCGTTCCCTGGCACGCACTTCGGGCCTGCCCCGGCTGTGTCTGATCGCCGCGCTGCTCGGCGTGGTCACCGTCAGCGACTCGTTCCTCTATCTGCTGCTGCAGCGCCGCCTCGACCTGCCCGCCCCGTACTTCCCACTGCTGCCCGTCGGTGCCGCCGCCGGATTCCTGCTGCTGGCTGTGCCGCTGGGGCATCTGGCCGACCGGATCGGCCGCCGACAGGTCTTCCTCGCGGGGCATGGAGCGCTGCTCATCGCGTACGTGCTGCTGCTCGCGCCCTGGGGCGGCGGGGCGGTGGTGGCCGGAGGCGTACTCGTACTGCTCGGCGCGTTCTACGCGGCCACCGACGGCGTACTGATGGCCGCCGCCGGTCCGTTGCTGCCCACGGACCTGAGGGCGAGCGGCCTCGCCCTCGTCCAGACAGCGCAAGCTCTCGCCCGCTTCGCGGGCTCCCTGCTCTTCGGCGCCGGCTGGATGTACTTCGGGCCGGAAGACGCCCTGACCGTGGGCGTCGCCGGTCTGGCCGTCGCGCTGGCAGCGGTCACCGTCCTGTCCGCCCTCCGCCCCCACCGCGACCTCCACCTCCACCGACGGAGTCCCTCATGAGCATCAGGGCTCGGCTGCTCGTCCTCGTGCTCGTCACCGCCGTCCTGGTCGTGGTCGCGGCCGTCGTCACCCTGCGGGCCGCCGACCGCGCCGCCGAACGCGAGCGGGCCAGACCGGGCGAACCAGCTGCCCAGGCCGGTGAGGTGACGTTGCGTCAGTCGCAGCGGCTCCTCTTCCGCAACCTGGCCTGGGGCCCGCAACGCGATCACGTCTCCTCCGTCCCGCTGACGACCCCGGCCGGCCCCCGTACCTCCGCGCCCCGCGACTGCCTGCGCTTCCACGCGGCCGCCGGTACAGGCATCTGCCTCCGCGCCACCGGTGGGGTGATCCCCGGTCACGAAGCCGTGCTGCTGGACGCGCGGTTGCGGCCCGTCCGTACGTTCCCGGTGCCCGGGATGCCCACCCGCGCCCGCGTATCGCCGAGCGGACGACTGGTGGCGTGGACGGTCTTCGTCAGCGGGGACTCGTACGCGGGCAGCGCCTTCTCCACTCGTACCGCCGTCTACGACAGCCGCACCGGCACCCTCCGGCCCGACCTGGAGAAGTTCGCCGTGATCAAGGACGGGCGCCGCCACCGCGCCGCCGACCACAACTTCTGGGGCGTCACTTTCGCCGCCGACGACAACCGTTTCTACGCGACCCTCGCCACCCGTGGCCGTACGTACCTCGTCGAGGGCGACCTGGGGCGGCGCACCCTGCGGACCCTGCGCGAGAACGTGGAATGCCCGTCCCTGTCCCCGGACGGCACTCGTGTCGCCTTCAAGAAACGCGTCCCCGGCGCATCCGCCAGTACGCCCTGGCGGCTGTACGTCCTGGATCTGCGCACCGGTCGTGAGACCACGCTCGCGGAGCGCAGAAGCGTCGACGACCAGGCCCTGTGGCTGAACGGCCGCACCCTCCTCTACGCCCTGCCCGGCGACTTCGGCGCCGACCTCTGGTCGGTCCCGGCGGACGGCGGCGGCGCACCACGCATGATCGTGAAGTCCGGCACTTCTCCGGCCGTGGTCCCCTGAACGGGCTCCCCGGGGGTCCCGGGCGTCACCTTCCGCGCAGTGCGGTGGCCAGCTGGGCTCGGGAGCGTACGTCCAGTTTCTGGTAGATACGGGTCAGTCTGGCCTCCACCGTTTTGACGCTGAGGAACAGCTTCGCCGCCGCCTCCTGGTTGCTCGCCCCCTCACCGACCAGCACCGCCAACCGCATCTCCGCCTCGGTGAGTACGGGCGCCCCCTCACGCCCGTAGCCGTTGTCCGGCCGGGCCGGAGCTTCGCAGGCCAGCTCCGCCCACGGCCTCGCGCCCGCCTGGGTGAACACTTCGGCAGCGCTCTGCAGAGCGGTGCGCGCGGGGGCCCGCCTGCGGCGGCGCCGTTCGACGCGGGCCAGGGCGAGCAGGGTCCGGCCGCGTTCCACGGGCAGTTCCAGTTCGGCGAAACGCGCCGAGGTGTCCTCCAGGAGACGGACCGCCGCGCCGGCGTCGCCACCGGCGGCCAGGCCCAGCGCGTACGCGCGGTCGAGGGCGGCGACCACCCCGGACCGGCCCAGACCGACCGCGACCTCACGGACACCGTCGATCAGCGCCGCCGCCTCGTCGGGCGCGTCCGCCGCCACCAGCGCCTCGGCCAGCTCTCCGTGCCAGCGCAGCACCGAAGGGTCGACGACCTGCTGGGCGGCCTCCGAATCGGCCACCCGGCGCAGGGTGGCGACCGCCTTCGTGGTTTCGCCCGTGACCAGTTCCACCAGCCCCAGCGCGTACAGGCTGCGGGACAGGAACACCTGGTCCTGTTCCTCCTCCGAGGCCTGCACTCCCCGCCGCGCGTAACCGGCGGCCCGGACGAAGCTGCCGCCCATGGCTTCGGCCATGGCCGCGATGTACCACGCGGGCCCGGGTGACAGGCCCGCCTCGATCGTCAGCTCCACGGAGCGGCGCGCGTGGGCGAGCGCCGCGGCGCACCTGCCGCGGCGCAACTCGACCTCGGCGAGGCTCCGCAGGACTTCGAAGACGTCCTCGGCGGAACCGGTACGTTCCACCGCCGGCAGCAGCACGAGCAGTTGCGCCCTGGCGTCGGCGAGGCGGTCGTCGAAGAGCGCGTGGCGCACCGCCAGGTACTGCGGGGCGTTCCGCATCCCCAGCGGTACCTCGGGCGCGGGCAGAGCAAGCGCCTCGGCCAGGATCCCCTCGGCCGCCGGGTCGCCCAGGATGCGCCCCATCCGGGCGCGCACGGTCAGCGCCATCGCCTCGGCCACGTGATCGCCGCCCACGGCCGCCAGGGCGCCCGCTTCGGCCGCGGCGGCGCAGGAGCGTACGGGGTCCCCGTCGCACAGGTTGAGCTTCCACGCCACCCGCAGCTGGACCAACGCCAGCAGCGCGGGATCACCGGCGGCGTCGGCCATCGCGTGCGCGAAGGTCTCGTCGAGGTCGGCCAGCGCCTGCCCGGCGGAGTCGATCACGGCCAGCCGGGCGCGTACCCGGTCGGCCGGAGAGGAGTCACGGGCCAGGACCGCCCTGGCGGCGCGGCGGGCCAGATCGGCGCGTCCCGCGCAGCCGCCGTCCTCGGCGGCGTCGACCAGCCGGGCCAGCTCGGCGGCCGGCCGGTCCAGCGGGGTGCGTTCGGCGGCCAGCAGCCCTAGTTCGGCCGCCAGGGCGCGCTTGCCCCGGCGCCGGCAGGCCGCCGCCGCGTCGGCGACCTCGGTGGCCAGCTCCGCGTCGGGGGTGTCCACGGCCAGCGCCCGGTGGCGTACCGCCTCCACCGGATCGTCGACCGCGCCCGCCAGCGCGGCGTGGCCCGCGGCGCGATCCGTCCAGCCCGCATCCGCCGCCAGAACCGTGGGCAGCGCCCCGGCGGTGAAGGCCACCGCACCGTCCTCTTCGACGGTCACCAGGCCGGCCTCCTCGGCGGCGGCCAGCTCGGCCTCGGCCGCCGGTCTGCCGGCCCGGCGGAGCAGCGCCGTCGTCGGCCGGGCGGCGAGCGCCGCCAGCAGCAGAGTGCCGTGTACCGGGGCGGACGCCTCGGCCAGCAGCCGCCGGGCGACCTCGCGGGCCTGTCCCGACACCGGGAGCGTGTCGGCGTGGTGGACGGGCTCGCGCGCCTCGGCAAGCGACCGCCCGAGGGCCAGGGCCAGCCGGGGGTTGCCGCCGCTGGCCCGGTGGATCCGGCCCGCGAGCCGGGACGGCAGGCTGTGCCGTACGAGCAGCTCGGCCACTTCGTCGGCGTCCAGCGGCGGCACCAGTACGGTCCGCGCGCCGGGTCCGCACAGGGCTTCCGCCAACGGTGCGCCGCCCTGGACGCTTTCGGCCACGAGGATGCGGACCTGGGGAGGGGTGAGCCGCAGGGCGAAACGAAGCAGATCGACGCTTTCTCCGTCGAGCCATTGGGCGTTGTCCACGACCAGTAGCACCGGATCAACCGCGGCGAGTGCGCGCAGCACCTCCACGATCGCGAGCCGCAGTGCGATCCGGTCCCAGCCGTCGTCCGGAGCGTCGGTCTCACGCCGGAACATCGCGATCGCCAGCCGCTGAGGTCCGGACAGCGAGTCCAGGGCCGTGCGCGGCACCGAAGCGAGCAGAGCGGCGGCACAGGCCCCGGGTATCCATCGGTCGGCCTCTTCGGGGGTCAGCAGCAGTACGGAATCCCCGCGCGATTCGGCCAGCGCCGCGACAGCCGCCGCCACCGCGCTCTTGCCGACGCCTGCCGTACCGGTGAGGACGGCCCGGCCGTCGGCGCCGAGCGCGCGGTCGAGGAGTGCGATGAGCTCACCGCGCCCGACGGGCGCGTCAGCGTTCGCCGTCGCCGCCACGCACAGCCACCAGCCTCTCGGTCCCCGTCCCTGTGCCTTTCCTGTG
Organism: Streptomyces sp. ISL-98; assembly: GCF_018614055.1. Classification (GTDB taxonomy): domain Bacteria; phylum Actinomycetota; class Actinomycetes; order Streptomycetales; family Streptomycetaceae; genus Streptomyces; species Streptomyces spiramyceticus. The sequence continues at coordinate 81,275 of NZ_JAGGPB010000032.1, forward strand.
AGCGCGAGAATACGAGGTCGTTCGCGGAACAGGACAGGAGTGTGACGCAGGCGTCAGTCCTGGCGTGAAAAAGCCGTCGGACCTGCCGACGCGCAGGGCGTCGGCAGGTCCGTGGTGGTGCTTGGTCCGGACTTATCGCCTGGTCAGCGTGGTCAGAAGGTGAGACCCCAGGAGTCGATGAAGCCGGTGTCGGCGCTCGCCACGTCCTGCACCCGGAGCTTCCAGGTGCCGTTCGCGGCCAGGGCGGAGCCGTCGACGGTGTACGTGGTGATGATGTTGTCGGCGCTGTCGTTGGAGGAGCTCTGCAGGCGCTTGGTGGTGCCGTCGGGAGCGACCAGGTCGACGACGAGGTCACCGCGGTAGGGGTGCTTGATGTCGACGGCGACCTTGAGGGCGGCCGGGGCGTTGCCGGTCACACCGCTGACCGTGATCGACGACGTGACGGCGGCGCCGTTGTCGGGGATGGAGACGTCGGCCGTGTTCTGGAACGTGGGCCCGGTCGGCGTACCGCCGGTCACGGCCTGGACCGTCTTGGCCGCGTCCGCGAGGCCGGCGCCGCAGCCACCGGTGCATGTACCGGCCAGCGGGCGGGCGTTGGCCTTGATGGCCGACTCGATCTCGGCCGGGGTCAGCGTGGTCTTCGCCGCCTTCATCAGCGCGGCGAGGCCGGCGACGTGCGGGGCGGCCATGCTGGTGCCCTGGTAGGGCTTGTAGTTCTCGGCCGACGGGGTGGTGGTGCCGGTGTTCAGCGTCGAGAGGATGCCGTTCTCCGGCGTGGTGATCGTGCCGGGGGTGTCGGTCGCCCGGCGGGTCTCGCCACCGGGGGCGGCGATGTCGATGATGGTGCCGTAGTTCGAGTAGAACGCACGGTCACCGCTGCGGCTGCTCGCCGCGACGTTGATCACGTTGTTGCAGCTGGCCGGCGAGAAGCCGCTCGCGTTCGAGTTGCTGTTGCCCGCGGCCACCACGACGGTGGTGCCCCGGCCGACGGCCGCGTTGATCGCGTTCTGGTAGGTGCTGCCGCAGGCGCCCGAACCGCCGAGGCTCATGTTGATCACCTTGGCGGGCGTCGCGTTCGCCGGGACACCGGGGACCGAGCCGCCGGACGCCCAGGTGATGGCGTCCACGATGTCGGAGGTGGCGCCGCCGCACTTGCCCAGCACACGTACCGGCTGGATCTTGGCGCCGTACGCGATACCGGCGACACCCTTCGCGTTGCCGGTCGCCGCGGCGATCGTGCCCGCGACGTGCGTGCCGTGCCAGGAGGAGTTGGACGCCGTGGAACCGGTGCCGCACTCGCCCGCAGCGCTCCAGTCGCCCTGGTCGGCCGCGTTGTTGTCGCGTCCGTTGCCGTCACGGGCGGCGGTGGAGCTGGTGATGAAGTCGTAGCCGGCCACGACGTTGGCGGCCAGGTCGGAGTGGGCCACGTAGCCGGTGTCGATCACGGCCACGGTCACGCCGGTGCCGGTCGTGGTGGCCCAGGCGCCGGGGACGTTCATACCGGCCGTGGCCTCGAACAGGTCCCACTGCTTGGCGTAGTCGGTGTCGTTCGGGTCCGCCATCGCGTAAGCCCTGGCGTCCGGCTCGACGTACGCCACATCCGGGTCCGCGCGGAACTGCGCCATCACGTCGGCGGCATCGGCCGGCGCGAGCTTGCCGCCCAGGTCGACCAGCGCGGCGCCGGTCCCCAGCCGACGCTCGAACTCCACCGATTCGCCTGCTTTGCGGCCCTTTGCCTCGGCGTCGTCCGATGCCGCGTTGTTGGAACGCGCCTCGGAGGCCGACGATTTGTACCCGACGATCAGGTTCTCGATCGGTGCGGTGGGGGCCGGGGATGCTGCCGCAGCCGCCGGAGCGGCGGGCTGTGCAAGGGCGACGGAGGAGGTGGCGGCGGCCCCGAGCAGGGTGGCGGAGGCCGCTACGACGGATATGAGTCTTCGTCTGGAAGCGTGCAAGGTGTTCCCTTTCGAGAGCCGGAACCGGGCAGGCCGGAGCGGCAGTTGGCGCACTTCGTGAGCGGAGCTGAGCAGGCGCTGCGACGCGGGGCCGATGGCTGATGTGAGGCGCCACCGGCCGCCGCACGCCTGAAGCACGCCCCGGCCGGGTCAGGGCAGGGGCAGAGGGGTGTTACCGGCTTCGACGGAATCGAAGATCGCCGGTGGACAGACAGTAGGGAAAGACGAGATGAAGCCGATACGGGGAAAACCCTTGTCCACGCCCCGCCGCTCTGCTCAAACCCCCCGGCCGCCCCCTCCGCGCAACCCCTGCACTACGCAACTACCGGCCCGGAACAGGCCGGTTCGGCGTCGAGGGCTGGTGTGGGCAGCGGAATCCGGCCCCGGGGTCAGACGTCGACGTCGGGTGACCCGCACCCTGGCTTGTCCATCGGACGCGCACAGGCGCCCAGGGCGGCCGAGGCCGGAGCCCCGCGCCAAGGTCCGTCCATCGGGCCCGGCCCGGCGAGGCCGACGCCAGGGCCCAGGCATGTCAGCTGCGCCCCGGCTGCCCGGACCAAGGGGCCGCACGGCCCCCTGCCCGGCGGGGGGCCGTGCGGCCCAATGAAGCCACCTCGACCGTCAGCCGCACATAGCCCCGCCCGCGACCGGCCTCGTGGGGTCGCCCCCTCCGGTTGTCAGTCCCCCAGCCCCTCAGCCATCAGGCCCTCGACCCGCCGCCCGGTGCGCCGCGGCCAGCAGATCCGCCCACTCGTGGAGCTTCACCGGCCCCCGGCCCAGCGAGAGCCCCAGCGCCGCCTCTGCCGCCTCGATCGACTTCCAGTCCTTCCACTCGACCAGGCGCAGTCCCGACTCCCGCAGTACGGCCAGCGGGTCGTCCGGGAGCTGCCTGCGGGCGAGCTCGGGGGCGTCCGCCAGCAGTGAGGCCACCGTCTCCTTGGCGCAGGGGCGGTTCGTGCCGATGACGCCTGTCGGGCCCCGCTTGATCCAGCCCGCGACGTACTCCCCGGGCGACGGCGCCCCGTCGCGCAGGACGCGGCCCGCCGCGTTCGGCACCGTGCCGCGTGCCGGGTCGAAGGGGAGGCCGGGGAGCGGCCTGCCGCGGTAGCCGACCGACCTGAGCACCAGCTGAGCCTCGATGTCCTCGTACGTTCCCGTGCCGCTCACCCCACCCGTACCGTCCGGCAGGGTCCGCTCGAACCGCACCCCGGCTGCCCGCCCGTCCTCCTCGAGCACCTCCACGGGCCGGAGGAAGAACCGCAGGTGGATGACGCGTGAGCGCTGCTGCGCGGGGCTCGTCGCCCAGGCCCTCACCACCTCGACATTGCGCCGGTTCACAGCGGGCAGGGCCGCGGACACCGCAGGGTCCACGTAAGCCGGATCGAGGGCGAGTTCGTCGGGCCGTACCACCACCGAGGCGTCCGGCAGCGCGCCGAGTTCCCGCAGCTCCTTGGTGGTGAACTTCGCCTGCGAAGGGCCGCGCCGGCCCACCATGTGCACATCGCGCAGCCGGCTGCCGGCCAGCACGTCGAGCGCGGGCTGCGGCACATCGGTGGGCAGCAGCTCGTTCGCGCCGCGCGCCAGGATGCGGGCCACGTCGACCGCCACATTGCCCACCCCGATGACAACGGCAGACCGGGCGGCCAGCGCGAAGCCGTTCGCGGCCGCGTCGGGATGCGCGCTGTACCAGGAGACGAAGGAGGTCGCGGAGAAGCTGCCCGGCAGTTCCTCGCCCGGAATGCCGAGCCTGCGGTCGGTCGCTGCCCCGACGCAGTACACCACCGCGTGGTAGAGCTCCAGGAGTCGCGCCGTGGTGAGCCCGGCCGAGCCCACCTCCGCGTTGCCGACGAAGGTGATCCGGTCGTGTTCGAGCACGGTGCGCAGATTGTTCTGCAGCGACTTGATCTTCTCGTGGTCCGGTGCGACGCCGTAGCGCACCAGTCCGTACGGACAGGGCAGCCGGTCGAGCACGTGCACCCGTACGTCGGGCACCGTCTCCTGCTGCACCAGGGCCTGAGCGGCGTAGACCCCACTGGGGCCCGAGCCGATTACAGCGACGCGAAGCACGGCGGGTGCTCCTTCCCGCAAGGTGACTCCAGCATGGCATTGGTGGGTGGCATAGCGGGAGATGCTCTGCGTGCGTGCCGTAGGGACCCCGGGCTGTCCGGGGTACCTTTCCGATGTACTTGAAAGTAACTTTTAGGGGCTAATGACCATTATGGACCAGTCGCGGACCGGATCAAGGTTCCTGGCCGGGCGGCAGCGCCGTCCGGCGGGTCACCGCTGAGCGACGGGCCCTTTCACGCCATGTCGCGCATCCTGCCGATCTCGGCGGTCTGCTGGGCGAGCACGTCGGTCGCCATCTCCTCGACCTGGACGTTGTTCCCCTGTGAGAGGACTTCGGTGGCCATGCCGACCGCCCCCTCGTGGTGAGTGATCATCAGCTTGAGGAAGAGCTGGTCGAATTCCTCGCCCTTCGCCTCGCGCAACTGCGCGAGCTGCTTCTCCGTGGCCATCCCGGGCATCGCGCCGTGGTCGTGGCCGCCCTTGCGCTTCTTGCCGCCGTTGTTGTCGAGCCAGCCCCGCATGGCGTCGATCTCCGGCCGCTGGGCTGCTGTGATCCGCTCGGCGAGCCGCTTCACCTTCGCCGACTCGGCCTGCTTCGGTGCGAGTTCCGTCATCACGAGCGCCTGCGCGTGATGCGTGATCATCATGTGCGCATACGAGAAGTCCGCACTGTTGGGCGTGTCGTCGGGGAGGGATTTCGCGGCTTCCTCGGCCGACATGGTCTTCGCGGGCTCGCCCGGCTTGCCCGGCGCCACCACCGAAGGCTCGCTGCCCGCCTTCGCCTCGGGGGCGTCCTCGTCCGCGGAACACGCGCCGAGCCCGGTCACGGCGAAGACGGCCGACGCCGCCACAAGTGCGAGTCTGCGGACGCGCGTTGGCTTTCGGCGGTTCAACACGGCGACCTCCTGAGGCAGATGGGCTGGTTGATGACAGTTCTTAGCACGCTCACGCACGCCACTGATCAAAAACTTTCATTACGTCTTAGTTGCCATCTGTTGAGATGTGCATGCAAACGACGATACTGCCGGGGTGTATGAACCGTTCAACTACGAACGGATACAAGGGAGGACGCAGTGACCTCGTTGCACATCACCCGCGTGCGGCGCAGACATCTCGGCGTGGCGGCAGCCGCGGCCGGGCTCTTCGCTACGCTGCTGACGGCCGGACCCGCGGCCGCGATCCCCGACCCGGGAGACTCGCCCGCCAAAAAGCAGGGCGTCTCCACCGCACAGCAGGCCGAGGCCAAGGCCGCCATCGAGAGCGGCGAGATACCCGGCGTCGACGAGATAGCCCACAGCAAGAACATCGAGCACCTCGTGAACGTCCCCAAGGACGCGATCAAGGGCACCAACTCGGACCTGGCCTTCCAGGGCAAGTACGCCTTCTCCGGCAATTACGACGGCTTCCGGATCTTCGACATCAGCAACCCGAAGGCCCCCAGGACGGTCTCCCAGGTTCTGTGTCCCGGTGCCCAGAACGACATCTCCGTCTCCGGAAACCTGCTCTTCCTCTCCACGGACTCCTCGCGCAACGACAACTCCTGCGCCAGCACCTCGCAGCCCGCGACGGAGAAGTCCTCCTGGGAGGGCATGAAGATCTTCGACATCAGCGACAAGAGCAACCCGAAGTACGTCGCCGCTGTCGAGACCGCCTGCGGCTCGCACACGCACACCCTGGTGCCGGAGCGCCGTAACGTCTACGTCTACGTCTCGTCGTACTCGCCCAGCGACAGCTTCCCCGACTGCAAGCCGCCGCACGACGGAATCTCCGTCATCAAGGTGCCGCGGAGTGCTCCGGAGAAGTCCGCGATCGTGGGCTTCCCCGTGCTCTTCCCGGACGGCGGAAACCCGGGCGCGCCCACCAACCCGGGCGTCTCCAAGACGACCGGCTGCCACGACATCACCGTGCTGCCCTCGAAGGACCTGGCCGCCGGTGCGTGCATGGGTGACGGCATCCTCTTCGACATCGAGGACCCGGAGGAGCCGAAGGTCATCGACCGCGTCCAGGACAACGTCAACTTCGCGTTCTGGCACTCGGCGACCTTCAACCAGAAGGCCAACAAGGTCGTCTTCACCGACGAGCTCGGCGGCGGCGTCGGCGCCACCTGCAACGAAGCCACCGGCCCGAACCGCGGCGCCGACGGCATCTACGACATCACCGGCAAGGGCGACAGCCGCAAGCTGGTCTTCAGGAGCTACTTCAAGATCGACCGCCACCAGGCGGACACCGAGAACTGCGTCGCCCACAACGGCTCGCTGATTCCGGTCAAGGGCAAGGACATCATGGTCCAGGCCTGGTACCAGGGCGGCGTGTCCGTCTGGGACTTCACCGACTCGTCCAAGCCCGAGGAGATCGCCTTCTTCGAGCGCGGTCCGGTCAGCGCGGACACCTCGGTGACCGCCGGTTCCTGGTCGGCGTACTACTACAACGGCTACATCTACTCGAACGACATGGCCAAGGGCTTCGACGTCCTGAAGCTCAACGACAAGCGCACGGACGGCGCCAAGAAGGTCCGGCTGCACGAGCTCAACGTGCAGACCCAGCCCGACTACCGCCGCTGATCGACCCCGTACGCACGCGTGCCGCCGGGCGGATCCCCGTCCGGCGGCACGCCGAGCTCCCAGTCCAGCCCGTACCGCTGGAACAGCTCGGCCCGCAGACTCGTCAGCGGCATCGGCGCCCCCGGCAGCAGTACGGCGAACACCGCGCCCATCAACAGGGCGCGCAGCAGCGGGTAATCGACGTCCACGTCCTGTGATCCGTACCGGACGACCGTGTTCCGCAGCAGCTCGGCGAGCCGCCGCTGCTCCGGGCACTGGACGAATCCCTCGGCCTGGAGAATGCCCGCCATGTGCGTGCGCATCAGCAGCGGGTGCTCGCTCGCCAGCCCCAGAATGGCGTCGATGGCCCGGGCCAGCAGCTCGCGGCCGTCCTCGCTGCGCGGCTCCCGCTCCAGGGCCGATTCGAGCGTCCGGTGCATCAGCCGGTGGACGGCCGACTGCAGCAACTGCCGCTTGCCCGGGAAGTAGTACGAGACGAGACCACGCGCCGAACCGGCCCGGTCCGCGATGTCCCCGAGGGTCGCGGCCTCGTAACCGCGCTCGCCGACCAGCTCCACGGTCGCCTGCAACAGCCGCTCCCGGGAACGCCGACGCAACTCTTCATTGACCGATGCGCTGCGCGGGGACATGCTGTAACTCCTGCGTTGACTGGCCCTCAGCCAATATACTCAGTCGTACCACGCAGGGTCCCTTACGGGGTCCTGTTGCGTGGGCTTGCCGTCTGTATCCGGCGGCGCGGGGGACCGCCGGATACGGGCGGCTCTTTTACGAGTCCGCCCCCCCACCCTGGTCAGCCGACTCATCCACTCATCCGACGAGTTCGAGCACCGGACGCAGACCGGACGGCCTTTCTCCGGCCGGCAGATGGTCCACGAAGTGCACCGCACAGCCCAGTTCCGCCGCACCGCCGTCCGCACGCCGGTCGTCGCCGACCATCAGCACGTCCTTCGGGTCGTGGCCGAGAGCCTCGCATGCGGCGCGGAAAAGACGCGGATCGGGCTTCTGGATGCCGTGCTCGTACGACAGGACGTACGCATCCACCCACGTGTCGAGCCCGTGCGCACGGAACACCGGCCTCAGATCCCAGCCGATATTGCTGACCACCGCCACCCCGACACCGCGCCGCCGCAGTTCACCGAGGACCTCGGCGGCGTCGGGGTACGGATGCCAGGCGGCCGGCGTCATGTGCCGGTCGTACAGGGCGTCGTAAAGGCGCTCGTCCGGGAGGGCGACCTGGCGCGCGAGGCCCGTGTACGCCGCGCGATGGCGCTCCGTACTCTGGTCGCGCGTGGCCCACAGATCGGCCAGACGCGACGGAATTTGCTGCGGGGGCGCCCCGCCCGGCAGTGCGCCCGCTGCCTCCAACTGCCGCACGTACAAGGCGAAGTCGTCGGCCGTTACGTCGATTCCCACCTCGTCGAGGACGGCTCGCAGCCACACCTCGGTCGGTTCGATCCGCAGCAGTGTGCCGGAGAAGTCGAAGAGTGCGCCCTTGACTGTCATTCGGGGGTTCCTTCCCGGGAGGAGACGAGGCGACCGTATGCCAGTGCCATGACGGCGACGAGCGCCGCTCCGAGCAGCCAGCCACCCAGCACGTCGGACGCCCAGTGCACGCCCAGATAGATCCGGGTGAAACCGACACCGACGCAGGACACCACCCCCACCACCAGCACGGCGGTGCGCAGGCGTGGGTCCGCGCCCCGCAGAGCGAGCAGCCACAGCAGGATCCCGAACGTGACGACGGCCGTCATCGCGTGACCGGACGGCCAGGCGGCGGAGTACGCGGAGTCGAGGGGGTCGGGCCACCGCGGGCGGTCGCGGTCCACCGCGGCCTTGAGGCTGTGCAGTACGAGCGAGCCGAGCGCACTCGTCACCGCGGCCCAGATCGCGAGAAGCCATTCACGCCGCCACAGCAGCCAGACCACGGCTACGGCCACCAGCGCGCGCATCGCCCATGGGTCCCACACCCAGTCGGTCAGCACCCGGTTGGTCTGCGTGACGTCGGGGTGGACGACGGCCGAGCTGTGCAGCCCGTCCGCGACCGAGCGGTCGAGCGACATCAGCGGGGCCCACTCGACGGCGACGAGCACCAGGAGCGCAACGGAGAGGACTGTGCAGACGATTCCGGTGAGGACGAGGGCCGGGAGGGCGGGGTGGGGGGAGCGCATGGGAAGATCCTCGCCCACGGGCGGCGCGCGCAACCGCCCCGGCGCGTCACCCAAGCACGTTGTGCAGGGCTATCCGAGAGCGTTGAGCCCCGGAACGAACGCGACCAGCAGCGGCACGGCCGGCACGAGCGCGGCCGCGGCCGTCAGCCCCAGCCGGTGGCCCGCGGCGAGCCGCGGCACGGGGGTCAGCAGCCGGTGCACGCGCTGCGGCAGCTCGGCGCCGGGCGTCGGGCACGGGCCGAACACGCCGCGGTCCTCGTTGAGTTCGACCAGGGCCAGGGCGATCGTCAGCCGCCCGAAGCGCCGCGAGGCCACGTCGTCAGCGGCCAGCTCCACCAGCCGGTGCATCTCGTCGCGGAACGCCGCGAACACCCGTACCTGCGGAAAACCGATCGCCAGAGCGGACGCGCAGTTCAGCAGCCAGTCGTGCCTGGCGCGCGCGTGACCCTGCTCGTGAGCGAGCACGGCATCGAGCTGACGGCCCTTCAGGCGGCGCAACGCCGCCGTGGTGACGACCAGTTGGGGCGCGGCGCCGGGCAGCCACCAGGCGTCGGGCCGCTCGCCCTCAAGGACCACGAGCCGGTCGCTGCCGGGCTCCTCGCCGGGCAGCAGCGGAGAGCGTACGAGCAGCTCCGCGCGCCGCACCTTGCGCCGTACGCTCGCCCTGCGGATCTCCCGGGTCAGCATCACCGCCGTCCACGCACCGCCGCACGCGAGGAGCACCGCGATGACGGCGGACCAGGGCCCGTAGGCGGCAAGGGCGTACGCCTCGACCACACCGTGCGGGGCGGGCGCGAACATATGGCCCCGTACGGCCTGCCAGGCGGCGGCCGCGCTGAACGTCATCGACAGACCGAGGCACAGCAGGACACCGGCCACCATGCACTGCCACACCCACAGAGCCACCACGGGTTCGCGCTCCCGCCAGTCGGCCCGCGACATCAGCCGCGGGGCGGCGACGGCGGCGACGACACCGAGCAGCAGAAGTGCGAAGGGGACCGTCATGGGATCCAGCCTATGAGTACGGGGCTACTCCGGGGTAGGACCTGAGTGCGTCAAGTGACGCAGGCCACGGTTTCGCGGGGCGCCTCAGAGGGTGACCAGCATGGCGATCATGGCGATGCCCATGGAGAGCCGGCAGGCCATCGCCAGCTCGGGCCGGGCACCCCAGGCGGGCGCCCGGCCGCCGGTTCCTGCAGCCGCGGTGGACACGTGCATGGGCATGAGCCGGGCGCCGGAGCGCAGCACGTACGTCGCGTAGTAAAGGAGCAGCGCCCCGGTCAGGAGGGGTACACCGCCGGGGGCGTATCCGGGCGTGTGACCAGTGCCCGGTGCCATGACCAGGGCCATGTAGACCATCGCCAGCGAGCCGACGAGATGGTGCAGATGGTGCGTACTCCCGCGCGCCTGCCACAGGGCGCGCAGGCCGGCGCCGCCGAAGACGGCGGCGTACAGCAACGGCGGGGCGACCACCGCTGCGGGCACGGCCATGGCCGCCATGCCGAATCCCATCAGGGCATCGCTGCCCGCATCTTTGCGGTGTTCCTTCATGCCGGTGCGCATGCGCAGAACGCAGTACGCGCCGGTCGCCGAGCACAGCGCGACGAGCAGCCAGCCGGACAACGCCTGTCCGTGCACGGCGTACCTCCCCGTTCGACGGTGTCGTCCCGTCGATGCGATGCCCAGGGGCGGGGGGTCGTATACGGGCGCGTGGGTGTACGCGGGGGGTGTGCAGGGGGAGCGTGCGGGTCCGGGTGTGGGGGCGGGGCGCCTGCGGCGCTGATTCCCCTACCGCGTGGGGGGGCAAGCCCCAGACCCCCGGGCCCGTACGCCTACCCCGCGTCGAGTTCAATCGCGATCGCTCCGCGCAGCAGCTCGCGCGCACGCTCCAGCGCCAAGGAGCCGCTCAGCCAGCGCTCGCTGAGCCCTTCGACGAGCGCGGTGAGCCGCTCCGCCGCGTCCTCCGCGTTTGCATCGGGCCGCGCCGCCCTGATCGCCTCGGCGACATCGTTCACCCAGGACCGGGTGGACCGCGCCAGAGCATCCCGCAGATCGTCGCTCTCGAAGACCGCGCTGGCGCGGAGTTCACCCCAGGCGGTGCTGTTCTCCCGTACCCCGGGGGTGTCCTGGAGCTCCGTCAGCAGCATCTGTTCCAGCTCGCCGCGCGCATCATCAGCACGAGCGATCGCCTCGTCGGTGTAGGCGACGGCCCGGTCGCTGACGAATTCGAGAGTCCGGCGGATGAGCCCGGAGCGGTCCTTGAAGTGGTAATAGATCAGCGCCGTGGACACCCCCGCCTCCGCGGCCAGCTGCTCGACACGCAGTCCCCGCACCCCGCTGCGGGCAATGACACGTACGGCCGCTTCCATGATCAATACTTGACGGTCGGACGCCATGTCGACTCATCCACTCCTTATCCATTCCCCGGACCCGCTGTGCCTCAGGCCTTGACTGGAGTTTCAGTCAGCTTCAGGTCGACTCAGCCTAGCCGCTGGTCACGGCCGGTAGCGGAGGGGATGCTCCGCCGGCACTTCGACGACTGCGATGCGTACACACCCGGATCTCCAGACCAACTCGACTGTGAATTCAGGCTTCTGTGTCAAGTCCATCCCTGTCTCGGCAGGGATGGCTCTTGGGCAAGACCGCCGAGCGGCTCGGTGAGGCCGGCCGCTGGCGATGGTGGCGGACGACGAGATCGGTGAGGCTCTGGAACTGCTGTGGGGCACTGCGGCAGTGAACACCTGGAACTCCCGCCGGGCGGCAGTGCTGTCCTGGCTCGGCTGGTGCCGGGACCGCGGCTACGAGGGCCCGGCGGTCCCGGCCTGGGCGAAGCGGCTGGCGGTGCCGGACTCCGAGACCCCGGCGCCGATCTGGTCCTCCATGCCGTCCTGGTAGCGCTGGTAGAGCTGTCCCGAGCGGCCGTGGAAGATCTTCCGGGCGAGGGAGTGGCGACCCTCCCGGAGTGGCCTGCACCTTGATCTGGCGGCGGTAGCCGGGCTCCTCGGCCAGACGCAGGATGTGCAGGGTCTTCGCGATCCGCCCGTAGTGCGCGATCGCATCCCCGAGCGGGGTGGGGCGTGCGTCGCGGGACAGCATCCGGATCACGTCGTAGGCGCGGACGGCTCCGGTGTGGATGGAGCCGATGATCCGCAGGATGTCCTCCCAGTGCCGCTCGATCCGGGCCAGGTCGACCCGGCCGCGGGTCGAGCCCGAAGCCGAGCCGGAGCCTGACGAGGCCGACGAGTCCAGCGCGAAGCCTGTGCCGGACCGTGCTGTGGAATCCGATCAAATATCGGAGCCTGGCGACCCGTCCGCTCACGCACCGCTCACGCAAACGGCCCCGGACGAGGAGTCCGAGGCCGAATAGAACGCCTCCCTGGGAGGAAACCCCAGGTCAGCGTGTTGTGCGATGTGCCCCCGGCAGGTGGCGTCGAGGTCCAGGACCAGACCGGGCAGAACGCGTGCCGCGGCCCGGACTGCGGGGATGTCCTCACCGTGCTCGGCGGCCTGCAGCCAGGCGACTTGCCGGGCTCAGGCACGGGCCGAGCGCAGCGACGCCAGTGCCTTCTCGTCAACGTCGGCGAGCAGCCGCCAGGCGGTTGGTGTCGAGGCGACGGGGCCGAACACCCCTGCCTGGTCCCGCAGTACGGCCAGATCCGCGATGGCCTCGCCGCCGTCGGCGAGCATCACCGCCAGGTCGGCGGCGATCCGTCCCGGATCATGTCCTGTCCCGCGCGGCCGAAGCTGCCTGAGTGCGGCGGAGTACGCGGCGCTCAGCCCGGTGGCATCAGCAAGATCCGCCAGCAACCGTGCCCCGGCATGACCGACCACCCCCGAACCATCGGCACTGACATGGACCTTGGGGCGCAACCCGATACCCTGCACGTGGAAAGTGCCCTCCGCCTGGACCGACAGAACCCCTCAGCAAGGTTCATCGTCCCAGGTCAGGAAGGCACTTTCGCGTTTCGGCCCTGCCAGCCGCTGTATCCAACCGAAACGGCGAGGCTAACTACCTGAGGCCGACGGCGTCCGTCCGCCTCTACCGGGGGTCGGATCAACAGATGTATCGGGCCACGGTGTGCGCGATCGGCCCCGTGAGTCCGGTCTCGCACTCGTCAATCATTTCCACGACCTCGAACCCCGCGGCCAATGCGTAGCTCTCCAGTTCGCGCGGAAACAGCACGCGCCGCCGGATCTCGTCCTCGGCCTCGTCACCAGAGGGGAGCACCCAGCGTCTGTGCATTGTGTTGATCTGTGTTCGTAGGTCCCACTCATAGCCGATGGTGACCCGCGCGGGTCCGTCCGGAGTGCCGACAACGGCGCTGGTCGGCTCAGGGCGGGTGATGGGCGATACAGGCGAGCAAAGCACCAGGAGCGCTCCGGGCCGTGCGTGTGCGGCGAAGGTACCGAAGACTTTGCTGATGTCGTCGTTGTCATGCACGTACGAGAGAGAGTTGCCGAGGCAGGTCACGGCGTCCATGCGTCGGTGGAGCCGAACCGTTCGCATGTCGCCGGCGCGGATGTCGAGCCCGGACCGTACTCGGTGTGCGTAGTCGATCAAGCCGGTCTGTAGGTCCACGCCAAGGCACTGGCATGGCGGATACTCCGTGGACCCAGGCGGGAGATCTGCGCCCTCGTGCGTTTCGAGCCTCAGCACTCCACTCGTGCCGCTTTCCTCGGTCATCTGGGCCAGCAGGGCCCGCGCTTCGCTCCTCATGCCTCACTCCCTCAGACGATTCCTGCGGCGAAGAACTCGCCGTTCGCTCCTGCCCCTACGCAACCGCCTGGCCACGCAGAGCGGTACCGTTGCAGCAGCGTCGGGACTTGAAAGCCTTGAAAGTTCGCAAGAGCACGGGGAGTTGACCGTCATGGCGAAGCGCGAACCAAACACGGCACTCGGCCGCCTGCTTGCTGAAAGCCGCTGGACACATCGCCAATTCGCTCGTGCCGTGAACCGCGTCGGCACTGAGACCGGCACGCCGTTGCGCTACGACGAGTCGGCGGTGAGTCACTGGCTCGGCGGCACTGTTCCTCGCAGTGCCGTGCGGGCGTGCATCCTCGAAGCCCTCTCCCGCCACCTCGGCCGGCCTGTGACCCACGCCGAGGCGGGCTTGCCTCTTCCCCGCGATCACTCCCCCGCAGCCACGGATACCGTGGAAGGGGTGATCGACCTGGGGAGGCAAGACATGGACCCGTCCCGCCGCGGCGTTCTCGGAGCCGGACTGTTCTCCGTGGCGCTCACGATCCCCGGTTGGCCGGACGTAATCGGGCGTGCGGAAGCTGTGCAATCCGGCCGCACCGGGCGTATCGGCATGAACGAAGTAGACATGGTCATCGCCATGACCGAACGAGTCTCGGATCTCGACGACCAGTTCGGCGGTCGTCACGCGCGTCCCATGGCCGCCTCGTTCATGGTCAACACCGTGGCTTCATACCTGCGCGCCGACGCGTCGGAGGAGGTACGGCAAGCGATGCTGTCCGCTGCCTCAGACCTGTTGTACCTGACTGGCTATATGGCCGTGGACGAAGGTCTGCACGGCCTTGCACAGCGCTATTACGTCAACGCCCTGCAACTGGCAGGCGCGGCCGAGGATCATCTGACGTACTGCACCACCCTGCGCGGCATGAGCGTCCAGGCCGTCGACCTACACCACGGGACCAAGGCAATGGAGCTGGCCAACGCCGCTGCTGCCGCCTCACCGAAAGCTGGCCCTCGGATGCGGGCCTTCCTCGCCGGGCAGCAAGCGCACACAGCCGCACAGACCGGCGACCGTACAAGTGCCTTGCGATACATCCGTGAGGCGGAAGCCGCCATGGACCGTGCCGAGTCGCGCGGCAAAGCATTCGGCTCTTACGACCCGGCGGCTCTCAACTACCACATCAGCCAGGTTCGTTACGAGCTGGGCGACGTGTCCGGCGCCATCGAAGCCATGCAGGAATCGGACAAGGTGCGCTTCAGCGTCTATCGCCGTGCTCGGGTGCGGCACAGGGCAACGCTGGCTGAGCGGCAACTGGAGATTGGCCATTTGGAAGCGGCTTGCGCCACCTGGCGCCAGGCCCTCGACGACTACCCCATGGTCCAGTCCGGTCGGGCCGATGAGCGTGTGAAGACGATGTTCAGCCTCCTGCGCCCTCACCTAAAGAACGCGACTGCCCGCGACTTGTACGACCGGGCACGGGTAATCGCGCGTCCAGCGCTGGTGAGCTGACCTGCTCTTCCCAAGCCTCGTGAGCGGCGCGCCTACCCACGCGGCTGGTTGGAGCGGCTTTGGCCGGTGTCCTGCCTGGTTTGGGGTCGGGCATGGTCAGGGGGCCGTACGCTGGGCGGCGGGCGGTCGTGACGATCTGGGCGGCGGCGGAGAAGAGGCGGAGCCGGAGACGGCGGGGCTCCCACCTGCGGTTCTTCCGGTCAGCCCTCCGCCATCGGGATACCTCATTTCTCCGGCATAGCGCGGCTCACGACAGCCGTCACGACCTCACGTAACCCGCACCCTTAAAGATCTCTACTCGTCCCCGACGTCCCGTCGATTCGCAAGCGCTGACTCCGTCAAAGGGGTCAACGCTTCGACGTAGACCGTGCTCCCGGGCAACTGCCGCAGGACGATCAACCCCTTGCCCGCTAGGCCGTGGAGCTGCTGCCGTACTTCGTCGCCCAGCTCTGCGGTCAGCTCGTCCTCGTGCGGCATGTTGCCGGCCTGAAGGTGCTCGCGGAGCCGCAGGAGGAGCGCCTCCTCCTCAGTCGTGATGCTGAAGTCCATGGTTCGACGCTAAGGCGTAGCGAGCGGTGTCGCCTGCGGAGCCTCACGTCACGGCCGGTAGCGAAGAGGGTGATCCGCTGGGACTTCTACGATTACGATTTTGCAACCGTCCGGATCGGCGATCCACATCTCGACCAGCCCCCAGGGCTCCTTCACCGGCGGCCGCAGCACCTCGACGCCGTGCCCCGACAGTTCCTCGTACGCCGCTGTCGCGTCGGCGACCTGGAGCCACAGCTGGAGGGCGGGGGAGGGCGGCGTATCGGAACGTCCCGAGACCTCTAGGAAGCCGCCGCCGAGGAAGTACACGGTGCCGCGCTCGGGGCCCGTACCGAACTCGCGGTAGACGGCGAGACCCAGCGCCTCGCCATAGAACGCGCGGGAGCGCTCGGGGTCCGTGGGGCGGAGGAGTGTCCTGCTGCTCAGTACATGCACCATGCATCCGGACCTTAGCGGGCGTTAGGCTCAGGTCGCCCGACCTCCGCCGTACAGATCTGGAGAGCGCCTCCCATGGACACCACCTCGCGCCCGGCCGACGCAGAGCTCACTTTCCGCGACGCGACGGAAGCCGATGTCGACGTGCTGGTCGCGCTCATAGAGTCGGCGTACCGCGGGGACTCCAGCCGTTCGGGGTGGACGACGGAGGCCGACATCCTCGAAGGGCAGCGGACGGATCCCGAGGGCGTCCTCGATGTGATCAAGTCGCCCGACAGCCGACTGCTGACCGTCGAGCGGGACGGCGTGGTGGTCGCCTGCTGCCAGCTCGAACACCGGGGTGAGGCCGCCTACTTCGGCATGTTCGCCGTCGCGCCGGGCCTGCAGGGCGGCGGCTTGGGGAGGGTGATCATCGCGGAGGCGGAGCGGACGGTGCGTGAGGCGTGGGGCGTGGGTGAGATGTACATGACGGTGATCTCGGTACGTGACGAACTCATCGCCTGGTACGAGCGGCGCGGATACCGGCGGACGGGGCGGATGACCCCGTTCCCGTACGGCGACGAGCGGTTCGGCTTGCCGCAGCGGGACGACCTCGAGTTCGAGCTGCTGGTCAAGACGCTGGGCGGGTAGGGGCACCGCGCCGCAGCAACCCGCACCCGCCCACGCCCGGAGCCGCCTCTACGCCGTGAACCGCCCCGTACGCCGAATCTCCGGGTAGTCCGTGGTCGCACCGTCCAGCTCCAGCGCCCGCACCAGCCGCAGATGGTCCTGCGTATTCACCACCCAGCCGATGACCGCGAGACCCTCCCTGTGCGCACGCTCCACCGTCTCCAGCGTCAGCCTCCGGATGTTCAGCGCGAGCGTCGCGGCGCCCACGGCCTTGGCGCGGTCCACCACATCGCCGCCCCAGCGGCTGGCGATCAGCGCGGTGCGTACGCCCGGTACCAGCGACGCGATCTCGGCGACCGCCTCGTCGTGGAACGACGACACCTCCACGCGCCCGGCCAGATCCCGCCGGTGCATGACCTCGGCGAGCGCCCGCGCCGCTGCCACGTCCTTGATCTCCGCCTGGAGCGGGGACTTCACGGCGTCGAGGACCTCCTCGAAGAGGGGAACGCGTTCGCCCTGCCCGGCGTCCAGTCCCCGCAGTTCCGCGAGGGTCAGGTCGGCGATCGCGCCCCTGCCGTCGGTCGTACGGTCCACCTCCGCGTCGTGCATGATCACGAGCGCGCCGTCCTTGCTCAGATGCAGATCCAGTTCGATCGCGTCCATGCCGGCCTGCTCGGCACGGACGAAGGAACGGAGGGTGTTCTCCGGCTCGACACCCATGACCCCACGATGACCAATGGTGAGGAAACTCAAGGCAATCTCGCTTCCGTCGACGGCGGCTCCCGGGCAGCCTAACGGCCCTCTTCCCCGAGGGAACCCCGCTCGCACGCGGAAGCGGACCGCTCCGCTCGGGCCCGGGCCGGGCCGGCGCGAGCCGCGTCACCCTTGCGTGAGCGGACCCCCGGCGCCTTGACGCGGCGGCGTCCCCGGCGGAGGCGTCCCCAGCGGCGGCCTCCCCGGCGAAGGCGTCCCCGGCGGCCTCCTCGGCGAAGGCGTCCCCGGCGGGCCCAGCGTCCCCAGCCCGTCCAGATCGGCCAGCATCGCCTCCGCCAGTTCCAGCTCGGCCAGGTGCTGCCGCTCGCTCCAGCGCAGTGCCACCTGAGGATGTGCCCAGTCGGCGACACCCCCCGCCCGCGCCAGAGCGTCCCGTACCTCCTTCAACTCGCCCCGCGTACGGGCGATGTGGTCCTCCACGCGCTCCCGTAGGCGCTCCGGGTCCGCCAGGTGACCCAGCCATACGCGCAGCACCAGCGGATGCTTGAGCACCGGCGGGCCCACGTCCCCGGCACTGTCCGCCCACTCGGCAAGCGCTGCCCGGCCCGCTTCGGTGATCGCGTACTGCCGTTTGGTGCGCGGCTCTTCGGGGCCCGAGCGCCGGGACGCCGCGTAACCGAGGGATTCGAGGCGCCGGAGCTCCGCGTAGATCTGGCTGATGGCGGGCGACCAGTAGAAGAAGCGCAGTGAGGCGTCCGCCCACTTCTTCAGTTCGTAGCCGGTTCGCTCACCCGGGAAGGAGAGCAGACCGAGCACCGCCCAGGCGGTCGGCGGCAGGTCGCCCGGGCCCGGGTCTTGCTTCTTCGATATCTGACGACTAGTCATATGGCTGATTGAAATAAGCGCAGCCCCATGGACGCAACCCCCTGGAGGCACCGTGAAGTTCTCCGTCATCTTCGAGGCGCAACTGGCCGACCCCACCGTCGAGCGCGAGCATCAGGTCATCCGCGACAGTGTCGAACAGGCGGTGCTCGCCGAGGAGATGGGCTTCGACCGGATCTGGGCCGTCGAGCACCATTCCCTGAAGTGGTACGCGCACATGTCCGCCCCGGAGATCTTCCTCACCTGGGTGGCCGCGAAGACCACGACCATCCGCATCGGTCATGGCGTCGTCTGCATGCCGTTCCGCTTCAACCACCCGGCGCGCGTCGCCGAACGCGCCGCCATGCTCGACCTGCTCTCCGGCGGGAGGCTCGACCTGGGAGCCGGGCGCGGCGGTACGGAGCAGGAGACCTCGCTGTGCGGGGTCGACAGGGACCGTACGACCCAGGAGGTCGAGGAGGCGCTGCGGATCATCGGCAGGGCGTGGCAGGAGGACGAGCTGGAGTATCACGGCGAGCTGATCGACATTGATCCGCATCCGATCCTGCCCCGGCCCGAGCAGATCCCGCACCCTCCGCTCTTCCTCGCGTGCAGCCGCACCGAGACCCTCACCCAGGCCGCCGAGCTCGGTATCGGCGCGCTGGTGATGGGCTTCGCGGGACCGGAGTCGATCGCGGGGATGCGTACCGCGTACGACGCCGCCCTCGCCACCCGCACCCCGGAGCGGTTCGTGTCGAGCGTCGTCAACGACCACTTCTCGGTGCTCTGCCCGACGATCGTGCTCGACGACCGCCAACGGGCGCGGCGCATCGGCGTACGCGGCCAGCGTTTCTTCGCCCAGTCCATCGGCCATTGGTACGGCGGCGCGGGCATCCCGGACGAGGCGGTCGTCGACGGCGCCGACGAGGCGGCCGAGATGCGCAGGGCCGCCGAGCAGGTCGTCGCGCGGCTGCACGAGCACGACATCCCGGTACGCCCCGCCTCCACGGCCACGTTCAACGCCGACCACGCCTACGGCACGGCGGACGACGCCATCGCGTATGTGGAACGCCTCCGCGACGCGGGCGCCGACGAAATCATGTGCTTGATCCAAATGGGCACCGTCCCGCAGGAGGCGTGCCTGGAAACGATCCGGCAGTGGGGCGAGAAAGTCATCCCGTACTTCAAGGAGAGCGGCTTCAAGGAGAGCGGCTTCAAGGAGAGCGGCCTCCAGGAGAGCGGCCGATGACAGGCGAGGCCGGCGACCGCCTGGCCCCCGATGCGCGGCAACTGGTCGACCTCATGACCTCCGTCTTCCCCGATCTCGGCGGCGCCGTCACCGACGCCGTCGAGGCCCGCCGCATGATCGACGCGTTGCCGAAGCCGCCGGTGGCGCCGCCGCAGGTCGGCTCGGTGGAGGACCGGACCATTCCGGGCCCGGACGGCGCTCCAGGGATACCCGTGCGGATCTACCGGCCCGACCCGCAGGCCGCGCCGGGACCCCGGCCCACCGTCGTCTTCTGCCACGGGGGCGGCTGGGTCATCGGCGGTCTGGACAGCCACGACTTCACCGTCCGGGGCCTGTGCCGCGCCTCGGGCGCCGTGCTGGTCTCCGTCGACTACCGGCTCGCACCCGAGGCCCGGTTTCCCGCCGCCGTCGAGGACGCGTACGCCGCCCTGCTGTGGGCCGCCGGCCATGTCGGGGAGCTGGGCGGCGACCCGCGGGCGCTGGTCGTCGCGGGCGACAGCGCGGGCGGCACCCTGTCGGCCGTGGCCGCGCTCATCGCGAAGGAGCGTGGCGGCCCTGCCATCGCACTTCAGGCGCTCGTCTATCCGGCGGCCGACGCCGGGCAGGACACCGACTCGTACCGGAAGAACGCCACCGGCTACTTCATGGGGGCGACCGCGCTGCGCTGGTTCTGGGAGCAGTACCTGGGCCCGGACGGCGACGGGGGCCATCGGTACGCCTCGCCGCTGCGGGCCGGCGACCTTGCGGGGCTGCCGCCCGCGTACATCGTCACCGCGGGCTGTGATCCGCTCTGCGACGAGGGGCAGGCGTACGCGCAGAGGCTCCGGAGGGCCGGGGTGACGGTCGCGGAACGCCACTGTCCCGGGATGTTCCACGGCTTCTTCGGCTTCTCGGAAATCCTCGATGACGCCCGCGATGCCTTGGCCGGAGTGGCAGAAGCCATCGCCAGTACGGCCAAGGACAGGAAGAATCGCTGCGATCAAGGGGGCTGTGCAGGATAATTTATTGGGGCACCACTTGAGTGGGAGGGGTGAATACCTATACGGTGCCTTGACGCGAGGTTCTCCCGTGGAGGAAGTGACATGACGGAAATTCTTGTGCAGGACATAGCAGCCGGCGGCATATCCGACGCCCGGCGCGTGGTCGAGCACCTGGCCTGGCCCGAGCTCAAGAATGCCGTGGAGGAGATCCGGCCCTGGCAGTCGGCCGACGGTTCCATCGACTTCGACGCCGAAGGGGCGCCCTCCCGCGTCACCGCGGAGGCCACCCTCGACCGTGTGATCAACGCGGTCGAGACGCTCGCCCCGCTGCTGGAGCACGACGCCGCGTACCACCGCGCCCTCGTGGCCGACCTGCGCAAGTGGGCCGACAGCGGCTTCGGCGTACCCGACTTCCTGGACTCGCTGCTCGCCTTCCAGCCCGCGCAGCAGCGCGCTGACGGCCTGCAGCACCTGGTCGTCTTCCCGATGTACACGCAGAACGGCAACCCCGACCGCAACCTCGAAGCGGTCGTGCTGCGCATGGT
Source organism: Streptomyces sp. ISL-98 (assembly GCF_018614055.1). GTDB lineage: Bacteria > Actinomycetota > Actinomycetes > Streptomycetales > Streptomycetaceae > Streptomyces > Streptomyces spiramyceticus. Next base: position 102,174 of record NZ_JAGGPB010000032.1, read on the forward strand.
GTGGCCCGAGTGGCTTTCGGAGCTCGAGCGCACCCGTTACGACAACCCGCTCTTCCTCGGCATCACCTTCGAGGACTTCACCGCCGGGTACGACACCCACTCCGCGGTGCTCTTCCCGGAGACGATCGCCGTCCGCGAGGCCCCCGAGCGCTTCACCTGGGGCGGCATCTTCTGCGACCGCGAAGCGGCTCGCTTCCGCCGCGTCACCGAGGCCTCCGTGGAGATCCTCGGCCTCGAACTGCCCGAGGACATCCGCGCGATGGTCTCCGACCAGACCCGCTGCGAGCAGGCCTTCGTCCTGTGGGACATGGTCCACGACCGCACCCACAGCCACGGCGACCTGCCCTTCGACCCGTTCATGATCAAGCAGCGCCAGCCGTTCTGGATGTACGGCCTGGAGGAGCTGCGCTGCGACCTCACCGCCTTCAAGGAGGCCGTGAAGCTCGAAGCCGAGGGCAACGCGCACGGCCGCGACGTGCAGTACGCCGTGCTGTTCGACCGGATGTTCCGCTTCCCGGTCAGCGGCGACCGCGTCCGCAACTACGACGGCCTCGGCGGCCAGCTGCTCTTCGCGTACCTCCACAAGCACGATGTGGTGCGCTGGACCGACAACACGCTGAAGATCGACTGGGAGCGTGCTCCGCAGGTCACCAACCAGCTCTGCTCCGAGATCGAGGACCTCTACCGGGCGGGCATCGACCGTCCGAAGCTGGTCCACTGGTTCGCGGCGTACGACCTGGTCTCGACGTACCTGGCACCCCACCCCGGCTCGCGCTGGGCCAAGGGCCCGGACGCCCTGGATCTGTCGCTGCCCCCGCGCAAACTCGTCGACGACGTGCTTCCGGACGAGTTTCCGTTGAGCATGTTCTATGAGGCGCTTTCCAAGAAGCTGAAGAATGTGATCGCCTCGACCAAGGGGATCACCGCGGCGAGTGCCGAGCGGGTGGCCGCGTGAGCCCTCGCGCCCAGGAGGCGACGAACATGACCGCAAACACCGTCGGTAACGGCAATGGAGGACCGCTGGAAGGCGCCGTCGTCGCGGTCGCCGGAGCCGGTGGACCGGCCGGCCGCGCCGCTCTGCTGAGGCTCGCCGAGGCAGGGGCCGTCGTGGTGGCCTCCGACGCCGACGCGGCACGCCTCGCGGAGGCCGTCGACGCGGCCCGGTACGCCCACGGCGGCGCCACCGTCACCGGTGACATCGTCGACCTTCTCGACCTGGAAGCCACCCGGGACTGGGTCGACAAGACCGAGAAGGAATTCGGCCGGGTCGACGGCATGGTCCACCTTGTCGGCGGCTGGCGCGGCGCGAAGTCCTTCACCGAGACCGACCTCGCGGACTGGGACTTCCTGGAGAAGCTCCTCATCCGTACCGTCCAGCACACCTCGATCGCCTTCCACGACGCGCTGCTGCGCAGCGACCGCGGCCGGTTCGTCCTGGTGAGCCAGTCCGGTGCGGCCAAGCCCACGGCGAACAACGCCGCGTACAACGCGGGCAAGGCCGCCGCCGAGGCATGGACCCTCGCGCTCTCCGACTCCTTCCGCAAGGCGGGGGGCGACGACGGTCCGCGGGCCGCGGCTGCCATCCTGATCGTCAAGGCACTGGTGCACGACGCGATGCGCGCCGAGCGCCCGAACGCGAAGTTCGCGGGCTTCACGGACGTCAAGGAACTGGCCGAGGCCATCGCCGGAGTCTGGGAGAAGCCCGCCAGGGAAGTGAATGGACAGCGCCTGTGGCTGACCCCCAAGCCGTGAACCAGAACAACACGGCGAAGACCGACGCCCGTCGGCACCACGACCCGCTGGTACGTGGCTTCGCGAGCGACAACTACGCGGGCGCACACCCCGAAGTTCTCGCCGCGATCGCCCTCGCCAACGGCGGCCACCAGGTCGCCTACGGCGAGGACGACTACACCGACCACCTCCAGCGGATCATGCACAGCCACTTCGGCCCGCTCGCCGAGGCGTTCCCCGTCTTCAACGGGACCGGCGCCAACGTGGTCGCCCTCCAGGCGCTCACGGACCGGTGGGGTGCGGTCATCGCCGCCGAGAGTGCGCACATCAACGTCGACGAGTGCGGCGCCCCGGAGCGGGTCGGCGGCCTCAAGCTGCTGACCGTACCGACGCCGGACGGCAAGCTGACGCCCGAGCTCATCGACCGGCAGGCGTACGGCTGGGAGGACGAGCACCGTGCCATGCCGCAGGTCGTCTCGATCACCCAGAACACCGAGCTGGGCACGGTCTACACACCGGACGAGATCCGGGCGATCTGCGACCACGCGCACCAGCACGGGATGAAGGTGCACCTCGACGGCGCCCGGATATCCAACGCCGCGGCCTCGCTCGACGTACCGCTGCGGACCTTCACCAACACCGTGGGCGTCGACATCCTGACCTTCGGCGGCACCAAGAACGGCATGGTCTTCGGTGAGGCCGTGGTCGTCCTCAACCCCGACGCGGTGCGCGCCATGAAGCACCTGCGCAAGATGTCGATGCAGCTCGCCTCCAAGATGCGCTTCGTATCGGTGCAGTTGGAGGCGATGCTCGCGCGCGACCTGTGGCTGCGCAATGCCCGCCACGCGAACGAGATGGCGCAGCGGCTCGCCGCCGGTGTCCGCTCGGTGGACGGCGTGGAGATCCTCTATCCGGTGCAGGCCAACGCCGTCTTCGCGCGGCTGCCGCACGACGTCAGTGTGCGTCTGCAGGAGCGCTACCGCTTCTACTTCTGGAACGAGGCGGCGGGCGACGTCCGCTGGATGTGCTCCTTCGACACCTCGGAGGACGACGTCGACGGCTTCGTGCAGGCGCTCAAGGAAGAGATGGCCAGGTAGCACGCATAACGCACGCATCGCATAAATATGCGGCTGACCGGAAAGTGATTGACTTCCGGTCGGCCGCGTCTTTATGCTCGGCCGCCATGGAGATGATCCAGGAAACCCCGGCCCTTTCGGCCTACTTGGCGTCCGACGAGGCCGTCGACCATGAACATCCGCTCGTACGGGACGTGGCGGCGAAGCTGCGCGCCGAAGCGTCCGATGCATACACATACGCCAAAGCGGCCTACGAGTTCGTACGCGACACCGTCCCGCACTCCCACGACACGGGCGACATGCGCGTCACCTGGCGTGCCTCCGACGTCCTCGCGCAGCGCACCGGAATCTGCCACGCCAAGTCCCACGCCCTCGCCGCCCTGCTGCGCGCCGAGTCCATCCCCACCGCGCTCTGCTATCAGCGGCTCACGGACGACGACGGCTCGAATCCGATGGTCCACGGCTTGGTCGCCATCAAGCTCCCGGGGCAGAGTGCCTGGTCGCGGCAGGATCCGCGCGGCAACAAGCCCGGCGTGGACGCGCAGTTCTCCCTCGACGGTGAGCGGCTGGCCTGGTCCGTGCGTCAAGAGTGCAGTGAAGTGGACTACCCGGTGTTGTATGCTGCACCACATCCGGCCGTCCTGCGCGCTCTGCGAGCCGCCCCGGACCGGCCGTACCTCTGGCGGACACTCCCCGTCGCACTCTGAACGCCCCCGAGGCAAGGCAGACATGACACTCACACTCACCGTGTCGGACGAGGTGCGGGCCCTCGCCCCCGGCTTCACCCACCTCGCCGTCGAGGCCCACGGCCTGGTCAACGGGCCCAGCGACGCGAACAGTTCGGCCCTCCTCGACGACGCGACGCGCCGCCTCACCGAGCGCCTCGGCAGCCTCGCCCCGCACGAGGACCCGCACATGGCCGCCTGGCGGGCCGCGTACACGGCCTTCGGCACCAAGCCGTCCCGCAACCGCAACTCCGCCGAGGCGCTCGCCAAGCGCGCGCTGTCGGACGCCGGACTGCCGCGCATCAATCTGCTCGTCGATCTCTACAACGCCATAAGCGTCGCGCACCTCATCCCGGTCGGCGGCGAGGACCTGGACCGGATCACGGGCGGCATGAGGCTCGTACGGGCCACCGGCGAGGAGCCCTTCGTGACGGTCGCGGGCGGCGAGGACGTCGTCGAGCACCCCGACGCGGGCGAGGTCGTCTGGTGCGACGACGAAGGCGTCACCTGCCGGCGCTGGAACTGGCGCCAGGGTGTCCGCACGCGCCTGACCGAGGAGTCGGTCAGCGCCGTCTTCCTGCTGGAAAGCATGGCCCCCATGACGATCGGCGAGCTCGAGGCCGCAGGGGCCGAACTCGCCGAGTCGCTGGAGAAGCTGAGCCCCGGGGCGCGGATCACCGTCCGCTCCCCGGAGTAGCCCCCCGGAGTAAATCAGGCCGTACGGACGGTCAGCCGGCCTCGCGCACCTGCGCGGCGGTCGGCGCCGTGCCACCGAGGTGCGCCGGGACCCACCAGGTGTCCTCGGCGTTCTTCGGGCGTACGGGGTACGCGCGCTGAGCCGCTTCGAGAAGCTCCTGCACGCGCCCGCGCAGCCGCCGGGTCATGGCGCCCGCGAACTCGTCCTTGGGTGCGTCCATCGGCTCGCCGACGCGGATCGTCACCGGGATGTGGTTACGGCCGAAATTGCGCGGCTTGCCCTTGGTCCACAGGCGCTGCGTGCCCCACAGGGCCACAGGGATCAGCGGCACCCCGGCCTCCTGTGCCATCCGGGCCGCACCCGACTTGAAGCTCTTCAGCGTGAACGACTCGGAGATCGTCGCCTCCGGGAAGACACCGATGACCTCGCCGGAACGCAGCGAGTCGAGAGCGTGCGCGTACGCCGTCTCACCCTGCTTGCGGTCCACCGGGATGTGCTTCATGCCGCGCATCAGCGGCCCGCCGATCTTGTGCCGGAACACCGCGTCCTTCGCCATGAAGCGCACCAGGCGCTTCTGCGGCAGCGCGCCGAGTCCGGCGAAGATGAAGTCGAGGTAGCTGATGTGATTGCTCACCAGCACGGCGCCACCGGTGCGGGGGACGTTTTCAGAACCCTGCGTGTCGATCTTCAGGTCCAGCGCCTTGAACAAGGTACGTGCGGCACCGATGACCGGTCGATAGACGAGTTCTGCCATGTCAGGGGTGACCCTTCTGTGCCCGGGGAGGGCTCTCCCGGCGGAAGTTACGCAGCCGTAGGTTTAGCGGCGTTGGGCAGATCGTGCCCCATGAGCGGCCGAGTAGCCAGCCCTGGGGTCTTTCGGCCGGGAGATTCTCGTCACGTAGGGAAAGTGCGGGAATCGTCTTCATGCCGTGAATGCTGGAAAGGGACACGTCGGAACAAGGGGAGGCAGCGGGTGTCAGGGCACGACGGCGGTAGGAAACTTGGTGCGGCCGAGATCGGTGCGGAGCCGGGGGAGCGGGCGACTCTCGTCCAGTTCTCCACCGCGTTCTGCCAGCCCTGCCGGGCGACCCGGCGGACCCTCGCCGAAGTCGCCCACATGGTCGAGGGAGTGGCCCATGTGGAGATTGACGCGGAGGCGCGGCTCGATCTCGTACGGGAGCTGGGCATCGTAAAGACGCCGACCGTGCTCGTGCTCGACGCGGACGGGTGGATCGTGCGCCGGGCTTCGGGGCAGCCGCGCCGGGCCGCTGTCATCGCCGCGCTCGGCCACGCCGTATGACCAGGGCAGCCCAGGTGGGCTCTCCAGAACTGCTGCGCTCGGTCTTCCGGCGGCACGCCGCCGGTGTCGCGGTGATCACCGCGCAGGGCTCGCGGCCCGTCGGTTTCACCGCCACCTCGCTCAACTCGGTCGCCGCCGATCCGCCGATGATTTCCTTCGGAGTGGGCACCGGCTCGTCCAGCTGGCCGGTGCTGGCCGAGGCCGAGCACATCGGCGTACACATCCTGGCCGAGGACCAGCAGGGGCTGGCGGCCACCTTCGCGCGCAGTGGCGCCGACCGTTTCGCGCCGCCCACCCGGTGGCGTACCGGCCCCGAGGGCGTGCCGCTGCTCGACGGCGTACTGGCGTGGCTGGTGTGCCGTGTGGTGGCGCGCGTGCCCGCGGGGGATCATCGGATCGTGCTCGGCCAGGTTGTTGCCGGAGACCCCGCGGGACACGGCCGGCCGCTGCTCTATCACCAAGGTCGCTTCAACGCGCTGAGGGACTGAGAGTTCCCGCTGCCTTCCGATTACGCAGCGTTGGCAAGGTCACAGTTCAAAGCGCTTGCTTACGGGGAAAGAGCTGGGTGTACTGACGAGTAATATTCCAGTCGGCGCGGGGTCCGCCCCGACCGGGATCCGCCCCTTCAGGCGCCTATGCTGCCTGCAACGAGGCAGTCAAGAAATAGACGATGCAGTAGGAGAGCCGGCGTGAGCTTGAGGATCGTTGTCTGTGTGAAGTACGTGCCCGACGCCACCGGCGACCGGCACTTCGCCGATGACCTGACCGTCGACCGCGACGACGTCGACGGCCTGCTGTCGGAGCTCGACGAGTACGCCGTCGAGCAGGCGCTGCAGATCGCCGACGAGGCCGACGACGCGGAGATCACCGTGCTGACCGTCGGTCCCGAGGACGCCAAGGACGCCCTGCGCAAGGCGCTGTCCATGGGCGCCGACAAGGCCGTCCACGTCGAGGACGACGACCTGCACGGCAGTGACGTCATGGCCACCTCGCTGGTGCTCGCCAAGGCCATCGAGAAGACCGGCTACGACCTGGTCATCGCCGGTATGGCGTCGACCGACGGCGGCATGGGTGTCCTCCCGGCGATCCTGGCCGAGCGCCTGGGCGTCCCGCAGGTCACGCTGCTCTCCGAGGTCTCCGTCGAGGACGGTGTCGTGAAGGGCCGCCGCGACGGCGACACCGCGAGCGAGCTGCTGGAGGCCTCCCTGCCGGCCGTCGTGTCCGTGACGGACCAGTCGGGCGAGGCCCGCTACCCGTCCTTCAAGGGCATCATGGCCGCCAAGAAGAAGCCGGTGGAGTCCCTGGACCTGGACGACCTGGACATCGACGCCGACGAGGTCGGCCTCGAAGGCTCCTGGACCAAGGTCGACTCCGCCACGGAGCGCCCGGCGCGCACCGCCGGCACGATCGTCAAGGACGAGGGCGAGGGCGGCAAGCAGCTGGCCGAGTTCCTTGCGGGCCAGAAGTTCATCTAAGGCTCGCGCGCCCCCTACTGCCCCCAGATTCTTCGCACTCGCAGGAGATTGAAGTCCCATGGCTGAAGTTCTTGTCTACGTCGACCACGTGGACGGCGCCGTCCGCAAGCCCACCCTTGAGCTGCTGACGCTCGCTCGCCGCGTCGGCGAGCCCGTCGCCGTCGCCCTCGGCTCCGGTGCCGAGGCCACCGCCGCGGTGCTCGCCGAGCACGGCGCCGTGAAGGTCCTCACCGCCGACGCCCCCGAGTTCGCCGACTACCTCGTCGTACCGAAGGTGGACGCGCTCCAGGCCGCGTACGACGCCGTGTCGCCGGCCGCCGTGCTCGTCCCGTCCTCCGCCGAGGGCAAGGAGATCGCGGCCCGCCTCGCGGTCCGTATCGGCTCCGGCATCATCACGGACGCCGTCGACCTGGAAGCGGGCGACGAGGGCCCGGTGGCCACGCAGGCCGTGTTCGCCGCCTCGTACACCACCAAGTCCCGTGTCTCCAAGGGCACCCCGGTCATCACCGTGAAGCCGAACTCGGCGCCGGTCGAGGCCGCCCCGGCCGCGGGCGCCGTCGAGGCGCTCGCCGTCTCCTTCGGTGAGAAGTCCACCGGCACCAAGGTCGTCTCCCGCACCCCGCGCGAGTCGACCGGCCGCCCCGAGCTGACCGAGGCCGCGATCGTGGTCTCCGGCGGTCGCGGCGTCAACGGCGCCGAGAACTTCCACGTCATCGAGGAGCTCGCCGACTCGCTCGGTGCCGCTGTCGGTGCCTCGCGCGCCGCCGTGGACGCCGGCTGGTACCCGCACTCCAACCAGGTCGGCCAGACCGGCAAGTCGGTCTCCCCGCAGCTGTACATCGCCTCCGGCATCTCCGGCGCGATCCAGCACCGGGCCGGCATGCAGACCTCGAAGACCATCGTGGCCATCAACAAGGACGCCGAGGCCCCGATCTTCGACCTCGTCGACTACGGCGTGGTCGGCGACCTGTTCGCGGTCGTCCCGCAGCTGACCGAAGAGGTCAAGGCCCGCAAGGGCTGACCTGCGGAAGTCAGCGAGAGGGCGTAAAGAGCCGGGGCCGTGTGGTGATCTTCACCGCGCGGCCCCGGCCGCTTTCCGGAGACCATTGACGCAGGTCACGACCGACCATTAACTTCACCATGCGGATTGTTGATTCCGTGAAGCGGAAAATTGGAGGGTTGGAATGGGTCAGCAGGAGAAGGTGGCGACGAGCCTCACAGGCGCGGTCAGCGAGGGCATCAGCGCGTCCCTCGTACCGGTCGACGAGGAGCTCGCCCGCCGCTACCCGGGAGACCCAGGGACCCGGCAGCCCGTCCACACGGTCTACGTCCCCGGCGACGTCTTCGCCGCCGACACCATCCGCAGCTGGGGCGACCAGGCCCTGGCCGCCCTCGACGAGCACGCGCCGGACGCCGCGTCGCTCGCCGCCGTCCTCGGCCTCTCCGACGAGCTCGCAGGACCGGTCTACGACCGCGTACGGGCCAAGCTGGAGCGGGAGCCCATCGAGGACCTGCGCGTCGACTTCGAGGACGGCTACGGCGGCCGCACCGACGCCGACGAGGACGCCCACGCGGCCCGCGCAGCCCGGCTGATCAGCGAGGCGTACGCGAAGGGGACGGCGGCCCCGTACATGGGCATCCGCATGAAGTGCATGGAAGCCGCCGTACGCGACCGCGGCATCCGCACCCTCGACATCTTCCTCACCGGCCTGATGGAGGCCGGCGGTCTGCCCGACGGGCTCGTCCTCACGCTGCCCAAGGTGACGTACCCCGAGCAGGTCACCGCGATGGTGCGCCTCCTCGAAGAGTTCGAGAAGGCGCGCGGCCTGGACGCCGGCCGGATCGGCTTCGAGATCCAGATCGAGACCAGCCAGTCCATCCTCGCCGCCGACGGCACCGCCGCCGTGGCACGGATGATCGGCGCCGCCGAGGGCCGCGCCACCGGACTGCACTACGGCACCTTCGACTACAGCGCCTGCCTCGGCGTCAGCGCCGCCTACCAGGCCAGCGACCACCCGGCCGCCGACCACGCCAAGGCGATCATGCAGGTCGCGGCCGCGGGCACCGGCGTGCGCGTCTCCGACGGCTCCACCAACGTCCTGCCGGTCGGCTCCACAGAGCACGTACACGAGGCCTGGCGGCTCCACTACGGCCTCACCCGCCGCGCCCTGGCCCGCGCCTACTACCAGGGCTGGGACATGCACCCGGCGCACATCCCGACCCGGTACGCGGCCGTGTTCGCGTTCTACCGCGAGGGGTACGAGCAGGCTGCCGCGCGCCTCGCCGCGTACGTCAACCACGCGGGCGGCGACGTCATGGACGAGCCCGCCACCGCCAAGGCGCTCAGCGGTTACCTGCTGCGCGGCATCGACTGCGGCGCCCTGGACACCGCCGAGGTCGCCCGGCTCACCGGCCTGACCCGCGCGGACCTCGACGCCTTCGCGTCGCCGCGCCGCGGGGACCTCACGGCCACGGCCAAGTAGCGGCCGCGGGAAGTGGCGGCCACGGCCCGGTAACGGCCGCCGACACCCCGAATCCGGTGTCACAGCTGCCCCGTACTCTGTACGCGTCCACACACGCGACAGCAGGAACGGGGCAGCGGTGTCTTCGGGGGAGAACGAGCGGATCGCCGGCCGCTACCGGGTGGTCGAGCAGCTCGGCCGGGGTGGCATGGGCGTCGTCTGGCGGGCCGTCGACGAGGTGCTGGGCCGTGAGGTCGCGGTCAAGGAACTGCGGACGTACAACGACGCCTCCGGGCCCGAACTGTCCGGTCTGCGGGTGCGCATGCAGCGCGAGGCGCGAGCCGCCGCGCGTGTGCGCCACCCCGGAGTCATCGCCGTGCACGACGTCGCCGACCACGACGGACGCCCGGTCATCGTCATGGAGCTCATCGACGGGCCTTCCCTGGACGACGTACTGAACGAGCGGGGCGTCCTGGAGCCGCGCGAGGCGGCGTCCATCGGCGCGAAGGTGCTGGACGCGCTGGGCGCCGCCCACCGTGCCGGAGTGCTGCACCGTGACGTCAAGCCGGGCAATGTGCTGCTGGAGCCCGGCGGACGGGTGGTCCTCACCGACTTCGGGATCGCCGCGATGGACGACCCGGGCGACGGCTCCACCACCCATCTCACGCGCAGCGGCGAACTGGTCGGCTCCCTCGACTACTTGGCGCCCGAGCGCGCACAGGGCCACGAACCGGGGCCCGCGTCGGACGTATGGGCGCTCGGCGCGACGCTGTACGCGGCGGTGGAAGGCGGCTCGCCGTTCCGCCGTACGTCGACCTGGTCGACGCTGACCGCGATCGTCCAGGAGCCGCTGCCCGAGCCTCGACGCTCGGGGCCGCTCGGGCCCGTACTCCAGCAGCTGATGCAGAAGGACCCGGCGCAGCGGCCCGACGCGGCGGAGGCGGCCCGGCTGCTGGCGGCGGTGGCGGCCGGCGAGGACACGACGGCCACCACGGCGCTGGGCGGTGCCGGGCAGACCCAGGGCGGCCCCGGGCCGCAGGGTGCGCCGAGGGAGGCCACGGTGCGCGATGTGCTGCCGCACCGGCCCGAGGGGTTCGGCCCCGCGATGGACCGGCAGCAGGCACCGCCAGGACCGGGTCCCGTCGCGCCCGTTCCCGTGGCCGCCGCTCCCGCTCCCGCTGCCCAGCCCGCGACTCCAGAGCGGCGGCCGGGGCGCGGCAAGGTCCTGGTGGCGGCGGGCGTCGCGGCAGTGCTGCTCGCCGGAGGCGGCGTGACGTACGCCCTCACCGACCGTACGGAACAGACGTCCGGCGAGCTGGCGAACGGCGCGGGGGAGAGCGCGTCGCCCGGCAGCGGCGAGCGTGAACCCGGAGACGGCGAGCGTTCCGCGACGAAGATGCCGACCAGCGCCGAGCCCTCCGGGAAGCCCGCCGACAAGACGCCGGGCAAGGACGCGAAGCCGCCCGCGAAGGGCGACGACGGCAAGGACTCCGGGGGCTCGGGCGGCGCGGACGGCGGTTCCGACGACGGCGATTCGGATACGTCCGGCTCCTCCGGCGGCTCGGACACGTCAGGGGGCTCGGGCGATTCGGGCGGCTCGACGAGCGGCGGCTCGGGCAGCGGCGGCTCCACGACCACGACCAGCGGCGGCGGAGGGGACCCCGGCACCCCGGCCCCGGAGCCGGCCTGCCACTCCATCGGCGCGGGCAAGTACAACTGCACCGTCTGGCAGACCGCGAAGTCCTACACCGCGTCCGGCACCGAAGTCGGAGTCCTGAACGCCGGCACCAACTACTTCTACTGCCAGCAGAACCTCGGCCGCAGGGAGACCTCCGGCCAGTGGACGAACGTCTGGTGGGCCAAGACCGACGACGACAACGGCAACACCAACGTCTTCGTCAGCGATGTCTACATCAAGGGCGGCGACAACGACCAGCCGGTGCCCGGCCTCCCCGTCTGCTGAGGCCGCGCAACGGTACGACGGTCCGGCCACCCGTCCGGCTCAGTGCGTCCAGGGCGGAATTTCGCCCGAGCCGCGCGCGATGAGGCGTGTCGGGAGTTCCACGCGGCTGGGGGCGTCGTCCACGCCGTCGAGGCGGCGGAAGAGGCGGTTGGCCGCGGTGCGGCCCAGCGCGGTGGCGTCCTGGGCCACGACGGTGAGGCCCGGCTGCAGCAGGTCGGCGAGCTCGATGTCGTCGAACCCGACCAGGGCGACGGGGTGCTCCCGGCCGGCCAGGACCCGTACAGCCGTCACGGTCACCCGGTTGTTGCCCGCGAAGAGGGCGGTGACGGGCTCGGCTGCGTCCAGCATCGCGGTGGCCGCGTCGCGGACCCGTTCGGGTGCGGTGCTGCCGAGCGACACCCACGCGTCGTCGACCTGCAGCCCGGCTTCCTCCATGGCGGCGTGGTAGCCGCGCAGCCGCTCGTGGGCGGTGTGAATGCGGGGCTGGTCGCCGATGAAGCCGATGCGGCGGTGCCCGTGGGCGATCAGATGGGCCACGCCCTCGCGCGCGCCGCCGAAGCTGTCGGAGAGCACCACGTCCGCGTCGATCTTCCCGGCGGGGCGGTCCACGAAGACGGTGGCGATGCCCGCCGCTATCTCCGGCTCCAGGTAACGGTGGTCGTCACCGGCCGGGATCACGATCAGGCCGTCGACGCGCCGGGCGCAGAGCGCGAGCACCAACTCCTGCTCGCGGCCGGGGTCTTCGGCGCTCGACCCGTTGATGAGGAGGGCGCCGTGGGCGCGGGCCACTTCCTCGACGGCGCGGTTCAGCGGCCCGTAGAAGGGGTCGGCGAGGTCTTCCAGCACCAGGCCGATGCTGGCGGTGCGGCCCTTGCGGAGCACCCGGGCGCTGTCGTTGCGGCGGAAGCCCAGGGCCGCGATCGCTTCATGGACGCGCTGCTCTGTGTCGGGTGTGACGCCCGGTTCGCCGTTCACCACGCGGGAGACCGTCTTGAGACCGACTCCGGCGCGGGCGGCCACATCCTTCATGGTCGGCCGGTTGCCGTAACGGGGCTCGGGGCGGCTCTCGGTGTCGGCCACGGTGCGCTGTCCTGTCCTGTCGTCGTCGGAGGCGTGCTCGGGGCGTGCTCGGGTCGTGTTCCGGGTAGTGCTCGGAGGTGTCGGTCGGGGTGTGCGGCGGGGTCGAAGGGGTGTGGCGTCGAGCATAGGGCCTGGACAACGTTGTCAGGTGAATGGAGACTGGCTCTGACCTGCCGCCACCTCGTTCCGCCTGGAGATCCCACACCGATGCACACCGACCTCGTCGCAGCTCTCGACATCGGCGGCACCAAGATCGCGGGCGCGTTGGTGGACGGCGACGGCCGACTTCTCCTGCGGGCGCAGCGGCCGACCCCCGCCCGGGAGAACGGCGAGACGGTGATGCGTGCCGTGGCCGCGGTGCTCGCCGAGCTGACCGCGTCCCCGCTGTGGGAGCGCGCGACGGCCGTCGGTATTGGCAGCGCGGGTCCTGTGGACGCCTCCGCCGGTACGGTCAGCCCGGTCAACGTCCCCGGCTGGCGCGACTTCCCGCTGGTCGAGCGGGTACGGCGTACGGTCGGCGGCCGGCCGGTCGCACTCGTCGGCGACGGCGTCGCCATGACGGCCGCCGAACACTGGCAGGGCGCGGCCCGCGGCTATGACAACGCCCTGTGCATGGTCGTCTCGACCGGCGTAGGCGGCGGCCTCGTCCTCGGCGGGCAGCTGCACCCCGGGCCCACGGGCAATGCGGGCCACATCGGCCACATCAGCGTCGACCTGGACGGCGACCCCTGCCCGTGCGGATCGCGCGGCTGCGTGGAGCGAATCGCCAGCGGGCCCAATATCGCGCGCAGGGCCGTCGAGCAGGGCTGGCGGCCCGGCCCCGACGGCGACGCCACCGCCGCCGCGGTGGCGGCTGCCGCCCGCGCCGGAGATCCGGTCGCCGTCGCCTCGTTCGAACGGGCCGCCCAGGCCCTGGCAGCGGGTATCGCGGCCACAGCGACGCTGGTCGAGATCGACATCGCGGTCATCGGCGGGGGAGTGGCGGGCGCGGGCGACGTGCTGTTCGTGCCCCTGCGCCGCGCGCTGCGCGACTACGCCACGCTCTCGTTCGTACAACGTCTTACGGTCGCCCCGGCGCTCACCGGCACCGACGCCGGCCTGGTCGGTGCGGCCGCCGCCGCCCTACTCGGGAGGAAGCCGGGCGAGACGGCGACGGCCCTCAGCAACTGACGAACTGACGGCCCATCACTTCACGGCCATCACCTCACCGCTCGCAACTCACCATCTCAGCAACTCAACTTCGCATCCGCCCAGTCCGCGTGGTCGTAGTCGATCCCGTCCCCGCCGTCCGTGACCACCAGACGCACCACCTGCGCACCGCTCACATCGGCCGAAATCGGCTGCGACGGCATGACGTTGGTCAGCGTGCCCGTCGAGGCGGCCTTTCTCCCGTCGGCCCAGATCTCGAACGCGACCGTGCCCCGGAGGCCCGCCTCGTCGTCGAGACCCACCCGAGCGGTGACGCCGGAGCACTTCCCGCCCGCGTAGTACTCGACCGTACTCGCGGCATGGACCCCGAGGCCCTTGGCGAATGCCTGGCCGCCGATGGTGATCGGCCTGCCGTCGCCCGCGCCGCTCTCACCGTTGCTGCGGTCCTTCTCGACGGGACCCCAGCCATTGGCGGCGCTCATCCAGCCCAGGTCACTGAGCTGCGAGACCCCGGCGGGCGGCGCCACCACGACCCGCACGCCCACCGGCGCGGTGACGGCCGTCCGATCACCCTGCGGCGTCCGGTACTTCGCGGTGAGTGCCAGATCGTACGTACCCGGGTCCGTGCCGTCCGGTACGGACACCTTCCACTCGGTACGGAGCCTCGCGCCGCCCTGAAGCACCGGAACCGAAGGCCGCGAGGCCGGTACGGCCGTCCAGCCCGCAGGACCGGCCAGCGAAACCGAGACGTCGCGTACGGGCGTACGGCCGAGGTCGGCGACCGTGGAGACAATCCCGGCCGTCCGGCCCTCCTCGGCCGTCGGGGAGCCGTCCGCGGTCAGTTCCACGGCCGGCGGCAGCCCGGCCCACTTCTCGTCCGGCGCCACGCGGAGCAGCACCGTGCCGTGAGCGGGAACGGTCGCCGAGATCGTCCCAGTGGTGTGGCTGCTCCTGTGCTGCCACAGATCGCGCATGCGGTAGCCCGGCGCGTCCGGCAGGCCGACCGCCTCCGCCGTCGTCGCGATGCGCTGCGGGCTGCCGCTCTCGTTGAAGAGGGCCACGGTGCGGCCGCCGTCCGCCATCTCCTTGGTGACGACCCAGCGCCCGCCCTCGGAGCTCAGCACGGCGCCCTGCTTGCCGAGACGATCCTGGTCGACGGCGATGACCTCACGGTTGCCGAGGATCTCGAAGGTCTCGGGGGTCGCCTTGCGCAGGTCGGAGCCGATGAGCAGGGGCGCCGCCATGACCGACCACATCGAGAAGTGGGTGCGGTACTCGGTGTCCGTCATGCCGCCGTTGCCGACCTCCAGCATGTCGGGGTCGTTCCAGTGGCCGGGCCCCGCGTACGGTGCGAGCGGCAGGTTCTGCTTCATGATCGACAGCATCGATCCCCAGCTGTCGCTGATGTCGCCGGTCGTACGCCACAGGTGTCCGACGTCGGCGGCCCACTCCCAGGGCCTGTTCTCGCCCCATTCGCAGATGCTGTGGACGATGGGGCGGCCCGTGGCCCTGAGCGCGTCGCGCATGGTCTTGTAGCGCAACTTGGCGTCGACGCCCAGGTTGTTGCAGTTGTCGTATTTGAGGTAGTCGACGCCCCAGTCGGCGAACTGCTTCGCATCGCTGTACTCATGGCCGAGCCCGCCGGGAAAGCCCGCGGGGTTGCAGGTCTTGGTGCCGGCACTGGTGTAGATGCCGAACTTGAGGCCCTTGGAGTGGACGTAGTCGGCGACGGCCTTGATGCCGTTCGGGAAACGCACCGGATCGGGCACGAGTTTGCCGTCCGCGTCGCGCTGTGGCTTCGCCCAGCAGTCGTCGAGATTGACGTATTCGTATCCGGCTTCCTTGAGGCCCTTCTCGACGAAGATGTCCGCGATGCCTTTGATCATCGCCTCGTTGAAATCGGCCCGGCAGTGCGTGGAGTTCCAGTTGTTGAATCCCATGGGCGGGGTGGGCGCGAGTCCCTCGGCGAGCGGGTCGGCGGGTGCTGCTGTGGCCGGTGAGGGCGGTGTGCCGTCGCTGTGCGCGGCGGCCGGCGCGGCGAGTCCGGTCGTGGCCAGCAGCGCTGCGGCCAGCGCTCCGACGACTCTGCCGGCGACTCCGCCAGGGGGTGTGCGGACGGGAAGGTGACGCATCGTTACGTTCCTCCGTGTGCGCGAGAGATCAGCCGATGTCGTGTACGTGTCAGCATGCGCGTTTAAGGTAGAGCGCGTTGGAGTCTGTTGGAAGAGGCGCGGTAACGGTTGTCCGGTATCTCGTCAGAACGCTTGACGGCGTGCCCGCTTGGGGGTTGAGATCCAAGCCTCGCGTTCGGTTGTGTTGAGTTCTACCTCGGAGGAGGGGACATGGCTCAGTCAGGGTTCAATGGTCCAGCCGTTCCCGGGAGCGTGGCAGGACATCGGATGTCCCGCCGGGATCTCCTGCGCGGTGCGGCCGCGGGCGCGGGAGCGGTCGCGCTGCCTTCGCTGCTCACCGCCTGTGGCAGTGGTCCCGGCGGCGACGGCCGTACGGTCACGATGGGCTCGAATTCCTCCGACCCGGTGCCGAAGAAGGCATTCGCCGAGGCTTTCCGGGCGTACGAGAAACAGGCCGGAGGCGGTCGCAGGATCAAGGTCAACACCGTCGACCACAACACCTTCCAGGAGAACATCAACCGCTATCTCCAGGGCAAGCCGGACGACGTATTCATGTGGTTCGCCGGTTACCGGATGCAGTTCTTCGCCAAGAAGGGCCTGCTGTACGACATCAGCGACATCTGGAAGGGCTTCGAGGGTTTCTCCCCGGCCCTCAAGGACCAGTCGACGGGCGAGGACGGCAAGCAGTACCTCGTGCCGTACTACTACTACCCGTGGGCGGTCTTCCACCGGAAGAGCGTCTTCTCGAAGTACGGCTACGAAGCCCCCGGCACCCTCGACGACTACATTGCCCTCGCCCGGCAGATGAAGAAGGACAAGCTCGTCCCCATCGCCTTCTGCGACAAGGACGGCTGGCCCGCGATGGGCACCTTCGACTACATCAATATGCGCACCAACGGCTACGAATTCCACAAGTCCCTGATGGCAGGCCGCGAGGCGTGGACCGACAAGCGCGTCAGGGAGGTCTTCGACACCTGGCGCAGGATCCTCCCGTACTGCCACGAGGGCGCCAACGGCCGCACCTGGCAGGAAGCCGCCACCTCCCTCCAGAAGCGCGAGACCGGCATGGCGGTCTTCGGACTCCCGCACCCCGGCGCCCAGTTCCCGAAGGCGGAGCAGGACGACCTCGACTTCTTCCCGTTCCCGGAGATCAATCCGGAGCACGGCCAGGACGCGGTCGAGGCGCCCATCGACGGCTTCCTGCTGGCGAAGAAGTCGAAGAACCTCAAGAACAAAAAGACCATGGAGAGCGCGAAGGACCTGCTGTCCTGGCTGGCCACGGGCAAGGCCGAGGACATCTACCTGGCCGGTGACCCCAACAACATCGCCGTCAGCGACCGGGCCGACACCTCCACCTACACGCCGATCCAGAAGAAGGCCGTCGCACTCGTCTCGGGCGCCCGGCAGATATCCCAGTTCCTGGACCGCGACACCCGGCCGGACTTCTCGTCGACCGTGATGATTCCGGCCATCCAGAAGTTCATCAGCAACCCCAACGACGTGGACGGCCTGGTCAACGACATCGAGAGCCAGAAGAAGACCATCTTCGCCTCCGACTGACGCCCGCCCCCACCCACTTGGAGCCCCGACCAGTGCCGTCGACCACCGCACAGCGCGCCGGACGACGACGAGGCCCGCGCCGGTTCACTCCGCGCGACCTCGCCGTCCTCGGCGTGCTGCTTGGCATACCGATCCTGCTCGACATCGCCATCGTGTGGGGCCCGACCCTCGCCTCCGTCGTGCTGTCCTTCACCAACTGGGACGGCATCGGAGACATCGAGTGGGTCGGTACGGACAACTACACCAACCTCTTCACCAACTACCCGGTGTTCTGGCCCGCCGTACGCCACAACCTGTTGTGGCTGGCCTTCCTCGGCTGCCTCGCCACCCCGTTCGGGCTGCTGCTCGCCGTACTCATCGACAAGGGCGTCCGCTTCAGCCGCTTCTACCAGTCGACGCTCTACATGCCCGTCGTGCTCTCGCTGGCCGTCGTCGGCTTCATCGCCCAGCTGGTCTTCTCCCGCGACCAGGGCGCGCTCAACGCCGTACTCGGCGACACCAGGACCCCCACCGACTGGCTCGGCGACCCCGACCTGAACATCTGGATGATCCTGATCGCCGCCGCCTGGCGGCACACCGGCTACGTCATGATCCTCTACCTGGCCGGGCTGAAAGCCGTCGACCGGTCCCTCAAGGAAGCCGCCGCCATCGACGGCGCGAGCGAGACGCAGACCTTCTTCCGCGTCGTCCTCCCGACGCTGCGCCCCGTCAACATCATCGTCCGCGTCATCACCGTCATCGAGTCCCTGCGCGCCTTCGACATCGTGTACGCCGTCAACCACGGCAGAAACGGCCTCGAGGTGCTCTCGGTGCTCGTCACCGACAACATCATCGGCGAGGCGAGCCGCATCGGCTTCGGCTCGGCGATCGCCGTCGTCCTGCTGGGCGTCTCGCTGGCCTTCGTCGTGACGTACCTGGTCCAGGAGCTCCGAGGGGAGAAGAACCGATGACGCGGGTACGCCCGGCCAGGCTCGGCCTGCACGCCTTCCTGATGGCCGTCTCGCTGGCCTTCCTCGCCCCGCTCGCCCTGGCGGTCTACGCGTCCCTGCGCCCGTACGAAGAGACCTCCGAGCACGGCTACTTCTCCCTCCCCGACCGTCTCTCCTTCGACTACTACCAACAGGCCTTCACCGACTCGGGGATGACGAAGTATTTCGTCAACACCTTGATCATCGCGGTGCCGGGCGTTCTCGTCACCCTCTTCCTCGCCTCCTTCGTGGCCTTCGCGGTCGCACGGCTGCGGATGCGCGGCTCGATGCTCCTCCTGATGCTCTTCACCGCGGGCAACCTGCTGCCGCAGCAGGTCATCGTGACGCCGCTGTACGTCCTCTTCAACCGCATCCCGCTGCCGTACTGGATGTCCGACTCGATGACGATGTTCGACTCGTACTGGGCGGTCGTCTCGGTCCAGGTCGGCTTCCAGACCGGCTTCTGCGTCTTCGTCCTGGCGAACTTCATGCGCGCCCTGCCGTACGAAATCCTGGAGGCGGCCATCGTCGACGGCGCGGGCGTTTGGACCCAGTACTGGCGCATCACCCTGCCACTGTGCCGCCCGGCCCTCGCCGCCCTGGGCACGCTCCAGTTCACCTGGATGTACAACGACTTCCTGTGGGCACTGGTCTTCATGTCCGACGGCGACAAACTCCCCATCACCTCGGCGCTGAACAACCTCCGCGGCCAGTTCTTCACCGACTACAACCTGCTGGCGGCGGGCTCGGTGATCGTCGCCCTGCCGACCCTGCTGGTCTTCCTGCTCCTGCAACGCCACTTCATCGCGGGCCTGACCCTGGGATCGAGCAAGGGCTGAGCGTCCGGGCGTCGGTCCCGCTGGGACCCGTGCGGCGCAATGTCCGCGTCGACGTCAGCGGGCGACCTTCTCGGCCAGGTACTCCTCCCAGGTCCGCTTGCCCACCGCGCGGTCGGGCGCGGTCAGATCCCCGGAACGAAAGCCCGCGCCGACCTTCCCCGGGATGAGCACGCGCAGGACGAGGCGGCGCTTGCCCGCCGCCCGCAGCCAGCTCCTGGCCAGCCGGTCTATCGAGTACACCGTCGGCCCGGCCAGGTCCGGCACCTGTCCGGCCGGCCCGTTGAGCGCCAACTCGACGAGCCGGTCCGCGACTTCACCCGGGTCGACCGGCTGGCAGACGGTACGGGCCGGCACGATGACCACGGGCAGCTTGGACAAGACGCCAAAGGTCCTGTCCAGAAGCTCGGGGAACTGAGTGGCGCGCAGATTGGTCCAGCCGATTCCCGAGGCCGCCAGCAGCCGCTCCCCTTCCAGCTTGATCCGGTAATAGGGGTACGGGATCCGGTCGATGCCGACGACAGAGATGTTGAGGACGTGCTCGACCCCGGCCCGCTGCGCGGCCTCCAGCAGGTGGTGGAAGGCCGGGACGTCGTTCTTGAAGTGCCAGATGTCGGTCGCGCAGTGAATGACCGTGCGGACCCCGGCGAACGCCTCGTCCAGACCCGCCCCGCTCGCGAGGTCACCGGTGAACCAGGTCACGCCCGCATCGCCCGGCAGCACGGTCCTGCGGGTGAGCGCCCGCACCGGCAACCCGGTGCGGCGCGCCCGCTCCAGCACCTTGCGGCCGAGTACGCCCGTCGCACCGGTCACCATGATCGCGTCGTTGTTCATCAGTCGGCCCTTCTCGTGTTGCTGTCACTCATGAAGAACCGACGACTCACGTGTTCTGTGACAGCTCCCGCAGCTGACCGGCCAGAAAGTGAAAAGAAGCCGGCCCGCGGCTACGTGCCGGCTCCCTCCGGCACCCGCTGCACCACGATCACCAGGAACGCGTCCGACTCCAGGTCCATCACGACCTCCGCCGGGCACCCCTCCGCGCGTCGTGCCAAGGCGAATTCCTCCGCCGGCCAGCTGCCCCTCGGGCCTCCGGCCGGGAACTGTTCCAACACCATGCGACTCATGCCGCACCCCCGTTCCCATACCAGCCGAACTCTCGCTCATGTGCTCCAACGAGACTCCGTGCACGTGCGTCACGGTTCCCCCGTCCCACCAGGGCACTCTTGTCATACGATTCGACGCCGCCGGGGCCCGTCGGCGTTGCTTCCGACCCGCAACAGCATCAGCACGGTTGTGTGCCCAAACGGTCGCGGGCACCATGCGGTGACCCCGGGTTTCCGTGGCAGGGTGTTGCGGGCAAGCCACAGGGGGCTACGGAAGAGGGGGAACCGTGATCGTCTGGATCAACGGTGCGTTCAGTGCGGGCAAGACCAGCGCCGCGCGCGAACTGATCGATCTGATCCCGAACAGCACCTTCTACGACCCCGAACTGATCGGCGGGGGACTGCGCAACCTGCTGCCGCAGAAAAGACTCTCCGAGGTCAGCGACTACCAGGACCTCCCGATCTGGCGCCGCCTCGTCGTCGACACCGCCGCCGCTCTGCTCGCCGAGGTCGGCGGGCCGCTGGTGGTGCCCATGACGATCCTGCGGCAGGAGTACCGGGACGAGATCTTCGGCGGGCTCGCTGCCCGCCGTATCCCGGTGTGCCATGTGCTGCTGGCGCCAGACGAAACGATCCTGCGCCAACGGATCGCCGACCGCGAGGAGCTGGAGGACGACCCCGAAGTCAGTGAACGTGTACGTCAATGGGCGTACGAGCACATCGAGCCGTACCGTGCGGCCCTGTCCTGGCTCGCCGAGGACGCCCACGTCGTCGACACCAGCCGGCTGAGCCCCGCCGAGACGGCCTGCCGGATAGCCGACGCGGTACGGACCGGGGCCGCCGGCGCCTGCGAGATCGTGCAGACGCCGGAGCCGACCGCCGAGACCGTTGCCGCGGGGGTCCTCCTCTTCGACGAGGCGGACCGGGTACTGCTCGTCGACCCGACGTACAAACCCGGCTGGGAGTTCCCCGGCGGCGTCGTGGAGCCGGGGGAGCCGCCCGCGCGCGCCGGAATGCGCGAAGTCAAGGAGGAGATAGGGATACAACTCACCGACGTACCAGGGCTGCTTGTCGTCGACTGGGAGCCGCCCCGGGCGCCCGCCTACGGCGGCCTGCGGCTGATCTTCGACGGCGGCAGGCTCGACAGCACGGAAGCCAAGCGGCTGCTGCTGCCAGGATCCGAGCTGCGTGGCTGGCGGTTCGTCACCGAGGAGGAGGCCGCCGGGCTGCTGCCCCCCAACCGTTACGAGCGTCTCCGCTGGGCTCTGCGGGCCCGCGAGCGGTCAGTCGTGCTCAACCTGGAGGCCGGAGTCCCGGTCGGCTGACGCGCGCAGGACGGCGGCGGCGTCGGCGGTCAGCGGATCGCCGTGGCCGAAGCAGACCGTGGCGGGGGCGAGCGCGGCCAGCCGGCGGAACGAGGCCAGCGCCCGCTCCCGGTCGGTGTTGAACACACCGAGCATGACCTGGCCCACGCCTGCGACGCAGTCGCCCGTGAACAGCACGCCGTACTCCGGCAGATGGACGGCGATGCTGCCGTCCGTGTGGCCCGGGGAGTGCACCACCTGCGCGCCGCCGCCGAAGTCCAGCAGGTCGCCGTCCTCGGCCTCCCGGTCGACCCGGGTGGGCGGGGCCGGCGGCACGGTCAGCCCGTGGGCGTACAGCGGACGCTCCCAGTCCAGCAGTACGGGCTCCGGCACCGGCCGGTCGCCTCGGATGACGGGCGCGTCGAGCCGGTGGGCCACGATCTCGGCGCCGTAGCGGTCGGCGAGTTCCTGGGCGGCGCCCACGTGGTCGCGGTGGCAGTGGGTGAGGACGATGCGGCGGATGTTCTGCGGGCGCAGGCCCAGGCTCCGTATCGCCGCTTCGATGTCAGGGGCGGCGTCCTTGTTGCCCGCGTCGATCAGGGTCAGTTCCGCGTCCGGCTCCCCGCTCTCGCGCCAGAGGTACGCCTGGCCGATCGGGAAGCGGAACATGTGCAGTCGCTCGGGGATTACCTCGACAAGATCCATGCGACGAACGTACGCAGCGCGTGCCGCCCGCCGCACGGATCTTCGCTGTCGGCGATCTCCGCTCTCCGCTTAACCCTTCTTGGACTCCGCGTAGTTGACCAGGAACAGCGCCTCGGCAACGGACATCCGCTCCAGCTCCTCGGGCGACACGCTCTCGTTCACCGCGTGGATCTGCGCCTCCGGCTCGCTCAGCCCGATGAGCAGAATCTCCGCCTCCGGGTAGAGCGCGGCGAGCGTGTTGCACAGCGGGATCGAGCCGCCCATGCCGGACGCCTGCATCTCCTGGCCCGGGTACGCCACACGCATCGCCTCGGCCATCGAGGTGTACGCCGGACTGCTGATGTCCGCCTTGAACGGCTGGCCCTGACCCACCTGCTCCACCGAGACCCGCGCACCCCACGGCGTGTGCGATTCGAGGTGTGCGGTCAGCAGCTTCGTCGCCTCGGCGGCGTCCTGGCCCGGCGGCACCCGGAGGCTTATCTGCGCCCGCGCGCTCGCCTGGAGGGACGGCGTCGCGCCCACGACCGGCGGGCAGTCGATGCCGATCACCGTGACGGCGGGGCGGGCCCAGATGCGGTCGGCGACGGAGCCGCTGCCGATCAGGCCGACGCCGTCGAGCACCTTGGCGTCCTTGCGGAACTCCGCCTCCGGGTACTCCACGCCGTCCCACGAAGCGTCCGCGGTCAGCCCGTCCACGGTCGTCGAACCGTCCTCGGCGCGAAGCGAGGCCAGCAGCTGGATGAGCGCGGCCAGCGCGTCGGGTGCGGCGCCGCCGAACTGGCCGGAGTGCAGGTTGCCTTCCAGGGTGTCGATCCGTACCCGCAGCATGGTCATGCCGCGCAGCGTCGCGGTGACCGTCGGCAGGCCGACGCGGAAGTTGCCGGTGTCGCCGATGACGACGGTGTCGGCGGCGAGCAGCTCGGGGTGCGCCTCCGCGTACTGCTCCAGGCCGCCCGTGCCCTGCTCCTCCGAGCCCTCCGCGACGACCTTGACGGAGACAGGCACGCCGCCGTTCGCCTTGAGGGCGCGCAGCGCGAGCAGGTGCATGATGAAGCCGCCCTTGCAATCGGCGGCGCCACGCCCGTACCAACGCCCGTCGCGCTCGGTCAGCTCGAACGGCGGAGTCACCCAGGAAGCAAGATCGAGCGGCGGCTGCACGTCGTAGTGCGCGTACAGCAGAACGGTCGGAGCGCCCTCAGGACCGGGCAGGAAGCCGTACACGGACTGGGTGCCGTCCGGGGTGTCCAGCAGCGCGACGTCCTGGAAGCCCTCGGAGCGCAGCGCGCCGGCGACCCAGTTCGCGGCGGCCTCGCACTCGCTCTTCGGGAACTGCGCGGGATCCGCCACCGACTGGAAGGCCACCAGCTCGGCCAGCTCCGCCTTGGCGCGGGGCATCAGCGAGGCGACGGTCTCGGCGATCGGATTCGCGGTCATGGGCACGCTCCTCGTGGGTGCGACGTTGTGTACATGTACGAATGGTTGTTCGTACATCGGAAGGCAGGGCCGATCCTCCCACAACGAGATCGGCCGGGCCCGCGCCGTAGGATGCGTCAGCAGTACGGTCAACGGGCGGATCAGGAGCAGAAGCACATCGTGAGCAGCGAGAACGCAGACGCCGGACGTGAGCACGAAGAGCCGGTCTGGGACGTCGTCGTGGTCGGTGCCGGGCCCGCGGGGGCATCGGCGGCATATGCGGCAGCGGTCGCGGGACGGCGCGTACTCCTCCTGGAGAAGGCGGAGATCCCCCGGTACAAGACCTGTGGCGGAGGCATCATCGGGCCATCGCGCGACGCGCTGCCGCCCGGTTTTGAACTGCCCCTCATGGACCGTGTGTACGCCGTGACGTTCTCGCTGGGCGGGAAACTGTCGCGGACACGCCGCTCGAAGCAGATGCTCTTCGGGCTCATCAACCGGCCGGAGTTCGATGCCGGTCTGGTGGAGGCGG
The DNA here is from genome assembly GCF_018614055.1 of Streptomyces sp. ISL-98. Classification (GTDB taxonomy): domain Bacteria; phylum Actinomycetota; class Actinomycetes; order Streptomycetales; family Streptomycetaceae; genus Streptomyces; species Streptomyces spiramyceticus. The sequence goes on from NZ_JAGGPB010000032.1 coordinate 126,385, forward strand.
CGCAGAAGGCGGGCGCCGAAGTCCGTACCGGAGTGACGGTCGCACGCGTCGAGCAGCACGGGTCGGCGGTGCCGGACCGGCGCACGGTCGCGGTCGTCCTCTCCGGCGGCGAGACGGTGCTGGCGCACGCGGTGGTCGGCGCGGACGGCAGTGCGAGCCGCATAGGCGCACACGTCGGGGTGAAGCTCGACCAGGTGGATCTCGGCCTGGAGGCGGAGATCCCGGTGCCCGCGACGGTCGCCGAGGACTGGGCGGGGCGGGTGCTCATCGACTGGGGGCCGATTCCGGGCAGTTACGGCTGGGTGTTCCCCAAGGGGGAGACGCTGACGGTCGGGGTGATCTCGGCGCGCGGTGACGGTGCGGCCACCAAGCGGTACCTGGAGGAATTCATCGCCCGCCTCGGTCTCGCCGGGTTCGAACCCGCCGTCTCCTCCGGGCACCTGACGCGGTGCCGCAGCGACGATTCGCCGCTGTCGCGCGGCCGGGTGCTGGTGTGCGGGGACGCGGCGGGGCTGCTGGAGCCGTGGACCCGCGAGGGGATCTCCTTCGCGCTGCGGTCCGGGCGGCTCGCGGGGGAGTGGGCGGTGCGGATCGCCGAATCGCAGGACGCGGTGGACGCCCGCCGCCAGGCACTGAATTACGCCTTCGCCATCAAGGCGGGGCTCGGTGTGGAGATGGGCGTCGGGCGGCGGATGCTCGCACTCTTCGAGCGCCGTCCGGGGCTGCTGCATGCGGCGATCACCGGCTTCCGGCCGGCCTGGAAGATGTTCGCCCGGATCACGCGCGGCTCGACCACGCTGGCCGAGACGGTGCGTACGCACCCCATGGCCCAGCGCGCACTGAACGCGGTGGACTCGGCATCCTTGGGCCGGGGTGCGGCGGACCGGGGCGCGACGGCGGACCGGGGGTCGTCGTCCGTCAGCCCGTGACGGTGATGCGGAAGACGGGGTGGTCGGGGGCGGCTGCCAGGAGCTCCTCGTCGGAGGACTTGGCGGTCACACCCTTGAAGTACTGGTTGACCTCCCAGCCCCAGCGCTCCAGGTAGGTGCGGAGCACCAGCAGCTTCTCGTCGTCGGGAAGTTCGGCCGCGGTGAAGCGGCGGACCTTGCGGCCGACCTTGAGTTCGCCCTGGCCCGCGGAGCGCATGTTGCGGACCCACTGGGAGTGGCCGCGGGCGGAGACCAGGTACTGGGCGCCGTCGTGGGTGTGCGGGTTCACGGGGATGCGCTGCATCTGGCCGCTCTTGCGGCCGCGTACGGACAGCTCGGCCGAGCCCATCAGGCTGAAGCCGTGCCGGGCGAGCCAGCCGATGATGTTGTTCAGCCTGATCGCCATGGGGCTGCCCTGGAGGTAGTACGGCTGGGACTGCGGCATGGTGACCTCCACCGGCTGTGAGAGCACTGCTCTCGCTTGAGAGCAGTGTGCACTCGATCGGTGATCCAAAGCAAGAGCGGTGCTCTCGTTATTGGTCGGTGCTCTCGAACGTGGCAGACTGCCCTCCATGAGCACCATGCGCGGAGCCAGGGAACGAGCCCGGATCGAAGTCACTGCGGCCATCAAGGAAGAGGCCCGCAGACAGCTTGCGGCCGAAGGCGCCGCAAAGCTCTCCCTGCGCGCGGTCGCCCGCGAACTGGGCATGGTCTCCTCCGCGCTCTACCGCTACTTCCCGAGCCGCGACGACCTCCTCACCGCCCTGATCGTCGACGCGTACGACGCCGTGGGCGCCGCCGCCGAGACCGCGCTCGCGCAGCAGTCCGTCGGCACGGCCCACCCGGAGCGCTGGACCGCCGTTTGCGGGGCCGTACGTACCTGGGCGCTGGCCCACCCCCACGAGTACGCCCTGATCTACGGCTCGCCCGTACCCGGCTACACCGCCCCCCAGGCGACCGTCGGCCCCGCCTCCCGCGTCGGCCAGGCCCTCATCTCCATCGCACGCGACGCCCACCGCACCAACGGCCTCGCCGTCCCGCGTCTCCCCGCCGGTCTGCGCCCCGAGGCGGAGCGGATCGCCGCCGACTTCGCCCCCGACCTCCCACCGCCGGTCGTCGCGGCCCTGGTCGCCGCCTGGTCGCAGCTCTTCGGCCTGATCTCCTTCGAGGTCTTCGGCCAGTTCAACCGGATTGTCGAGGACCGCGACGCGTTCTTCGCACACTCCGCCGCAGGCCTCGCCCACACGGTGGGTCTGATCGGCGGCAGCAGCGCCGGATCCTGACGCAGCACCCGTTCGTGCAGGGCGCGCAGTGCCCTCGTGGACGCACTCCGGACAGCGCCCGAGCTCGATCCAGCCCCCGGCCGAGGCCGGGACCACGTACTGCACGTACTGCACAGGGAGTACGTGTGATCACCACGCACGGCTGACGCCCCGGCCGCAGCTCCCCGTCTACGGTGGCCGCTATGAGCCCGCAGCATGAACGGTGGTGCGGCGGTCCCCCCTGGCAGCAGGGCGGGCCGCCGCGTTGGCAGCCCTGGGTGACCCGGCAGGCGGGCGGCCGGCTGCCGTGGGTGTCGACCCTGCTCGTGATCGCATTCGTGCAGGTGGGATCGAGGTTCGCGGCCGAGGGGCAGCTCGACCGCTCAGGGCTCGACGTCTTCGCCCGGCTCCTGCTGTTCACGGGCGCGGCGCTGCTCCTGCTGCGCCATCGGTACCCCGTGCTCGTCGCCTTCGGTACGTCGGCGGGCGCGATGATCTATCTCGGCGCGGGTTACCCGTACGGACCGGTCTTCGTCCCCGTCGCCATCGGCTGCTTCTCCGCCATCGTCGCCGGTCACCGCCGGGCCGCCTGGACAGCCGTCGGGATGCTCTGGGCAGGCCACGTCCTGCTCTCGCACTGGCTCTACCGGTGGCTGCCGCCCGCCGACGACGACGCCGCCCCCTGGGGGCAGGAACTCGTCGTCGCCGCCTGGGTGGTGGCCATCGTCGCCGCCTCGGAACTCGTGCGCGTACGCAGGGAGCAATGGGCGCGCGAGCGCGTCGAGCGCCAGGCCGCCGAGAAGCGCCGCGCCGACGAGGAGCGGCTGCGCATCGCCCGCGAGCTGCACGACGTACTGGCCCACAGCATCTCGGTCATCAACGTCCAGGCGGGCGTGGGTCTGGCCCTGCTCGACACCGACCCCGAGCAGGCCCGTACGGCGCTGACCACCATCAAGTCCGCAAGCAAGGAGGCGCTCGGCGAAGTGCGGCAGGTCCTCGACACCCTCCGCACCCCGGGCGAGGCGCCGCGCTCCCCGGCGCCCGGCCTCGACCGGCTCCCCGAGCTCGTCGAACAGGCCTCGGGCGCGGGCCTCACCGTGGAGATCGAGACAGAGGGTGTGCGGGCCGCCCTGCCGCCCGGTACCGACCTCGCGGCCTTCCGCATCGTCCAGGAGGCCCTGACCAATGTGGTCAGACACTCCGGCTCGCGCACCGCCCGCGTCCGGCTCGCCTACGCGCCCGGCCGCCTCGACCTGCGCATCGACGACGAAGGACCTGCCACCGGCGGCCACGCGGGCGGCAGCGGCAACGGACTTGTGGGGATGCGCGAGCGTGCGGCGGCCCTCGGTGGCACGATCGAGGCCGGGCCGCGTCCGGACGGCGGCTTCCGCGTGGAGGCCACCCTTCCGTTCCGCGCTTCGCCGATCTCGCCGATCTCGCCGAAGGAGAACTCGTGATCCGCGTACTGCTCGCCGACGACCAGTCGCTGGTACGGGCCGGCTTCCGGGCCCTGCTCGCCGCGCAGCCCGACATCGAGGTGGCGGGGGAGGCGGCCGACGGGGAAGAAGCGGTGCGCCTGGTCGGCGAACTGCGCCCCGATGTCGTACTGATGGACATCCGGATGCCGCTGCTCGACGGCCTCGCGGCGACCCGCCGTATCACCGGCGACCCGGCGCTGGACGGCGTAAAGGTGATCATGCTGACCACCTTCGAGCTCGACGAGTACGTCTTCGAGGCGATCCGCAACGGTGCCTCGGGCTTCCTGGTCAAGGACACCGAGCCGGAAGAGCTGTTGCGGGCGGTACGGGCCGTGGTGGACGGGGATGCGCTGCTGTCGCCGGGCGTGACGCGCCGCCTGATCGCGGAGTTCGCCGCCCGGTCCAAGGAACCGGCGCAGGCCGAGGCCCTGGTGGAACTGACCGACCGGGAGCGGGAGGTGATGGCCCTGGTGGGCATGGGCCTGTCCAACGAGGAGATCGCCCGCCGCCTCGTCGTCAGCCCGCTCACCGCGAAGACGCACGTCAGCCGCACCATGGTCAAGCTGGGCGCCCGCGACCGCGCCCAACTGGTCGTCCTGGCCTACGAGTCGGGGCTGGTACGGCCCGGCTGGCTGGGCTGAGTGCTGGGCGCCCCCTTGTAGCGCCACAGCACATGCACGACCCGCAGGACGAACACGACGGCGGCCAGCGCGCAGCCGGCCACGAACAGGACCTTGTTCAGGGCCGGCGGCCATCCGAGGAGATACGCGGGAGCGGTGAGGGCGGCGAAGGTGGCAACCGCCAGGACGGCCGCGCTCAGCAGCGCGTAACCGATCTCGACCGTCATCGCATCGCGCTGAGCCTGCGTCCGTGTCCCCATGCCCGGAAGTGTCCCAACGGGTGCGGCCGGCGGGCAAGGGACACCCGCCGGCCGCACCCGCCCCCCGGTCAGTCGCGCACGCCCACCCGCTCCGGCTCGGCCTCCTCCGCCGCCACCGGTATGGACTTCGCGAGCACGACGGTCTCCTGGCGGCGCCGCGTGCGCAGCCCGGTCAGCGTGATGAGCAGTCCGACGAGCGCGATCACGGTGACCACGACCAGGCCCGGCCGGAAGCTGTCCAGTACGGCCTGCGGGGAGCCGCCCTCGCCGCCGCCCGCCGTGATGACGGCGGTGACCACGGCCAGGAAGATCGCGCCGCCCACCTGGATCGAGGTGTTGAGCAGGCCCGACACCATGCCCTGCTCGTTGTCGTCCACGCCGGTGGTGGCCTGGATGTTGAGCGAGGGGAAGACCAGCGCGCAGGCGGCGCCGATCAGGAGCATCGAGGGCAGGATGACCGCCACGTACTGCGGAGTGAGGCTGATGCGCAGGAAGAGCGCGTAGCCGATTACCAGGAAGGTCAGGCCCGCCGTGATGACACGCGGAGTGCCGAACCGGTCCACCACATCGCCGATCTTGGTGGACGAGAGCGCCACCAGCACACCGGCGGGCAGGAAGGCAAGCGCCGTCTCCAGCGCGGACCAGCCGAGCAGCGACTGCATGTACTGGACGACGAGGAACTGGAACCCGACGTAACTGCCGAAGAAGGTGGCGGCGCCCAGCTGCGCCCGGATCTGGCTGCCCGAACGCAGTACCCCGAGCCGGACCAGCGGGTTCGCGGTGCGCTTCTCGATGACCACGAAGACGGTGAGCAGCACGGCGGCCGCGAGGAACGACAGCAGCGTACGGGCGGAGGCCCAGCCGACTTCCGGCGCCTGTACGACGGTGAAGACGAGCAGCAGCATCGAGGCCGTGCCGGTGACGGCGCCCGGCAGGTCGTAACCGCCGCGGGTGGTGTCGCGGGCGCTGTGCGGGATCAGCTTGATGCCGGCGACGAGGGCGATCAGCGCGATGGGCGCCGGCAGCAGCATCGTCCAGCGCCAGCTGAGCTCGGTGAGCAGGCCGGAGAGGACCAGGCCCATGGAGAAGCCGGTGGCCGCGCAGGTGGTGTAGATGGCCAGCGCGCGGTTGCGCTGCGGGCCTTCCTTGAACGTCGTAGTGATGATCGACAGCCCGGCCGGGGCGGTGAACGCGGCGCTGAGGCCCTTGATGAAGCGGCTGGCGATCAGCAGCGGCCCCGAGTCGACCAGCCCGCCGAGCAGTGAGGCGAGGGCGAAGACACCGAGTGCGATGAGGAAGACGCGGCGCCGGCCGAGCAGGTCGGCCGCGCGGCCACCGAGCAGCAGCAGTCCGCCGTAACCGAGGATGTAGCCGCTGACGATCCACTGCAGCGTCGAGGTGGTCAGGTCGAGATCGGCGGCGATGGAGGGCAGGGCGACGCCGACCATCGAGACGTCGAGGGCATCGAGGAACATCGCGCCGCAGAGCACGAGCAGGGTGCCCCACAGGCGCGGGCTCCAACGCACAGGTGAATGAGGGACGTTGAGCGGAGAAGTCATGAGGAGCACAGTACATGCACATGCATTGAGTGCAAGCGCATTTAATTCCGATGCAACAAAGTGCTGAATTCTGCTACCGTGCGCCCATGGCAGCGAAAAAGTCCGAGCGAGCGCTCGTCGATGAGTGGCGCGGCATCCTCGCGCTGCATGCCAGCACGCTCTGCGAGCTCGACCGCGAGCTGCACCAGCACGGCCTCGGCGCGAGCGACTTCGAGGTGCTGGACGTACTGGCGGAAGGGACCGCCGAGGACGGCAGCGGTGCGTACCGCGTCCAGGAACTGGCGTCCCGTGTCCACCTGAGCCAGAGTGCGCTGTCCCGGCTCATCGGCCGGCTGGAGAAGGACGGCCTGGTGCATCGCGGAATGTGCAGCGAGGACCGCCGGGGAGTGCGGGTGGTGCTCACGGACGCGGGCCGGGCGCGCTATGCGGAGGTCAAGCCGCTCCAGCGCGCGGTGCTCGCGCGGATGCTGGCGGACCGGCCCGCGTAACGCCAAGGGCTACGTCGTTACGTCGATACGTCGTCATGTGGCTTCGACACTTCGACGCTACGTCGCTACGACCAGGTGACGGACGACTTCTCCCGCCACAGCTGAGCGAGCGTGGCGTCACCGGACAGCGTGATCGCGGACAGCGGCAGCCGGTTCCAGAGGGCCAGGTAGAGCCTCTCGGCAGGACCGCTCAACTCGCAGTCCGCAGGCCCTTCTCCGGTACGTTCCGTCTGCGGAGGCCCGTCGGGCGAGAGCCGGACCGTCCACACATCGCCGGCGTCTGTTGCCCGTACGCGCACAACTCGCGGCACATCCGTGCGTACCCGGCTCTTCCCGCGGGCGTGGAACGCGCGCAGCAGTTCGTCGATGCCGTCCACGGCGAACTCCGGCCGCAGCGGCGAAAGTCCGGCACCGAGCGCCGACTCGGCGTCCGCTCGGTGGACCGCCGTCTCGTGCGCCTGCCGCCGTGCCCAGAAGGCGAGCGGCGACGGCGCGGGCAGGAAGGTCCAGCACTCCAGGTCCTTGGGCGCAGTGCTCAGCGCGGCCACCAGCAGGGCGTGGCCCTCGCGGAACCAGCCGAGCAGCGCATCCCCGTCCAGGTCCGGCTCGCCCTCGTCGGGGTGGTACGCCGTGTGTCCCGCCGTGACGTACGCCGCCGCCCACCGGTGGACCATGCCGGTGTGCCGCAGCAGATTCCGCACCTGCCAGCCGGGGCAGGTGGGCACTTCGGCGCCGGGTCCCGCGGTTTCGGCGGCAGCGGCCAGCAACTTGGCCTCGCGGTCGAGGCAGTTGACGAGCTCGGAGATCTCCATGCGGGCGATTGTGCCAAACGTGTCTCCGGGACGCCGATCCGACGTCATCGGATCAGGAGTCATCGGAGCGTGGGTACGGCGCCGCCTTCCGCCCATTCGATCTCGACCCCGGGCAGGCCCTTGAGCCATCCGGCGGCCAGGTCGGCGAGTTGGGGTGCGTCCGGGGGTGTGTGGCCGAGGCCGATCGCGTAGCGAGCCGAGCCCGGTGCGGTCTCGAAGGGGCGGGGCCAGGCGCGGGCGTCCGGCGAGCCCGCTTGTCCCAGGGTGGTGAGCAGTGCCCAGAGGTGGCCCAGGATGACCTCGACGTCTTCGTCCGCCTCTGTTCGTACGGTCTCTGTTCGTACGGTCAAGATCGCCCAGGCCGCGTGGCGCCGGTGGAGAGGCGGTGGCGAGAGGAGTTCCGGCCAGGGGTCGGTGCCGGTCCGGGCCGCCGACTCCACGGTCTCCCACGCCTGGTAGAGCTCCTGGGTCAGCAGTTCCCGTCCGCCGGTGCCGAGTTGTCCGGTGCAGCTCCGGACGGGCGCGGTCGGGGTCATGATCGAGACGGGTGCCGCGGATGTACTGATGTGGGCTGAGAGAGCCACTGGTTCGCGCCAGTCCCAGGCGGCCCAGGTGGAGAAGAAGCGCCGGAGCAGGTCGGCGGCCGGAAGGTGCCCGGCCTCCCGAGCCGTGCGTGCCGCCAGTACGGCCCAGGCCAGGCCCGGCAGTCCGCCGAAGGGGGCCGAGTCCAGGCCGCGTGCCCGGGCCCAGGCCTTCACCTCCCTGGCCAGCCGGGCGAATGCGTCGAGGTTGCCGCCGGTCGCGGTGAGCACGGCAGCCGCGTCGCTGACCGCGCTCAAGGCGATCGCGGCTGCGTCACCGAGCTCGGTGCGGCGGTCTACCGCCTCGGCAGGGGCGAGATTTCCGGTGCCGACGACCACGAGGTCGACGTCCAGGCCGTCGACGCGCAGCCGCAGACCCGGCACTTCGGCACCGGGCACCTGCTGTACCCGACGTACCCGGGTGGCGCCGGGCAGTACCGCCGCCACCCGCGCCTGGATCTCCACGACGTCGACGGTGCCCGGCAGCGCCGCCACCAGGTTCAGGTCCGCGTCGGCGAGGGCGCAGCCCATGCGGCGCGATCCGGTGACGTACACGATTCCTTCGGCCAGTGCCTCGGAGACGCACTGCGCGACCTGCTCTGCCGTCCCTGTCCCCGGACCGGCCTCTGTTGCGGGCGTTGTTACGGGCTCCTCCGTGCCGGGCTCGGACAGCCAGCGCACCTCGCCCGTCCCCAGGGCGATCGTCGCCCGTGGCCGCATTGGCTCCCCGCCCCGGCGGGAGAGCAGGACCAGCTCCCCGACGTACGCCGACATGCTGCCCAGCAGGGCGGCACACTCGGTGGCGAGCCGTCGTGGCTCCCGGCTCCGTCCGAGGGACAGATGAGGGGTGAATCTCCCGGCACGGCCCCGGCAACGGGGGAACCGTTCCTCCAGTGCGCGCTGCAACTCCGCCCACGGCGTCGCGTCGGCCGCCGCCGGGTCGAGCCAGACGGTGGAGTACTCCCGGTGCTTGAAGGTGCGTACGCCTGCGAGGCGGGCGGCGAACGGGGCCGTCTCAGCCGCTGCGGCGGAGAGCAGCGGGGCAGCCTGCTCGAAGTCGGACTCCGGCACAAAGCCGAAGAGCAGGTTCACATGTGGTGGCCAGCGGCGGATCTGCGGGTCGTGTTCCTCGCGGATGCTCTGGATGGGCGGCCAGAGCTCCGCCGAGGGCATCCATGCCACCGCTGTGCGGGGCGTCGGTGAAACGTCGAAGACACCTGGGATCTCGGGCCCGGCGCGTACGGCCAGATCCACCTCCACGCCGTAGTGGTCCGACACGAACTGCCCCTCCGGGCTCGGCGACACGCCCCGCAGGACCGCCCCGGTCGCCCGCAGCGTTCCCCCGTCCCGCAGGAGTACCCGGTCCAGCCGGGCCGCCCGGCCGGACAGTGAGGAGAGCGCGGCCAGCGGGTTGACGCGCGGGTCGAAGGTGGGCGCCGCATCAGCGGCCCCGTGCACCTCGGTCCAGGCGTCGAGCAGGCCGAGCACACGGGCCGGTCCGTCCCGGTGCTCGTTGAGGTCGCCCAGCAGGATCACATCGCCTCCGACGGCGGCCAGTCCCTCGGCGAGCCGGGTCAGTTCGGCCTCCCGCCGGACGCGACCGTCGGTGGAGTGGTCGCTGGACAGATGGGTGGTGACCAGCACCAGCGGCCCTGCGGCGGTCTCGACGGTGACGGCGACAGCGGCCTTGTGCGGGCCGAGCTCGTGCCACGCCGTTTCGCGTACGGGCAGTCGGCTGAGCACCAGCAGCCCGCCTTCTTCCACGTCCTCCCCTTCGGGGCCCGTGGACACGGTGTAGCCGTCGCGGACCCAGCGGGCCCGCAGTAGCATGGCGAGCAGTTCGGTCTCGACCTCCTGCAGCGCGATGACGTCCGCATCGGCGTGTTCCAGGGCGTCCAGCAGCAGCGGCCTGCGCCGGGCGGTGTCGATACGGTCGCTGTCGTACCGGTCCCACAGGGTGTTCCAGGTCAGTACGCGCAGACGCTCGGCCCGCGCTGCGCCGGGTGCGCGGTCGCGGTCCGCGGGGCGCCATCCGGCCGCCGGGTCCCATGCGTACGGCGTTCCGGCCGTGAAGAACGGTCCCAGCAGGCGACGCGGATACCGTGCCCGGCCCGCCTGTGAGGCATCGATCCGGTCCACACCGGTGGCCCGGTCCCAGACCACCTCGCCGTCCGCCTCTACGAACACCACCCGGTGCCACGGGATGTCACCGCCCGGTACGAAGGAGGGCAGCGGCATCGGCTCGACCGCTGCCCCGCGCTGGCTGATCCCCAGAACGAACCGGGCCGGGTCGAACCGCGGGTCCCACAGGACCTGGTGGTAGATCTCCTCGCTCGTACGCATGGCGCCTCCGGACGTGGGGTCCAAGACCATGGTCCCGCCACTGGCCGGCGCGATGTCGAGCTGTCGTGATCAGCTGAGCGATTGCAGACGACCGGTGGTCAGGCGCCCTGCGGATGGGCAGGGCGTGCGGCGCCGCCGCGGATCAGTCGGACGAACCAGCCGAGGGCGAACGACTGGATCAGTACGGAGAGCACCAGGGCGACGTACACGAACCAGGTGGACTCGTTCACGGCCTCCCCGAGCAGATCGCCGCCGATGAAGAACGCGAACACGGTGGGCGCACTGAGCAGGAACAGCCACACCCCGGCGAGCGAGGCGTCCTCGTGCGTGACGAAGAGCGTGTCGATCGTGACGAGCACCGCCGTCACCGCGACCACGCCGAGGTACGCAAGCGAGGCGGGATTGCGGAACGTCAGTCGCGCGATGCTGCGCAGCCGTCGAGCGGTCATGGTCGTCTCCCCATTCGGTCTGGTGCCTTCATGGTGCGGCCCGTGATCCGGCCGCGCCTGAGTACGCCTACTCAGGCGGGCGGGGCGGAGGACGCGTTCCGCGCCGAGTACCCCAGCAGCGCGGCAGCGGCAGCCAGTAGCGCCACCGTCGTCAGGGCGACGGGCAGCGAGAACCAGTCGGCGAGGAATCCGATGGCGGGTGGCCCGACGAGCATGCCGCCGTAACCGAGGGTGGATGCCGCGGCCACCCCGCTCGGCCCGGCCAGTGCGCCAGCCCTGGCAACCGCCACGGGGAAGATGTTCGCCAGGCCGAGTCCGGTGACGGCGAAGCCGGACAGCGCGAGCCAGGTCGTGGGCGCGAGCGCGCCGAGCAGCATTCCGGCGGATGCGAGTGATCCGCCCGCCACGAGAGTGCGGGTCTGGCCGAGCCGCTCCAGAAGGGTGGTGCCGCTCAGCCGGCCCGCCGCCATGGCCAGCGCGAAGAGGGAGTAGCCGGCCGCTGCGATGCCGGGGTGGGCGTGGAGGTCCTGCTGGAGATGGAGGGTACCCCATTCGGCGAGGGCCCCTTCGCCGTACGCCGTGCACAGCGCGATCACCCCGAACAGCGCGACGATCTTGCGGGTCTTTCCGGAGAGCGGTCCGCTCCTGGCCGCCGCCTCAGTACGTTCGGGGACGGGCGCCCGGTGGCGCAGCAGCGTGGGACCTGCCGCGGCCGTGACGACAAGCCCGATGCCGGTCAGTGCCAACAGGTGCGTGGTGGCGGACACTTCGGCCGCGACCAGGCCGCCGAGCCCGGCACCGGTCATGCCGCCGAAGCTGAAGGCGGCGTGGAAACTCGGCATTACGGGTCGCCGCATCGCCGCGACCAGATCGACCGCGGCACTGTTCATCGCGACGTTGATGCCGCCGTACGCGGCTCCGAAGACCAGCAGCACCAGGCCGAGCGCGAGCGTCGAATGCGTCTGTGCGGGCAGCGCGATGCTCAGCGACAGCAGTACGCCGCAGGCCACGGTCACCGGATGGCTGCCGAAGCGCCGGCAGAGCCGCCCGGTGAGCACCATCGTGATCACCGCGCCGCCGGAGACGCCGAGGAGGGCGAGGCCGAGGTCGCTCGCCGAGGCCCCGGTCTGCTCCTTAATGGCGGGGATACGGACCACCCACCCGGCGAAGAGGAAGCCGTCGAGGGCGAAGAACACGGTCAGTGCGGTACGGAGGCGGGACAGGGAGGCTGCGGCGGGGTTTCCGCGCTTGTTCCCCGGGGCGGTCGCGGTTACTTTGTTTAGTAGCGGCACAAACTCAGCATAGGGGCCGCGCCCGGATCCGTACAAGCAGGCTGGCCACCGGCCCGGAGACGGAGCCGGACCCGGACGATCTTCGAAGACATGGGAGACTCGCCCCCATGAACGGCAAGGCGACCACCGTCAAAACAAAGCTGGAGAGAGGCCGGAGCGCTCTCGGGCCTGCTCTGGAACTGGTGCATACGGGCCGGGCGCCCACCCGTGCCGTCCTCACCGCGGAGCTTGGCGTCACCAGGGCCACCGCCGGTGCGGTGGCCGCCGAGCTGGAGGCCCTCGGACTGATCCAGGTCGACTCCCGGCCGGGAGCTGCGGCCGGTTCGCAGGGCCGTCCTTCGCACCGGCTGGCCGTCAAGGACTCGGGCCCCGTCGTCCTCGCCGCCCAGGTGCACGCCGACGGCTTCCGGGCGGCGCTCGTCGGCCTCGGCGGGCGCATCGTCGCGACCGCGCCCGGCTGCCTGACGGTGTCCGCCGACCCGGCGCAGGTGATCGGCGCGGTGGTCGAGGCGGGCGCCGGGCTGCTGCGCGAGACCGGACTGCGCTGCGTGGGCGCGGGCCTCGCCGTGCCGTCGGCGGTCGCGGAACCGGACGGCACGGCCCTCAACCCCCTGCACCTCGCGTGGCCCGCCGGCGCCCCGGTCTGCGACATCTTCGCCGAGCAGGTACGCGCCGCCGGCCTCGCGGGCCCCGCCTTCACCGGCAACGATGTCAACCTCGCCGCACTCGCCGAGCACCGCCACGGCGCGGGACGCGGCGCCCAGCACCTGCTCTGCGTCGCCACCGGGCACCGCGGCGTCGGCGGCGCACTGGTCATCGACGGCCGCCTGCACACCGGCAGTTCGGGCCTCGCCCTCGAAGTCGGCCACCTCACGGTCAACCCCGAAGGACGCCCCTGCTACTGCGGAGGCCGAGGCTGCCTCGACGTGGAGGCCGACCCGCTCGCCTTCCTCACGGCGGCGGGCCGCACCCCGGGACCCGAGGTCTCGCTGCTCCAGCAGTCCCGCGACCTGCTGCGCGAGGAATACGACGACCCGACGATCCGTACCGCGGCCGAGGAACTGATCGACCGCCTCGGCCTGGGCCTCGCAGGCCTGGTGAACATCCTCAACCCCGACCGCATCATCCTCGGCGGCCTCCACCGCGCACTGCTGGACGCCGACCCGGTGCGGCTGCGCGCCGTCGTGGCGGACCGAAGCCTGTGGGGGAGGAGCGGCGGCGTACCGATTCTGCCGTGCACACTGGACCACAACAGCCTGGTGGGCGCGGCCGAGTTGGCGTGGCAGCCGGTGCTGGACGACCCGCTGGCCGCACTGGCATGACCGGCATGTACCCGCCCATCGAGCCGTACGACGAGGGAATGCTCGACGTAGGCCACGGCAGCCTCATCCACTGGGAGGTCTGCGGCAACCCGGCGGGCAAGCCCGCGCTTGTCGTCCACGGTGGCCCGGGTTCGGGCTGCGGACCCGGCGTACGCCGCTACTTCGACCCGGACCGCTACCGCACCGTCCTCTTCGACCAGCGAGGATGCGGCCGCAGTACGCCACACGCCAGTGACCCCGTGACGGACCTGACCAACAACACCACCCACCACCTGGTCCGCGACATGGAGCAGTTGAGGGACCATCTGGCCATCGACCGCTGGCTGCTGTTCGGCGGCTCGTGGGGCTCCACGCTGATCCTCGCCTACGCGGAACGCCACCCGGACCGTGTATCCGAAATCGTCATTTCCGGTGTCACCACGACCCGCCGCTCCGAGATCGACTGGCTGTACGGGGGCGTTGCCCGCTTCTTCCCCGAGGCGTGGGAGCGGTTCAGGGCCGGGGTACCCGAGAAGGACCGCGACGGTGATCTCATCGCGGCCTACGCACGACTCGTCTCGCACCCGGACCCGGACGTACGGGCGAAGGCCACCGCCGCCCGCCTCGCCCTGGTCCGTATCGCCTCCCACTACTTCTCCCACGGCGCCTGGCTGGAGGAGGGCGAACTGCTGCGCGAAGCCGGACGACTGTCCGCGATCCCCGGCGTACTGATCCACGGTCGCCACGACCTGAGCAGCCCGCACGGCACGGCCTGGGAACTCGCCCGGGCCTGGCCCGGCGCGGAGTTGGTGGTGGTCGACGACGCGGGCCACAAGGGCAGCGAGTCGATGCGCGAACTGGAGCTCGCCGCGCTCAACCGCTTTGCACGTTCCTGAACGCGAGTCGGACAGCTTCAGTGCCGTAGCCGGCACCCCAGGCATCCGGGCGCCTAATGTGCCGGCTGTGCGTCTCTCAGCCCTGGACAGCGTTGATCACTGCCGCCAGAGCACTGACCAAAGCCGCGAGAGCCGTTATGCCCGCCAGCCACAGATTGACCCGCCGGTGGTTGTTGTCATTGCGCTCGCCTCCAGGAGGGCTATCGGTATGTGTCACGCTGGTCCTTCACTTGGTGCAGGCCCTAGGTCGGTTGCCCCTGCCGAGGGCCCGTCAGGTGAACCCCGTCCCGGTCGAGGCAGGAGGCGGGGCTCGTTCTGGGCAGGAACGTAACAGTCATCTGACCTGGACTTTTGCCAAGGTGGTTGGTTCCAGCTGCCGTTGAGGAATCCCGTGATGCATACTCGTGGGCGGGAGGGTGCATCACGGGACACCCCCAGGCTGCGGCATATGACAAAGGCATATTCGCCGAGCCTCAGCCGGCAAAGCCGGCGATACAGACGAACCGCAGAAATCCCCTGCTCCCGCTTTGGCTGAATTTCAACCTGCGCAGCAGGTGTGCGGGCTGGTTCATGGTGCACTCGCGCTCGCTCGGCCATTTTTCGAGCCGTGGTTCGCGGAAGCACATTGCGGCACGCGGTTGGTTCAGCGCCGTGCGGTGGCGTCGGGAGTCGACAACACCACACAAGATCTTGGTGACCGCCACGCCTGGTGGGAGTGCCCTTACGCATCGCGGGCCGCTCTACCGGCTGTGGGCCCTGGCCTTCTTCGAGAAGGGTGTCCCGGGACAGCGGAGGGCGCTGCGATCTGTGATCAGCGAGTCTCGCTGGGTTGCCATATTGGGCCGGTTGGGCTAGCTCCGCGCACACTGGGATTATGCGCGGGACGATCGCCGGCGAGACGGCGGAGCGCGAGGATCTGCTTGCTGCGGCCGTCGTCAAAGCCGTCGCAGGAACTGGCGCGCACGCCGGGAGTGTCTTTCTCCGCTCCGGCGACCGCCGCTCGATCGTGCTCGCCGCGACGTGCGGGGTGCCACCTTCCCTGCTGGGCGGCTGGCGCTTCATTCCGGTGACCAGCCCCATCCCGGTCGCCGTGGCGTACAGCTCCGGGCGCACGGTACACCTGGCCGACGCCGACGAGACGATGCGCCGGTTTCCCCAGCTCGCGGTGGCTCTGCCGCACTCCTTCGGCTCCTGCTCCGTGCCGGTGGGCGCACAGGGGGAGACCTTCGGGGCACTGGCCGTCGTCTGGGGGGCGTCTCAGGGTGGCGAAGGGCTGTCCAAGGCCCAGCGCCGCCAGGTGCGCACCATCGCCAACCGGCTCGGCGCTTCCTTCGCCGCCCTCCGGGCCCGTACCGGCGATCCCGTCGAGTGCGACCCGCAGACGGTTCCCGTCGAGTCCCCGGCTCCCTCGGAATCGGCTGTACGGGTCGGGTTGTTCGACTGGGACCTCGTCGCCGGCACCTTCACCCTGGACGACGAGCTCTGCGCGATCTTCGGTATCGACCCGCGCGCTTTCGACGGACGAGCCGAAACGCTTGCTTCCCGCCTGCACCCCGGTGACCTCGCTGCCTTCCGGGCCGCGGCCCGCGCGGCAGCTGACGAGGGCCGGATCAACGGACGGCGGCTGCGCATACGAGAGCGAACGGGCGGCGGCGAGGGGTACCGGACCGTCGAGCTGTGGGGCCGCGTACCGGAGCCTGACGACACGCGGGCGCGCACCCATCTGGTCGGCGCGGTCGTCGACGCGCGGGCCGGCAGTGCGGCCGTCGCCGCGGTCGAGCGGCTGCGGGACGGGCTCTTCTCCCTCGCTCCCGACGGACGGATCAGCCACGCCAACCACAGGCTTGAGCAGCTGCTGGGCTTGCGCGGCGACGAGCTGCTGGGCCAGTGCCTCTGGGACGTGCTGCCGTGGCTGTCCGACCCCGATTTCGAGTACCGGCACCGGTCCGCGATGATCTCGCAGGCGCCGGTCTCCTTCCTTGCATGCCGCCCGCCCGACCGGTGGCTCGCCTTCTACCTCCATCCGGAGGCGGACGGGGTTACCGGCCGGGTGGTCCCCGTGGGGCGTCCTGCCCCGGCCGCGAGGGCACCTGCTGCCCCGGCCGCGACAGCAGCACCTGCCCCATCGGCCGTGCCGGCACCCGCTGCCGCATCGGCGCGCCTGGGCGTCATGTATCACGTCCTGCAACTGGGCAGCGCGCTGACCGAGGCAGTCACCGTCCGCGAAGTCTGCGACGTCGTCGCCGACCAGCTTCTCCCGGCCTTCGGCGGCCAGCAGCTGGCGATCTACATGGTTCGCGAGGGAACGATGCACCTGCTGTTCCACACCGGCCACCACGCGAACTTCCTCGACTGGCTGGAGGGCGTGCCTCTGCACGCCCGCCTCCCCGGTACGGAGGCCCTGACCTCCGGGGCTCCGCTTTTCATCGAGTCGCGGCAGGACCTGTCCCAGGGATACCCGGACATCCCCACGGGCGAGGTGAACTCCTGGGCGTATCTGCCGCTGATCGCCTCCAGCCGCCCCGTCGGCACCTGCGTTCTCGGCTTCGACGAGACCCATCCGTTCACCGCGAAGGACCGCGGCGTCCTCACCGCACTTGCCGGGCTGATCGCCCAGGCCCTGGAACGAGCGCGGCTCTACGACTCGGAATTCGCCCTCGCCCGTGGTCTGCAGCAGGCCCTCCTGCCGCACCGGCTGCCGGCAGTCCCGGGCGTCCGCACCACCGCGCGCTATCTGCCCGGCACCAGCGGAATGGACATCGGCGGCGACTGGTACGACGTCATCCTCACCGGTGACGGAGTGTCTTTCGTCATCGGAGACGTGGAGGGGCACAGCATCGCTGCCGCGGCCACCATGGCTCAACTGCGCAGTGCTGTAAGGGCCTTCGCGGCGGTGGGTCATACGCCCGGTGACGTGGTGGCGGGCGCCAACCAGACCCTCATCGACCTCGATGCCGGGCTGCTGGCCAGCTGCTGCTACATCCGTTTCGAACCCCGCCGCCACCAGGCGTACGCCGTCAGTGCCGGCCACCTCCCGCCACTGCTTCGCCGCCCCGACGGGACGACCGACGTCCTCGACCTGGACATCGGCCCTCTCCTCGGTGTGGATCGCGCGAGCGCCTATCCGGGAACCCGGATCGGCCTCCCGCCGGGCTCCGTACTCGCCCTCTACACGGACGGCTTGGTCGAGGAGCGCGGCACCGACATCGACGTGGGGATCGACCGCCTGCGGGCATCCCTGGCCCACGCCCGCGCGGACTCACTGGACGAACTCGCCGACCGGCTTCTGCGCGACGCTCGGCGCTCCTCGTACCGCGCCGACGACATCGCCCTGCTGCTCACCGAGTACGGTCCGTTGACGTCCTCCCCCTCATGAATGAGGGGGATTGCCCTTTTTCAGGGGTTTCGGCCGGTTGCCCGGCTTACGGGTTCCTGCTTCAGGGACCGGCTGATGCCGAGGTCTCCACAGGCTGAGACGGCAAGCCCTGCCGCCTTGATGTTGAGGGCCGCGTTCACGTCAGCGTGTGCAGTGTGGCCGCAGGCACGGCACCGGAAGACCGCTTGGCTCTCGCGGTTTTCCGGTGCCGTGTGCTTGCAGGCGTGGCACTGCTGCGACGTGTACGCGGGACTGACCTTCGCCACGACGCTGCCCGTGTACCGGGCGGCGCTGGTGAGGGCGAGTTCGAGACGATGCCATCCCTTATCGAGGATGACCCGGTTCAGGCCCCGTTTCTGGGCGACGTTCACGCCCGGCGCCGCCACGGTGTGCGAGGTCGACGCAGACATGTTCCTCGTCTTGAGGTCTTCCAGCACTACCAGGGCGTTGCGGGCGGTGATCCGGTTCGCTGTCCACGCGCAGAAGTCGCCGCGCCGGTCTGTGACCCTGCCCATGATCCGGTTCATCGCCGCGATCGTCTTACGCCGGTTGACGCTGCCTCGCTTGCCCGGCTACAGCGTCGTCGAGCTACACAGAAGCAGGCGACGCAACGCGCTCTTGCGGCACTGGCTCGATTCGGTCCCAGCGATCGACAGACCTGATGGCATCGAGGTCGGCATCGGAGAGTCGATTTGTGACGAGGCAGGTCCGGACACCGATGCGCAAGGTGTGCTTCCGTCGGAGCGCGGTCGCTTCTCGATGATGCCGGGGCCGGCGACGGGGGGCTGGCCGCACCGCGCACGCCAGTCGTCGCCGCACTTCTGAAAGGGCGTCAAGTCTCCATGCAGCCATCGTGATACGGGCTGACACGGGGCGCTATCCGCAACCTTTGGTCAGGACTATGCTGTTGAGTGAGGCCCCGGTCCCTGGCAGCGATGTCTTGTTGCGCTCCGGGAAGGGTCGCCGTGTTCGTCTTGCTTCTCATCCTCATCGTGGTCCTGTTCGGTCTCGGCTTCCTCAGCCCCGTCTGGTGGGTGGCAGCAGCCGTTCTCATCTTCGGTCTCGTGCACTACGGCCGCGGGGGCGCCAGGGGCGGGGCCCGTGGCGGCGATTCCGATTACCGGGATTACCGGGACCGTCAGGACCGTTGGGACCGCCGGTACAGGCGGCAGCGCCGGGGCGGCTGGGACCGTCGGGACCGTGAACATCACAGGTGACCGATGGGGCGGACTGCCTTCCAGGCGTGCCAACGGCTTTCGCCCAGGCCGGACGTGCTGACTGCGCTGCGAGGTACACACCATGCGTCAGACGATCACGGTTCATGAAGAGCAGCGGGCTGTGACGACTGTGGGCGTGGTGGCAGACGCTGCTCTGGTCGTGGAAATTCTTGCACTGCGTGCCGAGAACAAGCAGTTGGGGCAGGCGCTGGTCAGCCACGCGGTGATCGACCAGGCGTGCGGGATGGTGATGGCCCTGGCGCCGTGTTCCAGTGACGGGGCCTGGAATCTGCTGGTGGACGTGTCGCAGCACTGCAACGTCAAACTCAGGGACGTAGCTGCGGCCCTGGTCGCCACGACGGAGGGCAAGAAGCTCCCGCAGGAGATGCAACGGGAGTGGCGTCGTGCGTTGCGGTGCCTTCGTGCGGCGTAGTGGCGGTGGACTGCTCGCGCGTCCACAGGTGGCACCGGTCGGTGAGTGAGCCCTTGGGGCCGTACGCCGAGGAGGTGCCGCGGGGTCGGTGGAACGCGGTGACCGAGGAACGGCTGTTGGGGGGGGTGGGCGCACGGGCTATGCTGCGATGGACGTCCCAGACCCCGGCGTGACCCATGCTGTTGTCGTGCTCGTGCCTGCGGGGAGTGGACGACTCGTCTGGATCACCACAGGCCCACCTTCGAGGCGAAGCCGGTCGGTTTCACGGCCCTGGAAACAGGGTTGCCATCCGTCGCTTTTGCCTGACCTGTAAAGGCGTCCGACCACGGGGAATACGCGCCAGGTTAAGCCGAAATTTAAGGCCCGCCCAGCGGTGCACCAGGTGGTCACATAGGAACTGAGGCACTATGCCTGTTCTGTCAAGCTTGAACCTCCACCGGCACGACCGAGGAAGCCACGCGACCATCACCCTGGCGGGTGAACTCGACCTGGAGACGGCACCCTCCGTGCGCGTGATGATCGAGGACTGTCTGCGGGACGGAATCCGTACGCTCGACATCGACCTGACCCTTCTCACCTTCTGCGATGTCAGCGGCCTCAATGCCTTCCTGGCCACCGCTCGGCTCACCACCACAGCTGAGGGTTCGCTGTGCCTGCGCCACCCGAGTCCGATGCTGACCCGACTCCTGGATCTGACCGCCACCGGGTTCCTCCTGTACGACCGGCCTCTGGTACCCGCGCCGCCTGTCGCCATTACGGACGACCTGGCTGCCGCGCGTCCCACGTCGCTGGCCTCGTGACCGGGCCCGGGAGCACGACCAAGAGCCCGCCCGACGCAGGTGGCACGGGGCGAGGTGGTGGTGGGTGATCAGTGACCGCATGGTCGGGGTTCTGCGTCTGCTGCAGTCCGACGACGGCTCCGGCCAGGTCGCCGATGTCGCCGCGGCCGGCGCCGCCGCGTTGGGCGTGGACGGCCTCGCGGTCTCCCTGGTCACCGAGGGCGACCTCACCGAGCTCCTGTGGTGCTCTGACGCCGCGACGCGCCGCTTCGAGGACCTTCAGCTCACCCTCGGGGAGGGCCCTGGGCCCGACGCGGCCCGCACCGGCGCGATGGTGTGGGTGCCCGACCTGGCCGGCGTTCGCCTTGCGCGCTGGCCCGCGCTGGCCATGGAGGCCCCCGGCCTGCCGGCCCGGGCGGTCTTCTGCTTCCCGATGGGGATCGGCGCGATCCGCACCGGCGTCCTGACCGCCGTACGCCGCACCCCGGGCCCGCTGACCGCACAGCAGGCCGACGACGCGCTGATCCTGGCCGACGCGCTCACCGCCCGGTGCCTGGGCAGTGGCGAGCCCCCCGTGGACGGCTCGCCCGCCGGCACCCTGCAGCACGCTGTGATCCACCAGGCGACGGGCATGGTCAGCGTCCAACTCTCCCTGTCCCTGCCCCAAGCCTTGCTGCGGCTGCGCGCGCATGCTTACAGCAGTGCGCGCTCCATCACCGACATCTCCCAGGACGTGGTGGACCGGCGGCTTCGCCTGGACCACAACGGCAACGGCACGCCCCCGACCGTCGTAGACAAGGACTGATCGACATGCCCCGCGAACAACGGCTCACCGAGGTCTTCGTGGAAGTCGCCGACTCCCTGACCGACGACTTCGACCTCATCGACTTCCTCCAGCAGCTCTCGGTGCGCTGCATGGAACTGCTGGACGTGGCGGCGGTCGGCATCCTGCTGGCCGACCAGCACGACACCCTGCAGACCATCGCCGCCTCCGACGAACACACCCGACTGCTCGAACTCTTCGCCCTGCAGCACGACCAAGGCCCCTGCGTGGAGTGCTACAAGAGCGGCCACGCCCGCACCAACATCAACCTCACCGATCCGAAAGCCACGGAGAGCTGGCCGCAGTTCGCCACCCGCGCCCACGAGACCGGGTTCGTGGCCACCAACGCACTCCCGCTGCGGCTACGCGGCCGCGTGATCGGCGCACTCTCCCTGTTCCAGACCGACCCCGACCCCCTCAGCGACCAGGACATCACCCTCGCCCAGGCCCTGGCAGACATCGCGACCATCGCCATCCTGCAGCAGCGCACCCTGGACCACAGCCACATCGAGCGTGCCCAACTCCAGTACGCCCTCACCAGCCGCATCGTCCTGGAACAGGTCAAGGGCATCCTCGCGGAACGCTGGCACATCTCACTCGACGACGCGTTCACCGCCTTCCGCTCCTACGCCCGCGCCCACCAACGTCAGCTCGCACAGCTCGCTCGCGAGATCGCCGACGGCGACTTCGACACCACCCTGATCCCCCACCCGGCCACCGCATCCCCCCGGCGCTGAGCGGCGCGTCATGTGCGCGCTTCGTTGCAACGGCACGACGGATGCGAGCACTCGTACGACGAGCTTGTGGTTAACCATCCGCGGAACGGCATGCTGAATCAGCACTCCGACGACGACGAGTGGCAGCAGGAGGTCGTCGGACGTCGCCCCAGTGCTTCGCGGTTCGTCGGTGTTCGGCGTCGATGGTGAAGGCGTCCTGTCAAGCGAGGGTGCCCCTTGTCGCGCCTTCGCACCTGTCGGCCTGAGCCGCTTCGGCTTCCCTGCCCTGGTGAGCTCATCGTCTCGGTGCGTACGCTTGTGAGTGGGTGACCACCATGGAATGGCTGACCAGGTTGCCCGGGATTGGGCCCATGATTGCGCGGCTGATGCGTACGCACGTGTGGCGCGCGTACGAGCGGGTGGCCTCGGCCCACTGGGCCCGGCTTGCCGCCGCCGTCACCTTCACCAGTTTCGTTGCGCTCTTTCCGCTGGTCACCGTCGCCGCGGCGATCAGCGCCAAGCTGCTGAGCGACGACCAGCTCGGGAAACTCCAGGACAAGATCGCCGACCAGGCGCCGGGGTTTTCCGACCTGCTGGACCTGGACAGTCTCGTCGCGCACGCCGGGGCCGTCGGGCTCATCGCGGGCGCGCTGCTGCTTGTGATCGGCATCAACTGGGTCGGCGCCCTGCGCGGGTGCCTGCGTGCGGTGTGGGAGAAGGAGCAGGACCCTGGAAATCCGATCCTGCTCAGGGTCAAGGACACCGTTGTGCTGGTCGGTCTCGGCGTGGTCGGGCTGGTTGCGCTCGGCAGTTCGGTGTTCGCGAACAGTGCGGTTGGCTGGGCCGCCGACAGGGTCGGGATCGAGGGCGGGGCGGGACGGGCGCTGCTGTTCTTCGCGGGTCTGGCCATCGCCCTGCTCGTCGATTTCCTGCTGCTGGTCTACGTGCTCACCCGGCTGGCGCGGGTGCATCCGGGTCGGCGCGCGGTCGTGGTGGCCGGTCTGATCGGTGCGGTGGGCTTCGAGCTGCTCAAGCTGTTGCTGACCGGCTATCTGCAGGGCGTCGCGGGGAAGAGCATGTACGGCGCCTTCGCTGTGCCGGTCGCCGTCGTTCTGTGGATCAACCTCATGGCCAGGCTGCTGCTGTACTGCGCAGCTTGGACGGCGACGGCGACGGCGACGGCGGCGGGGACGGGGACTGCGGTGCAGTCCAGCGAAGCAGCCGCAGACGGCCCGGGTCCCGGGACCGAACCCGCAGTGAGCGACACACCCCGGCGGGCAGCGGAAAGCAGCGGCCCTCAAACGACACCGCGCAGGCCCTGATGCGCGAGCTGTCCACGTCCCGCTCCGGCGGGAGTGCCCACCGACACCCACAGGAGGGGCTTGAGCTCCTGCCCGAGTCAGGCGTGACCAAATCCAGATCCGCATCTCATCCTCGCCGTTTCAGTGCGTGTGCCGCGCGTGGGATCTCCTCGTGCAGCAGCCGGCCGGCCAGGGCACCACCGAAGACGACGACGCCCACGCCCACCGCCAGGACTGGATGACCAGGACGGTTCCAATGGCCCCGTAGCTGACGGCGTTTGATGCGATCAACGGAGAGAAGACGAGCCGGGAGAAGACCCTCAGACCGAGCAGCCCGATCACGGTGGCCACCGCGCCGGGAAACAGGGCGCGCCAGCGGACCCGCCCGCCGAGCAGCATGCGCTGGGATTACCAGATGAATAGGACGGCGCTCAGCGACGCGACGGCCCCACCCGCCAGGGGCTCGCGCCGCAGAGTGGTGGTGGCGGAGACGAAGAGGTAACCGGTGAGGACACCGAGCCACACCACATGCCGCCACCTGGCCCCCAGCGAGCTGGGGGCAAGTCCCAGACCTTCTCGTAGCCGGTCTGCACCGCCGCCCCGAAGGTCAGGCCGAACACGGCGAGGGCGGCGATGCCGAACGCGGTCGTGGTCCGCAGCGCCTGGCCAGGCCGGGTGAACAACTGCTCGACCTGTTCGCTGGAGGCCGTCGACACGCCGAGCCCTTCCCCCAGCCACTGCGCGAACCCCCGCCCGTGCTTGGGATCACCCGAGGAGACAATGATCAGCAGCGGCACAAGCGTGAGGAACCCCAGCGCCGCGAAGCCCAGGGCGCGCTGCCACAGTTCGATATCGCTGCCCCGCCGCCATCCCCGTGCGACTGGGGAATGGCTGATCGCGCGGCCTAGCCGTCCGAACAGAGATGCACGGCCTGCTGCATTGGATGGCTTCATCGGCATGCCTGTCGACTACCACGGTCGATACCGTTGCCGCGCGGGGGCACGACGCGCGGGTTCCCGGATAGCCTGGGAGAGTAAAAAGGCAGATCGATCTTGACTGGTTGCGACCCGTCTGTCACGGTTCGCATCGGCCGGGTGAACGGCTCAGGAGGGCGCGCCATGATCCAGGCAGCCGATATCCGTGAGTGGCGCAACCGCAACGTCGTCGATCCGAAGGGCCACAAGGTAGGCGTGCTCGAAGCGATCTACGTGGACACCACCACCGACGAGCCGGCCATGGCTACGGTCCGGACCGGAGTCCCCACCCGTCACCGCCTGGTCTTCGTGCCCCTTGGCGACGCGATCCTCGGGCCGGACTACCTCAAGGTCTCCTACGCCAGGGCACTGGTGAAGAAGGCGCCCTCGGTCGGCATGGACGACATCCTGCCCGCCGAGGCAGAGGAAGCGATCTTCCAGCACTACGACATGACCTACCAGCCTGGAGCCGGCGGCGAGAGGCAACTCGCGCGCCGCTGACCGCCCGCGCTCCGTTCGAAGGAGGCGTCCGCGTCATGACTCTCTTCCTGCTCCTCGTCCTGGTGGCCGTCGTGCTGGGAATCATCGGCGCGGTGGCAGAGGGCCTGGGCTATCTGCTGATCATCGGCATCGTGCTCCTCGTGGCCGACCTGGCCTTCATCGCCGTGCGATGGTCCCAGCGCTCTGATCGGCGCCCCATCCGATGACGCCGGCAGGTAACTGCCCCTTTGTGACAGCGAATTCGCACACCCCACATATTGACTGGCACAGCTCACAGAGAATGCGTCTCATTATTCGAGACGATCGATCACCGGTGAGGTGTGAATGGCGCACCAGGACCCTTCGGGGCAGGGTGTTTTTGCGAGATGGGGCACGCGGAAGGTGCGGAGGCCCCGGAGAGGTCTAGACAACAAACAGGGCCCCGGTCTCTGACCAGGGCCTTCGTTGTGGAGCGGGTGACGAGAATCGAACTCGCGCTCTGAGCTTGGGAAGCTGCGCGCCGGAAGCAGTCGCGCACGCCCCGCCTACTCCCTCCGTGGTACGTGCACTGCCGCTGGCCGTACGACGACCCGGACCCCCTCCCCGAGCCACTCTCGGTAGCGACAAGGAAGTACGCAGATCGCACCGAGGAGCTGACCGACATGAACACCCTCGCGCACGAAGGACCCGGCCCGTGGATCCTTCTCTTTCCGCTCATCTGGGCGGCCGTCGTCGTCGGCGTCGTCACCGTGCTGCGTCGTACCGTGTGGCGTGGGCGCCGTGGGCCCTGGCGGGCAGACGCCGGCCGCGGCCCGCACAGTGAGAGCTCGCCGATCGCCATGCTCGGGCGCCGCTTCGCCTCCGGGGAGATCGACGAGGAGGAGTACTGGCGTCGGCTCTCCGTACTGGACGAGCAGTTCGGCCGTACGTCGAAGGACGGTGTGGCGTGATCAGCACCGACACGACGGTCCGTACCGATACCGCCGCCCGCGTCGTCGACGCCGTCAAGGTCTACGGCAAGGGCGACACCGAAGTCAGGGCCCTGGACGGGGTGAGCGTCGGCTTTCCGGCCGGGCGGTTCACTGCCATCATGGGGCCCTCCGGGTCCGGCAAGTCCACGCTGATGCACTGCGCGGCCGGGCTCGACACGCTCACCTCGGGGTCCGCCTTCATCGGGCCCACCGACCTGAGCGCGCTCGACGACCGCAGGCTCACGCTGCTGCGCCGCGAGCGCATCGGGTTCGTCTTCCAGGCGTTCAATCTGATCCCCACCCTGACTGTCGCCGAGAACATCACGCTGCCCATGGACCTCGCGGGCACCCGCGCCGACCAGGAGTGGACCGACGCGCTCGTGGACGTCGTCGGGCTGCGCGACCGGCTGCACCACCGGCCGAGCGAGCTCTCCGGCGGTCAGCAGCAACGCGTCGCCGTGGCCCGCGCGTTCGCCGGCCGCCCCGACGTCGTCTTCGCCGACGAGCCGACCGGCAACCTCGACTCGCGGTCCGGCGAGGAGGTGCTGCGCCTCCTCGGCCGGGCGGTGCGCCAGATGGACCGTACGGTCGTCATGGTCACCCACGACCCGGTCGCCGCCGCCCACGCCGACGAGGTCGTCTTCCTCGCCGACGGGCGTCTCGTCGACCGCATGGAATCGCCCACCGCCGAACGCGTGCTCGACCGCCTCAAGGCTTTCGACGTCAGGGGGGTGACGACATGAGTTCCGTCAGGACGTCCGTACGGCTGAGCATGTCTTCCCTGCGCGGCCACAAGCGGCGCTTCGCCGGTACGTTCACCGCCGTGCTGCTCGGAGTCGCCTTCCTGGCGGGCACGCTCGTCATGGGCGACACCCTGCGCGGCAGCTTCGACACGATGTTCGGCAACGCCACCGGCGGTACGGACGCGGTTGTCCGCAGCTCCAACGTCGTCGGGGAGGGCCAGGGGACGCGGCAGGCTGTCCCCACCTCGCTCGTCACAACGGTCGAGGAGGCTCCGGGCGCCGCGGCCGCCGTACCCAGCATCCAGGGCGCGGGCCGGCTCATCGGCTCCGACGGCGAGCCCATCGGTGGCGAGGGCCCGCCCACCACCGCCGGCAACTGGATCGACGACCCCGAGCTCAACCCGTACGAACTCGCCGAAGGGCGCGCACCCAGCGCGACCGGCGAGGTCGTCGTCAACCGGGGAGCGGCCGAGGACGGTGGTCTCAAAGTCGGTGACACGACCGTGCTGCGCACCCCCGACCCGGTGCGCGTGACGGTGGTCGGCCTGGCCACCTTCGGCGGCGAGGACGGCATGGGCGAGGTCACCTTCACCGGGATGACGCGCGCCGACGCGGAGAAATACCTCACGCCGAAGCCGGGCGAGGCGTCGAACATTCAGGTACGGGCAGGGCCCGGGACCAGTCAGCAGGAGCTTGTGGACGCGCTGGCCCCCGTACTGCCGGAGGGGGTTGAGGCGATCACTGGCGAGCAGTCGACCGCGGAGAACCAGGACGCCATCTCCGGCCAGTTCCTGAGCCTCTTCACCACCCTGCTGCTCGTCTTCTCCGGCATCGTGCTGCTGGTCGCGACCTTCTCCATCCACAACACCTTCGCGATCGTCGTCGCCCAGCGCACCCGCGGGAACGCCCTGCTGCGCGCCCTCGGCGCCTCCCGCCGCCAGGTCCTCGGCTCGACACTCGCCGAGGCGACCGTCGTCGCGGTGATCGCATCCGCGGCCGGGCTGCTCGGCGGCATCGGCATGGCCGCCGGCCTCCAGGCACTCTTCCCCGCCATCGGATTCCCCTTCCCGGAGGGCGACTTGGTGGTCAGCGGCGTCTCGATGCTGCTGCCGCTCGTCGTCGGCGTCCTCGTATGCCTCGGCTCCGCACTGCTGCCGGCCGTCCGCGCCGGACGCACCGCACCGCTCGCCGCGCTGCGCGAAACCGCCGTCGACGACTCCGGCGCGTCCAGGTCGCGTGGCGTCGCCGGTACGGGTCTGGGCCTGGCCGGGGTCGGCATCATCCTCGTCGGGGTGCTGGCCAGCCCGTCCGTGTGGCTCGCGGGGGCCGGCGCGGTGCTCGCGCTCGTCGCCTTCGTGATCCTCGGGCCGGTCGCAGCGTCGTACGCCGTACGAGTACTCGGCCGCCCACTCGACCGGCTGCGCGGCGTCACGGGCGGCCTGGCCAAGCGCAACGCGCTGCGCAGCCCGAAGCGCACCGCGGCGACCGCCACCGCGCTGATGATCGGCGTCGCCGTCGTGTCCCTGTTCACGGTCTTCGGCGCCTCGCTGAAGGCGACGATGGACCAGACGGTGGCCCGCTCCTTCGCGGGCGATGTCGCGATCAGCGCACCGGCGTTCGGCGCGGGCGGCAGCGGACTCAGCCCGAAGCTCGGTCCCGCCATCGCGGAGCTGCCCGAGGTGGCGGCCACGGTCGCACTCGGCCAGGGCGTGGCGGACGTCGACGGCGGGGGACGGCAGCTGACCGTCACCGACCCGGCCGCGCTGGCCAAGGGCTTCGACCTCGGCACGGTCGAAGGATCGCTCGACGGCCTCGGTGCCGAGGGCCTCGCCGTATCGCGGTCCGAGGCGGACAAGAAGGGGTGGCGGCCGGGCAGCACCACCGAACTCGCGTTCACGGACGGCCGGAAACAGACCTTCACCGTCCGCGCCGTCTTCGAACGGTCCGAGCTGCCGGGCGACTACGTCATCAGCCGCGAAGCCTGGGCCCCGCACCGCGGACAGGACTCCGACACCCTCGTCGCCGTCACCTTCAAGGGCGGCGTGACGGACGCGGACGGCACGGCAGCGGTCGAGAAGACTGCGGCGGCGTACGGCGATCCCGAGGTGCAGACCCGCGACGAGTACGCCCAGTCCGCGGCCGGCGCCATCGACATGATGCTGACGCTGATCTACGCACTGCTGGCCCTCGCCGTCCTGATCGCGCTGCTCGGCATCGCCAACACCCTCACCCTTGCGATCCACGAACGGACCAGGGAACTCGGCCTGCTGCGCGCGGTCGGCCAGACCAGGGCGCAGCTGCGCGCCATGGTCCGCTGGGAGTCGGTGCTGGTCGCCGCCTTCGGTACGGCGGGCGGCCTGGCACTCGGCGCCTTCCTCGGGTGGGTGCTGGTGAAGGCCTCCGAGGGCGCGGGCGACACCGCCTTCGCGTTCGCGCTGCCGCTGCTCCAGCTGGCGGTGGTCGCGCTGGTTGGCCTGACCGCCGGCGCCCTCGCGGGCTGGCGCCCGGCCCGCAGGGCGGCACGCCTGGACGTACTGCGCGCGATCGCCACGGAGTGAGGTGCTGCCAGTGCGGGCCCGGCCCGCACCAGGTTGAGGCCGGTAGCGCGCAGGCCACTCCGGTTAGGCCGGTAGTGCGGCCCGCGCCCGGCTGAGGCCAATCACGTGGGCCCGCACGCCCGTGAACGCCGGTCGTGCGGGCCCCCGATGGCAGCCCGTGGTGCGCGCCTCGCCCGACCCGTCAGCCGACCACGGCCGACCGGGCGGGCGTATGTGCGTGCGTCGCCTCGACGACTTCGTGAGCAGCGTCGTCCTGGGAGAACGGTCCGTCGGTCGTCGCCCCGTACACGGGGTAGGAGGACAGCGCCACAACGGGGGAGGGCGGTGCGGGCAGTGTGAACCACACGACCTTCCCGGCATCGCCCTGCGGGCGTACACCCCAGCTCTCGCTGAACGCCTCTATCAGAGCGAGCCCGCGCCCGCTCGTTTCACCCGCGTCGGCCGCACGGACCGTGGGCAGACGCGGATCGTGGTCGTGGACGGACACCGTGAGGCGGTCGAGCAGCAGCTCGATCTTCACCGTGCATGTCTTGTCCGGCTCTGCGTGCCGGTGGACGTTGGTCAGCAATTCGGTGACGCCGAGCGCCGCCTGGTCGATCAAGGTATCGAGATGCCAGTAGCGCAATTGCGCCGAGATGATTCTGCGGACCTGACCGATCCGCGACGGCAGGGCCTGGAGCTCCACCGTGCAGTGCCTGCTTGGCTGGCTGATCACGGCTGCGACTCCCCGAAATCGGTCCGGAAGAAGACGAAGAACGGATCCAGCAGTTGCTGGCTGCTGTGTGGTCCGGCGGACTGGATCTCAGCGTCACCGCCGTTGCACCCTGAGTGATGTGAGATCAGGGTGACCCAGGTCATACTGCTCCGCAACTCGCATCACATCAGTCACGTGCACCCCGCGTGTCGCGGGCGCTGCGAATGGCCTCCAGAAGCCGGCCCGCCAGCTCTTCACCCTTCGGGGTGCGCCCGTGCTTCCCCATGATGAGCCGGTACCGGGTTCCGTTGACCGTCGCCACCGTGCTGTCCTCCCCGGCGTACCAGGGTTTCCCCGCACTCACAGAGCCCAGCGGCGCACTGTCGATCTCGCGCCCGTTGCTCGTCAGCAGCACCAGCCTGCCGTCTTTGACCAGCACCTGGCCGGCCTTGGTGAGTGAGCGGGGCCAACGCTCGATCCGTACGCCCGTCGCGCTGAACTCGGGCTCCGCCATGCCACTTCGCCCCCTTCGCGCATAGGTCCTGGGGGGCAGTCTGCACAAACGTGGGCGTACGCACCAGAGCACCTCGCCCATCAACAAGGGATCCCTATGGATGCCCAAAGTCAACGTTTGTGCAGGTGAGAGGCTTAAAGTGGCGGGTGGGAGACGTGAGTCCCGAGGTGGAACCAGCTGCCGCGGGGACGCTACGACGAGGAGTGGCCCGCATGAGCACCACTGACCAGGCACGCGGCGGCGACGCCGCCATGGCGACCATCGATGTGGACCGCAGCGACGCGGAGTACCGGGCGTGGCTGAAAGAAGCCGTCCGTAAGGTCCAGGCCGACGCCAACCGCTCCGCCGACACGCACCTGCTGCGCTTCCCGCTGCCCGAGCAGTGGGGGATCGACCTGTACCTCAAGGACGAGTCCACCCACCCGACCGGCAGCCTCAAGCACCGGCTCGCCCGCTCGCTCTTCCTGTACGGCCTGTGCAACGGCTGGATCAGACCCGGCAAACCGGTCATCGAGGCGTCCAGCGGCTCGACCGCGGTCTCCGAGGCGTACTTCGCGAAGCTGATCGGCGTGCCGTTCATCGCCGTGATGCCGCGCACCACCAGCCCCGAGAAGATCCGCCTGATCGAATTCCACGGCGGGCAGTGCCACTTCGTGGACGACTCGCGGAAGATGTACGAAGAGTCGGCCGCCCTCGCGGTCGAGTCCGGCGGCCACTACATGGACCAGTTCACGTACGCGGAACGGGCCACCGACTGGCGCGGCAACAACAACATCGCCGAATCCATCTACCAGCAGCTGAAGTTGGAGCGCTACCCGGAACCGGCCTGGATCGTCGCGACCGCCGGGACCGGCGGCACATCGGCCACCATCGCGCGCTATGTGCACTACATGCAGCACGACACCCGCATCTGCGTCCCGGACCCGGAGAACTCCTGCTTCTTCGACGGCTGGACCCGCCGCGACCCGCTCGCCGCCAGCGACTGCGGCTCGCGCATCGAAGGCATCGGCAGGCCCCGGATGGAGCCCAGCTTCGTGCCCGGCGCCATCGACCGGATGATGAAGGTCCCGGACGCGGCGAGCGTCGCGGCCGTACGCGCGCTGGACAGGGCCATCGGCCGGAAGGCGGGCGGCTCCACCGGTACGGGGCTGTGGAGCGCACTGAAGATCATCGCAGGGATGGTCGCGGAGGGGCGCAGGGGCAGTGTCGTCACGCTGCTCTGCGACCCGGGCGAGCGCTACCTCGACAAGTACTACTCGGACGCCTGGCTCGCCGAACAGGGCCTGGACATTGCGCCGTACGCCGCCGCGATCGACGAATTCCTGGCCACCGGCGAGTGGACCTGCTGACCGGCCCCTGCTGACCGGTCCTGCCGAAGGGATACGGGTAGGGGCTCAGGCGGCTGCCGACGCAAGTCGCCGGTCCAGGCTGCGTACCGCGTCCCGGAACGCCCGCCCCAGCCCCGCCCGGCCGACCCGCAACGCCAGCCGCAGCGGCGCGGGGCCGTCCGCCGCGAACGTCCACTGCACGCGCGTACCGGTACCAGTACCAGGTCCAGCACCAGTACCGACCGGAGCGATCCGCCACTCCTCCAACAGGGCGCGCAGGCCGGGAGCGTTGGTCTCGTCGACGCGGTACGCGTACCGCTCGCCGGGCTCCGCCGCCAGGATCGTCTCCTGGAAGCGCGTCCCGCCCTTGAGCCGCACCTCGCGCCCCGCGCCGCCCGCCGTGGGCCGGGCCAGCGTCACTGCGGCGAACCAGCTGGGCCAGGCATCGACGTCCTCCGCGAGCGCCCGGTACACAGCTTCGGGCGGTGCGGACACCTCGGCGGTGAAGACCAGGCGCAGCGGCGCGGTTTCTACGAAGTCGAGCTCGACAGGGCGGAGTCGGCGTGCCATGGAACCTGCACCCCCAGCGGGTTCGGTGACGGACAGGACAGGACAGGACACGAGTGGTCCCGGGCCCGTACACCGTAAC
The DNA here is from genome assembly GCF_018614055.1 of Streptomyces sp. ISL-98. Lineage (GTDB taxonomy): Bacteria > Actinomycetota > Actinomycetes > Streptomycetales > Streptomycetaceae > Streptomyces > Streptomyces spiramyceticus. The sequence goes on from NZ_JAGGPB010000032.1 coordinate 158,211, forward strand.
TGTCGGACCGTCAGATGTCTGCGGGCTCCGGATCTGTCTCCTGGGATTCGCCCGCGACCACCAGGCCCGGCAGATGCTCCTCGATCTCCTCGCGGGTCTGCGCGGAGAGCCCGCTGTCCGTGACCAGCGTGTCGACCTCTTCGAGCGTCGCGAACGAACTCAGGCCCACCGTGCCCCACTTGGTGTGATCCGCGACCACGACCACCCGCCGCGCGGACCGCACCAGACGCCGGTTCGTCTCCGCCTCGGCCAGATTCGGGGTGGAAAGACCCGCCTCGACCGAAATCCCGTGCACCCCGAGGAACAGCACATCGAAGTGGAGCGAGCGGATCGCCTGATCGGCGACCGGACCGACGAGTGAGTCCGACGGTGTCCGCACGCCACCGGTGAGCACCACCGTCGCCGCACCGGGCCGCAGCCCGCTGCCCGCGCCCGTGCCCGCGCGCTGAGCGGTGTGGAACACATCCGCGACGCGCACCGAATTGGTCACCACCGTCAGGTCCGGCACCTCCAGCAGATGCTGGGCCAGCGCGTACGTCGTCGTCCCGCCGGACAGCGCGATCGCCGAACCCGGCGCCGCCATCGCCGCGGCCGCCCGCGCGATGTCCTCCTTGGCGCTCAGTTCGAGACCCGACTTCGCCTCGAAACCAGGCTCGTGCGTACTCGCCTCGACCACCGGCACCGCGCCGCCGTGGACCTTCTCCACCACACCCTGGCGGGCCAGCGCGTCCAGGTCCCTGCGGACCGTCATGTCGGAGACATTGAGCTTCCTGGTGAGCTCATTGACCCGGACACCGCCGCGCCGCCTTACCTCGTCGAGGATCAGGGCACGACGCTGCTCGGCGAGCAGGTTCTGATTCTCGGTCACGGACAGGCCGGTCCTTTCGCGTTGGTGAACTCGGTGCGTGCACTGGGGGTTGCTCATCCTCGCACGGGCGCTCGACGGCCGGACCTCGGGGAGATTCGGTGAGAGCCCTGCGGCAGCCGCCCATGATCCGGGATCCTTGAGCGGCGCCGCCGTGCGCGGAACACGATCCTCCCACCACGAGAGCGAGCCACAGAAGTGCCCCGTGTCACACCGTCCCCCACCGACGGCGGAGCCGCGCTCGAACTGCTGGTCCACGGGGTCGGCGGGACCACCCCCGAGGAGATGCTCGGCGATCCGCGCACGGTCCGCGTCACCGGCGACGAGACCGCCGCCGTGTACCGCCGTACCGACGACGCCGAAGCCGGACTCCACCCGGACGAACCGGCACCGGACGAGGCCCGCGACCGGCCGGTCCCGGAGGCGTACGTCTGGTGCAATCTCACCTCGGGCAACGGCGCCCGCGCCCTGTGGCTGCTCCTGCTGCCCTTCATGGTCGCCAATCTCGCGCACTGGATGCAGCCCACCACCGAGGGCCTCAAGAAGACCGTGCGCATGTACGGGGTGCTGGTGCGGCTCGTCGCCCTCAGCCTCACCGTGCTGCTGACCGCCGCCGCCTGCGAGGTCGCCCTCGACCTGGCCGCCTGGCAGTGCGCGGGCTCGCCCGGCTGCTCCCGCGACAAGTCCTGGCTCGGCTTCATGTCCACCGCCCGCGACGGCTGGTGGAGCCAGCCCGGCCGGCGCCTCGCCCTCGCCGCCCTCGTGCCCGTCGCCCTGACCGGCCTCCTCTGGTACCTGTCCAACCGCACCTGGAGCGCGTACGAGTCCCAGCGCCCCCTGCCGCCCGGCGCCGAGCCCGACCCCGACGAGCCGACCGCCCGCCCCGCCCTCGGGATGCCCGGCTTCTGGTACGGCCGCAGGCTCGTCGCCCGGCTGCGCGCCGCCCACACCGCCGCCGGGTTCCTCACCGTCGCCGCGGCGCTCGCCGGCGCCGGAGCCCGCTACGACCGCCGCGCCTCGGGCCCGCTCCTGGAAACCCTCGGCTGGGTCCTCGAACTGACCCTGCTCGCCGGTGGCGCCCTGGTGGTCTGGGTGGTCTGCCGCAGAGGCCGCAGCGAATCCCGCCTCGACCTGAAGCTCGACCAGGCCGTCGTCGCCTGGCTGCCCGGAGCCGCACTCGCCCTGCTGGCCCTGAGCATGCTGTACGCCGCCTGGTCCCGCCCCGACTGGGTCTCAGGAGGCCGACTCCCGGGCGACCGTACATTCGGGATCATCGCCCTCGGTCAGGGCGGCCTCGTCATCGCCCTCGCCGCAGTCGCCCTGGCCATGTACCGGCGGGCGCCCGACGCCCGTACGGTGATGCGCGGACTCGGCGGCCCCGCTGTCGCCATGCTCGCCTGCGCCCTCGGCGGCGTCATGACCGGCGGAGTCGCCCAGCGCGTCGGCGACTGGCTCGACGGCGCGGCCACCCCGGGGGAAGGCGCGGGAGGCGGCTTCGAAGGGCCCCCGGTACTGCTCACCTGGCAGGCGTCGGCCATCCCGCCCCTGCTGGTTGTCCTGCTGGCACTGGGAGCCTTCCTCGCCGTGCGTACTTGGCGCGTGCGCCGCGCACTGACCGGCGAGGTCGAGGCGGACTTCCCGGACGCGGAGCCCGACTCCGTCCGCACCCGCCGTATAGCGGGGACCCGCGCCAGGGCCGCCCTCACCGACTCGGCGCCCTCCATCGTCGGCATTACGGCGGGCACCACACTGCTGCTGGGCGCGGCCGCAGTCGTCGGCGCCTGGGGGACGGGGGAAGTGCCGGGCAGGGCGGCCGAAGGGACGTACGCCTTCATCGCATCGGCGGCCCAGACCGCGCAGGCCCTCGGCTCCTGGCTGATCGGCTTCGGCTTCATACTGTTCGTCACCTGGGGCCGCCGCGCCTACCGCGACGCCGCGGCCCGCCGCACCATCGGCATCCTCTGGGACGTCGGCACCTTCTGGCCGCGCGCGGCGCATCCCTTCGCGCCCCCCTGCTACGCCGAGCGCGCCGTCCCCGACCTCACCTGGCGCATGGCCACCTGGACCGACCGCACCGGCGGACGGCTCGTCATCTCCGGCCACTCGCAGGGCAGCGTCCTGTCGGCGGCCGCGGTCTGGCAACTGCCCCTGCGCACCCGGCGCCGGGTCGCCCTGCTCACGTACGGATCACCGCTGGAGCGGCTGTACGGACGCTGGTTCCCCGCGTACTTCGGCCCCGCCTGCCTGGAGGCCCTGAGCGACGAGGTGCACTGCTGGCGGAACCTGTGGCGGCCCACCGACCCGATCGGCGGCCCGGTGCGCGTCACGGGCGGCGGCCAGGAGCCCGAGGTGGACCGGGCCGCGCTCAAGGACCCGCTCGCCTACGGGCGTACCCGCGAACAGCCGCTGCCCGCCCCCGTACTGGGGCACTCCGACTACCAGGCCGACCCCGAATTCGACCGGGAGAGGACCGCACTGCTCGACCGGCTGCCACCGCCCGCACTGCCCAGGCAGCGGCCGGACGCCCCGCAGGGTCAAGGGAGTTCGGGCAAGTCCTCCGGGTAGAGCAGGGTCAGGTCGTCCGTGTTCATCTCGGTGAGCTGGGCGACCCGGCCCGCGTGCCGCTCCACCATCGACTCGAAGGTCTGGCGGGCGGTACGGCCGTTGCCGAAGGCGGGGCCCTTGGGAAGCTCCGTGAAGTACTTCAGCAGCGCCTCGGCCGTGCCCGCACCCAGCCGGTACTCGTGCTCCTCCGCCTGCTGCTCCACGATCCGCAGCAGCTCGTCGGGCTCGTAGTCGGAGAACCTGATGGTCCGTGAGAAGCGCGACGCCACGCCCGGGTTGACGGACAGGAAGCGCTCCATCTCCGCCGTGTACCCGGCGACGATGACGACGACCGCCTCCCGGTGGTCCTCCATCAGCTTCACGAGCGTGTCGATGGCCTCGCGGCCGAAGTCGCGCCCCGAGTCCTCGGGGGACAGCGCGTACGCCTCGTCGATGAACAGCACACCGCCGCGCGCCCGGTCGAAGGCCTCCTGCGTGCGGATGGCCGTCGAGCCGATGTGCTCGCCGACCAGGTCCACCCGGGACACCTCGACGAGATGACCGCGCTCCAGGACCGCGAGCGAGGCCAGGATCTCGCCGTACAGCCGTGCCACCGTGGTCTTTCCGGTGCCGGGGGAGCCGGTGAAGACCAGATGACGGCGGACCGACGCGGCCTTGAGCCCGGCCTCCTGGCGGCGGCGGCCGATCTCGATCATATCGGTGAGGGCGCGCACCTCGCGCTTGACGCTCTCCAGGCCCACCAGCGCGTCGAGTTCACCGAGGACGGCCTTCGACGAGCGGGCGGGGGCGGCCTCCGGCGCGGGGGCGGGCGCCGTGGGGTGCTCGGCGCGCGGGCCCGGGATCGCGCTCAGCAGCCCGGCGGACTGCGTCGCGGGCAGCACGGCCGGGGCGGCGGCCTCCTGGGCCGTCGACCGTACGCCGCTCTCGTCGCTGGTGCAGTCCTCGACGACCGGTCCGTCCTCGGCGAACTCGTAACCGCCGCGCGCACAGCGCTCCGTCCGGCAGCGGGTCAGCGTCGTGCGGCAGCCGTCGATCACATGGAAGCCGTAGCCACTGCTGCCCTTCACCCGGCAGTTGTGGAAGGTGCCGCGGCCCTCGGCGGAGACGTAGAAACCCGCCTCGGCGGGCGAGGTGACCGTGCAGCGCTCGATGCGGGGATCGGCGCCCTTGGTGACGATGACTCCGGTCTGCGCCGCGTCGATGGTGCAGCCGGAGAGCGTGCCGCCGCTGCCGTGGTCGCGGAACCAGGCGCCGGTCGACGCCTCGCGGATCCGGCAGTCGTCGAGCTGCGCGGTCGCGCCGTCGCTCACGGATACCGCCGTATTGCGCACCTGGGACAGGTCACTGTCGACGACATCGACGCGCGAGCCGCGGTCGAGCACGAAGAGCGCGTCGGGGACGTCGTGGACGCGGCAGGCTTCGAGGACGGCAGTCGCGCCGTCGCTGATCCAGACCGCCGGATAGTCGCCCGTACTGTCGTGGATCTCGCACTGGTTGGCGTCCACCCGCGTGCCTGGGTCCCAGACGGACAGGCCGTTGCGGCCGAAGCGGCGGACCGTGGAGCGGGTGAGGGTGAGGACCGCGCGGGAGCGCAGGTCGATCGCGTTCTCCGGAATGTCGTGGATGTCGCAGTCGGAGAGCGTCAGCACGGCGTCGGTGTCGAGCGTGATGCCGTCGGCCGAAGTGCGGTGCACCGTGCAGTCGGTGAGATGCGCGGCGGCGCGCGCGGTGATCTGCACGCCGGTGCCCTTGATCTCGTACACCTCGCACCCGATGGCCTCGAGGCCGCTGCCCTCGCCGGTGACGGACAGGCCGGCGCCCGAGGTGCGATGGATCCGGCAACGCTCCAGTCGCGGGTGCGCCCCGCCGCGAACGGAGACGCCCGACTGGCCCGCCGCGACCACCTCGCACTCCTCGAACACCCCGCCCGCGCCCTCCAGCACGCCGATGCCGACACCCGCCGGATTGTCGACGGTGCAGCGGCGCACCGTCGGCCGGGCCGCGCCGCGCACCTCTATGCCGACGGCGGAGCGGGTCACGATCCGCAGGTCGACGAGTTCGGGGGTGCCGTCCTCGACGAGCAGGGCGGGGGCGGCGGTGTCCTGGCCCTCGACGTACAGGTCTTGGACCACGGCGGAGGCGCGCACGGTCAGCGCCACACCGTCGGAGGGTGCGATACGGACCGAGCCGACGGTGCCCTCGGGCCCGCGCAGGGTCACAGCACGCTCGACGACAAGGTTTTCCCGGTACGTACCGGGAGCGACGGTGAGGACGTCACCGTCTCCCGCGGCCTCCAGGGCTGCGGCGAGGGAAGCGTACTCGCCTGTGCGGCGCCGCCACCGCGATGTGCCGGTGTGCGTCACCTGGACCGTGCCCTGTGCCATGGCGTTGTTGTGCCCCCACCTTGTGCCGACGATCTGGTCGGTCCACCGTAGCGCGCGCGGCGACGGGGAGTTGACAGGTCACTGATGCTTGGGAGCCGGGCTCTAGGGCCTGTCGTCAAACTCCCTCCCCCAGCCTTCGGCCGGGAGGTGCCCCCAGCCCTTCGGGCGGACGCCGGGAATTTGACAGGCCCTAGCTGCCCGCGCCCGTACGCCCCCAGTCGGGACCTGCCTCTGCCCATGCCTCGTCGAGGCGGGCGTACCGCCGCTGCGTGAGGCGCCATACGACCAGGCGCCTGCCGCCTTCGACGAGCCCCGCGGTGGCCGCTCCCGCGCCGAGCCCCGCGAGAGCGGCGTGGGCGGAGGCCGTGGCACCGTCCAGCGGGCGCTGGACGGACCGGCCCTGCGCGTCCGTCCATATCCGGAACCGGTCGCCCGGCCGCGGGGACCGCTCGCTCATGAAAACCGTCCCGCTGTGCCGGCTTCCGTCGTACGCCATCCAGTTGGCGACGACCCGGGTGTGCGTAGCGCGCTCCGAGGAGATTTCGGGGTCGGGGGCAGCGGCGGGGGAGGGCGCGGCACGGACGACGACGGCCGTCGCCGGGTGGCGCTGCTCGTGCTGGATGCGTACCGACCGGTGTAGCGACTCGCCGGTGAGCGAACCGCAGATCCAGCCCACGGCCGGGGCGGCCACAGCGATGAGCAGCACGGCGGCGAATGCCACCCATGCCTCGACGAGATCGGTCGGGCGGCACAGGGGACTGTGCCGCCGACGCCAGACGCCGACTGCCGTTCGCACGGTCCGCACCCCCTTCCGCGTCCGCCCCTTCAACGCGCCTGCCGCCCCGGCGGGTTCCCGGGCGGGGGGAGGCTATTCGAGTATCTCCACCGGGTCGCCGACGCGGATGGTCCCGGTGTTCTCGGGCACCAGATTCTGACCGAAAAGCAGCTTGTCGCCCGAGCGCCGGTGCCTGGCGAGCGTGCGCAGCGGCTCTTTGCCACGCTCCGCCGTCCGCTGGTCGGTGGTCGTGACGACACAGCGGCCGCAGGGCTTGGCCACCCGGAAGCTGACCTCGCCGATCGCGATCCGCTTCCAGTCGTCCTCGGCCCACGGCGCGGCTCCGTCCACCACCGCGTTCGGCCGGAACCGGCTCATCGGCAGCGGGCCCTCGTCGGCGTGGTCGCCCTGGGCTATCAGGGAGTTGAGAGCGTCGAGCGAGGCGAGTGTGGTGACCAGCAGGGGATAGCCGTCGGCGAGACTCACGGTCTCGCCCGGCTTCGCGTAATCCGGATCGATGGCACGGCGGCTCGCCGGATCGTCGAGATGGACGAGCCGCACCTCGGTGCCCAGATAGTCGCTGAACCAGGCGTGCGCCCCCGCAGCCGCCTCTACAGCCTCGACCTTGTCCTTCCAGATCTCCACGCATGTAGTGCCGGCGGGCTCGGGCACGGCAACGGTGAGGGTCTCCCGCCCGGGCGCGGACAGCCGGATCCCGCCGTCCGGCAGCGGCTCGGCGCGCGCCAGTGCCAGGCTCGGCTGGGGTCGTTGGGTGACCACCTTGCCGTCCGGGTGGACCAGCATCCATCTGCGGTCCCCGGCCGGTCCCCAGGGCTCGACCTTCACCTCGCCCGGCGCACACCCCGCCAGCGACTTGACCGGATAGACATGGACCGCATGGAGAACTGGATTCGGCATGCGGTCAATCCTGCCAGCCAGGTCTGACATCCGTGCGGCCGGTCAGTACCCCCGGCCCTGGTACTGACGGTTGTACGGGTCCTCGTACGGCCCGGCCGCCGGCACAGGACGCTGCGCCGCGGGGCGCATCGCCTCGTACCCGGTGGCAGCCGCCTGGCGGGGCTGCTGCTGCGGGCCGGGGTAGCCGTAGCCGCGCGGGGCCGCGGCCTGCTGCGGGATGTACGGCGCGGGCGCGTGCTGCAGGGGCATCGGCTGGGGCGCCGCCTGCTGCGGGTACCCGTACGAACCCTGCGAGCCGTATGAACCCTGCGAACCGTACGAAGGGGCGTACTGGGAAGGCGCGGACGGGAGGGCGGGGAGCGCGGCCGGGAGTGCCGGCAGGTAGCTGTTCCCGGTGTCGTACGCGGAGGGCACCCGGATAGGAGCAATCTGGGGCGTGCCTCGTTCTGCGACCAGGGAGTCGTAGATCGGGGTGTCCGGGAAGGACGGGGCGGAGTAGTAACCGCCGCCGTAGGTGGCGCGGGGGGACGTCATGGCACCTAAGTTAAGCCGAAGATGTTCTGGTTGGGGAGCCCGATAAGAGGGTTGTTTTACATGCTGCGAGTGACTGCGGATCCCTAATCCGAGCGAACTTGGCAAAATCGGTCGCCGCGCGGCGTTCGGATCGTGTAAAGACCGCCCTGGCCATGGGTTACCCGCGGTCGCGGGCGATCTTGAAACGGCCGCCGTGACGTCTGTGGAACGCTGGGCAATAGGTTGGCCGTACAGAAATCTTCAGACGCCCGGACTTCAGACACCGGGGGACTCGCGATGGGGGCGAGCATGTCCATGCTAAAGGGAACCAATGTGCCGGTGCCGACGCCGAGTGTGCGCGTCGAATTGGGATGGCGTTCAGGCCCCGGAGTGCCGGATGTCGACGCCTCCGCCCTGTTGCTGGTGTCCGGAAAGGTCCGCTCCGACGCGGACTTCGTGTTTTACAACCAGCCCGCGCACGCCTCGGGCGCGGTCAGGCACGACGGCAAGACGCCCGCCGGGGACGGCGTGACGGACACGCTCTCCGTCGACCTGGCGAGCGTGGAGCCGTCCGTCGAGACCGTTGTCGTGGCGGCATCGGCGGACGGCGGCAACTTCGGGCAGGTGCCAGGACTTTACGTACGAATCCTGGATATGGCGAACGGCGCGGAGCTCGCTCGCTTCGACAGCCAGGACGCCACCGTCGAAACGGCCTTCGTCCTCGGCGAGCTCTACCGGCGTCAGGGTGCGTGGAAGTTCCGCGCGGTGGGGCAGGGCTACGACAGCGGCCTGGAAGGCCTGGCCAGGGACTTCGGTATCAGCGTCGACGAGCCCCAGCAGCCGGCCCAGGCCCACGCCCAGCCGCCGGCTCAGCCCACCCAAGCCCCGGCCCAGCCGCTCCAGGCCGCGCCGCCCCAGCCGCCCCAGGCCCCTCCGGCCCCCGCCGCCACCCCCGTACGCCTCACCAAGATCACGCTCACCAAGGAAGCCCCGTCCGTCTCCCTCGCCAAGCAGGGCGGCACCACCGGCACCATGCGCGTGAACCTCAACTGGGAGGTGCGCAAGCAGTTCAAGGGCTGGGGCGCCAAGCTCGGCCGGGCCGTCGCCATGCACAGCGACCTCGACCTCGATCTGTGCGCCCTCTACGAACTCACCGACGGCCGCAAGGGAGTCGTCCAGGCCCTCGGCAACGCCTTCGGCTCGCTGCACCAGCCGCCGTACATCCACCTCGACGGTGACGACCGCACGGGAGCCGTCAGCACCGGCGAGAACCTCACCATCAACCTCGACCACAAGGACAAGCTCCGCCGCGTCATCATCTTCGTCGCCGTGTACGAAGGCGCCCGCTCGTTCGCCGATCTGCACGCCACGGTCACCCTCCAGCCGCAGCACGGAGCCCCCATCGACTTCTCCCTCGACGAGTGCACCGTGCCGTCGACCGTCGCCTCGCTCGCCCTCATCACGAACGAGGACGGAGACCTGACCGTGCGCCGCGAAGCCCGCTATCTCGTACCGGAACGCGGCGTCAGCCCGCAGCGCACCATCGACTACGCCTACGGCTGGGGCATGAACTGGACCCCCGGCAGGAAGTGACGCCTCAACGCTCCGGTCAGCGCTCCGGCGCGGCCTCGGGACGGGAGTACGTACGCCCCTTCCAGGCCGCGCCCCGCCCGCGGTAGTGCTGCACGGCGGAATCGACGGTCATCAGCAGATACAGAACCGCCGTGATCGGCAGCAGCAGAGCCGTCCACAGCGGCTGCCGGTAGTAGCGGAGCATCGGCAGGTACGTCGCTGTCATCACCGCCCACGCCAGGCCGCCCGCCCACGCCGCGATCCCGTCAACCGACAGCAGACCGGCGCAAAGCGTGACCGGGGGCGCGAGATATACCAGCGCGAGCCCCACGACCGTCCCGGCGAGCAGCGGCGGGCTGTACAGGAGCTGGGCGTACGCGCTGCGCGACACCATCCGCCACAGATCGCCGAGCCGCGGATAGGGGCGCACGCTGTCCACGCCCTCCGCGAGCCCCAGCCAGATCCTGCCCCCACTGCGCTGGACGGCCCGCGCAAGTGACACATCGTCGATCACCGCGTGGCGGATGGAGTCCGGCACCCGCGCCCGCACCGCGGCCTCGGTCCGCAGCAGCACACAGCCACCGGCGGCCGCCGCCGTCCGCGCACCCGCCCTGTTCACCCACCGGAAGGGGTAGAGCTGGGAGAAGAAGTAGACGAAGGCAGGTACGACCAGCCGCTCCCACCCGCTGACCACGCGCAGCCGCGCCATCTGGGAGACGAGGTCGAGGCTGTTGGAGCGGGCGGCGGCCACCAGCTCGCGCAGGCTGTCCGGACCGTGCGCGATGTCGGCATCCGTCAGCAGCAGATACTCCGGCTCCGGAGTCTCGGGCTCGCGCGCGCGGGCCAGCGCGATGCCGTGCTTCAGCGCCCAGAGCTTCCCGGTCCAGCCGGGCTCGGGCTCGCCGGGGGAGACCACGGTCAGCGGAAGCCCGCCGTGCCGGGCGGCCAGCTCGCGGGCCAGCGCGCCCGTACCGTCCTGACTGCCGTCGTCGACCAGGAAGATCTCCGCCCGTCCGGGATAGTCCTGTGCGAGAAGCGAAGGCAGGCTCGACGGGAGCACCTCGGCCTCGTCGCGCGCCGGTACGACAACGGCGACATCCGGCCATGTGCCGGGCAGACGGTCCGGCTCGGCGCGCTGCGGAAGCCGCTGATCCGTACGCCAGAAGAAGCCCTGGCCCAGCAGCAGCCACACCCATGCGGCCAGTGATCCCACAGCAATCCACGCAATGGCGCTCATCCGCCGAAGTCTGCCCCACCCCGGCCGGGGTGGGAGGGCAGTCGACTATGGTGACCGGGTGAAGATCGCGCTCATGGACTCGGGAATCGGCTTGCTGGCAGCGGCCGCCGTTGTACGCCGGCTGCGGCCCGACGCCGCTCTGGTCCTCTCCTCCGCCCCCGACAGCATGCCGTGGGGGCCACGGACGCCCGCCGATGTCACCGCGCACGCGCTCGCCGTGGCACGCGCCGCCGCCGCGCACCGGCCGGACGCCCTGATCGTGGCCTGCAACACCGCTTCCGTGCACGCTCTGCCCGCGCTCCGCGCAGAGCTGGAGCCCGGGATTCCGGTCATCGGCACCGTGCCCGCGATCAAGCCGGCCGCCGCGGGCGGCGGACCCATCGCCATCTGGGCCACCCCCGCCACCACGGGCAGCCCCTACCAGCGAGGCCTCATCCGTGACTTCGCCGATGGCGTCACGGTCACCGAGGTGCCCTGCCCCGGTCTCGCCGACGCGGTGGAGCACGCCGACGAGGAGGCCATCGACCGGGCCGTCGCCGCGGCAGCCGCCCTCACCCCGGCCGATGTAAGGGCCGTCGTCCTGGGCTGTACCCATTACGAACTGGTCGCCGAGCGCATCCGCGCCGCCGTCCAGCCGCCCGGCGCACCCCCCGTGGTGCTGCACGGCTCCGCCGGTGCCGTCGCCGCGCAGGCACTGCGCCGCATCGGGGCGCAGCCCGCCCCCGAGGCCACGCCCGGCGGCGGGCTCACCGTGCTGCTCGGCGGAAGCGACTCCGCCCTGCCGGGACCGGCCCTCGCGTACGCCGAAGGCAGGCTGCTGGAAGCCGTCAGCACCGTGCGCTGACCGGGGCCCGGCGCGGCACTGCCCGGAACGCTGAACGTGAGTACGCTGCTACGCATGAGGGACCACCCCAACGGCGAGGGGCTTGCCGCGAAGCCCGCTCTCCCGATCTGGACCGGTCGCGCGACCAACCGCGCACAGTGGCTGCTCGCAACCGCGGGCGTCGCCTGCCTGGCGTTCGGCATCGTGCTGGCCGTCGATGCCTCGTGGACGAATGTGCCCCTGGTGATGTCGATCGTCGGCTGCCTCGCGGTGGGCGTGCTCATGCTCTTCGGGACCCTGGCTTTCGTCCATGTGGCGGTCAAGGTCTACAGCGATGTGGTCGAGGTGCGCTGCGGCCACTTGGGTCTGCCCCGTCGGCGTATCCGGCTCGACCATGTGGCGGGCGCCGAATTCGCCCCGAGCCTCACACCCCGGCATTGGGGCGGCTGGGGCTACCGCTGGCGCCCCGACCTGGGGGTCGGCATGATCGTCCGTGAAGGCGAGGGCGTCATCCTCAAGCTCGGGGACGGCGGGACGTTCTCGGTGACCGTGGACGATGCGCAGACCGCGGTACGCGTTATCCGTGGCCGACTGGGCCTCGGCACCACGGGCAAGGCCGCCGGGGCCTGATCCCCCGGACGGACGTACCTGTCACCTGTATGAACCTGTACGTCCCTACCTCCCTACGTTTGACGGCTGCGCGGCCGCGCCCCCGCCCCGGATACGGCGACCGCGTCCGCCCCGTCCTCGCCCAGCTGCCGCGCGGTCGCCAGACCCGCCAGCAGACCGGCGCCCGCCGTCACCTGCGTAAAGCTCAGCGCGTTGCCGATGCCAGCCAGGGCCGCCAGCGCGGTCAGGGCCGCCGCGGCCGTCAGGGCCACCGGTGTGGACCGGGGCGAGCGCCACAGCCCGTACAGCATCCAGGCGAACGCGGCGCCCAGCAGCACGACCCCCGGGATCCCCTGTTCGGCGGCCTGCTGCAACGGCGCCGAGTGGGGCTTGCCGTCGGCGCCGGGCGTCTGCCGGGCGGTCGGGCTCAGCCTGCCGAACCGGTCGGGACCCGTGCCGCGCGCCGGATTCTCCTTTGCCAGAGCGATCGCGTCCCGCCACAGCAGCACCCGGTTCGTGCTCAGCCGGCCCTCCAGCGAGACGGTCAGCCCGTCGGGCAGCGCATCCTCCGCCACCGCCCATGAACCCCCCACCACGAGTCCCGCCGCCAGCGCCAGCCCCGCCAGTCCCACCGCCCTGCGATGCGCCCGGGCCGCCGCCAGGGAACAGAGGAGTACGCCGAGCGCCGCCGCGAACCCGGCGACAGAGCCGAGCAGCAGCGCCGTGACCGCGATGCCGAGGGCCAGCAGCCGAAGCCCGAGCCGTAGTGGATACGGCCGCGCTGCCCAGGCCGCACAGCAGGCGGCGCCCGAGGCGAGAGCCAGCAGCGCGGCGGTCGCGCCCGTACTCCCGGGGGCAGTGACCGGGTCTGCACCGGCCATTCCGGATCCGGGCAGCGAGGCGACGGCCAGGCAGAGTGCGGCGAGGGAAGCGGCAGACGCGGCGGCGACCGGCAGCAGTGAGCCGCAGATCCGGCCGCACGCGTAACCCCCGGCGACGGCGAGCACGGCGAGCAGGACGCCCTCCGGCCTGGCGTCCCTGCCCGTGGCGGCGATCAGCGACCAGACGGCGCAGCCGCCCAGGATCACGACACCGGCGCCATCGGTGATGCCGCCGCGTTCGCGCGCGACGGACCGTACGGCCTGTGCAGCCATCCCCGTCGACCCCCCGACATGTGACGGGCCCCGCTCACCACGGCTGAATCCGGCCGGTGGCAGGGACTGGCGCACACCGTAACGGTAGGGACACGGGTTTGTGTACAGATTGCGCAGGAACGTTGCATCAGCCGCCGGGACCGGACTCCCGGTGCCCCGCCCGGCCACCGTAGACTCCCCGGCGTGAGCGCCACCCGCACCGCCGTAGACGAGCCAGCACAGCTGGCCCCGCAGTCCGCCCCCACCCACCGCGGGAGAACAATGCTGCGCCGGCTCGTGGCTTCGTCGGCCGCCGCACTGTCCGGCCTGCTCCTGTACGCGAGCTTCCCGCCCCGCCCGCTCTGGTGGCTGGTATTGCCCGGCTTCGCCCTGCTCGCCTGGTGCCTGTACGGGCGACGCCTGCGGGCCGCGTTCGGACTCGGCTATCTGGCCGGGCTCGGCTTCCTCCTTCCCCTCCTTGTCTGGACGGGCGAAGAGGTCGGCCCGGGACCGTGGCTGGCGCTCGCCGCAGTAGAGGCGGTTTTCGTCGCACTGTGCTGCGTGGGCATCGCCGCCGTGACCCGGCTGCCGGCCTGGCCGGTGTGGGCCGCCGCGGTGTGGGTCCTGGGCGAGGCGGTCCGCGCCCGGGTGCCCTTCGGCGGCTTCCCCTGGGGCAAGGTCGCCTTCGGCCAGGCGGACAGCGTCTTCCTGCCCCTCGCGGCGCTGGGCGGCACCCCTGTACTCGGGTTCGCGGTCGCCCTGTGCGGCTTCGGCCTCTACGAACTGGTGCGCCAGGCCCGTACGCACCGGAGCACGGGTCAACTGCCCCGCCGGACCGCCGCCCTCGCGGCGCTGACCGTACTCGTCCCCGTGACGGCGGCCCTCGCAGCGCGCCCGCTGGTCACCGACACAGCCGAGGACGGGACCGCCACCGCGGCGGTCATCCAGGGCAATGTGCCGCGCATGGGACTCGACTTCAACGCCCAGCGCCGCGCCGTCCTCGACAACCACGCGCGGCGTACGGTCGAGCTCGCCGACGACGTCAAGGCGGGCAAGGAGCCGAAGCCGGACTTCGTCCTGTGGCCGGAGAACTCCTCGGACATCGACCCCTACCGCAACGCAGACGGCCGCTCGGTCATCGACAACGCGGCCAAGGCCATCGGCGTGCCGATCGCTGTCGGCGCGGTCGTTGCCCCGGACACCGGGCCGCTGCGCAACACCCAGATTCTTTGGGACCCCGAGCGCGGCCCCCAGGACACGTACGACAAGCGGCAGATCCAGCCCTTCGGCGAATACATCCCGCTGAGGCCCGTCGTCCGGTTCTTCAGCGAGAGCTACGTCGACATGGTCCGCCGGGACTTCGGACGCGGCACCAAGCCGGGCGTGTTCGACATGGGCGGCACCAAAGTGGGCCTGGCGACCTGCTACGAGGCGGCCTTCGACTGGGCGGTGCGGGACGCCGTCATGGGCGGCGCCCAGGTCATCTCGGTGCCCAGCAACAACGCCACCTTCGGGCGCAGCGAGATGACATACCAGCAGCTGGCGATGTCCCGGGTCCGTGCCGTCGAGCACGGCAGGGCCGTCCTCGTTCCCGTCACGAGCGGGGTCAGCGCCGTCATCCAGCCGGACGGCGACGTCGTTCAGAAGACGGAGATCTTCACGCCGGACGCGCTGGTCGCCGAGGTGCCGCTGCGCTCCTCGCTGACGCCCGCGACCCGCCTCGGCACGATCCCCGAAGGGGCACTGGCACTGCTCGCCGCGGCCGGTCTCGGCTGGGCCGTCCTGCTCGGGGCACGGGCCCGTCGGCGTACGTCCGCATGACGGACGGCCGTTAGGGTCGGGCCATGCCAACCCCAGAGTTCATCCGCGAGATCCGGGCCACCGCAGGCCACCAGCTCCTCTTCCTGCCGGGCGTCAGCGCCATCGTCTTCGACGACGAGGGAAGAGTGCTGCTGGGGCGTCGCGCCGACACCGGCAAGTGGTCGATCATCGGCGGGATTCCGGAGCCGGGGGAGCAGCCTGCGGCGACCGCCGAGCGCGAGGTGTACGAGGAGACGGCCGTACGGTGCGTGGCCGAGCGGGTCGTCCTCGTCCAGGGGCTCCAGCCGGTCCAGTACCCGAACGGCGACCAGTGCCAGTACATGGACATCACCTTCCGGTGCCGGGCCGTCGGCGGTGAGGCGCGCGTCAACGACGACGAGTCGCTGGAGGTCGGCTGGTTCTCGGTGGACGCGCTCCCGGAACTCCACGAGTTCGGGTACCTGAGGATCAAGCAGGCGCTCACCGACGCACCCACATGGTTCGAGCCCACCCTCCAGCCCTGAAGTATGGGTGGCGGCCACATCGGTCGCACGCGGAGCGCTGCCTAGGGTCGTGGGCATGACCGCGCCCACCACACCCCCACGCCATGCCGCAGCACTCGACCTCGGCGGCCGTACCGCGCTCGTCACCGGCGCGGCGGGAGGCATCGGCCGCGCCTGCGCGCTGCGCCTTGCCGCCGCCGGAGCCAAGGTCAGAGCGGTGGACCGGGACGCGGCGGGGCTCGACGCCCTCGTCGGGCAGGCGGCGGAGCTTGCGGGCCTCACGGGCGCCGTGGAAGCGCACCCCCTGGACCTCACCGACCTCGACGCGGCCGAGCAGGCGGCGGCCGGCACGGACATCCTCGTCAACAACGCCGGGCTGCAACTGGTCCGCCCCATCGAGGCGTTCCCGCCCGATGTCTTCCACACCGTCCTCACTGTGATGCTCGAAGCCCCGTTCCGGCTGATCAGGGGCGCGCTGCCGCACATGTACGGGCAGCGGTGGGGCCGTATCGTCAACATCTCCTCCGTGCACGGACTGCGCGCCTCCGCGTACAAATCGGCGTACGTCGCCGCCAAGCACGGCCTCGAAGGGCTCTCCAAGACCGCCGCACTCGAAGGCGCCGAGCACGGCGTCACATCGAACTGCGTCAGCCCCGGCTACGTACGCACCCCGCTCGTCCAGCGACAGCTCGCCGATCAGGCGGCCGCCCACGGACTGCCGGAGGAACGCGTCCTGGCCGACGTCCTGCTCAAGGACTCCGCGCTCAAACGCCTGGTCGAACCGGACGAGGTCGCCGAAGCGGTCGCCTACCTGTGCGGCGCCCACGCGTCGTTCATCACCGGAATTTCACTGCCCCTCGACGGCGGCTGGACCGCTCACTAGCTGGTTGAGTGTGTCCATGTCCCCCGATCAACCCGCCCGCCGCGATCATCCCGATCACCCCGCTCATCGCGATCACGCTCAGAGCAGCAGCGAAGCGCCCTACCTGGAGCTCCTCGCGCGCGGGGCCGCCCCCGACGCCTACGAGCGACCTGTGCTGGTCGCCCGCGCGGACGGCGCGTCGTCCGAGACGATCGCCGCCCTGGAAGCCGCGAAGCACCAGGCGCTGCGGGTACGCGCCGAGCTGGAGGGGCGGCGGCGTCGCGAGGCCGAACTGTCCGCGCTGTACGAGACCGCGCACGACCTGGCCGGGCTGCGTGATCTCGACGCCGTACTCGCGGCCATCGTGCAGCGGGCCCGCTCGCTGCTGGGCACGGAGGTCGCGTACCTCAGCCTCAACGACCCGGTGGCGGGTGACACGTACATGCGCGTGACCGAAGGGTCCGTGTCGGCGCGCTTCCAGGAACTGCGGCTCGGCATGGGCGAGGGCCTCGGCGGGCTCGTCGCCCAGACCGCCCGCCCCTATGCCACCGAGAGCTACTTCGACGACCCGCGCTTCCAGCACACCGGGATCATCGACTCGGGCGTACGCGACGAAGGGCTCGTCGCGATCCTCGGCGTACCCCTGACGCTGGGCAGCCAGGTGATCGGCGTCCTCTTTGCCGCCGACCGCCGCGCCCGCGTCTTCGAACGCGAACAGATCGCCCTGCTGGGGTCGTTCGCGGCCCACGCCGCCGTCGCGATCGACACGGCCAACCTCCTGGCCGAGACGAGGTCGGCGCTCGCCGAGCTGGAGAAGGCCAACGAGATCATCCGCGACCGCAGCGGCGTCATCGAGCGCGCGTCCGACGTGCACGACAGGCTCACCGAACTGGTGCTGCGCGGCGGCGGAGTGCACGACGTCACGAGCGCGGTCTCCGAAGTGCTGGACGGGACGGTCGAGTTCACGGACACGGGCGTCGATCCCGCCGGGGCCGGCGGTCACGCCGTACGGCGCGGCGACGACTGGGTCGCCACCGTCTCGGCCGGCGGCGAACTCCTGGGCGCACTCGTCCTGCACGGCCACCCCGCCCTGGACCCCGTCGACCAGCGCACGCTCGAACGCGCCGCCATGGTGACGTCGTTGCTGCTGCTGGCCCGCCGCTCGGCGGGCGAGGCCGAGCAGCGCGTACGCGGCGAACTCCTCGACGACCTGCTCGACGCCCCCGACCGCGAACCCCGCCTCCTGCACGAACGTGCAGCCCGGCTGCACGCCGACCTCGACGCGCCCCATGTGGTCCTCGCGGCCCGCATCGAAGCGCCGTACTCGGCCACCGCAGACCGGGAGAGCGCAGACCGCCAACGGCTCTGGTCCGCCGCCTCGCACCTGGCGGCGACCCGGCACGGCCTGGCCGCGGCCCGTGACGGCGGCACTGTACTGCTGCTCCCGCTGAGCACCGGCGACAGTGCGACGGCCCTCGCCGGGCAGGCCGCGAAGCACCTGGGCGGCGCGCTGCACGAGCCCGTCACGGTGGGAGCGTCGGCGCCGGTCGACGCACCGGCTGCTCGTCCGGGTGCGATAGCCGGGGCGTACGAGGAAGCCCGCCGCTGCCTCGACGCGCTTCGGCTGCTCGGTCGCTCGGGGGAGGGCGCGGCGGCGGAGGACTTCGGCTTCCTGGGCCTGCTGCTCGCGGACGGCCGGGACAGCCGCGCCGGCAGCGCCATCGAGGGGTTTGTCCGGCGCACGATCGGCGAGGTGGTCGAGTACGACCGGCGCCGCGGCACCGACCTGATCCGCACCCTCGACGCGTACTTCGCGTGCGGGATGAGCCCGGCCCGTACGAAGGACGAACTCCACGTCCACGTCAACACGGTGGCGCAGCGCCTGGAACGGATCGGCAGGCTGCTGGGCCAGGACTGGCAGTCGCCAGCCCGCGCGCTGGAAGTCCAACTGGCGTTGCGATTGCACGGGTTGGCGTCGGCGGTGACGCGCTGAGGACGGACATGCAAAGGCGCGCGTGAAGGCTACAGGGCCTCCACGCGCGCCTTTCTGTCTGCTCGACTCAGACGCTACGAGCACCGGCGACCGGGGCATCGGAGATACCCTGGGCCGGTCCGGCCTCGATGTCCCCCAGGTCCCGGTTCCGGGTCTCCTTCGCGCACGCCACGGCGACGATCGTGATCAGCGTGGCTGCGATGACGTGCAGGGCGATCGGGGTGGAGCTGCCGTAGTCCACGAGGAGGGCGGTGGCGATCAGCGGAGCGGGAGCGCCGGCGGCGACCGAGGCGAACTGGGCGCCGATGGAGGCGCCCGAGTAGCGCATGCGGGTCGCGAACATCTCCGAGAAGAAGGCCGCCTGCGGTGCGTACATCGCCCCGTGGAAGACCAGTCCGACGGTGACGGCGAGGAGGAGATTCCCGAAGCTCTTGGTGTCGATGAGCATGAAGAACGGGAACATCCAGAGGCCGACGCCGATCGCGCCGAGCAGATAGACGGGCCTGCGGCCCACCTGGTCCGAAAGGGCTCCCCAGGCGGGGATCACCGCGAAGTGGACTGCGGAGGCGATCAGTACGGCATTGAGTGCTGTCTGCTTGCTCAGCTCCGCCGCGGTCGTCGCGTAGACGAGGATGAATGCGGTGATGACGTAATAGCTGATGTTCTCGGCCATACGGGCGCCCATTGCGACCAGCACATCGCGCCAGTGGTGGCGCAGGACAGCGATGATCGGCATCTTGTCGGCGCGCGCCTCGGCTCCTTTGCGGGCCTCGGCCTGCGCCAGCGCGGCTTTGAATACCGGGGATTCATCGACAGAGAGACGAATCCACAGGCCGACGATCACCAGCACGCCGGACAGCAGGAACGGTATGCGCCAGCCCCACGCGAGGAACGCGGACTCCGACAGCAGCGCGGTCAGCGCGGAGAGCACCCCGGTGGCGAGCAACTGCCCGGCGGGCGCCCCGGTTTGCGGCCACGACGCCCAGAAGCCACGGCGCCCCGCGTCCCCGTGCTCGGACACCAGCAGTACGGCCCCGCCCCATTCGCCACCGAGGGCGAAGCCCTGCACCAGACGGAGCACGGTGAGCAGGACGGGAGCGGCGGAGCCGATGGTGGCGTGGGTGGGCAGCAGCCCGATCGCGAAGGTGGCGCCGCCCATCACCAGCAGACTCAGCACCAGCAGCTTTTTGCGGCCGAGGCGGTCACCGTAGTGCCCGAAGACGAGCGCCCCTATCGGCCTGGCCGCGAAGCCGACGGCGTAGGTCAGAAAGGACAGCAGGGTCCCGACGAGGGGGTCCGAGCCGGGAAAGAACAGCTTGTTGAATACCAGAGCGGCGGCGGACCCGTACAAGAAAAAGTCGTACCACTCGATGGTGGTCCCGATGAGGCTCGCGGCGACAATGCGCTTGAGTGAACTGGGCGTTGGCGGAGCGGTTGCTGGGGCGGCCATGAGTACCACTTCCGGACAGTTGGCGGGGACGTTCCGTGTCGCCACACCGTAGAAACGCGCAGGTCAGCGGCCCATGTGGCGGGACACCATAGTTCTCGGTACGGCTGTGCCCGCGGCCACCATGACAGGCACTTGGACGCTGGGAGGTCCCGGGAGCGTTTTCACGGTCGCGTGGAAGGACCCTCGTGCACGGATGGAACTGTGCGTCCCGGACGAGAAGGGCCGATACGCGCCGGCCCAGGCACGATTTCTGCAGGAGCAGTTGAGCGCGCGTCGGCCCCGCCTCCAGAACGCAACCGCCGCAGTCCGACCGGTGTGGTGTACGCACCGGTCACTGCGGCGGCAGTGGTTTCCGCGGGGAGGACAGTGTTACTGACTGGTAGGCGCCGACATGTGCAGCAGTCGTTCGGTGATCTCCCGGTATTGCCTGAGCGCGAGCCGTAGTTCCTCGGTCTGTGCATCGGTGTCCTGGTCCTGCCAGCTTGCGTGCAGGACGCGGCGCCGTTCGGTGAGGGTGTTGGTGAACTGGGTGGCGATGTCGTCGAAGACGGCGTCGGCCTCCTCCACCGCCTTGTGTGGGCTGTCGACGAAGTTGTTCAGGGCCTGTTGGAGGCGCAGGGAGAGTTTGTCCCGTTCGCCCTGCGGGACCAGTTCCGGGCCCGGCGGGCGATCGGGGCGGTCCGCGGTGGTGCCGCGCTCACGCTGTGCGTCAGCGGATTCGGTGCTGGGTGTCTGCGGGGGGCGAGGGGGCGCGGGATTCGGGCTTCCGGTCTGGGGGTGCGGTGCGTGTTCGGCGTTGTGTGACATCAGGTGCTGCTTCCCTTCGCGTGGCGTCGGTTCAGTGCCCACGGCGCGTGGCCGCGGTCGTCGGGGGACTGGGGGGGGGGGGGGGGGGGGGGCCGGGGCCGCCCGCCGCCGCCGCGGCCCCGCTGTCCGGTGGCAACTGCCCTTAGGAGGCTGCGCCGCACACCCCCGCCCCCCCCTTAACCTGCCGCCTCCGCTCCCCGGGCGCGCGGCACGTCCGGTCGGCGGGCGGCCGCG
>NZ_JAGGPB010000033.1 GCF_018614055.1 Streptomyces sp. ISL-98
CAACAAAATCACGAGACACTAGCGGTGCATACAAGGAAGGCGAACGCGAGGTCCGCCACACGATCATCCGAGTCATCCGCGACCACCTCCGGCCCCAAGCACCCACCTCCTGGTCCGCGTGCCACTTCGACTTCACCCGCGCCATTTTCGACGGCGGGGACCTCTCACAAAGCCGTTTCCAAGGCACGGTCTCCTTTGACGGCGCAAAGTTCAGCGGCGGCCGGGTCTCCTTTGACGGCGCAACGTTCAGCGGCGGCCGGGTCTCCTTCATCGGCGCGAAGTTCAGCGGCGGCGAGGTTTCCTTCATCGGCGCGGAGTTCAGCGGCGGCGAGGTTTCCTTCGACGGCGCGGAGTTCAGCGGCGGCCAGGTCCCCTTCATCGGCGCGGAGTTCAACGGCGGCCAGGTCTCCTTCATCGGCGCGGAGTTCAGCAGCGGCATGGTCTCCTTCATCGGCGCGGAGTTCAGCGGCGGCCAGGTCCCCTTCCTCGGCGCGAAGTTCAGTAGCGGTGAGGTCTCCTTCGAGGGCGCGGAGTTCAGTAGCGGTGAGGTCTCCTTCAAGGGCGCGGAGTCCAGTAGCGGTGAGGTCTCCTTCGAGCTCGTAAGAGGCACCCCACAGAACTGGGGCCCTTTCGCACCGCCATCTGGTTCGGCATAGTGACGCCAAAAAGCGGCAGAGGGTTGGGAAACCCTCCTAGGCCAGGTCCTCCACTCGGGAGCGCGGCTTCACTGCACCTGCCCCAAGGGGGAGCCCCGCCATCGGCGCTGCCTGTGCCAGGACGGCCCGGGAATCCCCGGACGGTCTTGGGACCATTTCCACAGGTCGGAGCACGGTTGTCGCCGGTTTCCGTCCGATTCGGGCCCAGCTAGCCGACCGGTTAGTTGGCCCTTGGTGTACGAGCTGGGATTCCGGGGCCGAACGGGCCTGACACCGGGAGCGCGAAGTCCCGGAGCCATGACAGGGTCCGGGACTTCTGTGCACTTCACTTGACGCCGGGTTCAACGGCCGGCTGCTGTCCCGGTCACCGGCCACCGCTCATGCCCAGTCGAGTCCGAGTTCGGCGAGCGCGGCGAGCTTGTCGGCGGTGAGCTTGGCGCGTCGGCTCTTGCTGTTCGACAGGAACACCCCGAGCTTCACCTCGCTCCCGTCATCGAGCCGTTCTACGTGGGCCCTGGGGACGGTCACAGAGCCCGTACGCGCCTTGTACTGCGTCAGGGCTGCCACGCCCCGTTCGAAGGCCCCAGAGGCAGCCTTGGGCGGCTTCGCGGGCGCTTCCTGTTCCGGCGGCAGCGGCACGACACCGAGCTGCTCCAGGCGCTCGCGCTGCCCGTCCATCAGCCCCTGCCAGACAGCGTGCTGACGCTGCCGCTCCAGCCACCGGCCGACGTCCATCCCGTGCACCGTCACCCCGGGTTCGACGTAGGCGAGCACGCTCTCCTCCGCAAGCATCTCCCGTACGGCAGCGTAGTGGCGTTGCCAGTCAGCCGGCCATGCCGGGTTCCAGTGTGCGTCTACGGCCTCCAGCGCGGCCTTCCACTCGGGGTGGCCGTCCAGCGCACCCGGACGGCGCAAATTGCTGAGCCACTGCCCTACGGGCCTGGACAAGGCCACTGCCGACCTCGGAGCGCAAAGGCTCCAGTGTTCCTCGTAGTACGCCTTCGCGGCCTCCAGGTTCTCCTGGAACCGCTCGTCGGCCATCGACCAGACCATGCCGAGTTTCTCCAGCCGCTGCGCACGCTGGCCGCTCATCTCCCCGGCCCCGTAGGCCCGTCGCTGTTCTGCCACCCACTGTCCCAGGGGTGTTGCTCCCTCTCGGTGTCCGTAGGGCACGCGAGCGTGGCCCTCACGTTCGGTGAACTGCTTGAGCTTCGCCCAGCCGCGCGCCCAGTCCTGCCGCTCTGTGTCGATCACGTTGAAGGAGACCCAGTTCGCGACCATCACTGGATCACGTGGAGCGGCGAAACGCAGCAGAAGACGGGATTCCTCTTCGTCTTCTTCCGGTGCAGTACCGATATTCATAGACGGGTCCACGACGCTCGTCTGCGGTTCCTGTGGAATGGCGAGCAATTCCACGGCCTCTTCATCATGAGCCCGAAGTCCTTCGAGTACCTTCACCAGAGGCCGATACGATCCGGAAGTGAACATGTCTTCCGGCTGTTCTCCGGGCTGGAGGAATACGGGAACGATCAGTGAGGCCAATTTCCCTTGTCCGGGCTTTTGCCGCAGGGCGCGCCCGATGGCCTGGACGATGTCGTGCGGTGCCCCCTTCGGGTCCAGAAGGGCAACACTGTCCACGGCCCGGATGTCCATTATCTATAGGTGGGGGGAGTGCGAGGGACCTTTGCTCTGCTTGCCTCAGCAGGCGGTAGTGGCTCTGCATTGTCGATGCTGCGCAATTTAGCTTTCAGCGGTGCGGTTGTTGAGACGTCGAATGGTGTCTGCGGCTGTACCGCCGAGGCCAGGGTGGTCGCGGTAGAGGGCGAGCAGTTGGAGGGAGGAATGATCTCCTGCGCGAGCGAGTAGGCGCAGCACGGTGGCGGCGCGGTCGTCGGGCTGGGGGTGCGGGAAGAGCGAGGTGAGGTGCTCCGGGGCGCTCAGGCCATGGTGCAGAACGGTGCGGATGTGGCCGGGGAAGGAATCGACGATGAGGCCGAGCGCGCTCGTACGGATGTCTTGGGCGAACATGGCAACAGACTGAAACTGCTGGAGCGGGTCAACGGCGGCGTCCAGGAGAGAGGTGGTGAGCTGCTCCCACAGCGGCATGCAGCGTGCGTATCGGTCATCTGAGTTGAGGTTCTGGCGGTGAAGCCAGAACAAGATCTGCCCGTAGCAGCGCCATGCTTCTGCGTCGGCGCCTTCGTGGCTGCCCAGAATCGGGGGAGGGATCTCCAGGTGTGCGGCGCAGCCTTCGATGCCGAGCAAGTGGCAACTGATCGCATTCTGGCGGAATGGATCGAGCACGTTCATATGTGACGCCCAGTAGCGGAAAGCCGGCAGCGCGGCCGGGTCCTTCGCGCGTATGAGCTCCTTGAGGACAACGTCTGTGAACAGGCTGGCGTCCCCTTCCCGCACTGCGAGGATAAGCAGCGCGCGGCGTGCGGCCGGCTCAAGAGCATCGATTGCCACGATAAACGGCGCAGAGATCGCTTCCTCGAACTGGCTCTCCACGATTCTTTGAGCGAGGGAATGGGCGTCGGGCTGCTTGGGACTGGTAAGGACAGAAGAGATCTCCGCGGTGATGTCGTCAACGGCGTAGGGCGAAGTGAGCTGACCGTAGACGTGTAAGGCGTCGACGAGCATTGTGGAAACCCACACGCTGTCCGTGTGCACGTCGTTCAGCAGCTCGATGACTCGGGTCTCGGTGACCTCATCCACGGTGGTGCGGATGGAGGTGAGCAGGTCGAGGCCTGCGAATCGCAGTTGGCTGGCCTCGGTGGCCCACGCGTGGCTGAACAGCGTCGGCGCCAGTGCAGCTACTTCGCTGTCGTCCGTCCAGCGCAGGAGGAGACACAGCAGCATGGCCAGCCCGATGTCGTCGGCCTCCAGCGAAGCGGCCCATCTCTGGAGATCGGCTGCTTCTGCCAGCTGATGCCGGTTGTGCCCTCGCCTCGGCCACGCCAGCCGGAGCGCATGCGTGATCACCGCCGCAGGCAGCCGTGTACCACCCTTCGACGCGATGGGCCCGTTCAAAGCCTCAGCAATCAGCCCAGCTACGCGAGAGTGCGTTGGGCTCCATCCCGTGCCGCGTCGGAAGGACTGGTCATTCTCGCGCATGAGCCGGGCCAGTGGCCCCAACAGCCGCCCGTCGCGGGCGGTGGTGCCGAGGGCCGTGAACATCGCCTGCTCGTACTCGCTCCAGCAGCGGCTCGGCTCAATGGCGTATCTGAAGTCGGAAGTGCATTCGACCCTGCTGGTGGCCATTGCCTCGACCGCCTCTTCCAGGCAGCGCTGGGCCTCTGTCAATGCGACGCCGTCGGCCACAGGTCCCAATCGCCCGCACAGCGCTTCGATGAGCACCTCTGTGTCGGGCAGTTCCTGCAGCAGGCTGCGTACTTCGTCCGGGTCGCTGAGCAGCGCAACGGCCCAGACTGCCAGCTCGCGGCGATGCGGTCGCCGCAGCTCACCGGCCAGCTCCATAGCGCTCTCACGGGACCACATCAGGGCTTCGGCGGCGAGCAGATGGGCGTACCACTCATGCCGGAACTCGACCCGCCGATGGCGAACCTGCACCACAGGCGATCTCAACGCCTCGTCCACCACGCCCACCGCGCCACCGAGCGCAACCAGCACCTGGGCAGCGCTGCGCTGGGCTTCTGCCAGCGGCAACCATCCCGCCAGCCGCTCGTCCATCAGCATCGCCCAGCGGTGCAGCACCTGCCGCAGAGCCGTCGGCTGCGACGCCCGCTGCAGCTGTTCACCCAGGTAGGCGTCCAAGAGGGCAGCGCGTCCCGCGCCTGTCGGCAGACGCCGTGTCAGTTGCGCTGCCATCGACAACTCGAAGGCGGTCCCGAACGCTTTGCACTCTTCCTCGACGACCTCTTCCTGTTGAGGACCCACCCCGTAGCACCGCAATAGCGCCGCGCGCTGCTGTGAGGTTGGATCGACCGTCCTCAGCTGTGCACCGCCGATCACTGCGGGCACGGTGACGAACTCGTGGCTGGTGGACACCAAAGTGGCCTCGGCGCGACGACACCACGAACTGAGCTGCAGCATCAGCCGATCCTGGAACCGGCTGGGACATTCGTTGATCGCATCCACGAGCAAGACGACCGGAAGCCCCTCCAACCGAGCGGTCCGCACCAGGCAGTCCGCGGATTGCGAGGTGAACGGGGCCACGCTCTCGTCGAGGCTGTCCTCCACCCGTCCTTCGTATACGCCCGCTCGCAGCAGGATGGGCAGCCAGCCGACCTGCGCCAACCCCAGGGCGGCGTGAGCCAGGGTATGGCTCTTGCCCGTTCCCGAGCTGCCGACCACCTGGACGTGACGTCCGGGCCGCAGCCAGGCTGCCAACTCCGTTGACAGCACACCTTCTGCCCCGTCTTGCTCTTGCAGCGTCAGCGCAACCAGACCATGTAACCCCTCGCTCAGGTACGAACCGAGGTGGGCTAGGTAGTCCTCCAGCGCCTGCCCCTTGGACGCGTCGCTGATGTCGGCCTGCATCTCCCGGTCGAGCATGGGACGGCAGAACACTCGCATCGTGTCCTCGCCGAAGAACCGTCGTACCAGGTCCGGCAACACAAACAGCATGTCGGACAACTGCTGTCGGCCCCACAGATCAACAACCAGATCCTGGTGCTGTTCGCGTAGCCGCGTCAGCTCCAGGTCGATCTTTGTGTCGCGAACATCCGCCGTGGTGACGATCACCAGACGGTGAGCATCGAAGGGTCGGCTTCCATCGGCATATGCAACCACTGCCTTGCGAAGATCGGCAGCGGTGAACTTCTCGTACCTCTTGGCCTGATACACCGCAGGTGGCTGGGAGGCGAAGAAGGCGACCACGTCGACCCCATCCTGGGCCTGGCCGCCCCGCCCGAAAGGTCGGGACTCCAGAGCATGGTCGGCCTGGACCGCCAACGCCACCACGAGATGCTCCAGAGCCTCCCAAGACAGCTCATGCGTACGAAGCAGCAAAGGCGCCGTGACCGTCAAGGGCGGCTGCCCCGGCAGTTCCCTAGCCTGCTCCCCGCCGCCCTGGCCTGCGCTGCTCATGCGTCGTTTTGGCTGCCGTTGTCCTCGTCGGCGTCATAGTCGGCGAGTGCGGCCATCGCCTCCCACATGGCTTCGTCGTCGTAGTCCGGCACCACCAGGTCGGGCTCGAGGCCGTCACTGTCCGGGTCGAGCTCCTGGGATTGGGCCAGCACCTCGATCAGGAACCGTCGCGCGGCCTTCAGGAGGCCGGGATCATCCAGCCACAGTCCGAACTCCAGGCTGCGGCGGGAGCTCTCCGTGCCGTTGGCGCTGCCCAGCCACAGCCGGTGCGGCGTGAAGCCGGTGACATCTGCCACGCCTCCCAGAGCGTCCTCATCGTGCCACCACAGCTCACCCAGCAGCAGCATCTTGGTGTGGAGAATCGGGACGAGATGGTTTCCGGCCTTGCGGTAGCCCAGGGCGCGCAGTGCCGGCAGCCGGATGCGTTCCTGCGGTGAGCCAGGGCCCAGCACTGGAGCTTTGCCGTCCTGGTGGAAACGCAGCTCCTCCAGCTCGGAGAAGGCCCAGGCTGGGAAGCCAGCCGCATCTTTCACAGCCTCGGCGACCTTCCGCAACCGCTCTGCGTGGTACTTGCCCCGCGGCTGCTTACTCACCACCACGCACGCGGACGGGAACTCGGCGATGCGCTGGAGCAGCTCGGCATCGTCCACCCACAAAAATGCCCCGAGCATCGCCGGCCCCAGGCTTCGCGGCCGCCGCTGCTGTTCGAGATCCCGCCGGAACTCGTCAATCCCCTCGATGAGACCAGCCAGCACGTTCGTCCCGAACTGGATGGGATGCTTCCCGCCCTCCAGGACTGCCTGTACGTCGAACTGCTTGGAAAACGACGGATCCATATGCCCCCCTGTGCCGCCAACATTATGACGCGACACCACATACTGCCGGGCGCTGAGCAGCAGCGGGGAGCGTGGCCGCCGGTGGCCCCTGGCGCACGCCGACATGCATTGGCCGCGCCGACGCGTACCTGACTGGCGCGAGGGCGTCGACCACGGGGTCTGTGTTTATCTGGGGTTGCTCAGGGTGTGGGGGACGTAGGGTATGCGCTCCGACCTGCGGCGGAGAGGTGTTCGGGGAAGCCCGGTATCGGTGCTCTGGGCGCGAGTTACGTTCGGCACGTGTCTCATCACTTCCTCGCTTTCCGGTCGGTATCTGCTGGTGGTGGGGTGCGGTGGGTGGTGGTCGATGCCGGCACCTACGCCCTGCACCCGCAGGCGACCGCCTACCTGGCCTCGCTGCGGTCCCGGGGCTGTTCGGTGAACACCGAGCGTGCCTACGCGGGTCGGGTGGCCCTTTATCTGTCCTACTGCCAGGACCAGCGCATCGACTGGACTGCTCCGCGGTTTGTGGAGCTCGGGGGTCTGCAGCGGTGGTTGGTGGCCGAGCCTCTCCCGGCGCGGGGCCAGCGGCCGTCGCTTGAGCCGCGGTTTCGCTCGCCGGGGACGGCGAACGCGGTGATGACCGTGGTGAGCGGTTTCCTCAGGTTCGGCTCCGTACACGGCTGGGTCACCCCTGAGACGGTGGCGGTGCTGTCGGAACCGAAGCAGTTGTTCCATCTGCCGCCGGGCTACGACCCGGGCGAGAGGGGGCAGTTCCGTACCGTCGAGGCGGCCTCCTTCCGGTTCGCGCTGACCGATCCGGGCTTTGAGGAGCTGAGCCATGAACAGATCGCCGCCGTGATCGATTCGGCGGGCCGGGCGAGGGACCGGTTCCTCATCACACTGCTGGCGTGTACGGGTCTGCGGATCGGGGAGGCTTTGGGGCTGCGCCGCGAGGATCTGCACCTGCTGTCCTCCTCCCGGGTGCTGGGCTGCGGCACTGCGGGGCCCCATCTCCACGTCCGCCGCCGCACGGACAATCCCAACGGCGCGCTGGCCAAGTCCCGCCGCCCGCGCACCGTGCCGGTCACCGCCGGTCTGGTCGCGCTCTACACCGACTACCAGTACGAACGCGACACCGCAGGCCCCGCGGCCGACGGCGAGATGGTCTTCGTCAACCTGTTCCGCCTGCCGGTGGGCCGGCCGATGTCCTACCCCAATGCCAAGGATCTCTTCGACCGCCTGGCGCGCGCCGCCGACCACCCCTTCCGCCCTCACATGCTGCGCCACTCCGCAGCTACGGCCTGGCTGCGCGGCGGTGTGGACCGTGACGTCGTGCAGCGTCTGCTGGGCCACCTGTCCCCGCTGTCGATGGAGCGCTACCGGCACGTCACCGATGCCGAGACCCGCCAGGCCGTCGAGCGCGTCCAAGCCCTGCGGGACCACCGATGAGCCGGATCCTGCGCCTGCCCGCACCTTCCGCCGCCGCACCGGGCCGGGCCGACTGGGACAGCCGGGCCTGGCTCGCCTGGCTCGAGGACCGCCTCGACGGCAGCTGGCGGCCGGGGGAGTGGGACCGCCGGCGCTGGCTGTTCACCGGTGACCTGGCCAACCCCCGCACTTCCTCCTCCACCTGCCGGACGCGGGCCTGCGACAGCGTCGTCGTCACCAAGAAAATCTTCTGCTCCCCCTGCGGCGAGCAGCTGAGAGCATCAGGCCAGGAGCCGGACACCTTCGCCGCGGCCTACCATCCGGTCCGCCAACGCAGCTTTCCCGGCATGGTCACCATCCGGTGCTCCATCACCCGCGACGGCGTGCAATGCGTCCGCCCCCGCCACTGCAAGGGCATGTGCGTCACCCACTACAACGCCTGGAAATACCACGCTGTGAAGGGCACCGAGGAAGCCTGGCTGCGCGACCGCGCCCAACCCTGCACCGACGACCTTCCCTGCCAGGTCCCCGCCTGCCCCAGCCCGTCCTACAACTCCCGGGGCCTGTGCAACTACCACGCCCGGCAATGGAGCAAGGACAACCGCCAACACCCCCTCGACGCACAGCAATGGGCCGCGCAGCAGTCCCCTTATCTGGCCACGCACCAGTTCAGCCTCCAGCCCCTGCCCGGCCTGCTGCGCCACGAGATGCTCTACGGCCTGCAGCAGACCGACCTCTGGATCCGCGCCCTGGAACCGCACCGCATCCGCAATCTCGTACGCGACCTGGCCGACGCCAGCACCCTCCTGGCGGAAGACACCGGGCCGGACCGCCTGGCCAGCCCACACGCCGGCGCCGTTAGAACACTGCAGCGGCTGCGCACCGGCCTCCGCAGCGCATTCGAGGAATTCACCGGCAGGCCCCTCGCCGAACCGGACGTCCTGGACCTGCGGACCATCGGCCTGCGTACCACCGCGGGGGGCGCGCCCCGCCGCATGCCCGGCACTGCAGACCTGCGCCCCATTCACCAGCCCTGGCTACGCGACCTGATACGCCATTGGGTCACCACCAGCACGCCACGCACCGAGGTCTTCTCCAACACTCTGCGGGCCGTCACCATCGCCTCCCGGACTCTGGCCCAGCGACCAGGACAGGGCCTTGACCCAGCGGCGCTGCACTTTTACCGATGCCTCCGCGATCGTCGACGCCTTCCGCGTCGCCCTGCGGCGCGACGGGACCCTCTATCGCTCCTCACAGCGCCGCACGCTCGTCGGCTGTTTCTTCCAGCTGATCGACTACGGCCGCCGCTCCGGACAGCTGAACACCCTCGCGGGAGCCTTCACTCGCCACCCGGTCGAGCACCGTATCCCCATCGAGGAAACCGACGAAGACGGCATCGGCAAGGCCGTCCCCGAAACAGTCATCCGCCAGCTCGACACCCACCTGGACACCCTCGGCCTGGGAGAGGTCCAAGGCCGCCGCGACCTCCCACCCGCCGACCGGCAACTGCTCTACCAGACCGTCTACATCCTGCTCCGCGACACCGGCCGCCGCCCCCTGGAGATCGCCGCCCTGCCCCACCACTGCCTGGAGACCGCCCAGGGCCAGATCTCATTGATCTGGAACAACCACAAACGGCACCGCCACCGCCGGCGCCTGCCCATCACCGAATCCACCGCCCAGGCTGTCCGCACCTGGCAAGCCCGCCGCCCCCATCTCCAGCTGCCCGCCGCCGACGACGCCTACCTCTTCCCTGCCCTCAGCGCCTACAGCAGCGCCGGCCACCTCAACGCCAACTACATCAGCGAGACCCTGCGCGTCTGGGTCGACTCCCTGCCTGCCCTGTACGCCGAAGGAGTCGACGCCCACGGCAACTTCCTGCCCTTCGACCGGGCCCTGATCTACCCCTACGCCTTCCGCCACTCCTACGCCCAGCGCCATGCCGACGCCGGAACCCCCGTGGACGTCCTGCGGGAGCTGATGGATCACCGCTCCATCGCCATGACGCAGCGCTACTACCAGGTCTCCCTCAAACGTAAACGCGCGGCCGTCACCACCCTCAGCACCCACGTCGTCGACCGCCTCGGCCAGCCCGCCGCCAGCTCCACCAGCGGCTACGAACTGCGCTCGGTCGCCGTCCCCTACGGAGGATGCACCGAGCCCAGCAACGTCAAAGCCGGGGGAGCCTCCTGCCCGATCCGCTTCCAATGCGCCGGCTGCGGCTTCTACCGCCCCGACCCCTCCTACCTCCCCGCGATCGAGCAGCACATCAACGAACTGCGCGCCGACCGCGAGACCGCCCAGGCCATGGACGCCGCCGCGTTCGTCACCACCGCCCTCACCGACCAGATCACCGCCTTTGCCAGCACACCCCGTGAAACCGTCACCGCACCCGTACGCGACCTCCTGCTCACCTCTCGGGTCCGCGCCGAGGACCGCGCCGGCTACGAGCGCACCAAGTTCAAGCGGCTGTCCGGGACGATGGGAAGCCGTGCTCGACCAGCGGTTCCGCCGCGGCGGGACCGGCAAACGCTGCCCGGTGTGCCACCCGCCGCGCAAGAGCCCCACCCGGCTGTGATCTCGGCCCGCGCCTCGCCTCGTCCACCGCGATGCCGGCCATGCCGCGTCAGCGCGTCACGTCGTCGCCCGTCTCCGCCGACTCGGCCAGCGCGGACGGGCTGCGCGTGAGCCTCCACCAGCGCCTCTGGCGCTGGTCTCTCCAGGTGTGCAGCCGGTTGGCCACGGAGAGGGTGTCTGGATGGCGGGGGCCGAAAGTCGCCTGGTAGCCCGCGAGAGAACGCTCCAGCGTACTGATGGCCGCCGCTGTGTCGCCCTGGGACCAGTACCTGCGCGCGAGGTTGACCTGGCCTGCGAGTGTCGCCGGGTGTGCACAGCCCAACAGCCGTTGCCGAACGGCGACGGTGTCCTTGAGTAGTGCAACAACATCGATGGGCTCCGCAGCTGCGTAGGGCCTCGGACCGTCCAGATCCAGCCTGTTGTCTTGGTAGGGGAAGTCCTCCTGCAGTACGGCGAAGGCTTCCTTGTGACGGTGGTCGCAGATGCAGACCAGGGCGAGATCACGGCGAGCAAGGAGCGTCAAGGGATGAGCCCGGCCCAACAGCCGTTCACTGGTGCCGATGAGCCGCTGCCAGTAGGGGACTGCCGCACCCCGAGCCATACTGCGCCCGGCCCAGCGCAGGAGGTAGTGGCCATCGACCTGCCACAGCAGATCCCCTGCGCAGCCGTCCAGGCTGTCGATGTTGGTGAGTAGCGCGGCCGTCGTCTCATGGTCGAACCACGGGACCTGGTCGCACAGTTCCGTCAGGGCGCCAGCAGCGGTCTTCACCACCTCCGGCACTGCGGCATCGGGGGTGCACTCGCGCACGGCGCGTGCGGTGAGGGCGTGCAGCCGCACCGCCCGGGAGCCGGCCTGCGCGTGATCGGTGAGCAGGCCGTAGCGGTGCAGGAGTCGGAGTGCTGCATGGGCCTGGGCGGGACCGATTGCCGTGGGAGCCCCGTCCGGGGGTGCGGTGCGGTGGGTGCTGAGGTAGCGGGTGACGGCGTCACTGGCCCACAGGGAACGGGGGTGCCCGGCCGGGTCCAGGACTGCGGCCAGACGCATAACCGGAACGGCCAGGCCGACGGGCTTGCTTGCCTGCGCGACATCCAACGAGAGCAGGAGAGCTGCGGCCACCTGTCGGCCGTACCCCTCGGTGTCCGCTTCGCGCGGCATCAGGTCGTCCAGTCGTGCGGCACTGTCGTTGAAGCGGCGCAGATATTCCGCGCACGGAACATCCTCGTTGACCATGTAGGCGGCCGCGTGCGACAGCGCCAGCGGCAGGTAGCCGAGTGTATCGGCCAGCACCGCGGCCTGCGCGTCCAGGAGATGGGCCGCATGCGCCGAGCTGAGCCGCTCCCGCAGATAGGTCTCGGCCTCATCTGCGCTGTAGGCGTCGATGTCCACCACGGCCCGGCCACCGCCGGACAGGACCGCTTCGTGACGGCGGGTCGTCGCCAGAACACGGCCGCATCCGAAAACGGAGGACGGCGGCCACCACGCCTGCATTGCTTCGGGGTCGGTGAGGTCGTCGAGAACCACCAGCCATGAGCGCCGGGTGGTCGCCAGCCACTGAAGGAACAGCCCGGCGTCGGACTCGGCACTCCTGCCCAGAAGATGATCCGCAGCGGCTTCCACGTAATGCGCGGCGTGGGCGTAGCGGGCGATGACCTGTTCGGTGTCACTGGCATCGACCCACACCACCAGGTCGACACCGTCCGCCAGGGCCTGGTGGGCATAGGCGGCGGCGAGTTGGGTCTTGCCCACACCCCCGCCGCCGGACAGCACCTGAGTCAGCACCACCGTGGCATGGTCGGCCCCGGCGCGGTCGACCCGGTCACGCACCGCAGACCGGTCCTGGAACGCGGAAGCAAGCACCGGTACTGATCCCAACCTGATCGGCCAGTGCACCGGCTTTCGTGGTGGGGGAGCGGAGACCGTCACCTGGCTGACATGGCCGCTGATAGCCACCGCATGGGCGCCCGAGGCGACCGCGTCGCCCGACCGCTCCACCCGCACGGCCGCCCCGGCGCCCGGCGAAGCCTGCGGCCCCGGGCCCCGGTAACCGCTCAGTGCGTCGCCACCACACGCAGCGAAGGCATCACCGCTCTCGCTGATGCTGACGGCCGGCACAGTTCCGCCCACGCTGTCCCGGGCACGGGACGAACGCTCCACCCAAGGCCACCTCATCGGCCCTCGCGCCTTCCATCTACGGCCACGGCAGCCCTAGCCGGTGTAGTCGATGCCAGTGCCGGCACTGCTCCCCTGCCCGCGGGCGATTGCGTCCCCACTCTGCTGAACACGAGCCGCTCCGCTGCCGCCATGACGACGGCGAATGCCAGTGTGGGCGCTTCCGCCGCCACTCGCCTCAGCTCGCCCCGTCCGCGCGGCGATGTCCCGTGCTTCGGCGGCTGGTTGGAGCCAGGCCCACAGCAAGGCACACACGCCCGTGGCAGCCTGCACCGAGGCACCCACCAGCTGCCCGGTGTCCGGCCCGTTGAGCAGCCAGAAAGCCGGGGTTGAGACGATCACCAGCACGGCAGCAACCGTCACCGCAACGTTCCGCCCACCTGACATGCCCTGTCCTTCCCCTCACTGGTGCCGCCACTTCCCAGCAACAGCACCAGACAACCGCACACACGAGGTGAAGGACGTCTCGTGGATCACGGCAGTTCCAATGCCCCCTCGACAAACAGGGTGTCCTTGGGGCACGGCGAGCAGTCCTCATCGTCGCCGCCGAACCGTCCGACACCGCTGTCCACGCCGAAGCATGACTAACGGCGGCTGTTTTGACCCCTGATGCGGGCGTGCGGTGTCGTGGATTCGGTGGGGGCAGGGGCAGCAGGAAACAAACACGTGCTTCGCTGAGACGCAGGGGTGATGGTTGCCGGATCATGGCAGCGGGTGCCCCCTCTGCTCGGCAACGGAGCAGGTCAGCGTGAGCCGCTGGCATCGTTGCGTCCCGCCTCGTCTGGGGCGGAGGAGCGGTCCGGGCCAGGCGCATCGGGTAAATCGGGGTCGGCCTGGTGTCCGTGGAGCCGGTAGACCATTTCGTCAGGCGCGCGCAGCATACGTGCCTGCCGCCAGGCCGTGTCGTAGGACAGCGGTATCTTGCTTCGCCGTTGCAGGAGCAGGGCTTGCAGACTGGTCAGGGGGGAGAGCACGGCTCTCCAAAGGACAAGCTTCACGGTGAGAGTCCTTGTTCGACACGTGCCAAGGGCCGCGTGATGGACGTCAGTTGGCGTGCGCCTGCGCCGCGGGCGGAGTGCCGCCGTTGAGTGCGGTGACGGAGTTGAGCAGGGCGAGCATCGCCCGCTGCTGCTTGTCGGTGTCGCTGAAGCCGTCGCCGAGCCGTTCCCACTGCTCCAGCATCGGATACCACCACTGGTCACAGGCTTTGATCGTGCGGGCCAGGCGCTGCAGCGCGGCAGTCTCCTCGTCCGGGAGGCGTCCGGGATGGCGTTCGAGGCGGTCGAGCACGACGAGGCCGGGGTGGTCGTAGAGCTGTGTCTTGAGGAACTGCAGGCGCCGGACGCGTTCGGTGTCCGCTGTGCGCTGCGCGAGATGTTCCCGGGACTCCGGCGCCAGACGCAACACCGCCTGGGCTGCCAGGATCCGGTAGTGGCGGTTGCCCTCGTGCGGAGCGCCCAAAGAGGCGTTCAGGGCGTCCTGGGCAGCGGGCAGATCAGCGGCGTCCCAGCGTGCCGCAGTCTCGGCGGCCTTCTGATGGATGTCGGTGCGCACGAGGTCGTCGAGGTTGGGGCGTAGGCGCAGCATGGGACGCCAGCGCAGTGTGTATACGGCTTCGAATGCGATGCCGGGGGTCGCGCTGGCCAGCAGCCGTGGAAGCGGGCAGGTGGTGGTGCGCACCGCCCGTTGCCAGGGCCACCTCATGCCGGAGCCTTTGTGAGAGTGAACACCGGCTGCAGACGGTGATCGACCAGGTGCTGGTAGAAGTCCTCGCCGGCGTTGAGGCCCTGGGGCGTGGTGACGTCGGCCAGAGCCTTCATCAGCTCCATGCCAGCGTGGAACATGTTGTGACCGCGCAGGGCCGGCAGAAGCTGGTCGCGCAGGCGGCCGTAGGAGGCGGGGTCGGGCGCGCACATGCGGATCCATCCGGTGAGGTACGGGACGATCTCGGCCGTCGTGTCCGGGCTGCTGAGAAGGTCCTGCAAGGCCCGCTGGACGTCGATGCCCGGTGCGCTGTCGGACATGAGCCAGGGCATGCTGTCGTCCTGGACGGGCATCAGGGCCAAAAACGCCAGACTCCCGCTCTTCGGGGATGCTTGAGACTCCTGCCAGTCTCGGACTTCAGCCACCAGCCGGGCGGTGCCTGAGGGCCGACCAGCCAGTTCTTCGAAGGCCTTGAGAACGTCGCGGCGGAGGTCCGGCTCGCTTGTGGTGTGCGCGATGCGCCGCAGCCGCACGATGGCCCTCTTTGCCGTTGATGCATTGGCAGCGTCGTCGTGCAGGACGCGGCGGCAGGTGGAGATGACGGTGGGCGCATAGTGCTTCTGCTCGGCCCAGCGGTACAGAACGTCCCAGGCCAGGCGTCCGACGTGTTCGTCGTGGACGGCCACGTCCAAGATGCTGCTGAGCAGGTCGGGGTGGGAATCGCGGGCGATGGCGCCCAGGGCGTTGAGGTGGGCGGTCGTGCCGTGGCGCAGGACGAGGGTGGACAGTGCAGCAACCGAGAGATCGGCTGCGCTGTCGCCGCCGGCGCTCTGCACGAGCCAGGCAAGCATCGCCTCGCGCATGACCTCGTAGTTGTCCCAGACGTACTCGAGGATGGCCCGGCCGTAGGCGGGCCGGTCGAAGAGCACAGTGTCGTGGGAGCCGACGTCGGCGCCGACGTCCTGGATACGGCGGCGCAGTCCGCGGCCGGCGAAGACAGTCTGAGCGGGGGAGAGGTCCGACTTGTTGCCCGCGTCCTTCGGAATGAGGGCTTGTTGCAGGGCGCGCGCGGTGCTGGCCACAGCCGGCAGGGGAGCCGACTGGCGCACGGCCAGGGCCAGTAGCAGGCAGCGGTCCTCCAGCGTGAGGGAGCCCTTGGCGGCGTCGTGAGTGGTGGCCACCTCACCGAAGAGCCGGTCGAGGTGATCCCTCCAGTCCGACAGCGCTGCGGTGATGCGGTCTTCCAGGCTGAGATCGGCGTCGGCCGGCGCGGACCGGTGGAGGGCCGCTGAGGTGCGCGCGTCCTGCAGGCGCCTGTGCTCCTGCCACGTCATGGCGATGGTGCCCGCGGCGCGCACGGCTGCCATAGCGTGCAGCCCCCGCAGTGAGGCCCTGGCGATCGGGAAGGAGCGGAGTTCGGCGACGAGCGGCGCGTGCCCGGCCGCGTTCAGATGGGTTTCCACCACCCGCTGGGCATCCGGGGGCTCGGTGAGATACACGACCTGCACGCCCTTGCGGGTGGTCAGCCGGTCATCCCAGAGCTCCTGGGCGACCGTCAGCACGAGATAGGAACGGGAAGCCCCGAGGTGGTCGGCGAAAGTGCTGAGGGCATTGAGGAAATCGGCCGACGGCCGGTCGGTCTCGGGATCCTTCAGGTCAAGCTGGTAGGCGTGCTCCTCCTCCAACGGCAGCCGGCCCTGGCTCGGGGTACTCCAGTCGCAATCCAGCTTGACCAGCGTGGTCGCACTGTCGGTGTGCTCGGCCAGAAGCCGCAACGCGAAGGTCGTGGCGCCGAAGGCACGGGGTGCTACCACGATCACCACACGCTGCCGCGGCCGCGGCGCCTCCGGGGCGAGTGCCTGCCGCCAGGCTTCGGCCCACTGCCCCTCGCAGACGAAGGGCTGGCTCAGGACCTCCCCGCGATCGACCCGCACGCCCTCCAGCAGGTCGAGCTTGCGTGTTTGGTTGACGAATTTGTTGATGTTGCCTGCGACCACATCGACCTTGCCGTACAGATGGGTGCCGGCGCCGTTGGTGAGGAGTACATCCGCCACGGCATCAGCCGGGCCTCCGCCCGCGTGCGGGCCTTCCGACGCGGAGCCCTGCGGCAGCACGCCGCTCGGGGGAAATTCGTCCGTCCGGTCCGGTCCTTGTCGCCACCACGGCGGCCGCCAGCCGCCGGATCCATTCGGCTCCGGCTCACCGGACCGGGGGGTGTCTGAGTGACTGGGCCCTAACGGCCCGAAACCCTGTTCTGACATGCACTGCCTCGTCTGTGAGATGGGTGTGGCGGGTGCTGAGTGCGGGGGTCAGCGCCCAGGACTGTTGTGGTAGTAGGTGCCGACGCTGCCGATGACGTTGGTGTCTTTCATGGACCCGAGGAAATGCATCGTGGTCCCGGAGCCTGCAGGGGCCGGCGGCGGATCAGCCGCGACTGCGTCGGGGGTCTGGGGCAGCTCGGTGACGTAGTGCTGCAGCGTCTCGGCCGTCATCCCTGGAATATGGAGCTGGCAGGGCTGCTCGAAGCCCTCCTTGCCCTCAACACGCGCGACAGCCGCCAGGAAGTGCGTGTGCTGCAGGTTCGGCGTGCGCCCGGCATGCACGGTGCGGTCGAATACCGGTCCTGACAGGACGGCCGCGATGTAGGCCCCGTGCTTCGTCGCTGCGGTCATGGCCTGCCGCACTGCCTGGCTGTCGACCAGCCGGCACGCCTCGTTGATGGCGTCGCCCCGGTGGTCGGGCAACGAGAGGGGACCGACGTGGACACTGACGCGGACCCAGATCGCAGATCCGCCGCGCAGCCGCGTCTGATCGTAGCGAGAGAGCGCCGCGTTCAGGTGGCCGAGCAGCGGATCCACCAGCCGTGCCGTGTCACGCGCCGGCACCACGCAGATGGCGCCGTCGCCGGTGTCCCGGTAAGCGCCCTCCCGCGATCGAGGGTCGTCGAGCCCGCTCTGTGGGAAGACCGTGTTGAGGATGATGTCATCCAGGTCGGCACGGATCGGAGCCATCTTCGCTTCGGGAAGCTGGCTGTAGTCCTTCATGTCGACGACCAGGAGCGCATGCTCCTGCGGCACATCGATGTCCGGAAGGACAGAAGAGTCCATGGAAGCCGGGCCTTTCAGTCATGGCGGTCACAACAGGTGCCATGCTGATTTAGACCTTCTGGCAGTGGTGCCCAGGAATGGGCACCACCGTGATGCCGTGCGTCACGTTTCGGCGCGGACGTGCCTTCGGATGGCCGCGATGTCGCGGACGACAAGCCCCCCGCCGGGAGCCGTGTCCAGCCAGCCGTGCTCGCGCCACGGCCTGAGAGCGGCACCGACAGCGTTGCGGGAGGCACCGATCATCTGGGAAAGCTCTGTTTGCGTAAGACGGACCGACAGCTCGCGTGCCGTTGCGGAGGAGACGTCCGCCAGGCGGGTCAGGGCCGAGGCCAGCCGCGCAGGAACCGACGCAGTGGCCAGCTCGAGCCGCACCGACTCCGCCTCACGCACGCGGGCGATGGCATGCCGCAGCAACGGCGCCAGCAAGTCGTACTTGTCCACGAAAGCAAGGAAGTCCGCGGCCGGAACGATATGCACAAAGCAGGTCTCCGCCGCAATGACCGACGCCGAGCGAGGCTGGGAGTCCAGCACCGCCAGCTCACCCAGCAGTTCACCGGCCCCCCGCACGGCCAGCAGCGTCCGTTCCCCGCTCTGACCCGTCAGTGTCACGAGAGTGGAACCGGAATCCAGAAGGATCACATGCGTCCCGGGATCGCCCTGCCGTAACAGCATGCTGCGCGCCGGCCGCACCCTCCGCGGCGCAAGATCACGCAACTGAGACCACAACTGCTCACCGATCACCGTGATATGCGGCTGATACACAGTCCCCCCCAGGTGTGGCGCCCCTCACATCCGGATTGTCTCAACATGGCATGTAGGTGATCAACAGCCCAATTCCGGCCATCGCCAGGGCAACCACCACCAGATCGACCGCAAGACGGATCGCTCGGAACTTCCGCCGCGCCAGAACAGCCATCACCGACAACCGCTTCTCTTCCAGGTGCTGTTGGCTCGCACAGCTCATCTCGGCAAACGACGCCACCAGCGGCCCGGCGTCCACTCCCCGCCGCAACCCGAGCAGCTCGCCAGACGCGCCGGCCCGGGGGAGCACCGGACGAAGAGCCCACAGGGCCACGCCCACCGCCGCTGCTAGCAACAACGACGCCAACAGCAATGCCACAACAAGGCCCCGAGGGGCATCCACACCGGACAACATCGCCACGCCAGCCGTCAGAAGTCCCCCGGCGGCCCCGCATAGAGCAGTGGCCTTGGCATCCGCTCGCTGCAACTCAACCACCATGTCGGCAGCCATGGCCCGCAGTCGCAGTACCTGCTGCCCGTCTGTCCCCACCACGCCGCCGGCCCTTCTGTCCACGAGCGCCCCCTTGCGTCTCCAGGCGAATCCAACCGCCGCGCCGATGACTCGACTGTGCTCTGCTCTCCTACCGGGTGGTGCCCACCAACGGGCACCACCCGGGCGTTGTAGGTCACGCAAGAGTGAGTCCTGCAGTAAGGGCGCCTGACAGGGGTGCTGCTTCCATCGTCGATGCGGCCTGTCGCAAAGCCGTTGGGCAAACAGGGCAGAGCAGGAACCGCCCGTGCGCAATGAGAGCGCCGTCCAACTTGATGCACCGGCACGGCTTCAGCCATCAGGTGCCGGCCCGCCGCGCGGCCCGGTGCCCGAACAGGGCACTTCGCCAAGGAGAGCGGACTCGATACGAGCGCATGGGCGCTGTGGGCCGGCGACATCGCGGGCGGCGCCGACACGGCCCTCCACTGTGCCGAGCAGCACGGTGCCGGGGGAGTGAGCGAGCCCCCTGCCTGCCCAGGGGTCAGCCGCCGATGTCGATGTCCTCTAGCAGGTCCCGTGTGATGTCTTCGATGCCGTCTTCGATGGCCGTGATGGCCGCCTGGCAGATGAGCTGGGACAGCAGCTTGAGATAGCCGCCGGTGCGGCTGTGCAGGTACTCGTACTCCCCGACCAGCGCATGGGGAGAGAGCCGGTGCAAGCAGAGGTCCTCTTCGAAGCCGCGCAGAACGCTCGGCCAGGTCTCCTGGTCGCCGCTGTACAGCGGGATGGGGTCGAGCCAGGTCACCGGCAGCCGGCTGGGATCCGCCTGGGGGAGCACCTTGTGTTCCGTGCCGCCTGGGCCGTCGATGATCGGGACCCGCAGGCTCAGGCCCTGCTGTGCCTCGCTGAGACGGTCCGTCTTTACACGGGCCGCCCGCAGGATCTCGCGGGCACCGGTACCGCAGAAGATGGTCGTGATGCCGAGCTGTTCGCGCAGGAGGTCGAAGTAGTGCAGCACCGGGGCAAGTTGGTCCGGGTGGACCCGCTGCATGCCGTCCACGAGCAGCAGCTGGGTCCAGCGCCGCCCCAGGACATGGCGCACAGGCTGGGAGAGATCGGGCGTGCGCCTGGGCTGGCGCACCTCGTCCTCGGTCACCGGCGCCGGGGTCAGGCCCAGGAACTCGGCGATCTCCCACACCCAGTTCACGAGGTTGTCCGCATCCTGCGGGGCCGTGATGTGCACGACGGGGATCCGGTCGTGGTGCACTTCCTCGACGGACTTCTGGAGTGCCCGGCCGATGGCCCGCAGCAGGAAGGTCTTGCCGGTGCCGGGCGGCCCGTCGATCACCCGGTCCATCAACCCCTCGCGCCGGTTGCGGTTGACCAGCAGCAGCCGGTGCGCCTTCAACAGCGCCGCATCGAATGGGGGATTGGGAACCAGCCGCAGATGTCCGTGGTAGCGCAGGCGGGGATCGTCGGAGGTGACAGGCGTGCCGGGCGGGGCGGAGTCCGCGAGGTCGGGGCGCCGGATCATCTCGTGGACGTAGGCGTCCCAGCCCTGAAGGGTGAAGATCCAGCGCGGCGCCATCGGTGCGGCCCGCGCCTGGTCCAGGATCTGTCGTTCCTGCTGGGCGCGTGCGGTGGCGCGTGCGGCGGTGGAGGTTGCCACAGTGTCCTCCTCGGGGACGGGGCGGGGCAGTGGTGCCCACCGGGCACGGCCGGTGGGCCGGTGGGCGGTGTCCGCTCAGGGGGAATTTGTGCTGTCTGCTGCCGGTGGCCGGTCGCTCTCCCGCCCGGCGACGGGCAGAGACGGATAGGCGGCGACCGCCTCGATGTCGATGGACACTCCCGCATACGGGTTCACCACCGGCTCGGGCTCTGCGGCCACTTCCAGCCCCTGGAACGGGATTTTGGGAGCGGACTTCTGCGCCTTTCCGGGGCCTTGGCGCAGTGAGCGGCGTAGAGCCCGCAACGCCTTGACGATCGCCAGCTGGTCGTCCTTGCGGCCCCCGTCGTCCACGACCATCGCGGTGGCCCGCTCCCACAGATCCTGCGTCCACCGGTCGTCGAGCAGACCCCGGTGGATGAACTCCACCTCAACCCATTCCTGCGAGTACACGTGGTCGAAGAGGTAGGCCACTTCGGGGTGGTAGGGGTTGTAGCGGGCTTCGAACCGGTCGTTGTGCTCGGTGATCCCGGAACGCTGTTCGATCAGCAGCCGCATCCGCCAGTCCGCACCCTGGTAGGTGCGGTTCTCGATGGTGATGCCCTTGTCGCTGATCTCCACCCAGGCGGGGACCAGCAGCTTGCGTGCTTCCTCGGCGGTGATCGGCCGCGGCCGGTAGCCCGTCATGGGCATCAGCTGCGCGTACATCTCGTTCGGCGACAGAATCAGGCCCGGGGTGAACGGGCTGCGCAGTCCCTTGTGCGGCGTCTGCTGGTAGTCGAGGGCGATCCACTGCTCGGCCAGGTCCTGCAGCGTGTTGATGGGATACAGGGGCCCCTTGTCGATCCCCAGCCCCCGGTGGGCGAAGCCGGTGCCGGTCCAGCCCGCCACGTGCTGGCTGAACCGGCTGCCCAGGGTGCGGAAGAACCGCTCTTTGAGCGGCTTGTCGGTCGGGGTGTTCTTGCGCGCGTACTGGATGGTGATGCCGAGCATGTCGCACACATACTTGAAATGATCACTCAAGTAGGGGCTGCCCTGGTCGATGATCACCGTGCGCGGATGAATGACCGGACGCGCCGCAACCGCGCGCGCGAACCGCTCATCCGCCTCCCGAAGGTCCTCAAACGGCAGCGCGGAGTTGGCGGCCAGCGCCAGCGGATCCCAGTGCGGACGCCAGGCAAGCGGGGCAAAGCACTGCGCCAGTAGCAGCACCAGGTCGAATGCCCGGGTCGCCCGGCCGCCGATCCGCTTGCCCGGCGAGCCCTCCCCGGTGACCACCGGCACGACCATGACAGCGCAGTTGGAGCGCGACGCGACATCGATCGCCGAGGTCAACTCGGCCGAGACGACCTGGGCGTCGTCCCCGAGCGCCTTCACCTTCAGCGGAGAGGTGTCGATCTGCACCACCTCACCCGGCCGCAGCGCATGGGAAGGCCGGTAGGGAGGAAGCGGTTTGCTCGCCCGCTGCGCACGCCGCCGCGTGGGGGCGGCCAGATACTCAGCCAGCCCGGTGTCCTCCATCCGCCGGTAGAACGTGGCCCGCTTCAGCAGCAACCGCTGCGCCTCCTGCGGATCCTCCAACTCCGCCTTGAAGCGTTCCTGGACGACATCCAGCACCTCCTCCCAGATGGTCTGGATGTCTACCCCTGACCCGCGGCTGTGGGCCATCACCACGTCCCGCATGATCTCGATGACCCGCGGGTCCGTGCGATGCCCGCTCTCGCGGGAGCGCCGCTCGATCAGAACCAACGGATTCTCGCCCGCCCGTTTCCACTTCAGCCGCATCGACTCCAGCGTCTTCGCACTGATCTCAATCCCCGCAGCCGCCAACTCCCGTGACTTGCACGCATAACGCTCAGCCAGCGTCGTCACTCCCGGCTCGTACCCCGGCCGGGCCTCGCTGCTGCCCGGCAACACGCCGGTGTCGAGCTCCTTCATATGCCGATGCCACCGCGCGGCCTGCTTGCGCTGGGCTTTGGACGGCGGATCATCCACTGCGGGCATCGGAGCCGGCGCAACGGGGGAGTTGTCACCATCCAGCACAGCGAAGCCCGGCGCGGAGACCATCGCCGCGTACAGCACCTCCACCGGCGTGGACGTCTCCTCGGCCAGGAGCACAGCAGCCGGACCGTGGAACGCCACCACCTGGTGGGCCACGCCCTGCCACATCACTCGGTCGCCCAGGCGCACCTGCCCCGGTGTGAACACGCCCGGCCCGCTCATGCCGCTCCACCAGCAAGCCACGCCGTCGCACGGGGCATCAGGGGACGCTCCCAGTGGATGTCCAGACGGCGCTGCCACACCAACCGGTACACCAGATCAAGCGCCGCCGCATACGGCACGCCACTGGCCCGCGCCCCCTCACCGATGGGGCATTCCCGGCGAAAGGCCTCCTCGACCGCCTCCCGCTCCGCGGCCGCCACCGGCACCGGCACCGGCTGGCGGTAGTCGGCCGCCCACTCCAGATTGGCCAGGCGTACCCCCTCCGGCACCCGCCGCACCGACACCTGCCAGCCGGCCGCCGCCGCGACCTGATGCGCAACCTCCAGATCCTCCCGCCACTGGGGGCCGTCCTTCTCAGGCTCCACAAGCACGACCTCACGCGCCCCGGTGACTGTGCGCACCACGAAATCCGGGCGCCAGCGCCGCTTGCCCCGCGCGCCCTGCCAGTGCAGCTCCACCGGCTCCCCGCCAATCCAGGCGATCTCCGGATCGAAGTCCAGCTCCAGCGCCACCCGACGGCGCCGCAGCGAACCGCACACCACATGCCCACCGGTCGTGGCGCACCACCAGTCGGACAGCTTCCCGGGACGACCGTGAAAGGCCACCGGCTCGCTCGGCGGACGCCGCTCCTCCAGCGCTACCCCCACCAGAGCAGCGGGTGCCGCCGACACCAACTGCTCACACTCATCCAGATAGCACACCCGCACTTCACGCATAGCAACCCTCCCCGCTCATCCCAGGGTGACCGCTGCCCGACAGCGCACAGCGAGCCAGCAGCGAGAGTTCCTCCGTTCGAGGGCATGCTCTTGACAGATCCGCGACGATGGTGCCGTATCCCAGGAGCGGGTTTCTGCCGCCGGGCGATCCCCGGCGGGCGGGGAGAAAAGCCGTCCACCCCGCAGAGCGCATGCCGTCCAGCAGCCGGCCAGTCAACTGCGCGGGACGGTTCCATCTGGCAGCGTGCGTCGAGTAGGGGACTGCTGAACTCGGCCACCAGGCTTGCTCCGATCGAATGCTGCCTGCGCGACGGTCTGTGCG
This sequence comes from Streptomyces sp. ISL-98, assembly GCF_018614055.1. Taxonomy (GTDB): domain Bacteria; phylum Actinomycetota; class Actinomycetes; order Streptomycetales; family Streptomycetaceae; genus Streptomyces; species Streptomyces spiramyceticus. The sequence goes on from NZ_JAGGPB010000033.1 coordinate 23,671, forward strand.
CACGGCGGCGGGGGAGAGTTCTGTCTGATGCCGCGACGCCCCCGGCCGCACTGCCCTTCGCGGGCATCCCCTTGAGGACTCATGCGCCAGGCATGCACGAGCGCTGTTGCAGGGAGCCCACACGAGCCGCGATCCGGTTGTGCCGCTCCGCCAGCACGAGCTGCCGCCGCCCTGCCGTGGCGGCTCCCGCACCCGTCGCAGCAGGACGGCTGTGGCGCTCCAGCCACTGCAACAGGGCGTCCTTGCCCGCGGCGAAGTCGACACCCCACACGTCCGCTTGACACTGCACCCGAACCAGCCACCTGCCCCGGTCCTGCGGCATGCGCAGCCCCGCCTGCTCGAATCGCAGCATCAACCAGGCCAGCTTGACCGCCTCGGGAAAGACGACCAGTGGTACAGCACGCGCCGAACGGGCCTCCAGCCCTGCCGTCCAGGCACGCTGCACCCACACCAGCGTGTCGGGCGCATACGTCCACCACTGGTACATGACCTGACAGGCATCGGCGAACAACTCCTCGCCGGCCGACTTGAACTTGCCCTGCAGACGCAGCCTGTCCCGGTGCGCTGCAACGCACTCCGCAAGCGAGGCCACAGACACGGCCTCCGGATCGGTGCTGCGCGAGTCATCCATCCACCGCAGATGCCGGCCGCACACCTGCCAGCTGTCCGCCGACATCAACCACACCCGCTCACTGACCTGCCGCTGGTGTCCGCACGACGCGCACCACGGCACCAGATGCCCGCCCTCCGCTTCCCACGGCCACTGCCACACCGCTGGCCCTGTACCGGGCAGCAGCAGGTCATCCGCCAGTGACGGCAACGCCCACTGAAGCAGCCCCACATCCAGGCCCGACAGCACCGACAGATAGTTCCGGCCCGCCGCGTTCACCTTCATCTCGGTGTACTGCGGATACTTCTCCACCTGGTCCGGATCCTGGGACGCCTCACCCTGCCCGACACGGTCGAGGAACGAGGCCAGGTTCAGACCGTTGGCCCGCCCCAGCCGCCGCACGAACGATCCGGTCGACTCCCCGCCCACCGGCCGCACCTGCACCGGCAGCGGACGGCTCGGCCCCAGCAACCCCGTCAAGTCCATGGGACTTCCTCCCCGCCACAGCACGCCCCACCAGGACACTCGGCCCGCTTCACGCAGGCCGTCAAGACCCGACAACACCTTCGAGTGAACCTGCCCCGCCCCGGCCCCGGCACCTCGAAAACCTCCTCACCCTCGGGGCGAGGACTGCCATGACACCCGGGGGAGGACAACGCGTGGCAACCCTGACCCTCAACGGACTCAAGACACCGCTGCGCGGTCACCAGGACATGGCCGTGGACGCCATCGTCACCGGCTTCGCCGAAGGCGCCACCCGCGTCACCAGCACCATGGCCACCGGAACCGGCAAGACCCACGTAGGTCTCCACGCCGTACAAGAGACCGCGCCCCATGGCCGGGCTCTCGTCCTGGTCCCCTCGCAGGCCCTGCTGGAACAGACCGCGGCGCTCTGGCACAGGGAGGGACGCCCCGGCCGTTACCTGGGCGTCTGCTCGCCCGACGAGGCCCTCAGCCGTTCCCTGGCCAAGACGATGACGGTGCTCAACACGCCCGAGAGCCTCGCTCAGGTCGCCGCAGACGTCGACGGCCCTCTCAACGTGTTCTGCACCTACCAGTCGCTGTACAAAGTTGTCCAGGCACACGCCGATTACCACCTGCCGGACTGGGACGTCGTCGTCGCCGACGAGGCTCACCACACCGCAGGCCGCCTCGACAAAGCCTGGGGCGCCGTCCACGACAACGACGCGCTGCCCGCCCGCCATCGCCTCTACATGACCGCCACATTCCGCAAGTTCGACCGCCAAAGGGCTCCGAACGGCGGGTGCGATGTCGAAATCGCCTCCATGGACGACCAGAGCCTGTACGGGCCCGTCGTCTACCGCCTCTCCATGGCCGAAGCCATCCAGCAAGGCCTGCTTGCCGACTACCGCATCGCCGTCATCACGATCACCGACAAAGAGCTACGCCGCAGCCTGTGCGGCGGCGTCAACAGCTACACCGCCGAAGCACTGCGGGCCGCCGCCGCCCAGATCGCTCTCCTGGTGGCCCAGCAGCGCTATGACCTCAGGCGCACCCTGACCTTCCACCCCTGCATCGCGGCCGCCGAAGCCTGCGCCGAAACACTGCCGCAGACCGCCGCCCGCATGCCCGGCTATGACCCGTCGCGGCTCCAGGTCAACACCGTCAACTCCAAACAGAACTCCTTCGTCCGCTACCAGAACTACTCCGCCTTTCGCAACGCCCGGCTCTCCACCCACCCAGCCGACACCCAGCCGCGCCGGGCAGTCCTGACCAACTGCCGCTGCTGCGCCGAAGGCATCGACATCCCCGCCATCGACTCCCTGCTGTTCGCCCACCCCAAGACCAGCACCATCGACATCGTCCAGGCCGTCGGCCGCACCCTGCGCCAGACCCCCGGCGACGGCAAGATCTCCACCATCATCATCCCCGTCTACACCGCACCGGGAGAGGACATCGGGCACGCCACCCGGCGCACCCGATTCCACCTGATCTATCAAGTCCTCATCGAACTCAGCGTCTATGACGAGCACGTCTTCCAGCGCGTCGAATACCTCAACGGGGACGGCGAACCCACCGAGCCCGAACTCGCAGCCCACCCCATCCGCGTCGACGAGATCCTCGCCGTCCTGGGCCTCAACCACGTCGATGCCCCCAACCAGGTCTGGGAGATGGGCTTCGAACAGGCCCAGCGCCACCACACCGAACACGGCAACCTCGACGTCGCCAGCCGACACATGACCTCCGACCGCTTCTACCTGGGCTGGTGGATCGGCCAGCAGCGCTCCCTACGCGCCAACCGCATGCTCCTGCCCGACCGCATCAAACGCCTGACCGCACTCGGCATGACCTGGCAGCACCCGCCCCGCAGCATCGAATACAAACTCGACATCGCCCGCGACTACACCGCCCAGCACGGCCACCTCGCGCCCCGCACCAACGAACACCACGCAGGCATTCCCCTGGGCCGGTGGGTCGCCGACCGGCGCCGAGAAGCCCACCAACGCACTCTCCCGTACTGCTACCACCAGGCCCTCAACGACATTTACCCCTGGTGGGCCGCCAGATGGAAAGAAGAGTGGAAACGCACCTACGCGAAGGCCCTCAAGGCCGCCCGACGCGGCGACCTCACCCTTCCCGACCTCAGCCCCGACAGCGACGACCGCCCCCTCACCCGCTGGCTCGACGACCAGATCGACCGTCTGGGCACCCTCACCGAAACCCAGCACAACCTGCTCGGCGCCCTCCCCTTCGACCACCCCCTGGCCCTCCTACTGCGCCGGCCCCGAGGCGCATCCGCCTGGGCCTTCGCCCGCGGCCTCCGCGCCGCCCGCACCTTCTGGCGCTACCACCAGCACCTCAACGTCCCCCGCAACTACTCGTGCACCGTCGACTGCTACCCCCTCGACCTGGGCCGCTGGATCAGAGAACGGCGCCACGCCCCCGCCCAGCTCACCCGCGAACAACTGGACGCTCTGCAAGCCCTCGACATGCGATGGACCTGACCGATCCGCCGTCCGCCAGCCCGCCCCCGAGCCCCGGCCCCCCTGGTCAATGACGTGCGTGAATCTACGGAGATCGGCCCCGCTGCGAGGAGGGGGCGGCGCCAACGGGCCGATCGGGGGCCGAACCGCCCCTGTGCGTTGGCAGCCTGAGCGGGATGGCCACGGGCTCAGCGGGGCCTTCACTGGGGCGACCGGCTTGCGTGTCCGCAGCACGACGGGCAGCCGCCCGGCCGCAGTCTTTGCCGGCCTGTACCGCCGCACTGACCTGCTGCTGAAAGCCCCCGGCGCGGTCCGGCCCGGCACCACCGTCGTCCGGCACCGAGGCGCAGCCCCTCAACGGTTTACTCTCTGCTGGAGCGACACGTCGGCCACTGCCCCCGCGCGCGTGTCCCCAATGACGGGCGGCGGAGGCGACCGCTGCCCACGATGTCACCGGAATGATGTGAATGCCCCGGCAGCACGCGGAGTTGCACACCAAGGAGAGCCGAGCGCCATGCGAGGGCTGCACTGCGCGGCGTGACGGAAACGCGGAGAGGAACCACGAAGGTGAATACCGTACGGGTCCGGGTGTGGCAGTTCCGGGTGCAGGGGCCGATGGTGGCCGTCACGGAGGTCGGGCAGGGCGTTCTGCCGGTGGGACTGGCTCGGCTCATCCACATCAACGCGCTCGCCTGCGACCTGAACCGCGTCCTCGACTACCGGACCAAGCAGCTCGAGGTCCGCCTCCTTGCCAGTTATCTCGATGCTCCCGGGACGGGCGGTCCGCTCCAGGTCGACCACCGGGCGTTCGTGGCGAGTTCGCGGCACATCCGAGGCTTCGTCACCGAGAGCTCAGGCCTGGGCATGCTGACAGCGGCGAGTGAGGCGCTGTTCGCCTGGGACAGCACCGCGCATGCGCTGCACAGTTTCGATGCCCTGCCCGGCCGCATGCTGACGGACTACCGGGCCGTCGGCATCCGCCCGGACTTGCTGTTTCATCTGCCCGGCGGCCGCATTGCGGGGGAGGCCCGGGGCCGGCACCGCCGCCCTAAGGCACTCCTGCCGAAGGAGCCGCTCTCCGAGCAGAAGAGCCGGCTGCAGGAACTTGCCCTGTGGTCCGCCTCCCACCACGACCACGCCTATTTCATGAGCTGGGTCTGGATCGGCCGCTCCGGCGTCGCCGTGGACATCTTCCTTCCCCAGGACGGACGCTGGGACAGCGCGCTGGACCCCCGCTGGCAGAGACATGGCGAAGGGCGTCAGTGGCACTTCCCCGTGCGGGAGCAGCAGCGCAGACCACCAGCGCGTCCCCCCAGGCAGGAACCAGACGGTGACACGGGGCCGCTGCTCGACAGCCTGCCCGGCATGCACACACTGCCCACCACGGGCCCGCTTCAGGCGGTGTCCCGCGCGCAGCCTGCGCCCGACCCGCAGGAGCAGGCCGCACACATGGCGCAGCGGCTGTACGACACTGCCCCCGAAGCCGATGCGGAACTGGCGGGTATTCCCGTCCGCGGCACCTGGGTGCCCGCCGACGCGCTGGGGTCCGCCCGGCACGAGGTGTTGCTGGCCGTCCTGGGCGAGCAGCCCCCACGCCAGGTCGGTGTGCGGGAACGCCTGGCGCGGGCCGAAGGCCGCTTCGATGCCTGCCTCGACGGGCGGCTGCTCACCGTCGTGCGATCTGCCGCTGCGCCGCCACCGCGCTGGCAGGACCTGGAAGAGGTACTGCTGAGCTCTGCGTGAGGCACGCCGGCACCCAGTCCTGTCCGGTGACGGCTGGGCTGGGGGGTCACCTGCCGAAGGAGGAGCCTTTGGTGGGGGAGGCGTGCGGCGGTTGCTGCCCTGTGTGTGCGGGTTGGTGGCGTCACCGGGCGGCGAGTCGGCAGCCGCTGCCCGCGACGGGGTCTGCGCTATGCCGAACCGGGCATAGGCAGCGCACGACGCAGACGGTCCACGATCTCTCGCCACTGGCGGGCCTGTTCCCAGGACGGGAACCACGCCTCTGCCCTGGCACGGTCCAGGCTGGTGAATTCCTCCAGCCCGGCCGCCAGATCCGAGCCGTCGGCGACACCCTTGCGGGCCACGGCATGCACCTGCTGCGCAAGATGGTGCAGTCGGTGCGCGGCGCGGTAGTAGGCGACCTGCTCCTGGTTCAAGCGACGTATCGCATACCCGCCGCACTTGCTGCACGGGTCGAAGTCCTTGCTGCCCATCAGTTCCTCGAGGGTCACCAGGTCGTCGTCGCGGCCCACGCCGTGCTCCGGGCGCCGGTGGGCGCAGCCCGGGGAGTGAGCCCGGCCCTGATACTGGCCAGCCGCGTCGGAGGTGTACACCTGCACCTGGGCGAGCACACCCAGCGGCAGACCTGTCCCGCGCGGCCATCCGGTGTCGGTGTCGGGTTCGAAGGGGTGCAGGTCCAGCTGTTCCATGGCCAGCAGACCGTGCCAGACCGCAGAGGCGAAGGGGCGGCGCGCAAGCCCCCGGTCGTCGTACCCGGCAGTTTCCAACTCGCGCAGGTCGGCCATGCCGCGCGCCAGGGCCAGCGACCGCAGTGCGTGGCCCACGTCTTGGCGTCCCGCGCACAGCCGCACCAGCAGCCTTTCACCTTGCGCCACACCCAGACTGGCACCGAACGCCTCGTGATGCGGATCGTAGATGCGCTCGGGCCAGATCTCCCCGTCTTCCGGCGCGTCCTGGCCGGGAATGGCGGGCCGGGTGTCGAAGAGGGCGTCGGGCAGGTCACTGGCGCCCGCGATGATGACGCCCTGCCATCCCGCGGCGCAGCGCTGATCCAGGACGCTCAGTGCCACGACCTCGAGGCCGGCGTCGACGGAGAAGACGACGTACAGCTGCTCCGCGTCCCGCATCGCGGCGCGCAGCGCACGCAGGTGGGTGCGGGTGACCGGGCGCCTGCCGCGGACCGGAGTGTCGTCGAACACCCCCGGCTCAAAAGGCAGTTCAGCCACAGGAGAGGGCTTTGCCGCTGTCTCGGGCGTCGGTTCGGTCCCGGCAGCCTCCATCTCGCTGTAGGAGAGCCCGTGATGCTGCGTCAGCAGGCGTGCGGCCACCGGTTCTGATACCCGCACGGTGATGACGGACTGCGGCTGCCAGGCGGCGTCGACCATGTACACGGCGAGGACACCCAGCTCCCACTCATCCAGCCGGTCAAGGAGCGACCTGCGGGAGTCGCGTTCCGTCGCCGCGTCGTGCGGAAGACGCGCGAACAGGACCCGTTCGCCGTACTGTCCGCCGGCCGCCGACTGGGCACGAGTTTCCCATTCGGCCAGTACGGCCCGCACGCGCTCGAGCATCTGATCGCGCCCCTTGCGGCGGCTGCCCATCCCGTCTGCCAGATGGTGGACGAGATAGCCCTGTTCCCGCGGAGGATCCCAGCTGTCCTCGACCGTCCTTTGCCACCGCCGCCACAGCGACAACAGCTGCTTCTTCACCTCGGCAGGAGCGCCCAGCGGGGCGAACGCCGCGTCGTCGGCGGGGACATCCGGCTCCGGCATGGCGGCTGCCGCGGCCGCCCCCAGCAGCGCATCCTCCGTGACCAGCAGCCGGGCCTGGACCTGCACGGCGCGCAGCCGTTCGGCCTTCAGTTGCAGCGCAGCTTCGGCCCAGGACCTCAACCACGGGAACAGCCCCAGCTGCTGGTGCGCACGGTGCATGCTCGCCAGCGCGCCGCGCCATTCACGAAACACCGCCTCGCGCACACGCCGAGCCTCTTGCAACTCCTCCCACGCGGCGTCCTCGTTGTCTTCGTCCTCCTCCGCCTCCTGCGCAGCGGTGTCCGCCGGGGCACCGGGAGCAGGCCGGTGGAGCAGGGTGGCCGCCTGCCGGACCTCTTCGTCACTGAAGGCGTCCTCGTCCGCGTCACGGAAGCTGTCCAGCTCGTACAGCAAGCCCAGCCCGGTCAGCGTGTCCAGGAAGACGGCCAGACCCGTCCCGGGCCGCGCCCAGGACCCGTATGCCCCGCACTGCGGGCACATCCGGGCGACCACCGAGGCATCCAGCTGCACCTCCCGGCCGGTGGTGCGGGCGGAGCGCAGGTAGGAACACGAGGAAGTGGCGTGCAGTTTGGCCTGCTTGCTCTGGGTGGACCACACGGTGATGGGCGAGCCCTCGAACGGGCCGAGCGGCACATCCGGTGTCAGCGGACCGTAGATCATGCAAACCTCCCCGTTGACCGGCTTTGAAGCCTAGCCGCGGGCACTGACAGCGGCGGGCGGCCGCGGTCAACTGGCCTGAACGCACTGGCCGGAGGGCCGGTGCCGGTGACGCGAGCCCGGGACGAGGCCTCGCCTCATCTCTGCCGCTCACGGTCCCCAAGGGTCCGTGAGATCCGTGGTGAGGAAGACCGCGAGCAACCGGCGGAGCCCGGTGTCACGGCCATGCGGGAGATTGAACATCTCGAGGACCTGGACTCAGACGAGCTGCTGTGAGTTCTCGATGTGACGGTCCCTCACTTTTGCTCTTCAGCTGGCGCTTTGCGCCTGAAGCGAGAATGATCTTGACCATTCGAGAATGGCTCATGAGGTGCGATTATCACTCTCTGCTCTTCGTTGGCTTGAGGTCGGTATCGCTCTGACCTGGTATCCCGGCAAGAAGCGGGAATCCTGGTCGTGTTGCGAGAATCGTTATGGATCTTCTTGCTGTCTTACTGGTCAGGGCGGTGGGGCCCGCCATATCGGCCGCCTCGACAGGGCAGTCAGCCCCTGGTGTCTCGACCGTTGCAGCGGCCCTTGAGGAGGGCTAACCCTGGTGTTCTTGTATCCGTGAGGCTTGGGATTCATCGGCCAGGACCGACCGCGTCCTTCGCGTGGTGGGGGCGATCGGCCCCAGTTGGAACGGGTAGTTGTTTCGTGGCCGGGGCCCGCGAGGCCGTCCAGGAGGCCTCAACAGCGCGAATTGACCGCCCACCGGTGATGCGTCAGTTGTGCAGCTGTCGCGCGGTTGCCGGGGGAGTGATTCCGGCGTGGCGTGCGCCTGCCCAGTCCGTGCCAGGTGTATAGCAGGATCATCGCTCGGGCGACCCGTCCGCGTGTAGGTGAGGCCGGGTGAGTGAAGTTGAGCGGGGCATACGAAGAGCTGGCGCAGACCGGCCAACTTGGCAGACTGAGCCTTGAGTTGCTGCGTCAGGTGGGCCGTCAAGTCACCCGGAGCCAGGGGTTTCCACCCCCTGAGGGGTATTCCCGATGGGACGATGATGCTGTCGATGAACTCCTCACCCGGATGCTGGACCGGAAGGGAGCCGGCGGCCGGTTCATCACGTCGTGCTTCCTCAAGGCGGTCGACGACAGATCCCTCGAAAAGTTGTTCTTCACCACGGTCAGGAACTTCCTTATCGATGAGGCCAAGATGACGGACCGGGGCAAGCTCCGGCGCCGGTTCGCCCGGCGCCTTCAGGAGGACGACCGCTTCCTCAAGGTCACAGGTCCCTCGCCCCGGTGGGCACTGGCCGCCGGTACGCGAGGTCAGGTATGGCAGGGCGATCTTGACACGCTGGTCAGGGCAGCCTGGGAGGTCCGCGGCGTATGGATCACTGCGTGGAACCACTCCGGCCCTACCCCAGTGGAGACGGTCCAGGCACTGATGACAGTGCTCACCGCCGTCCTTGAGGCTGCCGGAGGAGCGGTCCGCGAAGAGGACCTGGCCCGCGTCCTTGAGGCCCGGTTTGACCTCCTCGCTCCGCCCGAGTACACCACCCTGTACGCGGACGACGGTGCATTGATCGATCCCACCGTCGCGGCCGCGGATCTCGGCTCGGTTGCGGACAGAGACCCGGTGTTCGCCGATGTCCGGGCCGAGTGGATCTGGCAGGCGCTTTCCCCGCAAGAGCGGATTCTCCTGTCCTACCTGGAGGACAGTCCGGCCGCAGCAGCCGGGATCTTGCAGAGCGGGCCCAGACAGGCGGGCGCGATCATGGAAGCGATCAGGGAAAAACTCAGGCTCGCCCTGAGCGACGACAGCGACCAGGTAGCCGTGCTGGGTGCGCTACTGAACCGCGGAGGAGATCCCCCTGACGTCGGGTGAGTGACGTCGTTTGTCCATAGTGGAAGCAGACAGCCGCAAGGGAAGAAGGGGCCCGATGAGCCAGGCACCGAGCAGCGCATACGAGCGATTGCTGGCGGCAGCCGCCCAGCTGAAAGTCCCCGACGCGGTCCGCGAGGCCGCCCTCGCCACACCCGAAGATCCCCAGCCGGGCCAGATCTGGCGCGTGGCATGGGTAGACGTGGTCGAACTCGTGGCCATCACCTCGGTCAGCGATACCGCTGTGCACGCCGTCCCCGTATCGCTGGAGACCCACTTCCACGACGAGAAAACACTGCTGCTGCCCGCCGCAGCCACCACCGTCGAGCAACCGCTCGCGCTCTGGTACGGCCTGGGTGCCCGGCTGCCCTGGTGGGTCCTGGACCGGCAGGTCAGCCAGCTACCCGACTCCCTTAAGTCCCCGCAAGATGGGCCCCCCGGCAGCCGCCGGGGGAGCGCCATCGCCAGCCCAGCCGCACCGGCAGCCGAGTTCCGTGCGGCCCTCGCCGACGCACTGGAGCACTTTGCCGCAGCGTCTTGGACACCAGCTGGCAGCGGCGACCTGACAACCCTCCTGCGCAAACATAAGCTCGGCGCCCACGACCTGGTACGTCATCTGGACATCGAGCCTCCACGTGCCCTTGCGCTCCTGCGGGGGCAGACTCCGCTGACCCCGGACGAGGCCGCAATCCTGGGCCCTGTCATGGGCCAGACTCAGGACAGGGTCCTGGAGGCCAATCCCGAGCTCCCTGATCAGCTGGTCCACCAGCTCAGCCGCCCCGCCCGCCGCGCCCAGATCCGTCTGCTCGCCCACCGGAGCGGCACGAGTGAACAACAAGCCCGTCTGTCGGCCGCCTACGGAGCCTTCGGGCTGGCCGCACGGCAGGACGGCGGAACAACCGACTGGTCGGGCCGTCTCGACCGTTTCTTCCACGTCCACCTCGACCAAGCTCCGGGCCGGTGAACTATCTGCGCCGCGCGGCGGCCCGCACCCAGGCGACGGCCATGCTCGGCATGCTGCACAAGCACCACGGTGATGCCGTTGACCGCCTTGCGGCTGGTGCACTGGCAGAACTGCAGCAGTGGACCAATCTTCAGGTCCGCGAAGTGCCTGACACCCAGGCCGGGCAAGGCTGTAGCGTGGCCGGCGCCTACTTCCCCGGCCCCCCGCCCGTCCTCGCCGTTGCCCGCTCCGTCAGCCTGGCCCGCCGGGACTTCACCGCCCTGCACGAACTCGGCCACCATCTCCAGCAGAACCACTTGACTCTCATAGATGCCCTCCTGGCCGAGCCCGATGGCGGAACCTCACTGGAAGACGCCGCGTGCGACGCCTTCGCCGCCGAGATCCTCCTGCCAGACACCCAGGTCGACCTGCACATGGGAACTGCCGGCCCCACGGCCGACGACGCCGTCGCCCTGTGGCATGCCAGTAACGCCTCCCGCATGGCCACCTGCGTCAAGGCCAGTGAACGACTGCCTGCCCCCGGCCATGTCTTCCTCCTTGATTCCCAAGGCCGCCTAGCCTTCACCGCATCTCATGGCCTGCCGCCGCTGCGCCGCGGCAGCAACCAGGCCGCCATCCCGGTCATCAGCACCGCGCTCGCTACCCACGGCCGCGCCCAAGGACAGACACGGCTGCGTTACCGGGACGGGATCCTCGGCGAGGAACTGCACATCCAGACCGTGCCGATGGGCGGTTACCTGCTGGCCATCGCTGTCACCGACCTCGCCCCGTGGAAACGGTTCGCACCCTCCAGCCGGGACACCGGACCGCGGGCTGTCGACTACACGTGTGCCCACTGCGGTGAAGACTTCGTCTCGTTCGCAGCCCCCTGCACCACATGCGAGGCCGCCCCCTGCCCTGAATGCGGCCGTTGCGACTGTGCCTCCCGGGTCGCCGAGCGCCAATGCCCTGGATGCTTCGTCCTGCACCCGGCAGCTATGTACACCGACGGCAGCGACCGCTGCCGCGACTGCGAATAGCCCCACCGCCACCTCCTGCACCCCTACCGGAGAGTTGTGTCGTCTGTCCCCTGTGAAGCGCCCGCACCGGCGCACCACAGCGGGATCCGGACGCCGGCACCGGGCACCACCGCCCCAGGCCGGCAGAGACGAGCACCACGCCACCATGCGCGACAGCACCAAATCCGCCTTCGAAACCTTCGACGAGGCACTCAACCTCGACCGCCGCGAGCGCGAGAGCGCCCAGGACCGCCACCGGACGATCAGCGAGCACCTGATCACCAGCCGTCTGGCGTCGAGCACCTTCCTGCAGGGCAGTTTCGCCCGCAAGACCATGCTCAAGCCGCTCAAGGACGTCGACATGATCATCCTCATGCACCCCGATCTGACGGCGAAGCTCCGCAAGCCCGGCGGCCCCGCCCACGCCATGAACCTGCTGCGCCAAGAGGTCGCCCAACTCTTCCCCGGCGCCCAGTTCGACGTGGAGGACAGCCCCGCCCACGCTCTTCAGGTCACCTTCCCCGACCTGGACTTCACCTTCGACCTCGTCCCCGCCCTGGACGAGGCCGGCCGAGAGGACGTCTTCATCGCCGACCGCGAGGAGGACACCTGGGAATGGTCCAACACCCGCACCCTGAACCGGACCATCAGCACCCGCAACCAGGCAACAGGCGGACGATTCGTCCACCAGGTCCGCATGCTCAAGTCGCTCAAGAAGAACCACCCGGTTCTCGACGAAATCTGCGGCCTGCTCTGGGAGGCGCTCGCCTACCAGACGATCACTGTAGCGATGGACCACTCCGAAGCCCTGGCCACCGTCATCGCCCACGCCGCTCAGGCCGTCACCGGCCCGATCGTCGACCCCACCGGTGTCGACGACCTCACGGCCAACTGGACCCCCGCCCAGCGCTCCGCCTACGTCACCGCCCTGGCGCCTGCCGCCCGCCAGGCTGCCGAGGCCCGCCGCCTGGAACAGGACGGCGACCACCCGGCCGCCATCGATATCTGGCACGACCTGATCGGCGACCCATTCCCCACCGCCCCCGCACAGACTGCCGACGCGGCCTTGCGCGCGCTGGCCGCCGGCAGCATCACCTCCACCGGCCGCGCCGTCACCTCCCTGCGCGCCCAGCAGCCCGCCCGCCCCTCCCGGTCATGGCGTACCTGCTGACCCGGGCGCTCGCCGACCCCGCCGCAGCCGCTCGCCACCTGCTCCACCACGACACCGTCTTCGGCGTGGAGCAGGCCAGCGGCCGCACCGGACCCGGCGGCGCCGCCCTCATCGAACTCACCCTCCGCCCCCTGCCCGCCCTGCAGAACGCCAAGTACCCCACCGAACGCATCCGCCTGATCATCCGGCCCGACACGACCGTCCACGCCTTCCCCCTCGGCGCCCCCGACCGCATCTTTAAACACCGCAACCCTCCACCCCTGCGCGACCTGTGCCTGCAGTACCCCGGCGACGACCCGGCCCTGCTCTGGCTTCCCGAGGACGGCCTCGAACCACTCGTCACCCTTATCCACCGCCACCTGATATACGAAGAGACGTGGCGCCGCACCGGTACCTGGCCCGCCGAAGACACTCCGCACGGACACCCCACACAGGGCGTCCACCCGCTGACTACTACTGAGATGCAACTGGAGGCACGGCGATGGACCCGGCAGCAATAACCACCCTTCTCGCCGCCTCACCAGCGCCCACACCCACTCCCGCAGGCACGCCGAGCACCCTCACCACCGTACTGATCCTCGCCCTCGGGTCCTCCGTCATCGCTGGCGCCCTCGCGCACATCCTGACCGGACTGCGCGCCGGCGCCACCGCACGACGCGACCGATACGCCACCGCTGTCCAACTACTCGTCGCCCGCACCGAATACCCGTACCGCGTCCGACGCCGCACCAGCGACGACCCCGAAACCCTCACCACTCTCACCACCACCGGACACGACCTCCAAGAACGCCTTGCCGAAGTACGTGCCTGGATCTCCGCCGAAAGCCCCCCGCTCAGCAAAGTCTTCGACCACTGCCTCACCAGCCTCGACACGCCCTTCAAGCAAGCCTGCGCCGACGCCTGGAACGCCCCACCCATCACAACCGCCGCCCAGATGAACCTCAACGGCTTCGGCCCCGGAAACCAGCACCACATCATCACTAAGATGGAACACGCCCTCGTCTACCGCTTCGGCATCCGGCGCCTGCTCCCCGCCTCCCTGCTTCTTCGTATCCTTCGGCGGCGCGGCCTCCTCCCCTAACATTGCGGCCTGTCATCGACGGGCGCTGCGCCGCCGTGCCGCCGCGCTGATGTTCAGCATGGTCATGTGGATCGACTACCCGGGTCGTACCTGGCGCGATGCCCGGCAGCGAGGCTGCCGCTGCTGAATGGGGCGGCATAGCGCCAGGGGGGCGTCGAGAAGCGAGCGGTTGGCTGGTTGACCGGCCAGCCGACGGGGTTGAGACCTGGCCAGGCCCGCAGGACGTCGAGGGGGCTTGCCGGTCAGCCTCCGATGTCGATGCTGGCGAGGAGTTCGGGAGTGATGTCTTCGATGTCTTCCTCGATGGCCGCGGTGGCTGCCTGGCAGATGAGCTGGGACAGCAGCGTGAGATAGCCGCCGACGCGCCCCGCCCACCGCTGAAGCAGCAGCAAATCAAGCTGGTGGGGGAGGGCTCCCGGACCAGTCGGATGACCGGCGACGGGGGTACCGCGTGCAGCGCCTGGTCCGGATCGACGGGTCGTGCGAGATCAAGGGCCGCGCCCACCCCGATGGGGTTGCCTGCCTGGTGCGCTTGGGGACGAGTATCAAGCCATACAGGAGCGGGATGCGACGTAGACGACCGTGGTGACTCGCTTCAAGATGTTGGCCCCGACCAAGGCGCGCCACTCATGCGGATGAGCCGCTTCCCCCGATCCAGTACAGGGCTGTGTCGACGTCTCGTGCTGTCCATCCTGCTGCCTGCTGGCCGCCCTCGATGAGAAGGCGGTCGAGGAGGTCCATGTAACGGCTGTACCGTCCCGGAGTACGATGTGCCGCTTTGGTGTCAGTGAGGGATGTCAGTGACATCACGTCAGATGCTTGCTGTTGCGGCTGGTGGGGGCCTTGCAACGTGGTGCGGCGCACTGATACGGGGTGGCATTCGGGCTCGTCGGCACTGTCATGAGGCGGTATCTCGCCTGGGTGGTTGTTGACACGGAAGCGGTACTTCTCAGGATGCCCTCACCCGGACGCCGTTCTACTTTGAGATGAAAGGCCGTCACCGGGAACTTGCGGCTTCCCGCAGTGTGGCGGCTTCCCTCAAGGAAGGGGCTGCGCCATGACTGAGAATCCTTCCGCACCGACCGTCGTCGAACCGATCTCGGACGTCTACCTGCAGTCACTGATCATGATCTTGAACGAGGTCGGTGACGAAGCGCGGATGAGTAGCATCGTGCTTCAGACAGCAGGTGGAATGGTGCGAGGAACGTTGATCTCGTTCAGCGCATGGACAAAGGCATGGGGCGATCAGTTGCGGGCTGCTAGCGGGAACGCCGCGCCGTTGGTCGCCGAACTCGACCAGTGGATCGACAACGCGTACGCCGAGCTGAACGCCGAGCATGGTGATTGCCCGTCCGACGGGCTACCCAGCTACCTCCACCTTGCGGACGTGACCATTGTCCTTCCCGACGGCAACAAACTGACGGCCCCCCTCTGGCGTGGTCCGGTGCACGCAGTGACGGGCTGGACCCTAGGCCAAGCAGCACGCGCGGACTGACTCTTCAGTTGGTGGTGACTCCTACTGCTATAGATCGCATGACGGCAGGCAGGCTGCGCGGCCTCCGCGGCAGTTGAGAGTGATGGCGCCGCCTCTCCCTGCATCGCGGAAGCTCCGCGCTGCGTCCCCATCAGCCTTACGCACCGACACATGAACTCCCCGGGCGCCCAGCGAGTCGTGGATGAACACTGTGATTCGATGGCACGCGCTGCGAGGGGAAATACCGCTAGGAGGAATACGTACGCGGTACGAGCTCCACGTCTGGACGTCACGGTGGCCGACGTGCCCCAGTTCGGAGAAGGCACGGCACCCGCAGCTGGATGAGCAAGGCTTGCTCACCGGTCAGACGACCGGAGCAAGCCGGTCGGCAATGACGTGCGGATGGCAAGCGTCCGAAAGCCAGCTAGAGAATCTTGCGCGAGATGGCAGCACTTTTGGCCGCGCATTCGACTCCATGGTGTGAACACAACTTTGGGGCAGTGGACGGGCTGGCTATGGCCGGCCGTCCAGCAGCCGCAGCCTTGGCTGGTGCTGTGTCTGGTTACCGCTCTTGCGGGCGCCTCCGCCTTCTTGGCCGAATGGCAGCGCAGAGCCACGCTCATTGCGCTGGTGAGAACTGCTCCGGCCGGCACGGTGGTGGTTCAAGGCCGCGGGCGAGGGGGCCCTGCCATGCAGGTACACGTCGGCGTTTCGTCAGAAGCTGATCAGGGGGAAACCGGTGTGACGCAAGGAGATTCGAAAGCGGAGCAGGTGTCCGCGCTATGGGAGCGAGAAGCGGACGGGTTGCTTCGCTTCGCGATGGTGCGGGCCGGCTGTGACCAGGCCGCTGCCGAGGACCTGGTGCAGCAGACGTTCATGGCGGCTGTTCAGGCATGGGAGTCACTCGCAGGCCGTGAAGACGAGGAACGGCACAACTGGCTGCGCAGCGTGTGCCGCAACAAGTGGATCGACGGCATCCGGCGGGAGAGCAAACTGGAAAGTCTCCAACGGGATGTGGAACGGCTCTATGCCCGCATAGGGCCCGACCCTGCTGACGCGGTCATCGCCCGTGACGATCTGGACCACTGCTTGCAAGTGATTCGAGAGTTTCCCTCCAGGCGCAGAGAGGTCGCCCTGCTGTACTTCATCGAGCAACAGTCCGTGCTGCGCATCGCAGAGCTGCTGGACATTCAGCCATCGGGCGTGCGCAAGCACGTGGCCCAGGCCCGGCAGGCTCTATGCGCTGCTGCTGGGTGGACCTTCGACGAGGAGTCGGTGGAAACCGGCGCGTCGCGAGGGCGAGAGGAGGAGCAAGCATGACGGACAACGGACAGAGCAGCTCCATCGACACCGACATCATGATCGGCAACCTGTTGCACCAGGCCGAAACCGCGGTATCAATCGACACCGAGCGCCTGGACCGGGGCAAGCAGCGACTGCTCGACTGGATGGCAAAGACCGAGGCACGCCCCACCTCAACGGCTTCACGACTTGCTGAGGACGGCGAAACCCCGGGGGCGGCGGAAGGCCCAAGTCGGCGTACAGACGACCGCCCCACACACCCGGCAACGGGGGAAAGTGGCGCGGCACACCGTGAACGCCCTCTTGGCCAGGTGGTCTTCTTGACCGTCGCGGAAGTCTCCTCAGTGATGCGTGTTTCCAGGATGACGGTGTACCGGCTGGTTCACACTGGACACCTGCCCGCTATACGCGTGGGCCGGTCCTTCCGCGTCCCGGAACAAGCGGTCCACGAGTACTTGCGGGACAGCGCGTCTATCGAATCTCTCGACCGGCCCTGACGCATGCTTTCCCGGGCGAACACCCGCCCGGGAAGCCGCCAGTCCTGTAAAGCGGCCTTCCGCCAGATGAGGTTCCCCCGTTGTGCGGGAGGTGCTGATCAGCTGGTCAGGGAGGGGTGACGGGGTTTCAGGTTCGCTTGTTCGGCCGACGCCTGGTCGGTGTAGTACTTCTCCTCGAACTCGATGGGGCTGAGCCAGCCGAGCCGGGCTTGGATGCGCCGGCCGTTATAGAAGCCGTCGATGTACTCGAAGAGTGCAAGGTTCGCCTCGGCGCGGGTGGCGAAGACGCGGTCGCGGACGCACTCGGTCTTGATCAGTATCCACAGGTTCTCGGCCAGAGCGTTGTCGTAGGAGTCCCCGACTGACCCCATGGACGCCTCAATTCCCGCTCGCAGCAGGCGTGTTGTGAGCTTGATGGATGTGTATTGACAGCCATGGTCCGCGTGGTGAATGAGCTGTCCGGGCTCGACCTCCCGGCTGGCCAGGGCGTACTCCAGCGAGGACAGGACCAGGTCCGCGTCCGCGCGGGCCGAGGTCTCCCAGGCGACGACGCGGCGGGAGAACGCGTCGCGGATCGCGGACAGCCACAGAGGGCCTTCGCTGGTGGAGACCATGGTGAGGTCGGTGACCCAGAGCCGGTTCGGTGCGAGTGCGGTGAAGTCGCGCTGCACCAGGTCCGGGGCCAGGGTGGCCTTGGGATCCCGGCGCGTGAAGCCCGTGCGGCGCGGGCTGATGCCCGCGAGGCCGTCCTCGCGCATCAGGCGCTCGACCCGCTTGCGGCCGACGTGCAGGCCCTCACGCTTCAGAACGGCGTGCACGCGCGGTGAGCCGTAAATCCCGCCGGAGTCGGCATGGATCCGCTGAATCTTCTCCGTCAGCTCAGCGTCCTGGCGGCGCCGCTCGCACGGCTCCCTCTCGGCGCGGCGCCAGCGGTAGTAGGTGGAGGAGGCGATGTGCAGTTCCCGAAGTACGGGCTCGACTCCCAGATGAGGGTGCTCGTCGAGGAGCGTGGTCACCTGGGCCGGGTCGGGTCGAGCTGCGCGGCGAAAAAAGCCGAGGCGGTCCGCAGGACTTCGTTCGCCCGCTTGAGCTGGGCGTTCTCCTTGCGCAGGGCCGCGAGTTCCTCGCGCTCGCCGGTGGTCAGCCGGTCGTCGCGTTCGCCGGCATCGGCCTCGGCCTGACGGATCCAGGTCCGCAGGGCCTCGGGATGGACTCCGAGGTCGACGGCCAGCCGCTTGATCTGCGGCTTCGGTTCGGTGGTGCGATACATCCGCACCGCACGCTCGCGCAACTCCAGCGGATACTTTCTGGGGGCAGCCATGGTCAAAGGTCCTCTCATGAGTCCCATCTGACCCTCTGTCAGCCTCCGCCGCATCTCGGGGGAACCTCAAGACCGTACGACAACTGGCGGGCCACAGCGCGCTGAGCCCGACTGCACGGGCGCGTCTCTGGGCCCGAACGCCGATTCAGAGGCGCCAGGGCAGGGGTGTCAGGGACTGAAGCCTCCAGTCCCTGACCGCGAGCGCCGCCGGAAGTGGCGTGCTCGTTGTGCCCGCTGAAGGCGGTGGCGTTCGCCGGGGGCGCCCGGCCAGGGCTCCGCAGCGGCCCAAGGAAGGAGAACGCCCCCTGTCGCCGTGAAGCAAGGCCGGACAGGGTGCGTCGGCGTTTCGCCTACGGGGCGGGTTCGAAGTGGACGTCGGTGGTCGGGCACTGCTCGGCAAGGTTGAGCAGCTCGGCCTGTTCCTGCGGGTCGATGGTCAGGTTCCAGCGGAGCTTGGTTCCGGTCCATTCGGCGGCGTACTGGCAGTGGACTTCGACGCTGGGCGGCATCCAGGTGCCGGGGTCCTGGTCGGACTTGCTGCGGTTGGACCTGGCGGTGACGCCGACCAGTGAGGTGGGGGCTGTCAGATCGTTGGCGTATGCCTCGCGGCGCTGCGCGGTCCACGCTGATGCGCCGGAATCCCACGATTCGGCGAGCGGCACCATGTGGTCGATGTCGATGCCGGAGGGGCCCGATACCGTCGTCGCGTCGTAGTACGAGAACCAGGTGCCGCCGGAGAGCTTGCACCCGGGGCCGACGGTTGGCGGCTCGACTGCCTCGGCAATCAGTACCTCGTTGCGGGTGTTGCAGCCGTCCGAAGGGTTCTGTCCGGCGTTCCAGTGGCGGAACTTGTCGCGCGTGTAACCCTCGCGGGATTCATCGGCGAGGTCGAGCTGGTGGACCGCGACGCTGAGCGGAAGCATCTCGGCGGCGTGCGCCGAGGGGGACATGGTGACGGGCAGGATGGCGAGCGCGGCGGCCGTAGCGGCGCGCAACAGGTTCTTGATCACGCAAGTAGGAATAGCGCTGTACGAGCCGCCAGGTGACCAGGATGCCAGGCTGCTCACCCGCCCGGGTGGTGTGGTTCACCGAAGAATCGATGCCCCTGTCCCGTGAGAAGAGGGAGGGTGAAGTCTTCTCACACGTTCCGAATCTTCGGCGCCTGCCGGTTGTGCCGTCTCAACGGGAATGCATGACGGGTCGTAATGACAGCCCTCTGACCTGCGAGGATGCATTCTGTGCCGTCGGCGGGGGAGAGGGCCCCGGCGGGGACTTGGGCGGCGCGGGGCCCGGTGAGCCGGATGCGGACATCCAGCAGCGGGTTTCTCTGGTGGCTGACTGCGGTGAGGTGGACGGACAACGGGGGCCGGGCCCGCCCGGACGCGGTGCGCGGTGCCTGCTGCACGTCTGCCCACACCACCGCGAGGTCCCGTTGGGACAACAGTTCTCGGGCCCATGCTGCGAGCGCGGAACGCTGTTCGCGCAGACGTAACTGAAAGGCGCGGGCCTGGGCGATATGGCGGCACATCGGACACAGGGGACGGCTGTCGTACTCGGTCAGCGGCTGTTGGCAGTGGGCGCCGCATTCCGGGCACTGCCGGGGCTCCGTGCGCCGGGCGGCGGCCGCCGCGAGCTGCCGGGCGCTGGAACTGGTGGGCCGGGAGTAGGCGAGGGCGTACAGCTCGGTGCGCTCGGATTTTCCCCGGTAGTTGAGCGCGTTGACGTAGGCGCTCGGCGGCCCCTCGGGGCTGCGGGGCAGGTCACAGCGGGCGAGTTGGGTGCGGGTGGCCAGGATGCGCGGCGGCACGTGCCGCCATCCTTCGTAGGTCACCGGCTCGGCCGGGGGAGTCTCGGTTGTCATGCTGCCTTCCTGCTCAGGCGGGGGTTTTGGGCGTGCCGACGGTGGCCGGTGGCATCTGGGGCGACAACGGGCTGACGTGCTTGGTCCTTGGCGATGTCAGTAAGTCTGGCAGCCGGCAGCCGGGCCTGGACGTCGATTCCGCCATGTCAGCAGACCGGGACACCTCACCTGGCCAAGATGTACTGCCTTCTACGCCCATCCACATTACATTTCAAGCTAGATGCAACATGCTGTTCTTACAGGTGAGTTGAGGGCAAGTCGGGGTCTGACATTGAAGTGGTGCGATAGGGTGGCATTACATTTTGGAGTGTGAGGGGAAGCGATGGCTGCCGCTGCAGAGCTGGACTCGGATTCATCCGTGGGGGTGGACAAGGCGCGTGGTTCGTTCACGAAGCTCGTGGCTCAGGCCGAGGACGGCCACGCCACGCGCCTGAGTCATGAACGGACCGGGCACAGTGCGCTGCTGGCGCCGGTGTCGCGGCTCGGGTCCGATGTTGTGGCGACGTTGCGGAGGGTGTCTTTGACGGAGGCCCGTCCCCGGCTGGGGGCCCTGGTCGAAGAGGCAGCGGACGGGGCGCCGTGCGTGCTGGAGCGGCGGGGGGCGGCGGTGGCCGTGCTGCTTGCCGACCTCAAGGTGCCAGAGTCCGCGCCGGTGGCGGACAAGCGGCGGCCCAAGCCCGCCCTGCTTGCTGATGTCCTGCGTTCGACTGCTGCTGACGAGCCGGATGCGGGGTTGTCGTTCGGTATGCCGTCGCTGGACGCCGCGGTGCGGGGGCTGACCGCTGGGCGGCTGGTCGTGCTCGCAGCCGCCCCCGGCGCGGGGGGCAGTCTTCTGGCGGCGGCCGCTGGGCGCACCACCGCTATCGGTCAGCAACGGCCGGTTCTCTATGCGGCCTCGGGGCTACGGCGCGACGACGTGGCAGCCAGGATGGTGGCCGGGCACCTCACGCTGGACTATCAACAGCTGCGCACCCGCACCCTGGCGCCGGAGCAGCAGCAGGCAGCGGACGCGTACGCTGCCCGCCTCCACGCCCCCCTCTACATTGACGACGACTCACTGCTGACAGCGGAGTTGGTCACGGAGAGCGCTTCGTGCATGGGCGAGGTCGCGCTGGTAGTCGTTGACCGGCTTCAGTTCCACGAGCGGCAGGGCGTCGCTCTGTCAGGCGGCGCCCTGCCGTCGGCCGCCCGCGCTCTGGTGGCGCTGGCCAGCCGCCTGCACGTGCCGGTCCTGGCCGTGCTGGACACCGATGACCCGCAGGCCCTCGCCTCGTTGCACCCCGACGTCACCCTCACCCTGACCCGCAAGGGTGCCCGTGCCGAAGTCGCCGTATGGGAACGCGACTTCGGCACGGTGGCCACCGTGCGCCTGCATGCCGAACTCGCCCGTGCCCGGTTCACCGAACTGGACGCGACGGCAACCGATACGGGCGAACGAGCAGAAGACGGCTCGCAGCTCACGCCCGTCCCCGTCCTCGCGGGCGTCCAGGCCAAGCAGAGCCCTGTGTCGGAGCCCGCCGGAGCTCCGGCCCAGGCTGCGGGGCCACAGCGGGCCGCCACCACGGTCCCACCGGCCCGCGAGAACTCCGTGCACACGTCCGCTGTTGTGGCGCCCGGGGGCCTCGCTGCTGAGCAGGAAGCGCCCACCTCGCGCCGTCCCGGCGACTGGCCCGCCGGTACCGCCCGCCCGGCCACCGCCCCCGCCCCCGCTGCTGCGCCCGCCGCTCCGGCCCCCGCCCCTGACTGTGCTGTCGGGGCCGTGGCCACTTCGGCGGTCAGCGCGGAGGGTGTGAACGAGCAAGAACAGCACGAGGCCCCGGACTCCTCGCGCAAGAGCCGCCGCTTCGACTACGGGCCTTTCGCCGTTCTGGACGGTGAGGGCTCCGCCTACCTCGCGGGCGGACGCTCCCAGGCGTGCAAGGCGACAACGCTTGTGGAGATGGCGCAGTGGGCCCTCGCCCGGCCCTTCGGCACCCCTCGCGCCACGCCCTACGCCGCAGACAGGGACCCCCTGATCGTCCTGATGCCCAAGGCCGCCGAGCTCCTCGGGCTCCCCGCTCTCCCGGATGCGCGCACCCGAGCCCTGCCCGTCGGCCATCCGCTCCTCGACGAGATCACCGACGCGGGCTGGCAGACAACCCGGCGCGGTGACGACCCGTGGTTCAGCTCATGGCCCAGGGTCTACCAGCCGATGAAGGGCGCACAGCGCGAGCGCCGTTCGGTGCAGTTCGCCATCCTCTCCTGGGGTGCGCTGAGCAAGGACGGCTGGCCGCTGCCGTACGACGACGAGAGCGGCGACTTCACCGTGCCCGTCACCGACGTCGTCGCGTTCCTCGACGCCTACAGCCACGCCGGCACCACCCCGGTCAGCTCCGCCGCCGCCACCTCGCAGGAGCTGATGAAACAGCTGCGCCCCAGGACCCGGCCCTGGAACTACGCGCAACCCGGCGAGCAGCCGGACGTGCGCCCGGCGTGGGTGAAGGGCGCCCTGCACGCCGCGGTCGACCCGGCCCCGTGCGAGGTGCCCCCCGAGCACCCGCTCGCCCGCGACCGCACCGATCCTTCGCAGGCCCTCAACGAGGAGGCCTGGTCCTGGTGGCGGATGCCCACCAACGCTGAGCGGGCGCTGGGCAATGTGGTGACGGTTGACGTGTCGTGCGCCTTCGGCGCAGGCGCCAACCGCACCACGGTGGGACTGTGCGCCCCCTACCACCTGCCGGAGGCACGCTTCGACAAGAAGCTGCCCGGCAGCTGGTACGACGACCTGTCCCAGGTCCGGATCCCGAAGGGCCTGCCGAACCCCTTCACCCCGGACGGCAAGACACCCACCGGTCCCGGCTGGTACGAGACCCGCAGCATCGGCTACGCCATCGAACTGGGTCACCGGCCGGGCCTGCTTCAGGCGTGGGTGCGTCCCTCCGCAGAGCAGGCGGCGGTTCTGGGCATCGCACCGCACCCGCCGATGCTCATCGACCCCGACGAGGACGGCCACAGCAAGTACCCGCCCGTCCCGCCGTTCGGCAACGGCAACTACCTCACGCCCTGGTACGAGCACCTGCGCGACGGCCTGATGGCCACCTACGCACGCCTGGGCATCGACGCCAGGCAAAAGGGCGAGGACCCCGCCGCCTACGACCAGCGGTTCCTGGCCGCCATGGCCCGCCTGGAAGACGAAGAGTTCCGCGCACGGCACGCGACCGACCTGCAGGTCCTCAGGGCGGTCAAGGCCACGTTCAAGTCCGGCATCGGCAAGTTCCGGGAGCGCGACCGGCGCACCGGAGGCCGCTCCCGCGACCCCCACTCTCCCTGGCCGGCGCTGAAGAGCCCGCAGTGGCGGCCGGACATCCGGGCCGCGATCATCGCCCGCTCCCGGGTCAACATGCACCGCAAGATCCTCGCGACCATGGAAGCCACCGGCGCGGTGCCGCTCGCGATCCGCACCGACGCCATCACCTACGCCTCGGCCACCGACGACATCCTGGGACTGGTCGGGCACAAGGGCGGCTTCACCCTCGGCCCCAACCCCGGCTACGTGAAGCCAGAACCCGTCCACACCATGGACTGGTACCTGCACTACGCCGACAAGAACATCAACCCCGCCTCCAAGATCAAGCACCTCGACAGCGACGGAGACGAGTGATGGCCCTGCGCTTTCGCACCCCCGAGCGCCAGGACGCAGCCGCCCTCCGGCTCTTCGAGGCCCTGGAGAAGACGGCCGGCCAGGCCCGGGCCGGCCTGCTCGCCCGGGCCCGCGCAACCCTGCCCGCCCGCCTGCACACACCACACGCGCAGATCGCCTACCTCCACCGCCGCACCGGCGGCAGCACCCGGAAGGTGGCCGACATGCTCGGCGTCCACCCCGAGACCGTCCGCCGCTACCTCAAGGGCCTGCGCAAGCACCCCCCGGCCGACTTCGCCAGCCGACTGGAGAGCGCGGTGCGCGGCCTGTACCGGCCGCGCACCCGGATCAGCCAGGCACAGGTGGACGCGGCGATGTGCGCCCGCGGCCTGCGGGTCAACATCCGCGCCTCCTTCGGTTTCTCCGGCCCCGGCGGCACCAGCGACGACCCCCGCGAGCGGTGGCTGAACGAAGACCTCACCCGCGAGGCGACCCGCGACCTGGTGGCCGCCTGGCACGCGGGAGCCACAACCCGTGCACTCGAGCTCGTCAGCCACGGCGTCACCAGCGCCTACTTCGACCTCGAACCCGGCATGGAGAGCGACATCTCCACCCTCGCCTACGTCGACTTCGAACTCTGACCACCTGCCCAGGCCCGCGCCCGCCCCCCTTCTTAAGGACAGCCGCGCATGTTCATCCCCGCACAGCAGCCGGAACGCAAGAAGCTGAAGAAGCACCAGAGGACGGCTGTCCTGGCCGCGCTGCACACCCTGCGCGAAGAAGACTCACGCTGCCACATCGTCGCCCCCTGCGGCACCGGCAAGACCCTCATCTGCGCCCGCCTGTGCGAGGACCTCGCCGCCTCCGGCCACGCCCACCGGCGCCTGATCCTCTTCCCCACCCTCGACCTGCTCCTGCAGAGCATCCGCGTCTTCCAGGCCGACAGCGCCCACCCCGGCGCCCTCATCGCCGTGTGCGGCCCCCTGGAGGGCCTGAGCGAGCTGGGCGTGCCCCGCGCGGGCAGCCCCGAAGAACTGGCCGACATGCTGACGGGACTCGACCACTACACCGTCTTTGCCACCTACGCCCACCTCGTCGACAGCGGCAACTTCCACGGCACCCTCATCACCGCCCACCGCCGCGGCATCATCCCGCCCTGGGACCTGATCGTCTGCGACGAGGCCCACCGCACCTCCGGCAGCCTCGACAAAGCGTGGTCGATCGTCCACGACGACGAGGAAATCCCCGCCGCCCGCCGCTTCTACTGCACCGCCACCCCCCGCATCTGGTCCGCCGACCCCAAGTACGCCGAAACCCTCGCCCCCCGCGAGAACGGCCTCTACCTCGTCGCCAGCATGGACAATCCGGATATTTACGGTCCTCGTGTGTTCGAAATGCAGCTCAGCGAAGCCATCTCCCACAACCTCGCCCGCGACTACCGCATCGTCCTCGTCGCGGTCGACCACCCCGACCTCCAGCCCAGACTGCGCCGCACCCGCACCGCACGGGCCACCGACCAGGTCGCCCTGATGAGCCTGGCCACCGCCGTCCTCAAAACCTGCGCCACCTACAACGTCCGCAAAATGATCACCTTCCACAAGGCCATCGCGGATGCCACCGAGTTCATCAAGACCCTCATCTCCACCGCCGACTCCCTGGACGGCGAGGTCACCGAAACCTCCCACGGCCCCGTCGCGCTGCGCCCCGAAAGCCTGTGGGCGCACGCCGTTTACGGCGAAGCCCCCGACCGCTTCGACAAACTCGCCACCTTCCGCGCCGAGCCCGCCCCTGCACACCTCACGATCCTCGCCAACTCCCGCCTCCTCGGCGAAGGCGTCGACGTCCCCACCGTCGACGCCCTGTGCTTCGCCTCCCCCAAAGCGAGCGTCACCGACGTCGTCCAGGCCCTCGGCCGCGCACTGCGCCTGCACCCCGACGGCTCCGACACGGCCACCATCCTCGTGCCCGTCTACCTGGCCGCCGGAGAAGACCCCAAGGACCTCCTCAACGCCGACTCCTTCCAGCCCCTCTACGACATGCTCATCGCCCTGCGCTCCCACGACCTGCGCATCGCCGACCGCATCCCCACCACCGAACTCACCACGCCGGCCGACCAGACACCGCCGGCCGCCGCCGGCAGCGAGCCGCCGCTCCCCGAGCAGAGCGCCGAACCCTCGGTGGAACTCACCCCCGACAGCCGCACCATGCCCCCGTTCGGCGGCGGAGGAGACTTCCCCGAGATCGTCGGCACCGACGGCACGATCCTCACCCCCCGCGAGATCCACAACGTCATGACGCTGCGGACCTTCAAACCCCACGACATGCCCAACGACTGGATGGACATGACCCACCTGGTCACCGCCTACTGGGAAGAGCACAACCACCTGGCCGTCACCCGCGCCCAGGCCGCAACCCTGCAGACCGACCCCCACCGGGTGGACCTCTACACCTGGCTGGAGACCCAGCGCATCGCCTACCGCAAGGGCGAACTCAAGGAATGGCAGACCCTCTTCCTCAACGCCCACGGCATGCTCTGGAACCCCGCCGAAGCCAACCGTGACACCTTCATCACCTACGCCGAGGAATGCGCGGCCGCCTGCGCAGGACTGGCCGTCCCCGTCAGCTACACCGCCTCCGACGGCACCAAAGTCGGCGAGCGCCTGCGCAGCTACCGGGCCAGCGCCAAGAACCACACCATCGACGCACGTCTGCGGGCAGAGCTCAACCGCATCGACCCCAACTGGTACCCGGCCTGGGACTACCGCTGGCAGACCAACTACCAGACCGCCGCCCACCGCTACCGCCACAACCAGAGCCTCACCCAACCCGGCGACGGCCGCGCCTACCGCACCTGGCTGCGCCACCCCGGCGACGACCTGACCATCGACCAGGTGGAACTCCTGCACGAGATCGGCTTGGCCGACGACGACGAAACCATTCTGACGGGCTGACACGGGCCACATGGACAACGGCGGTTGTCGGGAAGAAGGTCTTCGAGTACCCGCTCGCCCAGGCCGTCGAAGACGGACGCGTGGCGGGACTACCGCATCGTGGTGCCCCCCTCCACCGTCTGGAAGCGGACCGTGCGCTGGGGGAGCGCCCGGGCCATGCTCATCGGCGGCTGCGACCTGATCCGGCTGGGGGAGCGGCAGAGGCCAGTAGGAACGATGACGGTCCCCGCCAAGACAGGCGAGCAGGACGTCCTCGGGCATCTGCAGGACCGGCGCACAGCACACCAGTTGGGCGGGGGAAATCGCGCCGGTGCCATCGAGCCATGCGGCGACCGACGACGCCAAGAGCGGCGCTTTCACACCTGGCGAGCAGAGGAGCTTGGGTCCCGCCCGTCAGATGACCTCGACGGCCAACCCGAACTCGTAGTTGAGTCCGTCCTCGACTTCTTCGTCGATGTGGCGGAACCAGGTGGAAGTCACCACGACGTCTTGTCCGTCCACGTGGTCCTTGCACCACTGGGCGGCCTGCAGCAGCGCCTCGGATTCGTACCGGCCGAAGAAGCGCAGTACCGGCAGCGCATCCAGTTCCGTCTGACAACCCGTCTCTAAACCTCGGAAGCTAAGGAAGACTGCTGACATGAGCCTCGTTGACAACGCCCGGTACCGGCACGACGCCATTGCCCAGGCGGTCGGATTCCCTGCCGACTGGACACCAGACTCCACGTCGTTCGAGGTAGGACACAAGCCGTTTGTCCAGGCGTGGGAAGAGGCTCGTCGTCTACGTGGCCAGGCCACTGGAGGCTCTCTCCAGGCTGGGGCGTACGAGCGTGCGGTGACCAAGCTGGAATCCCTGTGGAACGACCTCCGCGACCGACCTCCGTACTGGTCAAGTGAGTGGCGCGATCACGAGGTTTGAGGACGGGTTCTGGGTGTCCCCGACCACGGCAGTCTGCTCGCGAAGGAAGTCCACGGTGGAGGGTGTGAGTTGGGGTGTTCCGTCGGGGGACGGCTGCGGTTCTTCCAGCGTCAGGGTCATGCCGCGACGGTAGGACCGCAACTGGCTGGGCTTTGCGAGCCGCGTAGTGGCGCGGTGCCAGATCAGCCGCTCGGCGTACGCCTGGTGTGGAGTCTCCGCGGCCGCCCCTGCTCCCCGTACCCGAACTGGAATCAGCTGCGCGGTGGGCTGTGCCGCGCAGCCCGGACGCTTTCCTCCAGCGCGGCCATCAGATCCACCACCGGCACGGCCTCCACCAGTTCGGCCAACTGCCCGCCTCCGGCCTTGGCAGCCACCAGTTGCTCTAGGGCCTGCCCGTACTCGTCGTGCACCTCGCGCACGTCGATGCCGGTCAGCTCTCTGATCAAGACCTCGGCCAGCTCCAGTTCCCGGTCCGTGACCGGCGCCGACGGTGCGAGGTCACCTGGCTCGCGCAGCTCGTCCCCCCAGAGCAAGGTCTGGAGAACGAGGACACCGCGCCGTGGCCGCAGCACCGCCAGGCGCTCTCGGCTCCTGATGGCGATCTTGCCCACGCCCACGTAGCTAGTACGGGCGAGCGCCTCGACGAGCAGGGCATACGGTCGCTCAGCCCCCTCGCCGCCGGGACCGGCGTAGTACGGCTTGCCGTAGCTGATCGGGTCGATGTCCTGGCTCGCGACGAAGCCCATGACCTCGAAGGTGCGCTTCGTCGGCAGCGGAAGGTGCGCCAGATCCTCTTCCGTGAGCGGCACCACCTGGCCCCCGGGCATCGTGAAGCCGCGCCCGACTTCTTCGTACGGGATTTCTCGCGGCCCTCGGCCCGGCAGAAGCGGCGGTGTTCGACTCTGCTGCCGTCGGCGGTGTGGATCTCATGAAGCCGAACCGTGCGCTCTTCGATCGACACGGACACGCGGGTACGACCCGCTACGCTTCTTCACCTGGAGAGTGCTTCTTTCCTTGCAACTGACAGGACCCTCGACAAGTCCCATCGTTGCAGGTCAGTGGCACTCTCCATTGATCAAGGCCCGGACGGGCCCACTCGCGAAAGCCCGAGGCTAGTCTCGGGCTGCCGCGACAGAGGGTGGATGCGCATGGGGCTTGGGCCCCACGGCGAAAGCAGGGTCGAGCGGGTGCGCCGGTGCGCGTCCGGCTGGAAGCCGTTGCGGGCCACCGCCCGCAGCAATGCGAAGTTCTGCCAAGGTCTCAGCCGTCCGTGCTGAAGAGGTAGCCCCGCAGGCGCCAGGGGACAGGCTCGCCCTCGGGGGCTTCGTTGGCGGGGGCCAGGGCGTAGACGGTTGTTCCGGTGCCGTTGACGGCCAGGTCGGCCAGGCCCTCGCCGAGATGCACGGTGCTGATGGTGCCGTCTGGGGCGACTCTGCGAATGCGTTGCTTCTCGGGCGACGTCTCCATCAAGCCGTCGGCGATGTAGAGGTTCCCGGCGTCGTCGAAGTCCAAGCCCGTGGGGTAGCAGAGAAGAGCGCATGTCGCCGGCACGCCGTCGGCCTCCTGCGTGCCTCCGCCAGCCACTGGTGTGCTGCCGGTCGAGCTTTCAGCCGGCAGGCGGCAGACGACCCCGCGGTCGGAGTAGCTGATCACGGTGTAGTCGGCGTTGTACGCGGCCATCGCGGAAATCCAGGGAAGCTGGTCGCTGGGCAGTGCGTCCTGCTGTCTGACAGTGACATGGCCGTTGGGTTCGATGCGCCAGAACTCGAATTGCTCGTAGTCTCCGAGCCGTAGGCGGGCAAAGACGTGAACGGTTCCCTGACCGTCCACGGTGACCGCTACAGGCCGGGGCATGGAATCCAGAGTGATGACGCGTTGGCGGGCGTCGGCGATGGTGTGGATGATTCCGTCGGGGGTGACCTTGCGTACCCGTCCCTCGCCGGCAACGGCGATGAACAAGGTGTGTGAGGCGCGGTCATAAGCGATGTCGGCCAGGTCGGGCAACCGGGCCTGCGTCGCGGGCACGCCGTCTTGGTCGCTTTGTCCGCCGCCGGCCACCGTGCTCATGCCGGCAGGTGTTGCCTTCCAGATCCGCTGCGCGTCGGGCTCGGCTACGTAGAGGGTCTCTTCGCGCCCGCACGCCAGCCCACCGGGGCTGCGTACGTTTTCGTTGACCGCCGAGACGAGGGCTGTCAGTCTTTTTTTTCGGCAGCCGAATAAAAGTAATCCGCCTTCTTGTGCAGCTTCTCGAAGAGTTCTTGCTCCTTTTGTTCCCTCTTCTGGGGGTCTAGGTTGGGGATTGCGCCAACCATGTGTTGAATCTGGAGCCTGAGTAGCTCCTCGGTGATGCAATCCAGCTTCACGGTAGACAGCGAAAGCCCGTAGGCAAATACGTTGTTCACCCCTGACGTGAGACCGTTGTAATCGAATTGATACTGCCACACGAACGAGTCCACGCGAATGATGGAGTTTTCGTCGAGTGTGACCATTTGCCGTTCCTCTTTGTACTCCCCGGCGCTGACATGGCCGAGGAGGATGTCAAGGGAGCCCTGCAGTACATCAGCAATGATGCTCTTGAAGTCTGGATCGCTATTACGGAGCCCCTTATCGATGACACCGCTGACCATTGTGTTCGGCACGTCGCTGACCTTGACGTAACTTCTAGCCTCGAACCAGTAGGGATCGGCCTTGACCCTCACAGGCCCAAGCGAAGCTTCAGGAAGTTCCTTCATTCTCTCCTTGAATGCATCGGTCTTAGCAGCTGCCAGCTTATCGAGGATGCCTAGAGTGAATTTCAGATCCTTCTTCTGCTCCTCACTGCCAGTGAATTTTTTGACGATATCCTTGATAGCGGCCACCGATTTCCCCTAACGGGCATATAGCCTACTTCTGAACGGGCACGTACGCATTGCTGCCTGATTTATTCATTCCCGCGCGGGCCAACAAGAACTCGCCACACCTGGCAACTTCACTCTGACGGTCCAGGATCTCGGAGAGGCGCGCGTCCTGTCTGCTGCCGCCTCAGTCGTTCTGGCTATGGGCGGCGTCGCCCTGGCTACCCCTGCCGCCCATGCCGACAGCCACGCTTGCCTGGAGGTGCTTGAGGGACAGCCGGGGGACGTGGATAGCGGCCTCTTCGTCTGCCTTGGCACAGGGCAGGGGAGCTTCACGGAAGAGCATTGCGCGGAAAGTTTGCTGCAAGGGGGCTTCACTGAGGCCGTTGCACAGAAGGCCTGCGCCGCAGCGAAGCAGTAACCCGGCCCCGCAGAGCCCGAAGAGGACAACGCCGCCCCGGGGCACAGCGCACCCGAGCGCTTTCTGGAGTAGGGAACCCAAGCAAGATCAATTCCACCGGGATTTCCTGTACCGCAACTACTCACACCCGAGGAGAGCGAGGCGCAAGCAACGATGACGCCATCTATCGCCGGAGAATCGACGCCACCAAGCCATCAAAGTCACACTCGTCGTCCACGAACACAAGCGGCTCGGACGCGGCATCGAACTCGCCATGCTCGCCGAGGAACTGAAGGCGAGCGATGTCGGCCTGGAGTTCCTCACCGGGGAACTGAAGGGCTCGCACGACCCCTCCGGCATCGTGTTCACCGTGCACTCGCCGACACCTCCCGCAACAGCATCGCCTACGGCGTCTGCCCGAAGAAGCCCCCTTCCGCACCCGCGACTGCGCGTGCGGCTGTGGCGAGACCACCACCCACGACTTCGTCCCCGGCCACGAACTCCGCGCC
The DNA here is from genome assembly GCF_018614055.1 of Streptomyces sp. ISL-98. Taxonomy (GTDB): domain Bacteria; phylum Actinomycetota; class Actinomycetes; order Streptomycetales; family Streptomycetaceae; genus Streptomyces; species Streptomyces spiramyceticus. The sequence continues at coordinate 55,157 of NZ_JAGGPB010000033.1, forward strand.
ATCCAGGCACGAATCCGCGAGCACTTCAGCGGCTCCACGCTGGCTTTCATCACCTGGCTCGACAGCGAACTCCCGCCCGCCAGGCCGCGTGACCTGAGCGCACCGCCCGACACCGCTGAGGGCCCGGGAAGACATCCCGGGCCCTCAGTCGTAACTCTCAGCTACTTGTCGTCTGGTGTCAGCTTCGGGAGTACAGGGCCGTTTCGACCGAAACGAGGTTGAGGCGCCGGCCGTGCGCGGCGGCCGGCGACGTGCCGTAGCGCCCACTCAGCTCGCCCCGTTGCTGCTGGCCCGTGGCATCGCCCTGGCTGACTACTCCGGACCCTGGGCGCGCACGAGGAGCGTGCCCATGCCTTCTGCGTTCGGCGGGGGCAGGATGCGGGCGTCGATGTCGGTGAAGCCGTGGCGCTTCAGCAGGTCCGCCCACGCTTGGGGCGTGTACTGCCAGCGCAGCACGGTCAGCTCGCGCTCTCGGCCTTCGAGCCATTTGCCGCGCATCGGCTGCGCCCCGTACGCGCCGGGGACCGGCTCAGCCTGGCTGAAGGCGAAGACTCCGCGGGGTGTCAGGCACTTGGCGACGATCGGGAAGAGGACTTCTGGGTCGGTGAACCACACAGCGCCCCACACGGAGTAGATCGCATCGTACGGTTCTGCGGTGGACGCGAGGTGGTCGCACACGTCCTCGTGGACGAAAGACACGCCGGGGACGTCCTTCCACCATCTGCGGGCGCGCTCGACCTGGGCGGGGGAGAGGTCCACGCCGGTCACCTCAACCCCTTGACGGGCCAGGACCACAGCTTCCTTGCCCTCCGCCGGCCCGAGGTCCAGGGCCCGGCGTGGCTGCCCGAGCAACTCAACCCCGGGCCCGTGGCCGGGGTACTGGGTCCACTCGAACCGGTCGGCCACCGGGGCGGGCTGCTCACCTTCCCCCCGGTAAGGCATGTACGTGTCCCAGTATTCGGCCGGGGTGTGGGGTTCGCGGGGCATGACGCTCCTCGTGGGGGCAGCGGGGCCAGTCTTTCGAGCTGGCCACCGTACCGGTGCTGCCTCCCGCCCACGGGTGAATGACTCGACGATGCCCGTACCGGCGTGCGCGAGGGCCCGGGGGTGCTCACAGCGCCCCCGGGCCCGACCGGTTGTAGCGGTTCAGTGGCAGTTTTCGCCCGGCCGGCACGGGCCGCACTTGCCGTAGTCCGCCTCCCACAGCTTCCAGTCGACCTCGAAGCCGTTGTCGGCGATGATCTGCGCGGTGCGCTCGACGCTGCCGTCGTACTTGAATTCGATCTCCGGGATGTGTTCCAGGAACTTGCCGTCGAAGTGCTCGTGGCAGAAGTCGCGGTAGTTCTTGGTGTCCAGGATGAAGACGTGGACTGCGATGTCGACCGTCCGGCCGCAGCACAGCTCCAGGCCCTGGCCCCACTTGTCGATGGCCGTGATCAGGTAGGAGACGGCGGCGTGGAAGAGCCGTGTCGCCATCACCTCGTCGAAGGGGTAGTCGCGCATGAGGAGCTGGATCTCACGGTCCCAGACCTCGGGCTTCACGTAGTCCCGCGGGTCACGGACTTTGGTCTCGACTGCTGTCGCCATGCTGTCCTCCGGGATGTGGGGGCCCCACCCGAAGCGGGGCCACGCCCCAAGCACAGCGTCGGCCGCGGCCGCCTGGTGGTCAACTTGCGCAGGGTGCACGCCGTTTGCAGATGCTGCACACGCCGTATACACCCTGCTGAACGGGCCCCTACCGTGGACAGGCAGCCCTGTCGGCCCCTGGCGAGTGGGAGGCCCCCTCGTGCGCACCGATCCGCTCTGGAGCTCCGGCAAGGTCAGCATGCTCATCGCCCGCCAGGACCCCGGCGGGCTCATACGGATAGGGCGCGAGCACCGGGGTTGGCGGCAGGCAGACCTCGGAGCGCGCATCGGCTGCTCCGCGTCGACCATCTCCCGGCTGGAACAGCGCCGCAGATACGCGGACCTGGCGCTCATCCGGCACGCCGCCTGGGAGGTTGGCGTGCCGACGCATGTCCTCGCAGCGTCGCTCGGGTTAGCCGGGACGCCAGCCGCTAGAGTCGTGGCGGACGGGCCACGCTGTGCCGAGGAGGACCCCATGCGTCGCCGCACTTTGCTCGCTGCCGCCAGCCTCACGGCCCCCGCCGCTCTCCTGGCCGGCGTAAAGGACGCGCTCGCCAGCACGCCTGACCCCACGGGCTCGCCCTTCCCCCTGGAGACGCGCATCACCGCTGCCCGCGGCTACTTCGACGCCGGTCAGCACAGCAAGCTCCTCAAGACGTTGCCTGGCCTGCTGGCCGACGCGCGCAACGCCGCCCAGAGCCGTCAGGAGGTTGATCTCGCCCGTCTGTCGGCGTGCTACAGCCTGACCTCCCAGGTGCTGACGAAGATCGGCAGTTACGACCAGTCGCGGCTCAGCGCCGACCGGGCGACCATTTACGCCGAGCTGTCCGGCTCGCCCCTCGTCGCCGCGGCGGCGGCCCGGGAGCTGAGCATCGTGCTCCGCCACCAGGACCAACAGGCCGCCGCCCAACGGCATATCCTCGACGCGGCCTCCAGGGTGGAGGGAACCGGGCTGAAGACCGGCGCGCAGGCTTCGGCGTACGCGCAGATGCTGTGCACCACCTCATACACTGCGGCCCGGGCCGGTGACCGAGATCAGGCTCTGACGATGATCCGTGAAGCCACCCGGGCCGCCCGAGACCTTCCACAGGAGCCGCCCGAGGGCCGGCTGTTCCCCATCACCCCGGCCGCCGTCGATTTGTACGCAGTCGGTGTGCACTGGGCGCTCGGTGACGCGGGCGCCGCCCTCGAAGCCGGCCGCGGTCTGCGTGCGGCCCAGTTCAAGACGGCCGAACGCAAGGGGCGCATGCACACTGATCTTGGCCGGGCGTGGTGGCAATGGGGTAAGCCGGAGCAGACGGCCGCCGAGCTGCTGTCCGCCCTACGTGTGTCGCCGGGCGAGGTCCGCGACCGACCAGCCATCCGGAAAATTGTCAGCGACCTGCGCTCGCGGCACGCCCAGGTAACTGGAGTACGCGAGCTAGCCGCGGCCGTCGGTTCGAGTGCCGCCTGACCGAAGAAGGCCGGGGGACTTCACATAAACCTCAAGGGGAACTCCGCTCAGGAGCGTCGAAGGCTGTTTCAGCTGGCCCCGAAGCCGTAGCCGGGCGCTGGATTACGGCAACGGCTCTCTGTGCTTAAAGACCACCTGCAACGGCATCGGTCCGGTGCGCCGCTTGCCTGTCACTCCACCCCGGTGATGAGGCGGACGCGACCATCGTCGGTGCTTCGGGGGGCCATGAAGCCGAGCCGAGTGCGGGTCTCGACGGTGATCCCTGTCTGGGTGGCTGCCTTGGTCCGGGCCGCTTCTCGCCCCCGGGCAACTTCGGTGCCCGCCGCGCGGGCAGGGCGCTACTGATGATCTCTGCATGGTGTCGCCTTGCGGTCGTCCATGGCCCCAGCTCAGAGGCCCTGCCGCCATGCGACATCACGCGCGGAATCTCAGTAACCGGGCGGGACAGTCCGGGCCACTGGGGGATTTACGCTGGTCGCCCTGCCTCATGGGAGGACGCAGACATGAACGTGTTTAACGGCGGTGACGGCCGGTACCTGGAGATGATCAACGGCGGCACGGCGGTGTTCGTGGACGTGCTGATGCTCGCCGTGTCCGCGCTGGCCCACGAGCCGTGGGACTTCCGCTTCGCCGCCCTGCTGACGCTCCAGGACCAGAACGTGATGGGGCGTGGGGTGGTCGGCTTCGGCCTGGCGGAGCTCGACTGGGGGGACACGCCGCAGGAGGCGGCCGCGGCCAAGGGCTTCCTGCTGCGCGTCCTCGATCTGGCGCTGTCCCGCCACCGGTGGGAGGAACTGACGTACGAGCCGCCCCGGGCCGAGGGGTACCTGCGCACGTACCGGGCGATGGTGGAGGAGTTCGACCCTGCGACCGCGAGGGCCGGCACATGTGTCCTGCCCGGGCCGCAGGAGGCCGCGATGGCCTCGTGCGTACGTCACCGGGTGCTGGACGCGCTGCCGTTCTGGGAGGCGTGCGTGTTCTGCACGGCCGGGGTCTGAGGGTCTACGTCCCGCAGCCTACGTCAACGGTACGAGAAGACCGCACAGTCCTACCACTGGCTTTGTCCACGAGTCTCGACAGCAGACGTTCAGCTTGGTGGGAGGCGCTGCGTTCAGCGGAAAGTTGATGTTCACGAGGTTGGGCAGCACCCGTCGGCGGCACTCCTCTCGGGCCCGTCCGAGAGCCGGGGTCACCAGTCGACGTGGGCGGCGATCCACCTGGCCAGGTGGTCTTCGTCGCCCGTCGGCGGAAGCTCGGGACCGCAGGTGAGTGGGGTGTAGGACAGTTGCAGGTGGGTGAGGTAGCCGTAGGGGCCGTTGTCGGAGGCCGGTCCGAGTACCAGGGCGTGGGTGGGGGTGCGCCAAATGCGATGCGTCATTGCGGGCCCGGTGACCATGGCTGCGGATCACAGAATCGTGCGCTCCGGGGCTGTGCGGAGATGCTCGGTCACTGCCTGCGCTGCTTGCGCGAGCACGTTCTGGCAGTCCTGGTCGGTAGCAGGTCTGCGGCCACTCCAGCCGGGCTGCTGCTGCCAGTCCTCCATGAGGCCGTACAGCCACGGTCCGTTGACCATACGCTCGTCATACGGGTCGACGGGGTACAGCTCGCCGAAGACCAGGAAGTGCCGGGCGTCTGGGTGCCCGAACGGGACGAGGCCGTCGGTACACAGCACGTGCCCGAAACCGGTGCGGATGGAGTCGCAGACCAGTTCGTGTTCCCAGCTCCATCCCCGTTGCTGCATCTCCGCATCGATGGCGTCGTCGTCACAGGCTTGCGGCGCGGTCGGTAGGGCTACGAGCTCGGCAACGGCCTCCGCGGTCAACAGCCGGTGGGCGAGAGCATGTACGGGTATCGGCATGTGGACCACTCTAGGAGTGCCCGATGCTGTCGAAACTCGCGAACATGACGTCCGGGCGCCGGCGGGCGAGTGCCTCCCGAGCCGCTGTCGAAGTGCTGTCCGGTGTCGTGGACAAAGCCACTACCACACAGCCGTCACCCTCGCCTCGCTCCTGCTGTGGGAGTGACACTTTGACGACAACTCCTAAGGGCCCGAGGTTCGTGATACCGCGTGGACCTCAAGGTTCCGTTACGTCCTGTGGTGAAACAGCCCCGCACTGCGATACCCCGGGGCGGTCAAAATGAACCCGCCGCCCCAGTCTTCGCAGACCTGCTCCAGAATCCCAGCTCCGTGTCCGGCGGCACACGTCGCCAACTCGGTGCAGATCCGCTCCTTCTCAGTACGAGCAGCCGTTCCCACCCGCCGCGCGCTCCGCTCCGCCCGCTGGAAGCAAACCTCAACTGAGAAAGCCGCAGGCACCCGAGGCCACTCGAAAGATTCAGAGACCATCTCCGCCTCTGCCCGCATTATCGAAGACGCAACCCTGCACACAAGTCTGCGATTCCAAGGCGATCTGGATACGCACACGGTGACTCCAAGCCCCTGCGCGGTCCGGCCGCCCACGGCCGGGCGCGGCACCGGACTGTCAGTGGCAGCTCGTAGCGTCGGATACCACCGGGCGGCCGAGCCCGCCGAGCAAGAAGGAGCAGGACGATGGGACGAATCGATATCGACCGGGACGCCCTGGAGCAGCTCCTGCCGGGCGGACAAGACAGCTACCAGGCGTTCAACGAGCTTGCCACGACGCACCGTGGCCGCTCCACACGGGAGAGCCTCCCCGCGCTGCGCCAGGCTGGCTTTGTAACCAAGGGCGGGAGTCGTTTCGACGTGACTGTGGGAGTCACCTGCTGATGCCCCTGACCACCTACCTGGCCGGCCACGGACCACTCGACGCGACCCTCGACGACCTCGGCCGCGCCCTGACCTGGGACGCCGTCTACCGCGCACGTCCTCGCGCCGCACTCACGTGCACGGACTGTGGCCAGAGCATGCACGCCAAGATGTCCGGCAGGGGCGGCCGGTTCTTCGCCCACCACCGCCGCTCACCCCACTGCGCCAGCGGAGGCGAAACGGCAGAACACCGCAACCTCAAACGGGAGTTAGCCCGCGCCGCGCGAGAAGCCGGCCACCATGCCGAACTGGAAGTCACCGCCGGGCACCGCGGCTGGCGGGCCGATGTGCTGGTAACGGCACCAGAAGGCCGACGCACGGCCCTCGAAGCGCAAATCTCCTCCGCCTCCCTCGACGACGTCCTCGAACGCACCCGCTGCTACCGGGACGACGGCATCGACGTCGTCTGGTTCACCCCACACGCCGCACGCTGGCTCACCCATGTCCCCTCCGCCCGCCTCCACCGCCCCGCCACGCCCCAGTCACCGTGGCAGCGGACTCACGAGACAGCGAGACAGTTCAGCGCTGATCCCTGCGAATGCGACCCGAGCCCGCCCTGGCACGGCCCCGTCCACGCCGGCTGGGACCGCCCCACCGACATGCCCCTGACGGACTTCGTCACCGCGCTGCTCCACGGCCGCCTGATCCCGCTGGAGAACACCACCGCACTCGGCCTGCGCTATGACGGATGGGCCACACCCGAGGACATCGAAACCGCCTCGGCATACGCAACGCCCCATGCTGCCTCCGCGCCCCTGCCGACAGCACCCGCCCACACCCGCGACCCTTCTCTGCCCTGGTATCAGCAGTGGCCCCCCGAAGACCAGCGCCGCCTGCTGGAGGCGGCCAAGGCGTGGGTACGGCAGACCACCGGCAAGCCGGCCATGGCCAGACCCCGGTGGACCGCCGACTGGCTGGCGGGCGGCCTCGCGCTCTCGCGTCACGTTGAGGGAACCTGGAGCATCACCCGCGCCGCACTCATACGCCCCGACCCCGCACGCATCGACTGGGAACTCCTCGGCGATATCCCCGTCATCGTCGGCTCCCAAGAAGAGCGCGAGGCCCTCAAAGCAACAGCGGGCCCATGGGCCCGCATCATCACCCTTGCGGGAACATCACGGTGAGCTCGTCGCCGGCCTCCGCCTGCGGCACCGCAGCCACATCACTGAATCGAACCCCGGAAGCCGGGCCTCGCACCAGTCGAGGTGAAACTGGCACAACTTGACGCACGGGCTGCCCGGGAACGGCAGGCTGTCCACACGGGCATGTCGGCCTTCCCGCAGATCGTTGCCCGGGCCACGACCGTCGCTACACCGCAGGAGTCCCTATGACCTCGACCGAAGCCGCCGCCGAGCCCGGCGCCCGCACGACGCCGGCACCGCTGAGCATGATCCGGCTCACCTACACCCACCACGAGGACTGGTACAGCGACGGAGACGACGGCCCCAGCTTCTGGAACGTCTCCGCCGACGTCTACGACCACGAAGGCCGCGGGACGATCGAGCACGTCGGTGACTTCGAGTTCGTCCGCATCGACCCCTTCGAGACCCGCGACATGTTCGGCGTCCTCGACGGGCACGACGGTGACCTGGGCCTGATGGCCGAGACCCTCCTCGACCCGTCCACCGGCGAATTCCAGGACGACCTCGACGAGTTCACCGAGCCGATCTACTCCAGCATGCTGATCCTCACCAACGCCCGACTGGAAAGGTCCTGGCAGGGCTTCGGCCTGGGCGTCCTGCTGACCGCACGCGCGATCGACAAGCTCAGCCCCGGCTGCCGAGGCATCGCCTGCTTCCCCGCCCCGATCAACGGCGGCCCCAGCGACCCGGACAACAAGGAAACCCGCCCGCTCGCCATCGCCACCCTCGGAAAGGTCTGGGAGAAGATCGGCTTCAGGCACTACCGCAACGGCGTCTTTGTCCTCGACCTCGGCACCATCACCCTCGGCGAAGCCATCAAGGACCTCACCGACAGCGTCAGCAAGGTTCCCCAGGCGAACGAAGACGACTACATCGACGCCAGGTAGCCACCGGACCGGCTGCAGATCGAGGTGGGTCCTGCCGAGCCTCGCAGGCCCCCCTGACCAGGCACGTCGCCGGGTCAAGCGCTGACCGGATCTGTCTACCCGTCACCCCGCCCGGCCCACAGGCCGGGTGAAGCACCGGTCGGGCCGCGCTCACGGCAACGCAGATGATCGCGAAGGCACCCGCGACTGCTGACGGAACCCCATCCGCCTCCGCTCTTGATCCCGGTGGGGGCGCTGCGCAGCGCCTTGAAAACGGCACGGCGAGGCGTCATCCCTGACGGTTAGGCGTACCCCGGCCTGGACCGCCGGGCAACGTTCGCGGGCGGCCCGCCCGTGGGCGTTCGGGTCCGGTCAACTCCCGGGCACCCAGTGCGCCGTCGGTGCCCGCGACCTGGCCGGAAAGCGGGGCCGGACCGGTTGTCAGAGGCGGACCTTATGCTGCGCCCGCAGCGCGGGTGCGTGCCGCGCGCACCGTTACGCGGGGGAGTCGAGACGATGGGCCGTCCACGTAAGGACCCGCGGGCGCCGTCGGAGATCATGCGCGCGGCTGGCCTGGAGCCGCTGGAGCCGTACCCCGGTACTGGTGTTCCGTGGCGCTGCCGGCATGTGACCTGCGGGCGCGAGGTTACCCCGCGCCTGAGCAACATCACCAAGGGGCAGCAGGGCTGCGTGTACTGCTCGGGCCGGCGGATCGACCCGCAGGCGGCGGCCGCGGTGATGCGCGCGGCGGGCCTGGAGCCGCTGGGGCCCTACCCGGGCAGCGACCGGCACTGGCGCTGCCTGCATCTGACTTGCGGACGGGAAGTCACCCCCCTCTACGTCAGTATCAACTCCGGGAGCGGGCCGTGCCGGTGGTGCGCCCCGAACGCTCCGGTCGACCCGGACGTCGCGGCGGCCGACATGCGCGCGGCCGGACTGGAACCGCTCGCCCCCTACCCGGGCGTGGATACTCCGTGGCCAGTGCGCTGCCTGGCCTGCGGGACGGACGGCACGCCCACACTGGGCTCCATCCGTCAAGGCCAGGGCGGCTGCTGGCCCTGCGGCCGGCGCAAGGCCGACGCGGCGATGCGTCACAACGCCCAGGCGGCGGCCGCGGTGATGCGCGCAGCCGACCTGGAACCCCTGGAGCCCTACCCGGGCACCGCGTTCCCGTGGAAGAGCCGCTGCACCCGCTGCGGCGCCACCGTCTCCCCCCGTCTGGGCTCCCTCACCGGCCGAAGCCGCCCCTCATGCAAATCGTGCGCCGACCGGGCCACCGGCATCGCCGCCCGCCACGACGAGAGCCTGGCCGTCGCCGAGATGCGCGAGCGCGGATTCGAACCCCAGGAGCCCTACCGAGGCGTCAAGTACCCCTGGCAGTGCCTGTGTCACGGCTGCGGAACGCTCACCTCACCCAGCTTCGGCTCGATCCTGGCCGGCCAGAGCGGATGCCGACGCTGCGCCGACCTACGGGCCGCCGCAGCCCGCCGCGAGGACCCCGAACGGGCCGCCGCCTCAATGCGCGAGGCCGGACTCACGCCCCTTCAGCCGTACACCACGTCCATGACACCCTGGCGATGCCGCTGCACCACCTGCGGCCGCACCTCAACACCCACCCTGGCCAAGGTCCGCAGCGGCCGTGGCTGCAAGTACTGCGCCCGACATGGCTTCAACCGCGCCGCCCCCGCCCGTGTCTACATCGTCACCCACGCCGGGCACCAGGCCCTCAAGATCGGCGTCGCCGGCGCGCACCAGCGCAACGACCGCATTGCCCAGCACGCCCGCTACGGATGGGAGCTGTTCTACGAGCATCACGTCCCCACTGGCGACGACGCCCTACTGGTCGAACAGGCGATCCTGCGCCGACTGCGCGCCGCCGGCCACGATGTCTTCCTGACCGCAGCCGACCTGCCCAACGGATGGACCGAGACCTTCGACGCCCAGCACGTCAGCGCGGCCGACCTGCGTGACGCGATCCGGGACGAAAGCCAAGCCGCCTCCCTCACCACCGAGCCTCTCACGCTGTTCTGACGACTCAGAAGCTGAACCCGAAGGGGGTACCTGCCAAATCCAGGACTTCAACCAAATCGACATTCCACTAAGCTGACGACCCATCATCCAGTGGAGGCGCCAGGATCCCAAATCTGACGGTTTATCAACTCAGCGGCCCCCACCCCTGCCCCTTTTTGCTGCCTGAAGTAACAGCAACCACAGAAGAGCTGACGGCGCTTCACCGGAGATAAACTACAGCTCAACTGCGCGAGGCACGTCGCGCAGCAGAGTGCCCAATCCGTGCGCAGCACGGATTCACCGGGACGCAGTCCCGCCCTGCGGTACCCGTTGGGGCGCAGACCCAACTACGGGCGCTTGCGCCCGCCTTTGCGAAGGGCGCAGCCCTGAGACACCCGCTC
>NZ_JAGGPB010000034.1 GCF_018614055.1 Streptomyces sp. ISL-98
CCGGGCCCTTCCTCGTACGTACGCCCGTCAGCTCGCGGCGTCTTCCCTGCGCACCGACAGCAGGTCCTCCAGCTGCTCCTCACGCGCCTGGGCGGCCACGAACAGCAGCTCGTCGCCCGCCTCCAGAGTCTCCTCCTGGCCGGGAGTCAGGACGCGCGTCCCCCGGATGATGGTGACCAGCGAGGTGTCCTCGGGCCACGCCACATCACTGACCTGAGTGCCGGCCAGCGCCGACTCGGGCGGCAGCGTCAGCTCGACGAGGTTGGCGTCGCCGTGGCTGAAGCGCAGCAGCCGTACGAGATCGCCCACGCTCACCGCCTCCTCGACCAGCGCCGACATCAGACGCGGCGTGGAGACCGCGACGTCGACGCCCCAGGCCTCGGTGAACAGCCATTCGTTCTTGGGGTTGTTGACGCGGGCGACGACCCGCGGCACCCCGTACTCGGTCTTGGCGAGCAGCGAGACGACCAGGTTGACCTTGTCGTCACCGGTCGCCGCGATCACGACGTTGCAGCGCTGCAGCGCCGCCTCGTCGAGCGAGGTGATCTCGCAGGCGTCGGCCAGCAGCCACTCGGCCAGCGGCACCCGCTCCACCGAGATGGCGGTCGGCGCCTTGTCGATGAGGAGGACCTCGTGCCCGTTCTCCAGCAGCTCGCCCGCGATGGAACGTCCCACCGCGCCGGCCCCGGCGATAGCAACCCTCATCCTTGACCGCCTTCCTCGGGACCCTTCGCGCAGGCCGCCTCGACCTTCGCGATCTCGTCCGTATGCATCATCACGTGGACGAGGTCGCCCTCCTGGAGCACGGTCTGGGAGGTCGGCAGAACGGCCTCGCCCAGCCGGGTGAGGAACGCGACGCGTACGCCCGTCTCCTCCTGCAGCCTGCTGATCTTGTGCCCGATCCAGGCCTCGGAGATGTGCACCTCGGCGAGCTGCACACCGCCACTCGGGTCGCGCCACAGCGGCTCGGCCCCGGACGGCAGCAGCCTGCGCAGCATCTGGTCGGCGGTCCAGCGGACCGTGGCGACGGTGGGGATGCCCAGGCGCTGGTAGACCTCGGCGCGGCGCGGGTCGTAGATACGAGCCGCGACGTTCTCGATGGCGAACATCTCGCGGGCCACCCGCGCCGAGATGATGTTGGAGTTGTCACCGCTGCTCACCGCGGCGAAGGCGCCCGCCTCCTCGATGCCGGCCTCGCGGAGAGTGTCCTGGTCGAAGCCGACTCCGGTGACGCGGCGGCCACCGAAACCGGAGCCCAGACGGCGGAAGGCCGTGGGGTCCCGGTCGATCACGGCGACCGTGTGCCCCTGTTGCTCCAAGGTCTGCGCGAGAGCGGCTCCCACTCGCCCGCAACCCATGATGACGACGTGCATCGTCCCGTTACCCCGCACTCCTGGTCGCCCCGCTGACCTGCACAAACACCCTGCTCACATCTTTCTGCTCGGCTCACCGGGGCGGCACGGGGCAAAAGCGCCCGAATATTGCCTTGCCCCTGTCTTCGTCCACCGTAGCGTCAACTCCGAACGCGCCATCGATCACGTCGCACATCTCGGGGTGAGTTCAGGGTCTATCAGGTTCATGCGGGGAGAACGCCGATGCCGGCGGGAGATTCTGTGGGCGAAAGGGGTGGTGGGTGGTCGATGCCGTTTTCGAACGCTTACGATCCTCTGCGTGTCCAAACTGACCGACGTGCCCAAACGGATCCTGATCGGCCGGGCGCTGCGCAGCGACAGGCTGGGGGAAACCCTCCTGCCCAAGCGCATCGCACTTCCCGTCTTCGCCTCCGACCCGCTCTCGTCCGTGGCGTACGCACCGGGAGAAGTGCTCCTCGTGCTCTCCATCGCGGGCGTGTCGGCGTACCACTTCAGCCCGTGGATCGCGGCCGCTGTCGTGGTGCTGATGTTCACGGTGGTGGCGTCGTACCGCCAGAACGTGCGGGCGTACCCGAGCGGCGGCGGTGACTACGAGGTCGCCAACACCAATCTGGGTCCCAAGGCCGGGCTGACCGTCGCCAGTGCACTGCTGGTCGACTACGTCCTCACCGTGGCCGTGTCGATCTCCTCGGGCGTGGAGAACCTGGGCTCGGCGGTCCCCTTCGTCGTCGAGAACAAGGTCCTGTGCGCGATCGGCATCATCCTGCTGCTGACGCTCATGAACCTGCGCGGCGTGCGGGAGTCGGGCAGCCTCTTCGCGATCCCGACGTACGTCTTCGTGGCGGGCGTCTTCATCATGATCGCCTGGGGCGCCTACCGCGGAATCGTCGCGGGCGAGACCATGAGCGCCCCGACCGCCGACTTCGAAATCAAGGCCGAACACCAGGGACTGGCCGGTTTCGCCCTCGTCTTCCTCCTACTGCGCGCCTTCTCCTCCGGCTGCGCGGCGCTCACCGGTGTCGAGGCGATCAGCAACGGCGTCCCCGCCTTCCGCAAGCCCAAGAGCAAGAACGCCGCCACGACGCTGGCGCTGATGGGCGGCCTGGCCGTCACCATGTTCTGCGGCATCATCGGTCTGGCCATGGCCACCGACGTGAAGATGGCGGAGACTCCTGCCGAGGATCTGCTGCAGAACGGGACCCCAGTTGGCGCCGAATACGTCCAGGACCCGGTGATCTCGCAGGTCGCGGCCGCCGTCTTCGGAGACGGCACCTTCTTCTTCGTCCTCCTCGCGGCGGCCACCGCACTCGTCCTCTTCCTGGCCGCCAACACGGCGTACAACGGCTTCCCGCTGCTCGGCTCGATCCTCGCGCAGGACCGCTACCTGCCGCGCCAGCTGCACACCCGCGGCGACCGCCTCGCCTTCTCCAACGGCATCGTGCTGCTCGCGGGCGCGGCCGCGCTGCTCGTCTGGCTCTACGGAGCCGACTCGACCAAGCTGATCCAGCTCTACATCGTCGGTGTCTTCGTCTCCTTCACGCTCAGCCAGATCGGCATGGTGCGGCACTGGAACCGCCACCTGAGCACCGAGAAGGACCCGGCCGAACGCCGCCGCATGATCCGCTCCCGCGCGATCAACACCTTCGGTGCGTTCTTCACGGGCCTGGTCCTCGTCGTCGTACTGGCCACCAAGTTCACGCACGGCGCCTGGGTCGCGCTGCTCGGCATGGTGATCTTCTACGGAACGATGAGCGCGATCCGTAAGCACTACGACCGGGTGGCCGAGGAGATCGCGGCCGCCGAGGGCCCGTCCGACGACAGCGTCCGGCCGTCGCGCGTCCACTCCATCGTCCTTGTCTCCAAGGTGCACAAGCCGACGCTGCGCGCCCTCGCGTTCGCCAAGCTGACGCGCTCGGACACGCTGGAGGCGCTCAGCATCAGCGTCGACCCGGTCGAGACCAAGGCACTCAGGGACGAGTGGGAGCGGCGCGGCATCAATGTCCCGCTGAAGATCCTCGACTCGCCGTACCGCGAGATCACGCGGCCGGTCGTCGAGTACGTGAAGGGCCTGCGCAGCGAGAATCCGCGCGACGCGGTCAGCGTCTACATCCCGGAGTACGTGGTCGGCCGCTGGTACGAGCACGTCCTGCACAACCAGAGCGCACTGCGGCTCAAGGGCCGGCTGCTCTTCACGCCGGGTGTGATGGTGACGTCCGTGCCGTACCAGCTGGTCTCCTCGGAGCTCGCGAAGAAGCGGGCGAAGAAGCGGGCCGAGTGGAACGCGCCGGGTTCGGTGCGGCGGGGCCCGGTGGACCGGCGCCCGAAGGAGCCGAGCGGCAAGAACTGAGGCAAGAGCCGAGGCATGAGCAGAGGCATGAGCAGAGGCAAGAGCTGAACTGTTTACTGTGGTGAACGGCCGGACGACACCCACGTAGACTGGTGGGCTGTTGTCCGGTCGTACCCCTTTGACCCTCTGGAGCCACCCCGTCATGCAGAACGAATCCCAGGAATCACTGGTCGGGGTGGAGTACGAGGTCGAGGTCGGTCCTGTCGCCCACGGCGGCCACTGCATCGCCCGCACCGAAGAGGGCCGCGTGCTGTTCGTACGTCACGCGCTGCCCGGCGAGAAGGTCCGCGCCCGCGTCACGGACGGCGGCGAGACCTCCCGTTACCTGCGCGCCGACGCCGTCGAGATCATCGAGGCGTCCAAGGACCGCATCGAGGCCCCCTGCCCGTACGCCGGACCCGGCATGTGCGGCGGCTGCGACTGGCAGCACGCGAAGCCGGGCGCGCAGCGGCGGCTCAAGGGCGAGGTCATCGCCGAGCAGCTCATGCGCCTCGCGGGCCTCACCCCGGAGGAGGCGGGCTGGGACGGCACGGTCATGCCGGCCCCCGGCGACAAGCTGCCCCAGGGCGAGGTGCCCGCATGGCGCACCCGCGTGCAGTACACCATCGACGACGACGGCAGGGCCGGACTGCGCAAGCACCGCTCGCACGACGTGCAGCCGATCGACCACTGCATGATCGCCGCACCGGGCGTCACCGAGCTGGGCATCGAGAAGCGCGAGTGGCCGCAGATGGCGTCGGTCGAGGCCATCGCCGCCACCGGCTCCAGCGACCGGCAGGTCATCCTCACCCCGAAGCCGGGCGGCCGCCTCCCTCTCGTGGAGCTGGACAAGCCGGTCTCTGTCCTCCGCGTGGAGGAGAAGGACGGCGGCGTACACCGCGTGCACGGCCGCGCCTTCGTGCGCGAGCGGGCCGACGAGCGTACGTACCGCGTAGGCATGGGCGGCTTCTGGCAGACCCACCCGCAGGCACCGGACCTCCTGGTCAAGGCTGTGATGCAGGGCCTGATGCCGCGCAAGGGCGAGTCCGCACTCGACCTGTACTGCGGTGTCGGCCTGTTCGCGGGTGCGATCGCCGAGCGCATCGGCGACAAGGGCGCGGTGCTCGGCATCGAGTCCGGCAAGCGCGCCGTCGAGGACGCCAGGCACAACCTCCAGGACATGCCCTACGTCCGCATCGAACAGGGCAAGGTGGAGCAGGTCCTGCCGCGCACGGGCATCACCGAAACCGACCTGATCGTCCTCGACCCGCCCCGAGCGGGCGCCGGCAAGCAGACGGTGAAGCACCTGGCCTCCCTGGGCGCCCGACGCATCGCCTACGTCGCCTGCGACCCGGCGGCGCTGGCCCGCGACCTGGCGTACTTCCGGGAGGGCGGCTACAAGCCGCGGACGCTGCGGGCGTTCGACCTGTTCCCGATGACGCACCATGTGGAGTGCGTGGCGATTCTGGAGCCGGTGAAGAAGGACGTCTGACCTGCGGATTCGGGTCATGCGCGTCGTGGGCGGTACGGGCGGCATTTGACGCACGCCCGACGCACTTTCTGACGGGGGGGGCAGCGGTAAGCCGCCCCCCGGACCAGGCTGTGTCCCCGTTCCGGAGGTGGCTCAGAACACCGGCAGGGCCGTCAGTGAGTGCGAGTCGTGGACGAAGACGCGGTTGCCGGCGGCCGCGAGGCCCCAGCGGCTTCCTTCGCCGGTCTTGTACACCATGCGGGGGTAGCCCGTCGTCAGGTCGAGGCCGCTCACCCGCGGAAGCTGCTCATCCGTGTCGACGACCCAGACGCCGGAGCCCTGCATCCGCATGGGGCCGTCGCCGCTGCCCATTCCCCAGAGTTCCTTGCCCGTCTTGGGGTTGAGGCGTTTGGGCTCGTCGTCGTGGGCGGCGAAGAGCATGCCGGGGTAGGCCGTCGGAAAGCGCCAGGGTTTCGGGGCGCCGAGATAGTCCTTGCCGGCGGGGACTGACCACAACTCCTTGCCGTCGCCGATGTTCAGTGCGGTCAGTGTCTTGCCGCCCAGGTAGACGACGCCGTCCTGGTGCGCAGGGCGCAGGATCTCGTCCGACTGCTTCAGGCGGTCCCAGACCTCGCTGCCGTCGGTGCTGTCGACGGCGAGCACATCGCCCTCGGCTGTCCACAGGACCAGGCGGCCGGCGGCCGCGATGCCCAGCGGGTGCACCTCCGCACTCAGGTTCACCGTGACCCGGGCCGTCCAGCGGACCTTCGCGTCGGAGCGGCCGATGGAGCGCAGGCGGCCGTCCTTCGTGACGACGTACACCGCGTCGTCGTCCTCCGCCAGGAGCGAGCGCGCCTCGGCGCGGGCGGTCCACTTGGGGACGCCGGTGGAGGGTACGTACGTCCGGAGCGTGCCCTTGGCGTCGACCAGGGCCACGAGGCGGTCGGACAGGGAGAGATAGCGGCCCGACGGGACGGCGGTCGGGGCCCGCCAGCGCTGCTTGCCGGTGACCATGTCGAAGGCCGCCACTCCGCCCGCCTTCGCCCCGATGACGACAACGTCGCCCACGGGCAGCGGCGCGGGTGTGTCCGCCGCGACGGCCTGCACGGGGCCCCACAGGGCCTTCGGGGCTTCGCCGACGATGTACTCGCCCTTGTCCGGGTCGAGCAGTTTCGCCTCCTCGGCCTGCACCGCCGGCGGGATGTCGAAGGGGTCCGACGGACCGTCGGCGTTCGTGCCGGTGCCTGACCCGGAGCCGTCCCGCAGCCACCACCACGTCCCCGTGCCACCGCCCGCCGCGAGGACCGTGCCGCCCGCCGCGAGTGCCGTGAGCATGCGGCGGCGGGAGACCGGGCGGGGCCCGTCGACCGCAGTGGTCACCCGGTGGACATCTGTCTCGCGCGTCTTGATGCCGGCCGCCAGCGGGCCGCTCCGCCAGACACGGTCCGCGCCCTTCGGCGGCGTGAACGCCGCCGCGATCTGCCCGGGATCCGGACGCAGGGCCGCGTCCTTCGCCAGGCAGGGGCCGATCAGGGCCTGGAGTTCCGTCGAGACCTGGCTCAAGTCCGGTTCACCATGGACGACTTCGTACTGCACGGCCGCCACATGCGCCGCGTCGAACGCGCGACGGCCGCTCGCCGCGTACACGAGGACGGCGCCGAGCGAGAAGACGTCGGCGGCCGGGCCGACGCGCCGGCCGAGGATCTGTTCCGGGGCGCCGTAGCCCGGCGTGACGGGGATCTGGCCGGTGGTGGTGAGGGTCAGGCCGTGCTCGGGGCGGGCGATGCCGAAGTCGATGATGCGCGGGCCCGACGACGTCAGCACGATGTTCGGGGGCTTGAGGTCGCGGTGGATCAGGCCGGCGGTGTGGATGTCGTGGAGCGTACGGGCGAGAGCGTCGGCCAGGGCGCGTACCGTCGGGCCGTCCATCGGGCCGTACGCGCCGATGGCCTCGTCGAGCGTCGGCCCGGCCAGGAACTCGGTGGCGATCCACGGGCGCCCGCCCTCCGTCTGCGAACCCAGCACCCGCGCCACACCCTTGCTGGTGACGGCCTTCGCCATCTCCGCCTCGCGTACGAATCGCTGCGCGAGGTGCTGGTCGTGGGCGAGTTCGGGGCGCAGTACCTTCACGGCGGCGGGGCGTCCGGTGCCGTCCTGGCCCAAGTAGACCTTGCCCATGCCGCCTTCGCCGAGCACGCCGAGGAGGCGGTACGGGCCGAGGCGGATCGGGTCACCGGTACTGAGGGGCTTCATGGCTGCGCTTCCAGGGGGTTTGTCGGAGGGTGGCTTGCTGCCGGGGCTACCGCGGGCCGGCTACTTCAGGGCGTCCGCCGCGCTACTTCAGCGGGTACGCCGCGATCAGCGGGCCGCCGAGGGCGAAGACGACCCGGGCGCGCTCATGGGCGATGAAACGGGTCCCCGAGGTCTTGTAGGTGGCGGTTGTCGTATGCGTGGATACGTCGATCTGACGGAGGCCCGAAGGTCCCTTGCTGTACACGCACTTCCTGCCTACTACCGGGGGGTCGGTGCGGTCCGCCCGCGCCCCCTCTCCGCCCTTCTCCTCCCAGCGCACCTTCCCGTCGGCCGCGCCGACGGCGACGAGTCCCAGCTTGTCCTGCACTGCGTACGCGACACCGTCCTTGACGGCCGGCGGCCCGAAGGAGGTGCCCGGGCGGCTCTTGGCGAGGGTCCATGCCTCCTTGCCGTCGGCCAGGCGCAGGGCGCGCAGCGGGCCGAATCCCAGATAGAC
This sequence comes from Streptomyces sp. ISL-98, assembly GCF_018614055.1. Taxonomy (GTDB): domain Bacteria; phylum Actinomycetota; class Actinomycetes; order Streptomycetales; family Streptomycetaceae; genus Streptomyces; species Streptomyces spiramyceticus. The sequence continues at coordinate 7,920 of NZ_JAGGPB010000034.1, forward strand.
GTGCCGGTCGTCCGTGGTCAGCAGGTTCCGGACCAGATCCGGCTTGGCGTCGGTCGCGGGGACGGACCAAAGGGGCGTTCCTGTACGGGAGTCGTGGACCGCGAGCTTCACCTTTCCGGCGGCCGTCTCCTGGAGCAGCACAAGCCGGTTGCCGACGACCCGGCCCGCGAGGAAGTGCGGGCTTTCGGAGTCTTTCTTGTGCGGCGGGAGGGGCCGGCGCCAGCGCTCTGCGCCCGACCGCATGTCGACGGCCAGCAGGTACCAGGACTGCCCGTTCTGATAGCCACCGCGTTTGAACCCGCCCGTGCCGCCCACCAGATACAGCATGCCGTCGGCGCAGCAGATCAACTGGGCTTCCTTGTGTAGGACGTTGAAGTCCGGGAAGGTCTGCCGGGGCTTGGCCGTCTTGCCGGTGGCCGCGTCGACCGAGTCGACGACCAGGGGCTTGACCTGCCCCTCGATGCCGAAGAACTCGTGATCAGGGATGCGGAAAATCTGCTTGCCGTCCGTGGCCACGCGCCACGCGTACTCGGCATCGCCGCTCGTCCAGGCGGCGTTGCCGGTTTTGGGGTCGATAGCGGCGAGCCCCGTGCCGATCGCCAGCAGGACGTGGTCGCCCAGGACGACCGGGTATGGATCGGCCGCCGGGTAGTTCTCGAGGGCGAGGTCGTCCACGGGGGGTATCTGGACCTGCCAGAGGTAGTCGCTCAGCGGCTTCTTCGATGTCGTGGGGGAGGGGGCGCCGCCGCTCTTGGCCGGTCCCGGCTTGCCTCCCGGGTCCTCCGGGCCGAGCCATGCCCACGCGCCCGCCCCGGCCGCCGCGACGCCGAGGACCGAACTTCCGCCCACGGTCAGGAGTCTGCGGCGGGTAAGGGCCGGGACGACGGCGGTCGAGGCCTGGTCGGCCTCCTCCGGTGCGGGGAGCCGGTAGGGCTGGTACTGCCAGACCTCTGTCGCCCTGCGCGCGATGTCCGCGAGCAGCAGGTCCGGCAGATGGTCCGCGAACTCGCCGTGACCGTCGTGGAGCTCCGCGGTGAGCTGGGCCGTGGTCGGGCGCTGGGCCGGGTCCTTGGAGAGGCAGCGGGTGAGCAGTGGGAGGAGCGAGGGCGGTACGTCCGTCAGATCCGGCTCCGCGTACCTGACGCGGTAGAGCAGGTCCGCGGCTTGGCCGGTTCCGAAGGGGCCGCGGCCCGTGGCGGCGAAGACCAGGACGCCCGCGAGGGCGAAGACGTCGCCTGCCGGGGTGTGTTCCTGGCCCGTGGCCTGTTCCGGGGACATGAAGGCGGGGGTGCCCGCCGCCGCTCCCGTACGAGTGAGGCGCTCGTCCCCGGCCGCTCGGGCGATGCCGAAGTCGATGATTTTGGCGCCGTAGGCCGTGACCATCACGTTGGACGGCTTCAGGTCGCGGTGGACGACGTCCGAGGCGTGGAGTTGCGACAGGGCCCCGGCCAAGGCTGCGCCCAGCGCGCGGACCGAGGGTTCGGGCAGGGGGCCGCAGAGGGCGATCGCGTCGTCGAGGGGCGGGCCCAGGACGTACTCGGTGGCCAGCCACGGGGTTTCGGCGAGCGGGTCGGCGTCGACGACGGTCGCTCCGTGGTGGCCGCCGATGATGCGGGCCGCGTCGGTCTCCAGGCGGAAGCGGGTGCGGGAGGCCGGATCCGATGCGATGCCGGCGTGCATCGTCTTCAGCGCGACCGTGCGGCCGCCGGCGGAGCGGGCCAGGTAGACCGTGCCCATGCCGCCGCTGCCCAGGCGGGCCAACGGGCGGTACGCGGCGATCTGGGCAGGGTCGTCGTGGGTGAGGGGGGACAGCATCGGTCAAGTCGTCCTGGAGGGCAGCGGGATGCGGAGTTCGGCGGCGAGCACTTTCGCGGACTGGTGGGCCACCGCCGCCACTACCCGGCCGGGCAGCCAGCCGGGGGTGATGAGCGATGCTGTGGAGTCGAGCTCCGTCGCGGTGGGGGCAGGTGACGACGGCGGGAGGGCGTGCAGGACTTCGGCAGCGGTGGGGCGTCCCGCCGGGTCGCGTGTCAGGCAGCGTGCGATCAAGGAGCGCAGGGATTCGGGAAGTTCGTCACGGTCCGGGACCGTGTGGCCCGTCGCCGCGTACGCCAGGACCGCGCCCAGTGCGTAGATGTCGCCCGGCGGGCGCGGGCGGCCGCCCGATGCCTGTTCCGGGGCCAGGCTTCCCGGCTCCAGGCCCGGGAGACCGGTGCGCCGGTCGCCGTCCGGGGCCGCCGCGCGGACCGCGCCGAAGCACGTCAGGCGCGGGCCGTTTCCGGCGAGTAGCACGGCTGCGGGGGACAGGCCCGCATGTGTGATGCCCATGGCGTGTGCGCCGGCGAGCGTCTCGGCCAAGGCCGCGCCCACAGCTCGTACGGTGCGCTCGGGCAGGGGGCCGCCGTGGACGGACAGGGCCACGGGGAGCGGCAGCGCGGGGAGGTACGGCGAGGCGTACCAGGGGGCCTCGGACGGGGGCGAGACTTCGGAGACGGGGCAGACCCAGGGGCCCAGCAGCCGGCGGGCCGCGTCGGCTTCGACGAGGAAGCGTCCGGGGGCGGTTGTTTCGAGCGGGGCGCTGATCAGCACCGTACGGTCGCCGTCCGCACTTCGCGCGACGAACCGGCGCTCGGGTACGGGCGGGAAGCCGGGACCGGCCGGATCGAGGCGGGTGATCAGGTGGTACGGGCCGATCCGGCGTGGATTGTCCACGCGCGGTTGTTCTGTGCGTGCTCGTTCCATCTGCGAATCCCCCGGGCCGGTCTGATGCATCAGGAGCCTACTCATGCAGCGGGGCCGGCCCGGAGGGTGGTCAGGTCGCGGTCGGTCGGAAGGGCTCCTTGCCATGACTTTGGGCGGCGCCGTCGGTCCTGCCCGCCTCGCCGCCGCCTGTACGCGGGCTCATGGTGCCCCACGGCAACAGGCCTGTGGGCCATCGTGGTCCGGATGCGGGCGGTGGTTTCCCGGAGGAGGAGGCCAGCGTCATGAGGGTGTAGATGTTCACTTCGCGGTGATCCTTACCGGGAGGCTCTCCAGGCCGTTGACGACGATGGAGCGCAGCGGGACGGCCGGGCCGGTCTGCTCGATGTGGTGGATGGAGTCGAGCAGTTCCGTGAAGAGGATCCGCATCTCGGTGCGGGTCATCATCGCTCCGAGGCAGAAGTGTTCCCCGGCGCCCAGCGCGAGATGGCGGTTGGGGCGGCGGGTGATGTCGAAGACGTCCGGGTTCTCGAAGTAGCGCTCGTCCCGGTTGGCCGAGGGGGTCCACATGACCACCCGGTCTCCTGCCTCCAGCAGGCGGTCGCGGAGCGTTACGGGCTCGGTCACCGTGCGCATGATGTGGGTCGCGCTGGAGGTCCAGCGCAGTACCTCTTCCACCGCCGTGGGCATCAGAGTGCGGTCGGCGTGCAGACGTTCCCAGTCGGCGGGACGGTCCAGGAAGGTCTGCATTCCGCCGGCGACCGCGAGGCGGACGTTCTCCGTGCCGCCTACCAGGAGGTTGTCGCAGTTGAGGAGGATGTCTTCCTCGGAGAGCAGATTGCCGTCGACCTCGCCGTTGACCAGGGCGCTGACCAGATCGTCCTCCGGCTGGTCCATCCGCCGGTACATCAGCTCGAGGAAGTACGCCATGATTTCCTGGTGCGCGATGCTGCGGGTCTCCGCCTCGCCCGCGCCGAAAGCCTTGCTGGTGAGGGAGAAGAGCATCTCCTGCTCGTGGTCCGGTACGCCCATGAGCCGGCAGATGACATAGAGCGGCAGCCGTGCCGCGATGTCGGTGACGAAGTCGCACTCGCCCAGTCCGGCCGCCCTGGCCACGACCTGGCGCACCGCACCGCGCATCGCCTCCTCCAGCGCGCGGACCGAGCGCGTGGTGAACCAGTCGGCGACCAGCGAACGCAGCGCCTTGTGGTGTGGGGGGTCGGTGAGTGCGAGCGTGCGGCCGCCGCCGGGGTCCTTGCCGTGGGCGAGGGGGCGCAGCAGGATGCCCTCGGCCGAGCTGAAGACCCGTGCGTCGTTGTAGACGGTGCGGATGTCGTCGTACCGCGTGACCGACCAGAAGGCGGGGTACTGGGTCGCGGCGTGCAGCCGTACCGGGTCGTTGTCCCGCATCCAGCGCCAGACCGGGTACGGGTCCCCGGTCGCGTACAGCTCGGGGTCGACGAGGTTGGCGAGGTCGACGGACTCGGGGGCCAGCACGGTCATGACAGGTCTCCTTCGGGCAGCGGCAGGGTGTGTACGAGGTCGGCCAGCCGCTTGACGAGCTCGTGGGCGGTGATGTCGGGGACCGCGTCGGGCCGGTAGTTGAGCGCGAGCCGCAGCCGGCCGTCGGGCAGGGGCCAGAACTCCGTCTGGACCTCCAACGGGATGTCCAGGTACGGCGGGCGGAGGTGCACGGTCGTGAGCCCGGACAGGGCGAGTTCCGGCACGGCGTTGTCCTGCAGCACCAGGAGGGTCTGGAAGAGCGGGGGCCGCCCGGTGCGGGGCGGGTTGAGCAGACGTACGAGGTCGTGGAAGGCCACGTCCTGGGCGCCGAAGGCCCGGTCGATGATGCGGCCCGCCTCGGCGATGGCGTCGGGGCCGCCGTCGAGGACCTTCCCTCGCAGCCGCAGGCACGCCATCTCGATGTGGCAGCCGACGGCCTCTTCGAGGCGGGTGTCGAATCGCTGCGCGACCGGTGCTCCGATCGCGAAGTCGTCCCGGCCGGTCAGTTCGGCGAGCAACTGCCCGTAGCAGGACAGCAGTACGGCATACCGGGTGACGCCCGCGCGGGTGGCGGCCGCGTCGATGCGGGCCGCGGCGTCCTGGTCGAGCTGCCGCTCGATCCGTACCGGGCGGCGGACATCATCCGTACGGTCGGGCGCGAGGGGCCACACCAGCTCCGGTACGCCGGACAACTCGGCCTCCAGTGCCATCCGTTGGCGCTCCAGGTCCACCAGGGCGAGCCGTTCCGAGCGCAGGCGCGCGCTTTCGGCGGCGGAGAGCGCCGCGGGCCGGGCGGATGTGCCCGAACCGGTGAGGGCCGCGTTGTACGCATGGGCGAGGTCCGCGGTCATCACGGACTCCGACCAGCCGTCGAAGGCGATGTGGTGGACGACGCAGCCGAACACCCAGGACCGGCCGGACTCCAGCGGCACCAGCGCGGTTCGCCACACCTCGCCCTCGGTGAGTTCGAGCGGTGCGCCGAGCGTCTCGCACAGCACCGCGGTCGCCGTGTCCGCGTCCGGTTCGGCGTCCAGGATCTCCAGTACGGGGGCGGGGAACTCCACGGCACAGGCGACGGGTTCGGGCGCGGCGCGGTAGGCCATCCGCAGCACTTCGTGGCGGTTGTGCACGGCCTCGACAGCGCTGTCGAGGGCATCCAGGTCCAGCTCGCCGTTCTCTCCGTCGATGCGGAAGAGAAGCAGGCAATGGGCCGAGCGGTCCTCGGGATTGAGGAGATGGTTGGTCAGAAAGCCGGTCTGCATGGGCGTGAGCGGCACATCCGCGCCCTCCCCGACGGCCGTGCTCCCGGCGGGGCCCGTCCGCGCCAGCCACTGCCCCAGACCGCGCGCGGTCGGGTGCTCGTACAGCCGTGATACGGGCACGGGCCGCCCCAGTTCCGCCGCGAGCCGCGCGCACACCCGGCCGGCGCCCAGCGAAGTGCCGCCGAGATCGGTGAAGGCGATGTCGGCCGGTACGCAGGCCCGGTCCAGGACCGCCGCGAAGACGGCGGCGGTCAGCCCGACCAGCGGCTCGTCGTCCGGCTCGTCGTCCGGCTCGTCGTCCGGCTCGTCGTCCGGCTCGTCATCCGGTTCGTCGTCCCGGGCGACGGACGGCGTCTGCGGGAGGCCGCCGGGGGCCGCGACCGGTGCCGACTCCAGCAGCGCCCGCTCGTCCAGCTTGCCGTTGGCGGTCACGGGGAAGGCGGCCACCGGAACCACGGCGTCCGGCCGCTGGTAGTGCACCAGCCCGGCCCTCAGGACGTCCTCGGCCCCGGCCAGCCCGTCTCCCGCCACGGTGGGCACGCAGAAGGCCAGCAGGCCCTCGGCGTTCCCGGCCTCGTCGCGGCGGGCCACCACTCGGCAGGTGCGGACACCGGGGAGCAGCGCCTCGATCTGCCGCTCGACCTCGGCCGGCTCGATCCGGTGGCCCCGGATCTTGACCTGCCGGTCGGCGCGTCCCAGGTAGTGCAGGACGCCGTCCTCGTCGAACCGGCCCAGGTCGCCGGTGCGGTAGACGCGAACGTCCCGGCCCCGTACAGGGATGCGGGGGAACTTGGCCCCGGTGAGGGCGGGGTCGCCGAGGTAGCGCAGGGCCAGTCCGTCGCCCGCGACGCAGATCTCGCCGTCGACGAGGTGGATCTCCGTACCGGGGACCGGGCGGCCGACGGGAATGCCGCCGGGCAGCTCGCAGTCGGACGCGGTGATGCGGTGCGTGGTGGCGAAGACGGTGCTTTCGACCGGCCCGTACCCGTTGATCAGGGCGATGCCGGGGTGGTGGCGGAGGAAGGCGCGTACGTGCGGGACGGACAGCCGCTCGCCGCCGGTCATCACCTGGCGCAGACCCCGGAAGGCATCCGGGTCCTCGTCCACGATCATGTTCAGCAGGCTGCTGGTGAGCCAGACCGTGTCGGCGCCGTGCTGGGTGACCGCGTCACGGAGCACCTGCCCGGACAGATACGGCTCGTCGACGACGAGCGAGGTGCCGCCGCTGAGCAGCGCGGTCCACAGTTCCAGCGAGAACGCGTCCCAAGGCAGTGCGGCAGCCAGCGGGATCACTGTGCCGGTGCCGAACCGGGCGAAGGTGCCGGGGCGCACCAGGCGCGCGGTGGCGCGGTGCGGGGTGAGAACTCCCTTGGGCCGCCCGGTCGTTCCTGAGGTGAAGAAGACACAGGCGGGGGCGTCGGCGGTGACCTCGGCGGGACGGAAACCGGCGGGCGGCTCGTGGTCTTCGCCGTGGGCGGCGGGCGACCACACCGGTAGTCCCGTGTGGCCTCCGTCGGGGTCCTCCGTGACGATCAGCCGCGCCCCGAGTTCGGCGGTCACCTCCTGGATACGACGCTCCGGCCAGGCGGTATCGAGCAGCGCGTACGCGGCCCCCAGCTTCAGCACGGCGAGCACCGAGGCGATCAGCCCGGCGCTCCGCGGCAGCAGTACGGGCACCAGGTCGCCGGGACCGACGCCCCGGCGGGCCAGGGAAGCGGCCCAGGCGTCGGCGGTGCGGTCGAGTTCCGCGTAACTCAGCCTGCGTGCTCCGTGCACGACGGCGGTCGCCTCGGGGCGTTCGGCGGCCCAGCGGCTGACGGCGGTGTGCAGGACTTCCTGATGGCCGGCGCTCATGCCCCCGCTCCGAGGGTGTCGCGCAGGGCCCGTCCGAACTCCTCGATCTCCTCGAGGGTGTTGTAGTAGTGCGCCGAGACGCGGACGGCGGTCTCCACACCGCGCTCCGCCATGTAGACCGGGGTGTGGTGGCCGACGATCTTCCATACGTTGATGCGCTGTTCGGCGAGCCGGTCCCTCACGGTCTCGGCGGCGACGTCCTGGTGCCGGAAGGACAGGATGCCCGACTGCTCGGTGCCGGGGGCGATGAGCTCGATACCCGGGATGTCCTCCAGGGTGGCGCGCAGTGCCCGGAACACCTCCTTGTGGTCGAAGGGCGTGCCCTCCTCGAACAGAGTGAGCGCGGTGTTGAACCCGGCCACGGCGGCGGTGCTGCGCTCGGCGAGTTCCAGAGAGCGGGCGCTGTGGTCGTCGATCCGGTAGCCGGTGGCCGAGTCGATTCGGGCCACGTGCAGATCGTGGAAGTCCGGGACCAGCGCCGCGCGCAGCTCGGGCGCGACGTAGGCGAAGGCGGTACCGCGCGGGCCGCGCATGAACTTGCGGCCCGCGCCGGTGAGGAGCTGGCAGCCGATGCGCTGAACGTCGACCGGAACCTGGCCGATGGACTGGCAGGCGTCGACGGCGTAGAAGCAGCGGTACGGGGCGAGCAGGCGCCCGATCGCCTCGACCGGGTTGACGATGCCGCAGCCGGAGGGGATGTGCGTCACCGACACGAGGGCGACGTCGTCGGCGATGTTGGCCGTCATCCACTCCAGGTCGAGGTCGCCGCCCGGCAGGGTGGGGACGACCTCGATCTGGCAGCCGGTGCGGTCGCGCAGGTTGAACAGGGAGATGAGGTTGCCCGCGTACTCGTAGGGCGTGACCCAGACCCGGTCGTCCGGGCCGAGGGACAGCCGGGGCACGACGGCGCACCAGGCGCGGGTGGCGCTGTCGAACAGGGCTACGTCCGTGACCGGTGCGCCCAGCACGCGGGCGAGCCGGCGGTAGACCTCGTCGTTGATGATCCCGTCGAAGAAGCCCTCTGTCTCGTAACAGCCCGTGGCTGCCTCACGGTCGAGGACCTCGGCCATGGTCCGCCGCACCTCGGCGGGTACCAGACCGGCTCCGGCCGTGTTCAGATGAATCAGCCGGTCGGCTCCTGCGGCCCCTGTGTTCCTCATCGTTCTCCACCTGCTCTGTTGTGTACGTGTACGTGATCGACTCGTGCGGCTCTGGGCCTAGGGGGTCTCCGGTTGATCTCCGCGGCGTCGCGGGGCCCCTAGTAGCCCGCACCGACGGTCCGGCTGTCGCCCCGGTGGCGTTCCGCGATGTCCGCGAGCGCGGTGAGGACCATCGGCGGGTGCTCGGCCAGGCGGTGCAGCAGGTGCAGCCACCAGTTCTCGCCGTAGGTGGCGTAGATCCGGCACGCGTAGCCGGCCTCGCGGTAGGAGCGCAGCAGGTCGGGGCGTACGCCGTGGAGCATTTCGATCTCCTCGACGCGGTCCAGCAGTCCGCTCTCCCTGGCGGCGGCCAGGACCGTGGGGTCCTGGGTGGCCAGGCTCAGGCGGGCGCCCCGGTCCAGAAGGCGCCCGGCGAGCCGCAGATACCGCTCGTCGAGTGCCGGGCCGCGCCCCAGCGCGATCTCGGTGGGCGCCGTGAAAGCGCCCTTGACCAGGCGGATCTTGCGCTCGTCCACCGGGATCGTGTCGATGTCGGCCTCGGTGCGGTGCAGGTAGGCCTGGACGGTGACGCCGAGATTGGGGTGCTCGGACGCGAGGTCGCGATAGGTGCCGAGCACCTCGTCCACGGCGGGCGCCCGCTCCATGCTGAGGACGACCTCACAGCCCCGGGCCGCCGCCGCCTCGGTGATCCGTGCGGTGTTCTTCCGGGAGAGTTCCCGGGAGAATGCGAGGCCCAGGTTGGAGAGGTCGAAGCCGAGCTGCTCCGGGACCGGCTCATGGGCGAGGACCGTCAGGTACTCGTCCACGACGCGCTCGATCTCGGCAGGGTCGGAGTTCTCCTCGCCCACGAACTCCACGGCGATCCGGTATGACTTGCCGCGCAGGATGCCGAGGTGGTCGAGGAACTCGTCCCGGCCCGCGGCGAGTACGTACCGGCGCGCGGCCGGCGACAGCACGTCCTGGAGGACCGAGCCGGGGGTGGTGAAAGCGGTGCGGCACCGCTCGTCGGCTGCCAGGATCCGCAGGCCCTGACCGGCCGCCTCGTGCAGGGCACGCTGGGACATTGCCGACTTCATGAGAGCACCTTGGCCTTTTCGTCGTCGCAGGAGAGCTGCTCGGTCCCTGACAGGACGAAGTCAGCGGGGTCGCCGGCCGTGCCCGACCCGGCGGCGAGCACCATCAGCTGGGCGAAGCTCGGCCCGGCCGCCGCCGGATCGCCGCCCAGGCGGCGCCATGTGCGGTACTTGGCGGCGTAGCTGATCACGGTTTCCTTGTCGCGCCGGTCGCGCGGCCGGGTGAAGGCGCCGGCCCACAGGCCGTCCCAGGCGGCGTAGCCGGGGTCGCCGAGCAGCACCTGGTGGGCGCGGCCGAGGTTCCAGAACGGGATGCCGGCGTTCATGTGGTGGACCAGGTGGTAGCGGTCGTTGTGACGGCTGATCAGGAAACGTTCCAGGAAGACGCCGTGGCGGTTGCGGGTCAGCAGGACCTGCTTGTTCTCGCTCTCGGGCATCGGGTAGTGCTCGGAGAGCTCGGCCAGCCAGCCGATGGCCACGTTGGTGGTGAACAGCGGTACGAACCAGAAGAGCAGCAGCTCCGGCAGGAACCCGAACCAGGCCGAGGCGCCGAAGATCGCGGACCACTGGGTCACGAAGACCAGCTGCTCCGTGCGCAGCGGCACCGGCACCGACACGGTGATCTGCGAGCTGTCGCAGAAGACCCGCTCGCGGGCGATGTAGCCGAGGTACTTGAGGGTGCGCAGACCCAGCGCGGAGGCGACCACTTCCTTGAGGAAGAAGTGCCGGTCGGAGCGCTCGGTGTCGTACAGGCCGCACTCGATGTGGAAGCTGTAGTCGGGGTCGTTCTGCGCGTCGCCCAGGTTGCGGTGGTGATTGCCGACGTGGGAGCTGCGGTAGGGCCCGTACAGATGCCACACCAGATAGCCGGAGAAGAGGGAGCCGCCTGCCAGGTTCAGGACCGTGTTCCTGGCCAGCACCTTGTGGCTGGACTCGTGCAGGAAGTGCGACAGGAACCGTTGTACGGAGCCGATGACGACCAGCGCCACCGGATAGAACCAGTAGGAGACCCCGACGCAGAGCGCCACGGACGCGGCGATGAGCGTGTACTCGAAGAGGATCGCGAGCGGGGCGTGGTGGTTGTCCAGGGTCCGGAGGTTCCTGAGCTCCCTGCGGATGCCAGGAGCCAGCCGGTCGAAGTTCAGTTGCTCGAGTGTGGACATGAGGGTGCCTCTGTTCGTTCAAGGAGCGTGGGACCGCGCGGGGCGCGGGAGCGCGCTCAGTGCGCGGGGGCGAAGCCGAGTGCCCGGCCGTAGAGCCGCAGTTCGGCCCGGAGCGAGTCGGCGATGGTGGCGGAGCGCCGGAAACCGTGCCCCTCACCTTCGAAGGTCAGATAGCGGTACGGGGCTGTGCCGGCTGTGCAGCCGTCGATTCGCTGGAGCAGCCGCTCCGCCTGGGCGGGCGGGCAGACGGTGTCGTCCAGTCCCTGCAGGAGGACGAAGGGGGCGCGGATGCGCTCCGCGCCGGCCAGCGGCGACTGCTTCTCGTACTGGTCAACGGCTTCCGGCCAGGGGCCGATCAGGGTGTCCAGGTACCGGGATTCGAAGTCGTGGGTCTCGTCGCGCCAGGTCACCGGGTCGAGCACCGGGTAGTAGATTCCGGCCGCCCGGTAGAGATCCGGTTCGGCGGCGATCGAGGCGGCGGCCGTCCAGCCGCCCGCACTGCCGCCGCGGATCGCGACGCGCCGCGGGTCCGCGAGCCCCTCGGCGATCAGGCCGCGGACCGCGGTGGCGCAGTCGACGACATCGGTCAGGCCCCAGCTCCGGCGCAGTCGTTCGCGGTACGCCCGGCCGTAGCCGGTGGAGCCGCCGTACTGGACGTCGAGGACGCCGATGCCCCGGCTCGTGAAGTAGCTGATCTCCTGGTTGAGGACCAGGTGCGTACGGCTGGTGGGGCCGCCGTGCACGAAGACCAGCCAGGGCGGCAGTTCGCCCTCGGGGCCGGTGATGCCGGGGTGGTACGGCGGGTACACATGGGCGTGGACCGGTTCCCCGCCGCTGCCGGCGTACGTGCGCCGGTACGGGGTGGTGGCGTAGGCGTCGAAGGAGGCCCCGGCCGGGGCCCGTACGACCTCGACACTGCCGTCGGCCGGGTCGGCCAGGACGACGGTGCGCCGCCGGCCGGGCGACGAGGAGACGGCGGCGACCCGGCGGCCGTCCGTCGCGGCGAAGTGCCATTCGGTGGCGGGGTCGTCGAAGTCCGTGAGCGTGCCGTCGGCGAGGATGCCGAGTCGGCGCTCGCCCACGCCGTGGATCACGGCGAGGCTGCCGTTCAGCAGCGGCAGGCACCAGCGCAGGCCGATCCGCCACAACGCCTCTCCGAACTCCTCGGGGCGGGGGCACAGATTGCGGACCCGGCCGCCCCGGTCGATCGCGTGGACGTTCCACCAGCCGTCCGGGTCGCTGACGGCGTACAGGCTGCCCGAGCCGTCGGTGGCCCAGTCGGCCTGGGTGACCGATTCGCCGTCGCCGCCCAGGAGCCTCGTCGCCTCGCCGAGCGTGCCGTCCGGACGGATGCCGGCGACCATCAGGTCGGTCGTGTCCCAGGGCATGTCCGGGTGGTCCCAGCCGAGCCACGCCACCCGGTCGCCGCCGGGCTCGATGCGCGGACCGGTCATGAAGTGGTGGGTGGCGGCCAGTTCGCGGACGCGGGACGGGTCGTCGGCCGCGTTGCCGTCCAGCGGCAGTGCCACGAGGTGGCGCTCGGCCGTGCGGGCGGTGTCGTCCGTCACCGTCTCGCGCAGGCACCACACCTCGTCGCCGCGCACCGCGAAGTCGGCGTACCGCAGTTCGCCCGCCCAGGCGCCGGCCGGGCTCAGCGGTACGGGCAGGGTGCCCGGCCGCCAGCGGTAGACCCGCTGGTCGGGGCCGTGACTGAAGACGAGGCCGTCCTCGGCGCGGTCGGAGAGGGCCAGCCAAGGGCGGCCGCCGTACTCGATGACCCGGGTACGTACGTCCCAGCCCGCAGGGAGCACCTCGCGGATGCCGTCGTCGGTGCGGCACATGAGTCCGCTGCGGCCCTCCTCCTCCGGGAGCACCTCGGTCCAGCACACGTGCTCGCCGAGGAAGCCGACCCATTCGAGCAGGACGTCGCCGCGCGCCGCGTCCTCGGCTCGCACGGGGGAGTCCCAACTGCCGTACGGGAGCTGCCGTTTGACGTCCGTCATGCCGGATCACCCGTCCCGTACGCGATCCGCGGGATCCCGGGGCTGCTGCTGTCCAGTTCGTACGCGGCGACTGCCGGGTCGTCGCTCACCCAGAAGTGGCCGTCCAGGTCCGACCAGTCGGACAGGCCCGCGAGCTGCGCGGCGTACGCGATGGCCCGCGGCGGCTCCAGGAAGCAGCCCAGCATCCGGGCGGCGCCCTGCTCGGTCGCGCCGGTGAGGGCGGTGAGTGCGGGCAGGAGACCGCCGAAGCGCATCAGCTTGACGTTGAGACCTCCGGCCGCGCGCACCGCGAACTCCGCGTCCGCCGAGGTGGCGACGCCCTCGTCGAGCAGGACTGCGGTGCCGGGCAGCGCGGCGCGGATCTCGGGCAGGAGCGCCGGATCGCGCACCGGGTCCTCCAGGACGGCCGGGGCGAGCCCCGTCACCAGGGAGCGCAGCCGCTCCCAGTCCTGCCGGTCCCAGCCGCGGTTGGCATCGAGGATCAGCGGCGCGTCGACACCGACGAGCGAGCGGAGCACCTGCTCGTCGTCCGGACCGCCCAGCTTGATCTTGAGCGGCCGGCCGTCGAGGGGGATCTCCTCGCCGATGGGCACGGTGTGCAGCAGCCGGACGCGGCCGGGCTCGGGGAGTCGGAGGAGCTGCCACACCGGTACGCCGGCCAGCCGGGCGGCGCGGTCCAGGAAGGCCATCTCCACCAGCATCCGGGCGGGCGCGCTGACGCCGTCCGCCGCGGCCTTCTCCAAACGGGCGCGGACGGGCGCCACGCGATCCGCACCGCGGTCGCACTCCCCGGCCAGGGCCCGGGCCAGCAGCTCCGCCTCGGCGGCGATGGCCGGGCCGTCCTGCCCGTACCCACTGTCGGCGGCGATCTCGCCCTCGCCGACGGTCACGCCGCCGGCCAGCAGGCGCAGCCGGAGGATGTCGACGGTCTCGATGGTCATGTGGGAGATCTGGAACGAGCTGGTGAGCGGCCGGGCTTCGAGGGTGAGTGACACCTCCGGTGCCGGCTCGGCCGGCTCGATCGTGAACCGGACCGAGTCCACGAGCCGGCGGGCCAGTTCGCGCGCCTCCGGCGGGGTGTCGGCGCCGACGACCACCGCACCGACCCGGTCGCCGCCGCTGCGGAAGCCGGAGACCACATCGCCTGGCGCGACGTGCAGTTCGGCGTGGAGCACGGACGGGTGCGAGCGGACCTCGTCCCATCCCTCGACTGCGGTCACCCGGCCGGCGGGCGGGGAGAAGTAGCGGGTGGCGGCGGCTCGGGTGGCGGCGGGCAGTTGGACAGGCCGGCCGAGTACGTCGTCGTAGACCGTCCCGTACAGCTCAAGGCCGGGGAGGGCGTGCGGGAGCATCCGGTGGATCCAGCCGCCGCCGATGCGGGCATGCACCTCGCCGAGCACGATCCCGTCGGCCGTCAGCCACAGTTCCACGTGGAAGAGGCCGAAGCGCAGCTCCAGGGCGGTGAGCGCCGCGATGACGGTTTCCTCGATCTCGCGGCGGGTGTCCTCCGGGAGGTCGGCGGGCAGCACGTGCCCGATCTCGACGAAGTACGGGGGCGCCAGCTTCTCCTTGGCCGTGACGGCGAGGACGCGTGGGGTGCCGCCGACGAAGACGCCCTCGACGCTGAACTCCGCGCCCTCGACGAACTCCTCGACCAGGAACGGGGCTTCGCGATCCGGCAGCTGTGCCAGCGCGGCCGGCAGGTCGTCGGCGCCGGTCACCTTGCGTACCCCCGCGCTGTCCGCGCCGTCGCGCGGCTTGACGACCCACGGGCCGGCCGAACCGGCGAGGAAGGCGCGCGCCTCGGCCTCGTCCGCGCACAACCGGACGGCGGGCTGGCGGAATCCGGCAGCGGCCAGCGCCGCCCGGCAGGCGTCCTTGGTACGGATGCGGCGTACGGCGGCGGGCGGATTGCCCGGCAGCGCGAGGGCCTGTGCGGTCTCGGCGACCGCCTCCTGCGCCATCTCCCGTACGCCGAAGACGACGGCCGGGCGCTCACCGGTCGCGGCGCGGGCCGCCGCCCAGTCGGCGGTGTCACCGGGGCGGGTGAAGTCGACGGCGCTCGCGCCGCCGGCCGCGGCCGTGACCGCGGGGGTGGCGGCGAGTGTGTCGCCGAGGTTGGTCACATGGGTGCGCAGTCCGCGGGCTCGGGCCTGCTCCAGTGCCTGTACGGCCACGTCGACGCTGAGCGTCATCGCGCCGCCGCCGCCGATCAACAGCAGTTCGGGGGAGTGGGAGTGGGAGTGGGGTGCGGTGTTCACGCGGCGGCCCGCCCCGAGTCGTCGCGCAGGCGGTAGACGCGGTCCTTGAGCTGCTGGATGCGCGCGTAGTCCTGCTCCAGGACCTCGGCCGACGTGTGCGAGAGGTGCGCCGCGAGGGTGGCGGTGTAGAGGTCGACGGTCGGGCGCATCCGGCTGCCGGGAGCCAGTTTGGGGACGAGCTTGTGGACGGACGGGAGCGACTCGATCTCCGCGATCACGTCCTGGTCGAGGCTCTCGACGACGCCGTCGGCCTCGGTGGCGGTGAAGACCATGCTCGCGTGGGTCAGCTTGCGGTAGGTACGGCCGGCGTACCGGTCGAGGAACTCCTGCGGCCTGGCGTACGCGAGGGCCGTGATGTCGGCCTGGTTCCCGCCGAGGCAGATGTCGTGGAAGTCGGGCAGCGTTCCGCCGCTGAGCCGGGCGCCGATCTCGACGAGGGCGGGGCCCTGCGGGGTGACGATGACCTCGGCGTGGGTGGGGCCGTACTGGATGCCGAGGGCGTCGAGCACCTCGTGCATGTACGCGATCATCTCGGGCGCGGGGCTCGCGTCCGGCGGGGTGATCGAGTCGTGGTCGTACAACTGGTGGGTGCCCTCACGGCGCTTGTGGTACTGCCAGACGCCGCAGATGTGGCGCTGCCCGGCGTACGAGACGACGTCGATCATGTACTCCTCGCCCTGGAGGAAGGACTGGATCAGGACCTCGTCATTGCGCTCGTGGAAGATGTTGACGGTGCCGAGCACGGCCTCGGCGGCCTTGCGGACCTCTTCGGCACTGCCGCAGATGGCCACGCCTTCGGTCGCGGCGGAGGAGAGCGGCTTGACGACCACGGGGTACTGGCCGCGCTGCTCGGCCCAGGCGACGAGCGCCTCGGCGCTGTCGCTCTTGAACTGGTCGGCGCAGCGGACGCCTGCTCGGCGCAGGGTCTCGATCATCTCGTACTTGTCGCGACGGGCGGAGGAAAGGGCCGTGCCGTTGCCCGGCAGGCCGAGCAGCTCGGACAGTTCGTCGGCAAGCGGTACGCCCGGTTCCTGTCCGGCCACCACGCAGACCGGGCTGAACTCCGCGAGGCGCGCGGCGGTTTCGGCCGGGGTGCCGTACGGGATCGTTGCCCGGTATGCGGTGAGATCGGGCAGCCTCATGGAGGTCATAAGCTCGGGCGTGCTCTGGACGTGCACCACGTCGACTCCGAGTTTGGCAAATGCTGGAGGCAAGTGATTGCCCGTCGTGTAGGCATCCACCAGTACTGCCACCGGAGGTACTTCCGCGCTCCTCATGTACTCCACCTTGCGATCAGGGAACAGCCCGCAGCCGTGTCGGCGGTGCCGTTTTCCAGGGATTGGCAAGAGGTTGCCACATGCATTGCCTCGATGGCAATATGGTCCGCGCATCGTCCATAGATCTGGTCAACACAGGTCAACACAGAGGGGATCGGCCTTGACCGTCGAAGCACCCACCGCACCGCCCCGCTCGGGCCTGGGGCGCGGGACCGCACTGACCCTCGCTGTCGCGGGCGCCCTCACGGTCGCCAACATCTACTTCCCGCAGCCACTGCTGGACGCCATCGCCTCGGGGCTGGGGGTCTCGGGTTCGGCGGCCGGCCTGGTCGCTACCGCCGCGCAGATCGGGTACGCGCTCGGCATCAGCCTGGTGGTCCCCCTCGCGGACGTCGCACGACTGCGCCGCCTGACCACCGCGCTGCTGCTGCTGACGACGGCCGGGCTGCTGGTCGCGGCGGCGGCTCCCAACCTCGTCACGCTCACGCTCGCCACGGTCGCCCTGTCGACCACCACGGTGATCCCGCAGGTACTCATGCCGACGGCCGCCTCGATGGCCGGGCCGGCCCACAGCGGCCGCGCCGTGGGGATGATCGGGATCGGCCTCACCCTCGGGTCGACGCTCTCGCGCACGCTCTCCGGCGCGGTCGTCGAACTCAGCGGCGACTGGCGCACCGCCTACCTGGTCTCGGCCGCGCTCACGGGCGCCCTCGTCCTCGTCCTGCCGCGGCTGCTGCCCGAGCACGGCGCGGGGGACCGGACCGTCCCGTACCGGAAGCTGATCGGGTCACTGCCGAAGCTGCTGCTCGCCCATGCCGAGTTGCGGCTCTCGGCCTTCCTGGGTGCGACGGTCTTCGCCGCCTTCAGCGCCTTCTGGGCGACGCTCGCCTTCCACCTCGCCGGGCCGGCCTTCGGCAAGGGGGTCGCCTGGGCGGGGCTGTTCGGGCTGTTCAGTCTGCCGGCTGCGCTGCTGTCGTACTCGGCGGGCAGGCTGAGCGACCAGCGTGGCCCCTTGTACGTCAACACGCTCGCCCTGGCGTGCGTCAGCGCCGCGTTCCTGCTCCTGGGCACCTTGGGCGGCGGCTCGATGGCCGCGCTCGTCATCGGCTCCAACCTGCTGGTGTACGGCGGAAGCTGCTGGCAGATCGCCAATCAGGTGCGGATCTTCCGGCTGGACGAGCGGATCCGCGCCCGGCTCAACACCCTCTTCATGCTGGCCAGCTTCGCGGGCGGCGCAGTGGGGTCACTGACCGGCACCGCGCTCTACGGGACGTACGGCTGGAGCGGCATGATCCTGGGCTGCGGTGGCTTCCTGGTCCTGGCGGCCGGTGGACTGGTGCGCGGCCGCCGCATCGGCTGAACCCCGGCCCACTGTCCCCCGGGCGACACTCGCCCGACGGAGCCTCCCCCGCCCGACGACGTCAGGCGGGGGAGGCTCCGCGCGCGTCCGTGAGGGTCTCGGCGAGCAGGCGCCAGATGTCGGCGGCCAGGTCGATGTTCGACGCGGCCTGTGCCTCCTCGGCGAGTGCCCGCATCCTGCGCAGCCCCTCGTGTTCTTCGCCCTCGATGATCAGCAGGCGGCTGTCCAGGACGTCCAGGCGCACCCGGTTGCGGTACGTCATGTGCGGATCGGCGCCGCGTACCCGGTCGAGCAGCGCGCGGGCATCGGCGAAGCGGCTCCCCTGGAAGGCGATGTCGGCCTTGAGGGAAATCACCTCCTGGTCCAGCGCGGGAATGCCGACAAAGGCGAGGCTCGTCTCGGCCTGCTCGACGTACTGCTCCGCGATGTCCAGCTCCGGCGGGGTCTTCTGGAGGTGCAACCGGGCCGCCGCCACCCGCAGGCGCGTCCACAGCGCCAGGTTCTCCGAGCTGGTGAAGCCGTCCAGCGCCTGCTCCAGCAGCTCCTGGGCGGCCACGAGGTCGCCCTGGCGCACCCGGACGGCGGCAGCCGTCCACCGCGCCTCGGCCCACAGGGAGTCCGACCGGTTGTCGGTCAGGGCGGTCAGCTCGTCCGCGTGCGCCCGCGCCTCGGAGAGCCGGCCCGCCTCGGCCTCGGCCGAGACCAGGGCCAGCAGGCTGGCCGCCATGTCCTGTACGGGCAGCTCGTTGTCACGGGCCAGCTGATGGGCGGTGGTGGCCGCATCGACGGCGAGGGTGATCTCACCGCAGGCGCGCAGGCAGCGCGCCAGCTGGGTGAACCCGCGGGAGCGCAGGGCGGGCAGGCCGAGTTCGTCGCCGAGCCTGACGAGCTCTTCGAGGAACTCCCGCTCCTTGGCGTGCTCGTTGTGCCGGCGGCGCCACTGCGCGACGAGCCACAGGGCCTGCCAGCGCAGCAGAGGGTCCTGGCCGGCGCCCACGGACAGTGCGCGCTCCAGCGCCTCGACGGTCTCGTCGGAGTTGGTCGACGTGGCGTTGGCAAGTGCTTGCGCCAGCGAATCGGTGACGCCGGGTTCCTCGAAGGCCGAGGCCTTGACGCCCAGTTGCGCGGTCAGGTGTTCCACGGCGCGGGCGGTGGGCTGCCGGGCGCCGGACTCCAGCCGTGACAGATAGCCGGTGGACATGCCGTCACCGGCGAGCGCGGCTTGTGACAGGCCCCGCTCGCTCCGCAGCTGCTTGAGCCGACGCCCGAAGGAAGGCTGTTCCAGCAAGAGATCAACCCCAGAGGTCGTACAGGCGGTGGAGGGAGGGGGCGGGCTTCTCACGGCCCCCAATACAGGGCGCACGTTGCCGTTGTCGAAGCAAAGGCTAGCCGGGCACCGGACGCTCGGGCAAATTCTTGCCCAGTACTTGAGACCGATTGGCGGGGATCGTGCGGTCCGCAGCTGAACCAGGATTGCCAATTTCTTGGCAACCACTTGCCAAGATCCGTGCGGCTGATCTAGCTTTCTGGGCAACGCGGCAGCCACCGATGCTCCGCGACCTCGTGATTCATATCTGCCAAGGAGTCTTTGTGCGGTCCTTCCTGCGTGCCACTCGCATCCGTATCTCGGCCGGCGCGTTCGCCTTCGTAGCGCTTTTCGCGGTTGTAGCCGGTCCCGCGGGTGACATCGGCTGGCCGGTTCCGATCGCCAAGTCCGTCGTCGCGGGCGACATCGGCTGGCCCGCCCCTCCGGCCGCCTAAGGCCCTGTCCTGACGGACCGGTTCCCGCCGACCGCTCCTCGTACATCGCACACCGCACAGAGAGTGATGGACTCGATGGCTTCCGACTCGACCCCGGCCCGCCCGGTCAAGACCGCTGTGATCGTGGACGGGTACTCGACCGGCACCTTCCTGCCCCCGGCCTTCGCCCGGCTCGGCATCGACCTGGTGCATGTCCACAGCACCGCCGACCCCATGTCGACCATGCTCCAGCCGGACCTCGGCGCCTACCGGGAGAACTTCCACTGCCCGGACGACGCCGCCTTCGAGCGGACCGTCGAGGCACTCACCGCGCTCGGTCCTGTGGCCGTACTGGCGGGCCAGGAGCCCGGTGTCCCGCTCGCCGACGCGCTCAGCGAGCGCCTGGGGCTGGCCACCAACGGCACGGCGCTCTCCAGTGCCCGCCGCGACAAGTACGAGATGATCGAGGCCCTGCGCCGCGCCGGAGTGCGCTGCGCGGACCAGTACAAGAGCACCAGCCCGCAGGCCCTCGCCGACTGGGCCGAGCGGGCGGGCTCGTACCCCGTCGTCGTCAAGCCGCTGAGCTCGGCCTCGACCGACCACGTGTACCGCTGCCACAGCTCCGCCGAAGTCCTGGCGGCGGCCCGCGCGGTGCTCGGCTCCACGGACATCTTCGACCGGCCCAACACCGAGGCGCTCGTCCAGTCGTTCCTGGAGGGCACCGAGTACATCGTCGACACCGTCAGCGTCGACGGCGACCGGTACGTGTGCGGAGTCTGGGAGTACGAGAAGGAGATCTTGCCGGGCGGCAAGAACATCTACGACCTCGATGTCCTGCTCGACCCGGACACCGAGCCCGTACCCGAGCTGATCGCCTACGTCGACACCGTGCTGAAGGCACTCGGCATCGAGCACGGTCCCGCCCACGCCGAGGTCATCATGACCCCGCAGGGCCCGGCCCTCGTCGAGATCGGTGCCCGCCTCAACGGCAACATGAACCCGGGCTTCCACGACATCTGCCTGGGCGCCAACCAGGCCGACCTCACCGCCCTCGCCTACGCCCGCCCCCAGGAGTTCACGGACCGGTACGCCGGCCGCGTCTACGCCCCGCGCGCGGCGGCGGCCGTACACAGCACCCGTACGGAACTCGACGGCGTCGTGGAAGCCGTGAACCAGGACGTCGTCGACCGCATCGCGGCCCTGCCCAGCGTGCACCTGGTCGGCGTCAAGCTCGCGCCCGGCAAGCGGATAAGCCCCACGGCCGACCTGCTCACCAGCCCGCTGCGGATCTTCCTGACGGCACCCGACCCGGCCACGATCCGCGCGGACCGCGACACCATCCAGACCCTGAAGGACGACGTCTACGAGGTGGCCGGGGAAGACCGCCGCCCCAGCGTGCTCCTGCTCGGCACCGACAAGTACGTCATGCAGGCCTGCGTACGCAACGGCATCGACGCCGTCGTCGTCTGGGGCGCCGCAGGGTACGACCACGGACTCGCCGAAGTCCCCCAGGAGTTGAAGGTCCTGCTGGTCGAAGACCAGAAGAACCCCGAAACCATCCTCATGGCCCTGCACCGGGCCGGACTCGGCAACCACCGCTTCGACGCCGTCCACACCTCCGACGAGTGGGGGCTGGTGACCGCCGGCGTCCTCGCCTCCTACCTCGGCTGCCGCGCCATCGACCCGGTGACCGCCGTCTACTTCCGGGACAAGTCGCTCCAGAAGCGGAAGGTCGCCGAGGCCGGGATCCCCACCGCCCGCGTCACCGTCATCGACGACGTCCACGACGTCTCCGATGTCACCTGGGAGTACGAGAAGGCGGTGCTCAAGCCGGTCGCGGGCGCCGCGACCGCACGTACCGCCGTCGTCGACAGCCTGGAGGGCCTGCGCGCCCTGAGCCGCCGCTACCGGGCGGACCGCACCGCACAGCGCACCTTCGTCCTGGAGGAGTACATCGGCGGCGAGGAGTGGATCGCCGACGGCTTTCTCCACGACGGCGAACTGCGCTTCCTGGCCGTCGGCCGCTACGGCGCCCCCTGCCTGACCATGATCGACCAGCAGACCCCGCTGTGGATGAGGCACTTCGACCCCAAGGACGAGACCTGGGCGTACGACCGTGCGGAACCGGTGATACGTCGCTCGCTGGAGGCCCTCGGCCTGCGTGACGGCGTCTTCCACATGGAACTCTTCCACGACCCCGAGACCGGCCGGCTCACCTTCAGCGAGTGCGCGGCCCGCCGCGGCGGAGCCCTCATCCACGAGCAGATCCAGGCGAAGTTCGGCATCCATCTGGGCGAGGCGGCGCTGCTGAGCGTCCTCGGCCGGGAGCCGAGCGCGGACGTCGAACACCGCCCGGAGATCTTCGGTACCAGCTACCTCAAGGGCCGGGCCGGGACACTCCTCACCTGCCCCTCCCCGGCCGAGCTGCGCACTCTGCCGGGCGTCGAGTTCGCCCGGGTGGAGTTCCCGGCGGGCGGCACCTTCCTCGGCGACATCGACAACACCAACCACCGGATGGGACAGGTACTGGTGTCGGCGGCGAGCGAGGAGGAGCTCGAAACACGCTTCGCCGACGTACGGGCCTGGTTCGACGAGCGCCTCGTGGTGGCTCCGCAAGGTGTCACCGGCCGCGAACTGCGCGCCTGGGGCCGCGAGCAGCGTCCCGACGCGGACTTCCGGGACACGCTGTGGCAGTGACCACGAGCCCGGAGGCCGGCACCTCCGCCGGTCCACAGGGACCGCTCGCGCGGCTGCTGCCCGAGCGCGGCCCCCGACGCACCCTGGCCGGGGCGACGTTCGTGAACGCCTTCGGCAGCGGGATGTTCATGTCCTCCAGCGCCCTGTACTTCACCAGGGTCGTCCACCTCCCCATGTCCCAGGTGGCGTTCGGACTGTTCGCCGGGGCGATGGTCGGCCTGGTGGCCGGCATCCTCGGCGGCCGTATCGCCGACCGCTGGGGAGCCCGGGAGACCCAGATCGCGGTGATGCTCTCGGGCACGGTCTTCATGGGCTGTTTCCTGCTGGTCGACGCCTTCTGGTCGTTCGTCCTGATCTCGGTCCTCACGGGTGTGGTCTTCGCGGCCGACAAGTCCAGCCGTGCCCCCCTGGTACGAGCCTTCGGCGGGGACGACCCGGCCCGGTTCCGCGCCTACCTGCGGGCCGCCACCAACCTGGGCATCTCGCTCGGCGCGCTGGTCGCCGGCGTGGCCATCCAGCTCGACACGGCACCCGCCTATCTGAGCCTGGTCGGCGGCCGCGCCCTGGCCTTCGCGGGCTGTGCCCTGGCCCTGCTGTGGCTGCCCCGGCCGGTGCCGGTCCCCGTACCACCGCTCAGCGGCCGCTGGGACGCTCTGCGGGACCGGCCCTACCTCGCGGCCACCGTCCTCAACTGCCTGATGTCGCTGCACTTCGCGGTGCCGACGTTTCTCCTGCCGCTGTGGATCGTGGAGCACACCGAGGCGCCCCGCTGGCTCGTCTCCGGTGTTCTGGTACTCAACACCGTCCTCGTCATCACCCTCCAGGTGGCGGTCAGCAAGAACGTCTCCGACCCCGACTCGGCAGGCAGCCGGATGCGCTGGGCGGGACTGGCGATCTGCGCCGGGCTGGTGCTGATGATGGCAGCCGGCAGCGTGCCCGCCTGGGCCGCCGCCGGGCTCCTCCTGGCGGCCACGGCCGTCTACACGCTCGGCGAGCTGTGGCACGCGGCGTCCGCCATGGAGTACTCCTTCGGGCTCGCCGCCCCGCACGCCCAGGGCCAGTACTCCGGGGTCTTCGGCCTCGGCGGCGGCCTCGCCGAGGCGCTCGCGCCCGCCGTGCTGGGCACCCTCGCGTTCGGACTCGGGCGCCCCGGCTGGTTCCTGCTCGGCGGGCTGTTCCTCCTCGTCGGCTTCGCGAGCCGCCCGCTCGTCTCCTGGGCCGTCCGTACGTCGCCGCAGGTCCGGGCGTACGAAGTCCCTTCCCCGTAACCGCTCTTCTCCCCGTAACCCCAACACGCACACCGTCCGGGCGACCGCCCGGAGAGAACGGAGATCACCATGGCCACGCCCACCCTCAGCACGATCGACACCGAGCTGGTCGAGATCGTCGCCGGGCTCCAGCTCGACCACGACAAGATCGTCGAGGCGTACCACCAGTACATCGAGCGCGTCCCCGCCGCGGCGTCCGGCAAGCCGGAGGACCGCCTGCGCCGCCTCGGCCTGACCCACCGCGCCGGTGCCGAGGACCAGTGGCGCGACGCCGGAAACGGGCAGTTCAACCAGGAGACCGGCGAGAAGAACTTCGAGGAGAACGAGTTCGCGTTCTTCAACGAGGCGCTCAAGGACACCTACTTCTACGAGCTCTACAAGCAACTGCCGTTCCGTCCCGGCCGCATGCGTCTCGTCACCCTGCACCCGGGCGAGATCTACCACATGCACACCGACCACTCGCGCGTCGCGCACGTGGCGATCCAGACCAACGAGGACAGCCGCCTGCTCTTCCGCAGCGGCCACACCTACCACGTGCCCACCGACGGCCGGGTCCACATCCTCAACACCCTCCGCCACCACTCCGCCTACAACGCCGGCGGCACGGACCGCATCCACCTCACCATGACGCTGACCGACTGAGCAGTAACACCGCGTCCCGACCGCCACCGAAGGAGTTCCGATGTCATCGCCGTCCGCCGCCCCCCTCGACCATCCCCGGGCCGAGGACAGGAGCGAGGCGTTCCAGCAGTGGGCCGACGAGGTCCGCGCTGCCACCACCGACCGCCCGCTGGGCGTCGGAGGCGCCCGTCCCGTCCCCGCCGGACGGACCGCAGTGGTGCGCCTGCCTCTCGACCCCGCTCTGCGGGCGGCGGTCGGACGCACGGCCCGCGAGCACGCGGTCACCCCACTGACCGTCGGCCTCGCAGCGCTGGCCGTGACCCTGACGCGGCGTACGGGCACGGACCGTGCGGTGGCCGGGGCGCTGCGGGTACCGGTCGTGCTCGCGGTACGGGACGACCTGAACCGCGCCGAGCTGCTGGCCGGTACGGACCTCGCGCTGGAGCGGTCCATCTCGCTGTGGACCGACGGTACGGACGCGACGATCCCGGACCATGCGGTGGAGTTCCGGCACGGCGCGGCCCCCACCACGCTGTCCGGCGCCCGTGAGGTCGGCATCGCGCTGTGCGACGGCGACCCCGCCGAGGGGGCCGCCCACCTCGCGGCGCTGTACAACGCCGACCGGTACACCGAGGACAGCGTCTCGGCACTCCTCGGCCAACTGCGCACCGTCCTGGGTACGTTGACGGGCGAGGAGCCCGTGACCGCCGGCGCTCTGCCTCTGCTGGACGAGGCCGAGCACCAGGCATTGCTGGGCCTCGGCACCGGCGACCCGCTGCCGGAGGACGGCCGCGAGCCGGTGCACGCACAGGTCGCCGCGCTCGCCGCCGCCGACCCCCGCCGCATCGCCCTCGTCTGCGGGGACGAGCAGGTCGGCCGGGGCGAACTCGATGCGTGGGCCGGGCGGATCGCCGCCCGGCTGGCCTCGGCCGGTGTCGGACCCGGCGACCGCGTCGGCATCCTCGCCGACCGCTCCACGGCCATGGTCGCGGCGGTGCTCGGCGTCGTACGCACCGGAGCCGCCTACGTACCCGTCGACCCGGCCAACCCCGACGAGCGGATCGCCGCGGTGCTCACCGACGCCCGCGTCTCCGCCGTCGTGGTGACCGGCGACGCCGGACAGCGCGTCACTCTGCCCGGCCTGAGTGTCGTGACCGCCGACGACCGCGCGGTCCGCGAGGAAGGCGACATCCTGCCACTGGCGCAGACAGGCCCCCGGGACGCCGCCTACCTCATCTACACCTCCGGCAGCACCGGCACCCCCAAGGGCGTGGTCGTCGAGCACGCCCAGCTGGCCGCCTCCACCCGGGCCCGCCGCGAGGTCTACCCCGGCGAGCCGGTCTTCCTGCTGCTCTCCCCGCTCGCCTTCGACTCCTCCGTCGCCGGGCTCTGGGGCACCCTCGCCTCGGGCGGCCGCCTGGTCGTCGCCGGGCCGGACGAGTTCCGCGACCCGGACGCCCTGCTGAAACTCGTCGAACGGCACGCGGTCACACACCTGTTGTGCGTCCCGTCCCTGTACGACACGCTGCTCGCCGCGGGCGAGCGGCTCGGCCTGCCCCGGCTCGCCTCCCTGACCACGGTGATCACGGCCGGCGAGGCGCTCCCGGAGGCGCTGCTGCGCCGGCACGTCGAGGCACTCGGCAGCGGAACCGTGCTCGTCAATGAGTACGGGCCGACCGAGGCCACCGTCTGGGCCAGCTACCGGCGCTTCGACACGGCCGGACCGGTCGACATCGGCGGCCCCGTACCGGGCACACGGCTCTACGTCCTGGACGAGGCGGGCCGCCTGGTGCCGCCCGGCATCACCGGCGAGCTCCACATCGGCGGCGCCGGCGTCTCCCGGGGCTACTTCGGACGCCCCGAGGCCACTGCACGGGTGTTCACCGCCGACCCCTTCGCGGGAGGGGACGCCCGGATGTACCGCACCGGCGACCTGGTGCGCTGGACCGCCGCCGGCACCCTCGAGTTTCTCGGGCGTCGCGACAACCAGGTGAAGATCCGCGGCCATCGCGTCGAACTCGGAGCCGTGGAATCGGCGTTGCGCGCCTGCCCCGGCATCCGCGAGGCCGTGGTCGTACCGGACGCCGCGGGAACCCGGCTCACCGGATTCGTGGTCACCGCCGCACCGGACGAGCTGGCCGCCGTACGGGAGAGGCTGGTGCGGACGCTGCCCGAGGCCGCGGTCCCGTCCACGCTGAAGGCACTGGACGCCTTCCCCGTCACGGTCAACGGCAAGGCGGACCGTGCGGCGCTGGCCGCGCTCGTCGAGCAGGAGGCCCCGTCGGTGGCGCCGGCGATGCCCGCGCCGTCGAGCGGTGACCCCGTCGGCCAGGTGTCGGCCGCGTGGGCGGAGGTCCTGCAGGTCTCCTCCGTGCCGGGTGACGTCAACTTCTTCGATCTCGGCGGGCATTCGCTGCTGATCATCCGCCTCCAGGACGCCCTGGGACGCCATACCGGCGTACGGCCGTCCGTCGTCGACCTGTTCCGCTGCTCCACGGTGAACGCGCAGGCCGAGCTCGTCCGGGCCGGCGCCGCAGCGGGCCCCGGCACGGCAGCACCGGCCAACGACCGGGCCGAGCGGGCCCGCCGCGAACGCGTCGCCCGCGCCCGCCAGCGCCGCGTACAGCAGGGAGCGGCCCGATGACCGGCTTCCCACGGCATACCGACGAGACAGCGCACGAGCGGTACTCCCAAGAGACCGGGCACGAGCGGTACACCCACGAAACGGAGCGCGACCGCTCCCTGGACATCGCCGTCACCGGTATGGCCGGACGCTTCCCCGGAGCCGCCGACATCCCCTCCTGGTGGCAGGCACTGCTCCGCGGCGAGATCCTCACCACCCGCCTCGACCGCCGCACACTCCTGGACGCCGGCGAGTCCGCGAACGTACTGGACGACCCCGACTACGTGCCCGTACGAGGCCTGCTCGACGACGCCGACCGGTTCGACCACGAGCTGTTCGGCATCAGCCGGCGCGAGGGCGAACTGATGGACCCGCAGCACCGGTTGATGCTGGAGGCCGCCTGGACGGCGCTGGAGGACGCGGGCTGCGACCCCACCGCCGAGCCCCGGGTCACCGGCGTCTACGCCTCCGCCAGCAGCAGCGCGTACCTGCGCGCCATGCTTACGTCGAACACCCTGGACGCGGCAGGCGTCGAGGAGGCCCTGCGCGCCAACGAGCCCGACTACATGGCGACCCGGATCGCCTACCGGCTCGGGCTGACCGGCCCGGCCCTCAGCGTGCTGACCGCCTGCTCCTCCTCACTGGTCGCGGTGCACCTCGCCGTACAGGCCCTGCTGAACGGCGAGTGCGAACAGGCCGTGGTCGTCGCCGCGGCTGTCGACTTCCCGCAGGCCGGGCACGTCCACCTGCCGGGCGGCATCCTCTCCGCGTCCGGCGAGTGCCGGCCCTTCGACGCGGAAGCCGACGGTGCGCTGGCCGGCTCGGGTGTCGTGGCGGTGGTCCTGCGCCCGTACGAGGACGCCGTCGCCGACGGCTGCGACCCGTACGGCGTGATCATCGGGACGGCCGTCAACAACGACGGCTCCGCGAAGGCGGGCTACCAGGCGCCCTCCGCCACCGGCCAGGAGGCCGTCATCCGCGCCGCCCTCGCGGCCGCGGACATCGAGGCCGACTCCCTCGGCTACCTGGAAGCGCATGCCACCGGTACCCGCGTCGGCGACCCGATCGAATGGTCGGCCGCCTCGTCCGTCCTGCGCGAACTCGGCGCCCGCCCGGGCGGGATCGCCGTAGGCGCCGTCAAGGCCAACATCGGCCACCTCGACGCGGCCTCGGGTCTGGTCTCGCTCATCAAGACCCTGCTGGTGGTCCGGGAGGGCGAAGTGCCGCCGGTGGCCGGGTTCCGCAGCCTCAACCCGCTGCTGGAGACCGACGGTTCGCCGCTGTACGTGCCCACCGGGCGCCTGGCCTGGGACAGCGGGCCGGGACCGCGCCGGGCGGGCGTCAGCTCCTTCGGCATCGGCGGTACGAACGCCCACGTCGTTGTCGAGCAGGCGCGGCCCGCGACCGGCGAGCGGAACCCAACTGACCGTCCCGTGATCGTCGGCCAGGAACAGGTACGGCCCGCGTTCCGTGAGGGGGCCATGACCGACGAGCGGCCACTGGTACGCCCCGCGACCGACCAGGTGTTGATGCTCTCGGCCGCCGACCCCGACGCCCTCGCGCGCGCGGCGCACCGGCTCGCGGACCGCCTCCCGGAGCTCCGCTCAGTGGCGCTCGCCGACATCGCCCACACCCTGGCGACCGGCCGCGCCCGACTGCCCCACAGAACCGCCGTCGCGGGCCGCACCCACCAGGAGCTGGCCGACCGGCTGCGCACTCTCGCCGAGTCGGTGAGGGGGAGCGAGGCGGCGGCCGCCACCCCCGCGCCCGTCGTCCTCCTGCTGCCCGGTCAGGGCAGCCAGCGCCCCGGCATGGCCCGGCCGTTCCAGCAGGCGCTGCCCGGGTTCGATGGCGCGCTGGAGGAGTGCCTCGGGCACTTCGGGCCCGCCCTGGCGGCACAGTTGCGCACCGCCCTGTTCGACCCGGAGTTCCCGGCCGGTGAGCTGGCCCGTACGGAACTGGCGCAGCCCGCGCTGTTCTGCGTCGAGTACGCGGTGGCCACGGCGCTCACCGGCCTCGGGCTTCGCCCCGTCGCGCTCGCCGGGCACAGCCTTGGCGAGATCACCGGCGCCGCACTGTCCGGCGTACTCGGGCTCGCGGACGCCGCCGAACTGGTGACCGTACGCGGCAGGGCCATGCAGGCCTGCCCGCCGGGTGCGATGGTCTCTCTCGTCATGGGCGAGGAGCGGGCCCTGGAGCTGGCGGAGCGGTTCTCGGCGACGAGCGGACACCGGCTGGAGCTGGCTGCGGTCAACACCACCGAGAGCGCTGTGCTGGCCGGGCCCGTGGAAGCCGTGGACGCCTTCCAGGCATGGCTCGGCGACCGCGAGACCGCACGCTGGCTGCGGACCAGCCACGCCTTCCACACCGGGATGCTCGACCCGGCTGTGGTCCGGCTGCGGGAGGCCGCGGCGGGGATCACCCTCGGCCGCCCCGCACTGCCGTACCTGGCCAATGCCACCGGGACACTCGTTCCGGCCGGGAGCGCCGTCGAGGCCGGTGCCTTCGCCGAACAGGCCCGCAGCGCGGTGCGGTTCGCGACCGGTCTGGCCGCGATCGCGGAGGCGTTCCCGGGTGCCGTGGCCGTCGAAGCCGGCCCCGGCAAGGCCCTGAGCGGGATGGCCGAAGCCGCGGGGCTGACCGCTGTGGCGCTCAGCCCCGGGCGCTCCGAACGCCCGGGCGAGGAGACGCTGCTGGCTCTGGCGGAGCTGTGGGCCATGGGCCTGCCCGTGGACCCGGCCGACCTGACCGGTCCCGGCCGCCCGGCGCACCTGCCCGGGTACGCCTTCGCGGGGCCGCGGCTGCTGGCACCGGCGGCGGCCGTCCGTACCGCCGTGATTGCGGCGCCCGTCGCGGCCCCGGCAGAGCAGGAGCCCGTACCGGCGGCGGAGAAGACTCCGGCCGAATCGGTCGCGGGCCTGTGGACGGACCTGCTCGGCAGCACCGGGCTGTCGCCCGACTCCGACTTCTTCGACCTCGGCGGGGACTCGCTGCTGGTCGTGCGGCTCGCCCGCCGGATCGGCGAGGACCTCGGTGTCCGCGTCCCGGTCCGCGACCTCATGACCGGCTCGACGCTGGCTCAGCAGACCGCGGTCGTGGAAACCCTTCTCGCGGCGGGAGACCTGCGATGACGAACTGGCTGAGATGCGCCACCCCGCGCTCCGAGGCGGCGTACCGGCTCGTGTGCTTTCCGCACGCGGGCGGTTCGGCCCCCTTCTTCCACAGCTGGGCGGAGGGGCTCCCGGAGTACGAGGTCCACGCGGTCTGCTACCCGGGACGCGCGTCCCGGCTCGACGAGCCGTTGCCGACCAGTCTGCTGCCGCTGGCCGCGGACATCGCGGAGGCGGTACGACCGCTGCTCGACCGGCCCGTGGCCTTCCTCGGCCACAGCATGGGCGCGGTGGTCGCCTTCGAGACGGCCAGGCTGCTCCAGGCCGGGGGCCACCCGGTCGCCCACCTCTTCGCCTCCGGCGCCCGCGCCCCGCACCTGGCGCACCCGGAGGGCCCCGAGGCGGCCGACATGGACGACGACGCCATCGCGGACGCCCTGGTGTCACTGGGCGGAACCGATGCCGAGCTGCTGGCCGACCCGGACTTCCGCGAGCTGGTACTCCCGTACGTCTGCGGGGACTTCAGGATGTTCGACGCCTACGCCCACCGGCCCGGGGCGGCGCTGACCTGCGACGTCACCGCCATCGCGGGCGACGCGGACCCGCAGGTGGGCACCGAGTACGCGGCGGCGTGGGCAGAAGTGACAGAGGGACGGTTCACGCACCACACCGTGCAGGGCGACCACTTCTACCTCACGTCGAACCCGCCGTTCCGGCTGATCGAAGCGGCCCTCTCGGCGGGGGTGCAGCAGAGTGTTCGCTAGCCTCCTCCCGGCGTCGCGGAACGGCCGCGTCATCGCATGCGGCGCGGCCGTGGACGCCATCGCGGTCGGCATGTTCCTCGCCGCCGCCACGCTCTACTTCGTGGGCATCGTCGGCATCCCCGCGGTCGCGGTCGGCGGCGCGCTCACCGCGGCCAATGTGCTGGGGCTGCTCAGCCCGGCGCCCTTCGGAGCGTTGGCGGGGCGGATCGGTGCGCTACCCGTTTACGTGGGGCTGACGCTGGTGCGGGCGGCGGGTTTCGTCTCGTACGCATTCGTCGAGGAGTACGTCGGCTACTTCGCCGTCACCTGCCTGATCACGGCTGCCACGCGGGCGGCGATGCCGCTGCTCCAGGTCATCGTGGGGGAGCTGGAGCCGGAGGACCAGCGGACCAGGACCATGGCCTCGCTGCGGGCGGTGAGCAACGTCGGGATGACCGCGGGCTTTCTGCTCGCGGCCGTCATCCAGGCGGCCGGCTCCGAGGCGGCGTTCGTCGCGCTGTTCGCCTTCAACGGGGCCGCGTTCGTGGCGGTGGCTCTGCTGATCGCGGGGGCCGGCCGGTCGGCGGGCCTGCGTACGTCACTTCGGAAGAGCCCGCCGTCGTCACCCGGGAAGGGGAGGACGACGGCGGCCGGGACCGGCGGTCCGTCTCCCTATCGGGACCGCCGCTTCGTGACGGCCGCGCTGGCCAACTCCGTACTCCTGCTCAACGATTCGATCCTGTTCATCCTGGTGCCGCTGTGGATGACCCAGCAGGCCGGACTGCCCGGGGGTGCGAGCTCCGTCGTCCTCGCCGTCAACACCGTGCTGACGGTGGTCCTCCAGGTGTACGTAGCCCGCTTCGCGCAGGGCGTCGCCAAGGCGCTGCGGCTGCTGCGGCTGGCCTGTCTGCCGCTGGTCCTGTCCTGCGTGCTCTTCGCGGCGGCGGACGGACAGGGCGTCGTCGTCGCCCTGGTGGCCGTGGTCCTCGCGGTGGTGGCGCTCACCGTCGGCGAGAACCTGCACGCGGTGGCCGCCTGGGAGCTGTCGTACGAGATGGCCCACCCTCGGTCGCGGCCGCAGTACTTGTCCCTGTTCAGCATGGGCATGAGTGCGCAGCTGATCGTGGGCCCCTTCCTGATGACGGCCTTCGTCCTGCCCGCGGGCACGGTCGGCTGGCTGGTCGTCGCCCTGCTCTTCGTGGCCGCGACGGCCGCTTTCTCCATCGCCGCCCGCGCTTCCGGCGAGCGGGCAGCGCCGCCGGCACCCGTGGTCCCCACGACCGTCTCCTCACCTTCCTGACTCTCCTCGACTTCCTGACCTTCCTGAAGGGCTCTTGCCATGGCTGACGACCTCAACCCGGCCTCCACGCCGGACCATTTCCTGCTGTTCGCGATCGGCCCCCGCCTCGACTTCGCCGCACGCCTGCGGGCCCTGGACGAGTCGGCTCGTATCTCGGTGATCTGCCGTCCCGAGCACCTGTCCCGGATCACCGAGTCGGGTAACTATCTGCGGGTCCTCGCCGTGCGCCAGGACGCCCCGATGGACGAGGTCGTCGCGCTGGCGCGCACCGTTCATGAGCTTGAGCCGGTCACCCGGATCACCACCTTCTGGGAGCACGACCAGGACCGTGCCGCCGCTGTGGGCGCGGTCCTCGGTGTCGCCACCCACAGCCCCGAAACGGTGCGCCTGGTGCAGGACAAGCACGCGATGCGTGAGCAGCTGCGTGAGGCGGGGGTGGAGGACACGGCCGCAGGCCGTGCGTACGGCGAGGCGGACCTGCTGGCGTTCGGCGAGAGCGCCGGATACCCCTTCATCGTGAAGCCGACAGCCGGCACGGCGAGCTTCGGCGTCACCCTCGTCCACTCCCCGGAGGAGGCCGCGGCGGCCTACCGTACGGCGACCGCGGACTTCCCGGGCATCGCCCGGCTCGGAGTCCTGGCGGAGCAGTACCACAGTGGCCCGCAGTACAGCGTGGAGGCGTTCTCGGAGGCGGCCGAGCATGTGGTGGTCGCCATCACGCGCAAGTACTCGGACCCCAAGAACATGGTGGAGCTGGGACACGTCCTGCCGGCACCGCTGGACCCGGCCACCCAGGAAGCGATCGGCGACCACGTGGGGCGCGTCCTCGACGCCCTGGGCGTGGAGTTCGGCCCGACACACACCGAGATCGTGCTCACGGCGGACGGCCCGCGCATCATCGAGACCCACTTGCGTGTGGGCGGCGACGAGATCTTCAACCTGACCAAGGACGCGGTCGGCGTCGACATGATCGACTTCCAGACCCGGCAGGCGTTCGGCGACAAGGTCCTTCCGGACATCCGCGCCATCCTGGAGTCCGACCGCGCCCCGCGCTGCGAGGCCATCTGGTACACGGCTCCCGAGGCTTCCGGAACGTTCATGGGCCTGGCGGACGGTGACGAGGCGAGCTCGAACCCCGACGTCACGGTGCTTCTGACTCCTGGCGAGCAGCTCACCGGCCACGGTTCGTTCGCCCGCATCGCCCGCGCCCGCGCGTCGGCCCCGAACGCCGAGGACGCGCTCGCCCGTGCACGCTCGACGGTCAACGGCCTGTCGTTCCTCTTCCGCGTCGCATCGGCGGAACCCGGAACGGTCTGACACACGTCGCGTCGCCAGGTCACCGGTCGCTGGGGCTGTTGGACAGCCGGTCCAGCCATTCGGTCATCAGGCCGGTCTCGGCGGCGCTGAGGGGCGAGGTCGGTGACCGGCGCAGCAGGGCGTTCAACCGGGCCGCGGTGGACGGCACTTGTGCTGCGTCGGCGTCCTTCCCGGAGCTGTCGGAGCTGCCCTGGCCCGCGGACACGTCCGGGGTGAAAATGGCGGCGTGCACCGCGTCCCGTACGCGCGTCGATGCGCTCATGTCCGTGAAGGTCGAAGGGCGGGCGACGAGCATCAGGGCCACGCCGACGTTGGCCGACATGACCATCTGGGCGGCCAGCTCGGGAGCGAGCCTCAGCTTGCCCTGCGCTGCGGCCCGTTCCAGGTCCCGGGTCAGGATCTGGTGGGACTCCAGCGCCGCGGCCGGCGGTGTGCGCATCGCTGGTGAGTTCATCAGGCGGTACAGGTTCGGGTTCCGCAGGGCGAAGTCCACGTGACTGTCCCAGCCGTTGCGCAGATCCTCGATCGGATCCGCGCCGCGACCGTACTGCCGCTTCGTCGCGAGGTACTTGTCGAAACCGTGGTCGACGACGGCCGACAGCAGGCCCTCCTTGTCACCGAAGTGACGGTAGAGCGCCGGTGCGCCGACCTGCGCCGCCTCGCAGACCGCCCGGGTGGAGACGTCCCCGTCCGGAGACTGCGCGACCAGATCGGCGGCCACTTCCAGGATGCGCGCTCGCGTGCTCATGAGAATGACGCTATCAAGCACGCTGTAGCGACGCTACGCATGCCCGGGAGTGCGAATACGAAGGGTGTTTGCCGGTCAGAGCGCGAGGCTCAGTGCGAAGACCAGGAAGAACGCCGCACAGAGCGCGGTAATGATCACAATGGCGATGAGCGGCCCCCTGGCCCAGTCGCGCGGTGGTTCGACGCCCGGACCGGATCCTGAGGCCGTGCTCGCCTCGCCGGGCGGGGTCTCATCGGGGGGCACCGAGCCTCCGGCTTCCAGTCCGGGAGTCTTACGGGGGTCGGGGTCAGGATTGTCGGTGTTCATGCCGTGAAGGTGCCCGTCACCGGGTTTCTAAACAGCGCACGGCAGTGGTGACCGGCGGAGACGGGGGGATCGGCCGGGTGGCGTACCTGGACGGACATCCCGCGCATATCCCGCGCCTGAATTGGCGCGCGGCACAGCCGTGTCGCTGTTGGGCCGAACGGGTGAGGGGCGGGAGAATGGCCGGATGCAGATACAGCACGTGGGCCGGGTGGTCCGGTGAGCAGGTACGACGTCACCGACGAGCAGTGGGACGGGCTCGCCCAGGTACTGCCGCTGCGCAGCAGGAACGAGTGGCCCTCCAGAGTCGATCACCACACGCTGCCGCAGGAGTACGCCGCCGAGCAGCGGCGGATGGTCGTGCTGCGCGTGCAGGTCTTCGCGGACGCGCGTGAGGTCGCCGAATACCTCGTCGCGCAGATACCCGTGCTTCTGGACCTGACCGCCGCCGACACCGATGTGGCCAAAAGGATCCTGGACTTCAGCAGCG
This sequence comes from Streptomyces sp. ISL-98, assembly GCF_018614055.1. Lineage (GTDB taxonomy): Bacteria > Actinomycetota > Actinomycetes > Streptomycetales > Streptomycetaceae > Streptomyces > Streptomyces spiramyceticus. The sequence continues at coordinate 42,496 of NZ_JAGGPB010000034.1, forward strand.
GCGTGGTCTTCGGACTCGGCAGCGGGATGCACCGCGTCGACCGGAACGTCTTCCTCCTGGCGCCGGTCGGCATGGAGGTCGAGGGGGCCGAGGCCGCCGCCGTCCCTCAATCGTAGGAAGGTCTGCCGGGCGGAACGGTTCGGCAGCTCCGTAGCTGCATACCGTCCGGCCATGACCGTGCTTTCCCGGGCCACAGCCCCCGGGTCCCCCGCAGAACACCGTGCCCCCACCGTCACCGAACTGCGGCTCTCCGCTTACAAGTCGCACCGCGGCGCGGTGTTTCCGCTCGGCCCGGTCACGCTCTTCTCCGGGGCCAGCGGCAGCGGCAAGTCGAGCGTCCTCCATATGTACGAGGCGCTGGCCCGTCTCGGTGGTGGTGCCGCGCTGGGGGCGGTGTTCCCGGACGCGGCGGGGTGCGTGCCCGAGCGGGCGGGTCCCGACCGCCAGGGGCGGCGGGGGTTCCGGATCGGCTGCACCGTCGACGGGCCCGTGGGCCCCGTACGCCTGGATCTCGCCGTACAGGCCGAACCGGAACTCCGCATCGTCGGCGAGCGTTTGACGTGTGACGGGCAGACCCTGCTCACCACCGCTCTGGTCGACCCCGGGCGCAGCACCGTTCAGGCGGCCTGGCATACGGCGGGCACGGTGCCGGTGACGCGGGCGCCGCTGCCCGACGACCGGCTCGGGACCGCGCTGCTGCCCCTGCGCGTGGCCGGCACGACGGCGGGGCAGCTGAGGGTGCTTGCCGCCGCCGAGCAGGTGGTGGTCGCGCTGCGCTCGGTGTTCGCGTGCGATCCGCAGCCCTCGCGGATGCGGGAACCGGTGGCGATGGGCGACGCCAGGCTGCGGCGCGGCTGTGACAACCTCGCGGAGGTTCTGCGGCGTACGCACACCCAGTGCACCAAGCGGCATGCGCGGCTTGCGGCCATGGCGCGCTCCGGGTGCGCCGGGCCGGTGGAGGCGCTGACGGTGGAGGAGCTCGCGGACGGGAAGGTACGGGCGCTGCTGGGCCGGGGCGGGGCACTGCGGGCCACGCCGCTCGGCCGGCTCGGGGACGGCGAGTTGAGGTATCTGGCGCTCGCGCTGGTGCTGCTGACCGGGCCCGGAGTGCTGGCCATGGACACCGTCGCGGAGGTGCCTTCGGCGATGCAGGCGCTCACCGTCCTCGCGGACGGCTTCGACCGGTCCCTGGACGGGACGCAGACACGGGAACTGGCGGCGCTGGCGGCGGCGATCTGCGCGGACGGGCACATCAGGCTGGTGGGGACGGTCGCGGACGGGGCGTACACGCGCGGGGCGGACGGGGTGACGGTGGTAGACCTGGGGCCGTGACGAGCGAACAACACGATGTGAAGGCACTGCAGCGCAGGCTGGCCGAATTCGCGGCGGCGCGGGGCTGGGAGCCGTACCACACGCCGAAGAATCTGGCGGTGGCGCTGAGCGTGGAGGCGTCCGAACTGGTGGAGATCTTCCAGTGGTTGACACCCGAGGAGTCGGCGCGGGTGATGGAGGATCCGACGTCCGCGCACAGGGTGGCGGACGAGGTCGCGGACGTTCTGGCGTACTTGCTGCAGTTCAGTGAGGTGCTGGGGATTGATGTGCTGGCGGCCCTGGCCGCCAAGATTGACCGGAACGAGCTGCGGTTTCCGGTGCCGGAAACAAAGGATCGTCACTCTTCGGAGTGAGCAACTTATCCGAAACCCTCTTGGTGTCCACAGATTTCGCCATAGCTCTGGCGTTCTGGTACCCACACACTCACTCTGGGTAGTGGATAGGAGAACGGTACGCGAAAGACGCGGGCCATCGTACGGACGGGGGCGGCGCATGGACGCGGTAAGGCTCATCGGGCAGAGCCGGGCAGCGCTGGCGCAGAGCCGGGCAGCGCTGGACATCCTGGTGGAGGCATGGCAGGCACAGGCACTGGCTCAGGCGATCGGCGGCCAACTGGCGGTGAGCGGACCGCCGGAGCTGAGAGGCGAGGCGCGCGGGCTCAGTGAGGTGGGCGGCCGGGGCTGCGGGGTGTTCGAAGGACCGGCGCTGCGGGCCGGGGGAATGGGCTTCACCGGGGGACAGCCCCCGGACATCCTGCCGCGGGCCGCGCAATTATCCGAAGTGGCCGACATCCGTGGGGCGTTGACGGGTCTCGGAGGGCTGCTGGGCGAGGTGGGAATCGCGCTCGTCGGGGTCGCGTGTGCCACGGACGAGGAAGGGCTCTACTGGCAGTGCATCGAGGGGATCGACGCCGCCGACGAGTCGAGTGACCGGGTGCGCGGGATGTTGCGCCGGCTCACGGTGCGGGAGCAGGACAGGATGCGCAGCGCTGCTCGCGACTCGGCGACGGAGCCGTCATGAAGAGGCCCCCTTCAGGAGGAGCGGCCGCCGACCGGGCTGCCGGAGCCGGTGTTGTCGCCGGTGCTGGACCGGGTGCTGTCACCGGTGTTGTCGTCTCCGGCGGTCGGCGGGCGGTCGCCGGAGGACTGCAGATCGGCGTCGAGCTGCGAGATGTCGGCGGTCAGTGCCGCCATCAGTTCCTCCATCTGCTGGAGCAGGCCCTTGGGCGCTCCCGGATGCTGCTGGGGTACGGCCTGTTCCGGCACGGATTCCTGGGACATGGCGGCCTCCTCGGCCCTGGCCCTCCCCGCGGGGGAGAGCGGTGTCGCGTGCGACGCGCCGACAGCGGCCGCCGGCGCGCGGGCCGGGCGGTCCGGCTCCGCCCGAGCCAACGATCACCCCGGGCACCGGTCGCTGGCGGGGTCGTGCGCGGGCCGTCGGGGGACGGAAGTTCACCCGACCGAGCATGAGGGGGACGGGCGAGGAAGGCGGGGTTGACGACAGTTCGAAGGTGCAGGATGGAAGCATGGATCTTCGAATCTTCACGGAGCCCCAGCAAGGGGCGAGCTACGACACCCTGCTCAGCGTTGCCAAGGCCGCCGAGGACCTCGGATTCGATGCCTTCTACCGCTCTGACCACTATCTGCACATGGGGCCGGGCGACGGTCTGCCCGGGCCGACCGACGCCTGGATCACGCTGGCCGGGCTTGCCCGCGAGACCAGGCGCATCCGGCTCGGGACGCTGATGACGGCAGGTACGTTCCGCCTGCCGGGCGTGCTGGCGATCCAGGTCGCACAGGTCGACCAGATGTCGGGTGGCCGGGTCGAACTGGGCCTGGGAGCAGGCTGGTTCGAGGAGGAGCATCGGGCTTACGGCATTCCGTTCCCGAAGGAGAAGTTCGGCAGGCTGGAGGAGCAGCTGGCCATCGTCACCGGGCTGTGGGCGACCGAGGTGGGCAGGACGTTCAGCTACGACGGGACGTACTACCAGCTGACCGACTCGCCCGCGCTGCCCAAGCCCGCCCAGTCCAAGGTGCCGGTGCTGATCGGCGGGCACGGTGCGACCCGGACGCCGAGGCTGGCCGCGCAGTACGCCGACGAGTTCAATATCCCCTTCGCCTCGCTGGAGGACAGCGAGAGGCAGTTCGGGCGGGTCAGGGCGGCCGCCGAGAAGGCCGGGCGGAAGCCGGACGACCTGGTGTATTCCAACGCGCTGGTGGTGTGTGTGGGCAAGGACGACATGGAGGTGGCGCGGCGGGCGGCGGCCATTGGGCGTGACGTGGAGGAGCTCAAGGCGAACGGGCTGGCAGGCTCGCCCGCCGAGGTGGTCGACAAGATCGGCCAGTACGGCGCGATCGGTGCGTCCCGGGTCTACCTCCAGATGCTCGACCTGGACGATCTCGACCACCTTGAGCTGATCTCCTCGCAGGTCCAGTCCCAGCTGAGCTAGGAGCCCCCGTGCAGCCCGTCCGTACTCTCGCCGTCGCCATCGCCGACACCACCGTCGTCCTCGACGGCGGTCTGTCCAACCAGCTGGAGGCGCAGGGCTGCGACCTGTCCGACGAGCTCTGGTCGGCGCGGCTGCTCGCCGACGGCCCGGAGCAGATCGCGGCGGCGCACGCGGCGTATGTGAGGGCCGGCGCGCAGGTGTTGATCACCTCCAGCTATCAGGCGACGTTCGAGGGCTTCGCGCGGCGGGGCGTCGGGCGGAGCGAGGCCGCGGGGCTGCTGGCGCGCAGCGTCGAACTGGCCCGGGAGGCAGGGGAGTCCGTGGACCGGGAGGTGTGGGTGGCGGCCTCGGTCGGTCCCTACGGGGCGATGCTCGCCGACGGCAGCGAATACCGCGGGCGGTACGGCCTGTCGTTGCTGGGGCTGGAGCGCTTCCACCGGCCGCGGATCGAAGCCCTCGTCGCGGCGGGGCCCGATGTGCTCGCGCTGGAGACGGTGCCCGACACCGATGAGGCGGAGGCGCTGCTGGCGGCCGCCGAGGGGTGCGGGGTGCCCGTCTGGCTCTCGTACAGCATCGCGGGCGAGCGCACCCGGGCCGGCCAGCGGCTGGACGCGGCCTTCGCGGTGGCCGAGGGGAACGACCAGGTGATCGCCGTGGGGGTCAACTGCTGCGCGCCGCGTGACGTGGACCGGGCGGTGGAGCTCGCGGCGTCGGTGACCGGGAAGCCGGTCGTCGTCTATCCGAACAGCGGCGAGCAGTGGGACGCGGAGCGGAGGAGATGGCGTGGCGGGGGGACGTACGACCCTGCGCGGGTGGGCGCGTGGCGGGCTTCCGGGGCCCGGCTGGTCGGCGGCTGCTGCCGGGTCGGGCCGGGGGAGATCGCCGAGCTCGCCCGGCTGCTGTGAAATGAAGGAAGGGGGATAAACCCATGGTCAGGGCGGGTGAAGCGGGCAATACTCTGACGCGTGTTCCTGACGTACAGTCCGACTCGTCTGCCGCCCTGACTTGTCCCAGGTCAGGGCCGGTTTTTTAGTGCGGACATTCTGGCGGGGTCGAATCCGGGGCGTTCTAACCAGGAAACCGTCGCACGAATCGGTCTCTCGCCGCACTGCTATAGAGGGACATGCTCCCTTATGGGGCTGCGCTCTCCGCCTTGCCGCTGTCCAGTCACCTCCGGCTATGTACTTTCGTATAGTGCGAAGTGTCCGGAGGGGGCTGAGCGTTGTGTATGCGAGGGGCCTCGGTGTACGCACGCGCCGGGTGCACCCGGGTGTCGGCAAGGGCTCGTGCCGTGATCGGTGTTCTTGTCAATCCCCCCGAATCGTGGAGACCTTCTTATGCAGGCAGCGCCTTGTCGAGGCTGGCCCAGTAGCCGTGTTCGTAGTCGATCGGGCTCGTGAAGCCGCACACGCTGTGCAACCGGCGTGTGTTGTAGAAGTCGGTGATCCAGGTAGCAATCCGGATCCGGGCCTCGGTGCGGGTGGCGAAAGTGTGCCGGTGGACGTACTCGACCTTGAGGACGCTGTTGAACGCCTCGCTGACGGCGTTGTCGAAGCACGATCCGACGCGGCCCATGGACTGGAAGACGCCCAGCTTTCGGCAAGCGCGGCGGAATCTCCGTGAGCCGTATTTGCTCCCGCGGTCGCTGTGGAAGATCACCCCGCGGACATCGCCGCCGCGGGTGGCTGCGGCCATGTGCAGCGCGGCGACCACCAGGTCGGCGTCGTGCCGCGGGCCCATCGCGTAACCGAGCAGGCGACGGGAGAACAGGTCGATGACCGTGGCCAGATACAGCTTCCCCTCGCCGGTTACGATCTCCGTCATGTCGCCGCACCACACCAGGTCGGGGTCCTCGGCGCTGAAGTCGCGGCGCACGAAGTCCGGGGCGGCCGGCCGCTTGCCGGGCCGGGTCAGCCCCCGCCGTTGACGCACCCTTCGGGCCACCAGGCCGAGTTCGGCCATGAGCTTGGCGATGGTGTTCACCGAGATGCGCCAGCCCTGTCGCACCAGCTGGATCCAGATCTTCGGCGAGCCGTAGATGCCGCCGGAGGCAGTGAACTCCTCGGTCACCGCCTCGGCCAGACGTTGGCGGCGTACTTCCCGCCGGGTGGGCGTGCGGGTGCGGTGCTTGTAGAACCACGACTCGCTCACGCCCAAAGCACGACACGAGACGCGGTGCGAAATGCCGTGCTCGGTCCTGAAGTCGCCGATCACCCCGACCACTTGGGCCGGGTCCGCCACGGCTACTTCACCCACAGGACCATGCAGCGTTTGAGGACATCACGCTCCCTACACGGTGGATGCCAGCTCCTCCCCGGCCAACGGCACATGGAAGCTCCGCCAAGGTGTTCGTCGATGTCACGCACGGCTGGCTCGGCGATGTCGAGACGCCTCCTCAGGAGCCACAGGCAGACTCAACGGTGCCCGGGTCGGGGATAGCCGTGGTGCCTACGTTCGCAAAGGGGGAGATCGCGCCGCTCGGCTACAAGGGCAGCTACCAGCGCGTTCGCGCCTACCTGCACGACAAGCGCACCTCACCGCGGCCGGTGACCGCCAGGCCGCCTTCGGCCCGGGCCGTCGCCGGATGGATCCTCCGCCGTCCGGAAACCCTCACCGAGTCCGAGCAGCTCCAGCTCAAGACTGTCCGTACGCACTGCCCCGAACTCGACGCCCTCACCCGGCACGTCCGGTCCTTCGCAACGATGCTCGTCGAGCGCCGAGGCGAACGTCTGCCGGACTGGCTCGACGCCGTCCGGCAGGATGACCTGCCCAGCCTCCACACCCTTGCCGCCGGAATCTACCGTGACCGAGACGCCGTGACCGCCGGTCTGACCCTGCCCTGGAACTCGGGCGTCGTCGAAGGCCATGTCAACCGAATCAAGATGCTCAAGCGCCAAATGTTCGGTCGTGCCGGCTTCCGACTTCTCCGGAAGCGAGTCCTCCTGGCGTGAGCTGACCTACAGCTCGTACGGCCGTGCCACTGTCGGTGGCCCGGCCTACTGTGTGGGCGACACAGGATCCGTGACGATAAACAGGAGTTCCCCTTGACAACCCTGCCCGATCGGCCGAACACCGCGCTGCTCGTCATCGACGTCCAGAACGGGGTGGTGGCAGGCGCCCATGACCGCGATGGCGTGATCGCGAACATCAACACACTGGTGGGCAAGGCTCGCGCTGAGGACGTACCCGTGGTCTGGGTGCAGCATTCCGACGACGGTCTCGAGCGGGACAGCGAGCCCTGGCAGTACGTGTCGGAGCTGGTTCGCCGAGATGCGGAGCCTCTCGTCCACAAGACCTACGGTGACTCGTTTGAGGGCACTGCGTTGGAGGCGCTGCTCGCCGAGCGTGGGGTGGGCCAGCTCGTCGTGACGGGTGCCCAGAGCGACGGGTGCATCCGCGCGACTCTTCACGGGGCCTTCGTCCGCGGGTACGACGTGACGCTGGTCAGCGACGCACATACGACGCAGGACCTCAGCGAGTACGGCGCGCCAGCCCCGAACCAGGTGATCGCGCACACCAACCTCTACTGGCAGTGGCAAGGCGCACCCGGACGCCGCGCAAAGACCGTCGATACAGCAGAGGTGACGTTCACGGCGGACGCTGGCTGACCCGTACCTGATCAGAGCCTGGTGTGCACGCCGGTTTCTGGGCAAGCTTCCTCAGTTGTTACTCGGCGTGCACCCTCCACAGAAGTGATGCTGTTGGTGATCTTGTCGGGACCCTTGGAGCCGTGCTGTTACACCCCGCGCGGCGTGCCGGGCTTGTAGCCAATGAACGTGCTCTCATGCTGTCTTCGGCCAGCGTCCTGGCTTCCCGGGCCGACGGCTGACCAGCGACCACTGGAACGCAACGGCGCTCGCGCCGAAGATCACCAACAGCATCCGGAATGTGTGCCAGAACCTGAGTCTCAGCAGCGGTTGTCGGTCGCAGAGCCACCAGATATCGCTGAGAATCGACACCACTGCTGCGGGCCAACCGAAGGAGCGTTGGCAGAACGACCAGCGCCACTGGCGGAACCTTGCGCCGCAAGGCGCCTCGTATGCTTCGTCCCGAAGCGCGCCGCCGCCCGGGCGGCGCAAGGGGAGGGAGGCCGGTCGGTGACGACCCGCATCGCTGTATTCGGGGCAGGGTCCTGGGGGACCGTGTTCGCCATGATCCTGGCTGACGCGGGGTGCGAGGTCTCCCTATGGGCGCGACGCCCGGAGCTGGTTGACACCATCAACACCACCGGCCGGAACCCCGAGTACTTTCCCGACCTCGACCTGCCCTCCGGGATCACGGCCACGACCGACCCGGCGAAGGCCGCAGCCGAGGCCGAGTTCGCACTACTCGCCGTGCCCTCGCAGACGCTGCGCGCCAACCTTGCTGCCTGGTCATCAGTGATCGACGTGGATATTACGGTACTGGTCAGCCTGATGAAAGGCGTTGAACTCGGCACGGCCAAGCTGATGAGTGAGGTCATCGCAGAAGTCACGGGCGCGGGCCCGGAGCGGATAGCTGTCGTGTCCGGCCCCAACTTGGCTGGCGAGATCGTCCACCGCCAGCCAGCCGCGTGCGTCGTGGCCTGCAAGAGCAAAGACGTTGCGCAGCGGCTCCAGGCGGTCTGCCACACCGGCTACTACCGTCCCTATACGAATGCGGACGTGGTGGGCTGCGAGATCGGTGGCGCGGCGAAGAACGTCATTGGCCTGGCCGTCGGCATCGCGGGCGGTATGGGCATGGGAGACAACACGAAGGCATCGCTGATCACCCGCGGTCTGGCCGAGACCACGCGCCTCGGCCAGGCGATGGGCGCCGACCCGCACACTTTCGCGGGTCTGGCCGGCATGGGCGACCTGGTTGCCACGTGTGCCTCGCCACTGTCCCGCAACAACACCTTCGGCACCCATCTGGGGCGCGGGATGACGCTGCAAGAGACCGTCGCTGCCACAAGGCAGACGGCAGAGGGTGTCACGTCCTGCAAGTCGGTGCTGGATCTCGGCCGACGTCACGGCGTCGATATGCCGATCACCGAGACAGTGGTCGACATCGTTCACGGCGGAAAGCCTCCGCAGGTGGCCGTGGAGGAGCTGATGTCGCGGTCGTCGAAGCCCGAACGCCACTGAACCCCCTGAAAGTCTTTCATTGCTGTCAGGCCACCCAGGGTTGTGGTGTGGTTCGGTCAGCCCGCGGCGGCGGTCTGTTCGGCGCGGACGAGGGTGCTCTCGCGGCTGAGCAACAGGCGCTCTCGTAACTCAGGTTCTGGCACACATTCCGTGAGCGATCTTGAGTGCGGCTTCCCGGGGCCCATGCAACTCCTGATCGGTGCTGGTCATGCGACTCGTTCCGCCGGATGGCGCGAGACCAGCAAGATCTTTCACGGAATGGATGCTGTTGGTGATCTTCGGCGCGAGCGCCGTTGCGTTCCAGTGGTCGCTGGTCAGCCGTCGGCCCGGGAAGCCAGGACGCTGGCCGAAGACAGCATGAGAGCACGTTCATTGGCTACAAGCCCGGCACGCCGCGCGGGGTGTAACAGCACGGCTCCAAGGGTCCCGACAAGATCACCAACAGCATCCAGAAGTTGATCCAGAACCCGAGTTGGTTCTGGCCCAAGTTGTGTGGAGCTGTCGGGTTCCAGAACGGCTGTGCTCGACTCCGTGCAGGTCAGCACAGCCCTGGTAGACCCAGGCGCCACAGTGAGGGCTCCCTCCACACAAGTTGAGCCAGAACCGCTTCTCGTGAATAAAGCCACCCGCCCAGCGCGCCAACGTCAACGCCATGTTGGCGGTCATGCACGCGCTGCTGGCCGCTAGCGAGGACGTACGAGGTATCCCCCAGCCGCTGCTAGAGCTGCAGGAAGCCATCCGTTTCGGTCGCTGAGACGACCTCAAAGCGTGATTGGCTCGCCCCATTTCCGGGGGGCAGTAGGTGTCCCGGAGTCCCAGCCGTCCGTCTGGCATCGGCCAGAGAGCGAGGACGGAGCGCCGCGCGCATGATGACGGCATGGACCACCGTGTGCGAGTGATCGTCGAGCCGCCGGCCCCGACCGGCGGCCGGCGGGTGCGGATTGACGGAGAGTTCCTCGGGATCGCCTACGCGCCCTCAGATCTCTGTGAGTTCCTCCGCCGCGCCGGCCTCGACCCGGAGCAGGTCCAGCTCGACGACGCCAAACTCTTCGAGTGGCGCGGCGGAGGGCCCGACGTCTTGTCGCGGCGTCGCCCTGATCCTTGGCCCGCACTGTGCAGAGCCGGGAGGGCTCATGACATCCTGCGCCAGTGCGATTGAGTGATCATGCAAGCAGTGTCGAGCTCCGTCCGCTGCGCTACCAGTTCCCCGCGGTCAGGGGCGACTCGTACGACGACAACTGGCTGGTCATCGGTGGTGCAGTGACGACTCCCGAGGGCAGCTGGTCCTTTGCCGATCCCTGTCTGCTGACCGATGAAGCGCGTGAGGTGGCCGCCTGGCTGCGCGCGGTAGCAGCGGGGGCGGTGGCTGTGACCGGACCTGATGCCGACGGCGAGTTGTCCCCGGACACGTGGTTCGTCGAGCCGGTCCTGGCCTTCAGCCTCGCCGACCGAAGCAAGGGTGGGGCAGTGCTCCGTGTTCACCTGTCTTTGGAAGCGGCACCCCCATGGCAGCAGGGTGATGACGGAGCGGACCTATACCAGTACGTGGTGAAGGTGCGGGTGGATACGGCTGCGCTCCTTCACGCGGCTGACGAGTGGGATCTTGCGCTGGCATCCTTCCCGACCCGCTGATCAACGTCAGTCCTCCCCGGACGCGGTCCGCTCGGAGCCCAGCACAGGTCCCGAGGATTGACTTCTCCAGTGGGAAGCCACTGAGCGCTTGAGTTTGGCCCCGCTGGGCGTCACGGTTGGCCCGCAGGGTAGCGAGGGCGTTTCTGACCTGCGGTGTCTTCGTGCGAAGTGGGCAGCCGAATACCCGCACGCGTTGGCTGCATAGGATCCCCCGATGGCAATCACCAGCTACCTCCGGCAAGGGCCGCGAGTGGCCATTCGCCACGTCCGTCGTCAGGATTACGACGAGCTCACAGCACTGGCCCAAGACAGTGCCGAGATGCTCCGCCGCTGGCTAGGCGCCCGCGAGAACACGGTGGAAGCGTTCGAGAGCTACCTCAAGCGGTTCGAGCAGCCCACCCATGAGGGCTTCGTGATCTGCCTGCGCGGCACCGGCGCCATCTTGGGCGGTGTCAACATCAACAACATCGTCCGGGGCACGCTCCAGAGTGGGACTTTGGGTTACACCGCCTACGCCTCCACGACCGGCCACGGCTACATGACCGAAGGACTCAGGCTCGTCATCCAGCACGCCTTCGGCGAGCTCGGACTGCACCGACTGGAGGCGAACATCCAGCCGGACAACACCCCCTCGCTGAACCTTGTCAAGCGCCTGGGCTTCCAGCGGGAGGGCTACTCGGCTGCGTTCCAGTTCATCAACGGCGAGTGGCGAGACCACGAGCGCTGGGCCATCACCGCCCCGCAGACCACCAACCAAGATGGGTGCAGATCTTGTGAGGGTGCCTCGTTGGGGTGATTCGCTGGGGTTTGGGATGTAGCTGGTCGTGTCGGCTTCTACCGTCGCCGGGGTCGAGCCCGCCGTGATGGGTGGGGGTGCTGAGCGAGGGTGGGTGTGCGGTGCCGTCGTTGATCGAGGCGTTGGAGACCAGACAGGCCGAGGTGCTGGGCCAGGTCGAGCGGCTGCGTGAGCAAATCGCCGGTCTGTCCGAGGAGTTGTCGCGGGCCGAGGAGCGACTGTCGCGGTCGCAGATCACGCGGGAGACGGTGGAGGCAGTACTGGCCGCGCCGTCTTCGCCGGTGCCGGGCGCGGACGGCGCGGGCGGGGATGCCGGCGGCGGGGTCGCCGCGGCGCTGGTGAAGGCCGAGGCGGAGTTGGATGTGACGGCGATGTCGCCGGAGTATCGGGCGATCATCGGGTTGTTCGCGACCTCGGAGGCGGCGATGCGCTGCAAGGAAGTGTGCCGGCACCTGGGTCTGGGGACCGAGCCGCGGCATGTCGAGGGGATGCGCTCAAAGCTGAAGCGGCACCCGGCCCGCGGCCAGGACGTCTGGTCTGCTCCAGTTCGCTGGCGCCGCGTGGGCCAGGGCCAGCTTCTGGTGGGCGACACCCATTCCCACGAGCCTCCCTGCCGCACACCGCCAACTCCCCTGCTTCTAGGGCGCGTATCGAGTCGTGATCATCGGGTGGTCCTGGTGAGGTCTTTGATCCAGATCATCGAGGCGTGCAGGTGGAGACTGGCGAGGTAGCTGTCGGGAGTCTTGTCGTATCGGGTGTCTCACCGTCCCAGTTCCGGCCTCCTGGTACGTCACGCTCTGGGGCGGGTGAGGCACGTGGAGCCGACGTGAGCCGACCGGTGCACTGATGTCCGGGCGGGGACTCATGGGACATGGCCCGGCACCCGGCTCAGGTTCCGGGGAGGATACGGCGCGTTTCGTAGGCCCACATCGCGATCTCGACCCGGTTGCGGGCGCCGAGTTTGGCCATCAGGCTGGCCAGATGCGTCTTCACCGTGCTGAGGCTGATGTGCAGTGCATCGGCGATCTCGGTGTTGGTCAGCCCGCGAGCGACGGCGAGGAGCACCTGCTCCTCGCGGGCGGTGACGGGGGAGACCGGCTGGGCCACGGGCCGGCCGGCGGGCAGGTCCGCGAATGCCTGGAGCAGACGGACGGTGACGCTGGGCGCGATGAGCGCCTCACCGTCGGACGCCGACCGTACGGCCTGCGCCAGAAGGTCCGGTCCCGTGTCCTTGAGGAGGAATCCGCGGGCGCCGGCACGCAGTGAGCCGTAGACGTACTCGTCGAGGTCGAACGTGGTGATGACGACCACGGCCAGCGGGTCGGCGACGCCCGGGCCGGCGACCAGCCGGGTGGCCTCGAGCCCGTCGAGTACGGGCATGCGGATGTCGAACAGGCAGACGTCGGGGCGTAGTTCGCGGGCCAGACGTACCGCTTCCCGCCCGTCGGCGGCCTCGCCGACCACCTCGATGCCGGGCTGGGCGTTCAGCATGATCCGCAACCCGGTGCGGATGATCGTCTGGTCGTCAGCGACGAGGACGCGAATGGACACCGCTCTCGCTCCTCGCTCTCGGCAGTTCGGCTTCGACATGCCAGCCCCGGTCAGTACCCGGGCCGGCTCGTAGTGTGCCGCCGAGCAGGGTCGCGCGCTCGCGCAGTCCGGTAAGTCCGTATCCGTCGCGACCCCGGCCGGTGCGCCGGCCGTTGTCGCGCACGCTCACCCGTACCGTGTGCCGTTCCGCGGCGACCCGAACGACGAGCTCGGTCGCGTCGACCGCATGGCGCAGCGCGTTGGTCACCGACTCCTGCACGATCCGGTAGACGGCCGCGTCCACGGCCGGGGGCAGCGCGTCCAGTTCGCCGTCGAGCCCCAGGTCGACCCTGAGGCGACCACCCGGGGTGCGCACCAGGCGCTCCAGATCCGCGACTCCGGCAGGGGGCGCCAGCTCGGCGCCGACCCCGCGGTCGCGCAGCGCGGCGACCATGGCGCGCATTTCCTCCAGCGTGCGCGCCCCTTCCTCCTCGACCCCCTCCAGCGCCTCGACGGCGGCGGACGGGTCGGTGCCCGCGAGCACCCGGCCCGCCTGGGCGATGATCACCATGGCCGACACGTGGTGGGCCACCGTGTCGTGCAGTTCCCGGGCGAGCTGCTCGCGCTCGCGGGAGCGCACCTGCTCCAACTGCCGCTCGCGAGCGGTCACCCGGAACCGCACGGCAGCCCCGACCACGCCGGGCAGCAGCAGGAAGACGAAGCCCACGACCTTTTCGACGACCGGGGTCTCGTCCGTGACGACACACAGCGCGCCGGCCGCGAGGATCACCGCGCCGCCCAGCACGATCTCGCGTCCCGATCCCCACCGGGGCAGCGCGTACACCAGCACGAGCACGACCGCGCCGGTGTACAGGCCGACGGGCTCGCGCGGTGCGGCGACGAGCGAGGCCACCGGAAGCAGGATCACCGAGCCGAACGCCAGCGTCACCATCGCCAGCGGGCGGGTCCGGCGCCACAGGGGCAGCAGGCACAGCCATACGGCGAACACCACCGCCACCGGCCGCCACACGACGTTCTCGCGCAGGGTGGCCTCCAGCGCCACACCGGCAAGGCCCGCGGCGAGCAGCGCCCAGTCCCGCCGCACCCGGGCGGGCGCGTCGGGCGGCCGGGGTTCGGTCCACAGGGTTCGCAGGTCGTCTCGGAGCACGGTTCTCAGCCTAGGGATCGCGGCGTGCCGCGCATCGGCCGAAAGGACGGGTCGTCACTCCGCCCCGGGGCCGACGGATCCGCGGCCCGCGGGCCGATGCCGCGGAGCGCCGTGGCGACGAGCCTCGGCATCGGCGGCCGTACAAGGACGGCCGACGAGGTGGTTGGAGGACCCGATGCTCTCGAAAGCCCTGTTGCGCCTGGGCGCAAGCGCCGCCCGCCATCCCTGGCGGGTGATCGCGGCATGGCTGATCGCCGCCACGCTCGCCGTCCTCGCCGCCGTCGCCTTCGGCGGGCGTACCGCGGACTCGATGACCGCTCCGGGACTGGACTCCCAACGGGCCGCGGAACTGATCGAGCGGGCAGGCACCGGCCAGGAGGGGATGACCGCCCAAGTGGTCGTCACCCCCCTCGACGACGGTGCGACGTTCTTCGACCACGGCAGCGCGCGCACCGCTCTCACGCGGCTGCAGACCGAGGTGAAGCGGCTGCCGCACGTGCTCGGCACGAGCGACCCGGCGGGGGCACTCGACGCGGGCGGGGACACCGCCGTGCGCGGCGGCCTCGTTTCGGCCGACGGGCGGATCGCAGTCGTCCGGGTGCAGTACCCCGACCAGAGCCGGCTGTCGGCCAAAGACCTCGACGCCCTCGTCGATCTCGGCGACCGGCTGCGCGCCGAGCTGCCGCTGCGCATCGAGATGGGCGGGAACCTCTTCTACGCCTTCTCCGACCCCGACGGCGGCGCAAGCGAGCTGATCGGCCTCCTCGCCGCGGCCGCGATCCTGTTCCTGGCGTTCGGTTCGCTCGTCGCCGCCGCGCTGCCGATCGGCATGGCGGTCTTCGGGCTGACCATCGGAGTTGCCACGATGACGGTACTGGCGGGGGTGACAGAGGTCCCCACCTTCGCACCGGTCCTGGGCAGCATGGTCGGGCTCGGAGTGGGCATCGACTACGCGCTGTTCGTGCTCGCCAGGCACCGGGAGTACCTCGCGTGCGGGCTCGATCCGCAGGCGGCGGCCGGACGAGCGGTGGCAACGGCGGGGCGGCCGGTGGTCTTCGCCGGCGGCACCGTCGTCGTGTCGATCCTCGGCCTGGCGGTCGCGAACGTGCCGTTCATGACGGTGGGCGGGGTTGCCGTCTCGATCGTCGTCCTGACGATGGTGCTCGCGTCGGTGACGCTGCTGCCG
The DNA here is from genome assembly GCF_018614055.1 of Streptomyces sp. ISL-98. GTDB lineage: Bacteria > Actinomycetota > Actinomycetes > Streptomycetales > Streptomycetaceae > Streptomyces > Streptomyces spiramyceticus. The sequence goes on from NZ_JAGGPB010000034.1 coordinate 57,694, forward strand.
GCCTTCCTCGGCGCGGCGGGCCCGCGCCTGGCCCGGGCCGGCCGGATCGGCCGGGCTCTGCAGACCAGGAAGCTGGGCCGACTCGCACGGCGGCGGGACCCGGCGGCAGGCGCCGCCCACGCCGCCGGGTGGCGTCGCTGGATCGGGCACGTCAGCCAGCACCCGGTGCCGTACGCGGTCGGCGCGGCGGGGCTGCTGCTGACCGCGACGCTGCCCGTGCTCGGCCTGCGCGTCGGCCTGCCCGACGACGGCTCACTGCCCCACAGCCGTACCGAGCGCCGGGCCTACGACCTCGTCGCCGAGGGGTTCGGCCCGGGCACCAACGGTCCCCTCGTCATCGCCGCGGACCCCACCGGTGATCCGGGAGTGCTGGACCGACTCGTCGCAACGGTCGCGGCGGATCCGGGCATCGCATCCGTCGCGCCGACGCACATCGATCGGGCCACCGGCATCGCGACCCTCGTGGTGTTCCCGACCACCAGCCCTCAGGACAAGGCCACGGCCGACACCATCGCCCGGCTGCGCACCGACGTGCTGCCCACGGCGATCGGGCACGGCCCGGCCAGGGCCCACGTCGGCGGCGCCGCCGCGAGCCTGTCCGATGTGGGCCAACGCACCAGCCAACGCCTGCCGGTGTTCGTCGCCGCCGTGCTGGCGATGTCGTTCCTGCTGCTGATGCTGGTCTTCCGCTCGATACTCGTACCGCTCAAGGCGGTACTGCTGAATCTGCTGAGCATCGGCGCGGCCTACGGCATCATGGTCGCGGTCTTCCAGTGGGGCTGGGGAGGCGCACTCATCGGGCTGGAAGCGACGGTTCCGATCGTGTCGTTCATCCCGATGTTCCTCTTCGCCATCCTGTTCGGCCTGTCGATGGACTACGAGGTGTTCCTCCTCTCCCGCGTACGCGAGGAGTACCTGCGCACCGGCGACAACGGCACGGCGATCGTTGAGGGCGTCTCGCGCACCGCCCGGATCATCACCTCGGCCGCCCTCATCATGGTGGCGGTCTTCCTGTCCTTCGCCGTCGCCGAGGACCCCTCCACCAAAATGTTCGGGCTCGGCCTGGCCACCGCGATCTTCATCGACGCCACGGTCGTACGCATGGTGCTGGTACCGGCGACCATGACACTCCTCGGCCGGACCAACTGGTGGCTGCCGAAGTGGCTAGACTGGATGCTTCCCCGCGGCCCGGTCGGCACCGACGACACCGACGCGGAATCCACGGGTGAGGCCCCGCGTCCACGGCTGGTTGACCGTTGACTCAACTCCTGCCCGCCCTTGGCGTCCGGCACCTCAGCGCGTCACCTAGGGGCATATCGAGTCGTGATCATCGGGTGGTCCTGGTGAGGTCCTTGATCCAGATCATCGAGGCGCGCAGGTGGAGACCGGCGAGGTAGCTGTCGGGAGTCTTGTCGTATCGGGTGGCGATGCCTCGCCATGCTTTGAGCTTGTTGATCAGGCGTTCGACGGTGTTCCGCTCCTTGTAGAGATCGGCGTCGTGGCTGACGGGTCGGCCACCTCTGGAGCCCTTCTTCTTCCGGTTGGCGGCCTGGTCCTTCTTCTCCGGGATGACCGCCTTGATACGGCGTTTGCGCAGGTGGGCGCGGTTTCCGCGGGACGAGTACGCCTTGTCCCCGGCGACCGCGTCCGGCCGGATGCGGGGTCGGCCGACGGGCCCGCGTACCCGTACCTTCTTCAGGGCGGGGATGAACTGCGGGCTGTCCGCTGCCTGGCCTGTGGTCAGGATGAACGCCAGCGGGCGGCACTTGCGGTCGGCGGCGAGGTGGACCTTGCTGGTCTGCCCGCCTCTGGAACGTCCGAGGAGGGCGGCCTTCAGCCGGAGTTTCCGCCGACGCCGGATGCGTCGTCGTTCTTCCAGCGCGGGATCACTTTCGGTCTCTTGCCCGTTTTGCTCTTCGAGGCCGCCCCCTTTGACCTGGCCTTCTCCTTCTCGGCCGCGGCTTTCTCCAGGGCGGTGACGACGTCCTCGTCGAGGTGCATCCCGGCCGCGTCGTGGTGGGCTCGGGCGGTGGTGGAGTCGATGCTGACCAGGGACAGGTCCACCTCACCCCGCTTCGCGGCTTCCGTGATCAGGCCCTCCAGCAGGGCCTCGAAGACGCCGGCGTCACGCCACTGCCGGAAGCAGTTGTGGACGGTCGACCAGGCGCCGAACTCCGTCGGCATCTCCCGCCACTGCCCGCCCGTCTTGAACCGCCAGATCACGCCCTCGAACTGCTGCCGCAGTCGCTCGGGGTACGGGCCGTACTCGCCGATCGGCAGGTACGGCTCGATGAACTCCCAATCCGGATCGGTCAGTTGCACTCGCGTCACGTAAGACCGTCTATCGGACCGGACCGTGCCACGAAGGCACATCCCGCAAATTGATCACGACTCGATACGCGCCCTAAATGCCATTGGCTTGGTTTACGATCTCCAGCTCCCGATGTCGGAGGTTGTCATGAGCGAACGAGCCGTCCACACGGTCGAGGTGCCCCTGGGCGACGGCAGTGACGAAGTGATCCGCGTGCAGGTCCGTGAGGTGGACGAGACCCTGGTCCGGGTGGGTCGGGCTGGTCGCTCCGTGGCGCGGGCCGAGCGGTCGTTCGGGCAGATGCTGGACACCGTACGGCCGGTGGCGGAGAGCTTCGTGGGGCGGTTCCGGGGGCTGGCGAACGCGCCGGACGAGCTCACGCTGGAATTCGGGGTGTCCCTGTCGGCCGAGGCGGACGTCGTCATCGCCAGCACCGCTACGGCGGCCAACTTCTCCGTGAGCCTGACCTGGAACAGGAGTGGTTCGGAGACCCCAACCGGGGATAATTCACAGGAGAGTTGACCCAAGCTGTCGACGGGGGCCCAGCGGCATGGTGACGGAAGTGGGAGCAGCGGGGTCGCGGAACGCGGACGAGGCGCTGGCCTCTGCGGTCGCGCGGATCACAGGACAGGACGGCACGCCGGTCGGGGCGGGCCTCCTCGTCACCCGGGACCTGGTGCTGACCTGCGCCCATGTGGTGTCGGACGCTCTGGGGCGGCCGCGCGACGAGCCGGTGGCGACCGGCACCGCGGTCACAGTCGGCTTTCCGCTGGTGCGGCCGGTGGGAGACGCGGCCGACAGCCCCGCCGCCCTCGTCGAGCACTGGATCCCGACCCGCCCCGACCGCACCGGAGACCTGGCCGTCCTGCGGCTGAAGGACGGGAAGGCCTCTGACGGCGCTCGGCCGCTCCCCATGGTCAGCCCGAGGGGCACCTGGGACCACGGGGCGCGTGCCGTGGGGTTCACGGGTGGTGAGCCGGGTGAGATCTGGTTCCGGGGAAGGCTCACCGGGGCCACGAGCGAGGGCTGGCTGCAGCTCTCCCGGGCCGACGGGCAGGCCGTCCACGTCCGGGAGGGGTTCAGCGGCGGCCCCGTCTGGGACAACGAACTGGGCGCGGTGGTCGGCCTCGTCGTGGCGGCCCAGCGCGAACAGGACGCCCAGCAGTCGTTCGTGCTCCACACGGACACGGTGCTTCGGGAGCTCCCCGACCTCGCCCCCGTACTGCGCCCGCCCTCGCCCTTCCGCGGTCTGGTGCCCTTCGAGGAGGGCGACGAGGACGTCTTCTTCGGACGCGACGCCGACATCGAGGAGGTCATCACGGCCCTGCGCGGTGACGACCCGACCGTCACCCTGTACGGGCCCTCCGGCTGCGGGAAGTCCTCCTTGGCCCGGGCCGGCGTCGCGCCCCGTATGCGGCGGGCCGGATACGACGTCCTGGTGGTGGACGCCGGGAAGATCTCGTCCCCACGGTCCGCCCTCGCCACCGAGCTGTACGAGAGCGCCAGGGCAGCGGAAGCGGGGCAGGACGGACCGCCCCGTGTGGAGAGCGCCGACCAGGTGGAGGCCTGGCTCGCGAAGGGCCTCGCGGACACCCTGCACCGGGTGCGGGGCACGACACGCGGCGGGCTCGTCGTCGTGCTCGACCAGGCCGAAGCCCTCCTGGACCGCTCCGAGGCCGAGGTCGAAGAGGCCGTCGACTTGCTGTTCCCCAAGCACCGTCCGGCCGCCGGGTTACGGGTACTGGTCACCCTGCGCGCTGATTTCATGGACGCGATGCTCAAGCATCCACGTCTGGGTCCCGCCCTGCGCGGCGGCAGGACGCTCCCGCTCACCCCGATGACCCGCGACCAGCTCCGGGACGTGATCACCAAGCCGGTCGAGAGTGTCCTGGCGATGGCGTACGAAGCTGGGCTCGACCGGCGCATCCTGGACGACGCCGGCGGCGAACCGGGCATCCTGCCGCTGCTGGGCTTCGTGCTGGAGAAACTGTGGGAACGGCAGGCCGGCGGGCGGCTGCTCACGACGGCGTACGAGGCGATGGGCGGCGTCTCGGGCGCGCTGGAGCAGCACGCCGAGCGGGCCTGGCAGGAGTGCGTGGGCGGGCAGGAGGAGCGGCAGGCCGAGGCACGGCGGCTGCTCACCGGTCTGGTGCGGGTACTGCCCGGCAGCGAGACCCCGTTGCGGCGCAGACTCACCCGGGAGGAAGCGGGCCCGGATCGGTGGCGGCTGGCCGAGGCGTTCGCCCGGCGGCGGCTGCTCGTGCTCCGCGGGGACGAGGGTGAGCCGGAGACCGCCGAGCTCGCGCACGAGGCGCTGACCACGGCGTGGGCGCAGCTGCGGCACCGGGTCAGGGCCGATGGGGAGTTCCTGGCGGGCCGGGCCGAGCTGGGCCACGACCTCGACCGCTGGAGACGGGGCAGCAGATCCGCGGACCTGCTGCCCGGCTTCCTCCACCTCGCGGCCATCGAACGCCGACTGGCCGGCCGCGAGCGTGAACTCACCGAGGAGGAACGGGACTTCCTGGCGCTCGCCCGGCAGCGGCACCGCAAGCGACGGGCCCGCGTCCGCGCCGCGTGGACCACGATGGCCGTGGTATTCGCGCTGATCGTGGGCCTGGGCACGTTCCTCGTCTACCAGGCGCAGGTCAGCGCGCAACGGGACGCCGAGGCCCGGTCACGCGCCCTGGCCAGCCTCTCCAACGACCTGGCTCCCCAGGATCCCGGCCTGGGCGCCCTGGCCGCGATCGCCGCGTACGACGTCGCGCCGACCAATGAGGCCCGCGGCGCGCTGATGCGCCGGTACGAGCTCTCCAAGGAGACGGCGTGGCTGCTGAGCGGCGCTGAGGGAATGATTCGCGCGGTGGCCACCAGCAACGATGGCGCGGTCACCCTGGTCACGACGGACACGGGGGGACGCGCGACACTCTTCGTCCGCCGGGCCGACGGCACGGTGCTGCGCGAGCAGCTCCGCCTCCCGGTCAGCGCCGTCAGCCCCATGGTGAGCCGGGACGGCCGGCGCATCGCCTATCTGGCGTCGGAGTCGGAGTCCAACGACCTGTACTGGCACGATGTGGATTCCACGGCCGAGGACGTGCTGGGTCCCGCCCACTCGATCCCGGCCGGAGCGTTCATCCACTCGACTCAGGTCAGCGACATCACCCGGCCCCGCGTCAGCACCGCCGCCTTCTCCCCCGACGCGAAGCGGGTGGTCTCCGTGTCGCAGGACGGACGGCTCTGGCTGTGGGACCTGCAGACGGAGGAGAACCGACGGCTGACGCGCCCGAGGGACATTGAGGGAGTGTGGTTCGGTCCGGACGAGGAGAGCCTGGTGGTCCATCGCCGGAACGAAGAGACGTTCGGGCTCTCGGTGACGGCCTTGGACCTCCGCACGGAACGGGAGCGGCCCCTCGCGGACGACGTCGAGGGGTCGCTGGACGTCGCGTATGTGGGCCTCTCGGGGGACGGCGGTGTCCTGGCCGCCTGCTCGGACGCACCCCGTGAGGACCCCGTCTACCGGGCCGTACGCGTCTCGGACGGACGTGAGTTGGCGCGCTGGGACTCCCACCCCATCGTCGCGTGCGACGAGATCGCCGTGGACAGGACTGGAACCCGCTTCGTCAGCAAGGGCACCACCGGCGAGTGGACGATCTTCGACATGCGCCGCGGGAAGGCGGCACGGACCCTCGGGAGCACGTCCGGCAGCGTCTCAGGGATGCCCCTCCTCCACGAGGGGAGTGATCCCGTCGTGCTCGCTTGGGACAAGAGCTGGGTGGCCGCCCGGCCGATGAGCACGGGCACCGTCCTCATCGGCCGCGAACCGGTCCTGCTCGGGGACGGCCGCACCATGGTGGCTTACTACGGTAGGGGCCGTGGCCTGGCTGTCATCGACCACAGCGAATCGGTGACCGACTGGAACGGGGAGTGGAAGATCCCCGCCCGGGCGGACCGGGATGCCGAGGTCGGCCTGCGGGAGAACCCCGAGCCCCTACAGGTCAACCCCGCCGAAACCCTGGTGGCCGACCTGATCGCCCCGGACCGGATCGCGGTCCGGGCACTGCCCTCCCTGCGCCAGGTCACCGAGATCACCACCGCCAGGCCTCCCACGGCCGCGGACGGGAAGCCCGTCGCGCTGGAGTTGCAGTTCCTCGACGACGACGAGCTCCTGACCGTCTCCGGCAGCGTGATCGAACAGTGGAACGTCCGGGACGGGCGACGGCTCACGAAGCCGATCGACGCCCGCGACCTCGGGCTCACCCGCCAGAAGGCCCCTCAGTTCGCCGTCCGGTCCCACTTCAAGCCGGGCCTCCTGCAGATCACCGTGTTCGGCGAACAGACCGTCCACGCCATCGACCGCCGAACGGGCAAGGAACGCAAGGACCTTGGCGTGACCTTCAACGACGACTTCGTCGTCGCCGCGTTCACGAGCGACGGACGGTACGCGCTCGTCCTCACCACCGGCAACCTGCTGGAAGGGTGGTCCGTGCGCACCGGGGAACGGCCAACAAGGGTGTTCGGTCCGCTCGGACCCCCCATGACGGACTACACAGAGCTGCGGTCGGTGGGCAACTCCGGGTTCTTCATCGCCAACGGGAACTACGCACGCTACCTGTGGTTCTCCGACCTCGACCGGGTCGACTCCTACGACTTCACGGAGGATCAGAACTTCTACGCGGCCTCCAGGGACGGCAAGACACTGTTGCGCAGCCCGACAGACCGCTCGGGCATGGACGTGTTCCGGCTCGATCCCGAGCTCTGGAAACGCCACCTGTGCGAGGTCCTCGGCCGCGACCTCACCGCGGACGAGCGCCGCACCCTCCCCTCGGGCATACCCGATCGCATCTGCCCGACCTGACGACGGGGCGCGCGGGCACCGAGGACCGCCCGCTCGGCGCTATTTGGTGCCCACCGTCCGCAACACAGCCAGCACAAACGTCCGTGCCACCTCCACGATCTCCGGCAGCGTGACCCGCTCCCGGGCACTGTGGCCGTGGCGGATGTCGCCGGGGCCGTACTGGAGGGTCGGGGTGCCCGCCGCCGCGTACAGCCGCAGGTCACTGCCGTACGGCGCGCCGCGCTCGCGCACGCCCCCGTTCGCGGCCGCGTGCGCCTCCCGTACGGTGTCCCGGAGCGGATGCCCGGCCGGCATGCGGCCGCTGGCGAACTGGCCGCCCGGCCACGTCACCGTCACCGGGTGCGCACGCAGCCACGGCACACTACGAGGGGAAGCGCAGACCTGCCGCAATGGCTCGCCGCCCGGACCACAGCCAGAGGCTCAACAACCCAGCTCAGCCAGTCCCTGTGGAAGAGCTACACCCTACTCAGCTTGCGGTGTGCGTCGTGGGCCTCACGCCGAACGCTTCGGGGCGGGCTCTGCCAGAAGCCTCGTTCCGCGAAGTGTGACCTTCCGCGGAACGAGGCCCGGCCATTCAGGAGCCGCTGGTGACGCGGCTACTTGCGGCAGACCCAGGCCTCGTTGCCCGGTTGGCTGGTCTGCTGCCAACGGTTTGGTGCTGCTCGAGAAGCCGAACGTGATGGCCCGTCGGCGCAGCGTCACGCTGGAGATGCCGGTGGACTGCCAGGTGTGGCCGTAGGTGCCGAAGGCCTGGATGTTCCAGCAGCCGCCGTGGGCCCTGGGCCGGAAGGATACGGTCGCCCGGCCTGTGTAACCCTGCATGTCCCAGTCGGGGATCCGCGGGCCCTCGTTGAAGATGAACGCCACGCCCTTCTTTCCGGCTTTCTGCGCCTGCCGGATCGTCTCCGTGGAAGAGCCCCTCTTCCACCGGTAGGTCAGCTTGTAGTTGATGAGCGAGACGTTCCTCGTGAAGGTGATCTCGAAGCCGTCGGGCTTGTTGACGTGGCGGGGAATCCCGAGCCACTTCCAGCCAGCCGTGGCGATGTAGTAGTCCTTGTGGCGTGCGTGGTAGATGCGCGGCTGCGCGAGCGCGATCTCCTGGCTCGGCTCGCCGAGGGTGGTGATCGACTCTGGGTGCAGATCCGATGAGGGTGCTGTCGATCAGGCGGTGAGTATGAGCCGGTCGCGGTAGCGCGCCTGGTGGTTGCGGATGAACTCCTGCTGCTCGTGCCAGGCCCCGTAGGCTTCGAAGTCGCCGTTGGCGCGGACGGCGCGCAGCTTGAGCACGGCTTCAGCGCCGGAGAGGCCCCAGCGGGCGCCGGTGATGTCCAGGCGGTCTTTGACCAAGTGGCGGGATGCTCCCTCGATGATGCCGGTGGCGATCGGCCAGCCGCGTTCCAGGGCGGTGTCGTAGCGCAGGTGTTCGGCCTTGCTGGTCAGGTAGTTCACGGCCTCGTCGATGCCCTTGCGTTTGGCGCCGCGCAGTCTGGCGGCGCGGGCGGCCGCCTCGAGCGCGGCAGCGGTCTGCTGCACGCCACCGGCCAGGAGGGCGCGGGCGTGGCGGGCGACCCAGGTCTCGGCGGAGGCGTCGCCGGTGTCGTGCAGGCACCAGGCCGCTCGCCACAGATATTCGAGCACGTGGATCAGGTCGACGATGATGTGGATGTCCGCGCCGCGCTGCTCTGCTTCGGCCTTGATGAGGTCGATCTGATGGCGGGCCCCGTCGACAAGGACGACCCAGGGACGGCGGTGCCCGGGGTCGCGGTGCTCGGCCTGGTCGAACACGGCGGCCACCACCTCGGCGGCGGTGTCGTTCACCGAGCCGTACAACCACTTCGACCTGGCCTTCGGGCCGGGGCGGCGCTCGGGGGGCACGGCATGGGCGGCGTCATGCCGGTCGGGGTCGGCGATGACGTCGTCCACCGTGCGCGGCGCGGGCTCGGCGTCGTAGACGGCTCCCAGGGTGGCCATCCGCTTCCTGCCGTGTTTCTCCCCGGAGGCCAGCCGGGTCTTCATTGCGTTTCCGCCCTTGGCCGCGGCGGCCTTGGCGGTGTCCGCGCGCAGCGCTTCGGGCCTTATCACGACGCCCTAGCCGTCCACCGACAAGATCAGCGGCGTGGCGTCGGTGCAGGGGCCGGCACGAGGGCGTCGTAGAAGGTGTCGATGTCCGCCGCGGCGTCGACGGCGAGCTCCTGGACCTGCCGATGCCCGACTCCGGCGCCGGTGACGGCGTTGATCCGCTCACAGGCGTCGGCGAAGCTGCCGCGGGAGGACTCGATCGCGGCGAGCTTGGCCAGCCCGTGCGAGTGCATCCCGTCCGGCAGGCTCAGCACCGCATCGGCCGGGTGCAGGTCCGCCACGCCGGTGCCGCGGTAGGCGATCCGGGTCACGGTGACCTTGCCGAACACCGTGGCCAGGGTCCGGCGCCGGCCCCGCTCGATCCGGGTGCGCTCGACGCTGGCGGCGTCCACGGCCTCCTCAAGACGCACCTCGTCCCTGGCCCGCAGCGTCAGGTGGTCCTGAAAAAGCTGCCGGGTGACCTCGCGCATCTGCGTCCCCAGCAGGTCCTCCAACTGTGAGTGCGTCAACTCCGCCGCCTCAGGGGCCGCCAACTCCGCGGTCACCGCAGCGAACAGACCCGCCGAGGCGGCGAAGGCATCCTCACATGCCGCCAGCGCACCGCCGGCCGACTCCACCACGCTCACCACCCCTGCCCCCTACCGTCGACCTTGAACAGCCCGAACGACGGCTCGGCCAGGATCCCGCGCTCCACCAGCCGCTTCAGCTTTGAGCGCATCCCCTCGACATGCCGCGGCTCGGTCCCCAGACCCAGGTGCCGGCACACTTCCTTGCAGCGCATCGCCGCCTCCGAGGTCGCGAACAACCCGATGATCGCCCGATACTCCGGCGACATCGCCGTCACATCCAACTCCGCCTCGGCCTTCACCAGCGCCGCGGCGACCCCGCCGCCGGCATCCCCGCCCGCGCCGTCCGCGCCCGGCACCGGCGAAGACGGCGCGGCCAGTACTGCCTCCACCGTCTCCCGCGTGATCTGCGACCGCGACAGTCGCTCCTCGGCCCGCGACAACTCCTCGGACAGACCGGCGAAAACGTCGAGGTCGACACCGAGCTCGCCAAGCTCGACCCGGCCGGCTACCGGCCGCTGCGGACACGGCGGCCGGAGCGCACGTAGGGGAGCGGCGGGAAATTCCCGGAGAGCGTCGGGAAGGTCGGTGATGCCGCGCTGGAGCTGCCAGCTGCGGGCCCGGCGCAAGACGGCTCGGAAGTCGGAGATAGACAGATTAGTTGATCTTGAAATGCAGGTGCCGCGCCGCCGCATTTGGCGCCCCCTTCTTCGCTGGTTGCGGGGAGTCAGCTGTCTTGTGGGTACCCGAGGGAACAGGAGAGGAAGCCGCCGGGAAGGCAGCGGCGCATAGTGTGGGCCATGTCTGCACGCCGCTCGAAAAGTTCGAAGAACAGGCTGCTATTGGTGATGCCTTATCACCAACTCGCCAGGAAGGCTGCCGAGGCGGGCTTTCGCGTCTGGTCTCTGTGGGACCCCCAGATACCTGAGGCCGACTTCCTGTCGCAGGTCGCGGATGCTTCTGAGGAACTGCTGCACACCAGTTTCGCGGACGAGGCGAGACTGCGACAGCTGGTGACCCAGATCTCACATCAGCACAACCTCGGGACCGTGCTGCACTGTGGCAGCGGGCCATCCGTGCTGCCGGTCGTCGAGGAAGCGTGGCATCTTGGGCTGTCTCCGAATCCGCCCGAGGCGCTCAGGCGGCTCCGGAAAGCCGATGAGCCATCAGTGGAGGCACCTCGGCTGACTGTGCAGACGCTTACTGTGGGCGGCTGCCACCATGTCGTGGGCATGGCTACTCAGCGCACCAGTGGTCCACCGGACTTCGCGGTGACTGGGTATCTATTCCCCGCGCTGCTGTCGAACCTGGAGCGGGAGACGGTCGAACAGTTGGTCTGCGGGTTGCTGCGGGCGAGCGGCTACCGCTTCGGGCCGGCTCACACCGAGGTGGCGCTCACCGCTGACGGGCCGCGGGTGGTGTGCTGCCAGCCTCGGCTGAGCCCCGATCGCATCCCGCTGCTGATCCAGGTCGCGAGCGGGTTCGACTGTGAGGCAGCGCTCTTCGACGCGCTCCTTGGTGAAGCTCCGCGGTTGCGGCCCGCGCACCAGTACGCCGAGATCGGTTTCTTCCCGCTGTCTGAAGGTCGGCTGCTGACCTATGCGGGGACGGAGGACATCGCCGTCACCCCCTGGGTGCGCGGTGCGCGCTTCCCGTACACCGTCCACGACTGGATCCCGCCCGCCACAGATCCCCGCTCGCGGCGCGCTTACGTGGTGGTGGAAGGCGACTCGCCGGAAATCACGAGGGAGCGGGTCCGCCAGGCGTGGGCCGACCTCGTCACCGACATCCGTTCGGAGGGATGAACGGCCATGAACAGCGGAAGTAACTCCCTGAATGTCCTCGGCATGGACGCAGCGTGCGAAGCCGTCTACCGGCGGCTCCTGGCGCTTCCCGGGGAGGGCCAGCAAGAGCTGGCCGACAGCCTGGGGCTGTCTGACCGGGCGCTGAGCGTGGCCCTGGGGCGCCTGCGGACACTGGGATTCGTACGCCCGGCTGCCGAGCCCCCGCATCAGCTGCATGCCGTCAGCCCACACCTGGGCATGGAAATCCTTCTCTCCCGGCAGGAGGCTGAGCTGGGCGCGCGTCAGCAGCGGCTACGGGAGGGTCGGGCTGCGGCAGCACGGCTGCTCGGTGAGTTTCCGCCACCCGGGGGCAGCGTGCCGCAGGGCGGTGTGGAATTCCTCGACGGGCTCGACAGCATCCGGGATTTCCTGGAGATCCTCAACTCCGAGGTCGGTGAGGAGATGCTGGCCTTCGCACCCGGAGGCGCGCAGACCGGCGCGAACATGCGCGCTTCTCGTCCGCTGAACCGACGGCTCCTCGAGCGCGGGGTACGGATGCGCACCGTCTATCTCGAAAGTCTGCGACGCGACCGTGCCAGCGTGGCCCACGCCGAGTGGCTCACCCTGCACGGCGGAGAAGTACGGACCACGTCGGCCCTCCCCAACCGCATGATCATCTGCGACCGGAGAGTGGCCCTCGTCGCGGTGGACAGCGAACACACCGGAGCGGGTGCCGTCGTCCTGCGGACCCGCGGGTTGGTCGAGACGCTGTGCGCGCTCTTCGACGAAACCTGGCGGCGAGCCGACCCCCTCGGAACACCACAGCGCAGGGACACCACGGGGTTCACGCCGCAGCAGGCGGAGGCGTTGCGGCTGCTCTCCCAGGGCCACACCGACCAGGCTGTCGGCAAGCGGCTCGGCGTCTCGCCGCGTACGGCCCGGCGCACCGCCGCCGAGGTCATGGCCCGGCTGGACGCGCGCAGCCGCTTCCAGGCCGGGGTCCTTGCCGCGCAGCGAGGACATCTGCCCCGGCCCTACGCCTGAGCACGGCGTCCACGAGCGACGATCTGGGCCCCCGCGCCGGTCACGACGCGGACCTGGAGGGCACCGCAGGAGCAGCGCAGCCAGACCGTGGTGCCGACCGAGGTGCGGTGCCGGGAAAGGACCTGGAAGTCCTCATGGCCATCGGCTCCGCAGTAGGTGCACAGCGGCTTCTTCGGCGGCTGAGAAGTCTGTGGAGTCGGGACGGCCGTGGAGCCGGTGAGGATCTGCGTCATGGCGGAACTCTCCTGTGGCTTCGGGGACGGTGCGTCGGTACGTGCGTCGGTACGTATTAGGCGGTGCGAGGGACGCGTACGACCAAGGCCATCAGGGCCGCGACGAGGCAGACCGCGCTCAGTGTGGTCCACACCATGTCGTAGGTGCCGAACAGGTCGCGGGCGGTGGCGCCGAGGAAGGCCGAGACTCCCGCGCCCAGTTGGTGGGCGGAGTTCGTCCAGCCGAAGACGATGGGGCCGTCCTCGCCATAGACGCGGCTGGTGAGCGCGATGACCGGTGGGACGGTCGCGACATCGACGAGGCCGTAGACAACCACGAAGACGATCATTGAGAGCGTGACCGTGGAGGAGAACACCATCGGCAGCGCGAGCAGGGTGAGCGCGCGGATCGCGAAGTAGGCGGTCAGTAGGCGGCGAGGGTCGAAGCGGTCGGTGAGCCAGCCGGAGAAGACCGCGCCCAGGGCGGAGAAGATGCCGATCAGGGACAGCATCGAGGCTGCGGCCGTGACCCGCATGCCATGGTCGTGGGCGGCGGGAGCCCAGTTGCTCCACATGATGCCGTTGGTGGAGGCGCCGCAGATGATGAACATGCCGGCCAGCAGCCAGAACGGACCGGTGCGCGCGGCGCTGAAGAGCACCCTCATAGTGCGTTGGGCCGCCCCGGACGCGGGCGCGGGCTTGGCCACGAACTCCGTTGCCCCGTAAGGTTTCACGCCCGCGTCGGCCGGGTGGTCGCGCAGCAGCAGGAACACCAGGGCGGCCACCGCCAGCGCCACGAACGCCAGCGTCACCACCGGCGGCTGCCAGCCGAAGCGGTCGACGGCCCACGCGAGCAGCGGCAGGAAGAGCAGCTGGCCCAGGTGGCTGGATGAGCTGAGCGCGCCGGTGACCAGTCCACGGCGCTTGTCGAACCAGCTGCTGGTAACGCTGGCTGCGAAGGTCATGGTCAGGCAGCCGCTGCCGAGGCCGATCAGTACGCCCCAGTACGCGACCAGCTGCCAGGGCTGTGTCATGACGCTGGTGAGCAGGGCTCCCGTGGTGATGAGTAGCAGCGCACCCACGACCACGCGGCGGATTCCGACCCGGTCCATCAGAGCCGCCGCGAAGGGGGCGGTGAGACCGAAGAGCACCATGTTCACCGAAGCAGCCAGGGCGATCTGGCCGCGGTCCCAGGAGTAATTCTCATGCAGCGGCGTCACCAGCAGGCCGGGGACGGTGGTGAAGGCGCCAGCCGTGACAATGGCCGTGCCCGAGACGACGGCGATCGCCCAGGCTCGGTGGAAGCGGGGCCCCGGGGCGCGCGGTGTGGTGCTCGGTGAGGTCTGTGTCAGCTGAGCCATGCCTCAAGCCTGGTGGGAGAGTCTCACCAAAACGAGGGTCTAGATGGCCCACATGCGCAAGGATATGGCCATGTCTGTCTTCTCTCACTCCGGACGGCACCACGTTGCCGTCCTTGCCCGCCAGGTCTTGCTCCCCATTGAGCTGGGCATCGTGCACCAGCTGTTCGGACAGGCCAAAGAGGGGGCGTCGGCGGACGGAGAGCGGCTGTACGAGGTCGCCACCTGCACGTTGCGGGCCGGCGATGTGCGTACGGACGGCGACTTCACCGTCTGTGTCCCGCACGGCCCCGAGGCGCTGGACGAGGCGGACACCGTGATCGTTCTGTCGTCGTACGAGGACTACGTTCAGGACACCCCGGAGCTTCCGGCCCCACTCGCCGAGGCTCTCGCCCGCATCCGCCCTGGCACCCGGATGGCTTCGATCTGCACCGGTGCTTTCGTGCTCGCCTCCGCCGGGCTGCTTGACGGGCACACCGCGACGACGCACTGGCGCTACACCGACCTGTTCTCCAGGCTGTTCCCGCAGGTCGACCTGGACCCGGATGTGCTCTACACCGACGCAGGGAGCGTGCTGACCTCGGCGGGCTGTGCCTCCGGAATCGACCTGTGCCTGCACATAATCCGGCGTGACCATGGAACGGCCGTCGCCAATGACGTCGCCCGCCGCACCGTCGTACCGCCGCACCGTGAGGGCGGCCAAGTCCAGTACGTCCGCCGCCCCGTGCCCGCTCTCTCGGCGCCCGCCACATCGGCCGCCCGCGAGTGGGCGCTGCAGCGCCTGAAAGAGCCCATCACTCTGGGGCAGCTGGCAGCCAGGGAAGCGATGAGCGTGCGGAACTTCAACCGACGTTTCCGCGACGAGGTGGGCATGACGCCGATGAACTGGCTTATCCAGCAGCGCCTCGAACGCGCCAGAGAGCTGCTGGAGGAATCGAATTTGCCCGTCGACCAAGTCGCCGCGCAGACGGGACTCGGTACGGCGGCCAATCTGCGTCAGCACTTCCACGCAGCGTTGGGCATCTCACCGAGCGCCTACCGCACCACGTTCCGCGGCCCCGACGGCCCGCGGCCGGCGTACACATGACGAGGCGCGGGGCGGCTCCAGTGGAGCCGCCCCGCGCCGGACGCGTCATTCAGCTGAGGTCACATCCCGCGTGCGAACTCCCGGTTGCCCAGGTGCTGGGGGCGGGGAAGGGCTGCCGCGAAGGGCTCCTCCAGGGCGTTCTCCACGCTGTTGTAGACGATAAAGATGTTCGAGCGAGAGAACGGGGTGATGTTGCCGTTGGAACCGTGCAGCAGGTTCGAGTCGAACATCACCGCTGACCCGGCGGGGCCGGCGATCTGCTTGATGCCGTGCGCGTGGGCCATCCGCGACAGGTGCTCCTGGCCGGGGGACCCCACGGTGATGCGGTGCACCCGCAGGGACTCCTTGTGGAAGTCCAGGGGAGTCTCGCCGACCGAGGGGATGAACGTCTTGTGCGTACCCGGCATGACCATGAGCGGGCCATTGAACTCATAGTTCTCGCTCAGGGCGATGGACACACTGAACGCGCGCGGCCGGGGCATACCGTCCTCGGCGTGCCAGGTCTCGAAGTCCGAGTGCCAGTCGAATTCGGCCCCGCCGAAGCCCGGCTTGTAGTTGACCCGGCTCTGGTGGACGTACACATCCGAACCGAGTACCTGCCGGGCGACGTCCGTCAGCCGGGATGAGTTGAGCAGTGCGGCGAAGAGCTCGCTGACCTTCTCGACCTCGAAGACCGAGCGGAGGCGGTCGGAATCCGGCTCCAGCACCACGCGGTCACTCGCCAGCAGCGCGGGGTCCTCGCTCAGCCGCTGGAGTTCGGCGCGGTACGTCTCGACTTCCTGCGGGGTCAGCAGGCTGTCGAAGACGTGGTAGCCGTTGGAGTCATAGCGGTCCCGTTCCTGCTGGCTGAGCGGCCCTTCGTGGTCGCCCCAGACAGTCGGGTCGAGGCGCGTCTGAGCTATGGCCTCGCCCGTGACGCGGGTCGGATACAGGTCGGTGCGGGGGGCGGCGGTCATTCGGTGTTCTCCTTCTGCTTGGAGGGCACGTCTGCGAGGGGGCCTATGCGGTGCAGGACTTCGTCGTGATGGCCGTCGCCCAGCCAGTCGGCTGGGAACAGCACGCGGTCGGTGACCTCGGCCGAACGCTTGCGGGCGTACTGCCTGAGGACCATGAGGATGGCCTTGTTCTCGGCGGAGACGGTGGCCTCGACGTACCGGGCACCGCGGTCCCGCTGCCGGTCGGCTGCAGCCTCGAAGAGCTTCACGCCGAGGAACGGGATGCCGTGCCGCGGACTGACCGCGGTCTGCCAGACGAAGTACGTGTCCGGTTCGTCGGGACGGCGATAGCCGGTGAGAAAGCCGACGATCTCGTCGTCCACGGTGGCCAGCAGCGAGCAGTCGGCGAAGTCCCGGAACCACAGCACGTAGGAATAAGGGCTGTTGGTGTCCAGGCCGGGGGTGTTCTTTACCATCTCCCACACCGCGAAGCCATCCTCGGGGCGCGGAGTACGGAAGACGGCCTTCTTGCGGGGCGATGCTTGGGGCCCGGATTCGAGTGCGGTCGTCACGGTCAGTCCACCTCGCCCTCGGTCAACAGCGGGTAGACGCCAGACTCGTCGTGGTCCTCTTGGCCGGTGACCGGCGGGTTGAATACGCATATGTAGCGGGAGTCGGTCTTGGGACGCAGGGTGTGCCGCTCATGCCCGTTGAGGAGGTACATCGTGCCCGGAGCGATCCAGTGCGTCTCCCCGGTCTCCTCGTTGGTGAGCTCCGACTCGCCCTCGACGCAGAGCACGGCCTCGATGTGGTTGGCGTACCACATCGTTGTCTCAGTGCCGGCGTAGACGGTGGTCTCGTGCAGCGAGAAGCCGACTTTTTCCCGGGCGAGCACGATCCGCTTGCTCTCCCAGGTTCCGGAACGCGAGCGTACGTGGCGGTCGGTATCGGTGATGCCGGCGAATGACCGTACGATCATGGGTGGTTCTCCTCTCCTTGACTGTCTCAGCGGGTCTCGCGGACAGAACGGGCGAGGACAGCCAGTCCTTCGTCCAGCTCGTCCTCGGTGATGGTCAGGGCAGGCAGGAGCTTCACCACCTCGCTCAGCGCGCCGGCGGTCTCTACGAGAAGCCCCAGGTCAAAGGCGCGTCGACAGATCTTCGCGGCGCGCAGCGGGTCGTGGAACTCCAGGCCCCAGGCCAGTCCGCGGCCGCGGACGTCCGCCACCTCGTGGTGGTGTTCGGCGGCAATACCTCTGAGCGTGGTCTCGACCTGTTCGCCACGGGCCAAGGTCTGCTTCTCC
Source organism: Streptomyces sp. ISL-98 (assembly GCF_018614055.1). Classification (GTDB taxonomy): domain Bacteria; phylum Actinomycetota; class Actinomycetes; order Streptomycetales; family Streptomycetaceae; genus Streptomyces; species Streptomyces spiramyceticus. The sequence continues at coordinate 75,225 of NZ_JAGGPB010000034.1, forward strand.
AGGTGGCCATCGGCCCAGTAGGTCTCCAGCCCCGCGGTGGCCGTGACGAAGGCCGGGTTGTTGCCGCGGAAGGTGCCGTTGTGCTCGCCCGGCTCCCAGACGTCCAACTCCGGTTTGAGGAGCAGTAGCGACATGGGCAAGCCGTAGCCGCTGATGGACTTTGAGAGTGTGACGATGTCCGGGACGATGCCGGCCTCCTCGAAGGAGAAGAAGGCGCCAGTCCGCCCGCAGCCCATCTGGATGTCGTCGACGATCAGCAGCATGTCGCGCCGTCGGCACAGGTCCGACAGGCTCCGCAGCCACTCGGTGCGGGCCACGTTGATGCCGCCCTCGCCCTGCACCGTTTCGACGATCACAGCGGCCGGCTGATTGAGGCCGGAGCCTTGGTCCTCCAGCAGTCGCTCGAACCAGAGGAAGTCCGGGGCCTGGCCGTCGAGGTAGCGGTCGAAGGGCATCGGGACGCCGTGTACCAGAGGTACACCCGCACCAGCGCGTTTGAAGGCGTTGCCCGACACCGCCAGCGCGCCCAGTGACATTCCGTGGAACGCGCCAGTAGAAGGACACGACCGTCTCACGACCCTTGACCTTGCGCGCCAGCTTCAACGCCGCTTCGACGGCGTTGGTGCCCGTCGGGCCCGGGAACATAACTTTGTACGGCAGGTCGCGAGGCCGCAGCACGATGTCCTGGAACGATTCCAGGAAGGCGCGCTTGGCCGTTGTGGACATGTCCAGACCGTGTATGACACCGTCCCGTTCCAGGTAATCCAGCAAGGCACGTTTGAGTACGGGATTGCTGTGGCCGTAGTTGAGGGCGCCCGCACCGGCGAAGAAGTCGAGGTAGGCGTGACCGTCCTCGTCGTACATGTGCGAGCCCTGCGCGCTGTGGAAGACGGTCGGCCAGCCACGGCAGTAGCTGCGTACCTCCGACTCGAGGGTTTCGAAGACGCTCAGGTCCGGCAGAGTGATCGTCATGCGGTGCCTCCTTCTGCTTCGGGAGCAGCGCGTACGGTCACGCCGCGGCGGGGGAGGGGGCCAGCGGGACGGAAAGTACGAAGTCGGTGAAGGTGTCCACCGACTCGAAGTCGTCCACGTCCAGTTCTTCGGGATCGACTACGAGCCCGATGGAGTCCTCGAGCGCCATCAGCATCTCGAGCATGGTGGTGGAGTCCAGGTGCAGGTCGTCGAAGAGCCTGACCTCCCCCCGCAGACCGGTGACAGGGCGCTCCAGTACATCGGTCAACGCCGTCTCCAGGGCCTGGACGACATCCTTGCGTTCCATGAGTCTTCTCCTTGAGTCGAGTTGGGTTCAGTCGAGTTGGGCTGTCTGCCGGTCGGGCCTGACGGGAACGTCCGCCTCGACCAGGGAGGCAAGCTGCTTCCGGTCGACCTTTCCGTTGCCGTTGACCGGCAGTTCGTTGAGCCGCACGCAGCGGCGGGGGATTTTGAACGGCTCGATCTGTTCGCGCATCCGTTCCAGAAGCTCATCAGTGGCCAGTTCAGTGACCACCGCGAGCAGCGCGGGTCGTCCGCTGTCCGGAGGCAGGACGGCTGCTGCCGACACCTGCTCGATCCGGCGCGCCGCCGCCTCGACCTCCGTACAGCTGACGCGAAAGCCCCGCTCCTTGTACAGATCGTCCCGGCGGCCGGAGAAGTAGAGGTAGCTGTCCTCGTCCATCCAGCCGTAGTCGCCGGTACGCAGTTCAGGGAAGAGCCCTTCGGCGCGGGGAAAGCGTTCGGCGGTCAGTTCGGGGCGGCGCCAGTAGCCGGTCATCACATGAGGGCCGCGCACCACGAGCTGCCCGATCTCGCCCGGGGGGAGACGCTCGCCGTCGTCTCCGGCGACGTATATCTCCGTGCCAGGCAGCGGCCGGCCGCTGGATCCCGGACGTTCGAGATCCCCGTCCGGTGGCATGATCGCCGCGCGCTTGCACTCGGTGAGCCCGTACATCACCTGGATCCGGAGACCGGGCAGGGCGGAGCGCAGGGCGGACATGGTCTCGGTGGGCAGGGCGGCACCGGTGTTCGTCAGCAGTCGAAGTCCGGCCAGGCGCCCGCTGCCGCGGCTGCTACGGGCGAGCAGCCAGGCCAGTCGGTCGCTGACCGAGGGGACACCCGCGAGTATCGTCGCCCCGCTGGACTCCAGACTACGCAGCAGTGGTGGACCGGCCTCGGCCGCGGTGGCGAGCCGGAGCTGCGCGCCGCTGAGTACCGCCAGGAACAACTGGTACAGGCCGTAGTCGAAGGACAGCGGCAGCGGGCAGTAGATGATGTCGTCGCTGCGGTAGTCCAGCCGGTCCTGGATGGCCGAGGCCGCGAACAGCATCTGCTGATGGGTGCTCACCACCGCCTTGGGCAGCGAGGTGGTGCCCGACGTGTAGATCAGGCAGGCCGGGTCGACGGCGAGGGTGCCGGGGTGGGGCAGCGGTCCTGCCCCGGCCTGCACCGTGAGGAGTTCCGTCAGTGACAGGGACGCCGTCCCCACCCGTTGTGCCGTCGCCTCGGCCGAAGAGTCGTCGGTGACGAGCAGCACTGGCTCGCTGTCAAGCAGTACGTGCTCCAGCGGCCCGCCACGCACCTGCTCGTGCAGCACGCTGAAAGCTGCCCCGAGCCGGGAGAGACCGTACAGCGCCGCCGCGATGCCCAGTCCGTCGGCTGCCGTGACCACCACCCGGTCACCGCGCCGTACGCCCCGGCCGGCGAGTGCCGTGGCGGCGCGGACACTGGCCGTGGCCAGCTCACCGTAGGTGAGGCTGCCGTTCTGGTCGGTCAGGGCGATGCGCTGCGGAAGCTGCTCGGCGGCGGCGTCCAGCACCTCGTGCAGCAGCCGCGGCTGCTCGTCTGCCCGGGTCACGCCGCCGCCCCTTCGGCCGGGGTGGGCCTGGCGACCAGAGGAGCGACCGTGGTGGCCGTGGCGCTGCAGACCAGCTGGGGGCTGGACAGCGCCTCGGCAGCGCTCGGCGACGCACCAGGACGCGCTGAAACCACCTTGTGTGCCTCCAGCTCCACCACCCGGCGCAGTCGGGTGCGGTGGACGAGCCGTGCGCGGGCCTCGATGTAGTCGCCGGGGTAGACGGGAGCGGTGAAGCGGACCTTCGCGTACTCGGACAGCAGGCCCTCGTCGCCGTCAGTGCGTACGGTGATCTCGGTGACCAGATCTCCGAACAGCCGGAGGATGCAAGCCCCGTCGATCAGGCCGCCGCCGTAGTGGGCATCTGCCTGGCTCATACGCACCCGAAGGAACGCGACGGTGGGGTTGTCTTCGTCTTCTGGTGTATTCATGGCGCGGGACTCCTCTCAGTAGGTCAAATGCCGGTCCCCGCAGAGGGGATGCTGATCGCTACGGCCGCCACCACGTTCTTCTTGTGCGCGATGGACAGGGCCATGGGAGGCAGGGACAGGCCGGCGGCCCGGCCGGTGAAGCGCACCGACGGCGCACCGTCGTCCGTGCGGCCGATGCTGATCTCGCGGGGCGCGAGTCCCTGGAAGAAGCCCCGGCCCAGGGACTTGAGGACCGCCTCCTTGGCGGTGAACCTGCCGGACAGGAACTCCAGGCGGCGCCCGGCGGTCATCTGCGCGGCGAGCGCCAGCTCCTCGGCGGCGAAGGTATAGCGCAGGAACCAGTCCCGGTCCGCCAGCCGACGCAGCTCGCTGCGGTCTAGTACGTCCAGTCCGATGCGCAGATCTGGTGGGCTCACTGGTGGCCTTCCCCGCTGAAGTCGGCCAGCTGCTGGCGGCTGAGCAGGTCCTCGGGCGTGTCCCGTTCGCGCACCAGGTGGGCCTCGCCCCGGTGGACCACCACCTCGGCGGGGAAGCCGTGGCTGAGGAAGAGCCCGGGGGACGCGGTGGGTCCGTACGCACCGGAACGCTCTACGCCCAGCAGATCGCCGGGCCGCACTTGGGGCAGGGTGACCTTCTTGGCGACCACGTCGTTGGGCGTGCACAGCGGACCGGTGAGCGAATAGCGGCGGTCCGCCTGGCCGCCGGGGCGGCTCAGGTGCTGCACGGGGAAGTTCCGCTTGACGAAGCTGCCGATGCCGACAGCGGCCATGTGGTGGTTGGTGCCGCCGTCAGCGACCACGAACCACTCACCCATGGACTGCTTCACATAGCGGGCGCGCACCATGTATGTGCCGGCGCGGGCGGCCAGGTATCGACCCAGTTCCATGATCACGCGGCATCCGGGGTGACGCCGCGTGAAGGGGATGACGGCATCACGCATTCCGGTACCGAGTGCTGCCACATCGGGGTCTGCCTCGCCGTCGAAGTACGCGACTCCGAGCCCACCGCCGACATCTACCGTGTGCAGCGGGATACCAAGTTCCCCCGCGAGATCCTCGGCGGTGGCCAGGATTCTACGGGTGTTGTGGACGACGTCGGCGGCATCCAGAATGCGGGTGCCCATGTAGGCGTGCAGGCCGATGACCTCGACGTGCTGTAGAGCCGCCAGTTGCTCCTTGGAGCGGCGTACGGTCTCTTCGTCGATGCCGAACTGCCGGGGCTTGCCTCCCATCGAGAGCCCCGATCCCTTGGCGGCGAAGGCCGGGTTGACCCGCAGCATCGCCGGGAAGGTGCCGCCCCCGCTGCCCTCCAACAGCTCGTCCAGCAGCTGGAGTTCCGCCATGGATTCGCACACCACCGCGTGGATTCCCGCCTCGACGCAGGCCGCGAGCTCCCGCTCGTCCTTGCCCGGACCGAGGAAGATGATGTCGCTAGGTGCGATACCGGCCCGCAGGGCAGTCAGCAGTTCGGTGTATGAGGAGACTTCGGCGCACGCGCCCAGCGTGCCGAGAAAGGCGCACACACTGATGTTCGGGTTGGCCTTGAGTGAATAGAAAATGTCGATCTCTTCCGGAAGCTCCTCGCGGAGCGTGCGGAAGGTGTTCTCCAGGATCTCGGTGTCGTAGACGAACAGCGGGGTTCCGAAGCGGTCAGCGAGTGCTGACGCGGGGATTCCCTGAACGTGGATTTCCTCGGCGCTCATGTCTTCTCCTCCTTGCCGCCGCTCGAATTCTTGCGGTCGACGACGGCGGAGTGGAATGCAGAACCGCTGGTCAAAAGCGTCCTTGGCCTCTTGCGGCCGGACGCGCGGGGGTGCGGGATCCGCAGGGTGCCGGGGCGGTAACGGGCGGGGAAGGAGGCGCGGAAGTATCAGCGGTGTCAGAGGGAAACGCCACCCGAGGGAGATTCGAAATGCGCACCAAGAAGCTCACCACCATCGCCTCGATCGTCGCGGCCGGGGCTTTCGTCTGGGCGCTCGCCATCCCCGCGCAGGCCGGCACCCAGGACTCCGGCTGGCAGCTGAAGACAGCGGCCGGCACGAGTGCCGGTCAGGCGACCAGCGACACCACCAACGACAACAACGGCAACAGCTGACCTGGCGTTCAGGTGCTCCAGTCCTCCTGGGAGCCGTCACCTCAGGCGTACCGGAACACGCCTTCCGGTACGCCCATGAGGAAGAAGAGCGAGTCGGCCTTCTGGCGGTTACTGACGGCGGCCTCCAGGTCCCCCATCGCCTCACTGGTTGCAGCGAGGCCGTCCAGGGCCTGGGCCTTCTCGTAGTGCAGCTCCATGCGGGAGGAGATCTCGTGGGCCAGCTGGTTCTGGCGCAGAGCCTCCGTGAAGTCGCCCAGCGCGAAGTACGTGCGGGCGGCGGAGAGGTGCACGAACGCCCGGTGGATGTCGTCCGTGCTGCGGATGGCCTCGGCCAGCGCGTGCAGGACGCATTCGCGGGCGCTCTCGACCCGGCCCATACGTAGCAAGATGTCAGTGCGGCAGGCGAGCATGACCGGTAGGACGGAGGGCATCCGCAGATGCTCGCAGCGCTCGACCGCCTCTTCCACCCGGGCGAGTGCCTCCTCGTAACGGCCCATGCCTTCCAGGGCGCGCGAGAGATAACTGAGCGCGTCCACGGACAGCTGTATCTCTCCTATGGAGTCGAATACTGTCAGCGCCTCCTTTGCCGTCTCGGCCGCCATCGCGAACTGCCCGAGTCGCACCTGCACTTGACTCAGAGTGCTCAGGGACGAGCCGTCGAGCCGCGCGAAGCCGGTCTTCCGCGCCATGCGGTTGGCCTCCTCGCTGAGCTGGAGTGCGCGCTGCAATTCGCCCAGGCTGTTGTACGCCTGACCCAACCGGGCCTTGCACTCGGCCTCGCTGCGTGGGTCATTCATGGACCGTGACAGCTCTAGGGCTTCCTCCAGCTGGGCGACCGCGTCCCTGATGCGGCCCAGCCGCCACTGCCCCATGGCCAGATTGGTGAGGTTCAGGCGCATCAGCGACGGGTCCGCCAGCTGCCGGGATGCCGTGACACCCGTCTCGAGCGCCACATTCGCCTCCAAGTCGTAACTGCGGATGCTGGAGTGGAAGCCCACCTCGCGCGGCAGCCGCGCCGCGTGCCGCAGCAGCCCGCGTCCGTGCGCGATGTCCACTGCTGCCAGCAGACTGTCACGGTGCTGGTCGAGCCATCTCAGTGCGACATCCTTGTCCGCGATTTCCGGCTCCTGTCCGTCCCGTTCGCCAACGGGCCCGCTGTGGCGGGGCCTGCCGGGGAAGAGTGTGTCGCAGGCGTGCGCCGCCGTGTGCAGATAGTGGTCGAGGAGCCGCTCCACCGACTGCCCGTCTTCCGGAGCCGCTTGGCCCTGAGCCAGTCGGCGCGCGAAATGGCGCACCAGATCATGGAAGGCGTACGTACCTGGCTCCCTGGCCTCCAGCAGGCGGACATCCACGAGCCTCTCCAGGAGATCCTCGGCGTCCAGGGCCCCGCCGCCCAGCAGCGCGGAGGCCTCGTCAACGTCGATGTACCGGCCCGGGTGGTGGGCCAGCAGTCTGAAAGCCGTGCGCTGCTCCTTCGGTAGGGACTCGTACGACAGTGACAGCGCGCTCGCAACTCCTCTGTCCTCGCTGGACAGTTCATCGAGCCGCCGCCCGTGGTCCTGTAGCCGGTCGACCAGGAGCTGGATCGTCCAGCGCGGCCGGTTCGATAGCCGGGCAGCCGCGATGCGCACCGCGAGCGGGAGCCCGCCGCACAGTCGCAGCAATTCGACCGCGGCCTCCGGCTCTCGTTCCACCCGCTCGGCGCCCAGGGCGTGCCGCAGGATCTCGTGGCTGTCCAACTCCGCGAGGGCACCGAGGGAGAGCCATTCCACGCCGTCGAGGTCCGTCAGCCGGGGGCGGCTGGTGACCAGGGTGAGACTGTCGGGCGAGGTGGGGATGAGGGTACGGACCCGTTCGGAGGTGTCGGCGTTGTCGAGGATGAGGAGCATTCGGCGGCCCCGCATGTAGGACTGCCAGAGTGCGCTGCGGCCTGCAGGAACGCCGGGAATCTCCTCGCTGGGGATCCCGGCGGCCGCCAGCAGGTCACCCTGGGCGGAGAACGTACTGAGCGGCCTCTGTCCCGGAGTGAAGCCTCGCAGGTCGACAAACAACTGCCCGTCCGGATAGCGCTGTGCCAGCTGGTGCGCGGCTCGTACGGCCAGCGCCGTCTTGCCCCCGCCACCCATGCCGTCGATCGCGATGACCGTGGGCGATCTCGTCGGTGTGCGTTCGACCGCTACACGGATCCGTTCCAGCTCGGACGCACGGCCAGAGAAGCCCGGCACGTCGTACGGCAGCGCCTGCGGGACCGCAAAGGAAGCGCCGTACGCGCGAGCCGACGCCCGCTCCGGAGGGGCAAGGGAGAGATCCTGCCGCAGTATGTATGCGTGCAACTCGCGCAGTTTAGCGCTGGGGTCGATGCCGAGCTCTTCGGCAAGCAGGTCCCGAATCTGAGTGAACTCTTCGAGGGCAGCGGCCTGTTGGCCGGTGTGGTAGAGAGCGAGCATCAGCTGGCCGCGCAGCGTCTCGCGCAAGGGGTACCGGCCCGCCATGGAGCGCAGTTCACCGATGATCGAGGCCGCCTCGCCCGCCTCTATGGTCAGCTCGTACAGCCGCTCGGCGGCCGCGAGACTCTGCTCCTCCAGGGCAGTCGAAATGGCATCAACGACTTGCCCGCCAGCCCCAGCCAGCACAGGCCCGCGCCACAACTCCAGCGCGGAGCGCAGCTGTGCCGCCGCCCTCGCATGCACTCCCGCTTCCCCGGCCGCATGGGCCTGACGCAGCAGCTCCTGGTAACGCATCAGGTCGAGCTGATCCACACCGACAACCGCACGGTAGCCGGGGCCATCGGTCACTATCAGTTCGAAGCCCTGCGGGATCCGGCGGCGCAACTCGGCCACGGCCTTGCGGATCTGGTGTGCCGCGCTCTCCGGAGGCGCTTCGTCCCAACCGGCTTCAACAAGGCGTGAGACGGGGATCACCCGCCCCGCTTCGAGTAACAGCATGGCGAGGACACGTTTCCGCAGGATCCCGTTGATGGGGACCGCCCCCCCTGCGTTCCGGACTTCCAGGGATCCAAGAATGCTGAAGTGGGGTCTGCCGCTTGCGGTTGTCTCGTCTATGTCTGAAATCGCGGCGTGCACGTAGTACCCCCTGCGGACGATGCCTGCCTTCGAGCCCAAGTTGTGATCTTAAGCTCACTCATGGGATGCCTACTCGGGTGCCCGCCTCCCGCCCACTCCCGACGCAGGCATGCACGCGCCCTCTTCCCCACTGACCGGGCACGCGCCCCCGTGCCCTACCTCGCACCCGCCAGGCCGATGCCCAGTGGCACCAGAGCGACCTGGAGCGTGCGTGCGCCACCGCGAACCGGGCCCTAGCCGAGGAGATCAGCTCCCACCGCACCACCGGCCCCCTGTGCGAGCTCGCCGCGAACATGCGCACCACCCGGGCTGCAGCGTGCTCGCGTGCCCTCCGAACCGCCGCTCGACTGGGTGCTCGCCCGTCGCCGGGCCATCGGGGACCAGATCCGGGCGGCCAGGCTTCACGCCAACCTCACGCAACAGGCAGTTGCCGAGAGGGCGGGCATGGATAAGGCCATCTACGTACGGGTCGAGCGGGGGCATCCGCCGCGCTGATCGACACCCTGATCCTCATCGCCGTACGAGGTCGACGCACCGCTCGCCGACCTCGTACGGCAATGAAGAGCCCCGGCCGTCCGCTCCACCGGTGCCGGACGGCCGGGGCCGGTCGAGGTGTTTCCTGCGAGGCGGGCTGGCCGGAGCCGGGGCAGGTCTCCGTGCCTGTGCCGCCATGCTGGTGGGTCGTGGCGGGCGTGGTGGGTGTGCCGGGCGGCGAGCCGACGCCTGCGCCGCGCCGCCGCCGCAAGGGCGAGGAACTGCCGGCCCGGAAAGAGGCGCAGAACAAGTCCCACAAGCAAGTCCGGGCCCGCGTCGAGCACGTCTTCGCGCGCATGAAGTGCTGGAAGATCCTGCGCGACTGCCGCCTCGGGGGAGAGGGCGTGCACCATGCCATGCGCGGAATCGCCCGCCTGCACAACCTCAACCTCGTCGGATAGGGGGCGCGGCCGGAACAGCCACCGGCCACGCCCCCATCCACCCAACCAAAGATCCTTTACGGGACAGGCCTTAGAAGGCGCTGTCGCCGCAGCCCATGCTCGAACCGATGTGGGTCTTCTGTGCGCCCGGGTCGCCCTCGCCGTTGAGCGCGCTGCCCAGCAGGCCGTTGAGCACCCCGACCTGGCCGAGGACGTCGACGTTCAGGTCGTGCGACTTGCAGTTGGAGCTCTGCTTGATGTTGAAGTGGTCGCCGTCGTGGTGGCCGTGGCCATGGCCGCCGGCGTGGGCAGTGCCGGCGCTCAGGAGTCCGACGCTGCCGAGGGCAGCGACCAGGACGGCGGCCTTGCGAAGCTTGTGCATGTCATCTCCGGTGGAGTGAGGTGGGTGCGATCTGTGATAGATCGACTTCGTTCAGTTACGGGAGATTAGTATGAAATACCATCAAAATACCCGGTGACGCGCCGAGTCCGGGCGGGACAGCGCGGGCTGGCCGCCGATGGGGTGCGCTGTGCGGGGTGCTCTTCGCAAATCGCCGACGCGATCGACGTACCGCTTGCCGATCTCGGCAGTGAAGAGCCCCGGCCGGCCGCTCCCCAGGAAGTGGACGGCCGGGGCGGTATCAGCGGCCGGCGGTGTACGGGGTCCGTGTTCTCGTGTCGACGACGATCACGAACGGGTCGCCGTAGGACTTCCTCGACCAGCCCCGCCTTCGCTTGGGCCCTCGTCTCTCTCCGTTCCCCAACGACGGTAGAGCCGCGGGGGAACGGAGCCCAGGGAGTCGTCAGTTCGGGCCTTTACGCGGAGGCGATCACTCTTCTCGGGTGGGTCAGCCACACGTCCTGACCGCGGGGCGTCACGGTCAACCCGAAAGCGTCAGCGTCAGGGCTGCCCAGAGCCTCATACTCCTGGTACGTCGTCTCGACGTCCCACCACAAGTCGCGCTCGCCGTACTGCCACGCCTGCTCACCGGGCTCAGCGAAGGCGCCCGACCCGGCCTGGTCCATCAGCCAGACCCCGGTGGTGCCATCGTGCTCGGCGTGGACCATCGAGACTCCGGGCATCCGGGCGCCCGCGTAGATGGAGAACCCGACGGTGAGCAAGAGCCGGGGGTCGAGCTTGCTCTCTGTCGGCCTGGCATTCCCTTGCACCTGCGCGTCGGCGGGGGCTCGGTGAGACCTCATCGGCATGTAGGACGCACCGCCCCGGAATGGGCCTGACGCGATGCCTCCCTCCTGGATCGACAGCTGGACGATTGCGCCGCTCCAGAACTCCCCGGCCATAGGCGCGACGAGGATGCCGCCTGGTTTCACCTGGCGCACCAACTCGTACGGCACGCGGCGCAGCGCGCAGGTGGCGATGAGCCGGTCGTACGGCGCCGCCTCTGCCCACCCGTGCTCGCCGTCGGCCACCACCACCGTGGGCGCGTACCCCAGAGTCGCGAGGTTCTCCCTCGCCTCATGAGCCAACGGCGGGTCGATCTCGACGCTGAAGATGAGCTCGTCGCCCAGGCGCTCGGAGAGGAGCGCCGCGACGTGGCCGGTGGCAGTGCCGATCTCCAGCACCCTGTGACCGTCCTCGACTTTCAGGTGTTGCAGCATGGTGGCGACCATGGACGGCTGGGAGTTGCTGGACGTGGCTACACCCGGGCCGTTGGCCGCCCCGTCGTCGATCTGGGTCACCACCGGCTCGTCGCTGTAGACGAGCTGCCACCACTCCGCGTCCGTGGTGACGGGCTCGCAACGCTCGGGTCCTTGACGCCAGATTGTCGGTGGGATGAACAGGTGACGGGGGACTCGCTCCCAGACCTCGCGCCAACGCTCAGACACCAGGCCCTGCTCCGCCAGTAACTCGACGAGCTCGGCGTGCTGCGGGTGTACCTGCGCGGTGCTGCCCACCGTCAGTCCTCCGTGTGGTTGGTGACCTTGGGCGGCGGTCCGTCAGGGGACGGCGAAGGGGGCGGAGGCGTCCACGGTTTGTCGGAAGGCTGGCCGGCGTGCTTGCCGTCATCGGACATGTGACTCTCCCGGTTCGAAGTGGTGGGTGAAGAGCCTGCCTCGGCTGTCGACGCCCCCAGGCGCGCGGCGACCGAGGCAGGAGTCATGGGGTGGGCAGCTGGCCCTTACCAGGGCCGGGAGTGGCGCGGAGGAACGCGGTGACGATCTCCCTGTAGCCCGTGTGGCCGGTCAGGCCTGCGTGGCGGAGTGCCCAACTGTCGGGGCCCAGCTGGTCGGTGCTGGCCTCGGACCGGTCCTGGCAGGTAGTGCATTCGATCTCGCGGATCGGCGGTGACGCGCCCTGCGAGTGGTCTGCACCGAGCGTCCAGGTTGCCTTTTTGATGATGGAGCGTGGGGTCACTGCGTCTCGCCCGCGCGCTTCGGCCATGCCTCGCGGGAGTAGGCGCGGAAGTGGTCGCCACTGTGGCCCGCGCGGAGGGTGCAACGCATCGGGGTGCCCGGCTTGGGGACCCAGCACACAACCGGAATATGGACGCGCCTCTGCTTCCAACTCGTCATGATGGCCGCCCCGCCATCGCCTGCTCCGCGGCCGGCGTCAGTTGGCGCTGCTGACGGCACGGCGCGCATCCATACCGGCCGTAGCCCGAGCCGGACGTCGCCTCAACGGAGTCGATGAGCACGGCGGTCACCGATGGCCCCTCATGCCAGTGACACCAAGTGCCGGGCGTACCCGCTTCGGTGGCCCCCGAGGGGCGGGTTCCTGAGTCCATGTCCTGGACCATACGAACGGCGGCCAAGTCGACACCAGGAAGTTCTACGAGATTCCACGCGGATTCACCCCAGTGCCTGGAGTGCCTCTGCAATCAGCGTGCGTGCGTCCGCTCCGTACACGGCGAGCTCGGCCAACTCTGCGAAGGTGTCGGCGTACATCGCTACCTCCGGAGCCTGCGTAATCGTCAGATACCCAGAGATCAACTCGACGTTGACCTGAGCAGAGTCATAGATCCAGAACCCCTCGACGGGCATGCGCGAGCGGTCCAGCCGCATGGGGACGATGCCGAGACTGACGTTCGGCAGCGACCCCACTGTGATCAGCTGTCCGAGCTGGCCGGCCATGACATCCCGGCCGCCGATCCCAGATCGCAGCACGGACTCCTCAATCAGGAAGGCGAAGGTGCGGCTTCCCTCGTGGAGCACCCGTTGCCGCTCCATGCGCACGTCCACGGCAGCGTCGACATCATCCACGGTGACCCGGCGGCGCTGCACGGCCCGCAGCACGGCCTCCGTGTAGGCGCGGCTCTGGATCAGGCCCGGCACGAACCACGAGGAGTACGCACGAAAACGGGTGGTGCGCTCATAGAGCGGGCGGACGGCCTCCTGCGCGCGGCGAAGGCCGGCGCGTTCCATCCGCCGCCACTCAACGAACATGCCTTCAACGGCGTGCAACGACTCGACGAGGCCCGCGGCCTGGTCGCCAGCGCCGCACGCGGTGCACCACGCGCGGATGTCGTCGGCGGACGGCGCGGTGCGGGCGTTCTCGATGCGCGAGACCTTGGAGGGGTACCAGCCACACGCGGCAGCAAGGTCCCGGCCGTTCAGCCCAGCGTCCCGGCGGATCTCGCCGAGACGGTCGGCGAGACTCTGCCGGGCTTGCTGGACTGAGGACGATGCCGACGTGGCCATGATGCGTGCTGGTCAGGGCTTGTACTGCTCGTGCGGGATGGCCCGTTGCCAGACGGACTCGAAGGCCTCGCCGACCAGCTTCGCCAGAGCAGGGTCGGAGACGTACTCGCGGCCGTCCTCGGCGAGCTGGCCGTCGCCGGTGAAGTGGTGGAAGAGGACGGTCTCGTTGTCGAAGACCCAGAAGTCGTTGGCGGGCAGCAGCAGGCCTGTCGTCTGGCGTCTCGGCAGCCACCGGACCTGTTCGCCCGCGAGGACGTTGGCGAACGTGAGGTCGTACTCGTAGCGGATGTAGTCGCTGATCGGCTCCGACGCGATGCGGACGCGGCGCACTGCGACACCTCGGGCGGTCGCGTCGCTGACCGAGTCGTGCCAGCCGCCCCACCAAGACGCCCGGTCGGCAGGATCCAGGCGCTTGCCCTGCTGCCACGCGATGAACTCGGGGTCGTCGAGCATGTAACTGTCGCGCAACTCCAGGTGAACGGCGGAGCGTTGAGCCCGTGCCAGGGCGTTACGCGCGGGTGGCTGCACTGCCTACCTCTTCAACGTCGGTGCGGGGGATGTACTTCAGCATGACCGCGGGGAGCCTGATGATCGTTTCGTGATCGGGGACGTCTGTGGAATGTCCAGGAATTGAGCCGATCTCTTGGCACGCCCGGACTTCTTCTTCCGTCGCCTTGTACGACTGGATCAGCAGGTCTCCCGTTTCCTCGTCGAGCCAGATCGTTGGGGACTCGTCCGTCGGGGTGTTGGGGATGATGCCCAGGAACTTTACGGTCATGGAACTCTCCTCCGTCGAGCGGATTCCACGCTGTTCCACGCACCTTCACGCTGCTGGAGCAGCGCGTCAAGGGTGCATCACATGACGTGACGGACCTGGGTGCGCCAAAATGCCCTGCCCTCCCCGAAGGGAGAAACAGGGGGGAGATCTGTCTCTTGTCGGCCTACGGGGCGGGCTCGTAGGTGACGGTCGTGTCGGGGCATGCCTCCGCGAGTTCGACGAGCGCGGCCTTCTCCGGCGCGTCCACGGTGAGGCCCCACCGCATCTTGATCCCCGTCCACTTGGCGGCGTACTGGCAGTGAACGTCGTTGACCGTCGGCAGCCAGGTGCTCGGATCTTGGTCTGCCTTGGAGCGATTCGAGGCGGCCGTCACCGCGACGAGGGAGGTAGGGGCGGTGAGGTCGTTGACGTATGCCTCGCGTCGGGCAGGGGTCCACTGGGATGCTCCGCTGTCCACGTAATTCCACTATTGATCCGAAACCCGCAGGTTCTTCTACCGCCGCCAACGCCAACCGCACATCATCCGCGGCTACTTCGGCGGCCCGCACGTCCGCTACATCCTCGAATAGAACCCTTTGAGTTTCGGATCAATAGGACACCGCCCAAGGATCTGCAGTTTTCGGCGTACGTAGCGGAAACGGCCCGCCAGCGTGGCTGGCGGGCCGTTGTTGCCATGTCTAGCAGAGGTTAGACATGGGTCAGTCGCGTGTGGACCACCATCTGGTCAGGGCGTTGGCCCCACGCACCCCGATGGCGAGGGCGAGGAATATCAGTGGCCAGGTGAGCCACCCTTGCTCGACCATGGTGGGCGACACCCAGTTCGCTACCGGAATCAACGCCGTAAAGACGATCACCGCGATCAGGGGCATCAGGCAGCATCCTGACAAGTTGCCGCGACCTGCCGGGTCCAAACCGTCTACCTGGTGATGCTGTGGCATTGGACGCCTCTGCGCTTTCCACCGGACCAGAACTGTGCGCAGGCTTTTCCGTAGTGCTTCAGGTTTTTGTCCGTGAAGGTCTCACGTATGCCTTTGGTCGCGCACTGGTTGTGTGTCGAGCCTCTGTCCCATCTGTAGGACTTGCCATACGTGTCGGCGTAGTGCCACTCCATGCGCCAGTTGCAGAAGCCAAGACCCAGGTCAGGCAGGGGGCCACAGCCGAACTTGCCACGCTGGTATTTGATTTTCTTACCGCTGCCTTCGATTTTGTGGCCCATGTTGCACACCGTGATGGGCAGCGAGCCCACCTTGCTCTCGTACCCGATGCTGACAATGTTCGCCACTCCGTTGGCGCTGTAGGCAGATGCCTGCGGGTCGTCACCTGCACCGGTATCGACAATGGGGGCCTGTGTCTCATCGAGCGGCAGCTGTACCACCGCGTTGCCATCCAGGTCGGTCAGCTGGAGGATGGTCCCTCCCTGAGAGCCAGTCTCGGCTACCACGCTCTCCTGGAGGCCGTTCACATGACGTGTTGTCGACGAGCCACGTTCCCACGATGGGCTCTCGCAGTCGCAGCCGTAGTGGTAGGTCGTCTGCTCGCCACCGTTCCAAGCACTGCCCGAATAGGTCTCCGCCTGAGACGTGGCAGTGCGTTGCGCCGCGTCATACTTCATGACTTGCCGACGGTCAGCGGTGCCTGTCTGGTAGATGGAACCGTTGGCGTAGTACTTGAGCGCGAGGCCACCGGGCTGGGCAGTCGTGCGTCCGAGATCGTCGTAGGCGTAGCCCGTATCGGTCAGGCGGCCGCCGCTGTCGTATGTGTGTGTGGTGACTTCGCTGGTGCTCGTGTCGAAGACGGCGCAGGACTCAGGCGCCGAGGTGAGCTTCGTCAGGTTGCTGTTGCTGTTGTAGGTGTAGGTGTAGTCGCGGCACTGGCGCCAGTTGCCCGTGTGAGCGGTAGCCGACAGGCCGAGCCCGTCGAAGGTGTAGCGCGCTGTGGCGGTCGACCCCTTCGTCTGGCTCCGAACCGCGTTCTGATCGTGGACGTTGACGTCAGCGTTGTCGGCGAGAGCCACGACGCCGGTCGAGGTCGTGTAGATGCGTGTGACTTCGTTGCCGACCGGGTCGCGCTCAACTCTGAGGGTCACGTCGCCAGGCAGCTTCTCGGTGTCCACGGCCCCGTCCGGGTTGTACGTCGCCGAGATGTTGCCGGCCGCTGAGTCTGTGACGCTGGTGGCCAGGCCCCGTGGGTCCTTGGCTGTGTCGTAGGCGTAGATCCGGGTGGAGGGCGCTGAGTCAGTGACCTTGGTCTGTCGGCCCAGGCTGTCGTACTCGGTTGTGGTGACGTTCCCGGTGCCGTCGTCGTATCGGATCAGGCGGCCGAGCTTGTCGTAAGTGGAGGCGATGGTGCCATCCGCGGACTTGATGGTGGCTGACTTGCCGGTGGCATCGTCGTAAGTTGTCGTCACTGCGGGAACGGCTTGATCACCGTTACCGGTTACCGTGCTCTTGATCGTGCGCCCGGCTTCATCCACTTCAGTCGTCGTGCTGCGGGTCTGGTCGCCTCCACTGGTGACGGTCTTGGCGACGTTGCCCCAGCGGTCGTATTCGGTGCTCAGGGTGCTGCCGGCTGATGCGACGGCCGGACCGACGGAACACTCGAGGTCGGCCCACTCCGGACGCCCCTCACAGGTGCCTGTGCCGGTGGCCGTCCAGTACTGGTGCACGGTGGTTCCGGCGTCACTGCCGGTGGACAACGGGTCGCGCTCGGAAGTAGTGCGCCCCTGGTTGTCGTAGCCAGTGGTGTGAGTGACGTTCTTGCTCGCCGGGTCGGAGATGTCCTTAGTGGGGAGTCCCTTGCTCCAGTCGTACACCGTCTTGGTGGTACGGGGGTCCGCGCCCGCCGGATACCCGTCGACGTAGCCACTGGTCACCGTGGTCGTAACCTGCTGGGCGACGACCGCACTGCCGTCAGTGGGCCGCCCTTCGTCGTACTCCCTGGTGACGTGCTGGCGCGCGGCAACCAGGGTTCCTGGGGCGAGGTCGGTACCGCTGCTGCCAGCCTTGAGCGCGCTCTGAAGGCTCACGTTGTGAAGCGGCCCGTACTCGTGGAGCAGCGTCTGCCCGTTGCCGGAGTAGACGAAGAGGGAGGAGAGCTGCTGGGCGCGCTCGGCCATCGAAAGTCCGTCGATGCCCAGTACGGTGAGTTGCTCGAGCCGGTCACCGGAAGCGGAAAGGGCCAGCTCCCGGTTGGCAGCGCTCAGCTCACGGATGATGTTGCCGTACTCGTCGTATTCCGTGGTCGAGATATGACCACCGGGCTCCTGGGTGTTCACCGACCGTCCCGAGGTCGAGTAGTACGTCACGCTTGCGCGGGTGAAGTCGCCGGTGGCGGCATCGTTCCCGTCATTCGATGCTGGGGCTTTGGCCGAGGCGTCTGCGGGGAAGACAGCCGTCGCACCGGCGGGATTGTCGGTCTGGCCCCATTTGGCAACGTCCGAGGCTGCCATGTCGTGCGGAGCATGTGTGCCGTTGAGGGCGACATTGTAGACGACGTTGGTGACCGCCGACCCGTCGGTTTCGGTGCTGCTGCCGGCCTTCAAGGCGGGGCGGGACACTGACAGCAACATGCCTGGTCCGCTGGGTGCCTTGGATCCGACTTGGCCGTATGTGAAGGTCCACGCAAGCTCACCGGGCGGGGTGAGGGTAGCGACCCGGCCAGTACTGGTGTAGGTGTAGGCCGTCTTCAGTGCCGGGCTGGTTCGCGGGTCCCACTGCTCACGCAGACGACCGTCCTCGTCGTACGTGTATTGGGAGAGCGCGGTGGCCGTCCCCATGCCGGCTCCGGGGGTGGTGGCCCACAGCTTGATCTGCTTGACCTGTCCTGCGACCTCGCCGAGAGAACTGGCAGTGGCCGTGGTGGTACTGGCGTACACGTACTCCAGGACGCGGCAGCCCTTGGTCGACGGGTTGGCTTCGCATGTGGCCGCCGAGGCCGCCGTCGTGGGGCCGATCAGGTACTTCGGGCGAGCGAGTGTCTTTTCTCCTGAGGTGACCTTCTCCCACACGATTGTGGTGGTGGAGTTGTCCGTCGGCATGGAAGCCGATGTCATTTGCCAGGTAGGCGCGTCAGAGGCCACCTTGGTGAACTTCGTTGTCGATCCGCTGGTGTGCTTCAGGGTGAAGTTGCCAGTGAACGATCCGCTCAGTGCGAGGCTCTCCGAGCCGGGCTCGACGACCCAATCGCCCGAGGCCGCGGCCGTGAAGCCGATGGCTTCTCCATCAGCTCGCACGATCTCCACCGAGGTGGCCGAGGTCTTGCGGATGAAACTCCAGCTGGTACTGCTGCGCTCGATGGTCAAACCGGATGTCCACTGAGACCCATAGATCGGCGCTTGGCCTTCCTGGTCCTTGCCCGCGTCGGGGCGCCGGGACGCGGCTGTCCGTGATGAGGCCATGCCGAATGCTTTGGCGTCGGAGGAGCTGAGCGTGTGGTCGCCGGTGACTGCGTTCACACCACCAGGGCTGATGTCCTCGGACAGGTCAGCTCCTCCCCAGCGGTCCACCGTGATGGTATTGGGCGACGAGTAAACAGTGGTCCCACCGGTGAACTTCGCGCGCACCTCCACGGGGCCGCCCTCGGACAGAGTCTTGGTGATGTCCCACGTCAGACTCGGCGAGGTTGAGCTGCTCACGCCGACGGGCCAAGCCGAGACAGGAGATCCGTCGGCAGCCTTCGTGACATCGGCAGCGGGGACGTCGTTCCAGGAATCCGTCTCACCATGGCGGTACTGGTATGTCACGCCCGTGTGGCCTGAGTTGCCACGCGAGGACAGCCGTACGGTGGCGTTCGAGCGCTCCCCCGCTTCCGGGGTCAGCAGGGCCGCTCCGCCCACACCGAAGGTGTAGTCGGTGGTGGCGGCGGAGAGGTTGCCGCCGGAGTCGACAGTCTTGGCGTAGAGAGTGTGCCAGCCGTCTTCGGGCTTGATGGTGATCGTCAGTGGATCACCACCGGTGCCGTTGGTGGTGTCATCGATTCGGTTGGGCGCAGCCACGTTGTCGAGGCCCCAGTAGTACCCCTGGCCGTCGGTGGAGCTGGTGTCGAGGGTGCATTGGGCGCCCCCATCGGCCTTGGCGGTCCACGC
The DNA here is from genome assembly GCF_018614055.1 of Streptomyces sp. ISL-98. Taxonomy (GTDB): domain Bacteria; phylum Actinomycetota; class Actinomycetes; order Streptomycetales; family Streptomycetaceae; genus Streptomyces; species Streptomyces spiramyceticus. Next base: position 94,116 of record NZ_JAGGPB010000034.1, read on the forward strand.
GTCCTTCTCGTACGGGGTGCAAGAGATGCTCGGGGCGACCGGCTTGCCCGTGTTCAGGGTGAAGTTGGTGTGCCCCGACCAAGGCCCGTAGTCCGTCCCGTCGTAGGCGCGTATCCGCGCTTGCAGGTGGGAGCCTGCGGGGAAAGCGCTCGCCGAAGGCACGGTCAGTTTGGCCGTCCCACCAGAAGCGACGCCCGCGCTCGTACCGGTGTAGGAGTAGGCGCCGGCGTCGTTGTAGTTCGGGTTGGGCGTGACCTCGAACTGCGCCTTGACCGTGCCACCGTCCGTGTCGCTGACCTTGGCGCTCAGCAACGGGGTCAGTGAGGTGACGTACCGACTGCCGTTGTAGGCATTGAGTGCGGACGGAGAAACGGCAAGGGCCGATCCGGTGCCGTAGGAGTTGTACGTCACCGTGAGGTGCGGCTCGGAGGCTTCGTCTCCAGAGGCGTGGTTCGCCGAGCGGAACCGGCGCCAGGTGCGGGAGTCGTCCTCATCCGCGCCACGGACCTGCAGGCCGTGGTTGGCCGAGCCGTCAGCCCATGCCTGCGCAATGCCGTCGACATCGAAGTTCATCGTGCCGGCCGGGCAGGAGGAGTCGTAGCCCAGCGCGGCGGTACTGGTTTTCGCGTCCGTGGCCGTCGTCGCGGGCTGCGCACCCCAGGTAACCGTGTCCGGGTCCCAGTCCGCGGTGATGCGTCGGACCTGCACGCCTGCCCCGGTGGTCTGGCAGGTAGAGGCGTAGTACGAGTACAGCGCCAGGTTGGTGTCAATGATGTGCTTGCCCTTGAACCTCGCCACATCGAACTTCACGTAGCTGCGCGCCACGGTGGTGCCCGCGTCGTAGGTGCCGGCCTTCAGCTCGGTAGAACCGCGCTGAGAGTCGGGATAGTTCGTGGCAACCCAGGTATCCGTGGACGCCGCCAGAGTCGAGACCGGGTCGACGGTCACCGGGTAGGTGACATCCGGGTCGGACAGGAACTTCTCGTCCGGCTTCAGCACGAGCACGCTGGCGCCGTCACTGTCCTGCTCAATCGCCGTGTCGACCTCGGCAACGTGCGCGGGCTCGCCAGATGCCTTGTTCTTGTCTGAGCCCCACATCGACGGAGCCGACGCTTCGGCCACGATCTTGCCGTCGCTGTCCTCCAGCCGCAGGTGACCGTTGTCGGCCTTCTCCAGCTTGAGACCCTTCAGGTCCAGGGGAATGCGGTACGACACGGGCTCACTGGGGCGCTCGGTAAGCAACACGGACTGCTCGAAGCCCTGCGGCAGCGCTTGGATCTTCAGGTCCGCTCCGCCGCCGAGCGCGTAGGTAGCGGTGTCGCCCTTGAGCGTCGGTGCGGGCAGGCTCTTGGACCAGCCCATTGAGAAGGACTGCTTGCCCCGTTCCAGCGAAGCCAGCGTCCCAGACCCACCATCGGAGATGACCACCTCGGCCGCTGCGGCCTTCGGCGCGACCTCATCGCCGGTGTCCACCAACGTGGTATCGATGTCCCGCCAGTCACCGCCTTCATCCTTGACCCGCACCGGACCGGAGAATGCCTCCACGGTCAGAGAGCCATCGGGATTCGCCCACGTCGTCGAGTCGTCGGTGCGCTCCGACAGGATCTCGATCCGGCGATCCTGCAGCCGCGACATGAGCCGGGCAGCCGCCTCATTCTTAGCTTCTGCAGGACCTTGCCCCGTGCCGGTTGCGGTCAGCAGACCTGCCCGTGAGGACGGTTCGGCCGCAGCCGCATTGGTTGCGGTGACGGCCAAAGCCGACTGTGCGGCCATCACCAGAGAAAGACCAACAGCTATCCGCTGTGTCCGTCTTGTCCGCCGGAGTGAACGTGCAGCGGCAGACGCCATGTACGGCGCCCCCACCCCTTGCTCTTTCATGCGCTCCCCATCCACATATGCCTCCCACAAGATCAGGAGGTAAGGAGGAGGGATCTACCAGCAGGATGGCTACCACTTCTTCACCAGGTCACCATATGGGGGTCCGGAGCACCCTGAGCGACTGAAGAAGTGGGGGTGAATATCGCCTTTAATCCACAATGCGCAACGGTCCCTTGTCACGCTTTCAACTCACTCTAGTAGGTCGCAGTCGTTATCAATTCGCAGTTATCGCAACCATTCATCACTGTTCGCAGAACAAAGAGGGGGATTCCCTGGATTTTCAACTCCCCATGCACTGCAAGGGTTTACCCCTCCGGGACGTTGAGGAGCACTCGGTAAGTCGTTGCTCGACTGCTGTCCAGGTCGCTGATCACGGGAGGCGCCATGGGAGGAGGGAAGCGCTCGCAACGCCTACCTCAGCCCCGCCGGGCCTTCCCCACTAGCGCCTCGCAGCAAGGGCCACACCCAGCATGCGGGCAAAGACCTCGACCATCGTGACGTCGTCGTGGTGGAGGTCACCCGGCTTGAGGCAGTCGACCGTCAGGAGCCCGAATGACATGTCTCCGGCCGTGACCGCGCAGGTGATGTACGTCTTGTAGGTGTCACTGTCCGGCTTCAGCGCTGGAGGCAGCTGATCGACATCGTGAACGAACTGGCTCGTTCCCTCGTCGAGCAGCTGCAGGAGCTCCTTGCCGCGGATGTCGGACTCTTTAAAGATTGTGACTGGCGCGACATTCCTGCCAGACCATAAGTTGCTTTGACATTTAACTTCCCGCATCCCCGGCAGCGTGTTGGGGGTCTCTTCCAGGAAGCACGCTCGCGTGTCTGGCGGACCGATCAAGTTGGCTGTGAGAGCGACGATCGCCAGCTTGGTTTGCTGTTTGAGCGCCTGCCGTTCGGCCCTGACGGTGCTGGAGACGATGAGGCCGAGGTTGAGCGTCAATGGAACCAGGACGTCCTCGAACGCCCTGCGCTGGTTGGAAGGCCGGGCACCGCTCGGTCAGCGGCCATGAGGGCCAGTACGCGACGCGGGAGATCGTGAACGCGATCCTGCACCAGTCCCGGACCGGTTGTCAGTGGGACTTCCTGCCGCACGACCTGCCGCCCCGCGGCGCGGTGTACTACTACTTTGCGAAGTGGCGCGACGACGGCACCGAGCAGACCATCCATGACCTGCTGCGCTGGCAGGTGCGGGAGAAGAAGCGCCGAATAGCCGACCAGAACCTGGTGGTGTTCGACACGAGAGTGTTCACGCGGCGGCCGGCGTCCCGGCCGCACGACGGGGCCTGGCCGAGCAGAACGACGAATGGACCGAAGCCCGCTGCTACCTGGGCCGCGAGCTGCTGGCCAAGGCCCGACTCCACCCGATCGAGTTAGAATCCGACGATCCCGTCATACCCACAGAACTCACCGCATAGCCTGAAACTGGATCACTGAGTGGCCGTCAATACACCACTCCAGGGGACGTGACCGCGTGTTTTGGCGTCCCTCGGCAAACACTGCTGAGGGAGGGGAATGGGGGACGTGGTGGAACGAAGGGCGCGGCTGCGCACAGCGCGAAGAAGGCCTGGGCCAGACCGAGTGAGAGCGCGGGTGCGGGATGTCGGTGAACCTCCGCAACGGACTTGGAGGCCCCATATCGACTGGACCCGGTGGGGCGCCGTCGTTGGGATCGGCGCGGGCATTGGAAGCCTGCTGTTTACGGCTGTCGCGACCTACTACGGAGCCATGGTTTCGCGGGATCAGCTTGAGCAGTCGCAGGAGGATGCCGAGTTGAAGTCTCGTGACCAGGCCACACGCGTCGCCTCCTGGAGCGGCAAAGCTCCGAATGGCGCGGCGTCGCGCCTGCATCTGATGAACAGATCACCGGACCCTGTGACCAGGGTAAATCTGTCCCTGATCCTGATGATCCCCGTGCCCCAATCCGCCGCCCATAGAGAGGTGAATGCCTCACTGTGGCAGGGGGATATGGCGCCTTGCTCGGAAGTGACCTTCGAGCTGGGCACGTTGAGGTACCAGGAGACGAAGAATGAGGAGTGGGAGAAGCCTAATCCTAAGATGTCGGCTTTCGTGATGAACCTACATTTCGTGGATCGCGAGGGTGCGCCGTGGAGGCGCAATGACGTGCAGCTGAGTCGGCTGGACTTTGATGAAGGGGCACGTCTCCAACCTGGGGTTTGGGGTTGGGATCTAACACGGTCTTACGGGCAGGCCCGGGCCGAACCCGTGGTGAGCAAAGCGTCCACGTGCGGAGCGGATACTGGCGGCTAGAGATCTTCAATGGCGGGGGTTACGCGGGGTCGTGACGGCTGTCGTGGGTCGCGCTATGCCAGAGGGATGAGGTATCCCGATGGCGGAGGGCTGACGGCTGAGGAGCGGGTTCGGCGTGAGCGGGTCCGGTTGGCGGCCGCCGATCTGATCGAGGCAGGGGCCAGTGACCGGGGGTGGCCCTGGGTTCAGGGTGACCCGGATGTCGGCGAACCGCTGGCGGCGGGCGTTGGCTTCGGGCGGGCGGCAGGCCCTGGCCTCCAAGGGGCCCGGCGGTGCCCGCTGCAAGCTCGATGCAAGTCAACTGCGTGTGTTGCAGGTGGTGTTGGATGCCGGCCCGGCCGCCGCCGGCTGGAGCGACCAGTGCTGGACTCTGGCGAGGATCGCCGAGGTCGTGCGACGCCGGTTCGGCGTCGAGTACACCTTGGCCGGGATGGACCTGCTGCTGCACCGCATCGGCTGGAGCGTGCAGATCCCGTCCCGCAAGGCCGCCGAGCGCGACGAGGAGAAGATCGCCGCCTGGAAGGACGAGCAGTGGCCCGTCATAAAAAGACGGCGGCGGACCTGGGCGCCTGGCTCTGCTTCGAGGACGAAGCCGGCCAGGGGCTGAGGCCGCCCAAAGGCCGCACCTGGGGCCGCCGAGGCCACACCCCCGTCGTGCGGGTCACCGCCGCGGGCACCAAACGCGTCTCCATGGCGGCACTGATCTGCACTAAGTCCGGCCATCGGCCCCGGCTGATCTACTGCACCCACCTCGACCGCGGCCCCGCCAAAGGCCGCCGCAAAGGCTTCACCGAGACCGACTACGCACGCCTGCTCGACGCCGCGCACCAGCAACTCGGCGGCCCGATCGTCCTGGTCTGGGACAATCTGAACACGCACGTCAGCCGCACCATGCGGCAGCTGATCGACGCCCCGATTATGGCTGACCGTCTACCAGCTGCCGCCGTACGCTCCGGAGTTCAACCCGGTCGAGGGCCTCTGGTCGCACCTGAAACGGTCCCTGGCCAACCTCACCAAGCACAGCCTCGACCAGCTCACCGCGCTGGTGAAGACCCGGCTCAAACGGATGCAGTACCGACCCGGCGTCATCGACGGTCTCATCGCCAAGAGCGGCCTCGACTTCCAATCGCCGTAACCTCAGCCATTGAAGATCTCTAGTTCCAGAAGGAAGCGGCGCGGGGGTGGACCGCGCCGGCCTGCGACCGGGGTCAGGGAAGTTCTTTGTGGAGGTCGGTGGCCGGCTGCTTGAGTGCTTCCCGCGCGAGCGGGGGTGGACCGGCGGTGGCGTGATGAGCAACGAACTTCGCCTCGTGCTTCCCGCGAGAGCGGGGGTGGACCGAGGCGCGGGGTGGTCTTCACCGAGGAGGAGGCGTGCTTCCCTGGCGAGCGAGGGTGGACCGGCTTCGGCGGTGGAGCGGCAGCGCGCCCAGCTGTGCTTCCCGCGCGACCTGCTGCGGCGCGGCTGGCTCTCCAACGTCGCCTTCTCCACGCCAGAACACCTCATTCGCACCGTCCGGAGAGGCCTACGGCACATCCAGTACCGCAGCAACCTGATTGACGGCTGCCTCACCGAGACCAGCCTGACCATCAAACCCGCATGACGACATCACGAGTCCCACCTCAGTAGACACTCCCGAAGCGGACAGGTCGGCTCACCACAAGAGCAGTGGCAGTCCTTCTTGTTCAGCAGCCCGGATGCGTTCTTCGATCTGGGCTGCGTCCTCACCGGCCGCGGTGCCGACGCGGATTGCTGTGGCGATGGCTCGGGCCCGGCCGGCGGGGCCTCGGAGGTCTGCCAGTGGGCCATTGGGGTCTCGATGACGTGTTACCCATTCTGAGCGGTTCTCCGCTGGGGTACCCAGCCGCAGGTGGGTGGGGTTTTGGCATGCGTGTGAGTCGCATGTGTGGCAGAGGACGGGGTCTTCGGTGCCGGACCATCCGAGTCGGGATATCACCCCATGTGCCAGCTGGTAGGCGAAGAGGTGGGCCGGGACTGTGCCTCGGCGGGATCTGCCGGGGAGGCTGGCTGCACGGAAGGAGCCGTGTCCGGTCGAGCTGATCGCGTTGAGCCAAGGCCAGCATTGCGAGGCGGCCCGCCGGTACCTCTTGGCTTCGAATCGGGCGACTACCGGGGGGTCGGCGAGCCAGGACTGCCAGAGGGCGGAGGGCACGCGTACCAGGGTGGGTTTCCCAAGGAGGGAAAGCTGTTCGCCTCGGCGGACGTCGGGTCCGGGCGTATTGACCCCTCCCAGGGGCAGTTGATTACCGAGAGCAGTCATGGCGCATCCGGCTGGTTGGCTCGGGGCGAACGGGGGCGCGTTCCTTGAGTGCACCGATGTGCGTGCGGACCCGCTTCCTTGAGCCGTTCGTAGGGGTGTGCAGGATTCACCTTTGGCCTCCGTATGGGACGCACGGGGAGTGCAGCTGTGGTGCCGATTGAGGTGAGAGGGATGGGGGACCGAGCCCCTTGAGAAAGGTCGGTCCCCCGTGGAACAGGCGGTTGTGTTGCGCTGCCGGGCGTTCAGGAGTGAAGGTCTGACATCTGTAGGGAGAGGGTGGCGAAGGTCAGCCGCTGGACGATGTCCTGCCGTAGGCAATCGGCTTCTTTGTGGTTAGCCGGGTCGACGCGGACGTCTTTGGCGAGGTCTTCTTCGATGGCGATGACGCGATTGAGGATGCTCCGGAGAACATCGACGGCGTCGTAAGCGCCCTTACTGCCGGTGCCTTCAGATCCAGGTTTCGGGCCCGCTCCGTTCTGAGTACCGGCTTCGTTCGCGCCCGTATCGGGCGGCGTTACCTGACTGTGATTGTCTGCGAAATTTTGCAGAGCTGGTGCTGGTGAGTGTGCAAGGGCAGGCAGGGCGCGGTGGGTTGGGGCTGCGTTCGGTGCTGCCAGTGGGAGGACTTGGGCAGCCATGAGTTGCTGTGCTGCCTCCTTGAACTGTGTCTCCCCGGCCTGCCTGCCTGCGGTTTTCAGGACGGCCTTTACTACCTGGGTAGTGATGGTGGCGGTAAGCCGAAGGTTCTCGTTGGCGGCGCGTGCGCGAAGTTGCTGGTAGAGGCCGGCTGCGGCGGCGAGTCCGAACCGCGTGGCGACGGGCAACAGAGCGCGGGTGTGGGATGCGGTCGCGGGCTTTCCCAGGCTCTGGGCGAGGCGCTCGGCGAGTGGCCATTCCTCCATCATTTGGTAGGCGGCGCGTTCGCTGATTTCCCAGCGTTCCTCGACGTAGGCACCGAATGTGGTGTGGGTACGGCGGTAGAGCTTGCGGTTGCAGATGGCCTGGAGGGCTTTTCCGGCGAGCCAGGTTGCTGTGGTCAGGTTCTCGACGGCGTTCTCGCAGACCGCGAGGTCGTGGATCTCGTTGTGGCTGAGGTCGCCTGTTGCCTCGACCTGTACGGGGGCGGGGATCATGTCGGAGGTGACGACCAGATCGGCTGGCCGCTCGGACGTGTGCTGGGCCGCCGGTTGCAGGTTGTCGGGCGCGTTCCGCTGGTCGCGTCGTGCACGAAGCGCGGCGGCGCGGTCGTGGTTGCTCATCGCAGAGTGCCCCTCTGAGGGAGAAGACCGCGCTGGATCATCTCGGTGGTCAGTTCGTCGTACGCGGAGCCGCGGGCGGTGACGGGTTCGAGCATCGACTGGGCGTATTTCTGCCGGCTGGGGATGGTGGTGGTGAAGACGTTCCAGCCGTCCTCTTCGAGGTATTCGCGGTACTGGCCTGTGGCTTTGGCCCCTGCGGTGGTGCGGTTGAGGAGGACCCAGGTGGGGGGCGGGTTGCCGTCGGGGCGCAGGACGTCGATGTCGTCGATCAGGTCGCGCATGGGGAGGCGTTCGATGCGGTCGATGTCGGCAGTGGTGGGGGCGGTGTTGAGGATGGCGAGGTCGGCGACGCGCAGGACGGACTGCACGATGTTGCGGTGGTCCTCGGCGTGGCCGCAGTCGACGACTCCAACTTGGCCGGGCTGGATCGCGGACGGGACGTTCTTGTGGAACAGGGGGGACGCCTGCTGCTGGACGGGGAAGGGGAACCCTCCGGCCTGTACGTCCCACTCCGCGAGCTGGCGGCTGTAGTCGGCCTCGTAGGCGATGACGGGGTAGCCGCGCTCGTAGAGGGCGTGGGCCTGCCATCCGACAGACGTGGTCTTGCCACTGGTACGCGGACTGATGTGAGCGATGATCACGCGTCTGGCTCTCTCTACTGGTGGTGTGTGAATGGGGATGTCTGCGCCGTCGCGCATCTGCATTGCCTTGGCGCACGGTGAACGCTGGGCCTCGTGTTGGGGCCTTAGCGGAGCGCTGCGCGCCGTCGCCTGCGGCGGGGGGCGGGCTGCCTCGGGGGAGGAGGCGGCGCGCCGGTGTTGCGGTCGTAGCGCTGTTCCGGCCTGGCGGAGCAGCCGGTAGACCGTGGTGGGGGAGCAGCCTTGATCGGCGGCCAGAACAGGGACGGCTTCTCCGGCGTCATAGCGAGCGCGCAAGGCGATGGCTTGGTCCAGGCGAGCCGCGGTGGCAGTGGTAGTGCGGAGCTGCCGGGTTTGTTGTGGCGAACGCAGTGTCGTCCCGGCTTCGCGGAGTAGGCGCCGCACGGTCCTTGCCGACCGGCCGCAGTCGGCCGCTAGCTCGTTGACGGTGGCTGCCGCCTCATATCGAGCGCGCAGATTCGCAGCCAGCCGGCGACGGGCAGGCAACTGACCCTTGTCCGAACGCAGCCTGCGAGTTGCCTGGGCTGTGCGCATGGCTGTACCGGCCGCGTGTAGCCGGTTTATGACCGTTCCGTAGGACAGCCCTGTGCTGTCGGCGAGTTCGTAGACTGTGGCGCCGTTCTCGTAGTCGGCGCGTAGCACCAATGGATCCTGGCGCCGTGCTTCTCCGCTGGTGGGCGGGGTCTTGGTGTTCATGCGGCGGATTCCCATTCGTTGATGGCTTCGGCGTGTGCTGCGACGAGCTCGTCGTAGGTGCGCTGGTCGGCGGGGGTGATGAGGATGAGGCGGCCGTCGGTGGCGACCGTCCATTCGCAGTCGGTGTGGGTGGTGGCCGGGCCGCTCCGTCCTTCACTAGGGGGCTGCCACTGCGCTGGGATCTCGTCACCGCGCGGCGCGGGAACCAGGACCAGCCGGCCGTCGTCGTGGACGACGAACAGCGCCTTGCTCCGGTGCTCAGCACGCTGTTCGAGCGCTTGGCGGTATGCGGTGCGTTCCGCGTCGTGGAGTGCCTTTCGGCGCTGGGCGGTGCCCGTGGTGCCGTAGCAGTGGGAGATGGCGTCCCAGCGCTGTGCGGTGCTCGCCTCAGGGGATGGGGCTACGCCCTTGTTCGTCTGGCCGATGTCTTCCAGAACGCGGGGCGTCAGAGTCCAGGCCCGATCGTTGTGGGTCACGAGACCGTGGGCTGCGAGGCGTTGCAGGGTTCGGTAGACGGTGGCCCGCGACACCGACGAGGAGGCGACGAGCTCGGTCGCGGTCTGACCGGGCCGTACATGAAGTGCGCCGATGACCATGAGGGCAGAGCTGCCGAGGCCCTGGTGGGCGAACGCGTCATGGCCCATCAAGCGGCTGATGAGAGTGGAGTCGATGTCGGCCGTGGTCGTCTCAGGGGTGGGCCACTCCTCAAGTTCCCGGTCGGGGGGGAACTGAGTGGTGCGGATACGAGACGACGAGCGGTCAGCGAAGTCGTTGCGACCGTCGCCGAGGTACCAGGTGGAGCCATCGCGGCCGTGACCGATGCGCAGCCGGTGAAGCCACCCGTTCGGTTTCAGGACCGACTCGTAGGCGTTGCGCAGCGCTTGCCGGGATACCCCGGCCTCCTCGGCGGTCTGGCGCTCGCTGGCGCTGTGCTGACGGCCACCTGCGGTCTCGGCAAAGTTGAGGTGCGCCCGCAGTATCCGCAGGGCTGTGCGGCCCCGTTCGCCACGCCACGGCGTGGTCTCGATCCGGTCGCGCAGCCCTGCGAGGTCTTCGTGGGCGTGCTGGCGGGCTTCGACCGTGACGGTGGAGCTGACCGCCGCCGACGCGCTGACCCACACACGGCGGACGTAGTCGAGGGCACGGGCCTGCCCGGAGCGCAGCGCGATGGTCCGCGCATGGCGGCCGCCCTCGTGATCGGGGTGCATCAGCAGAGGCACCAACTGGTCGAGGGTTCCGCCGGCGCGGGCCACATGGCAGGCGATGGCCGCCGTGATCCGGTGACCGTGGTCGGCTTCGCCCTGCCGGTCTGGACGGGCAACGACGGACAGGCCGTCGGAGCTGAGCCTGCTGTAACTGCCCGCCGCGTAGCGGCCGGTCAGATCACCGAGCAGGACAAGGTCAGCGGCAGCTGTGGAGAGATGGTGAAGTCCGAGGGGCACATAATGAGCGCCTGTGACTGCCTCTGATGGTCTCTTCGCTGAAGACGAAGGCTTGTTACTGGAGTGCGCAAGAACGTTGCCGTGTGGCATTCTGAGGCTGTCCCGCCAAGGACGTGGACCCACCCAGGCCCGCAAAAACCAGGGGTGGTGTCCGGACCGACCTCCAATCGGTACCAGCGAAGCCTCCAGGATTGCCGTCCTGGGGGCTTTCGTGCGCCTGGTGCCGAGGGAAGGCAGGCGTCCCCAACGCGGCTCGACCGGGGTCGAATCGGGGTCGAATCAGAGTGATTACCTCTGATTGCCTCCGATCGCCTCTGCAACCCGTCCTAGCAGGTCACAGCCAGTTCGACTCACATAAGCGCAGGTCAGAAAGGCGCAGCAGTTGTACCTGACGATCAGTACTACCGGCAATCAGGAGCGTCCTGCGACCGACCTCGGATTCCTGCTGCACAAGCACCCCGACAAAGCGCAGACGTTCTCCACTTCCCACGGCACGGCGCATGTCCTCTACCCCGAGGCGTCCGTCGAGCGGTGCACGGCCGCGCTGCTGCTGGAGGTGGATCCGGTGGCGCTGGTGCGGCGCGGCAAGGGCAAGGGCCGCGGCGGTTCGCCCGACTCCGCGCTCGCACAGTACGTCAACGACCGGCCGTACGCCGCGTCGTCGCTGCTGGCCGTCGCGCTGAGCACCGTCTTCAAGACCGCCCTGCACGGCGTGTGCAATGCGCTCCCCGAGCGCGCCGAGGCCCCGCTGCCGCTGCGCATCGAGGTGCCCGCGCTGCCCGCGCGGGGCGGCGCCGAGCTGGTGACGAAGCTGTTCGCACCGCTGGGCTGGACGACGGTGGAGGCGCAGCCGGTCGCGCTGGACGAGCAGTTCCCGGAGTGGGGCGACTCGCGGTACGTACAGCTCGTACTGGAAGGGGAGCTGCGGCTCGCCGACGCCCTGCGGCAGCTGTATGTGCTGCTGCCGGTGCTGGACGACGCCAAGCACTACTGGGTCGCGCCCGACGAGGTCGACAAGCTGCTGCGGGCGGGTGAGGGCTGGCTGGCCGAGCACCCCGAGCAGAAGCTGATAACCAGCCGGTATCTGTCGCGCCGCTGGGGTCTGACCCGGCAGGCGATGGAGCGCCTGGAACTGGTCCGCCTCGCCGAGGCCGACGACCTGGAGGTCGAGGAGATCGACAACGCCGTCGACGAGACGACGGACACGGAGGACAAGCCCGTGCCGCTCGCCGTGCAGCGGCGGGACGCGATCCTTCAGGCGCTCGAAGCGGCCGGGGCGAGCAGGGTGCTCGACCTGGGCTGCGGGCAGGGCCAGTTGGTGCAGGCGCTGCTCAAGGACGTGAAGTTCAGCGAGATCGTGGGTGTGGATGTGTCCATGCGCGCGCTCACCGTCGCCTCGCGGCGGCTGAAGCTCGACCGGATGGGCGAGCGGCAGGCCGGCCGCGTCAAGCTGATGCAGGGCTCTCTCACGTACACGGACAAGCGGCTCAAGGGATACGACGCCGCCGTGCTCAGCGAGGTCATCGAGCACCTCGACCTGCCGCGACTGCCCGCCCTGGAGTACGCGGTGTTCGGCTCGGCGCGGCCCCGGACCGTGCTCGTGACGACGCCGAACGTCGAGTACAACGTGCGCTGGGAGACCCTGCCCGCCGGGCACGCGCGGCACGGCGACCACCGCTTCGAGTGGACGCGGGAGGAGTTCCGCGACTGGGCGCGGAAGGTGGCCGAACGGCACGGGTACGGCGTCGAGTTCGTCCCTGTCGGACCGGACGACCCCGAAGTCGGACCGCCCACCCAGATGGCTGTGTTCACAGTGACCGCCCAGGACAAGCAGAACGAGAAGGAGGTGAAGGCCGCATGACCACCACGACCCGCAAGCTCCCCGTCACCGACCTGTCCCTCGTGGTCCTGATCGGTGCCACCGGATCCGGCAAGTCCACTTTCGCGCGCCGGCACTTCAAGCCGACCGAGGTCCTGTCCTCGGACTTCTGCCGCGGCCTCGTCGCCGACGACGAGAACGACCAGAGCGCGAGCGGCGACGCCTTCGATGTCCTGCACTACATCGCGGGCAAGCGGCTCGAAGCGGGCCGGCTGACCGTCGTCGACGCCACCAGCGTGCAGTCCGAGAGCCGCAAGCAGCTCGTCCAGCTGGCCAGGAAGTACGACGTACTGCCGATCGCCATCGTCCTCGACCTGCCCGAAGAGGTCTGCGCGGAGCGCAACGCATCCCGCCCCGACCGGGCCGGGATGCCCCGCCATGTCATCCAGCGCCACCGGCGCGAGCTGCGCCGTTCGCTGCGGAGCCTGGAGCGTGAGGGCTTCCGCAAGGTGCACATCCTGCGCAGCGTGGAGGAGGTAGAGGCGGCCGAGATCGTGCTGGAGCGGCGCTTCAACGACCTCACCCACCTCACCGGGCCCTTCGACATCATCGGTGACATCCACGGCTGCCGCTCCGAGCTGGAGACCCTGCTCACCAAGCTCGGTTACGTCGACGGGGCGCACCCCGAAGGCCGCACGGCCGTCTTCGTCGGCGACCTCGTCGACCGCGGCCCCGACAGCCCAGGCGTGCTGCGCCGGGTGATGGGCATGGTCGCCTCCGGCAACGCACTCTGCGTGCCCGGGAACCACGAGAACAAGCTCGGCCGTTACCTCAAGGGCAGGAACGTCCAGCACACGCACGGACTCGCCGAGACCATCGAGCAGTTGGAGAAGGAGGACGACACCTTCAAGGAGCAGGTGCGGGAGTTCATCGACGGCCTCGTCAGCCACTACGTCCTCGACGACGGCAACCTCGTCGTGTGCCACGCCGGTCTGCCCGAGAAGTACCACGGCCGCACCTCGGGCCGCGTCCGCTCGCACGCGCTGTACGGCGACACGACCGGCGAGACCGACGAGTTCGGCCTGCCCGTGCGCTACCCGTGGGCCGAGGAGTACCGCGGCCGCGCGGCCGTCGTCTACGGCCACACGCCCGTGCCCAACACCTCGTGGATCAACAACACCATCTGCCTGGACACCGGCGCGGTCTTCGGCGGCAAAATGACCGCGCTGCGCTGGCCGGAACGCGAGCTGGTCGACGTACCTGCCGAGCAGGTCTGGTACGAGCCGGTCAAGCCGCTCACCACGGAGGCCCCCGGCGGCCACGACGGCCGTCCGCTGGACCTCGCCGACGTGCACGGCCGCCGGATCGTCGAGACCCGGCACATGGGACGGCTCGCCGTCCGCGAGGAGAACGCCGCCGCGGCGCTCGAAGTCATGAGCCGCTTCGCGGTCGACCCGCGCCTGCTCGCCTACCTGCCGCCGACGATGTCGCCTACCGGTACGTCAGAGATAGAGGGCTACCTGGAGCACCCGGCCGAGGCCTTCGCGACGTACAAGGCGGACGGCGTGGAAAGGGTCGTGTGCGAGGAGAAGCACATGGGCTCGCGCGCGGTGGCTCTGGTCTGCCGGGACGCGGACGCGGCGCGCGAGCGGTTCGGGGCGGACGGCCCGACCGGCGCCATCCACACCCGCACCGGCCGCCCATTCTTCGACGAAGAGACAGTCACCGAGCAGATACTCGACCGGCTGCGCACCGCCGTGACCGAGGCAGGGCTCTGGGACGAGCTCCAGACCGACTGGCTGCTGCTCGACGCGGAGTTGATGCCCTGGTCCCTCAAGGCGTCCGGTCTCCTGCGCCACCAGTACGCCGCGGTGGGCGCCGCATCCCGCGCCGTCTTCCCGGGCGCCGTCGCCGCGCTCGAAGCGGCCGCCGCCCGTGGCGTCGAAGTGAAGGGGCTGCTGGCGACGCAGCGCGAACGGGCCGCCGACGCGGCCGCCTTCACCGATGCGTACCGGCGCTACTGCTGGACCACCGAAGGGCTGGAGGGCGTACGGCTCGCACCGTTCCAGCTGCTCGCCGTCCAGGGCCGGTCACTGGCCGCCGTACCGCACGACGAACAGCTGGCCTGGCTGGACCGGCTGGTGGAGCACGACCCGACCGCCCTCCTGCAGACCACCCGCCGGCTGATCGTCGACACCGGCGACCCGGAATCGGTGCAGTCCGGCATCGACTGGTGGCTGGAAATGACCAGCCGGGGCGGCGAGGGCATGGTCGTCAAGCCGCTCCAGGCCCTCGTACGGGACGGGAAGAACCGGCTCGTGCAGCCGGGCATCAAGGTGCGCGGCCGTGAGTACCTGCGGATCGTCTACGGTCCCGAGTACACGCGCCCGGAGCAGCTGGCCAAGCTGCGCAACCGGTTCCTCGGCCACAAGCGGTCGCTGGCGCTGCGTGAGTACGCGCTGGGGCTCGAAGCGCTGGACCGGCTGGCCGAAGGGGAGCCGCTGTGGCGGATCCACGAGGCGGTCTTCGCGGTGCTCGCACTGGAATCGGAGCCGGTCGACCCGCGGCTGTGACCCAGCGAGCCGGAACACGGCTGTGACCGCCGCTGTGACCGCGCCTCCCTGTGCGAAGTGGAATCGCTTCGCACAGGGAGCGCCCACAGGGACGCGCGTGCGGCGTGGCTCGGTCAGGATGGGGGGATGGGATTCCATGTCGATTCCGAGACCGGGCGGCTGCGCCGCGTCATCCTCCACAGACCGGATCTGGAGCTCAAGCGCCTCACCCCCACCAACAAGGACGCGCTGCTCTTCGACGATCTCTTGTGGGTGCGCCGCGCCCGTCAGGAGCACGACGGCTTCGCCGATGTGCTCCGTGACCGAGGGGTGGACGTGCACCTCTTCGGTGATCTGCTGCGCGAGTCGCTGGAGATCCCGGCGGCCAAGAACCTGGTCCTCGACCGGGTCTTCGACGAGAAGGAGTACGGACCGCTGGCCACCGGCGTCCTGCGGGATGCGTTCGACGGCCTGTCCGTGGCCGATCTGACCGAGGCACTGGTCGGCGGCATGACGAAGCGGGAGTACCTGGCCCAGCACACCGAACCGACCTCCGTCCGGTTCCACGTCATGGACCTGGACGACTTCTTGGTCAAGCCGCTGCCCAACCACATCTTCACCCGCGACACATCGGCCTGGATCTACGACGGCGTGTCCATCAACGCGATGCGCTGGCCGGCGCGGCAGCGCGAGACCGTCCACTTCGAGGCGATCTACAAGCACCATCCGCTCTTCAAGAGCCCCGAGGCGGGCGACTTCCACACCTGGTCGGAGGGGCAGCACGACTACCCGTCCACCATCGAGGGCGGCGACGTCCTGGTCATCGGCAACGGCGCGGTGCTGATCGGAATGAGCGAGCGCACCACCCCGCAGGCCGTGGAGATGCTCGCCCGCGGTCTCTTCGCGGCGGGCTCAGCGACGACCATCGTGGCGCTCGACATGCCCAAGCGGCGGGCGTTCATGCACCTCGACACGGTGATGACGATGGTCGACGTCGACACGTTCACCCAGTACGCCGGGCTCGGGATGCTCCGCTCGTACACCATCGAACCGGGCGTCGGCGAGCGCGCGTTGAAGGTGACCGACCACCCGCCCGAGCACATGCACCGCGCCATCGCCGCCGCCCTGGGACTGCGCGAGATCCGCGTACTGACCGCCACGCAGGATGTCCATGCGGCGGAGCGCGAGCAGTGGGACGACGGCTGCAATGTGCTGGCGGTCGAGCCCGGCGTGGTGGTGGCGTACGAGCGCAACGTCACGACCAACACTCACCTGCGCAAGCAGGGCATCGAGGTCATCGAGATCCGCGGCAGCGAGCTGGGCAGAGGCCGGGGCGGGCCCCGGTGCATGAGCTGCCCGGTCGAACGCGAAGCTGTATAGTGATGCGCTCATTCGTATACACTTCCACGGTCCCCGCATTCGCGACCCAGGAGCAGCCACCATGGCGATAGACCTCGCAGGCCGCCACCTCCTCAAGGAGCTGGACTTCACCGCCGAGGAGTTCCGCGGCTTGATCGATCTCGCCGCCGAGCTCAAGGCGGCCAAGAAGGCGGGCGCCGAGGTGCCGCGGCTGCGCGGCAAGAATGTCGCGTTGATCTTCGAGAAGACCTCCACCCGCACCCGTTGCTCGTTCGAGGTTGCCGCGGCCGACCAGGGCGCGTCGACGACGTACCTCGATCCCTCCGGCTCCCAGATCGGGCACAAGGAGTCGGTGAAGGACACCGCGCGCGTGCTGGGCCGGATGTTCGACGGCATCGAGTACCGCGGTGACAGCCAGGCCGCCGTCGAGGAGCTGGCCGCGTACGCCGGGGTCCCCGTCTTCAACGGGCTCACCGACGACTGGCACCCCACCCAGATGCTCGCCGACGTGCTCACCATGACCGAGCACACCGCCAAGCCCCTGGAGCAGATCGCATTCGCCTACCTGGGGGACGCCCGCTTCAACATGGGCAACTCCTACCTCGTCACCGGCGCACTGTTCGGCATGGACGTACGCATCGTGGCGCCCAAGGCCTATTGGCCGGCCGAGGAGATCGTCGCGCAGGCCCGCAAGGCCGCCGAGGCCAGCGGCGCCCGCATCACGCTCACCGAGGACGTCGCCGACGGTGTTCTCGGCGCCGACTTCGTCGCCACCGATGTGTGGGTGTCGATGGGGGAGCCCAAGGAGGTCTGGGCCGAGCGCATCGAGGCCCTGACTCCGTACGCCGTGACCATGGACGTACTGCGCGCCACCGGGAACGCGGACGTGAAGTTCCTGCACTGCCTGCCCGCGTTCCACGACCTCGGCACCAAGGTCGGCCGCGACATCCACGAGCAGTACGGCCTCACCGAGCTGGAAGTCACCGATGAGGTGTTCGAGTCGAAGCACTCGGTCGTCTTCGACGAGGCCGAGAACCGGATGCACACCATCAAGGCGGTGCTGGTCGCCACCATGGCCGGCGCCGAATAGTCGCCGAACGGCCGCCCAGCAGTCGTCGAAGGGGACGCCGAACAGCCGTACCGCCTGGTTCAGCCCGGCGGTGCGGCAGGCGGCCCTGCGGCCGGTCCCGCAAGGGTGAACCAGACCGCCTTGCCCTGCTCGGTGACGCGGTGCCCGCAGTCCGTGCTGAGCGTACGGATCAGCAGCAGCCCCCGCCCGTGCTCCTGCCACGGGTCGGGGCACAGGTCCTCGGGCGCACTGTCCAGCCTGCCCGGCGGGGCCGGGGCGGGGTCGTGCACCTCGACCTGGCACCCCGTCGGCAGCAGCTCCACCACCAGCCTGATCGGCTCGTCTCCGGTCGTGTGCTCCACGGCGTTCGCGACCAGCTCGGCGGTGAGCAGCTCCGCCGTTTCGCTGTCCGCGGGACCCTCGGCGGCCGAGATGTCGGCGAGCGCCGCACGGATCAGGGCGCGCGCGATCGGCACCGCGGCCGGGGTGTGCGGCAGCGCGATGCGCCATGAATCCGGGCCTGCTGCTTCCAGCAAGGCGTAATACCCCCTTTCGGGCACCAAAAGGATCAAGAGGGATCAAGAGGTCGATCTTTCAACCATACGAAGGCAATGCCGTATCGCCCAATGGCCTAGGTCAGAGGGCTCGATATCGCGCACTCGTGACGGCGGTCACGGATCGGTGATAACTTTGAGCGGCAGGCACCAGCCCCGCCGGTTGAAGGAGCCTTGCCCATGAGCCCCTTTCCCAGCTCAGCTCCTCGTACGCAGCAATGGCGCCATCTGCGCCTGACCACCGACGACGGCGTCGCCACCGTCACCCTCGCCCGGCCCGAGAAACTCAACGCCCTGACTTTCGGCGCGTACGCCGACCTGCGGGACCTCCTCGCCGAGCTGGCTCGCGAGCGCTCCGTGCGCGCCCTCGTGCTCAGCGGCGAAGGCCGCGGCTTCTGCTCGGGCGGCGACGTCGACGAGATCATCGGCGCCACGCTCTCCATGGACACCGCGCAGCTCCTCGACTTCAACCGGATGACCGGCCAGGTCGTACGGGCGCTGCGCGAATGCCCCTTCCCCGTGATCGCCGCCCTGCACGGCGTGGCCGCGGGAGCGGGCGCCGTGCTCGCCCTCGCCGCCGACTTCCGGATCGCCGACCCGTCCGCCCGGTTCGCCTTCCTCTTCACCAAGGTCGGCCTCTCCGGCGGCGACATGGGCGCGGCGTATCTGCTGCCCCGCGTCGTGGGCCTCGGGCACGCGACCCGGCTGCTGATGCTCGGCGACCCCGTACGCGCACCCGAGGCCGAACGGATCGGCCTGATCAGCGAAATGACGGACGAGGGGCAGGCGGACGCCCGCGCCGTCGAGCTGGCCCGACGGCTCGCGGACGGTCCGGCCCTCGCGTACGCGCAGACGAAGGCCCTGCTCACCGCCGAGCTCGACATGCCGCTCGCCGCCGCCGTCGAGCTCGACGCGGCCACCCAGGCGCTCCTGATGAACGGCGACGACTACGCCGAATTCCACGCCGCCTTCACAGAGAAGCGGCCGCCGAAGTGGCAGGGGCGGTAGCGATGCGGGTCGCGGTCATCGGTGGCGGGCCCGGCGGGCTCTACGCGGCGGCGCTGCTCAAGCGGCTCGACCCCGCGCGCGAGATCACCGTCTGGGAGCGCAACGCGCCCGACGACACCTTCGGCTTCGGCGTCGTCCTGTCCGACGAGACCCTCGGCGGCATCCAGCACGCCGACCCGGTCGTCTACCGGGCGCTCCAGGACGAGTTCGTACGCTGGGACGACATCGACGTCGTCCACCGGGGCCGCACACTCACCTCAGGCGGCCACGGCTTCGCCGCCCTCGGGCGCCGCAGGCTCCTGGAGATCCTGCACGAACGCTGCCGCTCGCTCGGCGTCGATCTGCGCTTCCGTGAGGAGGCGCCGTACGCCGCCGAACTCTCCACGGCGTACGACCTGGTGATCGCCGCGGACGGCGTGCACAGCCCCACCCGTGAGGCACACGCAGACGTCTTCGCGCCCCGCGTCACCACCCACCGCTGCCGCTACATCTGGCTCTCCGCCGACTTCGCCTTCGACGCCTTCCGCTTCGAGATCGCCGAGACCGAGCACGGCGTGATGCAGCTCCACGGCTACCCCTACGCCCGTCCGTCGCCCGACCTTCCCCAAGCTCTCGACTCCGCTCGAGCAGGGGAGGCCCCATCCCCCTCAACGAGGCTCTCCGGGCCGCAGAGTCAATCCGGAGCCTCCACCGTCATCGTCGAGATGCGCGAGGAGGTCTGGCGGGCCGCCGGGCTCGACCGGTGCGACGAGGCCGAATCCACCGAGCGGTGCGCGAAGGTCTTCACCGACGCGCTGGGCGGCCGCCCCCTGCGCGGCAACAACTCCTCCTGGACCGCCTTCCGTACGGTCGTCAACGACCGCTGGTCGCACGGCAATACAGTCCTGATCGGCGACGCCGCGCACACGGCCCACTTCTCCATCGGCTCAGGAACCAAACTCGCCGTCGAGGACGCGCTCGCCCTGGCCGCGTGCATCGAGGAGCAGCCCGACCTGCCGGCCGCCCTCGCCGCGTACGAGACCGAGCGCCGGCCCGTCGTAGCCTCCACGCAGCGCGCGGCCGCGGCGAGCCTGCGCTGGTTCGAGGAGCTCGGCACGTATCTCGACCAGGCGCCACGGCAGTTCGCCTTCAACCTCCTCACTCGCAGCCGGCGCGTCACCCACGACAATCTGCGGCTGCGCGACCCCGCGTTCACCCAGGCCGTGGAGGAGGACTTCGGCTGCCCGCCGGACACGCCCCCGATGTTCACCCCCTTCCGGCTGCGCGGTCTGACCCTGCGCAACCGGGTCGTCGTATCGCCCATGGACATGTACTCGGCGGTGGACGGTGTGCCCGGTGACTTCCACCTCGTCCACCTCGGCTCGCGCGCGCTCGGGGGAGCGGGGCTGGTCATGACCGAGATGGTGTGTGTGAGCCCCGAAGGCCGCATCACCCCCGGCTGCACCGGCATGTACACCCCCCAACAGGCCACGGCCTGGCGCCGGATCACCGACTTCGTCCACCGCCAGTCGCCGCCCGGCACGGCCATCGGCGTCCAGCTCGGCCACTCCGGCCGCAAGGGCTCGACGCGGCTGATGTGGGACGGCATCGACCAGCCGCTGGACGACGGAAACTGGCCTGTCTCCGCGGCCTCACCGCTTCCGTACCGTGCGGGCATCAACCAGGTCCCGCACGCACTCGGCCGCGCCGGACTCACCGACATCCGCGAACAGTTCGCCTCGGCCGCCTGGCGCGCGGCGCGCTGTGGCTTCGACTTGCTGGAACTCCACTGTGCCCACGGCTACTTGCTCTCCGGCTTCCTCTCCCCTCTCACGAATCAACGGACGGACGCGTACGGCGGTTCCCTCGCCCGGCGGCTGCGCTTTCCGCTGGAGGTCTTCGACGCGGTACGCGGTATCTGGCCGGAGGAGCGGCCGATGACGGTCCGTATCTCCGCCACGGACTGGGCGGACGGGGGTACGACGGCGGAGGAGGCGGTCGAGATCGCGCGCGCGTTCGTGGCGCACGGGGCCGATGCGATCGATGTCTCGACCGGGCAGGTTGTGGCCGACGAGGCGCCTGAGTACGGCCGGTCGTACCAGACGCCGTACGCGGACCGGATTCGCAATGCGGTGGGCGTGCCGGTGATCGCGGTCGGGGCGATTTCGTCGTGGGACGACGTCAATTCGGTGCTGCTGGCGGGGCGGGCGGATCTGTGTGCGCTGGGGCGGCCGCACTTGTACGACCCGCACTGGACGTTGCACGCGGCGGCGGAGCAGGGGTATGCGGGGGGCGCGGCGCCGTGGCCCTTGCCGTACCGGGCGGGGAGTCGTACGCCGCCGACGGGGCGCACCGACGCCCCGAAGCCGCGGCTGAGCCTGACGTAGCTTTCCGGCAAGGGCCCGGAAACCCAGCCCGTCCGGCGCCCGGCGATTGAGGACACTCACACAGGGCGTCCGGGTCTGGGGGCTTGCCCCTCACGCGGCGGAGCCGCAAATGTCGCAGCCGGGAAGAATGGGGTCTCCCCTGCTCGAACGAAGTTGAGAGCTTGGGGAAGGGCAGGGGAGCAGCGCCGCAGGCCCGCGCCCCCACGCATCGCCCGGCGCCGGGCCCCCACGCAGCGCCCCGCGCCGCGCCTGCCGCCCCGCCCCTCCTCAGCCCGCCACCGTGATCTCCACCCGGTCGGCCACCGGCCTGTAACCAATGCGCTGGTACACGCCGTTCGACGTCGGGTTCGCGAGGTCCGTGAACAGGAGTACCTCCTCCGCCCCCGCATCCAGCGCCGCCCCGCTCACCGCCGCCGTGACCGCCGCCGCGTACCCCCGCCCGCGCTGCTCGGGTGGCGTATAGACCGGTGCGACCCTCACCGTGCCCGCCGCCGGGCGCGACACGCCCGCCATCGACACCGGGGTGCCTTCGTGTTCCCAGAGGGTCAGGCCGCCGTACGAAACCCGGTCGTCGACGGCCCGCCCGGCGCCGGGCGCCGGCTGGCCGGTGTCCCGGCGGAACGCGTTGACCCAGTCCACCAGCAGCTCCCGGTCGGCGGCGGTGGCAACCCGCGCACGCCCGGGCGGCGCAGGAACCGGCGGGGTCAATTCCGCGAGCCGGTACAGCCGTTGCTCCACCACCGTCGTCGCCGCGACCCCCGCCCGCCGCCACTCGGCCGCCAGCGCCTCCGCCGTCTCGCGCTCCGCGCTGACCGCCGGGCTCCCGAATATCCCGCACGCCTCGGCCAGCGGCGCCACCGCCTCCGCGGGAACGGCCCCCACCATCACCGCATGCGGCGGCGTCCACACCAGCGCCCCGTCCACGCCGCCGTCGGCCCCGCGCCACCAGCCGAACCGCGGCGCACCTTCGCCGTACGCATCGCTGCCGCGCTGCCGGAGCGTCTCCGCGATCGTCAGCAGCAGCGTGTTCTCCGCGGGACGCGCGGCGACGGCGGCTCCGGCGGTGGCCAGGTACTCATCGAGGTCGTTGGTAAAGGTCCAGGTCAAGATCGAGGTCATGCCTCATGATGCCCGTACGAACTCCTCGCCCGCATCGCGCAGGAGCGCATGCAGTTCGGCGAAGACCTCCGCCGAGCGGGCGCCCGGCCAGCCCGCCGGGAGGAGTTCGGCGGGCAGACCCGGGTCCACGTACGGGAGGCGGCGCCAGGAGTCGAGGGCCAGGAGGTAGTCGTGGTAGGCCTGCTGGGGGTCCGGCGACCGGCCGCCGGACGTCCAGGAGCGCAGCACCGGCTCGTGCAGATCCAGGAACTCGGCGTGCTGCTTGGCGATCGCGGGCAGGTCCCACCAGCGCGCCACCGCCTCCTCCGTCACCGCGAAGCCGAGGTGTTCGCCCCGGAAGAGGTCGACGTACGGGGCGAGTTGGAGGCGCTCCAGGGTGTGGCGCGTCTCCTCGTACAGGCGCGCGGGGGCGATCCACACCCCCGGTGCCGCCGCACCGAAGCCGAGGCGGGAGAGGCGCGAGCGCAGCAGGTGACGCTTGTTGCGCTCGGCCTCGGGCACCGAGAAGACCGCGAGGACCCAGCCGTCCGACAGGCGCGGCGCCGGGTGCTCGTAGATGCGCCGGTCGCCGTCGTCGAGGAGCTGATGGGCGTCGTCGGACAGCGCGTATCCGGCGGCGCCGTCCGACGTGCGCGCGGCGACGAGCAGTCCGCGCCGTTTGAGACGCGAGACCGACGAACGTACCGAGGGCGCGTCGACGCCGACCGCGGCCAGCAGCCGGATGAGCTCGGCCACGCGCATCGGCTCGGCGTCGCCTCCGTCGGGCGTGCGCCCGTACGCGCCGTAGAGAGAAACGATCAATGAACGGGGAGTGTGCTGCTCGGCCACGTGATCACTCTACGGCCCGCAGCCGGAAGCGCTGGAGCTTGCCGGTCGGTGTACGCGGAAGGGCATCCAGAAAGACGATGTCGCGCGGGCATTTGTACGGCGCCAGCTCGGCCTTCACGAAGTCGCGCAGCAGAGCCGTGGTCCCGTCGCCGCGCGGCACCCCGTCGCGCAGGACGGCGTACGCGACGACGATCTGGCCGCGCCGCTCGTCGGCCTGCCCCACCACCGCCGCCTCCAGCACGTCGGGATGGCGCAGCAGCGCTTCCTCGACCTCCGGGCCTGCGATGTTGTACCCGGCCGAAATGATCATGTCGTCGGCGCGGGCGACATAACGGAAGTAGCCGTCGGCCTCACGGACGTAGGTGTCGCCGGTCAGATTCCAGCCGCCCTGTACGTACTGGTGCTGCCGCTCGTCCGCGAGGTAGCGGCAGCCCACGGGGCCACGGACCGCGAGCAGCCCCGGCTCGCCGTCGGCCACCGGCTGTCCGGACCGGTCCACCACACGCGCGTCCCAGCCGGGCACCGGCACCCCGGTCGTACCTGGCCTGATCGCCTCGTCCGCCGCCGAAATGAAGATGTGCAGCAGCTCGGTCGCGCCGATGCCGTTGATGATGCGCAGCCCGGTGCGCTCGTACCAGGCCCGCCAGGTCGCGGCGGGCAGGTTCTCGCCGGCCGAGACACAGCGGCGCAGGGCGCCCAGGTCGTACGCACCGAGGTCGTCCAGCATCGCCCGGTACGCCGTCGGCGCGGTGAACAGGACGGAGACCCGGTGCCGGTCGAGCGCGGGCAGCAGCTGCTTGGGGCCCGCCTGTTCGAGCAGCAGCGCGGACGCGCCCGCCCGCATCGGGAATATCACCAGGCCGCCGAGCCCGAACGTGAAGCCGAGCGGCGGGCTTCCCGTGAAGACGTCGTCGGGCCGGGGCTTGAGCACATGGCGCGAGAAGGTGTCGGCGACGGCCAGCACATCGCGGTGGAAGTGCATACAGCCCTTGGGGCGCCCGGTCGTCCCCGAGGTGAAGGCGATCAGCGCGACATCGTCGGCGGAGGTCGCCACGGCGGCGTACCGCGACGGCTTGTCGGCCGCCAGACGCAGCAGGTCGTCGGGCGTGTCACCGCCGTACGCCGTGATGCGCAGCCCGGGCACCTCGGCCTTGGCCAGGTCGTCGACGGCCCGTACGTCGCACAGAGCATGGCCCACCCGCGCGATGGCGCACATCGTCGCCAGCTCGGTGGCCCGCTGCTGCGCGAGGACCGTCACCGCCACCGCGCCCGCCTTCATCACCGCGAGCCAGCAGGCGGCGAGCCAGGGGGTCGTGGGGCCGCGCAGCAGGACGCGGTTGCCGGGCAGGACGCCCAGGTCGGAGGTCAGTACGTGCGCTATCCGGTCGACGGTGCGGCGGAGCTCGTCGTACGTCCAGATCTCACTTTTGGCGGTACGGAACACCGGCCGGTCCGCGCCGAAGCGCTCGATGGTGCGGTCCAGGAGCTCCGCCCCGCAGTTGAGCAGGTCCGGATAGCGCAGCTCAGGACGGTCGAAGACCAGATCCGGCCACTGGTGGGCGGGCGGCAGCTGGTCGCGGGGAAAGGTATCGAGGTGCGCTGAGGTCTTCAGCTCCATGATGGGATCGCCCCCTTGTCGCACATTGAGCGTATCGTTTAGGTGACGACAGTCAACGGCCCGCGATAAGAGGGGTGCCGCAATATGCCGGGATTCGAGCTGGAACCGGAACAGCACGGGTGGTGCGCCGAACTGCGCGCGCTGGCCGCGGACCGCCTGCGGCCCCTCGCGGAAAAGGGCGAACCGGGCACGGTGAACCGCGCGTTGGTCGCCTCACTCGGTGAACTCGGACTGCTGGAGCGCCTGTTCAGTTCTGGAGCCCTGGACCTCTGCCTGATGCGCGAATCGCTCGCCCAGGTCTGTACCGAGGCCGAGACCGCGCTCGCCCTGCAAGGGCTCGGGGCCAGTCCGGTGGCCCGCGCGGGCACCGGGGAGCAGCGCGCCCGCTGGCTCCCGGAAGTGATCTCGGGCCGCGCCGTGGCCGCCTTCGCGCTGAGCGAGCCGGGCGCGGGATCGGACGCGGCGGCTCTCTCGCTCAAGACCGTACCGGAGGGTTCCGGATGGCGCCTGTCCGGCGAGAAATGCTGGATTTCCAACGCACCGTACGCCGATTTCTACACCGTATTCGCCCGTACGGATGAGGGGGCCGGGGCCCGCGGCGTCACCGCGTTCCTGGTCCCCGCCGACCGTCCCGGCCTGACCGGGACCCCGCTCGACATGCTCTCGCCGCACCCCATCGGCGCCCTCGCCTTCGACGGCGTACCGGTCACCCCCGCCGACGTGATCGGTGAGGTGAACGGAGGCTTCCGGGTCGCCATGGACACCCTCAACCTCTTCCGCCCCAGCGTCGGCGCCTTTGCCGTCGGAATGGCACAGGCGGCCCTGGACGCGACCGTCGAGCACACCGCGCGCCGCACCGCCTTCGGCGGCCCCCTCAAGGACCTCCAGTCGGTCGCCCATCAGGTCGCCGAGATGGCGACCCGTACCGAGGCCGCGCGCCTGCTCGTGTACGCGGCCGCCTCGGCGTACGACGCGGGCGCATCCGGCGTGCCCCGCCGCGCCGCCATGGCCAAACTCTTCGCCACCGAGACGGCCCAGTACGTCGTCGACGCCGCGGTGCAGCTGCACGGTGCGCGCGCCCTTCAGCGCGGGCACCTGCTCGAACACCTCTACCGTGAGGTCAGGGCGCCCCGTATCTACGAAGGCGCCACCGAGGTCCAGCGGACGATCATCGCCAAGGAGCTGTACCGATGACCCTGCACCGCATCAACCCGGCCGAGCTGTCCCCGCCCACCGGCTTCTCCCACGCCGTCACGGCCACCGGCTCCCGCCTGGTCTTCCTGGCGGGCCAGACCTCCCTCGACACGGACGGCAAGATCGTCGGCGATATGCTCCCGGCCCAGTTCGAGAAGGCCCTCACCAACCTCCTCACGGCGCTGCGCGCCGCCGGCGGCACCCCCGCCGACCTCGCCCGCGTCACCGTCTACGCCACCGATGTCGCCGACTACCGCGCCCAGGCGCCCGAACTGGGCCGCATCTGGCGCCGACTGGCGGGCCGCGACTACCCCGCCATGGCGGTGATCGGCGCGGTCCGCCTCTGGGACGATCAGTGCCTGGTCGAGCTGGACGGGGTGGCCGTACTGGACTAGCTGGACGGGTGGCCCTACTGGACCGACTGCCCGTAATGGCCTTGCTGCCCGCACCCGTACTGGCCCGACCGGCCTGCGACTGATCCTTGTACGGCTCCAGCGCCTCGGCCGCCTCAGTTCACCGCCGAGTCCACAAACACACTCCAGCGCGGACTCGTCACGATCGCCCGCAACTCGTCGAACGACAGCGGCGGTTCCAGGCCGACGACCGGCCCGGTGAGCCGCCCGAAGGATTCGTACGAGCCCGGCACTGCGCGCGCGAACTCCTCCAATCGCTGCCCTGAGCCGCTCTGCCGTTCTCCCGTAACGACGCCGCGGAGGGGGCACCTTGTCACTGGCCGGACGGAGATAGCCTCGCTCTCAGCCGAGATGGAGGATTTGCCATGCCCCGGATTGAGCTCACCGCCGGAACCGTCGCGTACGAGGACACCGGCGGACCAGGACCCGTTGTGGTCCTCCTGCACGGCCTGGTCCACGACGCGACAGTCTGGCGCAAGGTCGTCGCCGCACTGCGGGCGGACCACCGGGTCGTCGCCCCGACCCTGCCGTACGGATCACACCGCATACCCATGCGCGCGGACGTACCGCTCACCCCGGACTCCGTCAACGAGCTCATCGCGGAGTTCCTCGACCGGCTCGACCTGCGCGACGTCACGCTCGTCGAGAACGACTGCGGGCGGGCCCAGACCGTCGCCGCCCAGCACCCCGAACGGCTCGCCAGGCTCGTCCTCACCTCCTGCGAGGCCTTCGACAACTACCCGCCCGGCGTGCCCGGCAAGCTGATCTCCCTCGCCTGCAAGGTGCCGGGCGGCATCACCTTCCTCGCCCGTACGCTCGCCCTACGCCCATTGCGGCGCCTGCCCGTGGGGATCGGCGCGCTCACCAAGCGGCCCGTACCGGACGAGATCGTCGACGGCTGGCTGGAGCCGCTCCTCACCGACCCGGCCATCCGCGCCGACTTCCGCCGCTACAACCGGGGCGTGCGCAGGACGGAGCTGCTCGAAGCGGTGGACGGGCTGCGGAAGTTCGACAAGCCCGCGCTGGTGGTGTGGGCGAAGGAGGACCGGATGATGCCGCGGGCGCACGGCCGGAGGCTGGCGGACATTCTGCCGCAGGGGCGCCTTCTTGAGGTCGAGGACAGCTGCACGCTGATCGCCGAGGACCAGCCGGAGGTGCTGTCCGCGGCGCTGCGGGAATTCATCGCCGCATCACGCTGAAGCGCGCCCGGCCCGCCGTACCTGTCCTCTACGGATTCGGTGCGGCGGGCCGGGCAATCGTTCCTTCTTCTTCACTTCTTCCCGGTCGCGAGCTTCCCGAAGGTCAGCCCGGTACCCGCCAGATCGGCCCTGATTCCTTCACGCTCCACGCTGATCTCGCGCAGCCGCAGGTCGCCGGGCGTCTTGGGCAGCCGGAAGGACAGCGAGAGCTGCTCGGACAGTTCCGGCGGCCGCAGGCTCAGCAGGGCGGCGACCAGCTTGGGGTCGATTCCGACCTTCTTCAGCAGCCAGGGGTGCTCGATGATCACGTCGACGAGGTTGAGCTTCATCAGCTGCTGGACGAAGCGCGGCGAGCCGGTGAGCTTGTTCAGCTCCTTCTCGCTCTGCAGCGCCCGGTCCACCCACTTCCTCGGTACGCCGAGCCGGTCCACCACCGCGGGAACCGCCAGCAGCGCCTTGATGCGCGCGCTCTCGCGGCTGATCCGCTCGGCGGCCTCGGGGTGCAGCCGGAGGCCCGAGTGCGCCCGGTCCTTGCCCGGCCGGTAGGTGACGAGCCCGGGGATGTCGAGCCGCATGTGGTCGACGGTGGTGGACACGGCCTGGTCGCCGTCGCGGCGTACGTGCGCCCGGGCCCGTACGCGGACTTCGTTGCCGGCGACGGGGACGGAGCCCACCACCCGTATGTTGCTTGCGCCGTCTCTCGTGAACTTGGCCTGCGAGGCGCCCAGTTCGCGGTTGAGGTCGTCGAAGGACAGCAGAACGTCGCCGTCCACGCTGCCGATGACGGCGCCCTTGATCGAGGAAGGCAGGCTGCCGACGATACGTACGTCCTTGGCGGTGGCCCGTACTTCGGCGAGGGAGACGCGGTCGGCGGCGACGTCGGGGACGCTGACGTCGACCTCGTCGAGGCGCTGGTCGAGGACCTGGGTGAGGAACGGGAAGCCGTGGATGTCGACCTCGGGCGCGGCCGCGAGCCCCAGTGACTTCTGGAGGTTTTCCTCGGCCTTGTCCTGCGCGTACATCACGGCGTAGCGGTCGGCGATCAGCAGGAAGGAGAGGCAGACCAGGCCGGTGACGACCAGTTTGAATACCACCGGGACGGCGGCGAGACGGCTTTTGCCACGGTGGTTGGGCGGGGCCCAGTCGTCGGCACCGTCATCGTCGTCGTCGGGCGCGAGACCGAGACCGAGCGGGTCGTCGCGGTCGTAGTCCGGCTCCGGTGTCGCGAGTTGTGCCAGTTCGTCGTAGGGATTAGGAGGATGTGAGGCTATGCGTGTGGGGGGTCGCATCAGCTCATCCCACCATGTGAACCGCCCTCGAACGCAAGCTCGACGACGGGAAGGTCCATATTTGGCCACGTTTATTGCGGGGAACGCGGCCGAGGTCTTTGCGTATTCTTTCCCGCCATGAACAGCGCATGGTTCGAACGACCCACCCTGACCGGCCAATACGTACGCCTTGAGCCACTGACCGCCGATCATTCCGAGGGTCTCTTCGAGGCACTCAAGGACCCCGGGGTCTGGACCTGGCTCTCGCACAAGCAGCCCGCGGACGTCGGCGGAATGCGGGCGATCGTCGAGCGCCTGCTGGTCAAGCAGGAGGAGGGCGACAGTGTCGCGCTCGCGCAGATCGACGTCGCGACCGGTGAAGTGGCCGGATCCACCTCGTACTACGAGATAGAGCCCGCCGACCGCGGCATCGCGATCGGCTCCACCTGGCTCGGCAGCCGCTTCCACCGCACCGGCATCAACACCGAGGCGAAACTTCTCCTGCTGGGCCGTGCCTTCGACGACCTCGGCGCGGTCCGGGTCACCTGGCACACCGACCACCGCAACGAACGGTCGCAGCGTGCCATCGAACGCCTCGGCGCACAGCGCGAGGGCGTACTGCGCCGCCATCGGACCAGGCCGGACGGGACGATGCGCGACACCGTCGTCTACTCGATGGTCTCCGACGAGTGGCCGACCGCACGCGAGGCGCTGACAGCACGCCTCCGGGAAGGCTCCCGGCCGTCCGCCTGACGGAGTGAGCGGCATGTCGAGCGGGCGCGGATTGATCGACTGGTGGCATGCACGCACCGGGCTTACGGTCAAATGGTGGGCAGAACCGCCCACTGCCTCTGTCGTGAGGGCCATGCGCCATGTCGACCTCCCAACCGACACCAGGACAAGCCACAACCGACAAGGGTCCGGGCAGCAGGAACGGCCTGGCCCTGCTGGTCATCGCCTCGTGCCAGCTGATGGTGGTTCTCGACATCACCATCGTGAACATCGCCCTGCCGCACATCCAGAGCGCCCTCGACTTCTCCACCACGAGCCTTTCGTGGGTGGTCAATGCCTACACGCTCACCTTCGGCGGGCTGCTGCTGCTCGGCGGGCGTGCCGGTGACATCCTCGGCCGCCGCCGGGTCTTCATTTTCGGCGTTCTGCTGTTCGTCCTTGCCTCCCTGCTCGGAGGCCTCGCGCAGAACTCCGGCCAACTCCTGGCCGCCCGCGCCCTCCAGGGCGTCGGTGGTGCCATCGCCTCTCCGACGGCACTCGCGCTGATCGCCACCACGTTCACCGAAGGCCCGGCCCGCAACCGGGCATTCGGCGTCTTCGCCGCCGTATCCGCGGGCGGTGGAGCCATCGGGCTGCTGGCCGGCGGTGTGCTCGTCGAATGGCTCGACTGGCGCTGGGTGCTGTTCGTCAACGTACCGATCGGGCTGCTCATCGCCGTCGCCACACCCCGCGTCATCAAGGAGTCCGAGCGCCATCCCGGCCACTTCGACTTCACCGGCGCCCTGACCTCCACGGTCGGCATGGTGTGTCTGGTCTACGGCTTCATCCGGGCCGCACAGGACGGCTGGAGCGACGCTCTCACTCTGGTTTCGTTCGCCGCCGCGGTGGTACTCCTCGCCCTGTTCATCCTGGTGGAACGGCGCTCCAGGCAGCCGATCACTCCGTTGCACATGTTCGCCGACCGTAACCGGGCGGGCACGTACGGAATCATGCTGAGCCTCGCCGCCGCGATCTTCGGCATGTTCTTCTTCCTCACGCTGTTCGTCCAGAACGTCCTGGACTTCAGCCCGCTCAAGACCGGACTGGCCTTCCTGCCGGTCAGCGCGGTCATCGCGGTGGGCGCGGGAATGGCCTCCCAGCTCCTGCCGAAGTACGGCCCGAAGCCCTTCATGGTGACCGGCTCGATCCTGGCAGCGATCGGCCTGTCCTGGCTGACCCTGACGGACATCGACTCGACCTACCTGGGCAGCATCCTGGGCCCGATTCTCATCTTCAGCCTCGGCATGGGCTTCAACTTCGTGTCGCTGACGCTGATGGCCGTCTCCAACGTGCCCACACACGAGTCGGGCGCGGCCTCGGGCATGCTCAACGTCACCCAGCAGGTGGGCGGCTCGCTCGGCCTGTCCATCCTGGTCACGATGTACGGCACGGCCAGCCGCAACGAGGCCGACACCCAGATACCGCGCTTCCTGTCCGCGGCGAGCCCCGCGGAACGCGCGAAGTTCGAGCAGACGGGCCAGCTCCCACCACCATGGGCCGACGAGGTCCTCACCTCCGGAGTCTCCGCGGCGTTCATCGTCGCCGCGGTGTTCACGGTGGTGGCCGCGATCGTCGCAATAATCGCCATCCAGGTACGCCCGTCCGACCTGGAACGCCTCCAGGGCGGCGGAATGGGCCCCGGGCCCTGAACCGGCCGGGCGCGCGCGTACGGGCGTAGCCGCGGCGCGCGAATCGCGGCCGTCACGAATTCGAGCGCCCCGGGTGCGCTCACCTGTGCGTAGCGTGGCCTCCCGCGGACCCCATGAGGCCGCCCGCCGACCGCTGTTGGGTGGCGGTGACGCGGCGCTGCTGCATCGACGTCACCTGCTGTACGACCACGACGGCCAGCACCGCCGACGCCAAAGTCAGGGCGCCTTCGAAGAAGCTCAGCAGGGCGAGCAGGCGGGCCTCGTCGAGGTCCTTGGCCTCGTCCCAGGTCTGCCAGGCCTTGGAGACGTACAGCAGACCGATGCTCCCGGCGAACGACAGCCACCATGCGTGCAGTGCGGCGCGTGAGGGCGTCGGCCGCTCGGGCCGGGTGGCGTAGGGCGCGGGGGCGGGCGGCGATGCGCTGGCGGTCCAGACGTCGTTGATGACCTGCTTGGGCACCCACAGGTGAGCCACTGGCACGAACCAGGCGGCCAGTGCCCATCCGCGCCCGAGCCTGTGCGCCTGTGCGTCGAATAGTTCGGCGTTGATCCGTACGCGACGGAACCAGATGAGCCACAGCACGACGGTCGCGAGCATGATCACGGACCAGATCCCCAGGATCGCCTCCGGGGTGCCCTTCCAGGTCAACTGGAGCGCATGCAGCAGGTCGGAAGGATTCGATCCGGTCAGATCCGCCGAGCTTTGTACGTCGTTCAGTTCACCGACGAGCTTCGCCTCGTAGTTGAGGTCGATGACGGACACGAGCATTCCTGCGCCCAGAAGGATGACCAGCGCATTGGACAGGCCCTTGGGCGTTTTCAGCACCGGCCCGCCGGCCGCCGGGCGCGGCAGCGGTGTCGCGGGACCGAACCCCGGCGTCGGCACCGGTCCGTGCATGCCGGGAGCCCGGTGGGGCTGGAACGGGAACGCGGGCCCGAACTGGCCTGTCGGGGCGGCCGGTACATGACCGCCGGGCACCACCGTCGGCGGCTGCTCCGTCATGTCGGCGTCCAGCAGCCGTGCCGCGTCCCGCCCCAGGTGCGCGGTCAGCCCGGCAGGCAGCCACGCACCCGCGTCCTGTTCCTGCACGTACGGCTCGGTGAGCTCCCGCAGTTGCGCGACCGTCGGCCGGTCCTCTGCGTTCTTGGCGAGACAGGCGGTAATCAGACGGAGGATGGGGCCCTCGGGGATCGCCGAGAGGTCCGGATCCTCGTGGGCTATACGGAAGAGCAGCGCGTGGATGCCGCTCTCGACCCCGCCGAACGGCACCCGTCCGGTCATGGCGTACGCGAGGACCGAGCCGAGGCAGAACACATCGCTCGCCGTGCCGACCCGCTCGCCCCGCACCTGCTCGGGTGACATGAAGCCGGGAGAGCCGATCACCGCACCGGTACGGGTGGCCGGGGCCTCAGCGACCGGTTCCAGGGCGCGGGCGATTCCGAAGTCGATGACGCGCGGACCGTCGAGGGTGATCAGCACATTGGAGGGCTTGAGGTCACGATGGACGAGTCCCGCGCGGTGGATGTCCGCGAGAGCCCCGAGCAGTCCGTTGGCCAGGACGAGCGCGGACCGTTCGGACAGCGGCCCGAAGGTGTCGTCGGACACGACGTCCTGGAGCGACGGCCCGGCGATGTAGCCGGTCGCCACCCATGGCGTGGCGGCGTTCGTGTCGGCGTCGAGCACGGGGGCGGTCCACTGGCCGCCCACGCACCGGGCGGCCTCCACTTCCTGCTGGAAGCGCCGCCGGAACTCCGCCTGGCCGGCGAGCTCTCTGTGCACCAGTTTCACCGCGACGGTACGGCCGCCGGCGGACCTGGCCAGATAGACCTGTCCCATGCCTCCGGCACCGAGTCTGCGCAGCAGCCGGTACGCACCGATCGCCCGTGGATCGCCCGGATTCAGGTACTCCATGTGCGGTTGGTCCTCCCCCTGCTGCGATTCGCTCGCGACGCCAGCCAGAAGGATAAGTGCGTTCGCGGACCGGGATGCCCACGGGTTACTTCGCGCGCAGGGCCGTCGACCGGATCGTCCGCCGGAGCGGGCGTCGGGTCCGGTTGCGGATGCGGGTGGCCTTGTCCGAGGCCGGGGGTAACGGCGGCACCACGACCGGTGGGGCCGCCGAGACCTCCGCGCGGCCCTCAACCCGCCATCCGTCCAGCCGGCTCAGGTGTTTTGGGGGACTTCAGACTGCTCCCACTCGCATGTCAGCAACGTCACTGACGTCCCGGCCGAACAAGGACCGGGCACTCTCCAGCGCGGCGCTGTCCGTGTGGACCTGCCCTGGCGCGCTGCCGTGGCCGAGCACGGCGCCGCCCCACCGCATGCCGAGGAACTCGGCGCAGTTGCGGAGCGTGCCGAGCATCGGATCGGCCTTCGCCGGGTCTCCCGAGGAGAGCGCGGTGACCGCCCACAGCGTCTTGCCCGCCATCCGCTCCTTGAACTCGACACCGGGGACACGCATCCAACCCGACCAGTAGTCCATGTAGAGCTTGGCGCTCGCGGACAGGCTGTACCAGTAGAGCGGGGAGGCGATCACCAGGTCGGTGGCGGCCAGCGTGGCGTCGAGCAGGACACGCGCGTTGCCCGCCGGCTCGGGATATTGGCCGGTGCCCACATGCCTGAGATCCTCGAACGGGGGCAACGGCAGTTCGCTCAACCGCACCCAGGACCGCTGCACGCCTTCGGGCAGCCCTGCCGCCGCGGTACGGGCGAGTGTCTCGGTGTTCCCTTTCGGCCGGGCGCCGCCCAGCACGAAGAGGAACTTGCGGTCAGTTGTGTGGTGCGGTGCGGTCATGTTGTGACGCCTCCTGCTATCGGTTCGGTTGTCAGTTACTGCGGCTCAGGGAACCCTCGGCAGCGGGCTCGGGCTCGGGCGCGGGCTCGGGCTCGGGGGACTGTGCGAGCTTCGCCGCGTCAGGCTTGGTTGAGGAAGCGGCCGCATCGCCGCCGCCCGGCCGACGGCGGGTCAGCGCGATACCGGTGAGCACCAGAGCCACACCCGCCAGGGTCACCGCTGTGACCGGCTCACCGAGTGTCAGCACTCCGAGAGTGACCGCCACGATCGGCAGGAGGTACGCGACGGTCGACGCGAGGGTGGCGCCGTCGTCCTCGATCAGCCGGTAGTTCAGGAGCACGGCGTACCCGGTTCCCAGCGCACCGAGGACGACCAGGGCGATCACGGAGTCAGCACGCAGGTGTACCGGTGTCAGCCCGGCGAACGGAGTCGTCACGGCCGCGATGGCGGTCGCGGCGAGCAGTTGTGCCGCTACCAGCGCAACCGGCGGGATGCCACGGCCGGCCAGCGTGCGGTCGATGTAGGTGTACCCGAGGGCGTAACTCAGCGCTGCGGCCAGGCAGGCCAGCACGCCCACCATGGCGGGGCCGGATGCCCCGCTCTTCCAGGGCTCGAAGATCAACAGGGCGCCGGTGAACCCGACGACGAGGCCGACGAGCAGTGCCGGAGTCAGCCGGGCGCGTTGCCGGCCTGCGAAGAGCCCGACCAGCAGTGCCCACAACGGGGTTGTGGCATTGAGGGCGCCGGCCAGTCCGGAGTCGACCGTCTGCTCGCCGACGGCGAACAGCAAGAACGGCACCACGTTGGCGAGTAGTGCGGCGATGCTCAAGTGAACCCAGACCATGGCGCCGCGCGGCAACCGCAGCTTCGCGAATCGCACCGCCGCCAGAAGCACCAGTGCGCCGAGGGCCAGTCGGACGAGCAGGATCTGGGTAGGCGTGAATCCGCGGAGCGCGATCTTGATCCAGAGATAACTGGACCCCCAGACCAGGGCAAGGAGTGCCAATCGAACGAGAGCACCTTGGCGCATGACGTGTATCCCTCCAACTGGAGTGCTGTGGCCTTGCAGACTTGACGTATGCCTGGAAATGTAGGTAGGGGCCCAAGGAGTGGCTATATCCAATCGGGGTCCAGTGGCTTCAGGGGGAACAAATGGGTCGTAACGTAGGTGCGCCGCAGTTGGCCGGAATGCTCGGCAGTGTGCGGACCGACCGGCCCGGATACCTGGAACTCGCCGACGCGGTACGGCAGTTGATTGACGACGGCCGACTGGGTGACGGCCTGCGGCTGCCCGCCGAGCGGGAGCTCGCGAGCGCGATCGGTGTCAGTCGGACCATGGTGACCGCGGCGTACCGGGAGCTGCGCGCCGGGCAGTACCTCACCAGCCGCCGGGGGGCCGGCAGCTTCACCTCGCTCGCCGGAAGCAGGAAACTGGCTGCCCGCGGTTTGTGGTCCGCGGGGCACTCAGAAGTGATCGATCTCGCCTGCGCCGCCCTGCCCGCACCGCCCGAACTGCTTGACGCGACGCGTGTGGCCAGTACCGATCTGCCGCTCTACACCCAGCACTCGGGATACCTGCCGCTGGGGCTGCCGGTGCTGCGTGAACGCATCGCCGAGAAGTACACGGCGCGCGGGGTGGCCACCATGCCGGATCAGATCATCGTTACCGCCGGCAGCCTCCACTCGCTGCATCTGATCCTGAAGCTTCTGGCCGGGCCGGGCGAGAAGGTCCTCGTCGAGTCGCCGACGTATCCCAACGCGCTCGCGCTGCTGGACCGGGCCGGCGCCCGGCTGGTCACCTGCGGTCTGGGACCGGCCGGTTGGGACAGTGCGCAATTCGTCGACATGCTGGCCCAAGTGCAACCGCGCCTGGCGTACCTGATCCCCGACTTCCACAATCCGACGGGTCATCTGATGCCGGCCGAGCTGCGCGAACGGCTCGCCGCGGTGTCGCGGGCCACCCGTACGGACCTTGTTGTGGACGAGACCCTCGTCGATCTCGACCTGGACGGCGGCCTTGTGCCGCCGCCGTTCGCGAGCTTCGACCGGAACGGGCAGGTGCTGTCGATCGGCAGCATGAGCAAGGCTTTCTGGGGCGGTCTGCGCGTGGGATGGATTCGCACGTCCGCGCAGCTCGTGCAGCAGCTGGCGGCCGTCGCTGTCGATCTCGGGGTCAGCTGCTCCATCCTCGACCAGCTCATCGCGGGGCGGCTGCTCGAATCCGGCGCCGGTATTGTCGCGAACCGGCGTGCCGAGTTGGCAGTGCAGCGGGACACCCTCGTCGCGGCGCTGCACGAGCAGTTGCCCGAGTGGCGGTTCCACATTCCTTCCGGCGGAATCTCCGTATGGGCGGAACTCGACGCTCCGGTCAGCAGCCACCTCGTGAAAGCCTGCGCGGAGGTCGGGGTCCGGCTCGCCGGAGGTCCCCGCTTCGGCGCCGCGGGGACTCTCGAACGGTTCCTCCGGCTGCCGTTCACCCTGCGGGGACCGGAACTGGAGGAGGCGGTGCGCCGCATCGCCGGAGTGCGGGCGGGCATAGACGACCGGTCCCGGTCGTACCTCACAGAACCTGCCGTATTCGCCTAGCCGTGGCGAAGCTCTGTGCGGCGCGCAGGAAGGCGTTGTTCTCCTCGGGCGACCCCACCGTGACGCGTACTCCGTCACTCGCGAAGGCACGCACCATGACGCCGTGGTCCGCGCAATGCCCGCTGAACTCGGCGGACCGCTCGCCCAGTGGCAGCCAGAGGAAGTTGGCCTGTGACGGGGGCAGTTGGTGTCCGGTGGCCAGCAGCGCGGCATGGACGCGTTCCCGCTCCCGTACCACCACCTCGCACCGTTGCCGTACCTCGTCGCCGTGGGCCAGGGCGGCGAGCGCGGCGGCCTGCGCGAGTCTGCTCACCGCGAAGGGGACCCCGACCTTCGCCGCGGCGGCGGTGACCGGCGGAGCGGCCACGCAGTAGCCGATCCGGACGCCTGCCAGCCCGTATGCCTTGGAGAAGGTCCGCAGGACCGCGATGTTCTCGTGCTCCAGCGCGAGCGGGATGCCGTCCGGCACGTCCGGGTCCGTCACGAACTCGCCGTACGCCTCGTCCAGGATGACCAGTACGTCGGAGGGCACCTTGTCCAGGAATCTGAGCAGGGCGTCCGAACCCACCGCGGTGCCGGTGGGGTTGTTGGGGTTGCAGACGAAGACGACCCGGGTAGCCGGCGTGATCGCTGCGAGCATCGCGTCCAGATCGTGCCGGTGCTCCGCGTCCAGGGGGACGGCCCGTACCGCAACGCCGGCGACGCTGGCGAAGACCGGGTACGCCTCGAAGGACCGCCAGGCGCACACCACTTCGTCGCCGGGGGCGCAGAACGCCTGGATGAGCTGCTGGCACAGGCTCACCGAGCCGCAGCCGACGGTGATCCACGGCTCCGGCACGCCGAGCCGCTCCGCGAGCCGGGACACCAGTGCGTCCGAGAACCACATGGGGTACCGGTGGCCTTCGGCCGCCGCCCGGGTGATGGCTTCCACGACGGACGGTGGAGGCGGCAGCGGTGCTTCGTTGGAGTTCAGCAGGATCGCCCCGGGCACCTGGCTCGGGATGATGTAGTCGGGCAGCTCGGCCAGGTCGGCCCGGACGGGGACGGGCATGGTATTCCTTCCACAAGGCGCCTGCGAAAGCGCCGGTTGTTGATCGGACGAGGTTGATCAGACGAGTCGGAACACGTCGTCCTTGAGCGCCACGATCCGCCGGTAATCGGCCATCAGATCCTGGTGGTTGCTGCCCGTCAGGTAGACCCGCAGCGGGCTGGACAGCAGATCGGTGGTGGGGCGCAGCCGATCCCCGGGTGCCACCCGGGGCACAGCCAGATGCACGGTGTTCAGCGCCCCGATCTCAGCGAGCACCCGTTCGTCGATCGCTGCCACCACGCCGCTCAGGCTGGTCTGCCCGTGGTAGACGATGCCCTCGTGGCGCTTGCGGTACATGGTCTTTCCGGTGAACCGGCGGGCGTACTCCTCGGGACGGACGCACGCCAGAGCCAGCAGATCCGCCTGGTTCCCGTCCGTACACGCGTCATGGAAGCCGGGCTCCAGGTTGCCGTTCAGCCGGGCGCCGATCTCCACCAGCGCGGGCCCTTCCGGGGTCATGATGATTTCCGCGTGGGCCGCGCCGAACCGGATCTCCAGGGCTTCGAGCACCGTGTCCAGATAGGCGACGAGCTCGGCCACCGGCTCATTGTCCGGCGTCAGCAGGACGTCCTTGTCATAGATGCGCCGGGAGCCGGTCTCGGTCTTCTCGTACTCCCAGACTCCGCACACATGCCGTCCGCCGCCGGGGCCACGCACGATGTCCACGATGTATTCGGTGCCCTGGAGGAAGGACTGGACGAGCACCTCGGTGTTGCGGCGCTCGAAGATGTCGTACGAGCCGAGGACCGAAACGGCGGCGGCCCGGACCTCCTGCGCGTTGCGGCAGATGAAGACGCCGTCGGCGGAGGCGGAGCTCAGTGGCTTGACGACCACTGGGTAGGCGGACTCCCGCTGCGCCCACTCCACGATCTCCGCCGGATCCGCGGACTTGAGCTGACGCGCGCAGTGGATCCCGGCGGACCGCAGGGCCTCGATCATCTCGTACTTGTCGCGCCGTGAGAGGGAGAGCGCCGAGCCGTTCCCCGGCAGCCCCAGGTACTCGGCGAACAGGTCCGCCGGCATCACACCGGTCTCCTGCCCCGGCAGTATGCATACAGGGGCGTACTCGGCGAGCTGCTTGGCGGTCCCTTCCAGGCCGTCGTGGACGACATTGGCGAGGTACGGGCGCAGGTCGGGCGGCGGGACGGTGGACAGGAACTCCGGCGTGCTCTGCAGATGTACGACATCCGCCCCGAGCCGTTGGAACGCGGCGGGCAGGAACTTGCCGACCGAATAACCGTCGACCACTACGCCCACCGGCGCGGGGTGAGGTGTCACGGGTGTCTCGGGTGTCATCATGGGCCGTCCTCCTGTCACGCGGCTGCCGAGGCAGCGATGCTGACGCGGTGCACCGTCCGGGAGATGCCCGGGGGCAGATCGGTCGCCATGTGGTACGTCGTCGATGTCTTCCACACCAGCAGGTCGCGCGGGGTCCAGCGGTGCGTGTACACGTGGGCGGGGTCCTGGAGCAACGTTTCGACCAGGTCGAAGAAGGCCTCGTTGTCGTTGGCGTCGAGACCGGCCACCGAGTCCATGTACTCCCGGGCCGCGTAGAGGTAGGGACGGCCGGTGAACGCGTCGCGCCGCACCACCGGGTGTTCCACCGCGGGGTGCTGCTGGGCGACCAGCGCCCGCATCTCCGCTATCGACAGCCCGACGTGCTCCTCGGCGATGCGCTGCTGCTTGCTCAGCGTGTGCAGTCCGATGCGGCCTTCGAGCTTGGCCTGCCACGTCTCCGGCAGCCGGTCGTACACGTCGCAGGCACTCGCGAAGAGGGTGTGGCCGTAGTCCTGCGGCACGTTGACGCCGTGCAGCATCGTGTACTCGGACGGACGCTCGCTGAAGGACGAGTCCTGGTGCCAGAAGTTGCCGACCCGCGGAACGCCCAGCGGCTTGTTGTTCTTCCACTCGTTCGAGGACACGAGGATCTCGTCGAACGACGGGTGACGCCAGTCCTTCAGCACGAAGGGCACCGGGCTGCCGATCCGCGAGGCCAGTTCGATCTGCTGCTCCGGCGTCATGTTCACGTTGCGGACGACGACCAGGTCCCGCTGGTGCAGCGCGTCGACGACGGCGTCGAAGACCTCGGGACGGCGCACGTCGTCAAAGGTGACCCCGGTGAACTCGACACCGATGTACGGGGTCAGTTGGCGCATTTCCATGCTTCCTCCTTGTGCCAGGTGTACGGACTTCTGCGGGCAACGATCAGCAGCAGCCACGCCACACAGACCGCCGCTCCGCCCACGGCCCAGGGCGCGCCGGGATGCCCGGGCCCGGAGAGCAGCAGGGCGAGCTGGGGTGCCAGAATGAAGGCGACATTGACGCCCGTGGAGTACAGGCTCATGTTCCGGTCGGCCGAGCCGCCGGACGGCGCGAGGCCGCTGACGTAATGCAGCAGCCCGGGGAACACGACTATCTCGCCGGCCGTCCACACCAGGGTGGAGAGCACAAGCGCCGGGCCGGATTCGGAGAGGCCCATCAACAGGAACCCCGCGCCCGCCAGCCCGTATCCGATGAGCAGCGTCGGCAGGTTCTCCATGCGCGCCATGACCACATTGAGGGGGACCTCGAAGAGAACGATGCCCGCGGCGTTGACGGTGAAGATGATGCCCGCCCAGTAACTGGGCAGCCCCAGGCCGACGATGACGTACGTACTGGCGAAGACCGAGGGAAGCGAGTACGCCAGCTGAACAGGCAGCGACAGGGCGAAGATCGTCCAGAACCGGGTGTGGTCACGCAGCGGGCGTACAGCGGGTACACCCCGCCGCGCCGCCCGCGCCCGCCGCGCCGGGGAGGAGCCGCCGTTCGTCCGGAGCGTCAGGTAGCCGGCCGCAGCCAGCACACAGACCGCGTTGGCCCAGAACACCGCGCGGGGGTTCACCGCGAAGATCAGCCCGCCGATCACCGGACCGACCGCCATGCCGAGGTTGATGGCCAGCCGGTAGCAGGAGAAGGCGACTTTGCGTTCCTCCGGCTCCGAGCCGGCGATGGTCGCCGAGTACGAGGCGGGGGTGACCACCTCGTACGCGAATCCCCAGACCACGATGGCCCCGATGATCCAGGGCAGTTCATGGAGCAGCGGGGTGACGGCCAGCACGGCGGCATTGAGCAGGAGACCGCCGAGCATGACCGTCCGCGAGCCGACCCGCCCCAGCAGTGCGCCGGCTGCCAGGTCCGCGGCAAGCGCGCCCACTCCGAAACTGGCGACAGCTGTGCCGGCCTGCGACGCGTCGAATCCGCCGGAGAGCAGCAGGTGCGCGGCGAGGAACGGGTACGCCATCGTTCCCGTGCGGAAGATGAGCGTGGTGAAGAAGAGAGTCCGCAGTCCGTCGTTGAGTCCGGCCACGATCCGGTAGGTCTTGACGATCACGGGGTGCCCTGGACCGCTTCCGCCGGGGCGAACATGGCTCCGGGGTTGAAGAGGTTCCCCGGGTCCAGGGCCGCCTTGAGCTGCCGGTGCACCCGCATCGAGACCGGGCCGAGCTCACGCTCCAGCCATTCCTGCTTGAGCTTGCCGATGCCGTGTTCGCCGGTGACCGTGCCCCCGAGGGAGAGGCCCAGGGCGAGAATCGCGTCGAACGCCTCACCGGCCCGGCGGAACTCGTCCGGCGAGTCGCGGTCGTACAGCACGGTGGGGTGCATATTGCCGTCGCCCGCGTGGCCGACGACCGCCACGGTCAGCCCGGCCGAGGCGCCGATCTTCTCGCAGCCGGCGATGAGTTCGGCGATCCGGGTGCGCGGTACGGCCACGTCCTCGGTCATACAGGCCCCTTGTGCCTCCAGGGCGGTGAGCGACACCCGGCGGGCACGCAGCAGCAGGTCGCCCTCGGCGGGATCACGGGTGACGTGAACGAGGGTCGCCCCGGCGTCCCGGCAGAGCCGCTCCATCGCCGCCAGCTCCCGGTCCGCCGCCTCGCCGCCCGAGTCCGACTGGCAGAGCAGCAGGGCTTGTTGGCCGACGCCACCGAGGTCGGTGCCGAGGTACGCCGCGGACGCCCGGAGCGAGGTGGCGTCCATGATCTCCATGAGGGAGGGGACGATTCCCTCCCGTACGACACGGATGACGCAGTCGCCCGCGTTCTCCACCGAGTCGAACGAGGCGATCAGTGTGCCGGGCGCGGCAGGCAGCGGCTTGAGCGCGAGGGTCGCCTCGGTGATGACGCCCAGGGTTCCCTCGCTGCCCACGAAGAGCCGGGTGAGGTCGTATCCCGCGACGCCCTTGACGGTTCTGCGTCCTGTCCTGAGCAGCGAGCCGTCGGCGAGGACCGCCTCCAGGCCGAGAACCGCTTCCGTGGTCACGCCGTACTTTCCGCAGCACAGGCCGCCGGCGTTGGTGGCCAGGTTGCCGCCCAGGGTGCACCATTCGAGGCTCGAAGGGTCCGGTGGGTAGAAGAGGCCGTGTCGGGCCGCCGCCTTGCGCAGGTCCAGATTGATCACGCCGGGCTGGACGACCGCGAGCCGGTTGTCCGCGTCGATCTCCAGGATCCGGTTCATCCGGGTCATGACCAGCACGACGCAGCCGTCCACGGCGTTCGCCGCGCCGGTCAGTCCGCTGCCCGCGCCGCGCGGCACGATCGGGACGCCGGCCTCGGCGCAGGCACGTACGCACGCACTCACC
Organism: Streptomyces sp. ISL-98; assembly: GCF_018614055.1. Classification (GTDB taxonomy): domain Bacteria; phylum Actinomycetota; class Actinomycetes; order Streptomycetales; family Streptomycetaceae; genus Streptomyces; species Streptomyces spiramyceticus. The sequence goes on from NZ_JAGGPB010000034.1 coordinate 136,475, forward strand.
TGCGCGGCGTCGGCGGGCAGGACCACCGCGAGCGGCCGCCCCCGCGGGACGAGCGGCATCATGTCGCCCGCGTAGCCTTCGGTCACACCGGGGTCGGTGAGCACCGCCGTCTCTCCCAGGGCGGCGCGCAGCGCGGCGAGCAGGCCGGCCGTCATCCTGTGCTCCCGCCCTGTGTCGCGCCGACCAGGATCGCCTGGGCGGGGCAGAGGTCGGCGGCCTCGTGGACGCTGTCCGCGAGGTCCGCGTCCGGGGTGTCGTCGAGCAGGAGGACAACGCCGTCGTCCTCGTTCTGGTCGAAGACCTCGGGGGCCGACGTGACGCAGTGTCCGGCGCCGACGCACTGTTCGGGTGCGAGGAAGACCTTCATGACAGGAAGCTCCTTACAGGGTTTCTCGGATTGCGGGGTCACCAGGTGACGGGCAGCTCGTGCACGCCGTACACCGCCATGTCCTCCTTGAAGCGGAGCTCTTCGTCGGGCACGGCCGTACGGAGCGTGGGGATCCGGCGGGCGATGCCCGCGTACACCTCCTGGAGCTCCACCCGGGCGAGGGACTGCCCCAGGCACTGGTGCGGCCCGTAGCCGAAGGCCAGGTGGCCGTGAGCCCGTTCGGCAGGGACGAACTCCTCACCGGAGGCGAACCGTCCAGGGTCGCGGTTGGCCACGTTGATGGCAGCGACGACGCCTTCCCCGGCGCGCACCTGATGGCCGTTGACGTCCACGTCCTCGACAGCGATACGACGAATGCCGCGCTGCACGATGGTCAGGTGGCGCAGCATCTCCTCGACCGTGTTGGCGAGCAGCTCAGGATTGTCATTCCTGCCGAGCATCGCGAAGTGGCCGGGGTGGCGCAGCAGGGTGAGCACACCCAGCGAGATCATGTTCGCCGTGGTGTCGTGCCCGGCGGTCAGCAGCAGCAGCGCCATGGCACCGAGGCGTTCCTGGTCCATGGCACCGGTGCGCAGATGCCTCACCGCCATCCGGCTGATGAAGTCCTCCCGCGGGTCCTTCGCACGGACGGCGACCAGCGACACCAGGTAGTCCTGCAGCTCCTGGCGGGCGGCCGCGGCAGTCTGCGTCGTACCGCCGATCGCGTTCATGGTGTGGGTGAGGGAGCGGAAGAACTCCCGGTCCTCGAACGGCACTCCCAGGAACTCGCAGATCACCGAGAAAGCGACGGGGAGGGCCAGGCCGGCGACCAGATCCGCCGGGGCGGGCCCGTGGAGCATCCGGTCGAGGCAGTCGTCCACCACCGCACGCACGGCGGGCCGCCAGGACTCAGCGCGCTTCACGGTGAACTCGCTGAGGACCAGTCGCCGGTAGTGGTCGTGCTCCGGATTGTCCATGATGAGCAGCGTCGGAGTGACCGCTGTCTCCGCGAGCGCGACCGCACTGGACAGCGGGTAGCCGGGACGGCTCTTGTCCGCGCTGAACCGGGGGTCGCTGAGCACGATGCGGGCGTCGTCGAACCGGGTGAAGAGCCAGGGCCGTACCCCGTTCCAGATCGTCACCCGGGGGACGGTCCCTTCGGTACGCACCCTGGTGACCTCTTCGGGCGGTGCGTACGGGCATTGGCGCGCCATCGGGTAGCGCAGAGCTCCAGAGGTCGTCGTCCGGGAGGGCCCGGCACCGGAACTCGTGGAAGGCACAGTGGTCATCGGCTCGTCTCTCCGGTTCTTGTACTGAGCGTGGCGCGCGCATCCTCAAGGAAGTCCCACCACCGGCTGACGAGTGCGTAGTCGAGGTCCGGCGGGGTGATGCCGTGCGCCCGCAGCGCGGCGAGGGTGGTGCGGTTGTCGTGGCGGGCGCCGCCCCGGTGCGGGGCGGCGTGCAGTTCCCTGAGGTGTTCCAGGTAGGCGAGGGCGGGCAGTTCGGTCCCGGCCTCGGCGGCCGCGCCGAGCCGCTGGATCCACTCGGCGAGATCCACCCGGTCCGTACGGCCGTCCGCGCGCCGGTCGTACGGGTCCATGAACGCGCCGAGGTCCAGCTCCCGAGGGTGGTGCAGGTGGTGGACGGTGCCGGGCGCACCGTCGGCGAGGGCCAGCGTCACCAGGGCCCGAGCCATGACATCCACGGGCAGCACGTCGAAAGTCAGCCGCGAGTCGGCCGGGTAACACCCCAGTGCGGCGGACGTGACGAGCATCCGGGTGAGCATGTCGTCCAGGCTCAGGGCGCCGTTGCCGGTGGAGCCACCCGCCCGGCCGAGCCGGTAGACGCGGGCGTGCGCGCCCCGGGCCACGGCCTGCGCGACGAGCTGCTCGGCGGCCCACTTGGTGGCGACGTAGCCCCGGCCGCGCGCGTGCCGTTCGCCGTCGAGCGGTGTCGCCTCGGTGATCACCCTCGGCGGTCCTTCGGCCCGGAACACCCCGAGCGTGGAAATGTGGTGGAACCGGGCGGGCCGGCCCACCGCCGCGATCCTCAGCAGCTCCTCGGTGCCCCGGACGTTGGCGGCGGCGAGGTGCTGGAAGCCGGAGAGATGGTGCACCTGGGCACCGACGTGGAAGACGGTGGCGGCCTCCCGCGCCGCCCGCTCCCACTGCGTACCGGCAAGCCCCAGGCCGGGCAGGGCCAGGTCGCCGGGGACGGGCACGATGCGCGCATCGTGCGGGTCGAACCCCAGTCGGTAGCGGGTGGCGGTGGCCTCGATGCGCCGACGCGCGGCGCCGGGCGAGTCCGCCCGTACCAGACAGAGCACCTGGTCGTCCGTACGCTCCAGCAGTTCCTGGAGTACGTACGCCCCGACGAACCCGGTGACTCCGGTCAGCAGCACCGGACCGCCGCCCGGGGCCGGCGGTCCGGTCGAGCCGCTGCATCCGGTGAAGACGATGCCCGGATCGAGCACGGCGTCGGCCGGTCCCACCGTGGCCGAGGCCCCGGCACCCCTGCCTGCGAGCCGCCCGGCCGTGGCACGGACGGTCGGTGCCGCCAGGAAGTCGCGGACCGGGATGCGTGTGCCGCACTGCCGCTCGATGAGGCCGAGCAGCCGGATGAGCCGCAGAGAGTGCCCGCCGAGCGCGAAGAAGTCGTCGTCGAGCGACCCGACCGGGGTGCCGAGCACTTCTTGCCACAGGGTGAGCATCCGGAGTTCACCCGGGCCGGCCCCGGCCGCGGGGTCCCGGCCGTCGGGGGCTGCCGGGTGGCGGGCGGTCAGCCGGGCGGCGAGCGCTGTGCGGTCGGCCTTGCCGTGGGTGCTGGTCGGGATGGTCCCGACAGGGACGACGAGCCGGGGAACCATGTGGCCGGGCAGCAGCCGGGCGAGGTGCTCGCGCGCCTGCCGCTCGTCCGCCGGACCGACGTAGAACGCCGCGAGTTCGGCGTCCGGGCCGGATCCCTCGATGACCGCCACGGCTTCCCGCACACCGGGATGCGTCGCCAACGCGGCCTCGATCTCGCCGAGTTCGATACGGAAGCCGCGCAGCTTGATCTGTCCGTCCAGCCGGCCCAGGAAGTCGATGTTCCCGTCGGGCAGCCATCGCACCCGGTCGCCGGTGCGGTACAGCCGCTCGTCGGGTCCGACCACCGGAGCAGTGGTGAAGACCTTCTCGGTCTGCTCGGGGTTGTTCCAGTACCCGTGGCCGACGCCGGCGCCACCGAGGTAGAGCTCGCCGGGAACGCCGGTGGCGGCGAACCGTCCGTGCCGGTCGATCACATGGGCACGCGTACCGGGCAGCGGGCGGCCCACCGGCACCCGGGACCTGTCGTCGTCGTCCGCCGATACCCGGTAGGTGGTCGCGAGAATGGCGGCCTCGGTCGGCCCGTATCCGTTGATCACCACCCGGTCGCGGGCGAAGTGACGGGTGTCGTGTACGTCGGCGGGCTCGCCGGCCACCATCAGCACCCGCACACCCGCGAGGTCCGGACGGCCGAGGGCACGCAGCAGGGACGGGACCGTCACCATGACGGTCACTCCCCGCTCCCGCAGGACGCGGGTGAGGGCCGGGCCGTCACCCCGTGTGGCGTCGTCGCAGTAGACCAGGGTGCCGCCGGACACCAGCGGCATGAACTGCTCGTACACCGCTACGTCGAAGCCGGGCGAGGTGAGCTGCAGCCACACGTCCGTGGCGGCGAAAGGGTGTCGTGCCAGGTTTCCGTACAGGGTGTTGACGACCGAGCGGTGCCCGATCACCACACCGCGCGGGCGGCCGGTGCTGCCGGAGGTGTAGATGATGTACGCCGGTGCGGCAGGCGTGGCTCCGGCAGTGGGGGGCATGGTGGCGGCCTCGTCGGCCGGTGCCGTCAGCCGCTCGATGTCGAGGACGGCGATGGCCCCCGGCATCTCCAGGAAGGTCTCCCGGAACAGGGCGTCGGAGATCTCCTTGGCGGAGACGAGCACCCGCGCCTGTACGTCCTCGACGGTGTACCGCAGCCGCTCGGCGGGGTACGACGGGTCGAGCGGGACGTACGCCGCGCCGGACTTGAGCACGCCGAGGATCGCCACGATCAGGCGGGGCGAGCGGTCCAGGCAGATCGCCACCCGGTCGCCCGCGCGGATGCCGTGCGCGGCGAGCCGGGCCGCGACACCGTCGCTGAGCCGGTCGAGTTCACGGTAGGTGAGGGTGAGGTCGTCGCCGACGACAGCCGGCTTTTCGGGCAGGGCGGCGGCCTGCCGGGCGAACAGCTCGTGCAGCGTGGCGTCGGTGCCGGCCGGCGTCCGCTCCGGCTCCGGTACGGAGCACAGGCGTTGCCGCTCTCCCGGCGCGAACAGTTCCAGCTCGCGCAGTGTGGTGTCCTCGCCGCCCGCGAGCCGGTCCAGCACGGCGATCAGCTGGCTCCCGAGCTGCCGGACGGTGTCCTCGCGGTAGAGGTCGGTGCTGAACTCCAGCTCGATGTCGATCGCGTCGCCCGTCTCCTGGAAGGCGAAGAACAGCTCGAACTTGGCCGTGTCCCCAGCCGCCGTCCGCCAGGACTCGACGTCCGCCGCACCCAGGGTCAGCGGCCGGGGCTGACGCTGCTGGTAGTTGACGACGGCCTGGAAGGGGATCGAACCCCGGGCGGCGCCCGTGACGCCCAGGTCCCGGCAGACCGTCTGGAAGGGGACGTCCTGGTGCCGGTACGCCGCTACGCAGGCTTCCCGCACCTGCTTCAGCAGAGTCGCCACGCGGGTGTCGCCGCAAGCGCTGACCCGTATGGGAAGCATGTTGACGAAGTAGCCGATGAGCCGCTCGGTGCCGGCCCGGCCGCGTCCCGTGACGAGGCTGCCGAGACAGAGATCGTCCTGCTCGGCGTAACCGGACAGGACGGTGTAGACCCCGGCCAGGCAGAACATGAACCGGCTGACGCCGTGCCCGCGGGCCGCCCCGGCCAGCCGCGCGGTCTGTTCGGGGCCGATTCTGAGGCGGACCCGGTCTCCGGCGCCGCTGAGGACTCCCGGACGCGGGGCGTCCGTCACCAGGTCGAGCGCGGCGGCGCCGCCGTCCAGGGCCTGCGCCCAGAACTCCCGTGCGGTGGCGGCCCGCCGCGGGCCGCTGTCCAGCGAGTCCAGCACATGGTCGGCGAACGAGAATTCCAGTGCCGGGAGTGCGGCCGTGTCCGGCTCGGCGGACCGCAGCAACGCCTCGTAGAGTGCGGAGAGTTCACCGAAGAACAGGTCCAGTGACCAGTCGTCCGCGATCACATGGTGGATGTCGAAGTGGAGAACGGTCCGTACGGGATCCAGCGTGAGCACCAGGGTACGGACGAGCGGCGTCGCCGGGTCTGCGGGGTCCGCCGCGGCGGATTCCCCGATCAGCTCCCGGGCGCGGGTCTCCCGGCCGGCCACCGGCGTGGATCCGAGGTCGAGGTGGCGCAGTGCGGCGCCCGGGTCGGCGGACGAGGACTGCCACCAGCCGCCGTCCGTGTCGTGCTCGACGACCGTGCGCAGCGCGCGCTGGCGGTCCGCGAGCCGGGTCAGGGCGGTGCGCAGGGCGGACACGTCGAGCGGACCCCGGACGAGAAAGGTACGGGAGATGTTGTAACGGCCGCCGGGAGCCGCCTGCTGCTCGAACCAGATGCCTTCCTGCCCCGGCAGGAGAGGCACCCGCTCGCGGGGCGTGCGGGGCGCCGCGGGGCGTGCGGGATCTGCGGCATCGACCCGGGCGGCGAGCTCCCGGACGGTGGCCGCTTCGAAGAGTTCGGCAACGGAGAGTGCGACACCCGTAGCCCGCTCCAGACGGGCCAGGACGACCATGGCCGAGAGCGAGTCGCCGCCCGCGGCGAGGAAGCCGGTGTCCGGGTCGGCGGGTCCGCCGAGGACATCGCGCCAGATGGCCGCGACCGTACGTACGCTCTCGGCACCGGAGCCGGCCATGCCCCCCGCTTCGGGGTGTACGGCCTGGGCGGTCCGGGCCAGCAGTCCGCGGTCGGTCTTGCCGTTCGCCGTCACCGGAAGCGCGGGCAGCACTGTCACAGCGGCCGGGACCATGTGGTCCGGGAGCAACTCGCCCAGGTGACCGGTCAGTTCGCTCTGCGAGACGTCGCGCCCGGCCGCCGGGCTGACGAATGCCGCGAGTCTTCTGAGCCACGCGTCACCCTGGACGACGACCGCCGCCTCGCCCACCGCCGGGTGGGCGAGCAGTACCCGCTCGACCTCGCCCGGTTCGACCCGGTGCCCGCGAATCTTGACCTGGTCGTCAAGACGGCCGAGGAACGCGAGGTTGCCGTCGGGGAGCAGCCGCACCCGGTCCCCGGTCAGATAGGCCCTGAGCTCCGGCCTGCCCGGCTCGGGTATGAACCGCTCGGCCGTCAGCTCCGGCCGGCCGAGATAGCCCCGGGCCACCCCGGCGCCGCCTACGCACAGCTCCCCCTCGTCGCCCGGCGCCACCGGGCGTCGGTCGGGGCCGAGCACATGCGCCGACGCGCCCGCGACCGGCCTGCCGATCGGTACGTCCGGCCAGCTCTCGTCGTACTCCGCCAGAACCTGCCAGCAGGCGTAGACGGTCGTCTCGGTCGGTCCGTAGCCGTTGACCACCCGGCAGCCGGGCAGCTCCCGCAGCGCCTTGCGCACCGCGTTGGCGTACGCCCGGTCACCGCCCGATATGAGCAGTCGCAGCCCGCGCAGCTCGGGCGTGATGTGCTCCACCGCCAGCCGGAAGAGCGGGGCTGCCAGTCTCAGCACGCTCACGCCGTGCCGGGTGACGGCGCGGCCGATGTCGTGGACGGTCGGGTCCGGCTGTTCGGGCAGGACGAGCGTCGCGCCGTTCAGCAGGGCGCCCCACATCTCGAAGACCGACGGATCGGCGTGCAGCGGGGCCAGCTGCAGAAGGACGTCGTCGGGTCCGAGCCCGGCCGTCTCGCTGCGCACCAGGCCGAGCACGGAACGCTGTTCCACCAGCACGCCCTTGGGCCGGCCGGTGCTGCCCGAGGTGTAGATGACATAGCCGAGCACGTCCGGGCTCTGCGGTACCGGGGCGAAGGGGGCAGGATCTTCGGGCGGCGACTCGTCGATGGGCAGGATCTCGACGTGCTCGGGCAGCAGGGCACGCAGCCGCGGTACGTCCTGCCGCGCCGCGAATACTGTGCGGGTTCCGCTGTCCTCGATGAGCATCCGCAGCCGCCCCTCGGGCGAGCGCGGATCCAGCGGCAGGCAGGCGCCCCCGGCGAGGACCACTCCGAGGAGCGTGGCGATCGTTCCCGGCGAGCGCGCAGCACAGATCCCGACGAGTTCTTCTGGTTCAAGGGTGCCCGCGAGCCGTCCGGCGAGCGCCCCGGCCCAGCCGGCCAGCCGGCCGTAACTGAGCCTCAGGTCACCGGCGATGAGCGCGGTGTGCTCGGGGCGGCCGGTCACGACCTCGTGGAAGACGCTGCCCAGAGTGTTGGCAGGAGTTGCGTTCATGTGGAGCGTCACCCGCGGGGAGCGTTCAGGGCCTCTACGACGCTCGCGGTGTCGTAGAGATCGAGGTAGCGCGTGATCAGGCCGTCGTGGACGGTGAAGACATTCATCCACTGCGCCTCGTACCGGGCGTCGTTGGCCAGGATCCGGGTCCTGCTGACGCCGAGTACCACCACCCTGTCGCCCGCGTCGAGATAGTCGTACGCGTCGCACTCCTGGACCTCGATCAGGCCCCGGACGACAGTGAAGAACTCCCGGAACCCGGTGACCCCACGGTATGTTCCGGCCCAGGGCAGGGACTTGGGACCGTGGTAGATCCACTCGAAGTCCTCGGAGAGCAACGACTCGATGTCTTCGAGCCGCCCCTCCTCGAACAGCTGGAAGAATCGGCGTACCACGTCGACGTTCGGCTGGCTCATGAATGGCTCCCCATGGTGCTGACGGACTGGTGTACGGCTCTGCGGCCCCGCCGCAGGAAGCGGCGCAGCCGCTCTTCCGCGTGGAATCGGGCCACCTGAGCGAGCAGCCGGTACGGGCTGGTGCGCGAGAGCTCCTGGGCACTCCGCATCACCTGACGGATCTCCTCCTCAGTCGCGGTCAGCGGCAGCAGGAAGATGTCGTAGACGACGAATGCCCTGGCCCTGGTGATCCACCAGAGCATCATCGAGAAGGTCATCAACTCCCCCTCGGGCTGCATGAACCGGAGCAGCAGAGGGGGCAGACGCACCTCGAAGCGGCCGAGCAACCCCTCCGCGAACCGCCGCCCGACGCTCGGAGAGCGCCCCTGCATGGCGGCGATTCCGGTACGCACCACATCGGACAGCGCGGCGACGCGCCGGTTGAGCTGGAGCGCGTCGGCCTGGGCAATAGCCTGCAGTGCGAAGTGCGCGCCGAGCCGGCTGGCGTGATGGCCGCGCAGTTCGCTCACCAGCCGGGGATGGGCCTTGGCCGCCGCCTCGTGCACGGCGTCGGAGACCAGAGCCGCGCCGGTGGGGAAACAACCGTAACTGAGCGCCTTGGAGAGGCTCATCAGGTCGATCTCGGGCAGCCGGTCCTGGTGGGCGAAGCGCTTTCCGCACCGGTAGAAGGAGGTCAGCACCTCGTCGACGCCGACCAGATAGCCCCGGTCCGTCCGGCCCCGCGCGACGACGTCGAGCAGCGCGTCGGGGATCGGGGCGTACGAGTCCGAACTGCCGTGGACCAGTTCGATCCAGACGAGGCCGACCTGGCCCGAGTCGAGTTCCGCGTGGAACTCGTCGGCCGCGCTCTCCGAGAACGGGTCGATATAGACGATGTCTTCGTACAGCGGCCCGAACGGCGCACGGGTCCCGGCCGCGGCGGTGGCGAGCAGCGAAACCAGCGTCTTTCCGCCGTAATTGTGCTTGAAGACGACGATGCGCCGGTGCTCGGGGCGGGCGAGCCGGGCCAGGATCAGCGCGTTCTCCACCGCCGAGGCGCCGCTGACCGCGGGAAAGGCGTGCGGCAGCCCGGTTTCCTTGGCCAGGACCTGCTCCAGCTCAGCCACGTAGTCGCGGTCCGGGTCGTGCACCCGTACGACGTCGGTGAGCGCGTCGGCCGGATTGTGGCCGTTGATGCCGAGGCCCGCTCCGCACAGCCCGTCGACCAGGTCCAGACGGCGGCCCGAGTCCAGCTGGACGGTCAGCCGGGAGCCCTTGGCGCGTACGACGTGCAGGGCGCCGCGCAGCTTGCGGTGCATCCGTACCGTCATCGGGTTCACATGGCGCGCGTAGAGGTCGAGGGTGCGCTGCCAGTCGCGTGCGGTCGTGGCGAGTACGCGGTGCACGTGCGCCTGGTCGTCCCAGCGGCGCAGCAGCGACGCCTTGACGGCGCGCATCGCGACGGTGTTGCCGCCGTAGGTGTTGGAGTGCAGGAAGGCGGTCGAGGGGGTGCTCCACGGGGCGAACATGTCGCGGGTGCCGATGAACGCGCCGAACGGGACCTCGTAGCCAGTGAGCGATTCGCCGACGACAACGAGATCGGGTCGCGCGGCCGCGACCGCCGGGGACCGGCGCTGCGTCGGGTCGGCGTCGGTGAGGTCGAGGGCGACCCGTGCGCCGTGGGTGCGGGCGAGCTTCGCGAGTGCGGCCAGCTCCGCGGTGTCCAGACACTCCGGGTCGCGGACGACCAGAGCGCAGTACGTCCCCGCGGTCATGTCGGCGCGCAGTGCGTCGAGGGTGGGGTGGCTGGGGAGGCCGGGTACCAGGGCGAGCTCAGGTCCCTCGCCGAGCGGATCGGCGCGCCGGCCGAGGGTGCCGTCCGGGTCGAGGACGAGGACGCGGCCGCCGTGGCTGCCGGCCGTGGCGAGGGCGCGGTGGCGCAGCAGTTTGACGGCGCCGTGCAACGCCTCGAAACGGGAGTTCGCGAAGAAGCTGCGGTACGCCGTTCCGGGCGCCGCGTCGCCGAGTTCACGTACCCATTCGCTGAGGAGGAAGCCCGTATGGGCGGAGTCCGTGGTGACGAACCAGGACGGCATCGCGAAGATCGGGCGTTCCTGCTCGATGAGGTCCGACAGGATGTGAAGAGTCTCTTGCCCGGCCGGCCGGAAATACGCCACGGTGCCGCGGTCGAGATCGAGGTTCGTGGACAAGGGGCCACCTATGCCGGCTCGGGTGAATGCTGGGGTGTTTCCGTGATGCGCGGAGCGGGGTGGCGGGGTGCGTCCGTCTGCCGGGTGCGTGCCCCGCCACCGTGTCCACACGTTCAGTGCGTCTCTTGCAACTCACAGCGCTGTGCGTCGCTCAGCGCCTCTGTGAACTTTCGTCGGCTCTCTGCCAGCTGACTGGCCAGCAGTTCGCCGATGTGCTCGGAGTCCCGGAAATCCGATTCGATGGACCACGTGCTCCACCATGTGCCGCCCGGCTCGCCGGCCTGGACGGGCTCCCGGAACACCGCTGTGAATTCCAGCCACACCGTGGTGTCCGGGCCGAGACTCAGCCGGATGGTGAAGTCTGCCTCCGCGACGGACACCTTGATGAGGTCCTGGATGAACGAAGCAGAGACAATCCCCGGAATGGACTTGCTGATCAACGGATGGGCGAAGCGCATCGCCAATCCCTCGGTGCGGATGGCACGTTTCCTGCGTCCGTCGGCCCTGGGGCCGGCGTGGACTTCCGTACTCGCCACGGTAGTCATGCCGATCGCCCGCTGTTTCGGTTCGCCTCACGTACGATCGCGCGGTAGAAGGCGGGGTAGCTCCGCTCGACGAACTTCGCACATGCGGTCACCTCGCCGTGCCGTTCCCTGAGCCGATTGATCGCTACCGTCATCACCGCGTGGTGTTCTACGTGGAGATTGTTGCCGTTCGTGTACCAGGTGCTGAACCAGGAGCCCTTTATCGACCGCGTGTTCCGCAGGACATCAGTGGTGTCACTGTCGCAGAGGATGTGCTCGGGAAGCTCCAGGAGGAAATGCATGGGAATGGCCACCAGCAGCGGCAGAACCCAGAGCTGCAGTACAAGCCCGCCGTAACCGGCACAGGTTGCCGCCACCGCTCCCGCGATCGGCAGAATCATCATCCGATATTCGGTGATAATTTCACGCCGGCGACGGTCGGCGATCTGGCCGGCATCGTACTTCCAGGTACCACGCCAGCTCCGCAGAATTTCCCTCGCCACGATGAGAAAGCGATCGTAGGAAAACGTTCCGCGTGCCAGAACGCCCCAGGTGAGCGGCTTTCGCGTGTCGAACCCGAAGAACTCCGAGTCCTGAGGTGTTCCGAGAGATGCGTGATGTTGCAGGTGACGCACTCGGTAATGGCTGTAGGAGACCATCATCGGGATGCCCAGCGGGATCCCGACAATCCGGTGCGGCTTCGCGGAGGTGAACGCTGTATGGTGCAGGCACTGGTGCTGAAGCTCCACCATGTGTGCATAAAGGGCGCCGAGGATGAAAATGCCGATCAGGTGGCTTACCCACCCGCCCTGAAGCTGCAGTAGCACGCCCACCGCGCCGATCGCCCCAGCGACCACGAGCTTGCCGATGAAAACGGTCTGATCGCGTTTGGCGACCCTGGATCTTTGAAAGAGCAGTCCGCCGCGCCTGGTGTCCGTTGTTGTCGTCACGATTACCCCACCCGTCCGAAGTCGTATGCCGTCCTCTAGCGCAGGCCCCGCATGGCGTCCCAAATGCGCTGGTAATATCCGTTGGCGACCCGGACTCGGGTCAGAATGCCGAGGCTGATTTCCCGGAGAAGTTCCGGCGAACGGTCCACGAGCGGCACGAAGACCCCTTCGAACCACTCCGCACCGTGATCGGCGTCAACATGCACGTGGATTCGCTGGTAGTCGATGACGTCTTCCGGAACCCCGAGCCTGTTGCACCCGTCGACCATTGACTGGAAGCGGGGCGAGGCGCTCTGCTCCAGCACACCCATCGCCCCCAGGGCGCGCGGGTTCAGGTGCCGGTGGATGCCGTACATCAAGAGCATGGACGCGTTCTCGTAAGCCTCCGGAAAGTGCAGGCTTGAGTGGTCGACGCCGGACTTTTCGAGATGAGCACGCATGTATTTGGCCGAGTGTTCGAACATGCGGGTATGCACATGCTCGATGTCTCCCTCGCCCATCTCGTCCCAGTAGTTCTCAGCGATCGTGAGTTTTGTGTGACCCTGAGTTCCGATCTGGACCATGGCCATGAGGTCGTCGAATTTACTGTCCACCAGCTCTTCACCCATGAAGAAAAGTGCAATTTCATCGAGGGTGGCCTCTTCTGCCAGGTACTGGCAGAACTCCGGCTGGGTGTGCTGTGCGGCGGTGTTGAGGAACCACTCGCGGAACTCGTGGCCCGTTTTGGGCAGCGTCCGCTCGTCCACCTGCGCGTCTTCCCACCGGAGCCACGCAGTTTCGATGGCGCTGATCTCGGTGTCTGCATTCAGGCGAGGAATGCTGTCGAATTCTTCGGGTCCTGCCATGTACGCCACGTAGTGGGCGTGCAGTTGTTTGAACAGCCGGAGCCGAGCCGCCCTGTCGGGAGAGCCGTTCAGCGGGAATGCAAGGTCCAGCTCGCGCTGAAACTGCGAAGTTGAATTCGCCGAAACCTCTATCAGCGAAGCGGTCATGGTTGCCATCCTTCTGTTTTGGTGTGTGCTTTGCTCAACAGGCGTGCCGGCCTTCAGCTGCCCCAGGTCAGGTCGTTCGTGGTCATGACCGGGGTCGTGTCTATCGGCGCTTCGGCCTGGATGTGCGACGCACCGGCGACCTTTGCGTGGGTCGGAGCGAAGAGCAGCAGACCTGCACAGGCGAGAGAGAGAACGAGAGCGCTGCGGACGGCAGACAAAGGAACCACTCCTATTGAGAATTACCGAGGATCGCCGGATACGCTCTGGACTGCTGTCCCCCGACCGGTGCCCGATCGTTTTCCGTTCCGACGAGCACAACTCTGCCGACCGTGCGTTGCGGCGGAAAGGGTTCCGCTATGGACAAAATATGCAGTGGCATATTGCGTCCAGCGGGGGCGTCGGCAGCGGTTATTCACACGGCTGAGCGGGAGCCGCGTAGCGGATCCCGCTATTCCGCTCCTTCGCCGCCGAGCAGCAGTTCGTAGTGGATGGGAGGCACGGCGACCTGGCAGGTGACGAGTCGGAACCCCTGCAATTCACTGGCCGTCTCCAGGGCTCGCGTGCAGACCGCATGCGCGGAACGCTCCGCCTCCGCCAGGGAGGCGCTCAGCAGGAACAGACCGAGGACGGGTCCCGAAGCGGCCAGTGGATGCGCTGTGACGTGCTCCACGCGCTCCTCGGGGAGGGCGCACTGCATCACGGCTTCCGCGGCACTCTCGGGGGGCAAGTCGCCGCTTTCCGCTACGAGTCGGGCATGAATGAGATACACGTATCCATAGTCATCGCGCGGCAATCAGTAGCAAAGGTGACCGGTATGGACACTTTATGCCGTTGCAGAAAGCGTCCTCCGCAGCACGGGCCCCCTGCTCCCGGCTGACGTCATACTGTCGGCGAATGCCGGGCGGGAGAGGCCGGGAGCCGAACGGGCGAACCGGCCCGGAACGCTACGAGGAGGCCCGGATGCCCCTTTGGGGTATCCGGGCCGGCGCAATTCCGTGCGGTATCAGCAATCTGCGCCCTCTTGATCGATTTATCACCGTAGACTGAGGCGTCAACCTTCCCCCAGAATGATCTCGTCATTTGTCAACTGCATACTGGTGGGGGCGATACGTGCTGGAGACCCTGGGTGTCAGTCCTTTGTCGGAGCAGATCTACCGATCGATGCTGGCGTATCCCGACGAGGGCGTGAGTGCACTGGCGCTGCGTCACGGGATTGGGGAGTCAGAGGCTCGCCAGTCACTGAACCAGCTCAGCGCACTGGCTCTCATCCGCCCTTCGGAGAGCGACGGTAGCGGTTTCCACCCGGTCTCCCCGGAGTTAGCCATGGAGTCACTCCTTGCCCGCCAGCAGGCGCGGCTGGCGGCCGAGCAGTCGAAGGTGGAGGCGTCGCGGGCAGCCGCCGCGCAACTCATCGCCGAGTACTCAGTCCTTCGACCGTCGGGATCGCACACAGACCAGCTGGTCGGGGTTGATGCGATCCGTGAGCGCCTGGCGCAGCTCGGGAAGGCCGCCGAGTCGGAGGTGATGACGTTCGCGCCGGGCGGCGCGCACTCCCCATCGGATCTGGCAGCGAGCCGTGGTCCCAATACGACGCTGCTCGACCGCGGCGTCCGCATGCGGACGATCTACCTGGACAGCGTCCGCAACGACCAGCCGACCGTGGAACACGTCACATGGCTGCACTCCAGGGGAGGTGAGGTGCGCACCACGGCGAGCCTGCCCACCCGACTCATCATTGTCGATCGCAAGCAAGCCCTCCTGCCCACCCAGTTGGTGGACGCCCGCAATGGCGCAGTGCTTGTGAGGAGCGAGGGGACCATTGCGGCGCTGTGTGCGCTTTTCGAGTCCATGTGGTCGGCCGCAACCCCGTTCGGCACCAAGCCGAAGCTCGACCCCCGAGGGCTGCCCGGTCAGGAGGCCGAGGTTCTCCGGTTGCTCGCCAAGGGGCTGACCGACGAGGCCATCGCGAAAAAGCTGGGGGTCTCGCCCAGGACCGCCCGGCGCATCGCCGCCGAACTCATGGAGCGACTCGCTGCGCGCAGCCGTTTCGAGGCCGGGGTCCATGCCGTCCAGGACGGATGGCTGCCCCCCACACGCTGACGAGGGCGTGACGTGTGGCGACAATTCCTGGCGGCGGGGGGTTGTGGCGCGGGGACAGATGATTCCGGCACGGTAGAAACGTAATCCCCCGGCAGCGCGTCTCCCGCCGGCGCGCCCCGGACGCCATGCTGGAGTCCCTTGCGGGAAGGAGCCCCCGCCGCGCTTCGAGTCGCGGTCATCGGTTCAGGCCCCAGCGGCGTCTACCCAGGCATTGGTGCAGCAGGACGCGGTGCCCGACGTGCCGCGCGCGGGCGCCCGAGGCACCGTCGCCATCGACGCAATCCTTCACGCAGCCTCGGCCGGGACGGCGTCGGGCCCGGACAGCGGCCCGCAGGAGCCCGGCTCGGGCGCAAAGTCCCAGAGAGTCCCACAGGTGCCGCCGCACCCCTCCTGACCCGTGTTCTTGCTGGTCAGGGTGTGGCGGCACCCGTCAATCAAATGTCGCGGAAGATCTCGATCTGCGCGCCCACCGAGTTGAGGCGTTCCGCCAGGTCCTCGTAACCCCGGTTGATCACATAGACGTTGCGCAGTACGGACGTACCCTCAGCCGCCATCATCGCCAGCAGCACGACCACCGCGGGCCGCAGCGCCGGCGGGCACATCATTTCGGCGGCCCTCCAGCGCGTCGGGCCCTCCACCAGGACCCGGTGCGGGTCGAGGAGCTGGAGGCGGCCGCCGAGGCGGTTGAGGTCCGTCAGGTAGATCGCACGGTTGTCGTACACCCAGTCGTGGATCAGGGTCTGGCCCTGGGCGACCGCCGCGATGGCCGCGAAGAACGGCACGTTGTCGATGTTCAGCCCGGGGAACGGCATCGGGTGGATCTTGTCGATCGGCGCCTCCAGCTTCGACGGCCGCACGGTGAGATCCACCAGGCGCGTATGGCCGTTGTCCGCCGCGTACTCGGAGGTGCGGTCGTGGTCGAGGCCCATCTCCTCCAGTACCGCGAGCTCGATCTCCAGGAACTCGATCGGCACCCGACGGATCGTCAGCTCGGAGCCCGTCACGACGGCCGCGGCCAGCAGGCTCATCGCCTCGACCGGGTCCTCGGAGGGCGAGTAGTCGACGTCCACGTCGATGTTCGGCACGCCGTGCACGGTCAGGGTGGTCGTCCCGACGCCGTCGACCCGTACGCCCAGCGCCTCCAGGAAGAAGCACAGGTCCTGGACCATGTAGTTGGACGAGGCGTTACGGATCACGCTCACGCCGTCGTGCCGCGCCGCCGCGAGCAGCGCGTTCTCGGTCACCGTGTCGCCGCGCTCGGTCAGCACGATCGGACGGGCGGGCCCGGTCGCCGGCTCCACCACCGCGTGGTAAATCCCCTCCGTCGCCGTGATGTCCAGGCCGAAGCGGCGCAGCGCGATCATGTGCGGCTCGACGGTCCGGGTGCCGAGGTCGCAACCGCCCGCGTAGGGGAGCCTGAAGTGGTCCATCCGGTGCAACAGCGGGCCGAGGAACATGATGATGCTCCGCGTCCTGCGCGCCGCCTCCGCGTCCATCGAGTCCATGTCGAGACGGGCGGGCGGGACGATCTCCAGGTCCTTGCCGTCGTTGATCCAGCGGACGCGTACGCCGATGGAACTCAGCACCTCCAGAAGGCGGTAGACCTCCTCGATGCGCGCCACCCGCCGCAGGACGGTGCGGCCCTTGTTGAGGAGCGAGGCGCACAGCAGCGCCACGCACGCGTTCTTGCTCGTCTTTACGTCGATCGAGCCGGAGAGGCGTCGCCCGCCGACCACTCGCAGATGCATCGGTCCCGCGTACCCGAGAGAGACGATTTCACTGTCGAGAGCCTCGCCGATGCGCGCGATCATCTCAAGGCTGATGTTCTGATTGCCGCGCTCGATGCGGTTCACGGCACTCTGGCTGGTACCGAGTGCATCGGCTAGCTGTGTCTGTGTCCAGCCCCGATGCTGACGGGCGTCACGGATGAGCTTGCCGATGCGTACGAGATAGTCCTCTGCCATGGCGGCAGGCTATCTCACATATGAGATGTGGGATTCCTGGGGCGCGCCGGTCAGCTGACGGTGTGAAATATTCCGGTTGAAGCGGAAAAGGTTGGAAGGGTCGAGACGCGACTTGCTGTACGCGTGCGGGAACGGCGGGTCCTTGCGGATCGACTCGCCCTCGCTGTACGGAAGTTCCCGGACGTCGTCGATGAGCCTGAGCCCGATCGTGCGCAGCGGTGACACCCCAGGCGCTCACCCTCGGCCGCATCGCCATTGAAGGCAATCCGCACATACGCGATGAAACGCCCACGGAGCTACTCGGGAAGCTGCGGCATGTCCGGATACACCTGCCGTCAGGTTTTCCGGGCGTACAAGACCTGAGGTTCGCCCCACTCGACGAAGTGGTCTGCGAGAGTCATGCCGACGGACTCCAGCAGTCGCCGCGAACGCGCATTGGCCTCCTGGGTGACCGCGACGACCTCCGGCCGCGCGGGCGTGACCTCGTCCAGCGCCCAGGAGATCGCGGCAGTGACGGCCTCGCGGCCGTATCCGCGGCCCCAGTGCTCGGGCAGCAACTGGTACGACACCTCTGCCCGGCCCGCCCTGCGCGAGTCCGACTCGACCAGCACCGAGCCGATCACGACTGGTTCGGTACGCAGAAGCACACTGAAAGCCCCCACCGCGCCCACGCAACCCCGCTCACGCGCGGGCAATTCCTCTGCGGCGACTGGCCCGCCGAGGTAACGGCGTACCTCGGGGTCCGTCCAGAGCTCCGACATCACGGCAACATCGGCGCGCTCGATCGGGCGCAGCAGAAGCCGGTCGGTGTGAAGAGAAGCGGGCCAGAAGGCTGGCTGAGGTAAAGGCGGCACGTGGTCGATCGTGTCAGACCGCCGATCGCCGGTCCCGCACGGCGACTTCCGACGGCTGCCCCCGCTGCCTGATCCGAAAGTTCCACCCCGCCCGGAGTAAAGCGTCGATTCGATGGGAGCGGTCAGGCGTGGTCCGGGCATGACCGAGTCGAGGCCATGTACTAGTGTTATCTCGACATCGAGATATCTGCCGAAGGCGTACCGCAGCCGCCGACCGCTAAGGGTGACCTAAGTAAGTCTCACCTTAGCGGATGGCCAGGGGGCCGTGGCGGCAGGATGCGGTAGAAACGCGCACATTGAAGAAGGAGACTGTCGTGTCGGCGAACAGCTTCGACGCCCGCAGCACGCTGCGCGTGGGCGACGAGTCGTACGAGATCTTCAAGCTGGACAAGGTCGAGGGCTCCGCGCGCCTCCCTTACAGCCTGAAGGTGCTGCTGGAGAACCTGCTCCGCACCGAGGACGGCGCGAACATCACCGCCGACCACATCCGGGCGATCGGCGGCTGGGACTCCCAGGCCCAGCCCAGCCAGGAGATTCAGTTCACGCCCGCCCGCGTGATCATGCAGGACTTCACCGGCGTGCCCTGCGTCGTGGACCTCGCCACCATGCGCGAGGCCGTCAAGGAGCTCGGCGGCGACCCGGCGAAGATCAACCCGCTGGCCCCGGCCGAGCTGGTCATCGATCACTCCGTCATCGCCGACAAGTTCGGTACGGCCAACGCCTTCCAGCAGAACGTGGAGCTGGAGTACGGCCGCAACAAGGAGCGCTACCAGTTCCTGCGCTGGGGCCAGACCGCCTTCGACGAGTTCAAGGTCGTCCCCCCGGGCACCGGCATCGTCCACCAGGTCAACATCGAGCACCTGGCGCGGACCGTCATGGTCCGCAACGGCCAGGCGTACCCCGACACCCTCGTCGGCACCGACTCGCACACCACCATGGTCAACGGCCTCGGCGTGCTCGGCTGGGGCGTCGGCGGCATCGAGGCAGAGGCCGCGATGCTCGGCCAGCCGGTCTCCATGCTCATCCCGCGCGTCGTCGGCTTCAAGCTGACCGGCGAGCTGCCGGCCGGCACCACCGCCACCGACCTCGTGCTGACCATCACCGAGATGCTCCGCAAGCACGGCGTCGTCGGCAAGTTCGTCGAGTTCTACGGTGAGGGTGTCGCCGCCACCTCCCTCGCGAACCGCGCCACCATCGGCAACATGTCGCCGGAGTTCGGCTCCACCGCCGCGATCTTCCCGATCGACGACGAGACCCTGAAGTACCTGCGCCTGACCGGCCGCGACGCGCAGCAGGTCGCGCTCGTCGAGGCGTACGCCAAGGAGCAGGGCCTCTGGCTCGACCCGGCCGCCGAGCCCGACTTCTCCGAGAAGCTCGAACTGGACCTGTCGACCGTCGTCCCGTCGATCGCCGGCCCGAAGCGTCCGCAGGACCGTATCGTGCTCGCCAACGCCGCCGAGCAGTTCAGGGCGGACGTCGTCAACTACGTCGACGCCGCCCCGCAGCAGGAGCAGCCGACTGCCGCCTCACCGGTCGACGAGGCCAGCGACGAGTCGTTCCCGGCCAGCGATGCCCCCGCCTACGGCCACGAGGAGAACGGCGCGGGCGCCCCGCAGCACTCGGCCGTGGTGCCGGGCGCCGGGCCGTCCAACCCGGTCACCGTGACCGCCGCC
This sequence comes from Streptomyces sp. ISL-98, assembly GCF_018614055.1. Classification (GTDB taxonomy): domain Bacteria; phylum Actinomycetota; class Actinomycetes; order Streptomycetales; family Streptomycetaceae; genus Streptomyces; species Streptomyces spiramyceticus. Next base: position 155,945 of record NZ_JAGGPB010000034.1, read on the forward strand.
GACGGCACCACCTACGAGATCGACCACGGCGCCGTGACGGTCGCCGCGATCACCTCCTGCACCAACACCTCGAACCCGTACGTCATGGTCGCCGCCGCGCTCGTGGCCAAGAAGGCGGTCGAGAAGGGCCTGACCCGCAAGCCGTGGGTCAAGACCACCCTCGCCCCCGGCTCGAAGGTCGTCACCGACTACTTCGACAAGGCAGGTCTCACCCCCTACCTCGACAAGGTCGGCTTCAACCTCGTCGGCTACGGCTGCACCACCTGCATCGGCAACTCGGGCCCGCTGCCCGAGGAGGTCTCGAAGGCCGTCAACGACCACGACCTGGCCGTTACGTCGGTGCTCTCGGGCAACCGCAACTTTGAGGGGCGCATCAACCCCGACGTCAAGATGAACTACCTGGCCTCCCCGCCGCTGGTCGTCGCGTACGCCATCGCGGGCTCCATGAAGGTGGACATCACCAAGGACGCGCTCGGCATCGACACCGAGGGCAAGCCGGTCTACCTCGCGGACATCTGGCCCACCGAGGCCGAGGTCAACGACGTCGTGGCGAACTCCATCGGCGAGGACATGTTCAACAAGTCCTACGCCGACGTCTTCGCGGGCGACGCGCAGTGGCAGGCGCTGCCGATCCCGACCGGCAACACCTTCGAGTGGGACAGTGAGTCGACGTACGTCCGCAAGCCCCCGTACTTCGAGGGCATGACGATGGAGACGACCCCGGTCGTGGACATCACCGGTGCGCGCGTGCTCGCCAAGCTGGGCGACTCGGTCACGACCGACCACATCTCCCCGGCCGGTGCGATCAAGGCCGACACCCCGGCGGGCAAGTACCTGACCGAGCACGGTGTCGAGCGTCGTGATTTCAACTCCTACGGCTCGCGCCGTGGCAACCACGAGGTCATGATCCGCGGCACCTTCGCCAACATCCGCCTGCGCAACCAGATCGCGCCGGGCACCGAGGGCGGCTTCACCCGCGACTTCACCGTCGAGGGCGGCCCCGTGTCGTACATCTACGACGCCTCGCAGAACTACCAGGCCGCCGGCACCCCGCTGGTCATCCTGGCGGGCAAGGAGTACGGCTCGGGTTCGTCCCGCGACTGGGCGGCCAAGGGCACCGCGCTGCTCGGCGTCAAGGCCGTCATCGCCGAGTCGTACGAGCGCATCCACCGCTCGAACCTCATCGGCATGGGTGTCCTGCCGCTCCAGTACCCGGAGGGTGCCTCGGCCGAGGCCCTGGGTCTGACCGGCGAGGAGACCTTCGAGATCACCGGCGTCACCGGCCTGAACGACGGCGGCATCCCGGAGACCCTGAAGGTCAAGGCCGTCAAGACCTCGGGGGAGACGGTCGAGTTCGACGCGAAGCTGCGCATCGACACCCCCGGCGAGGCGGACTACTACCGCAACGGCGGCATCCTGCAGTACGTGCTGCGGTCGCTGATCCGCAAGTAGGCGTCACCGCTTGAGCCCCGAAGGGCCGCATCCCCGCGCAGGGGATGCGGCCCTTCGGGCGTTTTGCCCACGTCAGGACAGCAGCTCCACCTCCGCCAGCGACGCCCCGCGGCCGCTCACCAGCCGGTAGCGCTTGTACGTACCCGGGTCGTCCACCGTGAACGCGCGGGTCTGCCGGTCCCAGGCGAAGGACTCGCCCGAGCGCTTGTCGACGTCGGTCCACTTCTCGCCGTCGTCGGATCCCTGGAGCACCCAGCCCGTGGGGGCCTTCGTGCGGTCCGACGAGGTGAGGGTGTACTGGACGGCTCGCGCCGGTGACTTCAGCGGCAGGTCGACGGACTCGGACTGCCCCTGCGTGGCGGACGAATTGTCGAAGAGCGCGCCTGATCCGCTGATCACGTCGGACGGCGGCGTCGGCACCTTGTCGTCCTGGGTGATCGAGACGGGCGCGGCCTTCTTGCCCGTACCCCAGGCGGACGGCTTCGCGCCCATGTCGAACTCCAGCGTGCCGCCGCGCGCGAGCAGGTCGTGCGGGAGGGCGGTGGACTTCCATGACTTGCCGTTGACCCTCAGGCCCTGGACGTAGATGTTCTTCGCGCTGTTCCTGGGGGCCTTGACCACCAAGTCCCGGCCGTTCTCCAGGTGCACGGTCGCCTTCGTGAAGAGCGGCGATCCGACGGCGTACTCACCACTGCCCATGACCAGCGGGTAGAAGCCGAGCGCCGAGAAGAGGTACCAGGCGGACTGCTCGCCGTTGTCCTCGTCACCGTGGTAGCCCTGGCCGATCTCGCTGCCGGTGTAGAGGCGGGAGAGGACCTCGCGGACCTTCTCCTGCGTCTTCCAGGGCTGGGATGCGGCGTTGTACATGTACGTCGCGTGGTGGGCGACCTGGTTGCTGTGGCCGTACATGCCCATCCGTACGTCACGCGCCTCCGTCATCTCGTGGATGACGCTGCCGTACGAGCCGGTGAACTCGGGGCTCGCCGTCTCGGGGGTCGAGAAGTAGCGGTCGAGCTTGTCGCCGAGGCCGGAGCGGCCGCCGTAGAGGTTGGCGAGGCCGCGGGAGTCCTGGGGGGCGGTGAAGGCGTAGCCCCAGCCGTTGGTCTCGGTGTAGTCGTAACCCCAGATGCGCGGGTCGAACTTGTCGCTCGGCACCCGCCAGTCGCCCTTGAGGTCACGGCCCTGGAAGAAGTCCGCCTTGTCGTCGAAGAGCTTGACGTAGTTGCGGGCGCGGCCCAGGAAGTACGCCGACTCTTCCTTGTAGCGGGCCTTCTTCGTCTTCGCGTAGAGGGCCTGGCCCATCTTCGCGAGGCCGTAGTCGTTGAGGTAGCCCTCCAGGGACCAGGAGAGGCCTTCGTGCGTCTCGGTGGACGCGTAACCGAGGAAGGGGGAGGTCTCCATGCCCTTGCGGCCGACGCCCGACGAGGGCGGTACGACCGTGGCGTTCTTCAGCGCAGCTTCGTACGCCGTCGTGGCGTCGAAGTCGACACCCTTGACGTACGCGTCGGCGAAGGCCACGTCGGACGAGGTGCCGGTCATCAGGTCGGCGTAACCGGGGGAGGACCAGCGGGAGATCCAGCCGCCGTCCTTGTACTGCTGGACGAAGCCGTCGACGAGCTTGCCGGCCTTCTTGGGGGTGAGGAAGGAGTAGGCGGGCCACGTCGTCCGGTAGGTGTCCCAGAAGCCGTTGTTGACGTACACCTCGCCGTCGACGATCTTCGCGCCGGTGTGGGTGGGGGTGTCGGGGCCGGTCTGCGGGGAGAAGGGGCTGGCGTACTGGTTCTTCGAACCGACCTTCTCGAAGCCGGAGTTGGGGTAGAGGTACAGCCGGTAGAGGCTGGAGTAGAGGGTCGTCAGCTGGTCGCGCGTCGCGCCTTCGACCTCGACGCGGCCGAGGATGTCGTCCCAGGCGTCCTGCGCGCGGTCCTTGATGCGGCCGAAGCCGGCGGAGCCGGGGATCTCGTCGGCGAGATTCCGCTTCGCCTGGTCGACGCTGATGAGCGAGGTGGCCAGGCGCAGGGTGACGGTGCGGTCCGCGCCGGCGTCGAAGCGGAGATGGCCGGTGACGCCTTCGGAGGCCGACGAGGTGACGGGCGCGTCGAAGACTCCGTACACGAAGAGCCGCGTCGCGCCCGTGGAGAGTCCGCTCTTGACGTCCGAGAACCCGGTGAAGGAGCGGGTGGCGGGGTCGAGGGTCAGTCCGCCCTCCTTGGTGACGTTGTCGAAGATGACGCTCGCGTCGTCGCCCGGATAGGTGAACCGCATCATCGCCGCGTGGTCGGTCGGGGTCATCTCGGCCTTGAGGCCGTTCTCGAAGGCGACGCCGTAGTAGTGCGGCTTCGCTGTTTCGTTGCTGTGCTTGAAGGGCAGGGCCCGGGCGGTTCTGGAGGTGTCCGGTGTGCCGGCCGCCGCCGACGGCATCAGCTGGAAGGTCTGCCGGTCACCCATCCAGGGGCTCGGCTCGTGGCTGGCGCTGAACGACTGGAGGGTCGGCAGGTTGTCGGCGTTGTTGGCGCGCGCGTAGTCGTACAGCCAGCTCTTCGACGCGGCGTTCGTCACCGGCGTCCAGAAGTTGAAGCCGTGCGGGACGGCGGTGGCCGGGAAGGTGTTGCCGCGCGAGAACGAACCGCTGGAGTTGGTGCCGCGGACCGTCGATGCGTAGTCCGAAAGACGGTCGAGACGCTTCTCGGGGGCCTTGGGCGCCATCGTCACATCGTCGATCCAGCCCTGGAACTTCGCCGGGCCCTTGGGGGAGTCGTACGCCACCAGGATCCGGTCGACCGTCCTGCCCGCCGCCACCGCGCCGATCCGGGACGCGACCTGGTTCCACTGGTTGACGTAGAGCCGCTTGGCGGCGCCCTGGCCCTGCGGGCTGAGGACCCCGCCGTGCGCGTCGACGGCCTTGAGGTCACTCAGATAGGTGCCGTCGGTGAAGGCGAGGTCCACCGACACGTTCGTGGCCGGATAGTTCAGGTCGGTTTCCGGCAGTGAAGGGAAGACCCGGTAGGAGAGCTCGGTGTCGCGAGTGATCGCCGTATCTACGTCGAAGACCTTGTTGTACGAGTACGCCCGGCCGTCCGCCTTGTGCGTACCGGCGTAACGCAGCGCCTTCTTTCCGGTGAATCCCGCGTTCGCCTTGGCGGTCGGCGAGCCGCCGGGACCGCGGTCCACGTGGCTGCGCATGTCCTCGGGGACGGGCACGCTGGTGTCACCGTTCGAGAACTGAACGTCGGCCAGCTGGGTGATATTTGCCGCGCCGTTGTTCTTGGTGATCTCCAGGCGATAGTGCGCGTACGCCGTGTCGTTCTGGAAGTCGTACGTCTTCGTCTCGAAGCGCTTCTGGAAGCTCTGGCCCTCGCGGGAGTCCAGGGTCTTCCACTCCTTGCCGTCGGCGGAGGCCTTGAGCGTCCAGTCCTTCGGGTCGCGCTCCGGGGCGTCATTTGCCGAAGTCAGGGCATATGTCACGACCTTGACTGGTTCATCCGTGTCGAACTCGACCCAGGCCGTGGGCTCGAAGGCCAGCCACTTGGTGCCCGGCTGGGTGTCGACGAGATTCTCCTTGATCTCGCCGCCCGCGACATTCTCCGCACTCGCGCGCACGTCCGTGACGTGGTCGGTGACATTGCCCGGTATCCCGGAAGTGAAGCCACCGTCGACGCCGGATGCCCGCTTGGAGCCGTCCGGTCCGGTTTCCACAGTATTACGCCATTCCGGCTGAGGTTCGTCCGCCTCGAAGGAGGAGCTGAACGCGCGCTCGGGCGGTGCGGGTTCGGTGGGCTGGGCGACGGCCGCGGAAGGGGCCGTGACGACGAGCAGAAGAGCGGCCGCCGCGATGGCGGCCGCTGTGCGGCCTTGTCCGTGCCGAGGTCTGTGCTGCATCCCGGACATGTGGCTCCCCTTGGACAACGTTGTCATGAGCGGTTCACGGGGTCCAGTAGGAAGCCAAGTCACCGATGGTGTCAAGGGTGTTGTACGCGGCAGGGGAGACGAAGGGGGCGCGCCGGTTTTGCGCGGCCGCACAGGCGGCTACGTGCGCGTTCCAGATATCCGCGAGGTCTCAACTCGGGAAAGACTGCCGCCCAAACCTGCTTTCGATCTTGCTCAGTTGGCGGGAAGTGGACTATACCTGTCGGCGTCTGCAACGCCGCTTTGTGGCAGCGGGCCAGGGGGACGGGAACAGCGTGGGAAGTCGCCTCGGGCGGCTGCCTGACGCTATGTTCCGTATCTTCTGCAACTCTGCACGACCCAGCGTCATTTGACCGCGGTGGCGGGGCCCTTCGCCTAGGCGAATATCGACGGGTGACCGGTACACCGCCTGAGTCCTGGAGAAGGCGAGGACTTGAGCATGGGATCCACCTCCGCCCACAACAATGAGGGCCTTGGCCGTCGCGATCTGATCAAGCGGTCTGCCGCACTCGGCCTGATCGCTGTTCCGACGATGAGCTTCCTGTCCGCTTGTGCGAGCAGTGACAGCGGCGGCGACGAAAAGGTCGACAAGGGCAAGAAGACGGACAAGAACCCGCTGGGCGTCAATGACAGCGCCCCGCTCGAAATTGTTATTTTCGACGGCGGGTTCGGCACGCAGTATGCCCAGGACGCCAAGGCCGTCTATGAGAAGACGTACCCCAAGGCGCAGATCAAGTTCTCCTCCACGCAGAAGATCCGCTCGCAGCTCCAGCCGAGGTTCAACGGCGGCACGCCTCCGGACCTGATCGACAACTCGGGCGCCGAGCAGATGGACATGGGCGTCCTGGTCGGCAAGAAGCAGCTCACCGACCTCACCCCGCTGCTGGACGCCGCGTCCATCGACGACCCGAGCAAGAAGGTCCGCGACACGCTGCGGCCCGGCATCGTCGAGATGGGCCAGTTCGACGGCGACCCGGTCTGGATCATGTACTACGCGTACACCGTCTACGGGGTCTGGTACTCGCAGACCGCGCTGGAGAAGCTCGACGCGACGTACCCGGAGAACTGGGACGACATGCTCGCGCTGTGCGCCAAGGCGAAGAAGAAGGGCATCGCGGGCTGGACGTACGCGGGCAAGCACCCGTACTACATCCCCTTCTCGCTCTACCCGTTCATCGCCAAGATCGGTGGCCGCGAAGTCCTCGACGCCATCGACAACCTGGAGCCCAACGCCTGGAAGCACCCGGCCGTCAAGGCCGCCTTCGAGGCGTACTACGAGCTCTTCAAGAAGGGCTACATCCTCAAGGGCACGCCGAGCATCGACCACATTCAGTCGCAGACCGCCTGGACCAAGGGCAAGGCGCTCTTCATCCCGAACGGTTCATGGGTGGAGAACGAGGCGTCCAAGACCATGCCCGCCGACTTCAAGCTGTCCGTCGGCGCACCGTCCGGCCTCGACGGCTCCGACAAGCTGCCCTTCGGCACCATCTGGGCGTCCGGCGGCGAGCCGTTCATCGTCCCGAAGTCGGCGAAGAACCCCGACGGCGGCATGGAGCAGCTGCGCATCATGCTCAGTGAGGCGTCGTCCAAGAACTTCACCCAGAGCGTGAAGTCCCTGACCGCCCTCAACGGCGGCACCGACGGCATCGAGCTGACCCCGGGCCTCACCTCGGCCAGCGCCGCGCTCGAAAAGGCCGGTGCGAATGTCGTGAACCCGCGCCTGCAGGACTGGTATGTGAAGCTCCAGAAGGAGCAGATCGGTGTCGCCGGTCTCGGCGAGATGATGGCCGGCCGCGCGACCCCGGCGGAGACCATCAAGAAGATCCAGGGCTTTGCCGATGCGGCGGCCAAGGATCAGTCCATCAAGCACTACAAGCACCAGTGAGTAACCCGGGGGTCCGGGGGCGGGCCCCCGGGAGATCGCAGAACCAGCGGCGGCACACGCCCGAAGAGCGGGGTCGGTAACCATGCAACACGGCAAGTACCGGTTCATTGCGGGGTTCTTGGGAGCCCCATTGGCGTTGTACGTAATCTTCGTCATCTGGCCGTTCATCCAGTCCATTTACTACTCGTTCACGGACTGGACCGGCCTGAGCCCGGACTTCGAAATGGTCGGCTTCGACAACTACAGCAGAATGCTGGAAGACCAGATCTTCTGGGATTCTCTGGGGCACAGCCTGCTCTTCGCACTGCTGCTGCCGCTGGTGACGCTCGGCCTCGCGCTTTTCTTCGCCTTCATGATCAATGTCGGCGGGCGGCGCCGGAAGGGCGCCGCCATCGCGGGAGTCCGGGGCTCGTCCTTCTACAAGGTCGCCTACTTCTTCCCGCAGGTGCTCTCGATCGCCATCGTCGCGGTGCTGTTCGCTTTCGCGTACAACCCGAACGAAGGCGCCATCAACGGACTGCTGAGAGCGATCGGTCTCGACAGCATTCAGCCGCAGTGGCTGGGTGACCCGGACATCGCCATCTGGGCAGTCATGGCAGTGATGGTCTGGGCCACCGTGGGCTTCTTCGTGGTGCTCTTCTCCGCGGGCATGGCGTCCATTCCCAGGGACTTCTACGAGGCTGCCCTGCTCGACGGCGCGAGCCGGGTCACCACATTCTTCAGGATCACCATCCCGCTGCTCTGGGACACCGTGCAGTCGGGCTGGGTCTACCTGGGAATCCTCGCCCTGGGCGCGGAATCCTTCGCGGTCGTCCAGATCATGACCGTGGGCCCCGGCGGCCCCGACTACTCGACGACCGTCCTGGTGCTGTACGTCTACCAGACGGCGTTCCGGGACGGCCAGGCAGGTTATGCGACAACGATCGGAGTGGCCCTCCTCGTCATCACTCTGGCCTTCGCGGCCCTGGTGATGCGACTGGGCCGGCGTGAGCGGCTGGAGTTCTGATGAAGATCACTGACACCCCTCCCGCCGACGTCGGCGCCGCGGACCGCCCGCCGGTGCGCAAGGCGACCGTCACGGAGCCCGCCAAGAAGCGGCGCGACGTCAGCGGCACCACGCTCAACGTCTTCTCGCACGGCGTCCTGATCCTGTGGGCCTTCATGGTCGTCATGCCGCTGCTCTGGGCGGTGATGACGTCCTTCAAGGACGACGCGTCGATCTTCGAGTCGCCGTTCTCGCTGCCGGACAAGCTGCACTTCGAGAACTGGTCGCGCGCCTGGTCCGAAGCGCACATGAGCGACTACTTCTTCAACACCGTCATCGTGGTCGGCGGCTCGCTCGTCGGCACGCTGCTGCTGGGCTCCATGGCGGCGTACGTCCTCGCCCGCTTCGACTTCCCCGGGAACCGCTTCATCTACTTCCTCTTCGTCGGAGGAATGAGCTTCCCGATCATGCTGGCCCTGGTGCCGCTCTTCTACGTACTGAAGAACATGGGGATGCTGGAGACCATCCCCGGCCTGATCCTCGTCTACATCGCGTACTCGCTGCCCTTCACCGTCTTCTTCCTCACCTCGTTCTTCCGTACGCTGCCGAGCTCGGTGGCGGAAGCGGCGATGATCGACGGCGCCTCGCACACCCGGACCTTCTTCCAGGTGATGCTGCCGATGGCCAAGCCCGGCCTGATCAGCGTCGGCATCTTCAACTTCCTGGGGCAGTGGAACCAGTACATGCTGCCGACGGTGCTCAACAACAACCCGGAGAACCGGGTGCTCTCCCAGGGCCTGGTCGAGCTCGCGACCAGCCAGGGATACAAGGGCGACTGGTCGGGGCTCTTCGCCGGTCTGGTGATGGCGATGCTGCCCGTCCTCGCGGCGTACATCATCTTCCAGCGCCAGGTCGTCGCCGGCCTGACCGCGGGCGCCGTGAAGTAGCGCCACCGGGGTTTTCTGCCTCAGTACGAACCGCCCGCCGGCATCCCGCCGACGGGCGGTTCGGCGTTCAGCGGGCTGTGTCACAACGCTCAAGGTCTTGACGCGAAGCAACCCCAAAGGCTCATCTTAGGGTTCACATGTTGGAGGAAGGGAAGTCAATGGAGACTCCGGGGTCGCAGACGTCACTGCACCGGGCCAACCTTGAGCGGGTCGTTCGTGCGGTACGCATGGCGGGCTCGCTCACCCAGGCAGAGATCGCCAGGACCACAGGGCTCTCTGCAGCCACGGTCTCCAATATCGTTCGCGAACTGAAGGACGGCGGGACCGTCGAGGTCACGCCGACCTCCGCGGGCGGCCGCCGGGCTCGCAGCGTCGCGCTCAGCAGCGACGCGGGCATCGTCATCGGCGTCGACTTCGGTCATACGCACCTGCGCGTTGCCGTCGGAAATCTCGCGCACCAGGTGCTCGCCGAGGAGGCCGAGCCGCTGGACGTGGACGCCTCGTCCGCCGAAGGCTTCGACCGGGCAGAAGGCCTGGTCAAGCGGCTGATCGCGGCGACCGGCATCAGTCAGGACAAGGTGATCGGCGTCGGTCTCGGCGTACCGGGACCCATCGACGTCGAGTCCGGCACGCTCGGCTCGACCTCGATCCTGCCGGGCTGGAAGGGCATCAACCCGAGCGAGGAACTGTCCGGCCGCCTCGGTGTGCCCGTGTACGTCGACAACGACGCCAACCTCGGCGCCCTCGGCGAGCTGGTCTGGGGCAGTGGGCGCGGGGTCAAGGACCTGGCATACATCAAGGTCGCGAGCGGTGTCGGCGCCGGCCTGGTGATCAGCGGACAGATCTACCGGGGACCCGGCGGCACGGCCGGCGAGATCGGGCACATCACGCTCGACGAGTCGGGGCCGGTCTGCCGCTGCGGCAACCGGGGCTGCCTGGAGACCTTCACGGCCGCCAGGTACGTCCTGCCGCTGCTCCAGTCCAGCCACGGCGCCGATCTGACCATGGAGCGCGTGGTGCAGCTGGCCCGCGAGGGCGATCCGGGCTGCCGCCGGGTCATCGCGGACGTCGGCCGCCACATCGGCAGCGGCGTCGCCAACCTCTGCAACCTCCTCAACCCCAGCCGTGTGGTGCTGGGCGGAGACCTCGCGGAGGCGGGTGAGCTGGTGCTCGGGCCGATCCGCGACTCGGTGTCCAGGTACGCCATTCCCAGCGCAGCCAGGCAGCTTTCGGTGCTGCCCGGAGCGCTCGGCGGGCGGTCCGAAGTGCTGGGCGCGCTGGCGCTCGTACTCAATGAAATGGGCGATTCGACCCTTCTGGACAGTGCACTGCCCGCCGACGCGCCTGCCTTCACCTAGATAACGAATGGCACCGTTGTCATCTCGTTAAGGGTTTACTCCTTGACGCTGCCAGCGGGGCGGAGTTGACTTCCAGCCACCTCGGCCGCAACGACGCGGCCTCGTCAGGGAGGTTTCTGAAGTGAACACGCAGATGCGTCGTGCCGCCGTGGCCGTGGCCGCCACCGCAATGGCCGTTTCCCTCGCCGCCTGTGGCAGCGCCAAGGAGTCCGGAGACAAGGCAGACGAGACAGCCGGGAACAAGGGCGATGCCCTCAAGATCGGCCTGCTCCTGCCGGAGAACCAGACGGCGCGTTACGAGAAGTTCGACAAGCCGCTGATCGAGGAGAAGATCAGCGAGCTGACCGATGGCAAGGCCGAGGTCGTTTACGCCAACGCCAAGCAGGACGCCACCGTCCAGACGCAGCAGATCGACACGATGATCACCAACAAGGTCGACGCGCTGATCGTGGACGCGGTGGACTCGAAGGCGATCGCCAACGGCGTGAAGAAGGCCAAGGACCAGGGCATCCCGGTCGTCGCCTTCGACCGCCTCGCCGAGGGCCCGATCGACGCCTACACCTCCTTCGACAATGAAGAGGTCGGCCACGTCCAGGGCGAGGCCCTGCTCGAGGCGCTGGGCGACAAGGCCAAGGACGCCCAGATCGTCATGATGAACGGCGCCATCACCGACCCGAACGCCGCCCTCTTCAAGAAGGGCGCGCTGGCCGAGCTCAAGGGCAAGGTCAAGATCGGCAAGTCGTACGACACCAAGGAGTGGAAGCCGGAGAACGCCAACGCCAACATGGAAGGCGCGATCTCGTCCCTCGGCAAGGACAAGATCGACGGCGTCTACTCCGCCAACGACGGCATGGCGGGCGGCATCATCACCGCTCTCAAGGCCGCCGGTTTCTCCAAGCTCCCGCCGGTCACCGGCCAGGACGCCGAACTCGCCGGTGTGCAGCGCATCGTCGCCGGTGAGCAGTTCATGAGCGTCTACAAGCCGTACGCCCCTGAGGCGTCCGCCGCTGCCGAGATGGCCGTCGCGCTGGCCAAGGGCGAGAAGCTCAACAACATCGCCAAGGACACCGTGGACAGCCCCACCACCAAGGGCATCCCGACCCTGCTGGTGCCCGTCATCTCGCTGACCCAGGACAACATCAAGGACACTGTCGTCAAGGACGGCGTCTACACGGTCGAAGAGATCTGCACCCCGAAGTACAAGGCCGCCTGCGACAAGCTCGGTCTCAAGTAAGTCCCCTGTCCCGCATGGGACTCGAAGACTTACGCGCGGTTGAAGCCTGTCCGGCGCCCCGCCCTCCACAGCCCCGCAGCTCGGGCGGGGCGCCGGACAGAACACCCCGCCACCCGCAACACCCGTCACCCGCACATTCCTGCTCAACCTCCGCGCCACTTCCCCCCGGCGCGGCATCCCCGCCGGTCAGGCGGCGAAGGAGATGGTTCACGTGTCCGCTACGCCCGTGCTGGCGTTGCGAGGGGTCTCCAAGCGGTTCGGTGCCGTCCAGGCGCTCACCGACGTAGAGCTTGAGGTCCACGCCGGTGAAGTGGTCGCCCTGGTGGGCGACAACGGAGCCGGCAAGTCCACGCTGGTCAAGACCATTGCCGGCGTCCACCCCATCGATGACGGTGTCATCGAGTGGGAAGGCAGCTCCGTACAGATCAACAAGCCCCACGACGCGCAGAACCTCGGCATCGCGACCGTCTACCAGGACCTCGCGCTCTGCGACAACATCGACGTCGTCGGCAACCTCTACCTCGGCCGGGAGATCCGCAAGCGCGGCATCCTCAACGAGGTCGAGATGGAGCGCCGCGCCCGCGAGCTCCTCACCACGCTGTCCATCCGGATCCCGAGCGTGCGCATCCCGATCGCCTCGCTCTCCGGCGGTCAGCGCCAGACCGTGGCCATCGCCCGCTCGATGCTCGGTGAGCCCAAGCTCGTCATCCTCGACGAGCCGACCGCGGCCCTCGGCGTCGAGCAGACCGCCCAGGTCCTCGACCTCGTCGAGCGGCTGCGCGAGCGCGGCCACGCGGTCATCCTCATCAGCCACAACATGGCGGACGTCAAGGCCGTCGCGGACAAGGTGGCGGTCCTCAGGCTGGGCCGTAACAACGGCGTCTTCGACGTCAAGACCACCTCGCAGGAAGAGATCATTTCCGCCATCACCGGTGCCACGGACAACGCCGTGACCCGCCGTGCGGCGCGCAACGGGGAGGCCCAGAAGTGAGCACCGACAAGATCCCCGCGGGCCACGTCGTCGAGAACCCCGAGGCCGCCCACGACGCGCTCACCGCCGTCGACCCCCGGCTGCTCGTCCGCGAGCGCGGCTTCGCGGGCTACATCTCCGAGTTCAAGCGCAAGCTGCACGCCGGTGACCTGGGCTCGATCCCCGTGGTCATCGGTCTGATCCTCATCTGCGCGATCTTCCAGGGTCTGAACTCGAACTTCCTCTCCGCGCAGAACCTCAGCAACATCGCCGTCACGATGGTCGCCACCGGCATGATGGCCGTCGGCATCATCTTCGTGCTGCTGCTCGGCGAGATCGACCTGTCGGTCGGTTCCGTCAGTGGTGTGTCCGGCGCCATCGTGGCCGTACTGAGCGTCACGCACGGCATGAACGAGTGGCTCGCGGTGATCGTCGCGATCGCCAGCGGCGCGGCCATCGGCGCGGTCCACGGCTTCTTCTTCGCCCGGATCGGCGCACCCGCCTTCGCCGTCACACTGGCCGGCCTGCTCTTCTGGCTCGGCTTCATGCTCCAGCTCCTCGGCGACCAGGGCACCATCAACCTGGACAGCGACGGCGTCGTCGGCAAGCTGACCACGTACTACTTCTCGGACGTGGCGGCCGCCTACGGCCTCGCCGCGCTCGCGGTGGCCGGCTTCTTCCTCTCGTCCTTCTTCGACAACCGCCGCCGCGAGGCCGCGGGCGTCCCGTCCCGCCCGCTCATGGACATCGTGATGCGTACGGCGGTGCTCGCTGTGGTCGCATTCGCCGCCGCGATCATGTTCAACCAGTACAAGGGCCTGCCCCTGGCGCTGCTGCTCTTCCTCGTCGTGCTGGTGGTGACGGACTTCGTGCTCCGTCGCACCGCGTACGGCCGCAAGATCTTCGCGCTCGGCGGCAGCGTCGAGGCCTCGCGGCGTGCCGGTATCAACGTCACGGCGGTCCGGATCTCGGTCTTCGCGATCGCCGGTACGTTCGCTGCCGTCGGCGGCCTGTTCTGGGCCTCCAAGATCGCCGCCGCCAACCAGAGCGCCGGCGCCGGTGACCTGCTCATGAACGTCATCGCGGCGGCCGTCATCGGCGGTACCAGCCTCTTCGGCGGACGCGGCCGGACCTGGAACGCGCTGCTCGGCGTCATGGTGATCGTCTCGATCCAGTACGGGCTGGCGCTGGAAGGCATCGCCACGCCGATCCAGTACATGATCACCGGTGGTGTTCTGCTGGCGACCGTGGTGATCGACTCCGTCACCCGGAAGACCCAGAAGACCGCGGGCCGCGCCTGACCGCGGCACACCGGACGTGCCCGGCACCGATTTCGGTGCCGGGCACGTTTGTGCGTACGGCCGTCCGCTCACCCGGGTGACGCAGAACGCACCGCCCGATGACCACAGTCGCGAGCGGAACATTAGACTCGGCAGACCGGCAAGCCAGACAGTTCAACTGCAAGGAGGCACGGGTGGCGCTGCTGACCCGCATTACGGGACCGCGCGATCTGGACCGGCTCAGCCCGGAGCAGCTGGACCAGCTGGCCGCTGAGATCCGGACATTTCTCGTCGACGAGGTCTCCAAGACCGGCGGACACCTGGGCCCCAACCTCGGTGTGGTCGAGCTGACCATCGCCCTGCACCGCGTATTCGACTCGCCCAAGGACAAGGTCCTCTTCGACACCGGGCACCAGTCGTACGTACACAAGCTGCTCACCGGCCGCCAGGACTTCTCGAAGCTGAAGATGAAGGGCGGCCTGTCGGGCTACCCGTCGCGCGAGGAGTCCGAGCACGACGTCATCGAGAACTCGCACGCCTCGACCGTCCTCGGCTGGGCCGACGGCCTCGCCAAGGCCAACGAGGTCCTCAAGAAGGAGGATCACCACGTCGTCGCCGTCATCGGTGACGGCGCGCTCACCGGCGGCATGGCCTGGGAGGCGCTGAACAATATCGCCGTCGCCAAGGACCGCCCGCTGGTCATCGTCGTCAACGACAACGAGCGCTCGTACGCCCCGACCATCGGCGGCCTCGCGAACCACCTCGCCACGCTCCGTACGACCGACGGCTACGAGCGCTTCCTCGCCCGCGGCAAGGACATCCTGGAGCGCACGCCCGTCGTCGGGAAGCCGCTCTACGAGACCCTGCACGGCGCGAAGAAGGGCCTCAAGGACTTCATCGCCCCGCAGGGCATGTTCGAGGACCTCGGCCTCAAGTACGTCGGCCCGATCGACGGCCACGACATCGAGGCCCTGGAGTCCGCGCTCACCCGCGCCAAGCGCTTCGGCGGCCCCGTCATCGTGCACTGCCTCACCGAGAAGGGCCGCGGCTACCAGCCCGCCCTCGCCGACGAGGCGGACCGCTTCCACGCCGTCGGCAAGATCCACCCCGACACCGGCCTGCCGATCGCCTCGTCCGGCGTCGACTGGACCTCGGTGTTCGGCGAGGAGATGGTCAAGCTCGGCAAGGAGCGCGAGGACATCGTCGCGATCACGGCGGCCATGCTGCAGCCGGTCGGCCTCGACAAGTTCGCGAAGGCCTTCCCCGACCGGGTGTACGACGTGGGGATCGCCGAGCAGCACGGCGCGGTCTCCGCGGCCGGTCTGGCCACCGGCGGCCTGCACCCCGTCTTCGCGGTGTATGCGACCTTCCTCAACCGGGCCTTCGACCAGGTCCTGATGGACGTTGCCCTGCACAAGTGCGGCGTCACCTTTGTACTCGACCGCGCGGGCATCACCGGCACCGACGGCGCCTCGCACAACGGCATGTGGGACATGTCGATCCTGCAGTGCGTCCCCACGCTGCGCATCGCCGCGCCGCGCGACGCCGACCAGGTCCGCGCCCAGCTGCGCGAGGCCGTCGTGGTCGACGACGCGCCGACCGTCGTCCGCTTCTCCAAGGGCGCCGTCGGCCCCGCGGTGAAGGCCGTGGGCAAGGTCGGCGGCATGGACGTCCTGCGCAACGCCGACGCGGACACCGAGCGGCCTGACGTCCTGCTCGTCTCTGTCGGGGCGCTCGCGCCGATGTGCCTGGAGATCGCCGACCTGCTCGACAAGCAGGGCATCTCGACGACCGTGGTCGACCCGCGCTGGGTCAAGCCGGTCGACGAGGCGCTCGCGCCGCTGGCCGAGCAGCACCGCGTGGTCGTCACCGTCGAGGACAACAGCCGCGCGGGCGGCGTTGGTTCCGCCATCGCCCAGGCACTGCGCGATGCGGGCGTCGACGTACCGCTGCGCGACTTCGGCATCCCGCCGCGCTTCCTCGACCACGCGTCCCGCAAGGAGGTCATGGCCGAGATCGGTCTGACCGCCCCGGACATCGCCCGCCAGGTGACGGGTCTCGTCTCCAAGCTGGACGGCCGGCTGGAGGACACGCCGGAAGCCGAGGTGGCGCGCGACTGACGCGGCGCCAGGACCTCGTACGCCGTCGCAAGGTCGTACGTCGTCGTACGCCGTCGTACGACTCAAGGCCCGGCTGGAGCAGCTCGCTCCGGCCGGGCCTTTCCGTCACCCGAAAGGCTCAACTTTCAGGCCAATTCCGCATACTCACCGGTGCCTCTCATCGGGTGAAACCCTGCGGCGGTACTCGTCGGTGCTGCCCGGTTCGCTCACGATCATGACTGAAACTCGCTCACTTCAAGGTTGGGCGACAGCCAACAGGCGGAGGTACGCCGGTGAGTACGCAGCAGGACCCCGGACCGGGAAGCGGCGGGATGTTCCGGACCAAGACGATCGAACAGTCGATCCGCGACACGGAGGAGCCGGAGCACGCGCTCAAGAAATCCCTCTCCGCGCTCGACCTGACGGTCTTCGGAGTCGGGGTCATCATCGGCACCGGCATCTTCGTCCTCACGGGCAAGGTGGCCAAGGAGACGGCCGGTCCCGCCACCGCGCTCGCCTTCGTCGCCGCCGGCGTCGCGTGCGGCCTGGCCGCCATCTGCTACGCCGAGTTCGCCTCGACCGTGCCGGTCGCCGGGTCCGCGTACACCTTCTCGTACGCCTCGCTCGGCGAGCTGGTCGCCTGGACCATCGGCTGGGACCTGGTCCTCGAATTCGCGCTGGGCACGGCGGTGGTGGCGGTCGGCTGGTCGGGGTACGTCCGGTCGCTGATGGACAACGCCGGCTGGGCTCTGCCCGACGGGCTCTCAGGCCCCGATGTGGCGGAAGGATTCGGCTTCGACCTCCTGGCCTTCCTGCTGGTGCTGCTGCTCACCGTGATCCTGGTGCTCGGCATGAAGCTGTCCGCCCGGGTCACCGCAGTCGTGGTCGCCGTCAAGGTGACCGTGGTCCTCATCGTCATCATCGCGGGCTCCTTCTTCATCGACACGGACAACTACTCGCCCTTCATCCCTGACGCCGTGTCACAGGACGCCGGATCGGGCTGGGACGCCCCCATGGTCCAGCTGCTGTTCGGCTACGAACCCACCAACTTCGGCGTCATGGGCATCTTCACCGCCGCCTCCGTCGTCTTCTTCGCCTTCATCGGCTTCGACGTCGTGGCCACCGCCGCCGAGGAGACCAAGCTCCCGCAGAGGGACATGCCGCGCGGCATCCTCGGCTCGCTCCTCATCTGCACCGTGCTCTACGTCGCCGTGTCCGTGGTGGTCACCGGCATGCAGCACTACAGCGAGCTGTCGGTGAGCGCCCCGCTAGCAGACGCCTTCAAGGCCACCGGGCACCCCTTCTACGCCGGCACCATCAGCTTCGGCGCCGCCGTCGGTCTCACCACGGTGTGCATGATCCTGCTGCTCGGCCAGACCCGGGTGTTCTTCGCGATGAGCCGCGACGGACTGCTCCCGCGGTTCTTCTCCGTCACGCACCCGCGATTCGGCACGCCCTACCGCCCGACCATCCTGCTCGGCGTGATCATCGCGATCATCGCGGGCTTCACCAGCATCGAAGAGCTCGCGACGCTGGTGAACATCGGCACGCTCTTCGCGTTCGTCGTCGTCGCCCTCGGCGTGATCGTCCTGCGCCGTACCCGGCCCGACCTGCACAGGGCCTTCCGTACCCCGATGGTGCCGCTCCTCCCGATCCTCTCGGTGGCCGCCTCGCTCTGGCTGATGCTGAACCTGCCGGCCGAGACGTGGCTGCGCTTCGGCATCTGGATGGCGCTGGGCTTCGTGGTCTACTTCGTGTACGGGCGCGGGCACAGCCGCCTCGGCCGCGCCGGCGGCGCTGCCAAGTACTAGGCCCTAGGCCTGACTTCTCTTCTCCGCACCGTTTCCCGGCTCCGTACGTCCCGCTTCGGCGGGGACTGCGGGGCCGGACTGCTGAGCCCGTACCGTCCGCGGCCCGACGCATTGCGCGCCGTACGCCTCCACGCGCCGCCTGAGCTCCCGGTCGGCGGTGACGACGACCACGGCGGCCTCACCCACCGCTTCCGCGACCACCTCGACGATCCGGTCGTCGCCGCTGCCCGTCGCCGCCTCGACCCGTACGCCGGGCACCGATGTGACACCACGCGCGGCCCCCTCGACGACGAGGACGACGCCGAGGGGACCGGGGTGACCCGGGATGCCCTCTTCGGCGTACGCCGGGAGGCGGTCCCTGAGGCGTTCGGCGGCTCCGTGGCGGTCGCGCCACCAGCCGTCGGGGACGGACCCGACGACGTTGGCGGCGTCCACGACGAGCAGAGTTCTCATAGCATCCTCATAGCATGCGTGGCCCTCGGGGCGGTCGCCACCAGGCAAAACGCTATGCTTGTTCGAATCACGGGGAGTCAAAAGTCGATGTACAGAAGGTTGGCGTGACGCCATGAGGCCGCGGACCGCGCGTAAGTCCGAGCGTAATCTTCCCTCTCCTTCCAGCAGCCCCCCGGCGGCGGCGACCGGGCCCGGGACCAGCCGGTGGCTGCTGCGCGGCAAGGACGACAGACTCTCCGCCTACGCGCCCACGGACGGCGGCCTGCTGCGCTGGACGGAGATCCGCCCCGGCGGCCCGGAGTGGTCGGGACCCGACTTCTTCCCGGCCCCCGGCATAGAGCACCTGACCCTCGCCCAGGGCCCGGACGGCTACGTGCACTTCATAGGCCGGCGCCGGAAGGGGAAGGCCGTCGACATCGTGCACGCGATCCAGTACCAGACCGGCCGCCCCCTGACCGTCTGGCACACCCTCGGCAACCCCTACAAGGAAGCCGACCGGGGCCTCAAGATCGGCATTCCGGCCGCCACCGTCAACACGGCGGGCTCGGTCCATGTCTTCGTACGCAACGCGGGCCTCGGCGTCCAGATGCGACGCCAGGCCGCCAACGGCAAGTGGGAAGGCTGGAAGGACCTGCGCGGCAGCAAGGTCCAGGACGGCCCGGCAGCGGTGGCCACGGCCACCGGCAAGGTCGAGGTGCTGGCCCCGGCAGCGGGCCGGACGCTGCGCTGGACGCAGGAGAAGCCCGGCGGCGAGCTGACGTTGGCCGAGGACATCCCGTTCACCCCGGTGGTCCGTACGGTCGTCGGCCTGGAGACCGCCGAGGACCGCATCACGTACTACTGGAACGAATCCGAGGCCGACGGAGGCATCACCGCCCACCGCCCCGGCCAGGCCACCGTCGCCCTCTCCGGCACCCCCGCGGACAGCCCCGCAGCGGCCCTGCGCACCGAAATCGGCGGCCACGACTGCACGGTCCTGGCCCACCGCGGCACCGACGGACGCCCCGTCCTCGCGGCCTGCGTGACAGAGGCCGAGGACGACGGCGTGTGGTGGACGGCGACCGGCGACGAGTGCCTGGGCGCACCTGCGCTGGCGGTGGACGCGATGGGCCGCGTGGTCCTCGCGGTGATCGGCACGGACGGCGGGCTCCATGTGGCCCGCCAGAAGCCCGAGGACGGCCTGGCGCTGGGGGCCTGGACCCGCGTCTGACCACGCACCACAGACGGACGGGCCGTACGGGAGCATCTCCCGTACGGCCCGTCTCGCATTGCGCGTCCGTTGTTACGCCGGGACGCTCGCCACGCCCGGCTCCAGGAACTTCTTCCCGTTCACACGCTCCGAGTAGCCCTCGCGGTCCAGGTACGGCGTAATGCCGCCCAGGTGGAAGGGCCAGCCCGCGCCCGTGATCAGGCAGAGGTCGATGTCCTGCGCCTCGGCGACGACACCCTCCTCCAGCATCAGGCCGATCTCCTGCGCCACGGCCTCCATGACGCGGGTACGGACCTGCTCCTCGGTCAGGACGGTGTCGCCCTGCTTGAGGAGAGCCGCGACCTCGGGGTCCAGCTCGGGCTTGAACCCGTTCTCGGCGGAGTAGACGTAGAAGCCGCGCTTGCCGGCCTTGACCACAGCGGCCAGGTTCGGCGACACCGTGAAGCGCTCCGGGAAGGCGCGGTTCAGGGTCTCCGAAACGTGCAGACCGATGGCCGGGCCGACCAGCTCCAGGAGCACCAGCGGGGACATCGGCAGGCCGAGGGGCTCGACGCCCTTCTCGGCGACGGCGACCGGGGTGCCCTCGTCGATGACGTTCTGGATCTCGCCCATGAAGCGGGTCAGGATGCGGTTGACGACGAACGCCGGGGCGTCCTTCACCAGAACCGCCGTCTTCTTGAGCTTGCGCGCGACACCGAACGCCGTGGCCAGCGAGGCGTCGTCGGTCTGCTCGCCGCGGACGATCTCCAGGAGCGGGAGGATCGCGACCGGGTTGAAGAAGTGGAAGCCGACGACCCGCTCGGGGTGCTTCAGCTTCGACGCCATCTCGGTCACCGACAGCGAGGAGGTGTTGGTGGCGAGGATCGCGTGCGCCGGGGCGACCGCCTCGACCTCCGCGAACACCTGCTGCTTGACGCCGATCTCCTCGAAGACCGCCTCGATGATGAAGTCGGCGTCGGAGAAGCCCTCGGCCTTGTCCAGAACACCGGAGACCAGGCCCTTCAGGCGGTTCGCCTTGTCCTGGTTGATACGGCGCTTGCCGAGCAGCTTGTCGATCTCGGCGTGGACGTAGCCCACACCCTTGTCGACGCGCTCCTGGTCGATGTCCGTCAGAACGACCGGCACCTCCAGGCGGCGCAGGAAGAGCAGCGCCAGCTGGGAGGCCATCAGGCCGGCGCCGACGACGCCCACCTTGGTGACCGGACGCGCGAGCGACTTGTCCGGCGCACCGGCCGGGCGCTTCGCGCGCTTCTGGACCAGGTTGAAGGCGTAGATGCCGCTGCGCAGCTCGCCGCCCATGATCAGGTCGGCCAGCGCGGTGTCCTCGGCGTCGAAGCCGGCGCCCAGGTCGCCGTCCTTCGCCGCAGCGATGATCTCCAGCGCGCGGTACGCCGCCGGGGCAGCGCCGTGCACCTTGGAGTCCGCGACGGCCTTGCCGCGCGCCACGGCCTGGTCCCAGGCGTCGCCGCGGTCGATCTCGGCACGCTCGACCGTGACCGAGCCGTTCAGGACGGACGCGGTCCAGTTCAGCGACTGCTCCAGGAAGTCCGCGCCCTCGAAGATCGCGTCGGCGATCCCGAGCTCGAAGACCTGCTTGCCCTTGAGCTGCTTGTTCTGGTTGAGCGAGTTCTCAATAATGACCGAAACTGCACGGTCCGCACCGATCAGGTTCGGCAGCAGCACGCAGCCGCCCCAGCCCGGTACGAGGCCGAGGAAGACCTCGGGCAGGGAGAAGGCGGGCAGCGCCTTCGAGACCGTGCGGTACGAGCAGTGCAGGCCGACCTCGACGCCGCCGCCCATCGCCGCACCGTTGTAGTACGCGAAGGTGGGGACAGCGAGCCCGGACAGACGGCGGAAGACGTCGTGGCCGCCCTTGCCGATGGCCAGCGCGTCCTCGTGCCGCTTCAGCAGCTCGACACCCTTGAGGTCGGCGCCGACCGCGAAGATGAACGGCTTGCCGGTGAGGCCGACACCGACGACGGAACCCTCGGCGGCCTCCTTCTCGACCTGGTCGATGGCGGCGTTGAGGTTCGCCAGCGACTGCGGCCCGAAGGTGGTCGGCTTGGTGTGGTCCAGGCCGTTGTCCAGCGTGATGAGCGCGAAGCGCCCGGCGCCGTACGGCAGGTCGAGGTGGCGCACGTGCGCCTGCGTGACGACCTCGCCGGGGAACAGCTCGGCCGCGCCCTTCAGAAGCTCAGCGGTGGTGGTGCTCACTTGTTGCCTCCGTCAAAGTGCGGGTTCTCCCAGATGACCGTTCCGCCCATGCCGAAGCCGACACACATCGACGTCAGGCCGTAGCGGACGTGCGGCTGCTCCTCGAACTGCCGCGCCAGCTGGGTCATCAGGCGTACGCCCGAGGAGGCCAGCGGGTGGCCGAACGCGATCGCGCCGCCGTACTGGTTGACGCGCGGGTCGTCGTCCGCGATGCCGTAGTGGTCCAGGAGCGAGAGCACCTGCACCGCGAAGGCCTCGTTGATCTCGAACAGGCCGATGTCGTCGATCGTCAGGCCCGCCTTGGCCAGGGCCTTCTCGGTCGCCGGGACCGGGCCGATGCCCATGACCTCCGGCTCGACACCCACGAAGGCGTACGAGACGAGACGCATCTTGACCGGCAGGCCCAGCTCGCGCGCGACGTCCTCGGCGGCGATCAGGGAGGCGGTGGCGCCGTCGTTGAGACCGGCGGCGTTACCGGCGGTGACCCGCCCGTGCGCACGGAACGGCGTCTTGAGCCCGGCCAGGCTCTCCAGGGTGGTCCCCGGGCGCATCGGCTCGTCGGCGGTCACGAGGCCCCAGCCGGTCTCACCGGCCTCGGGGTTGGTGCGGCGTACGGAGATCGGCACCAGGTCCTGCTGGATCTTGCCGTCGGCGTACGCCTTGGCGGCCTTCTCCTGCGAACGCACCGCGTACTCGTCGGCGCGCTGCTTGGTGATGTGCGGGAAGCGGTCGTGCAGGTTCTCCGCGGTCATGCCCATGAAGAGGGCGGACTCGTCGACCAGCTTCTCGCTGACGAAGCGCGGGTTGGGGTCCACGCCCTCGCCCATGGGGTGGCGGCCCATGTGCTCGACGCCGCCGGCGAGGGCGATGTCGTACGCACCGAAGGCCACGCCGCCCGCCATGGACGTCACCGCGGTCATCGCGCCCGCACACATGCGGTCGATCGAGAAACCGGGGACGGACTGCGGCAGCCCGGCGAGGATGCCGGCGGTGCGGCCGAGGGTCAGGCCCTGGTCGCCGATCTGGGTGGTCGCCGCGATGGCGACCTCGTCGATCTTGGCCGGGTCGAGGTCCGGGTTGCGGCGCAGCAGCTCCCGGATCGCCTTCACGACAAGATCGTCGGCCCGGGTCTCGTGGTAGATGCCCTTCGGGCCCGCCTTGCCGAACGGGGTGCGGACGCCGTCGACGAAGACGACGTCCCTGACGGTACGAGGCACGATGGCTCTCCTCCAGGGTGCGGGGTGGCACTGCTGCGGGCGCACGGCTAAGCGCGCGCTTCCTTTCCTCATGCTACTTGTGGGTAACCATGCTGCCCACCCCCCACGGCGGGAGCGGTGAACGTCACACCTGGACGACCGCACGAACCACCCCACGAACCACCCCACGACAAAGCCCCCGGCCGCGGACGGTCGGGGGCTCGCATCAGGCGCAATCGGCCGGATGCGGTCAGTCGGACGAGGCGATCAGGGCCTTGGCCAGCAGCGGAGCCACCAGCCCGATCTGCCACTGCCGCGCGCCGTACGTCGCCAGGGACGAGGACACCGCTTCCGGTGTGGCGTCGCCCGGCGGCTCCCAGCACACCCGGCGCACCGTGTCCGGGGTGATCAGGTTCTCCTGCGGCATGTTCAGCTCCTCGGCGAGCGCCGAGACGCCCGCCCTGGCCGCCGAGAGGCGGGCCGCGGCGGCCGGATCCTTGTCCGCCCAGGAACGCGGCGGAGGCGGGCCCGTCACGGCCGCCCCGGGCTGCGGAAGCTCCGTGTCCGGCAGCGCCTTGGCGCGGTCGACCGTCGCCTGCCACTGCTCCAGCTGACGGCGCCCCATGCGGTGGCCGAAGCCCGGCAGCAGGGACAGCGCCTGTGCGTTCGCCGGTACGGCGAGGGCCGCCTCGACGATCGCGGTGTCGCTCAGGACCTTGCCGGGCGACACGTCACGCCGCTGAGCGATCCGGTCCCTGGCGTTCCACAGCTCCCGCACGATCGCCATCTGCCGGCGGCGGCGCACCTTGTGCATTCCCGACGTACGGCGCCACGGGTCCTTGCGGGGCGGCGCGGGCGGGGCCGACGCGATGGCGTCGAACTCCTCACGGGCCCACTCCAGCTTCCCCTGCCGGTCGAGCTCCTTCTCCAGCGCGTCGCGCAGGTCGACGAGGAGCTCCACGTCGAGCGCCGCATAGCGCAGCCAGGGCTCGGGGAGCGGACGGGTGGACCAGTCGACCGCAGAGTGCCCCTTCTCCAGGGCGTATCCGAGGACGGACTCGACCATCGCGCCCAGGCCGACGCGCGGGAACCCCGCGAGCCGTCCGGCGAGCTCGGTGTCGAACAGCGTGGAAGGGACCATGCCTATTTCGCGCAGGCACGGCAGATCCTGTGTTGCCGCGTGGAGGATCCACTCGGCCCCGGTGAGGGCTTCGCCCAGGCCGGAGAGGTCGGGACAGCCGACCGGATCGATGAGCGCGCTGCCCGCACCTTCGCGGCGCAGCTGTACGAGATAGGCCCGCTGTCCGTAGCGATAACCGGACGCGCGCTCGGCGTCCACGGCCACGGGGCCGGTGCCCGCGGCGAATGCCGCGATCACTTCGGCCAGTGCTTCCTCGGTGGCAACCACCGGGGGAATGCCTTCGCGAGGCTCCAACAAGGGAATCGGCGCCGTCTCGACGTCGACCGGGGGAGCGCCCCCGGGGGTTCGCAGGTCTGGTTCTGCTGCGGTCTCTTGGGCGTCGGTCACGTGTAAAGGGTATCTGTGTATGGACAGCGCCCGCCGACGGAACGTTCCGTCGACGGGCGCGTGAGGGTTGTAATCGGTCAGTGGATGATTCCGGTACGGAGCGCCACCGCTACCATCCCGGCCCGGTCCCCCGTGCCGAGCTTGCGGGCAATGCGGGCGAGGTGGCTCTTTACGGTCAAGGCGGACAGTCCCATCGAGACGCCGATGGCCTTGTTCGACTGGCCCTCGGCGACGAGCCGGAGGACCTCGACCTCACGGCCGGAGAGCTCGCGGTAGCCGCCCGGGTGGCTCGGGGTACCCGGGGGGCGGCGGTGCATGCGGGCTGCCGCGGCGCCGATGGGGGCGGCGCCGGGGCGGGTGGGGTGCCCGATGTTGTTGCGCGTACCGGTGACGACGTAGCCCTTGACGCCGCCCGCGAGTGCATTGCGTACGGCGCCGATGTCGTCGGCGGCGGAGAGGGCGAGGCCGTTGGGCCAGCCCGCGGCGCGGGTCTCGGACAGCAGGGTCAGCCCGGAACCGTCGGGCAGGTGGACGTCGGCAACGCAGATGTCGCGCGGATTGCCGACGCGGGGACGTGCCTCCGCGATGGACGACGCCTCGATGACGTCACGTACTCCAAGGGCCCACAAGTGGCGGGTGACGGTGGAGCGGACGCGTGGGTCGGCCACGACGACCATGGCCGTCGGCTTGTTAGGGCGGTAGGCGACCAGGCTTGCGGGCTGCTCGAGGAGAACGGACACCAGGCCTCCTGGGGGAGTGGCGGGAAGCGCCGGCTCGGGGATGTTGCCGGGGCGAACCGTGCTGGAAGGGTCATTGACTCCTTCGGCAGCACTACCGCTCTCCTTTAGGGAAAGATCACGATTTGGTGAGTAACAATTCAGGCAATTCGGACGCGCGATCGATCATGTGAAGAAATATCGCCTCGCGACCGCATGGCCGTGCGCGCCGGCGCATAGCCGTGCACGGCGTGCATGCGGAGTCGTCCATGCCCATGCACGCGAGCCGTCCCTGGCCGTTCATAGCCGTGCATGCGAAGGGGCACGCTCTTCGGCGTGCCCCTTCCGGTGCGTTACGGCCGCTGCGGTCCGCGCCGCTGCGGCAGCGACACCACGCCCGCGTCCGCCGGGGCGGAGGAGTCCGGCCCGACGGCCTGTACCGGGGGCAGTCCCGCGATCTGGGCCAGCAGATCGCACCAGGCCGCCAGATGAGCCGCCGTGTCCGGCACCCCGCCCCGGCCCTCGTGCGGTGTCCAGGACGCCCGGATCTCGATCTGCGTCGCGGGCCGCCGGTCCGCCAGGCCGCCGAAGTAGTGCGAGCCGGCCTGGGTGACAGTGCCGCTCGCCTCCCCGTACGACAGACCGCGCGCCTCCAGGGCGCCCGTCAGCCAGGACCAGCTCACCTCGGGCAGCAGCGGGTCGGCCGCCATCTCCGGCTCCAGTTCCGCCCGTACGAGCGTCACGAGCCGGAACGTCCCGTGCCACGCCTCGTGGCCCGCCGGGTCGTGAAGGAGTACGAGCCGGCCGTCCGCGAGATCGTCCTCGCCCTCGACTACCGCTGCCTCCAGTGCGTACGCGTACGGCGCCAGGCGCTGTGGCGGGCGGGTCGGGTCGATCTCCACCTCGGGGCGCAGGCGAGCCGAGCGCAGGGCCTCGACCGCCTGACGGAACGCGGGCGGGGCGGAGCTGTCCGCCGCGCCGCCCATGTCGTCAGCATCATCCGAAAGTCGTCCCTGAGCCGGAGCCATGCGGGGAAGAGTAGGCGGAACGCGGGCCTCGCGCAGCGAAGGACACCCGGCCCGCGACAACGGCTTGGGCACGCATGCGAAGATTCTGCGCGTGAGTGCCAACCACCGCCCCTCCGGGGCCCCGCAGAGCCAGACACACGCCGCCGACGAATCGGCCTTCCTCAAGGCGTGCAGGCGCGAGCCGGTGCCGCACACGCCGGTCTGGTTCATGCGGCAGGCCGGGCGCTCGCTGCCCGAGTACCTGAAGGTGCGCGAGGGCACCGCGATGCTCGAATCCTGCATGCGGCCCGACCTGGTCACCGAGATCACGCTCCAGCCGGTGCGCCGCCACAAGGTGGACGCGGCGATCTACTTCAGCGACATCGTGGTCCCGCTCAAGGCCATCGGTATCGACCTGGACATCAAGCCCGGCGTCGGCCCGGTCGTCGCCCAGCCGATCCGCTCGCGCGCCGACCTGGCGCAGCTGCGCGATCTCGAGCCGGCGGACGTCTCGTACGTCACCGAGGCCATCGGCATGCTCACCGGCGAGCTCGGGTCCACGCCGCTCATCGGATTTGCGGGCGCGCCTTTCACTCTCGCGAGTTACCTCGTCGAGGGCGGACCGTCGCGCAACCACGAGAACACCAAGGCCCTGATGTACGGCGACCCGCAGTTGTGGGCCGATCTGCTCGACCGGCTCGCGGAGATCACCTCGGCGTTCCTGAAGGTGCAGATCGAGGCGGGCGCGTCCGCCGTGCAGCTCTTCGACTCGTGGGTCGGCGCGCTCGCGCCCGCCGATTACCGCCGTTCGGTGATGCCCGCCTCCGCGAAGGTCTTCGACGCGGTGGCGTCCTACGGCGTACCGCGCATCCACTTCGGTGTGGGCACCGGCGAGCTGCTCGGCCTGATGGGCGAGGCCGGCGCGGACGTCGTGGGCGTCGACTGGCGCGTCCCGATGGACGAGGCGGCGCGGCGGGTCGGCCCCGGCAAGGCGCTCCAGGGGAACCTGGACCCGGCGGTGCTCTTCTCGACGCCGGATGCGGTCATGGCGAAGACGGATGAGGTGCTGGAGGCGGCGGCCGGTCTTGAGGGGCACATCTTCAACCTCGGGCACGGGGTGCTGCCGACGACGGACCCGGACGCGCTGACCCGTCTCACGGAGTACGTCCACACGCGGACGGCGCGGTAGGGGAACAGCCCCGCGCAGGGCACGCCCTACACACCCGCCTTCCGCAGTGCCGTAACCGTCTTTCTGGCGGCAACGAGGACCGGGTCCCAGACCGGGGAGAACGGTGGGGCGTAGCCCAGGTCCAGGGCCGTGATCTGGTCGGCCGTCATGCGGGCCGTGAGGGCCACCGCCGCGATGTCGACGCGTTTCGCCGCGCCCTCCCGGCCGACGATCTGGACGCCCAGCAGACGCCCCGTGCGGCGCTCGGCGATCATTTTCACGGTCATCGGGGACGACCCGGGGTAGTACCCGGCGCGGCTCGTGGACTCGATCGTCGCCGTCACGAACTGCAGGCCCTCCGCCCGCGCGTCCTTCTCGCGCAGGCCGGTCCGGGCGATCTCCAGGTCGCAGACCTTGCTGACCGCCGTACCGACGACACCGGGGAACGTGGCGTAACCGCCGCCCACGTTCGACCCGATGACCTGGCCGTGTTTGTTCGCGTGCGTGCCGAGCGCGATGTGGCGCCGGCGGCCCGAGACGAGGTCGAGCACCTCGACGCAGTCGCCGCCCGCCCAGATGTTGTCGTGGCCCACGACGCGCATCGCCAGGTCGGTGATCAGGCCGCCGGACTCCCCGACCGGCAGGCCCGCGTCGCGGGCCAGCGTGGTCTCCGGTTCGACGCCGATGCCGAGCACGACGACGTCCGCCGGGTACGTGTCGTCGTCCGTGGCGACCGCCCGGACCTGCCCTCCCCCAAGCTCTCGGCTTCGCTCGAGCAGGGAGGTACCCCCACCTCCGGTGAGGATCTTGGTGACCTCCGCGCCCGAGACGGTCGTGATGCCCATGCCGTTCATCGCGTCGTGGACGAGGCGGCCCATGTCCGGGTCGAGTGTGGCCATCGGCTGCTCGCCGCGGTTCAGGACGGTCACGTCGTAACCGCGGTTGACCAGCGCCTCGGCCATCTCGACGCCGATGTAGCCCGCCCCGACGACGACCGCGCGCCGCCCTTGTGTCCGCTCCAGCGTGTCGATCAGGGCCTGGCCGTCGTCGAGGGTCTGCACCCCGTGGACGCCGGGGGCGTCTATGCGGGGCAGCGGGGGACGGACGGGGCGGGCGCCGGTGGCGATGACCAGCTTGTCGAAGCCGGTCCAGGACTCGGCGCCCGATTCGAGGTCCCGGGAGCGGACCCGGCTGCCCTCCACGTCGATTGCGGTGACCTCGGTTCTGATTCGCAGGTCGATGTCGCGCTCGCGGTGCTCCTCGGGCGTACGGGCGATCAGCTCCGCCCGCTCCGTCACGTGCCCACCGACCCAGTACGGGATGCCGCAGGCCGAGTACGAGGTGAAGTGGCTGCGCTCGAAGGCGACGATCTCCAGCTCGTCCGGGCCCTTGAGCCTGCGGGCCTGCGATGCGGCGGACATACCCGCCGCATCGCCGCCGATGACCACCAGTCGCTCCGCCGCTGCCATGGCGTGTCCTCCCAGTCCGTACATCCGAACCTGCGTACATCCGAAGGACACGCTACGTCCGCTGCGTTCCCTGGGCGGGGCTAGTTCTCTTCCTGCGGTGCCGGCAGCGGCGTCGCCACCGGCGCCGCGCGGTGCGGCAGGCGGCTGCGGAGCGCGCGCCACAGGACGTACAGCAGCGCCAGCGCGGCGGCGAACGGGGCGACCGCGCCCAGCACCATCGCGACCCACTTCAGCGTGGTGACGAACGCGTTCCAGCCGCCCCCGAGCGCGTCCAGGAAGCCCGGGTCGTCGTCCGGCTTGGCGGTCTCCTCCGCCTCGGGCTCGGAGAGTTCGAGGGTGATGGTCGCCAGGGTCGTACGGTCCTTGAGCGACGCCTGCTGGGCGAGAAGGGCCTCGAGCTCGGTCTGACGGGTGTTCAGTTCGCCTTCGAGCATGACCACATCGCTGATCTTCGTGGCCCGGTCCATCATTTCCCGCACCCGCGCGACGCTCGACCGCTGCGACTTGATGCGGCTCTCGACGTCCACCACCTGGTCCGTGACGTCCTTCGCGTCGGCCTTGCGGTTGAGCAGCTTGCCGGTGCCCGTCAGCTCCTTGAGCACGGCGTCGTACTCCTCCTGCGGGACGCGCAGGACGATGCGCGAGAAGACGTGGTCGTCCTCGGTGCGCTCCGTGGTCTCGTTGCCGACGATGCCCCCGGCGTTCTCGGCAGCCGTACGGGCCGTGGCGAGGGCCTTCGTCGCGCTGTCGACCTCGACGGAGAGCGTCGCGGTGCGGATGATGTGGGTCTTGGCGAGCGGCGGCTTCTTCGCATTGCCCTGGCCGTCGGGCTTCTGGGCGCCCGACTGGTCCTCGACGCCGCTGCCCGGCGCCCTCTCCGCGGGCGCCGCCGCCTTGTCGTCGGCCGCGCTGCTCTGTGCGCCGCTGTCGTCGGACGCGCCGCAGCCGCCGAGCGCCAGCGAAGCGGTGAGCAGGGCGGCCGCGAGGACCTTGAGTGAACGGTGCCCTGACGTGTGTGCTGCACGCATGTCGGCTCCCCCGAACGTCGTGGTGGGTGTTGCCGGTTCGACGTGCGGGGCGGGGGAGAGGGTTGCCCTTTTCGGATCCCGAAGCGGTCACGGTCAGGACTCTTTCCGGGTTTGAGAGAGTGGACCCCATGAGCGCCCACACACATTCACCCCACGTCGTCGTCATCGGTGGCGGCATCTCCGGCCTCGCCGCCGCGCACCGGCTGGTCGGAGCCGGTGCGCGCGTGACCGTGCTCGAAGCCACGGACCGGCTCGGCGGCAAGCTCCTGGCGGGCGAGATCGCGGGCGTGCCCGTCGATCTGGGTGCCGAGTCGATGCTCGCCAGGCGCCCCGAGGCGGTCGACCTGGCGCGCGCGGTGGGCATCGGCGACCGGCTCCAGCCGCCCGCCACCGCCACCGCGTCGCTCTGGAACCGGGGCACTCTCACCCCGATGCCCAAGGGGCACGTGATGGGCGTACCGAGCGACCCGGCCGTCCTCGGCGGCGTCCTGTCCAAGGACGCCCTCGCGCGCATGGAGCAGGACCACGAGCTGGCGCGCACCGAGGTCGGCGACGACATCGCTCTCGGCGAGTACGTCGCCGCCCGCCTCGGCCGCGAGGTCGTCGACCGGCTGGTGGAACCCCTGCTCGGCGGCGTGTACGCCGGTGACGTGTACCGGACGTCGATGCGGGCCGCCGTACCGCAGCTCTTCGAGGCGGCCAGGACGCACGACTCGCTCCTCGACGGCGTACGGGAGATTCAGCGGCGGGCGGAAGACAAGCAGCAGACCGGGCCCGCCCCCGCCAATTCAAGCTTCATGGGGATCGAGGGCGGCGTGGGCACCCTGCCCGGTGCCGTCGCCGATGCCGTGCGCGCCGGGGGCGGCGAGATCCTCCTCGACACGCCGGTGCTCGGCCTGACCCGCGGCGCCGGCGGCTGGGAAGTGCGTACCGACCAGCGGGTGATCGCGGCCGACTCCGTAGTCCTCGCGTCCCCGGCCTGGTCCGCGTCCGCGCTGCTCGCCGCCGAGTCACCGGCCGCGGCCGCCGAACTGTCCGCCGTCGAGTACGCGTCGATGACACTGGTCACCATGGCCTTCCGGCGCCGGGACGTGGAAGGGATGCCGGAGGGGTCCGGTTTCCTGGTGCCGCCCGTGGACGGGCACACCATCAAGGCGTCGACCTTCTCGACCCGCAAGTGGGCCTGGGTGGACGCCGCCGCGCCCGACCTCTTCGTACTGCGTACCTCCATCGGGCGATACGGCGAGGAGGAGCACCTGCACCGCGAGGACGACGAGCTGGTTGATGTGTCCCTGCGGGATCTCGGCGCGGCGACCGGCTTCGACGCCCGGCCCGTGGCCACCGAGGTCACCCGCTGGATCGGCGGCCTTCCCCAGTACCCCGTAGGCCACCCGGAGCGTGTCGCGCGGGTGCGGGCCGAGGTCGCGAAGCTGCCCGGACTGCGGGTCTGCGGCGCGGCGTACGACGGTGTCGGCATCCCGGCGTGCATCGCGAGCGGGCAGCGTGCCGCCGACGAGATCATGGTCACCCCGGCCCCGGCGCGGGGCACGGATCCGGGCGCGGGAGAATAGGGACATGACTGATGCTCCGGAGACTGTGACATCCCCCCGAGGCCCCAACGCCGGCAAGAAGGCCAAGGACCTCAACGACGTCATCCGTTACACCCTGTGGTCCGTCTTCAAGCTTCGGGATGTGCTACCGGATGACACCGCGCGCGCCGGGTACGCGGACGAGGTGCAGGAGCTGTTCGACCAGCTCGCCGCGAAGGACGTCACCGTGCGCGGTACGTACGACGTGTCCGGGCTGCGCGCCGACGCCGACGTCATGATCTGGTGGCACGCGGAGACCGCTGACCAGCTCCAGGAGGCGTACAACCTCTTCCGCCGCACCAAGCTGGGCCGCGCGCTGGAACCGGTCTGGTCGAACATGGCGCTGCACCGCCCCGCCGAGTTCAACAAGTCGCACATCCCGGCCTTCCTGGCCGACGAGACGCCGCGCAACTACGTCAGCGTCTACCCCTTCGTGCGCTCGTACGACTGGTACCTGCTGCCCGACGAGGACCGTCGCCGCATGCTCGCCGACCACGGCAAGATGGCGCGCGGCTACCCGGACGTGCGGGCCAACACGGTCGCGTCGTTCTCGCTCGGCGACTACGAGTGGCTGCTGGCCTTCGAGGCCGACGAGCTCTACCGCATCGTCGACCTGATGCGGCACCTGCGCGCGTCCGAGGCACGGATGCACGTGCGCGAGGAGGTGCCGTTCTACACCGGCCGGCGCAAGGACATCGCAGACCTGGTGGCGGGCCTCGCCTGAGCGACGGCCCACCACCCCCTGACCCGGAAGATCAGACAGCGGGCGCAGGCCTCCTGGCCACTGCCCGCTCGTCCAGCGACACCGGGTTCGGCTCCGGGTGCGGCGCGCATTGTGCGCGCCGCACCGGCGTCCGTCCGGTCAGGAGATACGTCTCCATGTAGCCGTTGACGCACTTGTTCTCGCCGCCGCCGATGCCGTGCGTACCGGCATTCCGCTCCGTGACCAGGACTGAACCCTCCAGCCGCCGCTGAAGCTCCAGCGCGCCCTTGTACGGCGTGGCCGCGTCCCGCTCGGCGGCCAGGATCAGCGTCGGAGGCAGCGCACCGGGCTCCGTACGGACGTCCAGAGGCACCTGCCGGGGGGCGCTCCAGTACGCACACGGCAGGTTCATCCAGGCGTTGTCCCAGGTCTCGAACGGCGCGCGGCGTGCCAGCTCGGTGTTGTCGTGGTTCCACACCTGCCAGTCCGTCGGCCAGGGCGCGTCATTGCACTCGACGGCGGTGTACACGGCGTTGCTGTTCTCGTCGTCCCACGCGGACTCGGGCTTGGGCGCGGCCTGCTCGATCAGCGGCTTCGGGTTGCCCTTCAGATACTGGGTGAGCGCGGTGGCGCGCAGCGCCCAGTAGTCGTCGAAGTAACCGGCCCTCAGAAACGCCGTCTGGAGCTCGCCCGGCCCCACCTTGCCGCCGGCCGGCCGGTGGGCGAGCCTGGCCCGCACCTTCTCGTAACTGGCCAGCACCGCGTCCGGCGTCTTGCCCAGGTGGTACCACTTGTCGTGCTTGGCGACCCAGGCCCGGAAATCGTGCCAGCGGGTTTCGAAGGCGAGCGACTGGTCGAGATTGCTGCGGTACCAGATCTGGTGGGGGTCGGGGTTGACCGCCGAATCGAAGACCATGCGGCGTACGTGGCCGGGGTAGAGCGTCGCGTACAGGGCGCCCAGATACGTGCCGTACGACGCGCCCATGAAGGTCAGCTTCTTCTGGCCCAGCGCTGCCCGCAGAACCTCCAGGTCGCGGGCGTTGTTGAGGGACGTGTAGTGGCGCAGCGCGTCGCCCGCGTTGCGCGCACAGCCGCTCGCGTACGCCTTGGCCTGGGCGACCCGCTCCCGCTTGTACGCGACGGAGGGGTCGGACGGGGACTGGGTGGGGGCCTTGGCGAAGTCCTTCGGCGCCTGGCAGGACAGCGGGGCCGAGCGGCCGACGCCGCGCGGGGCGTAGCCGACCAGGTCGTACGCCGCGCTGATCCGCTTCCACTCGGGCATCGACGCGACCATCGGGAAGTACATGCCGGAGGCGCCGGGCCCGCCGGGGTTGAAGACGAGCGCGCCCTGGCGTGCGACGGCTTTGCCCTTGGCCCCTTTGCCGCCCGCCCCCTTGCCACCTGCCCCTTTGCCGCCCGCCCCCTTGCCACCTGCCCCTTTGCCGTCGGCCTTCCCGCGGCTGACGGTCAGTGAGATCTGGCGTCCGTCGGGGGCGGCGTAGTCGAGGGGGACCTTGACCTTGCCGCACTGCGCCGGGGAAGACAGGCCCTCGGCCGCGGGGCACTTGCCGAAGGCGATGCCGGCGGCGGCCGCGCGCTTGGCGGCGAGGGCGGTGCCGCGGGCCTCGGCGGATGCGGGGGGTGTGAGCAGTGCGGGAAGTGCGGGGGATTCGGCGCTGCCGGCGGGGGCGGCGACGAGGGCGGTCAGGACCAGGGAGCCGAGGGATGCCAGGGTCCCGTACATCGCTACTGCTCTCATCGCGTTCCCTTCGTACAGATACAGGACAAAGGGGGATCCTTGACGCGGCAGTTGGCGAAGTAAAGCACCGGTGTTCGGTGTCGGGGTCAATGACCCCGATGCGCGTCACGGCTTGGGGCGGCTCGCCGGAGGCGGCAGCGGGAAGCTGGTGGACGGGGTGACCGGGACGGCCGGTGGCGGGGTGGTGCGGGACGGCGGGGCGGGCGGCGGCGGGCCTGTGGGGCTCGCGGTGGCGGTCCCGGCGGCCTCGTTCGCCAGGGCGTCGAAGTCGACACGGCCGGTGGCCTCCAGCATCCGGATGTGGTCCAGGACGGTCGTATTGGCGTCGTCGGCGAGGCCCCGGACGAGGGTGTTGCGGGTGGTGTGGCGCACCTGGGCGATGACCGCGAAGACCTTGCCATGGGCGGCGCGGAGGATGTTGGCGAATCTGCTCTCGTACGCCGGGCCGCTCGCCTCCGTGAACTCTCTGAGCCAGCCGCGCTGCTCGGCGGTGGGCTGGTTGGGCAGCTCCATGTTCAGCTGCGCCGCGACCTCTCGTACGCGTGCGTCGAGGAAGGTGTGGCCCTCGACGAGGTGTGCGCCGGCCTCCTCGACGGCACGGGTCGGGGCCCGCTCCAGTGCCTGCTGGCCGGCCGGGAGTTCCCACAGGCCGGCGAGTCTGATGCGTACGACGAGGTCGCGGTCGGCGGCCGAGAGCGGTCCCCACCGGGTGGGGACCGTTCCGGCGTCGAGCTGGGCAAGCCCGGTGCCCGAGCGGTCGGCGTACGACCAGATCGGGAAGATCAGCGCGGCGAGGGTCGCCGTCAGGGCGACGACGACCAGGCCGGTGCCGGCGGTGACGGAACGCATGGTGCCTCCTGGTGCGGCACCGCACGTTAGTGCGCGTCTCGGTGATCCCGTGGGGCGTTGTGAGAAATGGGTGGTGGAGCGGCCAACTCGGCTGCGTGGTAGGTATGTTGGCGGGTTCAGGAGGAGGAAGAGCAGCTGCTTCCGCCGCCGCAGCTGGAGCCGGAGCTCGAACTGCAGCTGGAGCCGGAGCTGCTGGAGCAGCTTGATCCGCCGGAGCCCGAGCCGGAGTCGTATCCCGACCCTGATCCCGATCCGGAGTCGCCCGAGCTTCCGCAGCTCGAACCGCCGGGGCCGGAAGAGGCGCACCACACGACGACTCCGGCTGCGGCGTACATGCTGCTGTCACTGGTGCTGCTGGTCGTGCCGGCCCTCGTGGTCCTGCTCGTCGGCGTCTGGCGCGCTGCCGCCTGCAGCTGGGCCTGCAGTTCGGGGTCGGGCAGCGCCCGCAGGCCGCCGAGCGCGACCAGGTGGCCCGCATCGGTCCGGTACGCGTGCGCGATGCGGTATGCCGCTGCGGCCGCCCGGCCGGCGGGGGTGACGCGGGCGGCGGCCCTGGACGCGTTGCCCGCGCCGCTCGCGATGCCGACGATCAGCGCGGGCAGAATCTTGACGACGAAGGGGATGCTGGAGTCCTCCACGAACGAGACGACGACGGCCGCCGGGAAGCCCAGGACGCAGGCCAGCGTCAGGATGTGGCTGCGGGTGCGCCAGTTGTGGCCGGCGTGCGGGGGCACCATCAGGCCGCGGAACGCGAGGCTGTCGCCGACCTCCTGCACGGCTGAGCTGCGCATCACCGCGTGGCGGAGGGTGTGCAGCGCGCCGTTGGGCGCGGCGCCGAGCTCCTGGAGCACGGCCCGTTCCACCGGGTCGCGGGTGACGGTGCTCCGGGCGGAGACGATGCCGGGGCCGCCGATCGCCAGGCGGCCGTCCTGGCGCATGGCGGCGAGGGCGGTGTCCACGGTGCGGGAAGGGCCGCCGTTGAGGAAGGCCGCCTCCATGACGTCGTGGACGGAGCCGCCGCCGGAGCCGTTGGCGCTGCGGCGGACGGCGGTAACGCCTCTGGTCAGGACCACGGAGGCGACGACCACGGCGAGCGTGATCAGCAGGGCGAGGACGGTCATCGGCGTGTCACTTCCGGACGAGTGCGGCACGTGCCGCACGGACGAGGCGGGTCGTACGGCGCGGAGGGCGCGGGGCGGCGCGGTCCTGCCACCAGTGGGTCAGCCGACGGCGCGCGGAGGCGTCCTCGGGGAGGCCGGCGGCGAGCAGATGCTCGGCGAAGTTCAGCGCGTCGCGGCGGTAACCGGCCGACATGGGACGGGACTTGGCGTACGCGAGGAAGGCGGTCCGGTAGGCGGCCCCGAGGATCTCCGGGAGCTCCGGGGCGAGCTTGGCGACGACGTCGGCGCGCTTGGCGGCGAGGGCACGACTCTGCACGCGCAGGCGGGCGGAGTCGAAGCCGGTGGGGGTCGGGGTGCCGGCGACGAGGGCGGAGAGCAGGGCGGCCTGAGCGAGGGCGACGCGGGTGCGGATGGCGGTGGCGGCCTCTGCGGGGCGAAGGGGTGCGGCCTCGACGGTGGCGGCGGGGTGCGCGGGAGCTGCGGCAGTGGCGTTGTTCCCCCTACCCCCGCGAGCTTCGCCGCGTGGGGGAGTGGTGGCTCCCTGCGCGGTGGTGGCGCGGGGGGTGGCGGCAGTTCCCGGTGTCGTGGTGATGGCGGCTTGGTCGCGCGGCGGGGTCGGGGTTGCGGTCGTGGTGGTCAGGGTGTTGCGGATTGTTGTCAGTTCCCTGGCCAGCTCCTCCGCCGGCGGGAAGTTGTCGTCCCGTTCCAGCAGGACACCCGGGGGGTTCGTGCGGGACCGGAGTTCGGAGAGGATGTTCAGGACCGGTTGCGTCACCGGGTGCGCGTGGGTGTCGTGCCAGACGCCGTCCTTCTCCACGCCGCCCGCCACGTGGACGTACGCGATCGACTCCACCGGGAGCTCGTCGAGCGCCGCCGCCGGGTTCTCACCGCGGTTGACGTGGTTCGTGTGGAGGTTCGCCACGTCGATCAGGAGGCGGACCCCCGTGCGCGCCACCAGCTCCGCCAGGAACTGGCCCTCGGTCATGTCCTCGTCGGGCCAGTTGATCAGCGCGGCGATGTTCTCCAGTGCGAGTGGAACAGGGAGCGAGTCCTGCGCGATACGGACGTTCTCGCACAGCACGTCGAGGGCGTCCCAGGTGCGGGGGACCGGGAGCAAGT
The DNA here is from genome assembly GCF_018614055.1 of Streptomyces sp. ISL-98. Classification (GTDB taxonomy): domain Bacteria; phylum Actinomycetota; class Actinomycetes; order Streptomycetales; family Streptomycetaceae; genus Streptomyces; species Streptomyces spiramyceticus. Next base: position 193,001 of record NZ_JAGGPB010000034.1, read on the forward strand.
GGCCCGCCTCCAGGCGCGGGCTCGCCGTGAGCGGGCCGCCCGCCCGTACGAACGCTATGTGCTCGGTGACCAGGGGGGAGCCGAGCGCCTCCGCCCTGGCCGCCAGGTCCGCCAGGCGGCCCGCGTCCGGGCGGTCCGCGCCGCCCAGACCCAGCGAGACGCCGTGCGGGACCACCGACACGCCACGCTCGCGCAGGCGGAGCAGGGAGTCGGGGATGTGGCCCGGGCAGATGTTCTCCGCGACCGCCTCGACCCAGTCGATCCCGGGCAGCCGCTCCACCGTGTCGGCGATCTCCGGCCGCCAGCCGATTCCGATTCCGAGACGCTCCATGATTCCCCCTCCTCTGCTTCGTGCAGGGGTAATGGCCCCGGTGCGCAGGGCCGAATCCAGAGGAGGGGACGTTCAGAGGTTGATTTGAGGTTCCGCGGGTCCTACGGCGAGGGTTCGGGGCGGTTCGTATTCACCGCCGGGCTGCCGATCTCGCCTTCCGGCTGCGCCGACGGCCGTGACGTAAAGGTCTGGCCGCCGGTCGGTACCGCGGGCGGCGGCGACGGGACCGTGACCGAGCCGTCCGGCGGCGGCGGGCCCGTGGGGCTGGCGGTGGCGGCTCCGGCGGCCTCGTTCGCCAGGGCGTCGAAGTCGACGAGCCCGGTGGCCTCCAGCATCGTGATGTGGTCCAGGACGGTCTGGTTGGAGTCGCTCGCCAGCTGCCGGATCAGGGAGTTGCGGGTGGTGTGCCGGACCTGGGCCACGAGGGCGAAGACCTTGCCGTGCGCGTTGCGCAGCAGATTGGCGAACTTCCGCTCGTACTCCTTGCCGCTCGCCGCCGACAGCTCCCTGAGCCACCCCTGCTGCTGCTCGGTGGGCTGGTTGGGCAGCGGTACGCCGAGCTGTGCGGCCACCGTACGGGCCCGCTTGTCGAGGTCGGCGTGGCCGACGACGAGGTGGTCGCCCGCCTCCTTGATGGCCTCGCTGGGCGCGCGTTCGATCGCCTGCTGCCCTGCCGGCAGCTCCCACAGGCCCGCCAGCCGTACCTTCACCAGCAGGTCCCGGTCCGTGGCGGACAGCGGGCCCCACTGGGTGGCGACGGTCGAGGCGTTGAGATTGGCCTGGCCGGTCCCTGAGCGGTCCGCATAGGACCACACAGGGAAGGCGAGCGCCCCGAGGGTGGCGACAAGTGCCGCGATGATGAGGGCCGTTCCGTTGATGCGTCGCAACAAGGTGTCTCCCGAGCCGATGCGTGAACACCGTCAACCTACTTGTAAGTATTCGTAGATACGTGTGACGCAGACCATGCGTTCAATGGGGCTTGGGAGAAGCCTGATTCAGGAGCGACGCGAGAGGCGGCGCAGCGCCGGGTGGTCCGCGACCACCGTGCACGAACCGGGCGCGATCTCCGTGAACCCCGCGTCCCGCACGACCGGCAGCCCGCTGGTGGTGAGCTCCTGCCACCGGCCTGCGTCGGGCGTCCGTACGGACAGCGGGAAGCCCGCGTCCTGCCACGCCTTCCGCTCCACCTCCGACAGCTCCCACCAGGCAAGTTGAGCCCCGTGGCCCGCCTGCGCCATCGCCTTTCCCGCCGACATGTCGAGCTCCGGACTCAGCCACATGACGGGGCCGGGCGGCGCGGCAGGCGGCGGCTCCGGGTCGTCCAGGTCCGTGCCCGACACCTGGAGTTTCGCCAGCTCCTTCGGCCATCCGTCCAGGGGTACGGGCGGGAAGACCCGCACTTCGGCGGCTTCTCCCGTGACGGTGATGCCGGGGAGGGCCGACGCCTTGCGCCACTCCGCGCCGCGCGCCCGCCGCACCACCTTGCGGATCCGGGCGTCCTGCCAGTCCCGTACGGCCTCGGCCCACTCGCCCGCGCCGAGCGACCGCTCGTCGGCGAGCATCACCAGCACCGCGCGGGCCGCCGTCTCCAAGGCCTCCGTACGGGCCGGAGGTTCGGCCTTCTCGATGTGGACGACGAGGGGGAGCACGTACTGCGGGGCCTCGTCGCGGGCCGTCTGCTCGTGCCGGAAAGGACTGTCGGGGGTGTCATGGGTGCTCACGCCCCAAGTCTGCCGCAGCCGTGAGACTCCTCGCCGAGGCTTCCCGCCGAGGCTTCTCGGCCGGGCGTCTTGGCGGAATGAATCGCTCCGGGCGAGGATGATCCGCATGAAGAGCGATCTTTTTGCCTCAGAGAACATGGCGGAGCAAGCCACCGTCCCCGGGATGACCCTCCAGAACGCCAAGGCGGTCAAGTACGCCGTCAACGGCGAAATGCACGCGCGGCAGGGCTCGATGATCGCCTTCCGCGGCAATCTTCAGTTCGAGCGCAAGGGCCAGGGCATAGGCGGCATGCTCAAGCGCGCCGTCACCGGCGAAGGCCTGGCGCTCATGGCCGTGCGCGGCCAGGGCGAGGCGTGGTTCGCGCACGAGGCGAACAACTGCTTCATCGTCGACATAGAGCAGGGCGACGCGCTCACCATCAACGGCCGCAACGTGCTGTGCTTCGACCCGACCCTCTCGTACGAGATCAAGACGGTGAAGGGCGCCGGCATGACCGGCGGCGGGCTCTTCAACAGCGTCTTCACCGGTTACGGCAAGCTCGCCGTGATCTGCGAGGGCAACCCCATAGTGATCCCCGTGAGCCAGCAGTGGCCGGTGTACGTCGACACCGACGCGGTGGTGGGCTGGAGCGCCCAGCTCAACACGTCGCTGCACCGCTCGCAGTCGGTCGGTTCCATGATCCGCGGCGGCTCGGGCGAGGCGGTCCAGCTGATGCTCCAGGGCGACGGCTTCGTGATCGTGCGGCCGAGCGAGCTCAAGACCGAGAAGGCGTCGGCGAGCTGAGACTCATAGGGGTGGGCCGCCGGTACGGCATCGGCGGCCCGTGGATTCTGCGCGGAGTCGACCTCGACCTGCCCGGGCAGGGACGCGGCCGGGCCCTGGTCCGGATCGAGGGCGCCAACGGCAGCGGCAAGTCGACGCTGCTGCGGCTGCTGGCCGGCATCGACGCGCCGACGGCCGGGCAGGTGCTGGAGCGCCCGCGCACGGCGTACGTCCCCGAACGCTTTCCGGCGGCGCTGCCCTTCACCGCGGCCGGGTATCTCGTTCACCTCGGGCGGATCCACGGGCTGCGGGGGTCCGTGGCGCGGGCCCGGGCGGAGGAGTGGCTGGAACGGTTCGGGGCGGCGGGGTATGCCCGTACCCCGCTGTCCGCGCTGTCCAAGGGCACCAGCCAGAAGGTGGCGGTGGCCCAGGCGCTCGTCGCCGAACCGGAGTTGCTGGTGCTGGACGAGGCGTGGACCGGCCTCGACGCGGCGGCCCGCGAGGAGCTCGACCGGGCCGTGGCCGAACGGGTCGCCGACGGCGCGACGGTGGTCTTCGTCGACCATGACGCGCGGAGGCTCGCGGAGGCGGTGGATGTGGTCCACCGGGTCGAGGGCGGCCGCCTTGTACGCGGGCGGGTCTCCGACTCGGCCGCGCCCGGCCCGCTGGTACGGATCGACGCGGTGGGGCCGGCCGGGGCGGCGCTGCCGGTCGGGTTGCCCGGCTCCCCGGACTGCGAGCCCGGGCCGGACGGCGGCGTACGGCTGACGGTGTCGGCGGCGCACTCGGACGCGGTGCTGCGGGCCCTGCTGGGGGCGAGGCCGGGGTGGCATGTGAGTGCGGTTTCCCCGGCCCCGGCCCGTCATGGGAGGGGCGGCAGCCCCGCGCTTGCGCCGCTGGTGGGGAAGGGACAGGGGGAATGAGTGCCTTGCTGCGGTATCAGGTGGCTCTGCTGCTCCGGTCACAGCGGTGGCCGGCGCCCGTCCTGCTGTACGCGATCTTCCTGTTCGTCAGCGTGCAGGCGGGGCAGCCCGTGCTGGACTCGCTGGGGTACGGGGCTGCCGCGCTGCTGCCGGTCGCGGCGTGGTTCGTTCGTATCTGCGCCACCAACGAGCCGTCCGCCGCCCGCAATTGCGCCGCCGCCGCGACCACCCCGGCCCGCGTCCACCTCGCGTGCCTGCTCGCCGCCCTGGGCTGTGCCGTCGCGCTCGGTACGGTCGGCACCACTGTGATCACGCTGATCAGCAAGGCCGCCAGCAGCGACAACCGGGTCGCCGTTCCGCTGGGCCCGGCCGCCCTCGCCGGGCTGCTCGCCGTACTGGCCTGCGCCCTGGTCGGGAGCGCCGTCGGTGCGCTGTGCACCTGGCCCCTGCTGCGCAGACCCGGCTGGTCGGTTCCGGCCACCGCGCTCGGCGCACTGCTGACGCTGGTGGTCGGCGGATCACCGGCGCAGGCGGCCGTATCCGGGCTGGTCACGGGATCGCACGCCGGGGTGGTGCACACGCCGGTGTTGCCACTCGCCGCTGCCGCCGTGGTCGCGGGCGTGGTGGTGGCGATGGTCTGTGCGCTCAGCTCGCGGCGTGGCTGAGTAGGCTCGTACGCATGGATGAGGAGAGTCCGCCGTACGCCGAGTGCGTGCTGTGCCGCAAGCCGACCGAGTACCCGGAGACGGTCAAGGGCGTCGTGTACTGCCCTGTCTGCGAGTGGCAGGAGGCGCAGCGCCTGGCCTGTTCCGGCTGAAACCCGGTGGACACCTCTCCCGGCGCTCGACGATCATCCGCAGCGTGAAAAACGTGAGCTTCACCGAGCTGAACGGCGCGGTCATGACCGCCCTCCTGGACGGCGACCTGGCCCGCGCCAGTGCCGAGGCAGGGGTCGGCCTGACCGACTACTTCCTGGCCGACAAGGCACTGTGGCTGTGGCGCTACCGGCTCGGTCAGATGGCCGACAACCCCGCCGCGGCGCACTGGTGCGGGCGCCTCGCGGTGTGCGGGCCCGACGGCGCGGTCGTCGGGCACGGCGGCTTCCACGGCCCGCCCGACGACGCGGGCATGGTCGAGGTCGGCTACTCCGTGGACCCGGCCTTCCGCCGCCGGGGATACGCCAGAGCCACCCTCACCGAACTGCTGCGCAGGGCCGCCGCCGACCCGGACGTCACCACCGTGCGGGCCTCGATCAGCCCCGACAATGCCGCCTCCCTCGCCACGATCGCCGGCTTCGGCTTCACGGAGGTGGGCGAGCTGTGGGACGAGGAGGACGGGATCGAGACGCTGTTCGAGGTGCCTGTACGGCAGGCCGTACGCCCTAGCGCTGCATGAGGCCGGAGACCTTCACGAACCGGTAGCCGCGCTTGCGCAGCTCCGGCACGATTCGCCGGACCGCCCGGTCGGTGACCGGGGCCGCGCTGCGCGTGCAGTGCATGACCACCACCGAGCCCGGCCGTACGCCCTCCAGTACCTGCTCGGCGACCGCGTCCCCGTCGGACGCGAACGCGTCGCCGCTGACGACGTCCCACTGGACCGCCGTCACTTTTGCCGGGGCCAGTGCGCGCAGGGCCCGGTCGTCGTAACAGCCGCCGGGGAAGCGGAAGTACGGGACGATGTGCCGCGCGCCCGCCTTGCGGAAGGCGGCGAACGCGCGGTCCACGTCGGTGCGCATCTGCTCCGCGCCGACCGTCGGGAGTCCGTAGCAGGGGGACTTGAAGGCGTGGTGGCTGTACGAGTGGTTGGCGATCTCGAAGAGCGGGTCCCGTCCGATCGAGCGCGTCTGGTCCGGGTACTCCTCCGCCCAGCGGCCCGTCATGAACACCGTCGACGGGACCTTGAGCCTGCGCAGTGATGCGATGAGCCCCGGGTTGTCGAAGCGTTCGCCGCCCGCTGCCCGGGGGCCCTGGGCGGCGGTCATGTCGGCGTCGAAGGTGAGCGCGACGGTCTTGTCCGTGGTGTTCCGGGCCCGCTCGAAGACCGGGGTGAGGCCTCCGGGGCCGGGCGCGAGCATCGGCGGCGCCGACTGCTTGGGCCCGGCCTCACGCGCGGCGGACGGGGCGGGGGCGGGAGCCACCGCCGCCGAGGGCACGGGTGATGCCGATGCGGGCGCGGCGCTCTTGCGCGGGGTGTTGTCGGTGCCGGCGCCGCACCCCGCGAGTGCCGCGCCCAGGGCCGCCGCCGCGATCAGCCTTCGTACGAAAATGTTCACTTACGGAAAGTAGCTGATCATGGTGGCGCTACGCGGGTGCCGCCTCGCGCGGGGCGGCCGACCGGGTGGCAAGAGAAGCGGAATAGCGGCGCAGGAGCAGCACGGCGGTGGTGGCCAGGCCGGTCAGCAGCCCGAGCCAGATGCCCAGGGTGTCGAGGCCCAGGGGACGGGCGAGGAGCCACGCGGCGGGGAGTCCGACGGCCCAGTAGCCGATCAGGGTGATGCGGAAACCGCTCTTCGTGTCGTCGAGGCCGCGCAGCAGACCGACTCCGATGTTCTGCGCGCAGTCGAAGAACTGGAGGAAGACGGTGACGACGAGCAGCTGGGTGGCGATGGCGAGCGCCTGGCCGGAGCCGGGTCCCGAGTCGAGGAACGGGCGCAGGACGAGCTCGGGCAGCGCGAGGTAGGCGACGCCGACGACCGCCATCACGGCCGCGGCGCACGCGAGCGCGGTGTTCTTGATGCGGCGTGCGTCGTCGGTGCGGCCGAGCGCGAGTTCGCGGCTGACGTTGATGGAGGCGGCGTGCGAGAGACCGACCGCGACCTGGAAGACGATGTAGACGAGCTGGTTGACGGCGGTGTGCGCGGCGAGGGCGGCGGGTCCGAAGGATCCGGCCATCAGCGCGGTGATGGAGAAGAAGCCCGCTTCCGAGCCGTACGTCGCCGCGATCGGCACCCCGAGGGCGATGAGCCGCTTGACGGTCGCCGGGTCGGCCTTGGCGGCGTTCAGGGTGAGCAGGGGCGCCAGTTCGCTGTCCCTCTTCGCCGAGACGTACAGGGCGATGAAGGACAGGAAGTAGACGGTGGAGGTGGCGACGCCGATACCGGTCAGGCCCAGCCGTGGCAGCCCCCAAGTTCCGTGGATCAGAACCCAGTTCAGGCCCGCGTTGACGGCGACGGACGCGATGGTTATCTGAAGCAGAGCCTGCGGGCGCCGCATGCCCACGGTGAACTGGCGGATCGCCTGGAACCAGAGGCAGGGCAGCAGGCCGGGCGCCAGGGCCAGCAGCATGGTCCGGGTGCGTTCGACCACGGCGGCGTCCTGGCCGAGCCAGGTCAGGGTCTGGCCGATGAGGACCATGAGGACGGCCCCGGCGATGCCGGCCAGCGTCGCCACGGCCATGCTCGCCCGGACGATGCCGCGGACCTCTTCGTGATCCCCTTCCGCCTCCGTTCCCGCCTTCTCCGTGCGGGCGGCAGCCGCGGCTATCTGGTTGCCGACGGAAGTCACCAGGCCGACGCCCATCGTGCGCAGCTGGTTGAAGATGACGATGGCCAGGCCGCCTGCGGCCAGTTCCTGGGTGCCGAGGAGGCCCATCATCACCGTGTCGGTGGTGGTCAGGGCGACCTGGGCGAGTTGGGTGAGGACGAGCGGTACGGCGAGGGTGGCCAGCGCGCGGCTGTCGCGGAGAAGGGTCGTCAGCATGAGGGTTATCGGTTCCTGCGGAGTTTGGTGAGGAGCTCTTCGATCTCGCGTTCCGCTTCGGGATCGAGGAGGTCGCGGGCTTGCATCCAGGCGTCGTTGAACACGGTGTCCATGTACTTCTCGCCGCCGTCGTTCACCAGCGCGACCATAGTGGTGCCGGGCGGGAGGGTGGGCAGGCGGGTCAGCGCCTCGTGGACGACGCCGCCGGCGGAGCCGCCGATGAGCAGGCCCGTACGGGCGACGGCGCGGCAGGTCGCGAACGCTTCGACGTCGCCGACCTTCACGCCTTCGTCGATGAGGTCGAAGTCGACGAGGGCGCCGATCTCGGCTCCCTCCGGTGTGCCGGTGCCCGACTGGTAGTAGTCGTGGGCCGGCCCGCCGAACGCGATCGACCCCTTCGGCTCGACTCCGACGGTGCTGAAGCCGGGTATCAGCCCCCGCAGTTCGCGGGCGGTGCCGCACAGCGCTCCGCCGGTGCCGACCGCGCCGATGAGGACGTCGAGCCGGCCGTCGAGGGCCTCGTTGAGCTCGTGGGCGACGGGGAAGTAGCCGACGCCGTTGCTGGGGTTGTTGTGCTGCTCGGTGAAGATGGTGTTGTCCTCGCCGCGTGCCATCTCCTCGGCGAGTTCCTCCCGGGCGGCGGTGGCGAGCTCTTCGGTGCCGTCGTCGACGACGTACACGAGCTCGGTTCCCAGGGCCTTCATGCCGCGCAGCTTGTCGGCGCAGGCGTGGTGGTCCACCACGGCCGTGAAGGTGTAGCCGCGTTCGGCGGCGATCACGGCGAGGCCGAGGCCGGTGTTGCCGGACGTGGACTCGATGATCCGGCCGCCGGGCCGCAGTTCGCCGCGGTCTTCGGCATCGGTGACCATCTGCCGGGCCATGCGGATTTTCGCTGTGCCGGTCGGGTTGAACATCTCCAGCTTCAGCAGCAGGCGGCTGCCGGTTTCGGTCGTGGCCAGTTCCAGCAGGGGGGTGTAACCGATGAGGTCGGACACGCGGGTGACCACGGCGGGTCGCTGAAGGGCTCCGGGCATCGTGGGGCTCCAGGGTGGGGTCAGGTGAAGTGGCGGTCGAGTCGCCAGCGCGGCCGCGGGCGTTCGGTGTGGTCGACGACGACCTTGGGCGGGAGGGCCAGGTCGTGGAAGGGGGATTCGTTGGAGTCCATCTGGTAGCCGGCCGTGTTGGGGTAGACCAGCAGGTCACCGGTGCGTGGCCGCCTGGGGAAGGGGATCTTCCGCCAGGTGAGTATGTCCGATTCCAGGCAGGTCGCCGCCCCGACACTGGCGGGATACGTGCCCGCCGGGGCGTCGGCGTCCCGCGAGAGCAGGTACGGGTCGGGCAGGTACTCGCTGTTGAACCACTGCTCGGACAGGCTCAGGCTGGTGCCGTCCACGGTGAGGAGCTGATAGCCCTCCCGGTCCTTGACACCCTGGATCCGGAACACGGTCGCGCCCGCCCGGTCGAGCAGCGCGCGGCCGGGCTCCATCAGCAACTCGACGCCCGAGTCCTTCAACAGCTCGGCGACACTCTGGCCGTGCCCCTCCGGCCGGGCCGCCAGGAGGGCCCGCAGGGCGTCCGCCCCGGCGGCCGGCGAGTGGTACGGGTAGAAGTCGCCGCTGCTGAACGACTTGCCCGCGTGGTAGTGACCGCTGTTCTGCTCGCCGAGGAAGGTCTGCCAGCTGTTGGCGTCGGTGTAACTGACCGGCAGGCCGCCGCCGATGCTGATCCGGCAGGCCTCCAGACCCAGGACGCGGGCCTTGAGGCACAGGTCGACCAGCCGGGCGGCGAGGTCGGCGCGAGGCTGGACTGCGTACCCGGACAGGTGGAAGCTGAACCCTTCCATGCGTACGGCGTCGCCTGCCTGCACGCAGCGGTCCATGGCGGTGGCCAGCTCGGCGTCGTTCATGCCGAAGCGGCTGTGCGGCTGGTCCGGCGGCAGGCACCGCAGGAGCAGCCGGGCGGGCCGCACGGTGCCGTTCAGCACGGTCGTGACGACGGCGTCGAGTTCGTCGAGCGCGTCCACGGCGATCAGCGCGCCCTGCCGCACCGCGAGGCGCAGCAGGTCGTGGCCCTTGGCCGGGCCCGTGACGACGAGGTTCTCGCCGCGTACGCCGTGGCCGAGGGCCTCGCGCAGCTCACCCACGGACGCGACGTCGACGCCCGCCCCGAGGGCCGCGCACTGTTCGATCCAGACGGCGGCCTTGTTGGCCTTCTTCGCGAAGTACACGAAGCCGTCCACACCCGCGTCCGTAAGGGCTGCCCGCATCGCATCGAGGTTGTCCCGGAAGGCGTCGGGCAGCAGGAAGTGGAAAGGCCCGCCCAGGGCGTACGAAAGTTCCTCGATCAGCCCACTGCCCAGCACCGCTTCGGTCGCGGGGTCGGGCAGGGCGGGCAGAGTCGGGAGAGTCGGCCGGGGCGGCCGGCCGGGGGCTCCGCTCACTGCCACAGCGGCACCTCGGTGCCCAGGCCCTGGGCGAGGGCGAGTTGGGCGAAGCGGTGGCCGAGGGCGATGTCGGTGACGACGAGGCCGCTGTTGTACGCGAAGATCCGCTCCTCGGCGGAGCGCCGCCCGACGGCCGCGCCACCGATCACGGGCGGGAACTCGGTGTCGACAGCGGGAAGTTTGCCGTCGGCGTCGGCCATGTCCGTGCCCGTGACGTTCATCTGCGCCTCGCTCGTGGCGATGACGCGGTCGGCCCGGTGGAGCGTCGAGGGGGCGAGGCCGTGGCCGACGAGGATGGACAGCGCGCCGGGCTTCAGCCACTCCGCCTCCACGGCGGCCTCTGTGTGCCCGCCCGCAGTCGCGACGATGACGTCGGCGTCCGCGGCGGCGGCCCGCAGATCGGTGACGATCTCCACGTCACGGTCCGGGAAGTGCGTCCTCAACTGCTCACGTACGGCGGTGATTCCCTCGGGATGGGTACCGGACAGCATCAGCCGGTCCAGGTCCGGGAGGGTGGTGAGCAGGAACGGAAGCGCGAGACGGCCCTGGGTCCCGGTGCCGATGACCAGGGCGCTGCGAGCTCCGGGGGCCGCGCATTCGCGGGCCAGCAGCGCGGAGACGGCCGGGGTGCGCAGGGAGCCGATACGGGAGCAGTCCATCATCGCCACGGGGAGACCGGTGACGTCGTCGTAGAGCGTGAGCGACGTGTAGTAGTGCTGCTCCTCACGGCCCTTGTCCAGGCCGTGCTTGTACGACGTCTTGATCGCGACGACGTTGCGGGTACCGTCCCGGCCCAGCATCGCGTAGGAAACGGAGTGCCCGTCCTGGGGCTTGACGGTCAGTTTGCGGGGGTTGTCGGACTGCCCGGCGTGGAGGGTGCGGTAGGCGCCTTCCACGGTGGCGACGACATCGGGCAGGGATATGTCGATCCCGGCGAGGTCCGAGGTCGAAAGGATCCGCAGATGCTTGTCGTCGCCGCCGGATATGAGGGGGTTGGCGGTGTCGGTCGATATGTCGCTCATGGTGTTCCTCCGGTCCGGGTGCGGATGCTCAGGCGGCGTGGCCGGCTGCGTGCTCAGTGTCGAGCTCAGTGGCGTGCGCTTCGAGGGCGGCCTGACCGTAGCCGTGCTCTGCGGCTTCGGCCAGAGGACGACTGAGCCGCCCGGGGACGCGGACCGATGCCCGCTTCAGCCACCGGTCGGTCCCGTCGTACCGGGCCTGGAACGGCACCCGGCCGTGTACGACCAGGTCGTTGTCGACGACGAGCACCTCACCCGGATCGAGGCTCACCGCGACCGACACGCGGGCGAGTTCGGCCTCCAGGCGCCCGTACGCGGCCCGGTACGCCTCGTCCGCTTCCTCCACCGGCGTGTACGCCGGGTCGAAGCGCAGCGTCATGCCGTTCTCGGACTTGAAGAGGGCGGGCACCGCGGGGGGCGCTTCGTCGGCGTAACTCTGTGCGGCCTCGTAGGCGTCGTCGGGGAGGATCGGCAGCGCGGGCCGCGTCAGGATGTCGATGTCCTCGTCCGTGAGGCGGACTTTGCGGATGCTCGCGGCGGTGGTGGCGATGTGGTCGTGATTGCGCATGCAACCGAGCATCAGCAGGTGCGCGCGGCCCGGGTGGAAGGCGTCCTCGGTGTGGGGGCTGAGGAGCACCGCGCTGCTGGCGCCGGTCTGCTGGCTCTCGTGGCCCGGCGAGGGAACGATGTTGTGGACGAACCGGCCGTCCTGCTGGCCCTCCCACGCGATGGGGTTGCCCATCACGGTGGCCAGCAGAAGCAGTTGGATATCATGAACGGCGCCGCTGTCCCCGGCAGTTGCCCAACTGGTGGGCGTACTGCCGACAGCTTTGTCGTCGACTTCGAGGCCGCGCAGGACGAAGAGGCCGTCGTCGGTGTCGACGGGGCGGCAGTGGTGGCGGAGGGTGTCGCTGAATCCGTCGGCCGTCTCCGCGACTCGTCGCAGAAGTTCGGCCGATGTGGCGGACGTTCCGAATTCGGCAAGTATTTTCTCTGCGGCCTGGCGGAGTTCACCCACGGTGTGGGCGTCGAGCTGGCGGACAGGTGCGGCTGCCGTGCTCATGGCGAAGAAGTTCCATTTCGTCGTCCGACATGGGGAGTTGTTCATGGACGCTAGCATTAAACTTAGGTAAGGCAAACCTTACTCGCCAGTCAATTTGGCTGGACCTGATGGAGCGTCAGCTCAAGTGCTTCGATCTGCGCGTGGCGGAGTCGTGTGCGGGGTTGCGGAAATGGTTGTCATTAGGGTAGGCAAACCTAAGCACATCAAAGTTGCTCCGAAGTGGATCGAGGACGTACGTGGACATGAACAGGCGTCAAGTGCTGTGGGCCGGCGGAGCGATAGGCATGACGGCGCTCCTAGCCGCCTGCTCCGGAACCGACGACACCTCCTCGAAGTCCGCCGGTGAGGGCGCCAAGCCCAAGAAGGGGGGCACCCTCAGAGTCGGCGCCCTCGGCCGCGCCTCGGCCATCACCCGCGACCCGCACGGCACTCAGGCCAACGAGAGCGACTACCTCGTCATCTCGCTCGTCCACGACACGCTCACCACCCCGGGCGCGAAGACCAACACCGCCCCGCGCCTGGCGTCCAGTTGGAAGGCCTCGGACGACCTCAAGACCTGGCGGTTCACCATCGCCAAGGGTGCGAAGTTCCACGACGGCACCCCCGTCACCGCCGAGGACGTGGTCTGGTCGCTGCGCCGGCTGCGCGGCACCCCCTCCGGCGCCTCCCGCCTGCCCGGCATCAAGGCCGACAACATCAAGGCCGAGGGGACCGACACCGTCGTCCTGGTCTCCGACTACGCCAATGCCGAACTGCCCCTGCTCACCCGCCTGACCACCTTCGTGCTCAAGAAGGGCACCAAGGACAAGGAGATCGGGAAGGCCCCCGGCACCGGCCCGTTCAAGCTGGAGTGGTTCCGCTCCGGCAACGCCCGGCTCGTACGCAACGAGGACTGGCACGGCGGCGAGGTCCTCCTCGACGCCATCGAGGTCAAGATCTTCGAATCCCCGCAGGCCATGTCCAATGCCCTCCTCGCCGGGCAGATCGACGTCGCCTCCAACGTCGGCGCGGTGGCGGCCCGTACGGCCGAGAAGCGCAAGGACATCCAGATCGTCCGCCGCCCCAACGACATGGCCATGCCCATCGTCATGCGCACCGCCGACGGCCCCTTCGCGGACCCGAAGGTGCGCGAGGCGCTGCAGCTCGCCGTCGACCGCAAGGCCATGGTCAAGCAGGTCCTGTCCGGATACGGAACCGTCGCCAACGACATCCTCGGCACCGGTGACCCCGCCTACGCCAAGGACATCCCGCAGCGCACCCGCGACCTGGCCAAGGCCAAGTCGCTGCTGAAGGAAGCGGGCTTCGACACCTCCAAGACGTACAAGCTGCTGACCACCGAGGACATTTCGGGACTGGCCGAGTCCGCGACGCTCTTCGCCACCCAGGTCCGCGAGGCCGGCGTGAAGATCGAGGTGGTCAAGCAGGAGTCCGCCACCTTCTGGGACAAGACCTGGCTCAAGGCCGACCTCTACACCACGTACTGGGGCACGAACGACTCCGTCGTCTTCTTCGCCAGCAAGACGATGGTCTCCGAGTCCGCCACGAACGAGGCGGGCTGGAAAAACAAGGCCTTTGACGCGGCGTACCGCAAGACCATCGGCACCAAGGACGCGGCCGCGCGCGCCAAGCTGCTGCGTGAGCTCCAGCAGATCGAACACGACGAGTCCGGCTACCTGTTCTGGGGCATCGCCGAAGGCATCGACCTGGCCGCCGCCCCCGTGCGGGGCCTGCCCACCCTGCCCGGCTACGGACGCGTGCAGCTCGAGCGGGCATGGCTGGCCCGCTGAGCAGTACGGCGAAACAGCCCGCGCCCGCGCCGGGCGGAGGGGTGCCTCAGGCAGCCCTCCGCCCGGCCGGGTCCGCGATGTCCGGCGCCCGCCGGCTGGGCGGCCTTCTCGCCCTGCTGGCCCGCCGGGCGCTGCTGCTCGCCGTGCTGCTCGCCGCGGTCTTCGCCGCCGTCGAACTGCTTCCCGGCGACGCGGCCACCGCCACATCGGAACGCGGCGAAAGCGCCGCCGATCTCGCCCAGCGGCGCGAACTCCTCGGCCTCGACCGCCCCGTCCTCGCCCGCTTCACCGACTGGATGACCGCGTTGCCCGCAGGCGACCTCGGCACCTCCGCCCGCGGCGAGCCGGTCGCCGACCTGCTGTCCCGCCCGTTCCCCAACACCCTGCTCCTCGGCGGACTCGCCCTGCTGGTCACGCTCGCGCTCTCGCTCGCCCTCGGCTGCTGGGCGGCGCTCAAGCCGGGCGGCAGGACCGACCGGGCCGTGTCCGCGACCGCCACCGGCATCCTCGCGCTGCCCGAATTCGTCGTCGCGGTCGCCCTGGTCCTCGTCTTCGCGCTGTGGACCGACTGGCTCCCCGCCGTCACCCTCACCGACGCCGAAGGCGCACCCGCCTCCTGGCGGATGCTCATCCTGCCCGTCATCGCCCTGGCGATCCCGCAGATCGGCTGGAACACCCGCATCGTGCGCGCCGCACTCGCCGACGAGGCCAAAGCCCCGCACGTCGAGAGCGCCGTCGTCGACGGACTGCCGCGCCACCGGGTCTTCATCCACCACCTGCTGCCCGGGGCGATGCCGACCATCGCGGCGGGCATCGCCACATCGACCGGCATGCTGCTCGGCGGCGCCGTCGTGGTGGAGACCATTTTCAACTACCCGGGCATCGGCTCGGTGCTGGCCGGAGCCGTCACCGACCGGGACAGTCCGGTGATCGCCGGCGTCGTCGCCGTCACCGGGGCCGTCATCACCGGCGTACTTCTGCTCGCCGATTTCGTACGGGCCTGGGCTTCCGGAGGCCGCACATGAATACGGACCTGACCACGCAGACGTCCGCCGCGCCCACCCCGAAGAAGCAGACCGTACGCCGCGTCGCCCTCCGCCGAGGCGTCGTCCTGCGCACCCTTCCCGCGCTGGTGCTCATCGCCCTCGCCGTCGCCGGCCCGTGGCTCGCCCCGCACGTCATCGACGCCCCGGTCACCGCTCCGTACGCCGAACCGGGCGGCGGGGCCCCGCTCGGCGGCGACCAGCTCGGCCGCGACGTACTCAGCCGGCTCCTCGCCGGCGGCCGTGAACTCATCGTCACCTCCCTCTTCGTGGCCGTCCTGGTCACCGCCGCGGCAGCCCTGCTCGGCGCGGTCGGCGCTCTGCGTCCGGCCGTCGGGCGGATCGTCGAACGGTCCGCCGACGTCCTCATGCTGCTGCCCGCCGTCCTCGGCATCCTCCTCGTCGCCCTGTCCTGGCCGGGCGGCGGCCGGCTCGCCGTGATCGCCGCCGCGGTCGTCATGGGCGTGCCGTACGCCGTACGGCTGGTAGCCGGCGCGGCGGCGCCCGTCGCGGCCTCCGGCTACATCGAAGCCGCGGCGGTCGGCGGCGAACGGCTGTGGCATCTCGTCGTACGCGAGGTCCTGCCCAACCTGCGCGCCACCCTGCTCGCACTCTTCGGGCTGCGCTTCGTCGCCGCCGTCTACGTCGTCGCCACCGCGGGCTTCCTCCAGGTCGGCCCCCAACCACCTGCCGCCGACTGGGCGTTGATGATCCGTGAGAACTCGGGCGGCATCGTCCTCAACCCATGGGCCGTGCTGGCCCCCAGCATCGCCATCGGCCTCCTCGCCATGAGCGTCAACCTGGCGGCATCGGCACTCGTCCCCACGACCGGCCGGAAAGCGGTGACCGCGCTGTGAACCACATGCCCCAGTGCTGTGTCCTTCCGGGGGGCAACCCCCGTACCTCCTGCCGGAAAATGCCGATCAGTGGGGGTGACCGTGCTGTGAACCACATGCCCCAGTGCTGTGCTCTCCCGGGGGCCAACCCCCGCACCCCCAGCCGTAAAAGCAGGTCAGCGGGGGTGAGCGCGCCGTGAACCACATGCCCCAGTGGTACCCCGAAGGCCAGGTACC
This sequence comes from Streptomyces sp. ISL-98, assembly GCF_018614055.1. Taxonomy (GTDB): domain Bacteria; phylum Actinomycetota; class Actinomycetes; order Streptomycetales; family Streptomycetaceae; genus Streptomyces; species Streptomyces spiramyceticus. Next base: position 208,865 of record NZ_JAGGPB010000034.1, read on the forward strand.
CGACTCCGACGCCGCCGTGAGCGTCACCGGCCTGACCGTCGCCGCCTCCGACGGCCGCCTCCTCCTCGACAACGGCAGCCTGGAGGTACGCCCCGGCCGCGTCACCGCGCTCACCGGCCCCTCCGGATGCGGCAAGACCACCCTGCTACGGGCCGTGGCCGGCGTCCTGCCGCCCGGAGCCCGGCGAGCCGCCGGCCGCGTCGAGGTCCTCGGCCAGGACGTCCTGACACTGGAGGCGTCCGACCTGCGCGACCTGCGCCGCCACCGCCTCGCCTACCTCGGCCAGGACCCCGGCTCGGGACTCAACCCCCGGATGAAAGTACGCCGCCTCCTCGGCGAGGTCGCCGTGGATCGCAGCACCGAGGCGCTGCGCGCACTCCTCGCCGAGGTCCAACTCCCGTACGACAACGCCTTCATGGGGCGCCGCACCGGCGAGCTCTCCGGCGGCCAGCAGCGGCGTGTGGCCCTGGCCAGGGCCCTGGCCCGCCACCCGGCCGTACTGCTGCTCGACGAACCGACCGCAGGCCTCGACCCGGCGCTGCGCGACGAGATCGCCGAACTCCTGCGCCACCTCGCGGCCCACCACCGGCTGGCCGTCGCGCTCTCCTGCCACGACGCGGACCTCGTGTCCCGGCTGGCCGACGACGTCGTGGACCTGTCCCAGGACACCGCAGCGCCACCGCCCGCTCCCCGCACGGCAGTCCGGACGCTGCCCGAAGGCGGCGCGTCGCGGCTCTCCGTCTCCGGCCTGCACGCGCAGTTCACGCAGCGCGGCCGACGCATCCCCGTCCTGCACGACATCGATCTCACCGTGGCCGCCGGATCCAGCACCGGCATCGTCGGCGCGTCGGGATCGGGCAAGACGACCCTGGTACGCGCCGTCGTAGGCCTCCACCGCCCCACCGAAGGCACGGTCACCCTCGACGGCGTACGCCTCAGCCCCTCCGCCCACGGCCGTACGCGCGAACAGCGCCGGCGCCTCCAGCTCGTACCGCAGGACCCGCTTGGCACCCTGAACCCGAGCCGCACGGTCGGCGCGACGATCGGCCGCCCCCTGCGCCTGCACCGGCGTGCCGGCCGAGGCGAGTCACCCGCCCGCGTCCTGGAGCTCCTGGAGAATGTCGGCCTCCCGGCCAACTTCGCCGACCGCTACCCGCACGAACTCTCCGGCGGCCAGCGTCAGCGCGCCTCCATAGCCCGCGCGCTGGCGGCCGACCCCGACGTACTGGTCTGCGACGAAGTGACCTCCGCGCTGGACGACAAGACCGCCTCCGCCGTCATGGACCTGCTCGAAGACCTGCGGGACAGCCGCGGCCTCGCCCTGGTCCTCATCAGCCACGACCTCCACCTCGTCGCAAGCCGTACCGACGCGCTGCTCGTCCTGTCCGCGGGCCGGGCCGTGGAATCGGGCGCGACCCGGGAGCTGTTCATGTCCCCGTCCCACCCGGTGACCGCCTCACTGGTCGGCGGCGCGGTGGGTACTCCTACGGTGTGAGGACGGGCCGGTGGAGATGCGAAAGGGGGGCGGTCCGCGCAGGACCGCCCCCTCCGCTCAACTCAGTGGTTCCACGGGCCCGTTACGGCGAATGTGGTGCCCGGGGTGTAACAGTTGACGTACATCGTCCCGAAGTCCGGCGAGAAGGTGACACCGGCGAACTCGCCCCACTCCGGCTTCTCGGGCGTACCGATGTTCTGCCGGTTGCGGGCCATCGCGTACACCTCGCCGCGCCTCGTCAGCCCGTACACATGCTGCGAGCCATTGCCGTCCTCGCACACCATCAGGCCACCGCGCGGGGCGAGGCAGATGTTGTCGGGGGACTCGCCGGGCATCTCGATGTCCGTGTCGGGACCGAAGCCCACGACCATGGTCAGGCGGCGCCGCTCCGGCTCGTACTTCCACACCTGCCCGAAGTGGTCGCCCGCCGAGCCCTCCGCGCTGCGCGCGAAACTGGACACGAAGTACACCGCCTTGTCGCCCCAGTAGCAGCCCTCCAGCTTCTGGGCGTGCGTGATCCCCTTCTTGCCGAAGTCCTGGAGACGGATGGGGGTCTGCTTCGCCAGCGGATCGGGTACGGGCACCCACTCGACACTGTCGAAGGTCGCGCCCGGCTCGTCGACCGCCGACAGGTCGGGTACGCCGGGAACGCGCATCGCCTCCAGAGCGCCGCCCGCGCGCAGGGAACCCCTGCCGCCCATGGGGCGCTCGGGCAGGAAGCGGTAGAAGAGCCCGAAGGGCTTGTCGAACGCGTCCTCGGTCTCGTACACAATGCCGCTCTGCGGGTCGACGGCGATCGCCTCGTGCTGGAAGCGGCCCATCGCGGTGAGCGGGACGGCGCCGGTGCGGCGCGGGTCGATGGGGTCGACCTCGAAGATGAAGCCGTGGTCCTTGGTGTAGCCGTTGGTGCCGGCCTTGTCCTCGTTCTCCTCGCAGGTGAGCCAGGTGCCCCAAGGGGTGGGCCCGCCCGCGCAGTTGACGGCTGTACCGGCGATGGCGACGCGCTGGCCGAGGACGTTGTTGCGGCCGTCGAGAGCGATGGCCGTGCAGCCGCCCTTGGCGGCCGGGTCGTACGTCAGACCCTCGACCGTGGGGACACCGGCCGTGGCGCTGTGACGGTTCTCGTGGTTACGGACGAGATGGACGCGGCCGCGACGGCCTCTGAAGGCGGCCATGCCGTCGTGGTTGGCCGGGACCTTGCCCTCGTCGCGCCCTTCCGCGCGGAGCGGGTCGCCCGCCCGGGAGAGGACCTTGTAACGGAAGCCCTCGGGCAGGTCGAGCAGTCCGGCCGGGTCGGGCACGAGCGGCCCGTAACCGTTGCGGCCCAGGCCCTGTGCGGCGGCGGTGCCGGCGAAGATCTCCGAGAAGGACCCGGCGAAGGCGATACCGGCGCCCAGGGCGCCCGTACGGGCCAGGACTTCACGGCGTGATGCGGATGCTGAAAGCGATGCGGACATGAGGCAACTCCCTGTTGGCGGACAGGAACGTGACCCGCACGTGTGTACCACGCAAGTGATCTCACGTGAACCATGCGGGTCACAACACCTCAACAGACGCGCGTGTCGCCCGCCTGCCGTGCGTCAGACGAGCTTCGCGCTCAGAGTGATCTTCGTACCCGTCAGTGCCTGGCTGACCGGGCAGTTCTCCTTGCCCACCTCGGCCGCCTTGGCAAAGGCGTCCTGGTCCATGCCCGGGACCTCGCCCTCCACGGTGAGGTGGATTCCGGTGATGCCCTCGCCCGGCTGGAACGTCACGTCGGCCCGGGTGTTGAGGCGGGTCGGCGGGTTGCCCGCCTTGGCCAGCACGTTGGAGAACGCCATGTTGTAGCAGCTGGACTGGGCGGCGGCGATCAGCTCCTCGGGGCTGGTCATGCCGTTCGGCTCCTCCGTACGGGCGGGCCAGGAAACAGGGTGGGAGCCGATGCCGGACGAATCGAACGTCACGGTCCCCTTGCCCTTGAACAGGTCGCCTTCCCAGACGGTGTGTGCGTGACGCGTGGCTGCCATGTCGAACCCCTTCTAGCGGACGGTGATCTCCGCCCAACTTACTGGGCCACAAGGTCCTTCGCGTCGCGTGCCAGGGCGGTGAGCCGGGAGATCGCCCGGAAGTACTTCTTGCGGTACCCGCCGTTCAGCATTTCTTCGCTGAACAGCCGGTCGAAGGGCAGCCCGGAGGCCAGCACCGGCACCTCGCGGTCGTACAGCCGGTCGGCGAGTACGACCAGGCGCAGCGCCGTCGACTGGTCCGGCACCGGCCGCACATCGGTGAGGCAGACGGCGCGCAGCTCGTCGGTGAGCGCCCCGTACCGGCTCGGGTGGACCTTGGCGAGGTGGTCGAGCAGGTGCGGGAAGTCGTCGAGGCTCGCTCCCTCGGTGGCGTACGCCGCCTTGGTGACCTGCGCGTCGGAGTACGGCGCGGGGGCTTCGGGCAGGCCGCGGTGGCGGTAGTCCTCACCGTCGATGCGCAGCGGCCGGAAGTGGGCGGACAGGCCCTGGATCTCGCGCAGGAAGTCGACGGCGGCGAAGCGGCCCTCGCCGAGCTTGCCCGGCAGGGTGTTGGAGGTCGCGGCGAGGGCGACGCCCGCCTCGACGAGCCTGCGCAGCAGCGACGACACCAGGACGGTGTCGCCCGGGTCGTCGAGCTCGAACTCGTCGATGCAGAGCAGACGGTGGTTGCTCAGCGTCTGCACGGTCTGCTGGAAGCCCAGCGCGCCGACCAGGTTCGTCAGCTCGACGAAGGTGCCGAAGGCCTTGAGCTCGCGGGGCGCGGGCGTGGCGTGCCAGAGGGAGGCGAGCAGGTGCGTCTTGCCGACGCCGTATCCGCCGTCGAGGTAGACCCCGCGCGGCGCGGTGGGCGCGGCCGGCTTCTTCGCGAACCAGCGCCGCCTGCCGCCGGGGATCGCGGTGGCCCCGCCGAGGCCGGCCGCGAAGGTGCTGAGGACCTCGACCGCCTCGCTCTGGCTGGGCTGGTTCGGGTCGGGTACGTACGTATCGAAGCGCACCGAGTCGAAGCGCGGCGGCGGCACCATCTCCGCGACCAGGCGGTCGGCGGGGACGTGCGGCTCGCGGGCGCACAGGGACTGGGGAACCGCTTCGGATATGGGCCCGGGGCCCTGAGCGGCGGTGGAGGTCGACACAGCACTCCACTCTAAGCTCCGTGCCAGACTGCTCGGCATGCGACGCCTGTTCCCTGTGACCGATGAAACAGTCTCCGCCGCCGAAGGCGAGTGGAGCCTCGACGAGCTGGCCGACGCCTACGCGTATCCGACGGCGGGCGCCGGGTCCGGGACCGAGTCAGAGTCAGAGTCCGGGGCTGTGGCCGGGTCCGGGACCGTGGCCGGCTCCCCGTCCAGGCCCGGTTCCTGGCTCCGGGCCAACATGGTCTCCTCGCTCGACGGCGCCGCTCAGCACGAGGGACGTTCGCAGCCGATCTCGTCCGACACGGACATGCGGATCTTCGGGACGCTGCGGGGACTGGCCGATGTGGTGATCGTCGGCGCCGAGACGGTCCGTCTTGAGGGCTACCGCCCGGCCCGCGCACGCGAGGCCTTCGCGGAGCGCAGGGCGGCGGCGGGACAGGGCCCCGCACCCGCCATCGCCGTGGTCAGCGCCGGCCTGAACCTGGACTTCTCCCTTCCGCTCTTTACGTCGCCGCTCGTCCCCACCCTGGTGCTGACCGGGGCCGCGGCCCCCGTCGACCGGATCCGCGCGGCCAGGGAGGCCGGGGCCGAGGTGGTGATCGCCGGGGAGGGGGCGGCGGTGGAGCCGCCGCGGGCGGTGGAGGCGCTGGCCGAGCGCGGGCTCACCCGGTTGCTGACCGAGGGCGGGCCCCGGCTGCTGGCGCAGTTCATCGTGGCCGATGTGCTGGACGAGCTGTGCCTCACCGTGTCGCCCATGCTCACCGCGGGGCGGGCGCAGCGGATCGCGGACGGGCCGGGACTGCCCGTTCCCGAGCGCTTCGCACTGGCGTCCGTACTGGAGGAGGCCGGGTTCCTTTTCACCCAGTACCGTCGGATCTGACAATCAGCGGAATTTGCCGTTCCGGTTAGCTCCCGTTGGGCACACTTACTTCGCAGTCCCCGTGCGGGCACGGGGAAGGATGGTTTCCGCAGGGCCGGCGGCGAGACCGGGAAGCACCGGCCCACGAAGAAGAGAAGGGCGCCCGTCGTGTTCACGAGCGTATTGATGATCGAGAAGCCCCTGACCTCCATCGACGTGGAATTCGTCACCACCCTGCACGGCGAGGAGAGCGTCTCTTTCATCGTGCTGATGCAGCCGCGCGGAGACCAGGCGGACGTCCTGCTGCGTGCCATCGACGACGTGGCGCTCGGCCGGGTCGACGAAGCCGTCCACGAGCCCGAGAAGCCCCGGGGCGAGAAGGCGAAGCCCCTCGCCGAACGCGGCCTGGAGACGACCCTGGAGGCGCTGCGGGCCCGGGGTCACGAGGCCGTCGGCCAGGTCGTCGCCGAGCATCCGCTGGACCTTCTCAAGTCCGTCGTGGCCGAGACGAGCGCCGACGAGGTGATCGTGCTGACCGCACCCCATTACGTCGAGGAGTTCTTCCACCGCGACTGGGCCTCCCGAGCCCGCCACAAGGTCGGCGTACCGGTGCTCAAGCTCTTCTCCCACAACGAATAGGCTGGGGCACCGCTCACCCGTCACACCTTGGGAGAATCACGTATGGCACCCGGCCTTCCCACCGCCATGGACCGACCGCACTTCATCGGCATCGGCGGAGCCGGAATGTCGGGCATCGCGAAGATCCTGGCCCAGCGCGGCGCACGGGTCGCGGGCAGCGACGCACGCGAGTCCGGCACCGCCGACGCGCTGCGCGCGCTGGGCGCCACGGTCCACATCGGCCACGCGGCCGAGCACCTGGCCACCGACGCGACCTGCGTCGTGGTGTCCAGCGCCATCCGCCCGGACAACCCGGAGCTGGTCCGCGCCGCCGAGCTGGACATCCCCGTCGTCCACCGCTCCGACGCGCTGGCCTCGCTGATGGAGGGCCTGCGCGCCATCGCCGTCGCGGGCACGCACGGCAAGACGACCACGACATCAATGCTGGCCGTGGCCCTGACCGAGCTCGCCCTCGACCCGTCGTACGCGATCGGCGGCGACCTCGAAGGCCCGGGCACGAACGCCCGCCACGGCTCCGGCGACATCTTCGTCGCCGAGGCGGACGAGAGCGACCGCAGCTTCCAGAAGTACGACCCCGAGGTCGCGATCGTCCTCAACGTCGAGCTGGACCACCACGCCAACTACGCCTCGATGGACGAGATCTACGACTCCTTCGAGACCTTCGTCGGCAAGGTCGTCCCCGGCGGCACGCTGGTCATCTCGGCGGACCAGGCGGGCGCGGTGGAACTCACCTCCCGCCTCCGCGACCTCTCCACCCTGAAGATCGTCACGTACGGCGCGTCCCCGTCGGCCGACGTACGCGTCCACAAGGTCACCCCTCGCGGCCTCACCAGCGAGGTCACGGTCGTCCTCGACGGCCGCTACCTCACCTTCACGGTCTCCGTCCCCGGCAGCCACTACGCCCACAACGCGGTGGCCGCCCTGGCCGCAGGCACAGCCCTGGGCATCCCGGCGCACAATCTGGCCTCCGCCCTCGGCAAGTACACCGGCGTCAAGCGCCGCCTCCAGCTCAAGGGCGAGGCGAACGGCGTGCAGGTCATCGACTCGTACGCCCACCACCCGACCGAGATGACCGCAGACCTGGAAGCCATGCGCGGCGCGACGGCGGCTGCCGACGCCCCCTCCGGTCGCCTCCTGGTCGTCTTCCAGCCCCACCTCTTCTCCCGCACCCAGGAACTGGGCACCGAGATGGGCCAGGCCCTGGCGCTCGCGGACGCCTCGGTGGTCCTCGACATCTACCCGGCCCGCGAAGACCCGATCCCCGGCATCACGAGCACCCTCATCATCGACGCGGCCCGCGCGGCAGGCGCCGACGTGACCGCCGTGTCCGACAAGGCGACGGTCCCCGACGTGATCGCGGGAATGGCGAAGCCGGGCGATCTCGTTCTCACGATGGGCGCGGGTGACGTCACGGACCTCGGCCCGGCCATCCTGGCCCGCCTGTCGAACTGAGGGAGCGCACCATGTCGTACGACGTCGAGAAGTCCGACGAGCAGTGGCGCGTGGAACTGACCCCCGCCGAGTACGCGGTCCTGCGCCAGGCCGGCACGGAGCCCGCCTTCGTAGGTGAGTACACGGACACGAAGACGACCGGCGTCTACTCCTGCCGGGCATGCGGCGCGGAACTCTTCCGCTCGGACACGAAGTTCGAGTCCCACTGCGGCTGGCCGTCCTTCTACGACCCGAAGGACACGGACGCGGTCGAACTGATCGCGGACAGCTCCCACGGCATGACCCGCACAGAGGTCCGCTGCGCAAAGTGCGGCTCGCACCTGGGCCACGTATTCGAGGGCGAGGGCTACCCGACCCCGACGGACCAGCGGTACTGCATCAACTCGATCTCGCTGCGGCTGACCCCGGACGAGGGCTGAAGACCGAGATTCCGCTCGGCAGGGCGTAATGCCCACGCCGCTGCGTTGTGAACGCGTGAAGGGTGCCCCGGACGGGGCACCCTTCACGCGTTGCAGGCATTGTCGGCGCGTTACTCGATGACGAGTTCGACCTCGATGTTGCCGCTGGTGGCCTTGGAGTACGGGCAGTAGGCGTGGGTCGCCTCGACCAGTCGGCGGCCGGTCTCGCCCGCCAGGGCGTCCGGCAGCTCCACGCGCATCACGACCGCGAGCCCGAAGCCCGTGTCGTCCTTGCCGATGGAGACCTCGGCGGTCACCGAGACGTCCTTGGTGTCGACCTTCATCTCGCGGGCGACCGCCCCCATCGCGCTGGCGAAGCAAGCGGCGTACCCGGCGGCGAAGAGCTGCTCGGGGTTGGTGCCCTGGCCGTTGCCGCCGAGGGCCGGGGGCAGGGCGAGGGCGAGGTCGATCTGACCGTCGGAGCTCACGGTGCGGCCCTCGCGGCCGTTGGCGGTGGCGACAGCGGTGTACAGCGCGTTCATGGGGTCTCCCTCGGTTCGTCTGCCGGAGACATAAGAATTGCACATCATTAAGTTGTGCACAACCCAATGATGCGCGAGGGGTTACTCTGGATCCATGACGCCTCCGCCGACCACCGACCCGGTCCTCCCCGCGGTGTCCGATGCGGAGCTGCTCCGCCTCGATCACCAGGTCTGCTTCTCACTGCACGCCGCCTCGCGCGCCTTCGGTGGCGTCTACCGTGACGCGCTCAAGGACCTCGGCCTCACGTATCCCCAGTACTTGGCCATGCTGGTTCTCTGGGAGCACGGCCCGCAGCCCGTCAAGGCGATCGGTGAGCAGCTGCGCCTCGACTCCGGCACGCTCTCTCCGCTGCTCAAGCGGCTGGAGACCGCCGGCCTGGTGCGACGCGAGCGCAGCGCCGCGGACGAACGCTCCGTAACTGTCCAGCTGACGCAGGCGGGCGCCGAGATGCGTGAGCGGGCGCTGCCCGTGCCGCGCAGGATTCTTGCCGCGACCGGCCTTTCGATCGAGGAGATCCTCGGCCTTCAAGGGCTCCTGGGTCGCTTGACGGGCGCTCTCGACGAGGCTCAGCTGTAGTTCGGGCGGCCCAGCTCCTTGCGGAACAGGTCGAGGACATTGCCGCCGAGGATCTTACGGACGATTTCCTCGGGCAGGCCCCGGTTCAGCAGTGCCTCCGTGACCAGAGGCAGACCGCGCGGCCCCTCGATGCCCGGCAGCGACCACGGGAAGCCGTAATCGGTCTCGCAGCAGGGCGGGGTGGTGTCGCCGATGACTTCCTGGATGAAGTCCGGGCCCAGGCCCACGTGGTCGGCGCCGGCGATCTCGGTGATGTGCACGATGTGGTCGGTCAGGCGGTCCAGCGTGCATGCGGCCGGGGCGTCGGCCAGGAACTCCGGGAGGAAGTTCACGCACACCGTGCCGCCCGTTGCGGCGATGCCGCGGATCTGGGCGTCGGTGAGGTTGCGGTGGTGGTCGCGCAGGGCGCGGGACGAGGAATGGGTGGCCATGACCGGGCGGGTGGCCAGTTCCAGGATGTGGGCCACGCCAGAGGCGCTCAGGTGCGACACGTCGAAGAGGATGCCGAGGCGCTCCATCTCGGCCAGCGCCTCCACGCCCGCCTCCGTGAGGCGGCTTCCGGTGGCGTCCTCGCCGCTGCCGTCGGCCAGCGGCGTACGGCCCCAGTGGGCTATGGAGGCGATACGTACGCCCAGGCGGTGGAGGGTGGGGAAGAGTTCGATGTTCGCGTCCACGCCCGGGGCGCTCTCCAGGGCCAGGACCAGGGCGATCCGGCCCTCGGCGAGCGCCGCGTCGATGTCGTCGCCGTCCAGGCACAGCCGTACCTCGTCCGCGTTGCCCTCGGCCAGCGTGTGCGCACACTCGATCATGCGCAGGGTTTCGCGCAGCGCGCCCTCGGGGCGGAACCGGTCGTCGATGAAGACCGGCAGCACCTGGAGGTTCACGCCGCCTTCGCGGAGTTGCGGCAGCCACTGCTCGCGGAAGAAGGCCGCCCAGCGGCGGGGCGGGCGGGCGGTGACCGCTATGAGCAGGTCGTTGTGGGTGTCGGCCAATACGGCACGGCGGTGGAATTCGTTGGGCATGTGGGCGGATGCTACGGGCCGGGGATGGGCGTGCACAGCGGATTGCGGTGCCGGCCCCGGGCCGTAGCGGCGTACTCCTAGTGGGTGTCCGGTCGGTCTCCGCGACGCCGTGGAGACCGACCGGCCCCCTCCTAGGAGCCCGGCGTCAGGCGCAGGGTCAGGATCTGGAACGGGCGCAGGGTCAGTCGCAGCGTGCCGTCCGGGGCCGGTTCGTACGCCGCCGTCTCCGGCAACGGGCGCTCCAGCAGGTCCGTTTCGGTGAGGGAATCGACCGGGAAGGCCGTCGCCAGCTTCGCCGTGGCGCGGCCGCCGCCCGCCTCGTAGAGGCGCACGATCACATCACCGCTTCGGTCCTCGGCCAGCTTCACCGCCTCGACGACGACGCGGTCGTTGTCGACCGTGAGGAGTGGGGCGACCGGTCCTGCGCCTCGCGGGAGCGTGCGCTCCGGGAGGTTGATCCAGTGGCCCTCGCGGACCGCGTCCATGACCGTCGCGCCCGGTGCCAGTGCGAAGCGCAGGCGGTGGGCGCCCTGGTCGGTGGCCGGGTCCGGGTAGCGCGGGGCGCGCAGGAGGGAGAGGCGGACCGTTGTGGTCTGGCCGCCGTCCTCGCGGACGGTGCGGGTCACGTCGTGGCCGTACGTCGAGTCGTTGACGACCGCAGCGCCCCAGCCCGGCTCCTCGACGTGGATCCAGCGGTGCGCGCAGATCTCGAACTTGGCGGCGTCCCACGACGTATTGGTGTGGGTGGCACGGAAGACATGCCCGAACTGCGTCTCGGCGGCCGACCGGTCGGCCTTCACGTCGAGCGGGAAGGCGGCCTTCAGGAATTTCTCCGTCTCGTGCCAGTCCACGTCCGTCTCGATGTCCAGGACTTTCGCGCCGGAGCGCAGGGTCAGGCGCTGCACGACCGTCGAGCCGGAGAAGGAGCGGGAGACGGCGATGACCGCACGGTCCTCCGTCGATTCGACGAGTTCCAGCGCGTCGAGCTCCACGAGGTCCGTCACATTGTGGCGGTAGAACTCGTCGACGTCCCACGCGTCCCACATGTTCGGGAAGTCCGGGTGGATCTGGAGGAGGTTCGCCGCTCGGCCCGGCGCGACCGCCTCCCTCTGCGCCCCGATGTCGTACGCCGAGACCACCAGGCCGCGCGCGTCGACCGTGACGCGGAGCAGGCCGTTGGCGAGCTCGTAGCCGCCCGAGCGGGGTGCCACCGTGACCGGAGGCGTCGTACGGGGCCCGGCCACCGCCGCGCCGCCCGCCGGGACCGAACGGCGCTCGTGCGGCGATGCGTTGAAGACCAGATCCAGGGAGCCCTCGCCCGCCAGCGCCGTCTGCGCCGCTACCGTGATCGCCTCCAGCTCCGCCCGTACCCGCGCGTACGTCTCCCGCGCCTCCCGGTGCACCCACGCGATCGACGATCCCGGCAGGATGTCGTGGAACTGGTGCAGCAGGACCGTCTTCCAGATGCGCTCCAGGTCGTCGTACGGGTACGCGTAGCCGGGGACGCGCACGGCCGCCGTCGCCGACCACAGCTCCGCCTCCCGCAGCAGCGACTCGCTGTGCCGGTTGCCCTGTTTGGTCTTCGCCTGCGAGGTGTACGTACCGCGGTGCAGCTCCAGATACAGCTCGCCCGCCCACACCGGCGCGTCCGGATACTCCGCCTGCGCCTTGGCGAAGAAGGCGGAGGGCTTCTCCACCGTCACCTTCGGCGAGCCCTCCAGGTTCCGCAGCCGCCGCGCCCGCGCCAGCATCTCCCGGGTGGGGCCGCCACCGCCGTCGCCCCAGCCGAAGGGGGCCAGGGAGCGCGAAGCGCGGCCCTTTTCACGGTAGTTGCGGGCCGCGTGCGCCATCTGGGCGCCGCCCAGATCGGAGTTGTACGTATCGACCGGCGGGAAGTGTGTGAAGACGCGCGTGCCGTCGATGCCCTCCCACCAGAAGGTGTGGTGCGGGAACTTGTTGACCTGGCTCCATGAGATCTTCTGCGTCAGGAACCACTTCGACCCCGACAGCTTCACCAACTGCGGCATCGCCGCCGTGTAGCCGAAGGAGTCGGGCAGCCAGACCTCGTTCGTCTCGATCCCGAACTCGTCCATGAAGAATTTCTTGCCGTACAGGAACTGGCGGGCCATCGCCTCCCCGCCCACCATGTTCGTGTCGGACTCCACCCACATCCCGCCGACCGGCACGAACTGCCCGTCCGCGATCTTCTTCTTGACCTTCGCGAAGACCTCCGGACGGTGTTCCTTGATCCAGGCGAGCTGCTGCGCCTGCGACATCGCGAAGACGAACTCCGGGTGGTCGTCCATCAGCGCGACGACGTTGGAACAGGTGCGGGCCACCTTGCGGACCGTCTCGCGCAGCGGCCACAGCCACGCCGAGTCGATGTGCGCGTGGCCGACCGCGCTGATGCGGTGCGCGGACGCGTTCGCGGGGGAGGCCAGGACCCCGGCCAGTTCGGCCCGGGCGCGCGTGGCCGTCCCCGCGATGTCCGTCAAGTCGACCGCGTCCAGGGCGCGTTCGACGGCGCGCAGGATGTCCCAGCGGCGCGCGTCGCCCTCCGCGAGCTCCGTCATCAGCGAGCCCAGCACCTCCAGGTCCTGGACCAGCTCCCACACCTGCGCCTCGAAGACCACCAGATCGATCCGGCCGATGCGGTACAGCGGCTCGCTGCCGGAGGTGAGCCTGTCGCCCTCGTACGTCGGCTTGTGCTCGACCAGGACCGGATTCGACGACGCCTCGACGTACAGCAGCACGTCCTCGCCACCGGCCGCCGGGTCGCCGATCCGCACCCAGTCGTTGAACGGGTTGAGCGCCTTCACCGCTTCCCCGTCGGGGCGGTAGACCAGCCCCTCGCACTGGAAGCCCGGCATCTGCCGGTCGAAGCCGAGGTCGACGACGGCCTCGACGGTGCGGCCCCGCCACTCCTGAGGCACCCGGCCCGTGACCCTGAACCAGGTGGTGCCCCACGCCGGGCCCCACGTCTGCCCCGCCGCGGCCGGCTCGTACACGGCGGACAGACCGTCCGCGACCGGCACCGGCTCGCCCGGGGCGTCCCACCTCTCGATGGTCAGCGGCACGGGGCTGGAGCGGACGGCGGGCTGGATGCGTTCCCTCAGTACGCGCCGCAGGCGGTGTTCCACGATGCTTCGGTCGTCATGCATGAAAGCGACTCCGATGGCTGCTCGGCTACCCGACGTCGTTCGGGTCGATCACCTCGGTGATACCCAGTGCCGCCGGATGTCCGGCATCACCGGTGCGCCTCCGCGGGCTGGAGCAGGTCCCAGCGGTTGCCGTAGAGATCCTCGAAGACGGCGACCGAGCCGTACGGTTCGTGGCGCGGCTCCTCCATGAACCGGACGCCGGCCGCCGTCATGCGAGCGTGATCGCCCGCGAAGTCCTCCGTATGCAGGAAGAAACCGACCCGGCCGCCGGTCTGCGCGCCCACGCTCGCGAGCTGCGTGACGTCCTTGGCGCGGGCCAGGAGGAGGCCCGTACCCGGTGCGGAGCCGCGCGGCCGGACGACCACCCAGCGGGAGGCGTCGCCGCGGTCGGTGTCCTCGACCAGTTCGAAGCCGAGGGCGTCGGTGTAGAAGGCGATGGCTTCGTCGTAGTCGCGGACGACGAGGGTGACCAGGGCGATGTGCGGCATGGGCTTCTTCCGGTGAGGGGAGGCCGACGTTATACCGCGACACCGCGCCGTCTGCCTCTTCCGCGCCGTCTGCGTCGTCCGCGTCCACGACGCCCCGGCTCTACTGCGTCTGGGGGATGTGCTGGGTGACGCAGTGGACGCCGCCGCCACCCCACGCGAGCGTGCGTGCCAGGGCGCCCACGACCTCGCGGGTGGGGAAGAGCGTACGGAACTGGGCGAGGGCGAGGGAGTCCGTCGCCGACTCGCCGGACAGGGGTACGACGACGCTGCCGCTGGTCTCGTAGTAGTTGGTGTAGCTGAACGTCTCCACCGTCAGGCCGTTGTGCCGGAAGTGGGGCTGGTGGTGGAGCTCCACGATGTCCAGGCTCCGGCCTCGGGCGTCCGTGGCGTTCTGCAGTACCGCCTTGTTGGCCGCCATGCGCGCGTGGTTGGGGCTCGTGGTGTCGGGCTGGGTGTGGAGGAGGACCTTCGCCGGGCCCAGATAGGCGGCGACGAGGTCGACGTGGCCGTTGGTGATGTCGTCGTTGTTGAGGCCGTACGGCAGCCAGACGACCTTGCTCGCTCCGTACGCCGCCAGCAGCGCGGCCTCGATCTGGGCGCGGGTCATGGTGGGGTTGCGGTTGGGGTTGAGCAGACACTCCTCGGTGGTGATGAGCGTGCCCTGCCCGTCGGTGATGACCGCCCCGCCCTCCAGGACCATGTCGACGGGCTTGCGCTGTACGCCCAGGTGGTCGCACACGCCGACCGGCAGCAAGTCGTCCTTGGCGTACGGGAACTTCTCGCCCCAGCCGTTGAACTTGAAGTCCAGCCCCGTCTTCTGTGTCCTGGCCGCGTTGACGGCGAAGACCGGTCCGGTGTCCCGCGTCCAGCAGTCGTTGATCGCGTACTCGATGACGGTGACCGTGCTGCCGCACTGGGCGCGTGCCTCCGCGGCGTGGCCCGGCTCGGCGACCATCAGGACCGGCTCGAAGCGGGCGATCTCCTTGGCTATGCCGGCGATCTCGGCCTGGGCGTCGTTCAGGAGCCCGCCCCAGCCGACGGCCGGGTCCCAGGGCCAGGCCATGACACAGCCGGAGTGCGCTTCCCACTCGGCGGGGGCGTGGAACACGGTGGTGGCCTCCTTGGCGGTCGGGGCGGTCGGCGCGGTCGTGGCTGTGGTCGGGGCGGCGGCGGCGCGGCCGCCGCCGAGCACGGCGGCTGCTGTGGCTGTCAGTGCGGCGGCGCTGAACCCTCTTCTGCTCATGTGCGGCATGCGGGGCAGAGTCATCTCGTATCTCCTTGCCGGGAAGAAGCTGATGTGTGCGCGGAAGGGTGAGGGCGAAAGCCGGTCAGGAGGGATCGGCGGCGAGCTCGGCGGTCTCGTCCGCGCCCGGCTTGTCGGTCCCGGCCGGACGGTCGTGGCGGTCGTCGCGGATCTTGTCCTGCGGGCGCTTGACGACCAGGTAGACCAGGCCGACGACGATGATCACGGCTGTGCCGATGAGACCGGCCCACACCTGGTACCAGGGGGCGCCCGGAGGGGCGAGGATGGCGCGCGGCCAGCACACGTTGACCACCTCGAAGCCGGTCCACAGCACGGCCAGCACATTGAGCCACGTGCCCTTCTTCCCCTGCCGGATGTGTCCTGCGGGAACCCACGTGCCGCGCAGGCGCGCGACCAGTGCGGCCAGGGAGGTCAGGAAGAACGGCAGGAAGGTCGCCGCCGTGCCGAATGCGATCAGGCTGCCGATGGCGGTTGCGTCGAGACCGAGGAGCAGGGCCGAACCGCTGACCAGGGTGGAGGCGACCAGGCCGCCGATCGGGGCCTGTCGCTTGTTGACCTTCCGTACGTGCCGGGAGAAGGGGAAGACGCCGTCCCGGGCCAGGGAGTAGAGACCGCGGGCCGCGCCGCCCTGGGACGCCATGGCGCAGGCAAGGAAGCCGAGCAGAACGACGGCTACGAACGGCTTGTCGGACCAGGAGCCGAAGGAGTGCACCACCGCCGTGGTCACCGGGTCGATGTCCTCGCCCAGGACGACCTTGTCGGGGGCGGGGTGGGCGAGGGCGACAGCCATCGCGTTCAGGATCACGACCGCGCCGACGCTGAGCAGCGCCCACCACATGGCGCGCGGCACCTGGCGGCCCGCGTCCTTGGTCTCCTCGGAGGTGGAGACGCAGGCGTCGAAGCCGATGAAGGCCCAGCCCGCCACGGCGACGGCGGCGAGGAAGGCCATGGCGGTGGAACCGCCGGACAGCGCCTCGGCTCCCATGGTGTCCGTGAACAGGGCGAAGCCGTGCTCCCGGAAGAACAGCAGCAGGGCGAAGCCGACCAGGACCGAGGCGACGGCCTCGGCTGCGATGCCCATGGACACGATCAGGCTCAGGACCCTGATGCCGTACGCATTGATCAGCATGCACCCGAGCAGGATGGAGACGGCCACCGCCACCATCGCTCCGGGCGTCGGCGTGATCCCGAAGAGGGCGAAGACCCAGGGGGCGGCCAGATAGGCCACGGTGGTGTTGCCGAACATCACGGCGAACTGCCAGACCCAGCCACCCATCCAGCCGAAGGTCGGGCCGAGGAGGCGCCGCCCCCACTGGTACGGGCCGCCCGCGAGCGGCCACTGGGAAGCGAGCTCGGAGTAGACGTTCACGACCAGGCACTGGCCGATCAGCACCAGGGGCAGTGCCCAGATCCACGCCGGGCCCGCGATGGTCGTGCCGACCATGGCCACGGCGTACAGGGCCACCACGGGCGAGACCACGGCGAAGCCCATGGAGATGTTCCCCAGGATGCCGAGGCTGCGGCGCAGCTCCTGCCGGTAGCCCAGGTCGCTCAGGCGGGCGGCGTCGGTGTCGATGGGTGGCGCGGGACTGCCGGCGCGCGGTTCTGTCATGGGTCACCTCGGGGGGAGCAGCTAAATCTAACGCTGTTAGGTATGGGGTGCGGGGACCATAACGCGCCGCCTGGCCGGATGTGAACCCCCTTCCGCCGGGTAATCTGGCGGCTGAAAAGAGGGGGAGCATCGCGATGGGCCGACCGAGCCAGCCACTGCTGAGCCGCGAGAACATCGCGCGCGCGGCGCTCGTACTCCTCGACGAACTGGGCCCGCAGGCGCTGACGATGCGGGCGCTGGCCCAGCGTCTGGGCGTGAGCGGAGCGTCGCTCTATCACCACGTTGCGTCCAAGGACGATCTGCTGGACGCGGCGTTGGACCTGATCAATGAGGAGATCGACCTCGGGCCGCTGGAGCATCCGCAGTGGCGTGAGGGGATCGCGGCGTACGCCCGTGGCTACCGCGAGGTGTACATGCGCTACCCGAACATGATTGCGATGGTGGCGCGGCGGCGGGTGGAGGCGGACAAGGCTCTGCGCGGGTACGACACGCTGATGGGCGCGCTGCTGCGGGTCGGGTGCACGCCGGCCAAGGCGGCGGAGGTTGCGGCGGCGATCGACTATCTGGTCCTCGGGTCTGCGCTGGAGACGTTTGCGGCGGGCTTTACGCGGGCGCCGGGTGCGTACCGCCCGGCGTTTCCGTCGCTGGCGGATTCCCTCGAAGGGGCCGACGGTGTGGGGTCGGGGCTGGCCGGGCTCGACGACCGCGGCTTCGAGTTGGGGCTCGGGTTGGTGCTGGACGGGCTGGCTGCGGCTGTGCGGGGGCGCGACGCGTAGGCGGTGCGGAGCCACCGAGCGGCGGCGTCGGCACATTTCACAGCGGGAAGGGGCGGGGTGGGGAGCAGGCACCCGCCAGCACAATGGGCCCATGCAACCGCACCGGCTCGTCGCGCGTGCCCGCCGTCTCATCGCCCCCGGCCGCCGCCGCATCCTCGGCATCACCGGCCCGCCCGGCGCCGGCAAGTCCACCCTCGCCGCGCACCTCGTCGACCACCTCGGCGGGCAGGCCGTCCTCGTCCCCATGGACGGCTTCCACCTCGCGGGAGCAGAGCTCGACCGCCTCGGGCGTACGGACCGCAAAGGCGCACCCGACACCTTCGACGCCGCCGGGTACGTCGCCCTCCTCACCCGGCTGCGCGCCCCCGGGACGACCGAAAGCATCGTCTACGCGCCCGCCTTCGACCGCGCACTCGAAGAGCCCGTCGCCGGCAGCATCGCCGTACCCGGGCCGCTGGACGCGCCGCTCGTCATCACCGAGGGCAACTACCTTCTCCTCGACGAAGAGCCCTGGGCCGCTGTCCGGGACCTGCTCGACGAGGTCTGGTTCGTGGACCTCGACCAGGACGAGCGCGTACGCCGCCTCATCGACCGGCACGAACGGTTCGGCAAGCCCCGCCCGACCGCCGAGCGCTTCGTCCACGCATCGGACGAGGCCAACGCCCGCCTCGTCGAGCAGGGGCGCGACGCCGCCGACCTCGTCGTCACCCTCGCAACCGGCTAGCGAGCGCCCCGCCCTCGCGGCAGGATGAAGCCATGCCTCCCGCGCCCGTCACATCCGATGCGCCCACGCCCTTCACCGCCGACGTCTACCGCGAACGTATGGCCCGCGCCGCACAGTCGGCCGCCGACGCCGGGCTCGACGGCGTACTCGTCGCACCGGGGCCCGATCTCGTCCACCTCACCGGCTACCGGCCCGTCGCCACCGAGCGCCTGACCCTCCTCGTCCTGTCCGCGAAACAGGAACACGAACCGGTCCTGGTCGTGCCGACCCTCGAAGCCCCCGACGCCGAACAGGCCGTCGGAGCCCCCGCGCTCACCCTTCGCGACTGGACCGACGGCAAGAGTCCGTACGAGGCCACCGCGCCCCTCCTCGCCGCCGACGGCCGCTTCGGGGTCAGCGACAACACCTGGGCGATGCATCTGCTCGGGCTCCAGAAAGCGCTGCCGGGCACCTCGTACGTATCGCTGACCGAGGCCCTGCCCATGCTGCGGGCCGTCAAGGACGCGGCCGAACTGGCCCGGCTCGAAGCGGCGGGCGCGGCGGCGGACGCGACGTACGAGGAGATCGTCAAGGTACGTTTCTCCGGGCGGCGCGAGTCCGAGGTCGCCGCCGAACTCGCCCATCTGCTCACCCAGTTCGGGCACGAGCAGGTCGACTTCACGGTCGTCGGCAGCGGCCCGAACGGCGCCAACCCGCACCACGAGGCGGGCCTGCGCGTCATCGAGGAGGGCGACATGGTCGTACTCGACTTCGGCGGCCTCATGCACGGTTACGGCTCCGACACCTCCCGGACGGTCCATGTCGGCCCCCCGACCGCCGAGGAGCAGCGCGTCCATGACGTCGTACGGGAGGCGCAGCAGGCGGCCTTCGAGGCGGTGCGGCCGGGGATCGCGTGCCAGGAGGTGGACCGGGTGGCGCGCGCGGTCATCACCGGGGCCGGGTACGGCGAGCGCTTCATTCACCGCACCGGACACGGAATCGGCGTGACCACGCACGAACCGCCGTACATGGTCGAGGGCGAGCGGCAGCCGCTCGTACCCGGCATGTGCTTCTCCATCGAGCCCGGCATCTACCTCCCCGGCCGCTTCGGCGTACGTATCGAGGACATCGTGACCGTCACGGAGGCCGGCGGCCGGCGTCTCAACACCACCGCGCGCGAGCTGGCCGTCGTCGGCTGAGGCCCCGCTCCAACCCTGGTACTTGGGGCGGTCGCGGACGCTGTCCAGCACCGGAGTTTGAGCACACCTCAAGGCAAGAGGTCATACGCTCGCGGGGCCCAGTACGACGCAGGACTCGGGCGGCAGGCGCAGCTGTCCGTCGGGGCCGGGCGGCGTGACCGGCTCCCAGGCCGCCAGTACGACGCTGCGGCCATTGCGGCCGAGGCCGATCGTGGCAGGCTCCTTCGACAGGTTCACCGCGACCCGGACGTCGCCGCGCCGGTACGCCAGCCAGCGTGCCGCCTCGTCGTACGCGACCTTCACCGCCGCCAGGTCCGGGTCGGCGAGGTCGGGCCGCTTGCGGCGCAGGGTGATCAACTCGCGGTACCAGGCGAGGATCCGTGCATGCGGCGCGACCGCCGGCTCCGACCAGTCCAGGCAGGAGCGCTCCCTGGTCCGCGGGTCCTGCGGGTCGGGGATGTCATCCTCTGCCCATCCGTGCGCGGCGAACTCCCGCCGCCTGCCTGCCCGTACGGCCTCGGCGAGCTCCGGGTCGGTGTGGTCGGTGAAGAACTGCCAGGGCGTGCGGGCCGCCCACTCCTCGCCCATGAACAGCATCGGCGTGAAGGGGCCGGTGAGGACGAGGGTGGCGGCGCAGGCGAGCAGCCCGGGGGAGAGGGACGCCGAAAGCCGGTCGCCGAGCGCCCTGTTGCCGACCTGGTCGTGGGTCTGGGCGTAGGAGAGGAAGCGGTGCGCCGGGGTCTTCGTGCGGTCCACGGGGCGGCCGTGGGTGCGGCCCCGGAAGGTCGAGTACGTACCGTCGTGGAAGAAGACGTGGGTCAGTGCCTTGGCGAGCGCGCCGATCGGTGCGCGGGCGAAGTCGGCGTAATAGCCCTGGGACTCGCCGGTCAGGGTGGTGTGCAGAGCGTGGTGGAAGTCGTCGTTCCACTGGGCGTGCAGACCCAGCCCGCCCGCCTCGCGCGGGGTCGTCGTCCGCGGGTCGCACAGATCCGACTCGGCGATCAGGAACAGCGGCCTGCCGGTCTCGGCCGCGAGCGTGTCCACGGCCGTGGACAGCTCTTCGAGGAAGGTCAGAGCACGCGTGTCGGCGAGGGCGTGGACCGCGTCGAGCCGCAGTCCGTCGATGCGGTAGTCGCGCAGCCACGCGAGCGCGCTGTCGAGCAGATACGTACGGACCTCGTCGGATCCCGGGGCGTCGAGGTTGACGGCCGAGCCCCAGGGGGTGTGGTGGGTGTCGGTGAAGTACGGGCCGAAGAGGGGCAGGTAATTGCCGGAGGGGCCGAGGTGGTTGTGCACCACGTCGAGCACGACACCGATGCCGAGACCGTGCGCGGTGTCGACAAAGCGCTTCAGCCCTTCCGGCCCGCCGTACGGCTCGTGCACGGCCCACAGCGACACGCCCTCGTACCCCCACCCGTGAGTGCCGGGGAACGGGCATACCGGCATCAGCTCGACGTGGGTGACCCCCAGCTCCGCCAGATGGCCGAGCCGGCGGGCGGCGGCGTCGAAGGTGCCCTCCGGGGTGTACGTACCGATGTGCAGCTCGTACAGCACCGCGCCCGGCAGCGGGCGCCCCCTCCAACCACCAGTCCACGCGAAGGTGTTGTGGTCCACGACCGCGCTGAGCCCGTCGGGTCCTTCTGGCTGGCGACGCGAGCGCGGGTCGGGCAGCACATGGCCGTCGTCGAGTACGAAACCGTAGCGATCGCCGTCGCCCGCCTCGGCCTCGGCGGTCCACCACCCGTCCCGGCCCGGATCGCGCTCCATTGCATGGGTCTCGCCCCCCAGCCGGAGCGCGACCCGGTCGGCCTGTGGTGCCCACACCTCGAAAAGCACTGGCGGCCCCTCTCGTCGACGATGCCGCCCACCATGGTGCGTCAGGAGAGGGTGATCCGCTCGTACATCACCACTTCCGCGTCACTTCAAGTCGGCCTCCTGCGCAGTGCGAGTGGACGGACCACGGTAATGATCTTGTGGCGTGGGTCGGGGCTTTTCTGGACACTTGAGCCTGGTCGGACCGACAATCAGCTTTGTGACGTCCTCCTTCGAGTTCCCCACGTATCCCGCGCGGCTGTCCGACGCCGAGCGCGATCGTGCCCTCGGGGTGCTCAGAGAAGGGGCGGCCCAGGGCAAGTTGTCGCACGACACCTTCGTGCGCCGCATGGAACTCGCCCTCACCGCCCGCAGGTCCGACGAACTGGCCGTGCTCACCGCCGACCTGGAGACCGACGGCCGCTGGTCGCGGGCGCTGTTCGCCGCAGTGGGCCGCGCATCGGCCTTCTCCGTACGGCTGCGCAGGGCGTGGCAGTCGGAGCGGCTGCCGAAGCTGCTGTTCCCCGTACCCGGACCGTATCCGCTGCGCATCGGGCGTGATCCGGCGAACGGACTGCGGCTCAGCCACGAGACGGTCTCGCGCGTGCACGCCGAACTGTCCGCACAGGGCGACAGGTGGATCCTGCGCGACCTCGGCTCGACCAACGGGACGTCCGTCAACGGGCGCCGGGTCACGGGAGCCGTGTTGGTACGGGACGGGGACCAGGTGAGTTTCGGGCGGATGAGCTTCCGGCTCTCCTCGCGCTGAGCCGGGGGTCTTCCCGCCGTCGGGGTGGGGTTAACCACAGAAGAGCCCCGGTCGCTGGCACCAGTGACCGCGACGTACCGAACCAGGACGCTGATCAAGAAGAGATAAGCGTCCTGGGGAGGGAACCGCAATGGCGGTCAGAGGTCAGCCGGTCACGGTCGGAATCGCGCGATGGTGCGCCACACATCCATGGCGGGCCATCGTCGGCTGGCTGCTGTTTCTCGTCGTGTGCGTCGGCGCGGGCAGCGCGGTGGGGACGAACAAGGGGCAGTTCTCCGACTTCTGGATCGGCGAGGCGGGCCGGGCCGAGGCCATCGCCGCCGACGCCGGGCTGACGCCCCCGCCGGTCGAGCGGGTGCTGATCACGGCGGACCGCGGAAAGGGGGGCAAGCCCGGCGCGGCCGCCGAAGACGCCGCGCGCGACGTGCAGCGGCGGATGAAGGACCTGCCCGCCGTCGTCTCGGTCGCCGAGCCGAAGGCCGCGCGGAACGGCTCCGGGCTCATGGTCGCCGTCACCCTGCGCGGCGACAAGGAGACCGCCAAGGAGGACGTCGACGCGCTGCTGAAGCAGACCGAGGCAGTCGCGAGCGAGCACCGGGACCTGCGGATCGAGCAGACCGGCAGCGCGTCCCTCTCCAACGGGGTCAACGACAAGCAGGGACAGGACCTTCAACGCACCGAGGCCATCAGCCTGCCGGTCACCTTCATCATCCTGTTCGTCGTCTTCGGGGCGGTCCTCGCAGCCGGCATCCCCGTGATCCTCGCCGTCTTCGCCTTCGCCGGAGCGGTGGGGCTCTACGGCCTCGCCTCCTGGATCACACCCGACGCGGGCGGCGCGGCGCTCAGCGTCATCTTCATGATGGGCATGGCCGTCGGCGTCGACTACTCGCTCTTCTACCTGAAGCGGGCCCGCGAGGAGCGCGAGCGTACGGGCGGCACGATCAGCCACGCCGCGGCCGTCGAACTGGCCGCCGCCACCTCGGGCCGCGCCATCTTCGACTCGGGCCTTGCCGTCGCTTTCGCACTCGGCGGCCTCTACCTGATGGACGACGTGATCTTCTCGTCGATCGCCTCCGGGGCGATCCTGGTCACCCTCGTCGCGGTGGCGGGATCGCTGACCGTACTGCCCGCGCTGCTCGCCAGGCTCGGGCACCGTACGGACGGCCGCCGGGGCAGGCGCCGCACGGCCCGTCGCGCCCCGGAGCAGAGCCGGATGTGGTCCGCCATGCTGCGGCCGGTCATGCGCAGGCCGCTCGTCACGCTGCTCATCGGTCTCGCCGCCACGGCGGCCCTCGCCCTGCCCACGCTCGGCATGAAGCTCGGCACCGAGGGCAAGGACACGTTCCCCGACAGCGTGGCCGCCGTGGCGACGTACGAGCGTCTGACGGCCGCCTATCCGGCCGACGGGATCGCCCACCTCGTGCTCGTACGGTCCGACGCGGCCCATGCGGAGCAGGCGAAGGCCGCCCTGCGGAAGCTCGCCGACCGGACCAGCGGCAATGAACTCTTCGCTCAGGAGGGGGCGCCGCAGTTGCGCACCTCGCAGGACGGGCGCGCGGCGATGCTGACCCTGCCCGTCCCCTACGCCGAGAACGGCACTCAGGCGGACCGCTCCCTGGCACTGCTGCGCGACGAGCTCCTGCCGGCGACTGTCGGCAAGGTGGCCGGCACCGAGTCGGCCGTCAGCGGGGAGATCGCCTACGGCGCGGACTACGCGGCACACCAGGAGGAGCGGCTGCCCTGGGTGATCCTCTTCGTGTCGCTGGCGACGCTGGCCATCATGTACGCCGCCTTCCGGTCCGTCGTCATGGCCGTGCTGAGCGTGCTGCTCAACCTGGCCGCCGTGATGGTCTCCTGGGGCGTGCTGACCCTGGTCTTCCAGGGCACCTGGGCGGAAGGGCCGCTCGGTTTCGACTCCACCGGATTCGTCGGATCGCGTACGCCGCTGATGGTCTTCGCCATCCTGGTCGGCCTCTCCACCGACTACCAGATCTTCGTGGTCAGCCGGATCAAGGAAGCCGTCCGGCGCGGCATACCGACGCGCGAGGCAGTGGTGGACGGAATCGCAGGCTCCGCGAGCGTCGTCACCAGCGCCGCCGTCATCATGGTGTCGGTCTTCGTCAGCTTCCTCTTCATCGACCGCATCGAGATGAAGCAGATCGCCGTGGGCCTCACGGTGGCGGTGCTGTTCGACGCAGTGGTGCTGCGGGCACTGATCCTGCCGTCGGCGATGGCACTGCTCGGAGACCGCTGCTGGTGGTCGCCGTGGAGCACCGCGCCGGGGCGCGGGGAGCCGGCCGGAGCGGCGCTGCCTCGTCCTACTGCTGGTGCGGGCCACGGCCCGCGAGCGTAAGGAAGGTTTCACCGACTGCTTCGGAGAGGGGTGGGTGGGCGTGGACGTGGCGGGCGACGTCGGAGGGTTCGGCGTCCCGGCTACCGCTCCTCTCCTCCCGCCCGGGTCAGGAGCGACACCGGACGTTCCGTGAAGAGCTCAGCCACCCGCACCCGCCCGCTGAACTCCCGCCCCGGCGCCAGCACATCACCCCACCGTCCCTCCGGCAGCACCAGCTCCGTATCGCGCCAGCCGCCCGCCTCCGCCAGCCGCAGCGAGAGCCGGGTGACGGCCGTTACGGCCTCCCCGGAGCGGCAGAACGACACGCAGTGGCCGGCCGCCGGGCCCACCGCCGTCAGCGGTGTGTACGTACCCGTCTCACCGAACGCGTCGGGCCGCTCGCGCCGCAGCCGCAGAGCCGCCTGCGTCACCGCGTATTTCTCACTGGACAGGCCGTGGGGCGACGCCGGGACGGTGAAGCCGACCGGGCGCCGGTTGTCGGGGTCCACCAGCGCGCGGAACTCCCCCTCCGTGCCCTGATAGAGATCCGGAACGCCCGGCATGGTCAGGTGGACCAGCGCGGCCCCCAGCACATTGGCCCGTACGTACGGATCGAGTTCCCGCGAGAACGCCGCCACCGTTTCGAACGGCGGTCCCGCAGGCCCCGCCGCCACGAAGTCGGCCACCGCCTGCTCGTACGCCTGGTCCTGCTCGGTCCAGCTGGTGTGCAGCCCCGCCTCCCTCACGGCCTTGAGCAGCGCAGGCGTCAGCCTCTGCGCGTCGGGCGTGCCGAAGCCGAGGGCGGTCTGCCAGGCCGTCCAGGCCAGATGCGGATCGGGGGCGGGTACAGCGGTCCCCTCGGCCAGCTGCCGCATCAGCCCCGCCCACCGCCCGGGGCACTCGGACAGCACCGCGATACGGGCCCTGACGTCCGCGCTGCGCTTCGTGTCGTGCGTGGACAGCACGGTGCCGGTGCCCGGCCAGTCGCGCGCCAGCCGGGCGCAGAAGGCATGGAAGTCCTCGGGGCTCACCCAGGGCGTGCCCGGATCCCCGCCCACCTCGTTCGCCGAGATCAGCGGCACGTACCGGTAGAAGGCCGTGTCCTCCACCGACTTCGCGCGCAGCGCCGAAGCCGTCTGCGCGAAACGCGCGCAGAAGGCCGATGGGTCGGGGCCCGGACCCAGCCTCCCCAGCGCCAGATCCCGCACCAGATCCACGACCGACGCCTCCTCCCGTACGGCGAACCCCTCCTTCACCTGCCGCACGGCCGCCACCGGTACAGCGGCCTCCGCACTCTCGGGACAGGGCCCGCCCGCCGTCACGTACGGCCGGTACACCGGCACCCGCACCAGCAGCTCCCGCACCGCCGCGCGCAGGGCCCACGGCGCGTGGTCGCCCAGCCCCGGATCCGCCGCGCAGATGCGCTCCGCCGTACGGACCAGGAAGTCGGTCTCGGCGGCCAGCTCATGGGTGAGCACCCGGTACGCGGCCCTGCGCACCGTCGCCTCCCAGTAGCCGCCCCGGTCACCCGTCGGGCCCGCGAAGTCCCGGTAGTGGCGGAGCAGTTCCCCCGCGCCCGAGGGGTCGGTGAAGAGCCCGTCGATCCGGTACAGCGCGTCGTACCCCGTCGTACCGGCGACCGGCCACTCCGCCGGCAGCCGCTCGTGCCCCGTAAGAATCTTCTCGACGACGGTCCAGCGGCCCCCGACCGCCTCCCCGAGCTGCCGCAGATACGCCTCGGGATCGGCGAGCCCGTCCGGGTGATCGATGCGCAGACCGTCCAGCACACCCTCCCGTACGAGATCGAGGACCTTCGCGTGCGAGGCCGCGAAGACCTCCGGGTCCTCCACCCGGACGCCGATCAGCTCGGAGATCGTGAAGAAGCGCCGGTAGTTGAGCTCGGTCCGCGCCAGCCGCCACCACCCGAGCCGGTACCACTGGGCATTGAGCAGCTCGGGCAGCGGCAGCCGCGCCGTGCCCTCGCGCAGCGGGAACGCGTGGTCGTAGTAGCGCAGGACGTCGCCGTCGACCGTCAGGGCGTCCAGTTCGTCACCGATCCGGTGCGCCAGCACGGGCAGCAGGACCTTGCCGCCGCCCGCCTCCCAGTCGATGTCGAACCATCGGGCGTACGGCGACCCTGGCCCCTCTCTGAGTACCTCCCACAGAGGCCGGTTGAGACTCTCCGGAGCCGGTACGGCCATATGGTTCGGCACGATGTCCAGGACCAGGCCGAGGCCGTGCGAGCGTGCCGTGCGCGACAGGGCGCGCAGGCCCTTCTCGCCGCCGAGCTCGGCCCGTACGCGTGCGTGGTCCACGACGTCGTACCCGTGCTGAGAGCCGGGCACGGCTTCCAGTACCGGCGAAAGATGCAGGTGCGAGACACCGAGTGCGGCCAGATGGGGCACCGCCTCCTCGGCCGAGGAGAAGGGGAAGTCGGAGCTGAGCTGCAGACGATAGGTGGCGGTGGGCGTCATGCGAACGTACGTACCCGAATTGGCGGCTTCTGTGTCATCGGCCCATGCGTCCGTGTCCTGACACCGCATTACGTTCGCCCGATGTCAGGAACTCTTCGTACGTATCGCGAGGTGCTGGCCCTGACGGGGCCCGTGCTGCCCGTCGTTTCCTTCCTCGGCAGGCTGCCGACCGCGATGTGCCAGCTCGGCAGCCTGCTCCTGGTCGCCGAGACGAGCGGCAGCCTGGCCACCGCGGGACTGGTCGGCGGAGCCCTCGCGGCCGGTCAGACGGTCGGCGGCCCGCTGCTGGGCCGAACGGCCGACCGCCACGGCCAGCGCACCGTCGTCCTGGTCGCCGCCCTCGTCAACGCGGTCGCCGTGGCCGCGCTCGTCGTCGCCGCACTCGCCCACACCGGTACGGCCTGGCTCGCCCTCATCGGAGCCGCCGCCGGGGCGAGCGTGCCGCAGGTCGGCCCCATGGCCCGTACGCGCTCGGTCGCCCTCGCCCGCCGAGGCGGCGCGGACGACCGGCTCATCGGCACCGTCCTGTCCTTCGAAGGCACCCTCGACGAGGTGTCGTTCGTGCTGGGCCCCGCCCTCGTCGGCCTGGCGGCGGCCCTCGCTCATCCGGCGGCGGCGCTGCTCGTGGCCGCAGGACTGCTGGCCGTATGCGGCACCTGGTTCGCCCTGCATCCGACGGCGGCCCCCATACGCCCCGCGTCCCGGCAGGCATCCCCCGTACGTACGAGCCTGCCCGGCGCGGTGTACGCCCTGCGCACCGCGATGGTCCTCCAGGGCGCCATGTTCGGCGCCTCACAGGCGGGCATCACCGCCCTCACAGGGCAGCTCGGCCGGCCGGAACAGGCTGGGCTCGTCTACGCGGCGATGGGCGTCATGAGCGCGGCCGCGGGGCTCGCGATGGCGGCTGTACCGGGCAGGATCACCCTGACGGCCCGTTGGCGCACCGCGACGGCCGCGCTGATCGTGCTTTCCGTACCGCTGCTGTTCGTACAGTCCCTGTGGGCCCTGTACGCCGTGGTCGTCGTGCTCGGTGTCGCGTACGCGCCCCACCTGATCACGATTTTCGGCCTGACCGAACGGATTGTCCCGGAGAGCAGGATGGCGGAGTCGATGGCCTTCCTGACGAGCGGCGTCGTCGGCGGCCAGGCCCTGGCGCTCGCCCTGTCGGGGCGCCTCGCCGAGAGCAACGGGGCGCCCGCGGCCTTCGCCGTGGCGGTGGCGGCGGCCACGCTGTGCGCGGTCCTCGCCTGGGCCACCCGCCCCGCCACGGCACAGACACCGCCTACGCCGGCCGCTGCAGCACCACCAGAGATCGCCCGATCAGCGTGACCCGCTCGCCCGCCGCCACCTTGGAGCCCGTCCCGGGCGGCACCCCGTCCGCTCGGGCCGTGTCGACCACGATCTGCCACTGCCTGCCGTGATTGACCGGAACCGCGAACTCCAGCGTGTTGGAGCTCGCATTGAACATCAGCAGGAACGAGTCGTCCGAGATCCGCTCGCCGCGCGGTCCCGGCTCCGAGATCGCGTGCCCGTTCAGGAACACCGTCAGCGCCTTCGCATGCGCCGCCTGCCAGTCCCGCTGGGCCATCTCTGTGCCGTCCGGTGTGAACCACGCGATGTCCGTCAGATCGTCGTGCGTGCCCTCCACGGGGCGCCCGTGGAAGAAGCGCCTGCGCCGGAAGACCGGATGGTCCCGCCGGAGCCACACCATCGCGCGCGTGAAGGCGTGGAGGCTGCTCTCCTCCTCGTCCCCTTCCGGCCACTGGACCCACGAGATCTCGTTGTCCTGGCAGTACGCGTTGTTGTTGCCGCGCTGTGTCCGTGCGAACTCGTCGCCGTGCGAGAGCATCGGCACGCCCTGCGACAGCATCAGCGTCGCGATGAAGTTCCGCATCTGCCGGGCGCGCAGTTCGAGGATCGCGGGATCGTCCGTGTCGCCCTCGGCTCCGCAGTTCCAGGACCGGTTGTGGCTCTCGCCGTCCCGGTTGTTCTCCCCGTTGGCCATGTTGTGCTTCTCGTTGTACGAGACCAGGTCGGCCAGCGTGAACCCGTCGTGGCAGGTCGCGAAATTGATGGACGCGAGCGGCCTGCGCCCGTCGTCCTGGTACAGGTCCGAGGACCCCGTCAGCCGCCCGGCGAACTCCGCGATCGTCCGCGGCTCACCCCGCCACAGGTCCCGCACCGTGTCCCGGTACTTGCCGTTCCACTCGGTCCACAGCGGCGGGAAGTTCCCCACCTGATAGCCGCCCTCACCGACGTCCCACGGCTCGGCGATCAGCTTCACCTGGCTGACCACCGGGTCCTGCTGCACCAGGTCGAAGAACGACGAAAGCCGGTCCACCTCGTGGAACTGCCGCGCCAGTGTCGCGGCCAGATCGAAGCGGAAGCCGTCGACATGCATGTCCGTCACCCAGTACCGCAGCGAGTCCATGATCAGCTGGAGTACGTGCGGCGAGCGCATCAGCAGGGAGTTCCCGGTCCCCGTGGTGTCGGTGTAGTAGCGGGGATCGGAGGCGAGACGGTAGTACGAGGCATTGTCCAGGCCACGGAAGGACAGCGTGGGGCCGAGATGGTTGCCCTCCGCCGTGTGGTTGTACACGACATCGAGAATGACCTCGATCCCGGCCTGGTGCAGCGCCCGTACCGCCGATTTGAACTCCAGGACCTGCTGTCCCCGGTCGCCCCACGACGCATAGGCGTTGTGCGGTGCGAAAAAGCCGATGGTGTTGTAGCCCCAGTAATTGCTCAGCTTCGCGTCGGCCAGCCGGTGGTCGTTGACGAACTGGTGCACCGGCATCAACTCGAGAGCGGTGACGCCCAGTTCCGTCAGATGCGAGATGACCGCCGGATGCGCCAGCGCGGCGTACGTACCGCGCAGCTCCTCGGGCAGGTCGGGGTGGAGCATGGTAAGGCCCTTCACATGGGCCTCGTAGAGGATCGTGCGGTGGTAGTCGGTGCGCGGCGGGCGGTCGTCACCCCAGTCGAAGTACGGATTGACGACGACCGAACTCATCGTGTGGGGAGCCGAGTCCAGGTCGTTGCGCGAATCCGGCTTGCCGAAGTGGTAGCCGTACACCGCCTCGCCCCAGTCGATCTCGCCACTGATGGCCCTGGCGTACGGATCGAGCAGCAGTTTGGCGGAATTGCACCGCCGTCCCTGCTGCGGGGCGTACGGACCGTGGACCCGGTAGCCGTAGCGCTGGCCCGGCATGATGCCGGGCAGGTAGGCATGGCGTACGAACGCGTCGGTTTCGCGCAGTTCCACCGCCGTCTCCGAACCGTCGTCGTGCAGAAGGCACAGCTCGATACGGTTGGCGGCCTCCGAAAAGACAGCGAAATTGGTGCCGGCGCCGTCGTACGTGGCACCGAGTGGGTAAGCCTCTCCCGGCCAGACCTGCATGCGATCGACTCTTCCACTTCTGATCCGGCTGCTGCGGGGCACTTCGCACAGATCTTCCCCGAAAGTGGGGCAACCTCCTAGGACTTCGGATCGTCCTACCGGGTGACCACGCATACCCGGTATGCCAGTTACAGTCGCGCGCGACGCGCGGGAGGACTGGAGACTCCGGGGGGAGTAGGGGGGAAACGTGCACCAGACAGTGCGCCGTCATCTGGGGAAGATGATGGCGGGGGCCGCGATCGCGGTGACCGCAACCGCGGTGATGATCGGAGTGACCCTGCCGGGCCAGGCGGGCGCCGACGAATCGACGGGCGCGCGCGGAGCGGGCAGCGCGGCGGCCGCCGGCACGGGCCAGGGGGGACAGCAGGGCGCCGGGACCGGCCAGGACGCCGCGGGCGGCGAGGCTCCCGCACCGGGCGTCGTCGAGGGCGCCCCGGCGGACGGCGAGAAGGGCATAGGCAGGGACCCGCTCACCGACGACGAGCTGAAGCGGGTCGAGAAGCTGGCGATGACGCGCGCGCAGTTCGCGGGCGGCAGGGACGTCGAGGGGGACCGCGGTCCGCAGCACCTCTCCACGAACCTGAGCGAGCTGGAGCCGTCCGAGGTCGACGACCCGACGCCGCCGCGCCGCGCGGAGGTCTCGTTCTACGACTACAAGACCGACGAACTGGTGACGAGGACGGTCAATCTCGACACCGGCAAGGTCGAGCGGGCCGACGCCCTCAAGGGCGTCCAGCCGTCGCCGACCCCGAAGGAGAACCGCGAGGCCACGGAGCTGATCCTGGCCAGCCCGCTCGGGGACGGCCTGAAGAAGGATTACAAGGACGCCATGGGCAAGCCGCTCACCTCGGCCGACCAGCTGTGGGTGAACGGCGGCATCTACCGGGTGGACCGCGAGGAGCAGGTGCCCGCGGCGCTGTCGAAGTGCGGTGTCCACCGGTGTGTCCGCATTACGTCCAAGGTCAAGAACGGGCCGTGGATCGACACGCGTGACCTCGTCGTCGACCTGAGTGCGAGGACCGTCGGCCGCATCGGCTGACCTTCCTGCCCGTCTCATCTCTCCAGTCCTTTCCCGCACTTCCGTAAGAGGGAGTCCACCTTTCATGCACGTCAACAGATCAACGCGTTCCCGCAAGCGGGCCGCGGCAACCCTCGCCGTCGCCGCGATGCTGGGCAGCCTGGCCACAGCGACCGGATCCGCCGCCACCGCGGCACCCAAGGACGCGGCCAAGGGTGTGTCCAAGGCCGCGCCCAAGGCCCCTGCCCCGCCCCCGGCCGACTGCAGCGCGGCGTACCGCATCGAGCAGAAGCTCGACGGCGGCACCACCTGGGGCATGTGCTGGAGCTACGACAGCGACGCCGGCCTTGTCCTGGAGAAGGTCTCGTACCAGCCCAAGGGCGAGCCCAAGCCGATCCGCGTCCTGACGTCCGGCAAGCTCGCACAGGTCCATGTGCCGTACGACAACGGCAAGGAGGAGTTCGACGACCTCACCACCTACGGATTCGGGTACGGCCTCCAGAACCTGAAGCCGAACGAGTGCCCCGGCGGAACCATCAGGACCGTCAAGGTCGCCGAGGTGGGCAACGTCAAGGGCCTGTGCACGACC
This sequence comes from Streptomyces sp. ISL-98, assembly GCF_018614055.1. GTDB lineage: Bacteria > Actinomycetota > Actinomycetes > Streptomycetales > Streptomycetaceae > Streptomyces > Streptomyces spiramyceticus. The sequence continues at coordinate 240,585 of NZ_JAGGPB010000034.1, forward strand.
ACGCGGGCCCGCGGCCACGCCTACCGCCTCGCCAACGACGAAGGCACCAAGGTCTGGCAGGCCCAGGGCAAGGACCTGCTCGTCTACACCGTCAACAAGGTGTCCTGGTACGAGTACATCACCGAGTGGCGCTTCTCGTCCGACGGCACGATATCCGCCAACGTCGGTGCCACGGGCAGCCTTTCGCCCGGCGACTACGACGCCACGGACGGCCGCGGCTGGCCCATCGGCAAGGGCGCGCGCGACTACGCCACCAGTCACAGCCACAACGTCTTCTGGCGGCTGAACTTCGGCCTCGACGGCAGCTCCAAGAACCGCGTCGAGCAGTACGACTCGAAGGTCACCCCGCCCACCGGCAACGGCAAGCCGAAGACCAAGACCACCCGCACCCCGATCACCAAGGAGCTCGCGGGCGACGCCAAGAGCATGCGGTGGTGGCGGATGGTCAGCGCGACGGGCAAGAACAAGGACGGGCACGCTCGCTCGTACGAGATCGTCCCGGGCCCGACGAACAAGCACCCCGGCCGCAGCTTCACCAAGCATGACCTGTACTTCACGGACTACCGCAAGTGCGAGCAGTTCGCGAGCAACAACATCCGCAACTGCGGCACGAACGCGCCCGACAGCGTCGACAAGTGGGTGAACGGCGAGCCCCTCAAGAACCCGATCACCTGGGTCAACATCGGGTTCCACCACATTGCCCGGGACGAGGACCAGCAGCCCATGCCCGTCCACTGGCAGGGATTCCAGCTCGCCGCCAGGGACGTAACCGCTATGAATCCGCTCACTCCGGCCGATCTTGCCGGACAGAACGGACGTTACGAATAGGGGAGTTGGGAAAGGAGCCTGTGGATCCGGCTGCACCGCCTCCCGCTCGCGGAGTACCCTTCCTTGATCGTTGAAGAAGGGTCTCCAGGAGCTGAAGGCGGTGCGCGGGTGAGCTCGGGAGGGCTGGAACTGCCCCCCGGTGACGCAGGTCACGAGGGGGGTTCCACAGGTTCCACAGAGGTCCCGCCCGGAGCGGTCTCGCTTGCGCGGCCGATGGAGATCGGAGCGGAGCTGGACTGGGGCGCGGACGCATGGAGTGAAGTGCGTACGCGCGCCCAGCGGGCCGGGCGGGCCTACATCTGGCTGAACCTGGTGGAACAGCGGCTGCGCGCCGTCGTCGCCGCCGTGCTCCGGCCCATCTACGAGCCGGTGCACGGCGAGGACGACTGGGTGGTCGCGGCGGCCGGCCCCGCGGGCCAGGAGTGGGTGCAGCGCGCCGTGGCGGTACGGGAGGTCTCCCGCCGCAAGGGCTATCTGCTGGACCCGGCCGACGACAACGTCCTGAGCTTCCTCACGCTGCCCCAGCTGCGCGAGCTGATGGTCCAGCACTGGCCGTGCTTCGAGCCGTACTTCGACGACCGCCGGGACGTCGAGCTGGCCCTGGACGAGCTGGAGGTCACCCGTAACGTCGTCTCGCGCAACCGGGCGCTGTCCGAGGCGGTGCTCGCCCAGGCGGAGCGGGCCTCCGCGCGGCTCCTCGAAATCCTGGGCAGCGGGGCCGGTGTGCCGTCCTCCGGGCGGCTCAAGGTGGACGCGGTCGAGGATCTGGTGGGGGACAGATACGCGGACGTGGTCAGCGTCCACCCGGACCGGGTGCGGCTGCAGCGCCAGCTTCCCGCCGAGGACCTCTTCGGGGGCGCGCGGCGCCTCGACGCGATCGGCATAGGCCTGAACCTCCTCGTCCAGAATTTCTCCGGCAGGAGGCTGGTGCGGCTGGCCGAATCGGGTTGCCGGACACGGCTGCTCTTCCTCAATCCGGCGAGCAGTGCGGTCAAGCGGCGCGAGCGCGAACTCGGCCTGAAAAAGGGCGAATTGAGCCGGTCGGTGGAGATGAACATCCTCCATATGCGCCGGGTGCGCTCGAAGCTGCGCGATCCGGGGGCGTTCGAGATCCAGGTCTTCGACGAGACGCCGCGCTTCACGGCGTACCTCGTGGACGGAGACGGGTCGGACGGCCTCGCCGTCGTCCAGACGTATCTGCGCAGGGCGCGGGGCATGGAGGCGCCGGTGCTGGTTCTGCGGGGCGGGGGGCGTGGGGTGGTCCGGCAAGGCCAGGACACCGAACACGGACTTTTCGAGACGTACCGGGAGGAGTTCGAATCCGTGTGGGCGGACTCCCGTCCGGTCTCCTGAGGGCGTTGTCAGTGCTGCGTGCGAGGGTTGTTTTCCACCGGGGGAGCATCCGGGACAAGACAGTACGAAGGAGGTCCCAGGATGGGATGGCACGGGGAACCGCTGGTCGGATTCGACCTGGAGACGACCGGCACCGAGCCGCTGGAGTCCCGGATCGTCACGGCCGCGATCGTCGGCGTGAAGGGCGGCGCGGTGGTCCGGCAGCGCGACTGGCTGGCCGACCCGGGCATCCGAATTCCGGCGCAGGCATCGGCGATCCACGGCATCAGCAGCGAGCGGGCGGGGGCGGAGGGCAGGCCGGCCCGTGAAGTGGCCGACGAGATCGCCGAAACCCTCGCCGGGTACTGGAGGCAGGGGATCCCGGTCGTCGCCTACAACGCGGCGTTCGACCTGACCCTGTTGACGGCCGAGCTGAACAGACACGGGCTGCCGTCGCTGAGCGAGCGCCTCGGCGGCGGGATCGGGCCGGTCGTCGACCCGTACACCATCGACCGCGCCGTCGACCGGTACCGCAGGGGCAAGCGGACGCTGGAAGCGGTGTGTGTCGAGTACGGCGTGGTGCTCGACGGCGCCCACGAGGCGGGCGCGGACGCGCTGGCGGCGGTGCGGGTGGCGCGCGCGATAGCCGAGCGGCACCCGCAGGTCGCCGCACTGTCCCCGTCCGAGCTGCACGACCGCCAGATCCAGTGGTACGCGGACTGGGCGGCGGACTTCCAGAGCTTCCTGCGGAAGAAGGGCAACCCGGACGCGACGGTGGACCCGGCCTGGCCGCTGCGCGACCTGGTGCCGGCCGGTCGCTGACGGCCGGTGGCAGCGAGTCCTTCGCGCCAGCCATGTGAACAGCGTCAGCCGGAGCGTGATCGTCACAGTCGCCCGAAGGCTCGTCAGAAGGGGTACCAGCGGACTTCGGGGTCGCCGTCGCGCAGCGATGCCACCCGTCGGCGGAACTCCGCCAGCGCCGCCGGGTTGGTCGGGGCGTGCTGGGCGACCCAGGCGCAGCTGGCCGTTTCGCGGGCGCCGCGCAGCACCGTCCAGCCCGGCCATTCGCGTACGTCCCAGCCGTACGCCGTGGTGAACGCGTCGTACGCCTCGGGCGCCAGGCCGTAGCGGTCGCGCGAGAGGGCCATGACGACCAGGTCGTGCTCGCGGAAGTCGGCGGCGAACGTTTCCAGGTCGACCAGGGCCGGGCCGCCCGGGCCGACATGGACGTTGCGGGGGAGCGCGTCGCCGTGGATCGAGCCCGGCGGCAGGTGCGGGGTCAGGCCGGCCGACGCCGCCGCGAAGCTGTCCCGCCGCTCGCGCAGATACGCCGCGTCCGCCGCGTCGATCGCATCGCCCGCGAGCCGCAGCCACCGCTCGACCCCACCGAGCAGGTCACGAGGAGGGAGGGCGAACGAGGGCGCGGGCAGGGCGTGGACGAGGCGCAGCAGTTTCGCCAGGTCCTGCGGCGCCGCCGGCCGTACGGACTCGGGCAGCCGGTGCCAGACGGTCACCGGGTGGCCGTCCACCACACGCGGCTTCGGCTCGGCGGCCCGTACGGCGGGGACGTCGGACGAAGCGAGCCAGGCGGCGACGGCCAGTTCACGCTCGGCCCGCGCCAGCAGCTCCGGGTCACGGCGCCCGACCTTCACGACCAGGGCACCGTCCACCGCGAACACCGCGTTCTCGCCCAGGGCCAGCAGCTCCGCGTCGGCCGGGAGTCCGGCGGCGGCCAGAATCTCGCGTGCTCGTGTCTCGTCCATGGGCACCGATTCTCGCATCTGTGCAGGTGGCCTTGACGAACCGACGACCCGTCAGCACGATGACGGAGGCCGCCGGGGCGGCCCTATATCAGGATGAGCCGCCCGAAGGAGTCGAATCCGTGATATTAGAGACCGTAAAGGCGCGGTCCGGCAGAAAATCCACCAGCAGAAAATCCATCAAAAGACCGGATCACGGCGCCTGGTTCCTGGTCCTGCCCGCGCTGATCCCCATCCTGATCCTCAGCGTCGGCCCGCTGCTCTACGGCGTCGCGCTCGCCTTCACCGACTCCCAGTCCGGCCGCACCCAGCCCACCCAATGGGTCGGCGCGCTGAACTTCCGGGACCTGCTGCACGACACGCTCTTCTGGGACTCGTTCCGGATCGGCCTGCTGTGGGCCGTCGGCGTCACCGTGCCGCAGTTCCTGCTCGCCCTCGGCCTCGCCCTCCTGCTCAACCAGAACCTCCGCTTCCGCCCGCTGGCCAGAGCCCTCGCGATCATCCCGTGGGCCATGCCCGAAGTCGTCGTAGGCATCATGTGGCGCCTCGTCTACAACCCCGACGCCGGGATCCTGAACGAGACGATCCGCGACCTCGGCCTGGGCGACGGACGCGACTGGCTCACCGCCCTCGCCACCGCCCTCCCCGCCGTGATCCTCGTCGGCATCTGGGCGGGCATGCCCCAGACCACGGTCGCCCTGCTCGCCGGCCTCCAGAACACCCCGCACGAGCTGCACGAGGCCGCCGCCCTCGACGGCGCCGGGGCGTGGCGCCGCTTCCGCACCGTCACCTGGCCCGCCCTCAAGCCCGTGGCCCTCGCCATCACCGCGCTCAACTTCATCTGGAACTTCAATTCCTTCGCCCTGGTCTACGTCCTGACCAACGGCGGCCCCGGCGGCCGCACCCGCCTCCCCATGCTCTTCGCGTACGAAGAGGCCTTCCGCTACGGACAGTTCGGCTACGCCGCCGCCATGGGCTGCGTCATGATCGCGGTGATCTCGGTGATGCTCGCCTGCTACCTCGTGGGCCGCCTGAAGGGAGGCGACGACCAATGACGCTCCGCACCAGCAGATCCGCGCGCACCGGCCAGTACCTCGCGCTCCTCGGCTACCTCGTCTTCCTCGCCTTCCCCTTCCTCTGGCTCGTCTCGACGGCCTTCAAGCCACCCCGCGAGCTCGGCTCTCTGCACCCCACCTGGATCCCCGAGAACCCGACGCTCGACAACTTCCGCCAGGCCTTCGACGAACAACCCCTGCTGGAAGCCGCGCTCAACAGCCTGATCGCCGCACTCTCGGCGGCCCTGATCGCCGTCGTCATCGCGACCCCGATGGCCTACGTCATGGCCCGCCACCGCAACAAGCTCTCCGCTGCGGCCACCGGCTGGGTCGTCGTCAGCCAGGCGTTCCCCTTCGTCCTCGTGATCATCCCGCTCTTCCTGATCCTCAAGAACCTCCACCTGATCAACTCCCTGGTGGGCCTGGTCATGGTGTACGTCGTGTGGTCCCTGCCGTTCGCGCTCTGGATGCTCGTCGGCTACGTCAGGGCCGTACCGCGTGAGCTGGAGGAGGCCGCCGCCGTAGATGGCGCGAGCAGGCTCCGTACGCTCGTCTCGGTCATCGCCCCGCTGCTGGCCCCCGGCATCGTCGCCACCGCGCTGTTCGCATTCATCACGGCATGGAACGAGTTCTTCTTCGCGCTCGTCCTGCTCAAGACCCCTTCGATGCAGACGTTGCCGGTCGTGCTCACCCACTTCCTCGGCGCGGAGGGCGTGGCCGACCTCGGCCCGCTCGCCGCCGCCGCGTTCCTCGCCACCCTTCCCTCCCTCGTCGTCTTCGCGGTCATCCAGAAGCGGATCACGGGCGGCATGACGGCCGGGGCGGTGAAGGCCTGATGCGACGCATCGCCCGGCTCACGGCGGCAGCCGCCGCGTTCGCGCTGCTGCTCACCGGCTGCTCTGACGGCGGCGGCAACGACACCGACGGGAAGGTCACGCTGCGCTTCCAGTCGCTGGCCTGGCAGAAGGAGTCCGTCGACGCCAATAAGGCGCTCGTCGAGCAGTGGAACGCCGCACACCCCGACGTCCGGGTCGAGTACGTCCAGGGCAGCTGGGACAGCGTCCACGACCAGCTCCTGACGTCCTTCGAGGGCGGCGAGGCGCCGGACATCATCCACGACGCCTCCGACGACCTCGCCGACTTCGCGTACGGCGGCTACCTCGCCGATCTGCGCGGGCTGCTGCCCGCTCGCCTCAAGAGCGACATCCCGCAGCGCAGTTGGGACACGGCGACCTTCGGCACGGGCGTGTACGGCGTCCCGTTCCTCCAGGAGCCGAGGGTCCTGATCGCCAACGAGAAGATCCTCAAGGCATCGGGCGTACGCATCCCCACTCCCGAAAAGCCCTGGAGCTGGCCGGAGTTCCGGCAGGTCACCAAGGAGCTGAGCGGCGGTGAGGGTGACGGCGACGGCAGCGGAGTCGGTAAGAGGTTCGGCGTCGCCTGGCCGCTCAAGGAACCGGTCTCCGCCACCCTCAACCTCGGGCTCTCGGCAGGCGGGCAGCTCTTCCACCACGACGGCGACGGCAAGGCCGAAGTGCGCTTCGCCGAGGGCGACGCCGTGGTGCCCGGCACCATCCACGACCAGGTCAACACCGACAAGAGCGCCTCAGCGGCGACGCTCGGCATGGGCGGCTCCGACACTCTGCCGGGCTTCTTCGGCGGCAAGTACGCCATGGTGCCGCTCGGCTTCTCCTACCGGCAGCAGATCGTCCAGCAGGCGCCCGAGGGCTTCGAGTGGAAGGTGCTGCCCGCTCCGGCGGGAGCCGGGGGCCTGACCCAGGGCGTCAGCCCGCAGACGCTCTCTGTCGCCGAGGACAGCCCGTACAAGAGGGAGGCGGTGGAGTTCATCGACTTTTTCCTCCGGCCCGCCAACATGGCCCGCCTCGCCAAGGGCGACTGGATGCTCCCGACCGGCACCGCCGCCCTGAAGGACCCGGCTCTGCGCGCCGAGAAGGACGGCTGGGCCACCGGCACCGCGCTTGCGGAGCACCTGGTTCCGGCCCCGGCCCAGTCCGTGCGCGGCTATCCCGAGTGGAAGGACAAGGTGGCGACGCCCGCTTACCAGGAGTTCTACAGTGGCGCGATCGACGCCGGTGAGCTGGAGAAACGGCTGGTCTGGGACGGCAACCTGGTGCTCGCCCGCTACCAGCGCTGAAACCTACTTGCACGAGACGTCTCGTCTCGTCTGTTCGTGGCATGACTTCAGCGAGTTCTTGCGAGGAGCCCCGGGAGGATTCACATTCTTGTGTTCGCGGTGGGGAGCGCCGCGGTATCGCTGCGGTTGCCTGGCCGCGCTGCGGCCGGGTGCCGCTTCGGGGAGAGCCGGACGAGGTGCGGACGAAGGAGGATGGGTTCACTCGGTGGGGTGAACCGTGGGGAACGTGTGGTGGGTGCTCGCACGGGTGTGTACGTTCGGTGATCGTGAAGCTGGTGGTGCAGGTCAAGCTGCTGCCGACGCCCATGCAGGCGGCGGCACTTGAAACGACCCTGCGCGCCTGCAACGAGGCTGCCACGTGGGTGAGCGAGATCGCTTTCGAGCGAGGGGAGTTCAAGAGCTTCTCCCTGCGCAAGCACACCTACGAGCAGATCAAGGTGCGTTGGGGACTGGGCGCGCAGGCCGCGCAGCATGCCATCAAGAAGACCTGCGACGCCTACACCACGCTGACGGCGAATCTGAGGGCCGGAAACTACGGCAGGCCGGGTTCGAAGCGCTACCGCCGGGCGGCCGGGAAGCCGCTTGCGTTCCGGTCCGAGGGCGGGCAGCCGTATGACGACAGGATGCTGTCCTGGCAGATCGCCGAGCGCACGGTGTCGATCTGGACCACGGTCGGCAGGACGAAGCAGGTCGCATTCACCGCCTCGCCGGAGCAGCTGGCCACCCTGACCCTGTATCGGCGGGGCGAGTCGGATCTGCTGTACCGGGACGGCATGTGGTTCCTCATGGCGACCTGCGAGGTCCCCGAGGCCGAGCCGAACGCCAATCCGGTGGACTTCCTCGGGATCGACCTGGGGGTCGTGAACATCGCCACCACCTCCGACGGCCAGATCATGGCCGGACGCGCTCTCAACCGGGTGCGGGTCCGTGAACGCGGCCTGCGGCAGAAACTGCAGAAGAAGAACACACCCTCCGCCAGGCGACGCCTGAAGAAACGGCGCCGCAAAGAGGCGCGGCGGGCGAAGGACATCAACCACAAGATTGCAAAGCATTTGGTGGCCGAGGCAGAACGCACCGGTCGCGGAATCGCCCTGGAGGATTTGACGGGCATCCGCGAACGGGTACGGCTTCGCAAGGCCCAACGGGCCACCCTCCACTCCTGGGCGTTTCACCAGCTCGGAGAGTTCATCGCGTACAAAGCCCGCCGCGCCGGAGTACCGGTGGTGCACGTCGATCCGGCATACACCTCCCGCACCTGCGCAGAATGCGGGCACATCGACAAAGCGAACCGCGTCTCACAAGCACGGTTCGCATGCCGGTCCTGCGGATTCGTTGATCACGCAGACCGCAACGGCTCCCGCAACATCCGTGCCCGCGCACGGGAGTTGTGGCGACGCGGGGCCCAGTCAACGGCCCCTGCCGTACCCCGACCACGGAGTGCGGCTGGACGCAAACGCAGCATCACCGCCAGTGGTGCCCGTTGTGCAAGCCCGGGACTTTAGTCCCGGGTAGTTGACCGAAGCGTGCCCATGTCGCCATGTCCTCCATCGCCGCCTCGGCATGGCGGCGGAGGGCGGTGCCGAGCGGGCGGCCGGTCTCATCGAGGCCGAACTGCTCACCCGGTAGCGGCGGTTCACCGGCCGTTCGGTGGAACCGCGTCGTCACGATCCTGGCCATGTAGATCTGCGCGCCCGCTCGCGTCTTGATGGCCGCGCAGTGGGCGGAAGGTTCCACTGCAAAAGAGGCTGTCCGACTTGGCGCCTCTTGCCTGTTTTGTTATTACGAAAGCTTGTTGAGTAAGTAACAGGCGCATGTAGGTCTTGATCTGAGCGTGTCAATCGGTCAGGGTTTCGAGTCAACCCCCGGAGATTTTCCGGTCCGGGGGCAAATCCCCCCACATTTTGACGAGGAGACCCCTCTTCATGGCAATCCACAAGCGTTCCAGCCGACTGAAGCTCACCGCGGCGATAACCGCCGTAGCGGCCGCAGCTGGTGTGACCGTACTCAACTCGTCCTTCGCGGGAGCCTCTCCGGCCCCCGCCCAGGGCATCGTGTACGGAGCCGACGCCAAGGGCGCCGTCGCAGGCAGCTACATCGTGATGCTGGACGAGAAGGCCGACAAGCAGGACTTGGCCAAGGAGTACGGCGGCAAGCTCCAGCGCAACTACAACTCTGCCATCAACGGCTTCTCGGCCAGCGGCCTTTCGGAGACCGAGGCCAAGCGCCTCGCCGCCGACCCGGCCGTCGGCAAGGTCGTCCAGAACAAGAAGTTCACGATCAACGCGACGCAGGACAACCCGCCCTCCTGGGGCATCGACCGCATCGACCAGGCCGACACCGCGGGCGACAGCAAGTACACGTACCCGGACAGCGCGGGCGAGGGCGTCACGGCGTACGTCATCGACACCGGTGTCCGCATCACGCACAAGGACTTCGAGGGCCGCGCCGCCCACGGCTTCGACGCCGTGGACAACGACGACTCCGCCGACGACGGCAACGGCCACGGCACGCACGTGGCGGGCACCATCGCCGGCGCCGCGCACGGTGTCGCCAAGAAGGCGAAGATCGTCGCGGTCCGCGTCCTCGACGACCAGGGCTCGGGCACCACCGAGGGCGTCGTCGCCGGCATCGACTGGGTCACCAAGAACCACCAGGGCCCGTCGGTCGCCAACATGAGCCTCGGCGGCGGCCCCGACGAGGCCCTGGACGAGGCCGTACGCAAGTCCATCGCCGCCGGTGTCACCTACGGTGTCGCCGCGGGCAACGAGTCCAGCGACGCCGGCCAGGGCTCGCCGTCCCGCGTGAAGGAGGCCATCACGGTCGCCTCCAGCACCAAGGACGACCAGCAGTCCGACTTCTCCAACTTCGGTGCGGTCGTGGACATCTACGCGCCGGGCTCGGACATCACCTCCTCGTGGAACGACAGCGACGAGGGCACGAAGACCATCTCCGGTACGTCCATGGCGACCCCGCACGTCGTGGGTGCCGCCGCGGTCTACCTGGCGGGCCACAAGGACGCCACGCCGGACGCCGTCGCCAAGGCGCTGACCGACGGGGCCACCCCGGACAAGATCAGCAACCCGAGCGAGGGCACGGCGAACAAGCTGCTGAAGGTCGTCGAGTAAAGACTCACCCGAAGCACTGAAACGGGCGGCCGCCGCGCCCTCCCCCACGGGGTGCGGCGGCCGCCTATCGTTCTGTGCATGACCACGACGTACGCCGCACTGCTGCGCGGAATCAATGTGAGCGGGCACAGAAGAGTGCCCATGGCGGAACTCCGGGCGCTGCTGACCGAACTGGGCCACCGGGACGTCCGTACGTACCTCCAGAGCGGCAACGCCGTCTTCACCACGGACGCGGACAAGACCGACGACGCGCTCGCCGCAGACCTGGAGCGGGCCATCGAGAAGCACTTCGGCTTCCCCGTCGACTGCCTCGTCCGCAGCGGCGCCTACCTGAGCGCCGTCGCCGACGCCTGCCCCTTCCCGGCCGCCGAGCTGGAAGGCAAGCAGCTGCACGTCACGTTCCTCTCCGGAGCCGTCGACCCGAAGCGGCTGGCGCCCATCGACCCGGCGGCGTATCTCCCCGAGGAATTCCGGCTGGGCGACCGTGCGCTGTACCTGTATGCCCCGAACGGCCTAGGCCGCTCCAAGCTTGGCGAAGCGCTGGCGAAACCGTCGCTCTTCAAGGGTGTAATCGCCACGTCCCGGAACTGGAACACGGTCGCCAAGCTCGTGGAGATGACCCGTGACTGACCGGACCTCCGGCACAGGCTCCGCCGTCGATGAGGCCATGGAGTGCGAACTGCGGCTGCTCGACCCGGACGTCCGCAACTCCGCGGAGCTCCTCGCGGAACTCCTGCACCCCGAGTTCAGCGAATTCGGCGTGTCGGGCCGCCGATGGGACCGCGAATCGATCATCGAGGCGGTCGCCGACGCGTCGGCGACGACGGGCCGCGCGATCACCACCATGCGGATGAAAGGCGTCCAGCTCGCCCCCGACCTGGTGCAGCTGACCTTCGACACGAACACCAACGGCCGCCTCGCGCACCGGAGTTCACTGTGGCGGCTGACCGAAGACCGGGGCTGGCTCCTCTACTTCCACCAGGGAACGCCGTACGAGGAGTAGCCCGTCAGGGGAAACAGCACCGCAGGGTACACACCTACGCGCTGACCGCCGCCAGCCGCACCGGCACCCGCGCCTCGTCGTAACGCATGAGCAGCAGCCGGGCCAGCTCCGGCGACGCGCCCAGGACCTCGCCCAGCACCTCCGCGCCGCCCTCACGTGCGCCGCGCGCGATCCGGTCCGGCAGGAAGCCCGGCGCTATGACGTACGGGGCGACGGCGATACGCCGTACCCCCGCCGCCGCCCGCAAGTCCCGTACCGCATCCTCGGTACGGGGCAGCGCAGCGGAGGCGAACGCAGGCCGCACGGCGCACCAACCGGTGTACCGCAGCTCCCGCGCAATTTCAGCGATCACTGCGATCGCCTCCGGGTCTGTGGAGCCCGCCGAGGCCAGGACGACCCCGGTCGAGCTCTTGTCACCGGGGCTGAGCCCGGCTTCGTACAGTCGTCGCTCCAGCGCGGTGAGGAGGAGCGGCGACGGGCCGAGTACCTCCGCCTGGTGGACCCGCAGCCGAGGCAGCCGCGCCGACGCCTCGCGCAGCGCGGCCGGAATGTCGGCCTTCGCATGGAAGGCGCGGGTCAACAGGAGCGGCAGGGCAACCACGTCCTGCACCCCTTCCCCCGCCAGACGCTCCAGCACCTGCGGCACTGCGGGTGCGTTGAAGTCCAGGAAGCCGGTCTCCACACGCAGGCCGGGCCGCGCCGCCCGCACCCGCTCCACCAGGGCGTGCACGGTCGCGGCATGCCGCGGGTCGCGGCTGCCGTGGGCTATGACCAGCAGGACGGGGCGACGGGACATGGTGATCAGCCCTTGGTGAGCAGGCCACGGCTGCGCAGCACGCGGCGCTCCAGCGGGGAGAAGAACAGCAGGTCGATGCCGATGCCGACGACCAGAATCAGGATGATGGTGGCCAGCACACCCGACATGTCGCTGTAGGTGCGGAAGTTCTCCATCAGCTGTCCGAGACCCGTGCCGAGGTCCGGCGAGTTGGCGATGAGCTCGGCGGCCATCAGCGAGCGCCAGGAGAACGCCCAGCCCTGCTTCAGCCCGGCCAGGTAACCGGGAAGCGCGGCGGGCAGCAGCACATGCCGTATGCCGTTGATACCGGTGGCCCCGATGGTGCGGCCGGCCCGCAGGTACAGCGGCGGAATCTGGTCGACGCCGGCGACAAGACCGTTGGCGATCGACGGTACGGCGCCGAGCAGCACCACCGCGTAGATCGTGGCGTCGGTCAGCCCGAACCAGATGATCGCGGCGGGCACCCATGCCACCGACGGCAGGGACTGGAGACCGGACAGGATCGGGCCGATCGCCGCCCGTACCACCTTCACCCGGGCGACGAGCAGGCCGAGCGGCGTGCCGATGGCGACCGAGACGGCGAAGCCGAGGGCGCCGCGGGAGACGCTGGTCCAGATGTAGCCGAGCAGCGTGCCGTCGAGCCACATCTGCTCGACCGAGTGCCATACGTCCACCGGACCCGGCAGGACGTAGTCCGGCTTGAGGTCCGAGGCTGCGGCGAGCTGCCAGAGGGTGATGACCAGGGCGATGGCCACCAGCGGCGGCACCACCTTGGACAGGAGGATCCGCCCGAGGCCGACCCGCTCGGTGGAGTACTTCGTCTCCAGTGCGTCCAGGCCGGCCTCAAGACCGGCGAGGTCGTTCTTCGGGCTTGTTTCAGTGCTGGCCATGTCGACGGATCTCCCCCCGCAGCTGTTCGGTGATCTCGACGGACAGGTCGGCGACCGCGGAATCCTCGATCCGGCGCGGCTGCGGGATGCCGACCTGCCATTCGCGCGCGATGCGTCCCGGACGGGACGACAGCAGCACCACGCGCTCGGCGAGGCGGACGGCCTCGCGGACGTTGTGGGTGACGAAGAGGACCGAGACGCTGGTCTCCGACCAGATGCGGGTGAGCTCCTCGTGGAGTACGTCGCGGGTGATGGCGTCCAGCGCCGCGAACGGCTCGTCCATCAGCAGGAGCTGGCTGTCCTGGGCCAGTGCCCTGGCCAGCGCGACGCGCTGACGCATACCGCCCGACAGCTCGTGCACCCGCTTCCCGTACGCCCCGCCGAGACGCACCAGCTGCAGCAGCCGCTCGGCCTCGCCGCGCCGCTCGGGCTTCGCCATGCCCCGCATCTTCAGCGCGAGTTCGATGTTCTTCCCGGCCGTCAGCCAGGGGAACAGCGCGTGCTCCTGGAACATCAGGGCGGGTCGCCCGCCGGGTACGTCGATAGAGCCCGCGGACGGCCGGTCGAGTCCGGCGACCAGGTTGAGCAGGGTCGACTTGCCGCAGCCGGAAGCCCCCAGCAGGGTCACGAACTCACCCGGCGCGACATCGATGCTGATGTCGTCCAGTACGAGCTGCTGCGCGCCGGGCCGGCCGAACGACTTCGACACGTGGTCGATCCGTGCGGCGTAAGGCACCGTGTCTGCGGGCGCGGCGGCCTGCTTGACGAGTGTGGTGGCCATGAGCCTCACCTCCTGAGGGCGTTCCGGTTGCGGGAAGGACGGTTACTTGGTGCCGAGTCCGGCGTCCACGACGGCGGGCTGCTTCTCGGCCTTCAGCACCTTGTTGAGGAGCGTCAGGTCGTAGATGCCGTCGAGCAGCGGGTCCTTGAGGAGACCGGCCTTGACCGCGTGACCGGCCTCGTCCCGCAGCGTCGAAGCGAGCGGGTCGTTGGTGATCTCGACGTTCTTGAACGCCGGGTCGAGCACCTCGGCGGGCAGCTCCTTGCCGGAGTCCGCCTTCAGCTTCGCGTTGATCGCGGCCTTCGCCTCGTCCGGGTTGGCCTTGATCCACTCATTGCTCTTCACAGAGCCGCGCAGGACCGCCTCGACGACGTCCGGGTGCTCCTTGAGGAACTTCTGGGAGACGATCACGTTCGTGATGACGAACTTGCCGTCCTTCCACAGCTTCTTCTCGTCGAGCAGTACCTTGCCGCCGCCCGCGACCAGCTTGGACGCGGTGGGCTCAGGTACCCAGGCGCCGTCCAGCGCACCGGACTCGAAGGAGGCCGGGATCTCCTTGTTGTCCTGGCGGATGACGGTGACGTCGCCCTTGCCGGTGTTGGCGTCGACCTTCAGGCCCTTCTCCGACAGGTAGTTCAGCAGCGCCACGTCCTGGGTGTTGCCGAGCTGCGGGGTCGCGATGCGCTTGCCCTTGAGGTCGTCCAGGGACTTGATCTTCTTCGGGTCGACGACGAGTGAGACGCCGCCGGAGGCCGAACCCGAGATGATCTTCAGGTTCTGGCCCTTGGACTTGGTGAAGCCGTTGATCGCGGGGGAGGGGCCGATCCAGCTGATGTCGACGGCATCCGCGTTGAGGGCCTCGATCGCCGAGGGGCCCGCGTTGAAGGGCTGCGACTTGACCTGCGTGCCGCCGAGCTCCTTCTGGAACAGGCCCTTCTGGAGGCCGACCAGGGCGGTGGCGTGCGTGACGTTGGGGAAGTACCCGATACGCACTTCGTCGACGCCGCCGATCTTCTCGCCCTTGGCGGCGGGAGCGACCTTGTCGTCCTTCTCGGCCTTCGAGCCGTAACCGCAGGCGCCCAGCGCGCCGATCAGCAGCGGAAGGGCGGCGGCAGCGGCGAGGCTGCGGCGAAGGGTGGTACGTGGGGCATGCACGGGAGGCGTTCCTCTCGGTGGCCCGGCGTCACACCTCTCGCGTGGAGCGGGGTGCGGCCGGGAAGTCGGCAGGTCTTCGTCGGTACAGCGGCAGGGCGCGCAAGCGGTGCGCGTACGTCATCGGGCACATCGCGCCACGCCGCCCGTTCCCGCACCGACGGTGCCGCTGCCGATGCGGCCGCCCTCTTTCGCGAACGTCGCATAGATGTCGATGGTGTCGATGGTCATGATCAGAAGTCCCAGCCCTCGTCGTCCGCCACGACCTTCACGGTCTCGGCGGCGAACGAGTCGCCCGCCATGCCGGCCGCGAGCGTCGTACCGTCGGCCGGGTCGATCAGCAGGAACGATCCGGTGCGGCGCGAGTCGCGGTACGCGTCGAGCGCGAGCGGCTCGGCGGTACGGACCTTCACCCGGCCGATGTCGTTGGCGACCAGCTGCCCCGGGTCCGGATGCTGAGACAGGTCGTCCAGCGTCAGGCGGGACGGGATCTCCTTGACGATCGCCTTGACCGTGCGCGTGGTGTGCTTGAGCAGCACCCGCTGGCCCACCGAGAGCGGCTGGTCGGCCACGTGGCAGACCGTCGCCTCGACGTCCTGGGTGGTGCGCGGCGCGGAACCGCTCGGCGCGATCAGGTCGCCGCGCGAGATGTCCAGGTCGTCCGCGAGCGTGACGGTCACCGACTGCGGGGCCCAGGCGATGTCGACGCTCTCACCGAGCGCGTCGATCCCGGTGATCGTGGACGTACGCCCCGAGGGGAGCACGGTCACGGCCTCGCCCACCCGCAGCGCGCCGGACGCGATCTGGCCGGCGTAACCCCGGTAGTCGGGGTGTTCGGCGGTCTGCGGGCGGATCACGTACTGGACCGGGAAGCGCGCGGGGCAGCCCGCCAGGTCGTGGCTGACCGGCACGGTCTCCAGGTGCTCCAGCACGGTCGGGCCGCCGTACCAGTCCATGTTCGCGGAGGGCTCCACCACGTTGTCCCCGGCCAGCGCCGAGATCGGAATGGCGGTGATCTCCGGCACGCCGAGCGAGGCGGCGTACGCCGTGAACTCCTCGGCGATGGCTGCGAAGACCGGCTCGGCGTACTCGACGAGGTCCATCTTGTTGACGGCCAGCACCACGTGCGGGACACGCAGCAGCGCCGCGACCGCCGCGTGGCGGCGGGTCTGCTCGACCACACCGTTGCGGGCGTCGACGAGGACGACGGCCAGCTCGGCGGTGGACGCGCCCGTCACCATGTTCCGGGTGTACTGCACATGCCCGGGGGTGTCGGCCAGGATGAACCGGCGGCGCGCGGTGGCGAAGTAGCGGTACGCGACATCGATGGTGATGCCCTGCTCGCGCTCGGCACGCAGCCCGTCCGTCAGCAGCGCAAGGTCGGGCGCCTCCTGGCCGCGCTTGAGGGACGCCGCCTCGACGGCCTCCAGCTGGTCGGTGAGGACCGACTTGGAGTCGTGCAGGAGCCGGCCCACGAGGGTGGACTTGCCGTCGTCGACCGACCCCGCGGTGGCGAAGCGCAGCAGGGTGGTGGCGCTCAACTGCTCAGTGGTGGTGGTCATTTAGAAGTACCCCTCGCGCTTGCGGTCTTCCATCGCGGCTTCGGACATCTTGTCGTCGGCACGTGTCGCGCCCCGCTCGGTGAGCCGGGAAGCGGCGATCTCGGCGATCACGGCGTCGAGCGTGGTGGCGTCGGAGTCGACGGCGCCGGTGCAGGACATGTCGCCGACGGTGCGGTAGCGGATGAGCCGCGTCTCGACCTGCTCGTGCTCCTTGGGGCCGCCCCACTCACCGGCGGTCAGCCACATGCCGGAGCGCTGGAAGACCTCGCGCTCGTGGGCGTAGTAGATGCCGGGGAGTTCGATCTTCTCGCGGGCGATGTACTGCCACACGTCGAGCTCGGTCCAGTTGGACAGCGGGAAGACACGCACGTGCTCGCCGGGCGCGTGGCGGCCGTTGTAGAGCTGCCACAGCTCGGGGCGCTGACGGCGCGGGTCCCACGCGGAGAACTCGTCGCGCAACGAGAAGACCCGCTCCTTGGCGCGCGCCTTCTCCTCGTCGCGGCGCCCGCCGCCGAACACCGCGTCGAAGCGGTGCTGCTGGATCGCCTCGGTCAGCGGCACGGTCTGCAGCGGATTGCGGGTGCCGTCGGGCCGCTCGCGCAGCTTCCCGGCATCGATGTACTCCTGTACGGACGCGACATGCAGCCGCAGACCGTGCTCGGCCACCGTACGGTCGCGGTATTCGAGCACCTCCGGGAAGTTGTGCCCGGTGTCGACGTGCAGCAGCGTGAAGGGAACCGGCGCGGGCGCGAACGCCTTGAGCGCCAGGTGCAGCATGACGATCGAGTCCTTGCCGCCGGAGAAGAGAATCACCGGCCGCTCGAACTCACCCGCCACCTCACGGAAGATGTGGACGGCCTCGGACTCCAGGGCGTCCAGGTGGCTGAGCGCGTACGGGCTGTCCGTACCCTCGTTGACGGTTGCGGCGGTCGTCGTCATGCCAGACCCCTTTCGGTGAGCAGCGCGTGCAGCGCGGCTGCGGACTCCTGCACGGTCTGCTGGTGCGACTCGATCCGCAGGTCGGGCGACCCGGGTGCCTCGTAGGGGTCGTCGACCCCGGTGAGCCCGGAGATCTCGCCGGCCGCCTGCTTGGCGTAAAGGCCCTTCACATCGCGTACGGAGCACACGTCCACCGGCGTGGCGACGTGCACCTCCAGGTACGCGGTGCCCTCGGCCTGGTGGCGCTTGCGGACGGCGTCGCGGCTGTCGGCGTACGGCGCGATGACCGGAGCCAGTGCCAGCACACCGTTGCGGGCGAGCAGCTCGGCGACGTAACCGATCCGCTGCACATTGGTGTGCCGGTCCTCGCGGCTGAAGCCGAGGCCCGCGGAGAGGAACTCGCGGATCTCGTCTCCGTCCAGCACCTGGACACGGCGGCCCTCGGCGCTCAGGCGCCCGGCCAGCTCGTAGGCGATGGTGGTCTTGCCGGCGCTCGGCAGACCCGTGAGCCAGATGGTGGCGCCGGTGGTGGCCCCAGTCACGTCTTTCTCCTGCTCCTGATCGTTTGTCATCAGCCGTGCAGCCCGCATTCGGTCTTGTTCCGCCCCGCCCAGCGGCCGGCGCGGGCGTCCTCGCCCTCCGCGACCCTGCGGGTGCAGGGGGCGCAGCCCACGGACGCGTATCCGTCCATCAGCAGCGGGTTGGTGAGGACTCCGTGCTCCGCGACGTACGCTTCCACGTCGTCCTGCGTCCAGCGGGCGATCGGCGAGATCTTGACCTTCTGCCGCTTCTCGTCCCAGCCGACGACCGGAGTGTTCGCCCGGGTCGGGGACTCGTCGCGGCGCAGGCCGGTCGCCCAGGCGCTGTACCCCTTCAGCCCGTCTTCGAGCGGCTTGACCTTGCGCAGGGCGCAGCACAGGTCCGGGTCGCGGTCGTGCAGCTTCGGCCCGTACTCGGCGTCCTGCTCCTCGACGGACTGCCACGGCAGCAGCGTGATCACATTGACGTCCATGACGGCCTCGACGGCGTCCCGCGTCCCGATGGTCTCCGGGAAGTGGTAGCCGGTGTCGAGGAAGACGACGTCGACGCCGGGCTTGGCGCGCGAGGCGAGATGGGCGACGACGGCGTCCTCCATGGAGGACGTCACGCAGAAGCGGTCGCCGAAGGTGTCGGCCGCCCACTTCAGGATGTCGAGGGCGGAGGCCTCTTCGAGGTCCCGCCCTGCCTGTTCCGCCAGTGACTTGAGATCTTCCTGAACCGTCGTCATATCTCGTCCCCTCCACCGTCGTTGCGCTGAACTCCCCGGGACAGCAACCCGAGGAACTTCAACTGGAATGCGCGGTTGCACGCCGCGCATTCCCAGGCGCCGTGGCCGGTCTCGTGCGGACGCAGGTCCTCGTCGCCGCAGTACGGGCAGTAGAAGGGCGCCGCGCGCTCGCTCACGAGAGGTCCCCCTCGCTCGCCCGCGCCACCCAGGTCGCGAAGCGCTCGCCGTCCTCGCGCTGCTCCTGGAAGCGGAGCAGGACGCGCTCGACGTAGTCGGGCAGCTCGGCCGAAGTGACCTTCAGGCCGCGCACCTTGCGGCCGAAACCGGCCTCAAGACCCAGCGCGCCGCCCAGGTGCACCTGGAAGCCCTCGACCTGGTTGCCGTGGTCGTCGAGGACCAGCTGGCCCTTGAGACCGATGTCCGCGACCTGGATACGGGCGCAGGCGTTCGGGCAGCCGTTGATGTTGATGGTGATGGGCTGGTCGAACTCCGGGATGCGCCGCTCCAGCTCGTCGATGAGCGAGGCGCCGCGCGCCTTCGTCTCGACGATCGCGAGCTTGCAGAACTCGATGCCGGTGCAGGCCATCGTGCCGCGCCGGAACGGCGAGGGGGTGACCCGCAGATCCAGCGATTCCAGCCCGGCCACCAGCGACTCGACCTGCGCCTCTTCCACATCGAGCACGATCATCTTCTGCTCGGCGGTGGTACGGAGACGGCCCGAGCCGTGCGCGTCGGCCAGCTCGGCGATCTTCGTCAGCGTGGTGCCGTCCACGCGGCCGACGCGCGGGGCGAAGCCGACGTAGAAGCGGCCGTCCTTCTGCTTGTGCACACCGAGGTGGTCGCGCCACGTGCCGGTCGGCTGCTCGGGCGCCGGGCCGTCGACCAGCTTGTACTTGAGGTACTCGTCCTCCAGGATCTGGCGGAACTTCTCCGGACCCCAGTCGGCGACGAGGAACTTCAGGCGGGCGCGGGTGCGCAGGCGGCGGTAGCCGTAGTCGCGGAAGATGCCGATGACGCCGCCGTACACGTCCGGGACCTCGTCGAGGGGCACCCAGGCGCCGAGCCGCACACCGAGCTTGGGGTTGGTGGAAAGCCCGCCGCCGACCCACAGGTCGAAGCCGGGTCCGTGCTCGGGGTGGTCGACGCCGACGAACGCGATGTCGTTGATCTCGTGCGCGACATCGAGCTGCGGGGAGCCGGAGACCGCGGACTTGAACTTGCGGGGCAGGTTGGAGAAGTCCGGGTTGCCGATGAAGCGGCGCTGGATCTCGTCGATGGCCGGGGAGCCGTCGATGATCTCGTTCTCGGCGATGCCCGCCACGGGGGAGCCGAGGATCACGCGGGGCGTGTCACCGCAGGCCTCGGTCGTCGAGAGGCCGACCTCTTCGAGCCGCCGCCAGATCTCCGGTACGTCCTCGATCCGGATCCAGTGGTACTGAACGTTCTGCCGGTCCGTGAGGTCGGCGGTCCCGCGCGCGAACTCCTGCGAGATCTCACCGATGACCCGCAGCTGCTCGGTCGTCAGCCGGCCGCCGTCGATGCGCACCCGAAGCATGAAGAACTCGTCGTCCAGCTCCTCCGGCTCCAGGATCGCCGTCTTGCCGCCGTCGATCCCGGGCTTGCGCTGGGTGTACAGACCCCACCAGCGCATGCGTCCGCGCAGGTCGTTGGGGTCGATGGAGTCGAATCCCCGCTTGGAGTAGATCGTCTCAATGCGTGTCCGCACATTGAGACCGTCGTCGTCCTTCTTGAACTGCTCATTGCCGTTGAGGGGGGTGAAATGACCTACGGCCCACTGACCCTCGCCACGGTGGCGTCCGGCCTTGCGGCGGGGCGTGACTGCAGCGGGCTTTTCCGGCGTGGCGGCCATGGTGGTTTGTCCTTCTCTGGCGGCTCAAGGTGTGGCGGGTCGCGCCGACGGTACCCCTGTGACCTGCGGGAAGGCGGTCGGACACGGCAGAGCGGAATGCTCCGCCGGGTGGGCGGAGATCACGTGCGTATCGGGGTGGCCGGCTCGTCCGCGACGGCGGGGACGGCTGAAACTATTCGGTGTTGCTGTGCTGTCAGCCCACCGGACAGATGGCGCTGGACATGCGGCCGAGGTCGACGTGCCGCCGACTCACCAAGGCAACTCCAGCTGAAGACATGACGGAAGCGTGTCACGGGGATCTCGGGGCAGTCCACCACTGCCCACAATGTGGACAAGACTGTCCCGAATCGCGAGACAGTGTGTCACCGGTCACTTCACGGTCGCTTCCCGGCCACTCGGTCAGGCATGCGCTCCCGGCCACGGACCCGGGGTGACCGCGTCCGCCTCTTGCGCCGTCTTCGTGGCGAAAAGCCGGAATCCGCGGCGCAGATAGTTGTCCATCGCGTGCGGCCCGTCCTTGCTGCACGTGTGCAGCCATACGCGCTTCGTGTCCGTCCGCTCGGGCCACCGCTCCGCGAGGTCCCAGGCCCGTGCGACACCGTAAGAGAGGAGGTGGCCGCCGATGCGGCGGCCCCTGAAGGCCGGTATCAGCCCGAAGTACATGATCTCGACGACACCGTCGTCCTGCGGGTCCAGCTCGACGTACCCGGCCGGAGTGCCGTTCTCGTACGCGACCCAGGTCTCGACGCCGGGCCGGGCCAGCGCCGCCCGCCACTGCTCGTACGTCATCCCGAGCCGGTCGGTCCAGCCGATGTCGCCGCCCACCGCGGTGTAGAGGAAGCGGCTGAACTCGGGGGAGGGGATCTCGGCCCGGACGATCCGGACATCTCCCGCCGGCTCGACGGCGGGCCTCAGGTCGTCCGGCGAGGTCTGTTCCAGGGACCACGTGGTCACAGCGACGGTGCTCATGCGGCCCAGGGAACCATGCGCCCTGGCTATGGCCAAAGCCGGGGCGGTACGGGATGATCACGCCGCGCGTGCCACCCCCCACATCCCTCGGCAGAAGGATGTTCATGTCCCGTCGCACACACCGCGGCCTGCTCGCCGCGGCCACCGTCACCGCGGCCCTCGCCACCCTGGCCACCCCGGCCGGAGCCTCCGCCGATCCGCAGGCCCGGCTTTTCATGGTCAACCCCGTGCAGTCGTCGAACGACCAGTCCCTGACCGACGCCAAGGACTCGGCGGACGCCGTTTCCGCCTCCGCCTACGGGAGCGCCGCGCTGCGCAACCTCGACGCGAGCGGCGGGCTGTCCGGCAAGTGGGCATACGTGAGATCGGACACCGGAGCCTCCGCGAAGATCGCGGAAGCGGGCTCGTACGACCGCAATGACGACCAGTTCGAACAGGTCATGGCGTACTTCTGGGTCAACGAGTCGCAGGAGTATCTCCAGGGCCTCGGCTTCGGCAGCGAGCTGCCCGGGGCCAATGACCGCGCCCAGCCGGTCCGTATCAACCAGTGGGGCGCCGACAACTCCTTCTTCACCGACAAGAAGGCCGAGATCCGCTTCGGCAAGGGCGGCGTCGACGACGCCGAGGACGCCGAAGTGGTCATGCACGAGTACGGGCACGCCGTGCACCACGCCCAGGTGCCGGGCTTCGGAACCTCGGTCGAGGCCGGGTCGATCGGCGAGGCCTTCGGCGACTACCTCGCGGTCACGGTCGGCGCCCACGCGGCCGGGAAGTACGGCTGGCCGCTCAAGGCGGACCTGGCGTGCGTCGCCGACTGGGACGCCGTCTCCTACACCTCGACGGCCCCGCACTGCCTGCGCCGCATCGACGGCAACAAGGTCTACGGCGACCGGGTCGGCCAGGTGCACGCGGACGGCCAGATCTGGTCCCGCGCACTGTTCGACATCCGGGGCGCGCTGGGTGCGCGGACCGCCGACCGCATCATCGTCAATGCACAGTTCGGCTTCGCCCCGGACACGAGCTTCGAGGACGCGGCGACGACGACGATCGCCACGGCGCGGAAGATGTACGGCGAGGGGGCGGCGGACGCGGTACGCAAGGCGTTCCGGGACAGGGAAATACCGGGCGTCTGATGCCGGGCGGGCGGCGGCTCACCCGGCCTCGGGTGGGCCCTCGCCCGCGTCCCGCAGCGGTGCGCGGGGGAGCGCGGCCCGTACGGCCTTCCTGGGATCGGCCACCGGGACGCCCAGCCCGGCCAGCCGGCCGCGCACGCGCTCGATCGGCTCGTGCATCAGCCGTGCGTGGGAACCCGGGGTCCTGCCAGGGATCGTCGGCCAGTCGCCGCCCCGTCTCGTCGCGGAGTACGGCCAGCCGCGCGGCCACCAGCGCCACCTGGTGCCGGTACCGGTCGGCGTCCCGGTTGTGGGGGACGTGATCCCAGATGCTGGAACCGCGTGCCCTCGCCACCCAGTCGTCGTCCCCGGCAGCCGAGGAAGGCCCTTCCGGTAATGGGCCTTGCCGCACGGTCAGTTGACCGACCGAACCGACCTGCACGATCGAACCCGCCACTGTGCAGTCGCCCACCATGTTGTGGCTGTTGGGGTGTTGCATGCCGCCCTGTCTTCCGCTTCGTGGAGCCACAGCCTAGAAGTGGCTCCACGCCGGCGTGGAGCGATTCAGTCCGGTCAGTCCGGCGGCCGCAGTTCGCCCGAGCCCCGTGCCACCAACTCCACCGCCACCGTCCGCGTCCGCGCCCCCGATCGGTCGCCGCCCAGCCGCGCCAGCACCTGCTCGGCGGCCGCCCTGCCCATCGCGGCCGGGTTCTGCGCGACCACCGTCAGGCCCGGTTCCAGGACCGCGGCCAGCGGCAGGTCGTCGAACCCGACCAGGGCGACATCGCGTCGGCCGGCCTCGGCGAGCGCGGGGACGACGCCGAGCGAGGCGAAGTTGTTCGCGGTGAAAACCGCCGTCGGGGGAGTGGGGAGAGCGAGCAGGCGGCGTACGGCCACCCCCGCCGCGTACGGATCGTGCGCCGCGACGACGAGGGCGGGGTCGTACGGCAGGGCCGCCTCCGCGAGCGCCGCCCGGTAGCCCCGCAGCCGCATCTTGCGGGTGTAGAGGGTGGCCGGCCTGTCGCCGATGAAGGCGATACGACGGTGGCCGTGCGCGATCAGGTGCGCCACGCCCATCCGCGCACCCTCCTCGTTCGCGCTGACGACCGAGTCCGCCGCCAGCCCGGTCGCCGGCCGGTCGAGGAAGACGACCGGCAGCCCGCTCTCCCGCTCCCGGCGCAGGTAGCGGTGGTCGCTGCCCGCTGCCGGCACGACCAGCAGACCGCTGATGCGCCGGGCGAGGAACGTCGTGACGAGGGAGTGCTCCAGCGGCTGCCGCTCGCCGGACGAGCCCATCAGGAGGGTCAGGCCCCGGTCGCGTACGACGTCCTCGACGCCGCCCGCGACCGTGCCGAAGAAGGGGTTGCCCATGTCCGGGACGACGAGCCCGACCGTCGAATCCCGCGCCCCCACGCGCATGTTGCGTGCCATGAGGTTCGGGCGGAAGCCGAGCTCCTCGACGACCGCGAGCACCTTGGTACGCGTCGCCTCGGAGACCGGCCCGTCCTCGTTGAGCACCCGGGACACGGTCTTCGCGCTGACCCCGACGCGCTCGGCGACATCGGTCAGCGTCGGGCGTCGGCTGCTCGCCATGGTCACCGATCACCGCATCTCTCAGCTCAGCTCAGTCCACTCCGGCGGCCTTCGCTGCCTCCCGGTCGGTTACGACCGTACCGCCGTCGTCACCCCCGACCTGAAGGGCCCCGGTCATGATCGCCACTACCTCCGCCATGGAATGGTCCTGCGGTCGGATCTCCGCCACCCGCCGCCCCAGCCGCTGTACGTGGATGCGGTCCGCGATCTCGAAGACGTGCGGCATGTTGTGGCTGATGAGTACGACGGGCAGGCCCCTGTCCCGTACCCGCCTGATCATGTCCAGGACCTGTCCCGACTCCTTCACGCCGAGCGCGGCCGTAGGTTCGTCCATCACCACCACATGCCGGGCCCAGGCGACCGCACGGGCCACCGCGACGCCCTGGCGCTGACCGCCGGAGAGCGTCTCGACGGACTGGGTGAGCGACCGCAGCCCGATCTTCAGGTCGGCCATGTGGGCGGCCGACTCCTCCCGCATCCGCTTCTTGTCGAGCATGCGGAAGACGGTGCCCAGCGGGCCCGGCCTTCGGATCTCCCTGCCCAGGAACATATTGCTCGCTATGTCGAGGGAGGCCGCGACCGCCAGATCCTGGTAGACGGTCTCGATTCCGTGCCGGCGTGCGTCGAGCGGATCACGGAAGCGGACCGGTTCCCCGTCGAGCTCGATCGTGCCCTCGTCGGGCTGTACGGCGCCGGTGAGGGCCTTGATCAGGCTGGACTTGCCCGCGCCGTTGTCTCCGATGACCGCGAGGACCTCGCCGGGCATCAGGTCGAAGTCGGCGCCGTCCAGGGCGGTGACCTGGCCGTACCGCTTGACCAGGCCTCGGGCGCGCATCACGGGAGTGGTCGTGGGTGTGGTGGTCATCGGCTGGCCTTCCTGCGGGAGATCTGGTCGACGGTCACGGCGAGGATCACCAGGGCGCCCGTGATGAGGGTCTGGTAGATGGAACCGACCCCCATCAGCTGGAGGCCGTTGCGGAACACGCCGACGATCAGGGCGCCGACGAGCGTGCCGAGCACCGCGCCCCGGCCGCCGAACAGGCTCGTACCGCCCAGGACGACCGCCGTGATCGCGTCGAGGTTGTCGGTCTGGCCCGCCTTCGGGTCGCCGACTCCCGTACGGGAGACGAGGAGCAGGGCCGCGATGCCGTAGATGAGTCCTGCGGTGGCGTAGATGCCGAGCTGGAGGCGGGTGGTGCGGATGCCGGTGAGGCGGGCGACGTCGGGGCTGTTGCCCAGGGCGTACGTGTGCTTGCCCCACGCGGTCTGGCTGAGCATGTACGCGAAGGCGAGGAAGAGGACGATGGTCAGCACCGAGCCGTACGTGATGTCGGTGCGGCCGAGCGGGAAGGTTTCGCCGAGGCCGGTCAGCGCTGCCGGCAGGTCGGTGATGGTCTGCTCGTCCGAGTAGATGTGGGTGAGCGCGAAGGCCACGTTGAGCATGCCGAGCGTCACGATGAACGGCGGCAGCTTCACCAGTGTCACCAGCGCGCCGTTGACCAGCCCGAAGAGCGCGCACACGCCGATACCGGCGCCGATCGCGACCAGCGGCGGCAGTGTCCCTTCCGCCGCGAGCTTCGCCATCACGATGGTGCCGAAGGCCATCACGGCGCCGCAGGACAGGTCGATGCCGGCGGTGAGGATGATCAGCGTCTGGCCGAGGGCGAGGGTGCCGACGACCATGACCTGCTGGACGACGAGCGAGAGGTTGCCGCCGGACAGGAACTGGTCGCTCTGGAAGGCGAAGAAGACGCAGGCAACGAGCAGGGCGACGAGCGGCCCGGCGGTCGGATGGGCGGTCACTGCACGCCAGTTGGGCGTCACCGGAATGGTCCGTGGCGCGGTGGAGGTGGTCATGGGGCTCCTTGGTTCATGGATGTACGGGCGATGTTTCGCGGGACGGGGCCCCGGGCCTATCCCCAGCAGTTCTCCAGCCCGTACGCGGCGTCCTTGGCGCTCACGCCCGCCGCGGGCTTGTCGGTGATGAGCTGGACGCCCGTGTCGACGTAACCGCTCGCCTTCTTGCCGTCCATGGCGTACGCCGTCACGGCCTTGACGCCCTTGGACGCCATGAGTAGCGGGTACTGCTGTGAAGTGGCGGCGATCCTGCCCGACTTGACGGCCTCGGTGCCGGTGCAGCCGCCGTCGACGGACACGATCAGTACGTCTTTCTCGCGACCCTTGGCCTTGAGCGCCGTGTACGCGCCGAGCGCGGCGGGCTCGTTGATCGTGTAGACGACGTTGATGCCGGGGGCCTTCTGGAGGCAGTTCTCCATCGCCGTCTGGCCCTTGGACTGGTCGCCGCCGGTGTCCTGGGAGCAGACGACCGACGGATCGCCCTTCTTGATCCCGTAGCCCTTCAGGAAACCGTCGTGGCGCAGCTGCCCGACGGCGACCCCGGGGGCGAGGTCGAGGGTGGCGATCTTCGCCTCCTTGCCGCGCATGGCGGCCTTCGCGTACGCGCCGATCAGCTCGCCGGCCTTGAGGTTGTCGGTGGCGAAGAGTGCGTCGGCGGCGTCCTGCGGATCGGTCGGGCTGTCGAGCGCGATGACCAGAACGCCCTTTTTCCGGGCCTGTTCGACGGCGGGGACGATCGCCTTGGAGTCGTTGGGGGTGATCAGGATGCCTTTGACTCCGGCGGCGACCATGTTCTCGATCGCGGTGACCTGGCCTTCGTTGTCGCCGTCGAACTTGCCTGCGGCCGTGCTCAGTTCGGCGCCCTCGGCCTTCGCCGCCTGGGCGGCGCCCTCCTTCATCTTGACGAAGAAGGGGTTGGTGTCCGTCTTGGTGATCAGGCCGACCTTGACCTTTCCTCCGCTGCCGTTGGACCCCTGGGCCCCCTCGCCGCATCCGGCGAGCAGCAGGGCGGCGGACGCGGTGCAGGCGGCAAGGGCTGTGGTGGTGCGGGCGGTGCGTGCTGTGCCGGCAGTGCGGGTGGTGCGTCGCTTCATGGCGCGGCTCCTCAATGGCGTGGGCTGTCATCGTTGACTTATGTCAACGTTGACATCGACTCGCCCAGATGGTGGACTCCGCGGCGAGCAACGTCAATGCCCCCTACGCGTAACGAGTTGGCAACGGAGGCCATCCAGATGAGCCGACGTCCTGATCGACCGGTCCTCCGTCGAGGTCTTCACCGGCGACGGCACGGCGCTGAGCGCCCGCGTGTACCCGCGCTACCGCGAGTTCGACGCCGTCGAATTCACGGCAGAGGGCGGTGGACTGCGTCTGAAGAGAGCCACGCTGACCCGCCCCGGCTCGTCCTGGACCGACTGACCGACCTCCCAGATCTCCCCCTCTCCCGAAAGGACCCTCATGCCCGCGACCCGCCCCGTGGCAGTACTCGGCGAATGCGTTGCCGACGCCTTCGTCGCTCCGGCGCACGACGACGCCCCGGGCCTCAGGCTCGACGTACTGCCCGGTGGCGGGCCCGCCAACACCGCGGTGGCGCTCGCCCGGCTCGCCACCCCCACCCACTTCATCGGCCGCCTCTCCACCGACGTCTTCGGCAGGCTCTTCCGCAGCCACCTCGCCGCATCGGGCGTCAACCTCGACTCCTGTACGGACGCCACCGAGCCCAGCACCCTCGCCGTCGCGGGCCTGGCGCCCGACGGCAGCGCCGACTACTCCTTCCACGCCGAAGGGACCGCAGACTGGCAGTGGACGGCCGACGAACTCGCCGCCGCCGAGCTCGTCGACGCGGCCTGCCTGCACACCGGTTCACTCGCCCTTGTGCGTGGCCCGGGCGCGTCCGCCGTGGAGGAACTGCTGTGCGCGGTACGTCCGTACAGCACCATCAGCATCGACCCCAACGTGCGCCCGCACCTGGTCGACCCCGCCGTCTACCGGACCCGACTGCCCCGCTGGTGCGCCCTCGCCGACATCCTGCGCATGAGCGACGACGACCTGTCGGAACTGCACCCCGGCGTCGCGCCGGAGGCGGCGTGCGACACCTGGCACGAGGCGGGCGCGACCCTGGTGGTCGTCACGCGCGGCGCCGACGGCGTGCTCGTCTCGTACGCCGGCGAGCGGCTGCATGTGCCGTCGCCGCCGGTCGACGTTGTGGACACGGTGGGCGCGGGGGACGCGTTCACGGCGGGACTGCTGCACCGGCTGCACGCGGCGGGGCTGCTCGGCGGCCGGCTCGACGGGCTGTCGTGGCGGCAGATCGAGGATGCGGTCGCTTTCGGCACGGAGATCGCCGCTGCGACCTGCGCGGTACGCGGCGCGAACCCACCCCGAGTGAACAGTTCGGCGCCGGCGTGCCCTTAGCCGGTGGGCCGTGCGGGTGCCTGCGGGCTTGTTCCCCTACCCGCCCCTTTCACGAAGCTGTGGGGGCAAGCCCTCAGACCCCCGGACGCCCGTCCGGCGTTTGAGGAGCGGGTCTGGGGCGGGGCCCCAGTTCGGGAAGGGGCGGGCAGGGGAACAGCCCCGCAGGCACCCCGCTGGAAGCGGCCGGCGTTGGCTAGCCCTGGCCCGCGTCCCGGTTCCGCCGCGCCCCCGTGATCGCCGGTGCCGTGGAGTGCGGCAGCAGGTACGCCGGGTGGGCCGGGCGGATCACCTCCACCTCCACCTCGTCCACGAAGCGGTACGGGCGATGCGCCAGCACCTCCGCCAAGTGGCGCCGCAGACGCGACATTTCCGCTCGTACCGTCACGGTCCGAGTCGGATCGCCGAACAGGTCGGACGCCAGCTGGGCCGCGCTGCGCCCCTCCCGGTGCACGCTCAGCAGGTACAGCAACTCGGCGTGCCGCGGGCTGAGTTCATGCGTCCACGGCCCCGCCTCACCCGCCCCCGACACCGTCACCGACGACCGGCTCCGGTTGCTCAGGTCCAGTACGACCCGACTCGCCGCACCCACCTCCGAGCCCCGCTCCTCCACCCGCACCAGCCAGCCCCCCGGCAGCGGCTCCACCGCGCACATCCCCAGCGACGGCAGCCATCTCCGCCCCGCCCGGAACGACTTCGGCAGCGGCAGCCGCCCGACCGGCGGCATCCCGGTCACCGCCGCCAGCCAACCGTGCGAGTCCACCACCAGCGCCCGGCCGCCCACCCGGCACAGCACCGGCGCCGCCACCGAGCGCAGCTGCTCGACCGTGGCGAGGTGGCGCTGTCGCAGCTCGGCCTCCGCCAGCTTGGCCACCGAGTCGACCAGGGCCAGCGTGGCCGGGTGGAAGGTGGAGTCGACGCCGCTGACGTCTATGACGCCGAGCAGCCGCCCGTCCCGCGGATCGTGCACGGGCGCGGCGGCGCAGGTCCAGTTGTGGAGCGTACGTACGAAATGCTCGGCAGAGTGCACCTGGACGGGCCGGCGCAACTCCAGCGCCGTACCGATCGCGTTCGTGCCCGTCGTGTCCTCGCTCCACGCGGCGCCCTCTTCGAGACAGATGGACCCGGCCTTGCGCATCACCGCCCGGTCGCCGTCGCGCCACAGCACGCGTCCCTCGTCGTCGGTCACCACCATCATCTGCTGGGACGCCTGCACGACCGCGACCAGCCCCTGGCTGAGCGAGGGCAGCACCTCGCCCAGCGCGGTGGATCTGCGCCGGTGTTCCAGCTCACCGGCCGGCAGCAGGTCACTGCTGGTGCTCCGGTCGGGGTCGACCCCGATGCGCAGCATGCGCTGCCAGGAGGCGTCGATCACGGCGCGCGGCGCGACGGGCGCCGGATCGCCGGAGAGGGCGGCGGCCCGCATTCCGTGGAGCCTGCGGGCGGTCTCCGCGGTGTGCCGGGAGTTGAGCCGGGCCAGGCCGTGCGGGTCGAGTGGGTCGATCTTCACTGGGATTACCCCGTCACTGCTGTGAGGTCACGAGGGCACAAGGTCCCTGGGTCACCCGTATGCGAGGTGGTTGTTCCCTATCGTGCCCCTCCGTCGGCGTGCTCGCCCGCCAGTCCGCACAAACAGTGCAACCGTTTGCAACTCTCGTGCAGGGGCCCCGACTTGTACGAGGGTGGAGGTGTCAGTCGGGGTGGTGCCGTGTCGGCGCAGCACCACCCCGGCGACACCCGGCTGCATGGGCCGGGACCCGTCAGACGACCGCCCGCGCCCGCTCCACGACCGACGCGAGATCGAGGCTGTGCGGCAGTGTTCCGAAGGCCGCGCCCCAGTCCCCGCCGAGCCGCGACGCGCAGAACGCGTCAGCGACCTCCGGCGGCGCCCACCGCACCAGCAGCGAGCCCTGCAGCACGAGCGCCATCCGCTCGACGAGCCTGCGCGCACGCCCCTCCATGCCCTCCAGATCGGCGAGTTCGGTCAGCAGGCCCTTGATCGCCCCGTCGAGCCGGTGATCGGCGCCGCGCGCCTGCCCGATCTCGGTGAGGAAGGCATTGAGCGCCTGCGGTTCGCGCTGCAGCGCCCGCAGGACATCCAGCGCCTGTACGTTCCCCGAGCCCTCCCAGATCGAGTTCAGCGGCGACTCGCGCAGCAGCCGCGGCATCCCCGACTCCTCGACGTACCCGTTGCCGCCCAGGCACTCCAGCGCCTCGGCGGTGACCGGCGTGCACCGCTTCGTCACCCAGTACTTCGCGGCAGGCACCGCGAGCCGCAGGAACGCCCGGTCCTGCTCGGTGTCGCTGTCGTACGCCGCCGCGAGCCGCATCGCGAGCGTCGTCGCCGCCTCCGACTCCAGCGCCAGGTCGGCCAGTACGTTGCGCATCAGCGGCTTGTCGATCAGCTTGCCGCCGAAGGCGCTGCGGTACGCCGCATGGTGCGTGGCCTGCGCCACCGCCTGGCGCATCAGCGCCGCCGAGCCGACCACGCAGTCCAGCCGGGTCGCGGCCACCATCTCGATGATGGTGCGCACGCCGCGCCCCTCCTCGCCGACCAGCCGCGCCCACGTCCCGTCGAACTCGACCTCGCTCGACGCGTTGGACCTGTTGCCCAGCTTGTCCTTGAGGCGCTGGATCCGGAACACGTTGCGCGTCCCGTCCGCCAGTACCCGCGGCACCAGGAAGCAGCTCAGGCCGCCCGGGGCCTGCGCCAGGACCAGGAATCCGTCGCACATCGGTGCCGAACAGAACCACTTGTGCCCGGTGAGCAGATACTCACCCTCGCCCGCCAGCGGCTCCGCGCTCGTCGTGTTGGCCCGGACGTCGCTGCCGCCCTGCTTCTCGGTCATGCCCATCCCGAAGAGCGCCCCCGTCTTGAGCGACGGGATTCTCAGCTCCTCCTCGTACACGTGAGAGGTGAGCCGGGGCTCCCACTCGGAGGCCAGTTCGGGGTTCGCACGCAGGGCGGGCACCGCCGCGTGCGTCATGGACAGCGGGCAGCCGTGCCCCGCCTCGGCCTGCGTCCACACGAGGAACCCGGCCGCGCGCCGGACGTGCCCGTCGGGGCGGCCCCAGGCGTCCGTAAGGCCTGCCGAGACGGCGTGTCCGAGGAGGCGGTGCCAGGCCGGATGGAACTCGACCTCGTCGATTCGGTTGCCGTAGCGGTCGTGCGTCCGCAGTTTTGGCGGGTTCTCGTTGGCCTGGACCCCCCATTCCTGTGCCTGGACGGACCCGGCGGTGCGGCCGAGCGCCGTCAGCTCCTGCCGTACGTCTTCGAGGAGTCCGGGGGTGACGTGCCGCTCCACGCCCTCGCTCAGGGCCCGGTCGGCGGTGAAGACGTCGTACCCCACCAGGGGCGGAGCCTGATTGGTCACTGTGTGTGTCGTGGCTGCCATGCCGCTACGGTAAGGAGGTGCAGGCAGCAAAAGAAACACCCGAACGGCCTCATGGCAGGCTTCACCGGGCCAGAGTCCTCTATCGCAATGTCTCCAAGCGCAAGTTGGTTTGGCTGCTGCTGAAGGACACCGTCAACTCGTGCATCGAGTACCGCATCCTCGGTCTCGCCGCAGAGGCGGCGTTCTTCACCCTGCTGTCCCTCCCACCCCTGCTGCTCGGCATGATCGGTCTGCTCGGTTACGTCGAT
Source organism: Streptomyces sp. ISL-98 (assembly GCF_018614055.1). Classification (GTDB taxonomy): domain Bacteria; phylum Actinomycetota; class Actinomycetes; order Streptomycetales; family Streptomycetaceae; genus Streptomyces; species Streptomyces spiramyceticus. The sequence continues at coordinate 272,683 of NZ_JAGGPB010000034.1, forward strand.
GCCTGGACCAGCACCGAGACGGTCGCGTCCATCGAGCGGAACATCCTGACCGCCGCTGAAGCCGTCCTCTCCGACCGAGGCGTGAACGACTTCGCCAAACCGCTCCTGGACGACGTCACCAAGGGCGCGCGGCCCGATGTCATCTCTCTCGGCTTCGCCATCGCACTCTGGTCGGGCTCACGCGCGGTCAATGTCTTCATCGACACGATCACCGTGATGTACGGCCTCGACGGCCACCGCGGCATCGTGAAGACGCGGCTGCTGGCCTTCCTGCTGTACATCGTGGCGCTGATCATCGGCGCGGTGGTGCTGCCGCTGATGGTGGTCGGACCGGACCGGGTGGTTGACCTGGTGCCGTTCGGCACGGAGGTCATCAGTGTCCTGTACTGGCCGGTCGTCACCCTGCTGTCCGTCGCCTTCCTCACCACGCTCTACCACGTCTCGGTGCCGGTCCGTTCGCCCTGGATCGAGGACATCCCCGGGGCGCTGATGGCCCTCGGCATGTGGGTGCTCGGCAGCTTCCTGCTGCGCATCTACCTGACCAGGACCGTCGAGGGCGTCTCCATCTACGGCTCCCTGGCCGCCCCCATCGCCGTCCTCCTGTGGATCGGCATCTCGGCGTTCGCGGTCCTGGCGGGCGCTGCCGTCAACGCCGCGATCGACCGTGTCTGGCCGTCGGTGGCCACGGCGGCGGCCCGCGAGGCGAACGACCGCGTACGGACGGCCCAGGCGGCGGCGGTGATAGCGCGCGCGGAGGCGGCGCGCTCGGCGGAGGGCGACGCGGACGAATCCGACCCGGACATGCCGTCGGAGTTCCCGGAGCGGTGGTCGCGATTCCTGCCGCCGGACGACGTGAAGTCCCGACTGCACTCGGGCAAGGACAAGGGACAGCTTTAGTCGGGGGAGTACCCGCACCGTCACCGCACCAGCACCAGCACCCGACGTCACGGCTTCGTAAGGCGCCGCCCGCCCCGCACCCCGCCCCATGTCGACGACACTGGCCCCATGCAGACCATCCTGGTCGTCGACGACGACCCCACGGTCGCCGAGGTCGTCACCGGCTATCTGGAACGTGCCGGCTTCGCCGTGACCCCCGCCGCCGACGGCCCTGAGGCCCTTCGGCAGGCGGCGGACCGCAGGCCCGACCTCGTGGTCCTGGATCTCATGCTGCCCGGCATGGACGGCCTGGAGGTGTGCCGCAAGCTCCGCGCCGACGGACCCGTCCCGGTCATCATGCTCACCGCGCGCGGCGACGAGGACGACCGGATCCTGGGCCTGGAGGTCGGGGCCGACGACTACGTCACCAAGCCGTTCAGCCCACGCGAGCTCGTGCTGCGCGTCGAGTCCGTACTGCGCCGTGCCGCGCTCCAGCACCAGGGCCCACGGGTGCAGGCCGCCGGGATCACCCTCGACCCCGAGGCCCGCCGCGCCACCAAGGCAGGGGCCGAACTCGCCCTCACCCTCAGGGAGTTCGATCTCCTCGCGCACCTCATGCTCCACCACGGCCAGGCGCTGAGCCGGGAGCGGCTGATGCATGACGTGTGGGGCTGGGAGTTCGGCGACCTGTCGACGGTCACCGTCCATGTGCGGCGGCTGCGCGGCAAGATCGAGGACGACCCGGCACGACCGCGCCTCATCCGGACGGTATGGGGAGTCGGCTACCGCTTCGATGCCGACCGACTCGACGAAGGCGGGGTCTCACATGCGTGACCTCCTGCTCATCGCCTTCTTCGCCTTCCTCGGCGCCGCAGCCGCCGGCCTCCTCGGCGCCGTGGCCCTGCGCCTGCTCCGCCACCGCTCCGTCGCCGTGTCGCTGACGGTCGTCGCCGCCGTCACGGTCACCGCGATGCTCGCGGGCACGCTCTCCGTGGCGCAGGCGATGTTCCTGTCCCCGCACGACCTGACCGTGGTGACGACGGTCGTCGCGATGGCCGCCGTCGTCTCCCTGGCCACCGCGCTGCTCCTCGGCCGCTGGGTCGTCGCGCGCAGCAACGCCCTGAAGCTGGCGGCCCGTACCTTCGGCGACGGCGGCGACTTCGCGGCGCCGACGGGATCCTCCACCGCCGAACTGGACGCCCTGGGCCGTGAGCTGGCGTCCACCAGCGCCAAACTCGCCGCCTCCCGCGAACGCGAGCGCGCGCTGGAGACCTCCCGGCGCGAACTTGTCGCCTGGATCTCGCACGACCTGCGCACCCCGCTGGCCGGCCTGCGCGCCATGTCCGAGGCGCTGGAGGACGGCGTCGTCGCCGACCCGCCCCGCTACCACCGGCAGATGCGCACCGAGGTCGACCGGCTCAACTCCATGGTCGGCGACCTCTTCGAGCTCTCCCGCATCCACGCGGGCGCGCTCGCCCTCACGCCGATCCGTATATCGGCGTACGACCTGGTGGGCGAGGCCATCGCGGGCGCGGACCCACTGGCCCGCGCCCAGGGCGTACGCCTCGTCGGCGACGCGGTGGAGGCTCTGCCGCTCGAAGTCGACGCACGCGAGATGACCCGCGTCCTCGCCAACCTCCTGGTCAACGCCATCCGCCGTACCCCCGCCGACGGCACGGTCGCGGTCGCCGCCGAACTACGCGACGACTCGGTGGTGCTGTCCGTCACCGACGGCTGTGGCGGCATCCCGACCGAGGATCTCCCGCGCGTCTTCGACACGGGCTGGCGCGGCACCGAGGCCCGTACGCCCCCGGCGGGCGCGGGCCTCGGGCTCGCCATCGTGCGCGGCATCGTCGAGGCCCACGCGGGCCGTGCAGACGTACGCAATGTGAAGGGCGGCTGCCGCTTCGAGGTCACACTGCCCGCGGCGCCGCGCTGACGGTCAGGAGCTCTTGCTCCGGCTCGTGGTCGCACGCGTCGTCGATGCCGTACGTGTCCCACGCGGGGAAGGGATCGTCCGCCGGGGCGCCTGCGTCCTCGCCGACCGCGGTGAGGCATGCGGTGAGCGCCGTGTGCAGCGCCTCGGCCCGCAATCCGGTGCCGATGAAGACCAGTTCCTGGCCCTGCTCGGTGGCCGAATCCGCGTCGCGCGCCCCCGAGGGCTCGAACCTGGCGACCGCCCCGGCCTGCGACCACAGGCCGGTCACCCGCGGGCGGCTGGCCAGCCAGAAGAAGCCCTTGGAGCGCAGGATCTGCCCGTACGTGCCGCTGTCGAGTTCCTGCGTGACGAAGTCCCACAGGCGCCCGGGATGGAACGGCCGCTCGGCGCGGAACACGGTGCTCGAAATGCCGTACTCCTCCGTCTCCGGCACATGGTCGCCGTTCAGCTCCCGCACCCAGCCGGGCGCCAGCTGGGCCTTCTCCAGGTCGAAGAGGCGGGTGCCTAGCACGTCGGCGGGGGCCACGCGCCCGTGGGTCGCGGCGACGATCCTTGCCGCCGGGTTGAGGCGCGAGAGGGCCGCCCGGAGCCGGTGTGCCGTCTCCGAGTCCACGAGGTCGAGCTTGTTGAGCACGATGACGTCGGCGAACTCGATCTGGTCCATCAGCAGATCACTGACCGTGCGGTCGTCGTCCTCGTACTGGTCGAGCCCCCGCTCGGCGAGCCCGTCGCCACCGTTCAGCTCGGGCAGGAAGCCCGCGGCATCGACCACCGTGACCATCGTGTCGAGCCGCGCCAGGTCGCCCAGCGTCGCGCCGTCGTCGCGCGGGAACGCGAATGTGGCGGCGACCGGCATGGGTTCGGAGATGCCGCTGGACTCGATGAGGAGGTAGTCGAAGCGCCCCTCCCTGGCCAGCCGGTCCACCTCTTCGAGCAGGTCGTCCCGCAGGGTGCAGCAGATGCACCCGTTGGTCAGCTCGACGAGGCGCTCCTCGGTGCGCGACAGCGCGGCCGTGCCGCCCCGCACGAGCGCGGCGTCGATGTTGACCTCGCTCATGTCGTTGACGATCACGGCGACCCGCAGCCCGTCCCGGTTGCCCAGGATGTGGTTGAGCAGCGTGGTCTTGCCCGCCCCGAGGAAGCCCGAGAGCACGGTCACGGGCAGTCGGTGCTGTGTCATGCCGGTCGGCGCCATGCCGGTCAGCCCTCGGGGCGCAGGAGCCCGCGCTCGTACGCCTTGGCCAGCCGTTGCGGCACCCGGTAGACCGAGCCGTCGACGGTGATGGGGACGAGCTGCGGCGTGGTGGCCTTCCACTGGGCGCGGCGGTGGCGGGTGTTGCTGCGGGACATCTTCCGCTTGGGTACGGCCATGGGGTCCTCCAGGGGTGAGTGCGATCGTCGGAACGCTACCTGCAAATGGATCCCGTTTTCAATTTGGCCGCTCATTGAGGCCCGTACTGCCGCGAATATCTGGGCGTATCGTGATATTTAGGCGCGTGATCGGGACCTCTGGGGGTCGAAATGGTCGAGGAGCTGTTGACAGCGGGAGCGGTGGCGGGATCCGCCGCTGTGCTGTACGTCATGGCGGCCGCCAGGGTGGTGCGGCAGTACGAACGGGGTGTCGTCCTCCGCCTCGGGCGGCTTCGCCGGAACATACGGACCCCCGGCTTCACCATGGTGATTCCGGCCGTGGACCGGCTGAACAAGGTGAACATGCAGATTGTGACGATGCCCGTGCCCGCCCAGGAGGGCATCACGCGTGACAACGTCACCGTGCGCGTCGACGCCGTCGTGTACTTCAAGGTCGTCGACCCGGCCGCCGCGATCATCGCGGTCGAGGACTACCGCTTCGCGGTGTCCCAGATGGCGCAGACCTCGCTGCGGTCGATCATCGGCAAGAGCGACCTGGACGACCTCCTGTCCAACCGCGAGAAGCTCAACCAGGGCCTTGAGCTCATGCTCGACAGCCCGGCCATCGGATGGGGCGTGCAGATCGACCGGGTCGAGATCAAGGACGTTTCGCTGCCGGAGACCATGAAGCGCTCCATGGCACGCCAGGCGGAGGCGGACCGCGAACGCCGCGCGCGCGTCATCAACGCGGACGCGGAGCTGCAGGCGTCCAAGAAGCTGGCCGAGGCCGCCGGGGTGATGTCCGAACAGCCCGCCGCGCTTCAACTCCGGCTGCTCCAGACCGTGGTGGCCGTCGCGGCCGAGAAGAACTCCACGCTCGTACTGCCGTTCCCGGTGGAGCTGCTCAGGTTCCTGGAGCGGGCGGCACAGCCGCAGCAGCCGCAGCAGCCGCAGCAGGCGCACGACGAGCCGCGGACCGAGGCCCGGCCCGAGCCCCCGTCGGCGCTCGCGGACGAGGAGCCGGCCCTGGCCGAGCCGCCGGTCACCGGCGACCACTCGATTCAACGGTAGAGCCGTCAGCCGGTGGAGAGACCGGCCGCGGATTCCGCCAGTGCGTCCAGAACCGGCCGGATCAGCGGATGGTGCTCGGCCCCTCGGCGTACGGCGGCGAACACCCGCCGCGTCGCGGCCGGGCCCGCCACGGGACGTACCACCGTGTCCTTGAGCTCCATCCCGCGCAGCGCCGAACGCGGCACCAGCGCCACTCCCGCGCCCGCCCCCGCCAGCGCCACCACGGCGCGGAAGTCGTCCGACGAGTGGACGAGCCGCGGCTGGAAGCCCGCGAGTTCACAGGCGAGCAGCATCACGTCGTGGCACGGATTGCCGGGGTACGGGCCGATCCAGTCGCTGTCGGCAAGCTCCGCGAGGGCTACGTGCGCGCCCTGCCCGAGCGGGTGCGAGGCGTGCAGTACGGCGTCGAAGGGCTCGGCGTACAGCGGTACGCGGGCCAGGCGCCGGTCGTCCTCGCGCGGGGCGCCCCGGTACTCGACGGCCAGCGCGACATCCGCCTCCCCGTCCAGCACCAGCGGCAGGCTCTCGTCGCCCTCGGCGTCCCGGACGCGGACACGGATGTCCGGGTGGCGGTCCGCGAGACGGCCGATCGCCGGGGCGAGCACCTCCGCGATGCCGGTCGCGAAGGCCACCACGCGCACTTCACCGGCCGCTCCGCCCGCGTACGCCGCGAGCTCGGCCTCGGCCCGCTCCAGCTGGGCGAGCACGGCGTTGGCGTGGGCCAGGAGAATGTCGCCGGCCGCGGTCAGCCGTACGCCCCTGCCGCTGCGGGTCAGCAGGGTGTGGCCGGTCTCCTGCTCCAGCGCGGCGAGCTGCTGGGACACGGCGGACGGGGTCAGGTACAGCGCCGCAGCCGCGGCGGTCACCGTCCGGTGGTCCGCCACGGCCCGCAGGATGCGCAGCCTTCGGGGGTCGATCACCCAGCCATTGTCGCCCGAGCGTCGATGAACGCCGCCACAGCCCGCTCCACGTCGGCGGTCGAGTGCGCGGCGGAGAGCTGGACCCGGATGCGGGCAGCGCCCATGGGGACGACGGGGTACGAGAAGCCGATCACGTACACGCCGCGCTCCAGGAGGAGTTCGGCCATGCGGCTCGCCTCCGCCGCGTCGCCGATCATGACGGGCGCGATGGCGTGGTCGCCGGGGAGGATCTCGAATCCCGCCTCGGTCATCTTCGTACGGAAGAGCTTGGTGTTGGCGGTGAGGCGCTCGCGCAGTTCACCGGCGGATTCGAGGAGGTCCAGGACCTTGATCGACGCGGCGGCGATCACCGGGGCGAGGGAGTTCGAGAAGAGGTACGGGCGCGAACGCTGGCGCAGCAGCTCGACGATCTCGGCGCGGGCGGCGACGTAACCGCCGGACGCGCCGCCGAGGGCCTTGCCGAGCGTGCCGGTGATGATGTCGACGCGGTCCATGACGCCGTGCAGCTCGGGGGTGCCGCGGCCGCCGGGGCCGACGAAGCCGACGGCGTGCGAGTCGTCGACCATGACCATGGCGTCGTACTGGTCGGCCAGGTCGCAGATCTCGGCGAGCGGGGCGACGTAGCCGTCCATCGAGAACACGCCGTCGGTGACGATCAGGCGGCGGCGGGCGTCCTGAGTGTCCTTGAGCTGCTGCTCCAGGTCGGCGAGGTCGCGGTTGGCGTAGCGGTGGCGGCGGGCCTTGGAGAGGCGGATGCCGTCGATGATCGAGGCGTGGTTGAGGGCGTCGGAGATGACGGCGTCCTCGGGGCCGAGGAGGGTCTCGAAGACGCCGCCGTTGGCGTCGAAGCAGGAGGAGTAGAGGATCGTGTCCTCCTGGCCCAGGAAGGCCGAGAGCCGCTGCTCCAGCTCCTTGTGGATCTCCTGGGTGCCGCAGATGAAGCGGACCGAGGCCATGCCGTAGCCCCAGCGGTCGAGGGCGTCCTTGGCGGCGGCGACGACGTCGGGGTGGTCGGCGAGGCCGAGGTAGTTGTTGGCGCAGAAGTTGAGTACGTCGCCGGAGGGGACGGAGACGGAGGCGTTCTGCGGGGTGGCGATGACGCGCTCGGGCTTGTAGAGACCGGCGGTGCGGATTTCGTCGAGGGTGGTGCGGAGGTCTTCGCGGACGGAGGTGAACATGGGCTTTGGCTCTCCTTGCGGTGGTTGGGTGGTGACGTCCGGGCTTCCGCTGCGCGGGGCTGCCCCTGTCCGCCCCTTTCCCGAAGCTGGGGGCAGGCCCCCAGACCCCCGGGACGCCCGTTCGAGGAGCGGGGTCTGGGGCGGAGCCCACGCGGTGGCAGCCGCACATGTCACAGCCGGGAAGGGGCGGGCAGGGGAAAGGCCCCGCCAGGGCAGGATCGGCTCAGCTCGTCCAGTCGAGGATGATCTTGCCGCTGCGCGCGGTCGCCGCTTCGTCGAACGCCGCGTCGAAGTCCTGGTAGCCGTAGCTGCCGGTGATCACCGGGCTGAGGTCAAGACCGCCCTCCAGCAGCACCGTCATCGCGTACCACGTCTCGTACATCTCACGGCCGTAGATCCCCTTGACCGTGATCATCGAGGTGACGATCTTCGACCAGTCGACGGCGAACTCCTCGGACGGCAGGCCGAGCATCGCGATCCGGCCGCCGTGCGTCATGTTCGCGACCATGTCCCGCATCGCCTCCGGCCGGCCCGACATCTCCAGACCGATGTCGAAGCCCTCCTTCAGCCCCAGCTGCCGCTGCGCGTCGGCGATGTCCGACTCGGCGACATTGAGCGCCAGCGTCGCGCCCGCCTTGCGGGCGATCGCCAGGCGGGACTCGCTGACGTCGGTGATGACGACATTGCGCGCACCGGCGTGCCGGGCGACGGCCGCGGCCATGATGCCGATCGGGCCCGCTCCGGTGATCAGTACGTCCTCGCCGACGAGCGGGAAGGAGAGCGCGGTGTGCACCGCGTTGCCGAACGGGTCGAAGATCGCCGCCACGTCCAGGTCCACCTTGGCGCGGTGCACCCACACATTGGACGCGGGCAGGGCGACGTACTCGGCGAACGCGCCGTTGCGGCCGACGCCGAGGCCGACGGTGGAGCGGCACAGGTGCCGGCGCCCGGCCAGGCAGTTGCGGCACTTCCCGCACACCAGGTGGCCCTCGCCGCTGACCAGGTCGCCGACCGCGATGTCCTGTACGTCCGCACCGACGGCCGCGACCTCGCCCACGAACTCGTGACCGAGAATGAGCGGTGTGGCAACGGCCTGCTGGGCCCAGCCGTCCCAGGATCTGATGTGCAGGTCCGTGCCGCAGATGCCGGTACGGAGCACCTTGATCAGCACGTCACCGGGCCCGGTCTCCGGCTCCGGCACGTCCATGAGCCACAGCCCGGGCTCGGCGTACTGCTTGACAAGTGCCTTCATGGCTGCGGCTCCAGGCGAGGTGACAGGGCTGATCGCGAACGCGTACCAATCTGTCGGGACCGGGGCGTGCAGTCCATCGAGGATTTCTTAACCGGGCCAACAGCGCAGCTTCACGCGTACGGCGAGGCCCGGTAGGCCCTATGCGACGCCGACCAGCACATAGCTGTGCCCGTACTGCCACACCGGGCCCGCCTCGGCGAAACCCGCCTTGCGCAGGAGGTCCGTATGGCACTCCAGGCTCAGCCCGTTGTCGCCGCCGCTGTCGAGGCGCCGTCGGCGGCGTTCCGCCATGAGGCCGGTCAGCTCCGGGGCGGCGAGCGCGGCGGCCCACCAGGACTGCCAGTCCTCATGGGCAGCGACCCCAAGACGGTCCGCGCGCCGGCGCCCCGCGTGCTGGGCGAGAGCAGCCAGCCGGGGCGCCTCGTGGTCGAAGTGGTCCGCGTTGACGAGTACGCCGCCGGGGCGCAGTGCGGCGTACAGACGTTCGTACACCTCGGAAAGGGCGGGCTGCGGAAGGTAGTGGAGCGCCGTGGTGGACACGGCGGCGTCCAGCGGGCCACCCAGTTCCAGTGTCTCGATCCAGCCGGGGGAGCCGATCGCCACATCGGCGAAGCGGACCGCCGTGCCGCAGTGCCTGCGCCCCAGCTCCAGCAGCAGCGGATCAGTGTCGACGGCGACGATCTCCCACGCCGGGTTACGGGCGGCCAGCCGCGCCGCCAGCGAACCGGGGCCGCACCCCAGATCGGCCACCAGGGGGCGCCGCTGTCCCGCCGTGACGTGCTCGACGACGTCCGCGATCACGGTGAAGCGTTCCTCGCGGTCGACCGCATAGCGTTCCTGCTGTAGATCCCATCGCCGGATCCACTCCGTCGCCGCGGCCGGCGTCAACTGCCCGGTCACCGTGCGCCCTTGTTTGCTTCGCCGTTTGCTTCGCCGCCCATGGGTGGTGTCGCCCTCTCGATCCGTGGTGCACCCACCCTACAACTTAACGACAATCATTGTCGTTAAGTTGTAGGTGATCGTATTTATGTGCGGGTCTCTGTGCGGGCGCCGGGTTCGAAGCCTGCGAGCATCTGTTCCAGTTCCTGCTGGTCGGGGCCGATGAAGGGATCCGAGCCGGGTGCCGCGGTGAGGGTGTCGATCATCCGCGGGGCAATACCGACGGCCGGCGGCAGATGGGTGCACATGACGGCCTCGGGGTCCATGACCCGCAAGGGTTCGAGGCTGGCGAGGAATCTGCCGACGTCCACGACATGGATCCAGGGGCTGTCCACCGTGGCCCACAGCAGCTGCGCCGCGCGCAGGTCGTCGGCGGCGACGTCCCCGGCGTTACCATCGGCGGCCACTTCCGCACTGGGCATGGGGCCGCCGAAGCAGTCGGAGCTGAAGCATGTGCGCGAGCGGTCGTCGTAGAAGCCGACGGTGGCCGGGTTGTCGAACAGCGGCGGCCGGAAAGCGCTGAGCGTACGGTCGCCCACGTCGAGGCTCTGGCCGGGGTTCACCAGGCAGACGCGGTCGAGCGGCAGCGGGCGCTCGGTGGACATGATGCCCGCGCCGAGGAACGTGGTCACGACTCGCGCCTTGGGGGCGGCAGCGAGCAGGTCGAACAGGCCGCCGGTGTGGTCGCGGTCCGGGTGCGTGAGCCATATCCAGCGTACGTCGGCGGGGTCGACGGCCGGGCCGAGCGTGGTCAGGAAGTCCCGGTCGGCGAGGCTGAGGCCGGTGTCGACGACGACCGGCTGCTCGGCATGCAGGACAAAGGAGTTGACCGGGAGGAAGCCGAGCCCCGGCACTTCGAGACAGTCCCCCAGCACGGTGATGTCGCGTCCGATTTTCTGCATGCTCATGGCTGGCCTCCTCAGGTCTCCTCTCCAGTTTCCTCCCGGCCGGTGCGGGCTGCCTGCCCGGTGAACCAGGCCAATCTCGCGCACTCCGTGTCCGGCGGTGTCCGTCGGCCACGGCCCGCGCCGGGCCGGAGCGAAATGCGGCCCCACAAAAGGGAACCAGGCTGATGCCCGGGGCGCGAATGGCTGGATCAATATGCACGGCCGACGTGGTCGGGTGACATGAATTGGCCGGATCGGGTGGCTGGTGGTCGCTCGTTCTCCCGGGCGGTATTGACTCGCGGCCCCGTCACCGATTCTCTTTGCTCTCTCCGGGGGCGGGGAATAGGTGAGCGTTGAATCAATGAGTTTCGAACGGAGAATGGGGGGCGTTCATGAATTTGTCCAAAGGTCATTCCATGCCAGGCGATAAGGCGCCGGTGATCGTGGCACTGATACCCGCCCACAACGAGGCCCGTCGCATCCGCGCCTCCGTCGCCGCGCTCCACCGCCAGAGACGTGTCCCCGACCGCATCGTCGTAGTGGCCGACAACTGCACCGACTCGACCGCCGACATCGCCCGGCTGGCGGGCGCGGCCGTCCTGACTTCCGAGAACAACCGGCACAAGAAAGCCGGCGCCCTCAACCAGGCCCTGGAACGGACCCTCCCCGAGCTCACCGACCATGACTTCGTCCTCGTCCAGGACGCCGACACCATGCTCCAGCCCTCCTTCGTCTCCAGTGCCGTCGCGGCAATGAGCCGCAAGGTGGGGGCCGTCGGCGGAATCTTCTACGGCGAGAAGGGCGGCGGCCTGCTAGGTGCGCTGCAGCGGGTGGAATTCCACCGTTACGCCCGCGAGATCACCCGCCGCCGCTACCGGGCCGACGTGCTGACCGGCACCGCGACCCTGTTCCGGGTGACCACCCTCCGCGAGGTCAAGCAGGCCAGGGCCGACGGCCGGATCGGCGGTGGCGACTCGTACTACTCGCTGGCCTCGCTCACCGAGGACGACGAAATGACCAAGGCCGTACGGACCTTGGGCTATCTGACGGTCTCGCCGCCCGGCTGCGGCGTGGTCACAGAAGTCATGACGACCGTCCCGAAGCTCTGGCACCAGCGACTCCGCTGGCAGCGCGGCGCCCTGGAGAACCTGCGCGACTACGGCTGGACGCGGGTCACGGCTCCGTACATCCTCCGCCAGATCTCCATGGGTCTGTCGGTCGTGTTCCTGGCGCTGTATCTCATCTTCACCGCATGGATGCTCACCCGGGGGCGGCCGGAGTTCTCGCCCTTCTGGATCGCGATCGGCCTCGTCTTCGTCGCGGAAAAGGTCATTACCGCCCGCGGCGCCGGCCGGCGAGCCCAGCTGCTCGCGGGGACGCTCGCCGTGGAGCTGGCGTACGACATGTTCCAGCACGCGGTCTACGTGCGCTCCCTCTGGGACATGGCACGGCGTCGTGAGGAGCGCTGGATCGCCACCTGAGTCACGACCCCCATTCACCACCCGAGTCACCACCGGGCCATAAACAACCCCTTGGAAGACAGGAGTTCCGTGTACGGAGGAATGCCGATCGCCGGTGTGGTCGGGCTCGGCGGGGCGTCGTCGCTCGCGGCCAGACGGTCCGGCTTCGACACGCTCGCGAACGTCGTCGCGGCGACCACTCTGCTCATGGCCGGAGTCTCCCTGTTCAAAATCATTCCCCGGCGCATGCCCGATATCGCACTCACTGACCCCGGAGCCTTTCAACGCTCCGCAGGACACGGCACGTTGAACGAGCCCCGGCTTTCCCGCGGGACGTTCCGCCGTCGTCACCGAATCCAACGGACACCGAGCAACAGCGCACGACCGATGGGCAATTCCGCAATTTCCGATGACAGGAGATTCAGCAATGACCACTAACGGTGCTACTGCCGCTCCCTACCCCGACGGAACAATCGTCACCGCGGCCGGCAACGGCCAGGCAGGGTACGTATCCGACGGCAGCCCTGCCGTCGGCACCAAGACCCACTACCCCCACGGGGTCGCGGTCGACGGCGAAGGCAACCTCTACATCGCCGACCAGCACAACCACCGGGTCCGGAAGGTGGCCCCGAACGGGATCATCACCACGGTGGCAGGCACCGGCACAGCGGGCTTCGTGTCGGACGGCGGCCCCGCCGCCGGCACCCCGCTCCACTACCCCAGCGGGGTGGCGGTCGACGGCTCCGGGAACCTGTTCATCGCCGACCACTACAACCACCGGGTACGGAAGGTGGCCCCGAACGGGATCATCACCACGGTGGCCGGCACCGGCACAGCAGGGTTCGTCTCCGACGGTGGTCCGGCTGTCGGCGCCCGTCTTCACTACCCCATCGGGGTGGCGGTCGACGGCGCCGGAAACCTGTTCATCGCCGACCAGCACAACCACCGGATCCGGAAGGTGACCCCCGACGGGATCATCACCACAGTGGCCGGCAACGGCCAGGCCGGATTCGTCTCGGACGGCGGCCCCGCCGTCGCCACCCAGCTGTATCACCCGCTCGGGGTTGCGGTGGACGAGTCAGGAAACCTCTACATCGGTGACTGGAGCAACCACCGCATCCGTAAGGTGGATGCGAAGGGCAACATCACCACGGTGGCCGGCAACGGCGTCGCCGGGTACGTCTCGGACGGCGGCCCCGCCGTCGCCACCCGCGTCTACCACCCCGGCGGCATGGCAGTGGACGCCGCCGGAAGCCTGTACTTCGCCGATCACGCCAACCACCGCATCCGTAAGGTGGATGCGAACGGGAACATCACCACGGTCGCCGGCACCGGTGTCGCCGGATACGTCGCCGACGGCGGCCCTGGCGTCGCCACTCAGCTCTACTACCCGACTGACGTGGCGGTGGACCCGTCCGGGAACCTGTTCATCGCCGACCGGCACAACCACCGCATCCGGCGGGTGTACGGCGCTGCGCACGTGCAGCCGCCTAAGCCCCCGATGGCCGACCTCTTCGGCGAGATGGTGGCCCCTTCCTCGGTGCCGCGCGGCCAGGAGTTCGACCTCGGCGCCCGTATCCGCAACCGTGGCCCGGCCACCGTCGACGGCGGGAACGTCACCGTCGTGATGACGCTGGCCGAGGGTCTGACCGGCGGCCCCGGTACCACTGGTCGCCGACTGACCCGTACCTTCTCCGGAGCCCAACTCGTCCCGAACGGCGGCTCGCTGGACGGCGTCTTCCGGGTGAGCGCCCCCGACACCACGCCTCCCGGGATGTACGAATCGACACTGGAGATCCAGTACGGCGGCGATCTCAACCTCAAGGACAACGTCTTCAAGCTGCCCGTCACCGTCGTCGTGCCCGCGCCGGTCGGGGACGAGACGGCGCTGACGATCTATCAGGAGACCGTCCCCGAGGCCGCTGCGGGCCAGAGCAGCCGCATCAACCTGCGGCTTCTCTCGCCCACGAGCCAGCCGGTCAACCCCGGCATCATCATCCAGCGTTTCACCGCGCCGACCGGTTTCGTGTTCAACGGCCGGCCGACGTACGCGTACCACACGGCATCCCACGGGGTGATCACCGGCGACCTCGACCACCAGGTCCACGACGGCGGCCGAACGATGATCATCGCCGCCAACCCGCACCTCAACACCACAGCCACCGACACCGGCTCCCTCATCTACTCCATCCCTCTCCTCGCCCTGCCCGGTGCCACCCCGGGACTGCAGACCGACGGATCGGCCAGCATCGGCAGGCGCACCCCCGTACAGCTCGCTGCCAAGATCGTCGGGGCTGCCGCCGATTCGGCGCAGGTCATACAGATCCAGCGGGAAAAGGCGAAGGTGCGGCCCGGTCAGCAGTGGGTGTATCCGGCGGTCTTCAAGGTGACCAACACCGGCCGGGCCCGGATCGGCAACCACCCGATCGTCCTCAGCGCGCCCGAAGGGATGCGCTTCACCGAAGACCGGCTGGTGATGTCCCGGCAGGACGATGACGGCCGGGAGACCGTCAGCCCGGCCGTACGGTCGGCCGACGGGCGCACCCTCACCTGTTCCGCCGTCGCTCTTGAGCTCGACCAGGGCAAGTCGGCGTCGATGTACCCCGAGATGGAGGTGGACCGCTCGGCCGCCCCGGGTGAGGTGACGGTCCGCCTCCAGATGGGCAGCCCCGTCTTCTCCTCGGGCTACGCCACGATCGTCGTCGAACCCCGGTAAGAAACCCCCGGTAAGAAACACGGCAATAAATGGCTGGCACTGCGTCCCGGGACAGGGTTATGGTTCCCCCGTTCCGGGACGCGGCTGTGCCGCGACCGGAGCGCATTGTCGGTTCGTTGAAGAAGCAGGAGGTGAGGACATTGATGACTGTCACGGTGACGGGCACTGCCCGCATTCAGGAGTTCATCATCGTTTCCACCCCTGTGGTCTCCGGCTGACACCCACTCAACTTCCGTGCGCAGAGCGCACCGCCGGGGCCACCCTTCGAAGGGTTCCCCTTGTTCAACGCTTTGCTCAACACGTCCCACCACTCCGCTGCCCAGCACGCCCTCGCCCCCTACGGCTGGGACGCAGCATGGGAAGCCGAATTCGCTCCGTACGCCGCACAGGGCCTGCTGCCCGGCCGTGTCGTACGGGTCGACCGGGGCCAGTGCGACGTCGTCACCGCCGACGGCACCGTCCGCGCCGACACCGCCTACGTAACTCCCCACGACCCGCTGCGCGTTGTGTGCACCGGCGACTGGGCGGCCGTCGACCCCGTCGGCGATCCGCAGTTCGTACGGGCGTATCTGCCGCGCCGTACGGCTTTCGTACGCTCCACCTCCTCCTCCCGGTCCGAGGGGCAGATCCTCGCGGCCAACGTCGACCACGCGATCATCGCGGTCTCGCTCGCGGTCGAGCTCGACCTCGGGCGCATCGAGCGGTTCCTGGCGCTGGCCTGGGAGTCGGGCGCCCAGCCGCTGGTCGTCCTCACCAAGGCCGACCTGGTGCCGGACGCCACCGGGCTCTCGTACCTCGTCGACGACGTGGAGACCACCGCGCCCGGCGTGCAGGTGCTGGCCGTCAGCTCCACGACGGGCGACGGCCTCGACGTACTCAGCGCTGTCGTCTCGGGCGGTACGAGCGTGCTGCTCGGGGTGTCCGGTGCGGGCAAGTCGACCCTCGCCAACGCGCTGCTCGGCGAGGACGTGATGGATGTGCAGGCCGCCCGTGAAGTCGACGGCAAGGGCCGGCACACCACCACGACGCGCAACCTGCTCGCGCTGCCCGGCGGGGGAGTGCTCATCGATACGCCCGGACTGCGCGGCGTGGGGCTGTGGGACGCCGAGGCCGGTGTCGGGCAGGTGTTCTCGGAGATCGAGGCGCTGGCCGAAGACTGCCGGTTCCACGACTGCGCCCACGAGGCGGAGCCGGGCTGCGCGGTCCTCGCCGCCATCGAGGACGGCACACTGCCCCACCGGCGGCTCGACAGCTACCGCAAGCTGCTGCGCGAGAACCGGCGCATCGTCGCCAAGACCGATGCCCGTCTGCGGGGCGAGATGCTGAAGGACTGGAAGCGCAAGGGCGCCGAGGGGCGCTTCGCGATGGAGGCCAAGCGCGGCAAGGTGCGCTAGCCATCGGGTGTGGTGAGTGGGGCAGCGGGACCTTCCCGTTGCCCCACTGTCGTGTCCGAACTTCTGTGTCCGAAACCCGCGAGTGCCTCGTCTCCGGCTGTCGCACACTGGGTGACGTGATGGACGAAGAGACCAAGTACGAGGCGGTGACCAGCCGCGACGCGCGCTTCGACGGAGAGTTCTTCTTCGCCGTCGTGACCACCGGCATCTACTGCCGGCCGAGCTGCCCCGCCGTCACCCCCAAGCGCAAGAACGTCCGCTTCTACCCGACCGCGGCCGCCGCCCAGGGCAACGGCTTCCGCGCCTGCCGCCGCTGCCGCCCCGACGCCGTACCCGGCTCCGCCGACTGGAACGCGCGCGCCGATGTCGTGGGCCGCGCCATGCGGATGATCGGCGACGGAGTCGTCGACCGCGAGGGCGTCCCCGGGCTCGCCGGGCGGCTCGGCTACAGCACGCGGCAGGTGCAGCGGCAGCTCACCGCCGAGCTGGGCGCCGGGCCCGTCGCGCTCGCCCGCGCGCAGCGCGCACACACCGCCCGCGTACTGCTCCAGACGACCGGGCTGCCGGTCACGGAGATCGCGTTCGCGTCCGGCTTCGCGAGCGTGCGGCAGTTCAACGACACGATCCGGCAGATCTACGCCCGTACCCCGAGCGAGCTGCGCGTGGAGTCGGGGACCAAGACCGGGACCAGAGACAGCGCGGGCAGCAGCGCAGGACCCGCCCTCGCCGCCGGGATTCCGCTGCGGCTCGCCTACCGGGGGGCGTACGCCGCCCGCGAGGTCTTCGATCTCCTCGCGAGCGAGGCCGTCCCGCGCATCGAGGAGGTCGTCGGCGAGCCGGGCGCCCGCACCTACCGGCGCACGCTGCGGCTGCCGTACGGCACGGGCATCGTCGCCGTCGACGAAGCGCCGCACAACGGCTGGCTCGAAGCCCGCATCCACCTCACCGACCTGCGCGACCTCACCACCGCCGTCCAGCGCCTGCGCAGGCTCTTCGACCTGGACGCCGACCCGTACGCCGTCGACGAACGCCTCGCCGCCGACCCGCGCCTGGCGCCGCTGGTCGCCGCCCGGCCCGGACTGCGCTCGCCGGGCGCCGCCGACCCGGACGAGTTCGCGGTACGGGCGCTGGTGGGGCGGGAAGGCGCCGTACAGCTCATCGAAACGTACGGAAAGGCCCTGGACCAGCCCTGTGGTGCGCTGACGCACGTCTTCCCCGAGCCGGGCGCCCTCGCCGGGGCCGACGACCCCGCACTACGGGCCCTCGCGACCGCCCTCGCCGACGGCGACGTACGCCTGGATCCGGGTGCCGACCGCGACGAGGCGCAGCGGGCGCTGCTCGCGCTGCCCGGGATCACCGCGAGGACGGCGGGGCTGATCAGGATGCGGGCGCTCGGTGATCCCGATGTCCTGCCGGACGGGGAGGCGGAGGGCGAGTTCGGGGGCGGGCCGCAGTCGGACGGGTGGCGGCCCTGGCGTTCGTACGCCGTACAGCATCTCTGGACGGTCGGTCCGGACCCCGGCTGACAGTCAGTCCAGGCCCCAGCTGTGGATCTTCTGCGGGTGGATCCGGATGAGCTCCTGGCTGAAGTGGGGACCGAGCTCGTGCGGGCCCGTCAGCAGCTCGGCCTCGCCCCGGATGTCCACCCCGCGCACGGCCCACGGGCGCAGGCTCACGATGTCGTCGACCACCAGCGCGACCTTCGGGTTCGCCTGGAGGTTGCGCCACTTCTTGGTCGTGCCGAACACCTGCCAAAGACACCCCATGCGTGCCAACATGAAACATGACCTACGAACCGGCGGATCACCAACTCGCGTGCATCTACTGCCGCATCAGCAGCGACCGAGAAGGCGCCGGCCTAGCCGTCGAGCGGCAGCGCGAGGACTGCGAACAGCTCGCTGACCAACTCGGCCTGAAAGTCCTTGAGGTGTACGAGGACAACGACCTCTCCGCCTACAGCGGCAAGCCCCGCCCCGGGTACAAGCGGCTCCTGGACGACCTCCGGGCCGGGCGGGCGGGGGTTGTACTGGCCTGGCATACCGACCGGCTCCACCGCTCACCGACAGAGCTGGAGGAGTACATCGACGTATGCCAGCCGCAGCGCATCGACACTCGTACGGTCAAGGCGGGGAACCTCGATCTGACCACTGCCACCGGCCGGATGATCGCCAGGCAGCTCGGCGTCCAGGCCCGCTACGAGGTTGAGCGGATGATCGAGCGACAGAAGCGGTCGCGGGATCAGATGGCGGAGAAGGGCAAGTACTTCGGCGGGCCGCGGCCGTTCGGCTGGGAAAAGGGCGGAGTCACGCAGGTCCCGGAGGAGATTGCCGCCCTGCGCGAGGCGTGCCAAGCCCTTCTCGCAGGGGCGTCGCTGCGCGCTGTCGCCGCAGACTTCAACGAGCGCGGCATTCACACCAGCTCGGGCGGGCAGTGGGTCGGCCCTGATCTCCGGCAAGTCCTCCTGCGGCCGCGCAACGCTGGCATCATCAAGCACCGCGGCGAAGAGGCCGGCCGGGCGGTATGGGAGCCCGCGCTGGACGAGCCGTTGTGGCGGAGCGTCGTAGCGCTGCTGAAGGAGCCGTCTCGCCGCACGGTGACGACCAACGTGCGCAAACACCTGGGGTCGAATCTGTACGTCTGCGGGGTCTGTGGTTGCACGCTGCGGGCCTCTTCGAAGAATTCGGGGAAGGGGCGCCCGATGCGGTCCGTATACCGCTGTCGGGAAGCGGATCACGTGACGCGCAGCCAGCCCCGCTTGGACGACCATGTGCAGTTGGCAGTTCTCGAACGAGTCTCGCGGCCCGACGCCGCTGAGCTGATGGCGCAGCGCGAGGATCCGGTTGACGTGCGGGGTACCCAGGAGGAGATGCGCGCGGCCCGCGAGACGCTGGACAGCCTGGCCGGGATGCTGGGCTCGGGCGGGATGGATTTGCAGGAGTGGCGCGTGGCCTCGGCGGCGGCGCGGGCGCGGTTGAAGGACGCCGAGTTGGTCATGTCTCGAGCGGTGAAGGCCAACCCGGTGGGTGAGCTGCTGGATACGGATGATCCGGAGGCTGCCTGGAATCGGTTCGATCTGTCTCGTCGTAGGTCGGTGGTGGATTACCTGATGACTGTTCGCGTGATGCCGTCGAGGGGCGGGCGGTTGCCGGGTGGCCAGTACTGGGATGCGGCGACGGTGCAGATCGAGTGGAAGTGACTGCGCCCCCGGCTGTGTAGGCCGGGGGCGCAGCAGCCGCTCTTCGCTTGCCTGGGGGGCGGTGCGAGGAGGGCTGTTCATGGTGGGGGGTGGTCCGTGTGGAGTACCCGCCTCCCCCGTGATCAAACACTGTAGGTTTTACCCTACATACTTTCGATCATGGACCCGTGAGCGTGGATGGGTGCCGCGCTCCGTCCCACCGCCCGACTGGGTACTCGCTCGCCGCCGGGCCATCGGGGCTCAGATCCGCGCCGCCCGCCTCCACACGAACCTGACGCAGGAGGCAGTAGCTGCGCGCATCGGGATGGACCGGGCGACGTACAACCGGATCGAGCAGGGCCACGCGAGCGCGCTGGTCGACTCGCTGATCCTCATCGCCGACGCGATCGGTGTACCGCTCGCAGACCTCGTCCGGCAGTAGGGGCTTAACCCTCCATGTGGCCGCAGCCCTGACAGATGTACATGGAGTACCCGGTCGGGTTGCCCTGGTCGTCCGTCTCGACGGTGCGGTACATGGTGCCGCCGCACTTGCCGCACCCGCGTGTCTGAATGAGCTGTCCCATGGAACTCTCCATCTCGTTGACGATTCGTCGGTCGGCGTCGCGCTGTGTGGCGCGCTCACCGAGAGCTGCGTCCAGCAGTGCGATGGCGTGCTCGCGCTCCTGCTGGTGCCGCTCGATGTCCTCCGGGCTGTCCCCAGGGATTGCGTACCGGGTGCACGTGCGGCAGTACCAGCGCTCGGGGAGCGCTGCCGCGCGGTGCATCGGGGTGTGGCAGCTGGGGCACATCACACGTCCTCCATATGGCCGCAGGCGGAGCAGACCCAAAGGTCGCGCTGCATCCACATCGTCCTGCGACAGCGGGGGCACCCGGTTGTTTGGATGCCCAGCGGGGTCATGAGGGGCGGGTCCGGAGTGGCGGCCGCGTACTCGACGATCCGCTCGCGCTCCTGGTCGTCATCGGTGGCGGCCATGCGGAGCAGTCGGGCGGTGCGGGTACGGGCCTCGTCGGCGAAATCGGTCATCTCGCCGGGCAGATTACGCCGTCAAGGGCATGCGGCGGGGCGCGCTGGCGGTCTTCACTCGGCGGTGTCATGAGCAGTCCTCGTTCGGGAGTGGAAAGCCCCGGCCTGCCTGCATCCCCAGGGTGCGAGGGCAGGCCGGGGCGGTCAAGGCGCGACTACTGGGCAGGGGAGCCAGAGCCGGGGGGTCAGCCGGAACCGATGGCGGGCCGCTCGGGGCGGCTGAGTGCGTTGCGCTGGAGGTCGTCCGGGGTGATGGGTTCGCCGCGGTAGAGCAGCGTCACGCCGTGCTCGGGGCAGTACGCGCCTTCGTGGTCCTCTACGGGAAACTCGTGCTCACCGAAAACGCACTCCGTCATCGCCGCGCCTCGCGCTCTGCCCGCCTCAGCCGGTCGCCGGTCACGCACCCGTCGAGACAGGTCGGGCAGTCTTGGGCGTGGGCCAGCAGCGCGCGGTACTCCGCGACCCCTCGCTCGGTGCTGCGGTACCCCGGGGTCTTGAACCTGTCGCTGACGGGCGCTGCGCGGGCGGTCACTGCCTCTCACCCTCGTATCGCGGCCACTCAATGCGGTCGTAGGCGTGGTAGTGGTCGCCGTCGTGCCCCGCGCTCTCGGTGCACCGCATGTGTGTGCCCGGCTTAGGGATCCAGCAGAGGCCGGGGATGTGTACGCGGCGCCCGGTCTGTGCGGCCCTCACGACTGGTGCCTCGCGGCGTCGGCGGCCGCAGCCTCGCGGCACGGCGCACACGCTGGGACAGGCATCGGCGGGCCCGAATTGGTCTCGCCCCACAGGGCGTCGAGCTCGGTGTCGGTAGGCCCGTTGTGCCAGTGGCACCACTTCCCCCGGGGCGAGCCTGCCTTACACCGAGGACAGGTGCATGCCGGGAACCCCGGCGATGCGGGCAACTGGTCTACGTCGCCCGGCACGACAGTGACCAGCCGACCGACGTTTCGTCGGCTCCCGTCCGCCCCTAGTCGATACACCTGCATTGTCATCGTCATGGCTGTCTCTCCGACCCGACTCGGTTGGGAGACCCATCGTGAGAGTGATGTGCCGTCACTCTCATACAGTCTTTTCGCTCCCGGGCGTATATTTCCGCCATGAGCCGTCGGGGACTCTGGACAGACGTCAGGCTGCGCGCCGCATGGGCACGGGGTGACTGGGGTGCTGTCCTACGCGAGTACCGACGAGCCGCAGACATCTCCCAGGTGGCCCTCGAATCGCTCATCGGCATGCCGCAGCCCCACATTTCGGCAATCGAGTCCGGCCGCAGGCAGGTGAAAACCGCCGAGGTACGGGCCCGCATCACTGAGGGGCTTCAGGTGCCGCAAGAGGTCATCGACGCTGGGCAGAGCGCGGCGTACGGCGAGTGGGAGCCGTCTCCCGAGCTGCGCGAGCGCATCGCGCACGGGCACCGGACCGGCCGGACCGACCTACGTACGGCCGACTGGATCGGCGAAGTCCTCGCCACGCAGCGCCGGGCCGAGGACGAGATCGGCGGTATCGCTCTGTGGCCCGTCGTCCGCTCCCAAGTCGACGCGGTTACCCGCTTGATCCCTGGCACGTCCGGCCCGGCCGCCGACCGGCTCATGCTGCTCGCTGCCGAGCACGCGCACTGGCTGTCGTGGGTGGCATGGCAGAACAAGCAGCGCGGGCCGGCGCTTGCGTGGCTGGACGTGGCGCTCGGGTGGGCGGTCGATGGCGGGCATTCGGATATGGCGTCGTGGGTGCAGCGCGTGCGGGCGTATTACTGCCGCAGCCACGGTGACCCTGTGCGGGCGTTGCGCACCGCCGAGGCTGCTCGATCAGTGTCGGGGCTGTCGCCTGCGGCGGCTGCGGTGGCGGCGCATGAGGCGTCGCTCGCCGCGGCGGCGGTCGGCGAACGGGATCGGGCTACGCGTCTGGCCGATGATGCGTTTGTGCAGGCGGCGCGCGCTCCTGAAGAGTCGGACCGGCCGGGGTGGCTGTACTGGCTGACGCCCGAGCGGGCGAGCCTGCACTCGGCTGATGCGGCGTATGCCTGCCACCGCTGGCAGGCAGCGGCGGATCAGATACGGGACGCTCTTCCGGGACTCGACGGGTACCCGCGCGATCGGGCGCACTACCAGGACCTGTTGGACGACGCTCTGCGCCGGGTCGGTTAGTCCTCGTCGCCGGGCTGACGTGTTTTGACGATCACGATGTCTTGCCCGACCCGGTCGCGAACTGCCTTGACCATGTGGCCGATTGCCGGGCCGTAGCCGGGCTCGACCAGGTCGGCGGGAAACTCGAAGAGATCACGTTGCGGCTCGGCCGCAGGCTCGCAGTCGTCGTCGGTCAGGATGCGGTACGTGATCCACAGTTTGTACGGGTCGTCGCTCATGGCGCCGATCGTAGCGGCGGGGTCGGACATGGTGAGACCCCCGGGGGTCGGGCCCCGGGGGTCTGATCGACAGCGTACCGGTCGCTGGTCGTCGATGCCTGGGTTCACGGGTACTGGCGGCGTTGCGGGTCCAAGCCCAGCGACAACGTCCGCTGCTGCGGCGCCGGGTCAGGATCAGGCGCCCCATCTCGGCGGCAGACCAGCGCGTCCGGGTCGTAGTCCGGGGTCTGCCACGAGTACCCGTCCGGGCACGACTGCCCGGCGGGCCCGGCCGGCCCTTCCTCGCCCCGAGGACCAGGCACAGTGGAGTCCGCACCTGAACGCCCGGCTGGCCCCTCGGGACCCATCGGGCCGGGGACAGTGGAGTCGGAACCCGGCTGCCCCGGCCGTCCCGGTTCACCAGGCAAGCCTCGTGCAGGCGTAATGGTCGGTGCGGGCATGCCCGGCTCGCCGCGGTCACCCTTCGCCCCCTTCTCACCTTGCGGGCCAGGTATCGGCACCGGCACCTCGGTGCGATCCGGCAGATCCTCCACGGCCTTGGACGGATCCGGGGCGCGCGGCGTCTGGCCCTCCGCTTCGATCTGCGCCCGCAGGACTCGCACGTCCCCGGCGAGCGTCGAGACCGCGTCACCGCGTCGGTTCGCTTCGGCGATGGCCTGCTCTCGCGCTGCGGTCTCAGCGTCGATCCGCAGCCACACCAGGACGATCGCCCCAGACAGTACGGCGAGGACCGCGGTGACGGCCAGGGATCGCCAGCGTCGGGCGAGGACGCTTTCGGATCGGTGGTGCCGGGTGCGGGTCACGGGGTCGGCCCTCCTAGGGCGGCGATCTGTCGGTCACGGTCGGCGATCTGCGCTTCAAGCTGCTCGATCTCTGCCTGGAGTTGCGCCTTGTCGGAGTAGGCCGCAGTCAGTGCGGTCTCGGCTGCGGCAAGTTTGGCTTCCAGCCCAAGGCGCTCTGCCTGCAATCGGTCGAGGAGCCCGCCGTAGCCAGTCATCACCACGCCCTGGTGCGAGCCACGGTGGCCGATCCATGCGGCCGTGGCCGCTGCGAGCCCGACCGCGATGGTTCCAACGGCGCCGAGCGTCGCAACGTCCACGTGCATACCTCCTTGGTCAGACGCTCGCCGGGCCCCGCGGCGTGTGCCGGGCCTGGTAACCGGCGAGCCAGGTCAGTGCGGTCGGAACCAGCGGGATGGCGACGGCCTGGAGCCAAACCGGCAGCGGCCCGAGCAAACTGCTGTCTGCGGCAACCGCGTTGAGGACGGCGAGCACAAGGCCGACGACGAACGTCATCGCGCTCGCGGCCTTCACCTTGGCTTCGGTGGGTGCGTTGGACATGAGGGGTCCCTTCGGTTAGTTCGCCAGCCGGGCGGCGAGCTTGTCTGCGACGAGGTCCGCGAGGCGGGCCATCTGGGCGTCGGTGAGGCCAACGGTCTCCAGCTGGCCGACCGTGGCGGCGAGCTCGGTGACGGTCTTCTGGGTGGCGCGGGTGCGCGCGTTGGTGTCCTTCTCGTAGGAGTCGAGCCGCCACGTCGGGTTGGTCTCCGTGTCGGGGGCGTCTTTCGGTGCGGTGATGGCGTCCTTTTGCACCACCGCTTTGAAGGCGTGCGTGTTGATCCCGTCGGCGATCGCCGTCTTGATCCACGTCTTGTCGTCGGCACTCAGGGCCATGTCGTCCTCCGGGGGCTGGTTATTGTCGAGGCGGGCGGCGACCCGGCCGCGCATCGTCTGCATCGTGAAGCCGCGGGGGTCGACTTTCCCCGGCTGCCATTCGAGGTGGCCGATGACCGACCCGGCCCCCCACCCGTGGTGGCGGCAGATCGCGGCGGACGCCCGCTCGATAGCGTCGAGTTGCGCCGACGGCCACGGGTCTGCGCCGTCGCCGAGGTTGATGCACTCGAACCCGTAGAAGTGCCGGTTGCCGTCGGTGTCGGTCTCGTTGTCCGCCGGGAGGGCCGTCTCGTCGATGACGGCCTGGAGGACGTCCCCGTCCCCGAGGCCGGCGTGGTTGGTGCGCCCGTACCCGACAAGGTGGATGACGCCCTGCTTGTCGATGACGCCGTGGCACAGCGGGCCGGGCAGGGAACTGTGGCCGTCGCGGCACAGGGCCACACTGTTGGCGGTTCCCGACGTGACGGTGTGGTGAATCATCACGCCGTGCACAGGGCCCCAGGGGCCCTTGTGGTTGCGGTTGTGGGTCTCCCAGTTGCCGACCTCGACGACCGTCAGGCCCTCGGCGCGCAGGATCGCAGCGAGCTGCGAGGCTGCCATCGGGGAGGCCACGTCACGCCTCCAGGTTCGTGGCGGCGATCACGTTCTTGGACAGCTGCGTCATCACGCCAATGCGGGCATCGAGGCTGTCGCGCAGCTCCTCTACGACGCTCTGCTCGGTCAGCCCCGGCAGCGGGCCGCCAGCGCCAACGGTGACCTGAATGAGCAGCGTCAGCCCGGTCTCGTTCGGGCCGTCGGCCTGGAGGCGGTAGTGCGGGTACGGGGTGTCGGCCATGAGGGGCTCCTTATGCGATGCGGCGGACGATCATGATTGATCCGGCTCCGAGCCGGGTCGCGGTCGCGTCCGAGGTGGTCTGCGCCCACTGGACGGCCAGCGTTCCCGCGCTGGTCGTGGTGACGATGGCCTCCTCTTGTGCGAGGCACTGGTTGGAGGCGGAGTTGCGGGTGCCGTAGCTGACGGACGTGGTGAAGGCGTGGACACCGAACCTCGACGTGGTGGCGGCGGTGGCGTCCGTGGCGGCAGACCCGGCACCTTGGGCGGAGCGGTTACCAGTGGCTCCCGACGGGACGGTCCACGCCGTCTTGAACCCGGCGGTCGAGATCGCCGCGTAGTGGAGATACATGATCACGTGGTAGACCGCGTTGGCCTCCAACTCCGTCGTCAGGTCCGTGTCGTCCGCAAACGTCGTCGTCGCGCTGCGGTCCTCGTGCGCGGTCTTCCACTTCTCCTGCGGCAACATGGACTGGTAGACGCCTGCACTCATGCGCCGGCCCGAAGCGATCGTCGGGTACCTGGACACTGGGGCCTCCTACAAGGCTGCGATGGGCGGGTTGGCGAGCCAGACATCAGCCCCGGCGGAGTGGGCCTTCGTGATGCCGTTGACGGAGCGGGTTACGCCGAGGGTCTGCGGGTCGAGGAGCGAGAACTCGGCAAAGCTGACGGATGGGTTGACGTTGGTGATGCCGCTGAGACCCGACGCGGATACGCCAACGGAGCCGCTGGACACGGTGTTCGACGTGACCGTGCGGTCGATGTGCCAGAAGTCCTCATCCGGTTCGGCCGCCCCGTCCGCCCAGACGCGGCCGCGGACCCTGTGTCCGTCCAGGCGTGCGCGGAGCCAGAACACGGCGCCGGCCGTGTAGGTGAGCCCGGTGTTGACCTGTGCGCCGATCTCTGTGGCCACGTTGGTCACCACGATGTACACGTTGGAGTCGGTACGGAAGTGCAGGCGGCAGCGGTAGAACGCGGTACTGCTGGCGTGGCGCAGGAGGACGCCAGGCACGAACGATGTGCCGGTCGAAACTTGCCCAGGCGAGATGGACGCCAGCACTTCACAGTTGCGGACGTCGTCGACGAGCAGCTGCCGGCGCACGAGTTCGGGGTTGGCGGCGAGCGTGAGGACGCCTGCGGTGCCGTCGACAGTGCGGTCGGACGCGGCGCCGGTGAGCTCGGTCCATGCCTGCCCCGTGTCCGCGATGCCCCATGTGTTCGTCTCGGTGCGGGTGAAGGCGTCGTAGCCCTTGGACGTGACGTAGGTGACGGTCATGACCTCGCCGCCCACCCGGATGTCGAAGGGCGGGTCGTCGTCGTCCGTGGTCCACAGGCCGGTTTCGCCGTCGGCGGGGGTGACGTCGATGGTGGTGGCGCTCGACGTGATGTCGGAGTAGAGAACGCTGCCGTCGGTGTCGGCCCGGCCGTAGACGTCGTCGTCGGCGGTCGTCACCCGCCAGGGGCTTTCCGGCCCGCAGTTGAAGGTGACCTGGTGCTGGAAGTGGTCGATCGTCTCGCTGTAGCCGAGGGCCATGAGTGAGATGTCGTCGGTGGGCGGGACAGGTAGGGGCCCTTCAAGGACGATGCGGTCCCCCGGCCGGACCGTGAGCACCTGTGCGCGCAGCGCCGGGTTCGTGGTGAACGGGGAGCGGGCGAGGTTGATGCTGATCTGCGGGTAGCGGGCCTCGTCCACCGTGCCGAGGTGGAGACGCCAACCGGCTTGGTCGGCAAGGTCGTCGTCTGACTCGACGTTGACGGTGACGGGGTCGCCGTACTCGCCGATGCCCTCGGGCGGGTCGGCCGTAGACATGGCGCCCTCGGTGACTTCCGCCCGCTCGGTGACGCTGGTGTCGCTGTTCGTGACGTCGACGACGTTCTTCACGAACGACAGGTCATCGACTGGCTTCGGCACCTGCGACAGGTGGGCGCCCGTGTACGACAGCGTCAGGGTGGGGTCCTGGTTGTACAGGGTGGTCCGCGGCCGGTAGCCAAGCCCCAGAGCACTGCGCGCCTCGTACATGATCCCGAGGTCAGTCGTCTCGCACTCCTGGAGCCGCTCCACCGCCTTCGTACGCGGCTCCGGGCCCATCGCCGACGAGTCCGTCAGCGTCAGCCCCAGGTTCTCGAACGCCACCCTCGCCTCGGCGCATACCCGCTGGAAGCGCGCGCCGGCCGTCTCCCCGGACGGGTCGAGGCGCTCCCCGAGGTCCGTCACGGCGGTGACGCTGTTCCACAGGGCGACGTGGCCGATGGTGCCGTCGGGCAGGCCGCGGGTGCCGAGTGGGCCGATGACGCCGACCGTGGCGGGGCACATCGATATCGACGTGACGCGCGCCAACGTGGAGAGGTTCTGCGTGTCCGTGACGGAATCTGCGTCGGTGGCGTTGACCCCCAGTGTGCGGATGGCTCGGTCGATGCCGGTGCCGTTTTGCTGGAGTTCGACGGAGACGCGCAGGTGCTTGCCGCGCACGTCAAGGCTGTGGGCGAGCTCGCCGCCGAGGAGGGCCCCGTCAGGGTCCAGGGCGCGGAGAGTCAGGGTGTTGGTGCTGGTGTAGTACAGCTCCCAGTAGGCGGTTCCGGCGTCGTCCTGCTGAATGCGGCAGATGACCTTGCCTTCGTCGGCCCCGTCGTCGGGGACGTGCAGCAGGAAGCGGAGCTGCGTGGAGCCGATTGTGTATTCGGGCAGGCGGCCGACGAACGAGGCGTCCGTCATGGTCGGCAGGGGGTCGGAGGAACCGAATCCCGAGTAGGTCGCGAGCTCCGGGGTTCCGCTGATGGTCATGGCCGGGATGTTCGTGGTGGCGGATGCGATGCTGCGGGATGCGGCGATGTCCTCGCACGGCCAGTACGCGATCGGTGTGGGGCTGAGCGCCGATATGCCGCGCCGCAGGACGCTGGTCGTCGGCGGCCGGCCGCGCTGGAGGCGGGCGAGGATGCCCATGGCTTCGACGTCGCACCAGATGTCGTTGCCGGTGGTGTCCCAGTCCTGCGGCCAGTCGCTGACTTCGCCCCAGAATCTGTAGTCCTTGAGGTTCGTCGGGCCGGGCACGCTCACGCGGAGCTGCACATTGCGGGACAACGTGCCGTAGTAAGGGCCGGTCGGGTTCCTGGGCGAGAAACGTCCGTCGCGGTTGTTCAGCTGGAAACGACACCGGCCGGGCTCCACAGTGGAACCGGCGCTGGACCGGCCGCCGCTGATCTCGACATGGCCGCCGCCGTCTCGGGTCAGGACGTACCCGGTGATGTCCACCCACGCGCCGGCCACGTACAGCTCCACGGTGAGCGGCTCACCGTTGGAGTACTCGCCGGACGGCCGGGCGGGGCCGGGCAGGTTGGCGTATCGGCGCTTCCACGCCGTGACGCGTGCTGCGAGACCGCCGGGCATCGGTCAGCCCACCTCGCTGAAGATGATCCAACAGCGCAGGTCCACGGCCGTCGTCGGCGTCGTGGCCCGCACCCGCAAGAACTTGCTGACGGCGACGATGGGGCGCTCGTCGGGCATCCACTGCCACGCGTGCGTCAGCGCCGAGTTCCCGGCGGTCGAGTCGAGGGCCACCGCGTCGAATGTACGGCTGGCGGTGGTGCTGCCCTCAGCGGTGGCCGTGTAGCCCGTCGCTGACGTGCCGAGGGTGAGCAGCGACGCCGTGCCGTTGGGGTCCAGGTTCTGCACGCCGGACGCGGCGTGCGCTGTGACCGTCGCGGCGACGTCCGTCTGAAGAAGCTCGATGACGCCGTCCGCACCGGGGGCGTCGTCGGCGGTGAATCCCCAGCTGATGAGCTGGATCTGGCGCGTGCTCGGGGTGGCGAGCTGAAGCATCGTCTTGATGGCCGTGCCGGTGGTCACCGACGCCTGCGCGGCGGTGGTCGGCATCGGCCCGTTCCACACCTTGTAGGGCATCTGCTGTTCTCCTTCTGTCAGTTACGGCCGAGGGCCTTTTGCACGTCGCCGCCAGTGCGCCGCAGCACCTCGTCACGCATGGGGTCGAAAATCTGCCGGGCGACGACCTTGCCGTCGAGCGTGATCACCTGGTGCACGACGATCGGCTGCTGCACACCGACAGCCGTGGGAGCAGCGGCAGGCCGGGCCGCGGCGTGCTTGCCGGTCGTGAGCATCGACTCCCACGCCATCCGCTTGGACTGCCCCGTCGGGTACACACGGGAGCCGACCGGCAAGCGCACGATCTCCGGGCCCTCCTCGCCGGTGAGGGTCAGACCGCCCCGGACGCCGCCCGACGCTGCGGCGCCGACGATCCCGCCGGCCGCCTTCTTGGAGAACGCCTTCTCGATGACCTTCTCCATGGCCTTCGCCAGCCTGTCCATGGACTTGGTCAATTTCTCCTGCACGCTCTTCAGCGCACCGACGACCTTCGCCTGAGCCTTGATCTGCGCCCCGTACACCGCGTCGGCCGTCACCTTGCCAGCCGCGCTGGCCGCCTTCGTGATCTGTGCCTGGAGTTGGTTCATGGACGCGATCTCGGACTTAGACGAGCCGAGCAGCGCCGAGGCCGTCTCCAGGCCGCCGCCGTCGATGCCGGCCTCTGCGACCTGCGCGAGCAGGTCCTTGCTGAGGCCCTTCTTTTGCAGGTCCTTGAGCGCTTTCGCGAACGCGGTTGCTTTGTCGCGGGAGCCGGTGAGGCCGCCCATGATGCTGGCGGTGGTGACGCGGCCCTCGCCGGATGCGCCCTTGGTGATGTTCGCCGAGCCGAGGATGTTGCTCTTCACCGAGGAGGCGAGCTGCGAGGCGGCGTTCTTCAGGTCGGCGAGCTTGGACTTGGCCTTGTCGAGCTGGTCGGTGACCCGCGACAGGGCTTTCTCCTGCTTCAGCAGGGCCCGGCCGGTGGCGTCCAGTTGGCGCAGCAGGTTGCGTTCCGTACGGCCGTGGGTGGCTTTCATGATGATGCCGCGCCACTGGTTCAGGCTGTTGACCAGCGCACCGAGAGAGTCGGGCTTCGCGAGCCCGGACCGAATCTCGGACCGCTGATACCCGGCCATCTTCCCGAAGTGGGAGATCGTCAGGTCACCTTGGGCACCGGAGCGTGCCTCCCGCTCCGCCTTCGCCTGCGCGGCCGCGCGCTCCCTCCGGGCCTTCGCCGCCTTCTGCGCCTTCGTCAGGCCGCCCTTGGCGAACGTCTCCAAGCCGACGCCGAAGCGGTCCGCCACTTCCTCCAGGATCGCCAGCGACCGGGGGCGCTTGGACTCGGACAGGGGGATGTACGCCTCGCCACCGGTCTCCGGCTCCGCCCATACCCGCATCGACCCCGCCGGGGCGATCTGGGCGACGTGGTTCTCGGAGCCGTTCGCGAAGTGCCGGATGCCGCCCTGCGCGTAGTAGTCAGTCACCGAGCCGTTGGCTTCTCTCAGCTGCGAGCCGTGCGACCCGGCGCGGCGGGCGGCGCTGCCGTCACCGACGACGACATAGCGGGTCGTGATCGTGGCGGTGGCGCTGCTGCCGTCGATCCTGCTGAGCTCGTACCTGGCCTGCGCGATCTTCCGCTTCAGGTCCGCAATGTCCGCCCGGACCTGCGCCTTCCGGGAGTCCGGGACCTTCCGCAGCTGCCCCTTCGCGCTGTTCAGCTTGGCCTGCAAGTCCTGCATGTTGCCCTTGAGGCGGGCCGTCTTATCGGGCGTCCGCAGGATTTGGTCCGCCAGCCGTTTCGCCGCCGCCTCGCTGTCCGTCACTCCCCGGGTGAGGGCCAAGATCTTGGCGCGGCCACGGTCATAGATGCCGTTGACCTTGTTCCAAGAGGCGCCGTTTGCGCGGGCACTCTCAACCGCCTTCATGGTCGAGGCGGCGATGTCGTCCAGCGCCTGGGCGTTGCCGCGGCCCTTCTCCGTGGTCTCGTCGAGAGTTTTACCGTTCTTCTTGAACGCGGCGTCGGCGGCGTCCATGGCCGCTTCCATGCCACGGATGCCGCCGCGTGCCATCAGGTACGCATTGCTGAGGGCGTTGATGGATTGGGCCAGCCCATCCGCGCTGGACTTCTGTGCGCTGAGCTTCTCCTGTACAGCGAGCGCCTGCTGCCCAAACAGGCCCTGAGCCTCGGCGGCCAGCTGCGCCTCGAAAGCCATGTCCGCGAGGGCCGACTTGTAGTCGTCCAGCTCCGTGCGGAGTTCCCCCTCCGTGAGGCTCGTGAAGCTCTTCGATACCCGCTTGAGGGCGGCCTCCGCCATTTCGGCATTGCCGCCCTTGACCATCCCGGCGAGCGCCTTATCAATTCCGTCGATGGCCTCCTTCGACTCCTTGACCGGAGTGGAGTCCATGCCGAAGAACGAGGTAATAGCCTGCTGGGTTTTGTCCAGATTCGACGGGCGGGCCAGAGTGCGGAGCGACTTCTCCAACTCCGCGAAATCTTTGCCGTACACGCGTGCCGCTTCGCCCGACACCTTCCCCGACCGGGCGAGCTTCCCCAGCGACGACGTCAGCTTCTCAACGTCCGGCGGTGCCGACCTGCCCATCTGCGCCAGCGACGTCAGCGCCACGACGAGGATGCCGATACCCGTAGCGAGGAGCGCCGCCTTCGCCCCGACGGACAGCGCAGCGAACGCGGCCGTCAGCGTGGCCAGGCCGCCCGACGCGCCGATCGCTGCTGTGCCCATCGCTGTGATGGCCGCGCCGAAAGCGGCGAGTCCGGCCTGGAGAGCGACGAATCCAGCGATCGCCAATTTCGCGACCTTGAACGCGATTGCGAGCTGGAGGAACGTGGCGATGAGGTCGGTCGGGATCGCATTGACCACCTGGGCGAATGCATTGACGATGCCGAGCATGCTGACGCCAAGGTCGGACGCAGATGCAACCAGGTGGATCAGGGCCTTCGCGAGGTTGCCGAGGGTCTCGCCGACAGCAGGGCCGACCTCGCGGGCGTAGGCCATAAACTCGGTGAATTCGCTGTGCCCGGCGCCGCCTGCCATGGCGCGGGAGAAGCTGATCAGCCCGTCGGTGGCCTTGGACAGGGCGCCCTCAGCGAAGCCGGAGAACGAGTCCATAAACCTGGCGAATCCGTCGCTCTCAATGCCGCCAGCCATGACGGTCATCAGCCGGTCCAGCTCGGACGATGCGCCGCGCACCAGCGGCGACAGCTTCGGCAGCAGCGCCCCGAAGGCCGCAAACGACTTGGTGGCGACGGGCATCGTGGAATCAGCGAGACTGTCCGACCACGCCTTGTACTGGTCCTTCATCAGCGACAGACCAGCCGCAGCCTGCTGCGTCGACTCGGGCATGTCCGCCAGCGCAACCTGCACTTGACGTGCGGCCTTCGCTGCTTCCGCGGAGCCTTGCCCGTGTTCCTTAACCGCGTCCTTGTACTTCTTCTCTGCGGCTGCGGCCTCTGAGATTGCCGCGACCTGTTGGCCGATCGCGAGCCCGAACGCGGCCACAGCAATGCCCGCAGCGCCAAGGCCAGCCGCGATGGGCACCGTCGCGGCGGCGATGGGTATGAGCGCCGACGCCAGGGCAATCGCCGCCGTCTTGAGGCTCTGCATGCCGTTCCCTGCACCACCGGAGGACGAGCCGACGCTGCCGAGATTTCCGCGCAGCGCTCCCATCCGGCCCCCGACGCGGAGCAGTGATCCGTCGAGGTCGTCCATGTCCCCGCGCAGCGTGCGGGTGCGGGTGGCGAGCGAGTCAAGGCGGCCGTCGGCCGTCTGCGCGCGGACGTTGAAAGCGCGCAGCGCCAGGGACACCGCAGCAACGCGGTCCCGGAGATCTGCCATCGCCTCGGATGCTGCGACTGCACGGCGGCGGAGGGTCCGCAGGGCGTCGGATGCCTCTTCGGCCTGCTGCTCCAAAGAGTTCAGCGCTGTGGCGGCCGCCGCTGCACGGGTGGACAGCGCGGTGAGGGCGGTCCCGGCACCGTTGGCGTCACCGCGCAGATCCTGCATCGCGGCTGCGGCTGCCGTGATCTGTGCCGACTGCCCGTCGAAGGCCACGTCCAGGCGTACGGGGCTTTCGCGCTTGAGGTCGCGAAGCGCGTTCTTAATGGCGGTGACGCTGGGGGCGATTCGGTCGTCGATGGAGGCGGTGACGCGGATGTCTCCGGCGGCGCCCCGGAGGCGGACGAGGGCCCGTTCGGCGGAGTCTGCCCGGCTGCTGAGGGTGGCGAGGGACGTTGCTGCTGCGGTGGAGCTTCTGACGAGCCCGTTGAGAGCGTGCCCAGCGCGCTGGGCGTTGTCCTTCAGCCCGTTGAGGGAGGTGTTGGCGGCGGCGAGCCCGGCGCCGGTGTCGTTGGACACGCGGACGCTGATCTGAATGTCGTTACCCACCGCCGTCGTCACCCCCCTCTGGTGTGCCGAGTCGTTCGATTTCGAGCAGGTACAGCAGCTCTGCGTCCTCGTCCATCAGCTGCGAGGGCAGGCAGTGGAAGCGGTCGCAGAGGTTGAGGATCAGGCGGGCACGGCTGTAGGCGCCGGGTGGTCTGGCAGCGTTTCCATAGGAATCGACGCCACCGGGGACGGCTCGCCACCGGGCGAGCTCTCCGGCAAAGGGGCATCCACCGCGCCTTCGAGGCGCTCGAACCAGCGGGTTGCGACCCGGAGCATCATGTCCTTGTCCTGGGCGAACACGGCGTCCCTGGTGGGCGGTACGGGGGTGCCGTCCTCCTCTTCGAGGTTCCAGGAGATGAGGCCCTTGGCGAACTCCTCCAACTGCCGCACGAGCGCGGGACCGTCGATGTCGCTCTCGGTAAGACCGATGATCTCCAGGTACTCGCCGAGGCTCTTGCCGCGGACGTGGACTTCCAGGCCGTCGAGGTCGGGGTCGCCCTCGAAGGTGAGGACGACAGGCTTGGTCTTCTTTCGGAATCCCATGTGCGTGCCTTTCAGGCCCAGGTCGGGACGGTGCCGTCTGCCAACACACCCGGCACGGCGAAGGTGAGCTCGCCGGAGTCCGAGCGGGACAGCGGGTAGTCGGTGTAGAGCACTTCGTTGGGGAGGCTGACGCCGTTGACCGTGAGGGACGTGGTGCGGGCCACGCTCGTGGACGGCACGGTCCTGAACACCAGGTGCGAGGTGGCCGCGTTGAACACCCCGTTCAGGGTGATGCTGAAATCGGCGAGGAGCAGCAGCCGCTCCATCGCGCTCTTGTCCACGCCGGTGACGTCCTGCACCGCGCGAGGGGTCGCGAACTGCAAGTTGGTGATGTCGTTCTTGATTACGACGGGGGTACCGCCGCTGTCGTCCACGCTGAGCGTGGTCCAGCCGATGCCGCTGGCCTTCGCCATGACATGTCCCTTCTGTTCGGTTAGCCGCTACGCCTGAGCGAGCTGCGGTTCTGTAACCCACTTGGGCTCGTTGTCTCGGCTGACAGCCAGGCAGCCGAATATCTTGCGGACGCCGCCCGGTTCCACCCACTCCTCGTGGAACTGGACCAGCACCGGGACCGCCTGGTCCTCAAACGCGACCTTGAGCGGGTGGACCTGATTGCCGCAGTCCACCAGCGCCCGTAGCCGCCCGCTCGGATTGGTCAGCGTGACGGTGAACCCACGGGGTCCGAGAACCCGCCGCTGCCCTCGCCCATCGTTGTGCGGCACGTCGTACACCAGGGCGGGCATGCTGACGTCGAGGTCTTCACAGTCGCCTGTGTAGTCCTCGCCATGGATCTCAAGACGCCACCGCTTCGGCTCCGTCACAACCTCAGCCCCTCTCGCGTGCGTCTGCGAGCCCCTGCTGGTGCGTCGCGAAGTCCTCGACCCAGTGCTCCGGCTTCTGGTGCATCCGGGCTTTCGTGCCGCGCGGATTGCCCCGGTGGTCACCGTCACGGACGATGAAAAGTTCCGGCTTGTCGATCCGGGTCCGGTGCTCACTGGCCTTGAAGCACGGCTGGCCGGCCTCGAACTGCAGCCACGTCTCGCCCTCCGCGACAGGGAGTTCGATGTAGCGCCGGCCGCTGGTCTTCGCGGCGTGGACCATCTCCGGGGGCAGGCCCTCGATGCGGACGCGCCAGCCGTTCAGGTAGTGGGGGCAGTCGACTTCGGCGCAGGTCGCGGGCCGGTGGTGTGTCGCGACGGGGGCGACGATCGCGTACGTCTTGTACGCGGATGCGGGCATCTGAGGCTCGGGGCGGGCCATCAGAACGTCACCGCCGTGTCGTTGCGGCAGATGATGACCGCGAAGGTGCACTCGGAGAAGGTGCCGGTCGTGACGACCTTCAGGTACCGCTCGACGGTCAGGCCGGCGGCGGTTGCGATGCGCTGTGAGGTGACGCCGGTTGCCGCGGTGAATGCCCCGCCGACGACGTCGACGTACGCGTCGGCGCCGTTGTCGCTGCTCTCCTGGAGTTTCACGGTGCACGAGGTGCCGGTGAAGCTGAAAACATGCAGGTACGCCTGGAGCCCGAACGCGGAGGACGCACCGCCGTCTACTGCGGTGACTGCTGCAGCGGCGGTTGCTGCGGTGTCGGTGCGCTTCCCCGCGGTGCCTTGGACGCCCCATTCCAGGCCGTAGGCGTTGGACTCCACGTTGACGGCGAAGGTGAGGCTGCCGTCGTCGCCTCGGCTGGGGTCGTAGTTGATCTGCTTTGCCACGCAGGCGGCGGCTGGGTTCGCCAGCGTCGTGCCCTGGTGGTAAGAGGTGATGACGTCGGCTGTCGGCAGTGCGGAGAGCCGCTCGTGTGCCCGGCCGGTGGCGGTGTTGAACCACGTGGACCAGGACATGCCGCCGGTTCTCAGGCCGCCGATGCGTTCGAAGGCCGACTTGTCGATGCCGGTCACGACGAGCGCGGCGGGGCCGCCGGATGTGTTGATGCTGCCGAGGTCGCCGCTGATGTCGTATCCGGCGATGTAGAAGTTATCGCCCAATCCGCCTGATTTGGCCACCTATGCCACCTCTTCCCAAAGATCATTGACGATGACGGGCAGGCTGATCGTCATCACTCGGTACGGTGCGCCGTCCTGCGACAGGTATCCGGCGCGAACGTCGAACGGGGCGCCATGGGCGCCGAAGATGTCGACCTTGCGGACGAGGCCACCGAGGGTGAAATCGCCGCAGTAGGCGATGCACAGCGCGTCGACGGCCTTGACCATGTCGGGGTCGATGGCGTCGAGCGGCAGGGACTGCCCGGTCTTGTACAGCCGGACGTTCAGCACGAGCAGGACCGACACCGAGCTGAGGCCGGACGAGCGGACGGGCGTGACGCGGTCGACCCACACGGCAGCCGTGAGACCGCCTGTGATCGGCGGGTTCAGCGGCTCGTGGCCGTTGACCTGCTCGAAGTACCCGGACGCAGAGGCGTGGGACGTCGCCGCGTCGAGGATGCTGTCGATATCGAGAGCCATCGGTCACCCCCTCATCTCGGGGAGATGGCGCTGCACGGCGCGGTCGGCGATCGCCGGGCCGCGCAGCTGCGCGAGCTGCTTCGTCTGCCGCCAGTGCGAGTAACCAGGGAAGCCGGGGCGTGGACGGTTCCTGGTGCCGACGCCCTCCAGCCACGGGCCGTAGACGACGCCCTGGTCGTGGACGAGGGACGTGTCGGCCGCGACCCGCTCAGTCGTGACACGGGACTCGTAATAGCCGGTGGGCTCACGGAAGTTCGCGCCCATCAGGGCCAGCGCGTGCTCCTCGGCAAACTCGGCGATGTCCTCGCGCGCGGCGTCCGCAGCGTCCTGCATGGCGCGCGCCGCCCGGCCGTCGAACAGCGGCCCCGTCATCGTGATCTCGATGCTCACCTCACACCGCCCTCGTCCGGGCCTTGCGGCCGTGCGCGGTGTACACCTGCTGGCGCAGGCTCGGCAGCGCGGTCGCGTCCAGGGCCTTCTCGCTGGTGCCGCCGTCGCCGGTCTTCCGCGTGCGTGCGTAGCCGGTGTGTTCGTTCGTCAGCCGGGCGATGGCCTCGGCGATCGTCAGGTCTCGGACCAGGCCGGGCGGGTCCCACCGGTATGCGGTGGCGCCGCTGGAGTGCGTGGCCGCCGTGGTTCCGAGCGCGCCCCGGGTGACGGTGAGAGTGCGCGGGGCGTAGATGTCGACGCCGGCCGAATGGGCGGCGAGCACGCTGCCGTCCCATCCGCGCTTGACGGTGAGGTTGTTGCCTGCGATGTCGACGATGAGCATGCGCTCGGAGTCGATGAGGATGGTCTCGTCGACCGTGTACGCGGTGCCGTCCGTTACGGCCACGGTGACGGAGTTGTTCTGCGCGGTGAGTCCGGCGCCGCCGAGGTTCTGTCCGGTGTCGGCCATGGTGCGGCCGGTGACGAGCATCCGTTCCGTGTCGATCCGCAGGACGGAGCCGATGCCGATGAGCGCGGATGCTGCCCCGGTGACGGAGATCGTGGTCGCGGTCGTCGAGCCGACGGCGGCCGTGAGAGCGCCGACGGTCGTCTCGTCGTTGCGGTAGCCGAACAGCCCGCTGATCACAGTGGCCTGCTGGTGCGTGTCACCAGAGGAGAACGCAGCGGCGCTGTCGAGGTCGATCTCGACGTGCGTGAACGGCGGCTCGTTGCGCTGGTCGGAGCGGCGCAGGAAGTAGTCGTCCGCGGTGATGGTGACGCCGCCGCTGGTGAGGGAGGTGACGGAGATGAGGGTGTTGGAGTCGAGCCACAGGCGCCACGGCCGCGCGTACTGGCTGCCCGGGTAGTCGAAGCGTCGGGTGTCAGTCTCGGGGGCGAACGTCCGGTGGCACAGGTCGTCGATGCTGCGGCTGGCGGACTCCAGGGCGCGGCTGATCTGCCCGTTGTTCCGTGCGGTTTCCTTGCTGTCGAGGGCGTGCTTCACGTCCTCGCGGGTCGCGTAGACGACCATCTCTCTCACCTCCTCTCAGGTGTTGTTGGGCTGTGTGGTCAGATGCGGGGCGGCCAAGTCCAGCGGTAGAGACCGCCGGTTTCCTCGTCGAGGCTGTCGACGTAGGTCGCCGAGGTCTGCCACTCGGTGACGTGGCCGTCGGGCAGCACGTGCACGTTGACGGTGGTGTCGTCCCAGACGCGGGTAATGACAGCGGGCGCGACGCCAGCGCCGTTGTTCATGGCCGGGTCCATCGAGACGAGGACAATGCGGCCCACGCTCGGCTTCATGTGTTCCTCCAGTTGTTGGTCAGGGTCGGCCGTGGATGGAGAAGCTGACCCCGGTGAAGGTGGGGGTGTCGGTGCCGCCGACGGTCCACCGGATCCGGCCCAAATTGGTCATCTGATAGCCGTTGTTGATCACGCCGTACGTGGTGCCAGCCGCCGACACCACCACCCCGCCGATCGACGTCGCGGGCGAGGTCTGCACCCACGAGCTGTACGCGTCCAGCACATCGAAGAAGATCGCGAGCGTGGGGTTCGTGCCCGTCGGCGCATTCGCGATCGTCACCACCAGCAGGCCGTTGCTGACACGCGAGATGTCGATCGCCCCGGTGCGGCCCGTGGTGTCGTTCGTGGTGTTCGCGGTGACGTGGTTGGTTGAGCTGTTCAGGGTCAGGCCGGTGGCCCTGAACAGCTCGCCGTTCCGGTAGGCGCTCACCCGGATTCCTCACCGTCCGGCTCGAACGTGAGCGTGTACGCCTGCTGCGGCTCGAACAGGTCCGCAGCCGCACCGTTGAGCGTCATGTTCAGCTGCAGGTGCGGCGTCGCCACCGCCCACTCCTTGTTTCGGCCGTCGGAGTAGTCCGGCAGGAACGACACGAGTGCCTGGCGGCTGTCGCCCTCACCGGTCTCCACCTTCTGGCTGCAGACGACCTTCGCGGTCACGGCCACGTCAGTTCCCCTTCGCGCTGTCAGAGCCGGAGATCGTCTCCGACGTATCGTTCTCCTGGCCGCCATCCGTCGAACGGGCAGTAGAGCTCCCCGTCCGGCCCTTCCCGGAGCGGTTCCCCGTCTTGCGGGCAGGCGACGGGCTGTTGGGCTTGCTCGTCTCGGGCGATGTCGGCTGC
Organism: Streptomyces sp. ISL-98; assembly: GCF_018614055.1. Classification (GTDB taxonomy): domain Bacteria; phylum Actinomycetota; class Actinomycetes; order Streptomycetales; family Streptomycetaceae; genus Streptomyces; species Streptomyces spiramyceticus. The sequence goes on from NZ_JAGGPB010000034.1 coordinate 311,583, forward strand.
TTCTCGGCAGATGTCTCGGAGCTGCTCCCAGCTGATGGCTGCTCACTCCCCTCGGGCGCCGAATCCGCCGGCACAGCGGCCGTCTCCGACTCGGCTTCGTCCTCGTAGCGGTTCGACGGCCCACCGTGGGCGGTGATCTTCGGCATGCTGTCCTCCTCGTTGACGTCCGGCACCGGGACTTGAGGCATCGCGAGGCCACACCCGGCGCATACGAGGCTCGGCATCTCCAGCACGCCAGGGGCGGCCGTGCGCAGGTGCACCCGCCGCCGCTTCCCGTAGTGCATGCAGTCGGCCGTCGCGCACTCGACGGTCAGCGACGGCAGCACAGCGCCCCCACGGCCCTCCGTACGTTCGGTGCTGCCGCACTGCGGGCATCGCGGGGCGCCCACCGCATAGGTGGTGGTGCAGCCTGCGCACGTCTCCACAGCCATGTCAGGCCGCCGCCACAGACGCGCCGTTGTCGAGCGGGATGTACGTGAGGACCCATGTGATCCCGCCGTCCGCGCCGGTCGCGTTGACCTGCTCGATCGTGCCCGTGTTGACCACGATCGGGCGCTGGACGTTCGGCGCGGAGCCGGGCCCGTGGACGATTGAATCGGTCTTGACGCCGGTGAAGCTGAGGATGTTCCCGGCCGGGGTGTCGGTCGTGCCGAGGTCGGTGGCCGCCACCAGGTCCGACGTGGTGCCCGTCGTCGGGTTGGCCTGGAGCTTCGACGTGCCGGCCGTGGTGATGGCCGTGGTGACCTCGCCCGTGATGGACGTGATCAGCACCTTGCCGCCAGTGACGTTGAACAGCGTCTTCGTCTCGACGGCGAGCGTTGCGTACGCCTTCTCCACGCGGGTGCCGTACAGGATGGTCCGGAGCTGGTCCCCGGAGATGAGTGTCGACATGTCAGATCTCCGTTCAGCTCAGCGGGGCGACGAGGTTGGCCGGAGTCCGCTGCACCGCGAGATCGCGCAGCAGGTACAGGCTGGAGATGAGCTGCGCGCCAGCTGCTCCCGTGTCGGCGATGTCGAGGCTGATGTAGTCGTAGCCGTCGGACAGTGACCGGGCGTCGACCTCGATGACGACGATCATCTGCGTCTCGGCCGAGGTCGAGTTCAGCGTCACCTCGGACGCGGCGGTCTGCGTGACCCGTGTCCACGTCTCGTCGCCGTCGAGAGTTGCTTCCTGCTTGATGTAGTAGTGATCGATGATGTCCAGGTCAGCGCTGGTGCCGCCCGATGATGCGGTGTGCTGCTGCAGGTCCAGCACCGGGTCATCGTTCGCTGTCCCTGCCGCCTTGAAGACGACGATCGTCACGCCGCCCGCATTGCGCAGGGACACGCGGTGGCCAGTCATCGCCGCGGTCTGCGAGTCGACGGGCACGATGCCCGACGAGATGTCGAACAGTCGGCCGAGGCCTTCCTGTGCCATGAGGTATCTCCTGTCTCGTGGTGCCCTGCCGGGGCGACACTGCCGGCCCGGGTGAGAGCTGGCGCCGGGGATTGATTGCCGACGCCAGCCGGTTGGTTACGCGCGCTCGGCGATCTCGACGAACGGGCTGAGGGTGGGGCCGCCGTTGGCCGGGGTGATGGCCGACTGGAGCCAGGGGCGGCCGTCGACGCGCTGGATGATTCTGTAAGCGGTCTGGTCGTTGCCGAACTTGTACTCGGTGCTGCTGTCGGCGGTCATCTGCTGCCGGTCGCCGATGAGGTAGTACGAGAGGTCGACGAACGCGAGGTCGGAGCGGTCGCCGAGGCGTCCGGCCTTCTCCGACACGACGAGCGGACGGCCGAAGATGGTCATCGGCGCCGGGCCCGCGACGTTGGTGAGCATGACCGGGCCGCCGCCGGTGCCGACGGACAGGGCCATCGTGTAGAGCTCCGGGATGGCCTCGGGGGAGCACACCCAGATGCCGCGAGCGAGCGACGACGGGAGCATGCGGGAGTACATCTTGATGACGTTCTCGACGACGATCGTGTCCGCGGCCTGGCCGGACTCCTTCGTGACGGCGACACCCGCGGAGTTCGCGGCGCCGAGGAAGCCCTCCGGTTCGCCTGCTCCGGTGCCGGACATGAACGCCAAGTCCTCGAAGAACGCCAGGGCCTGCGGCCACAGCGTCTCGATGAGCGCCGAGAACGAGATGAGGGAGTCCTGGAGGAGCTCGTTGGGGACGAGCGCGAAACCGGTGAGCTTCTTCGCGTCGAGGACAGCCCGGCCGAACTTCGGGTTGGACTCGACGAGCGCTGCGCCCTCTTCGCCCCAGTAGCCGATCATGCCGCCGAACACGGACCCGACGTTGGTCGTCGAGTCGATCATCGGGAACGGGACGCGGGCCGTCTCCATCGGAACGACCGTCGCGCGCGAGCGGACGACAGACGACTCCAGGGCGATCTGGAGCAGCTGGGAGCGCAGCGTCTCGGGGACGAGGAAACCGCCGTCCGCTGGGATGACGGAGCTGTACGCGTTGCGGAGCTCGTCCATCTTCGCGCGGGCCGCGGGGTCTGTGTTCCGGTGCCAGGCGTGACGGAAGAAGTCGGCCGCGTTCTCGAACTTGCCGTCCAGGGCGGCGCCGACGGCCTTCGGGTTGTACGCCGTGGCCTGCCTGTGTGTCGTCAGCATGTTGCCCGGCCGGGTCTGCGGGTCCAGATTCAGGCGCTTGATCGCGTCGCCGCTGGCCGTCACGTCGTGGTCGCGCAGCATGTTCGCGAGGCCGCGCTGGACGCCCTCGTCGATCTGCCGCTGCATGTCGGTGCCTTCGCCCTGCTGCTTCTGGGCGTACTCGTCGATGAAGTCCGCGAGGGCCTTCGGGGTTTCCATGATCTGCTTGGCGCGCGTCGGGTCGGCGAGCATTTCCGCCAGCTCGTCCGAGTTGCGCGGCGTGGTCAGGGTGGGTGCCACTGGTGCCTCCTTAGGCTGCTTCCGTCGCCGCGCTGGACGACGCCGTGGTTCCGGTCAGGTGGGATGTGAGCTCGGCCCACGGGTCGGGGGCGGGCTGCATGAGCTGGGCGACGGCCGCCGCCCACGGGTCCAGGAGCGGCTCGGCCGCAGGGTCCTCGTCGACGGGGGCGGGCGGGGCAGGCTCGGCTGGTACGGCGGCCACCACCTGCTCCACGGGCTCGGGCTCAACGGGGGCAGGCTCGACGACAACCTGCGCGCGCAGCGCCGCGGCGACTTCCTCGCCGACCAGCGCGCGAATGTCCTCCGTGAGGCCGGTCGCCTGCTGGGGGCCGGTGTAGCCGTACGCGGTCAGGTCGAACGCGCGGTGCATGTCTGGCTCCGGCGAGCTCTCCTCGGGAGAGGCGGGCGGGGTACCGGTCTTGGGCACCTGGATGGCCTCATCGGCGAGTCCGGCGTCGACGGCGTCCTCGGGGAGGTACCACGTCTCGGCGCGCATGCGTTCGCGCCACTGTTCGCGGGTGCCGCCCGCCCTACTGGCGTAGGCGTCAGCGATGTTGTCGCTGATGAGGTCGAGGAGCTCTTCCATCTCGGCCATGTCCGCGGCGTTGCCCATGCAGAGGCCGGACGCTTCGTGAACCATCATCATCGTGTTGGGGGCCATCTCGATCCGGTCCCCGGCCATGGCGATGACGGAGGCGATCGAGGCGGCGATGCCGTCGACCTGGATCGTGATGTTCGCCGGGTGGGAGCGGAGCGCGTTGGCGATGGCGATGCCCTCGAACACCGACCCGCCGGGGCTGTTGATCCGGACGCGGAGGTTCGGCGCCGTGACGCCGCGCAAATCGGCGATGAACTGATCAGCAGTCGCGCCGTACCAGCCGCCGATGTCCTCGTACAGCAGCACCTCGGCCTCGTCGGAGGACTGGTTGGTGATCCGGTACCAGGGCTGGGGCTCGATACCGTGCTGGGCTCGGAGCTTGTCGGCCTGCTCGCGCTGCTTGGCGAGGAAGCTGTTCAGGTTGGCGGGCAGCGTGAGGCCCGGCATGCGGCTCATTCGTCGTCTCCCGTCTTGCGCCGCTTGACGACCTTGCAGCGGCATTCGTTGCCGTACTCGGCGCCGACGCACTTCACGTAGCCGGAGCCGCCGGGGTAGTCCCGGTAGGCCGCGGCCCGGTTGCGGTAGGTCTTGCCGTCGTTGTCGGCGCAGGGCTTGCAGGTGTTGTCGTCGATCTCGGCGACGGCTTCCCACCGCATCGCAGCCTCGATGCCGTCTCCGGTCAGGCCAGCCACCGCAGCCGCCCACCCGTCCGCCGGGCCTGCTGACTGCGCAGGAGCCGGCCGCCCCGTGTGCGGGATGTCGGGCAGCCCCACCGCGGACAGCGTCCCGGCGGCGTCGAAACCCTGGCTCACCAGGACGGCGGCGGCGTTCGCGCGGGCGGTCAGCTCAGCGGAATCGGCTTCGCGGTCGTCGGGGACGGGGTTTTCGTAGTCGAATTCGAGGCCCTCGCCGGTGGGCCCGTACAGCGGGAGCAGTTGGTGGTTGAGCGCGTCCTTGATTGCTTCGAGGTCTGGGACGCACAGCCAGCGGGCGAACATGACCTCACCGGCGTCGGCGTTCGCGCGGTTTACGTCGTCGACGGCGCCCAGCATCGGCTTGGGGAAACCAAAAGCTTCGCGAATCACTTCGCGGCTGACGTTGCGGAGCTCGACGAACTGCATGTCGCGCTGGGTGAACTTGCGGTCTTTCCACGTGCCGTGTTCGAGGATCGCGACCCTGTGGGCGTTGGCGATGCCCTTGTGCTGCTCGTTCCACCTGTCGCGCAACTCGTTGTACTCGTCGTCGCCCAGGTGGTTGGGGACCTCGATGATTCCGCCGGGCTCCGCGCTGTTGAGGAAGAAGTTGCGGTTCCACTCGGCCGAGTACCGGACGGCGTCGAGGTCGGTGAGCAGCGCCTGGACCGGGCCTATACCCCGGTACGGGTCGGTGGGGTGCGGGGTCCGAATGAAGATCACGTCTTCTTTGCGGAGCGCGATCTGCTGCCCGTCCGGCCCGGTGTACATGTACCCGGACAGGAAGTGGTCCGGGTCGGGGACGGGCTCCATACGGTCCGGGCGAACCGGCCACATCTCCAGGGGTATGTCGAATCGCTCGTCGCGGGCGATGACCCACCACTGCTCGCCCGTCAGCTGCTTGTGCTGCGCCCCGGCCTCCACGAACACGGACTGCGTGTAGAACTCGTTGGGCTTGTTCCACAGGTCCAGCGCCGCGTGCGCGGTGACCTCGACACGGTCCTCCGTCTTGCCGCTCTTCGCCTTGCGGTACAGGTGCCAGCCAACGCCAGCCTCAGCTTTGGCGGTTCGGTTGACGATGGCGAACAGCGTGCTCACAGAGCCCATGGAGTTCAGCTGGGCGGTGGCGCCGCGCTGGGAGCCGAAGAGGCTGCGGCCGTAGCTGCGGGTGCGGGATGTGAAGGGGACTGGGGTGGCCGTGGCGCGGTTGCGGAGTGCGCCGAGGAGGGTTCTGGCCACCGGCCCCTCCCCTCCGCCTGCTAGTCGCCGTAGATGCGCCAGTTGAGGACGATCGCGGCGATTCCGGCGGTGATCCATCCGGCGGGCGCGTAGATCATGTTGGCACCTATTGACAAGAGAATAGCGCCTACCGAGTCCAGCGCCACCGGCATAGCCCTATTCAATTGCCGTGTGACGCTGGGCATACGCGGTTTCCGTGCCATCGAGGCCGCCTCATCGTGATCGGATTCGGTTTGTAAGGTACCTACAATCCGAGGCTCGCGAGCCTCGTTACAGCCAGCGGACCCGCGTCCGGCCCTTCAGGTCCCGGGCCGCGGCCATGTACCGCAGCGCGTCCATGCCGTGATCGTTCTCCTTCGCGGGGGCTTCCTTCAGCCCGCCCGCCGCGCCGGGCTTGACCGCCCACACGTAGCCGGTGATCTCCTCGGCGGTGCACGTCGGCAGAGACGCAGCCTCCAGCGCCTGGTCGCGTTCGACGAGGGCACCGCGCACGATGAACAGGCGCGGCTTGCCGTCCGGCTGGACCTTGAGACGGGACTGCACCGCCTGGATCCCATCGGACACGGTCTTGGTCGCGGCCGTCGTTGACAGGCCGAGATGCCGCTCCAGCGTGGCCCGGTCCTCCGCATCATGGTCCGCGAAGATCGCGCGCGGCCGGGGCCCCCGGGGTTCCCCCGACGGGTAGTTGAGCAACTGTTCCTTGATCTGCCTCGCGTGATCCTCGACCAGGCGGCGCGTGAAATACAGCTCGTTGACCAAGTACAGGCGGCCGTCGGGATCTTCCCTCCAGTCTTGGAAGCAGAAAGGTGCCGTGTACCCGAAGTCGACTGCGGCCCACCTGGTCCACGTGTTGGGGATCTTGAAGGGATCGATCAGGTGGACCGACTCATCCCACGCTTCATAGATCTGACCCTCGGCAGCAGCCCATGCTCCATCGCGGTAGCGCAGACGACGGACTCCTGTGAGCGCGTCGAGCTTGTCGAGGTAGTCCTGGCCGCGTTCAGTGAGGGAGCCATCGGAGTTGACGTACGCCGGGTTGTCGCGGTGGCGGGAGATGATCCTTTGCATCGTGCCGCGGTCGGCGCGCTGCTTCAGCCAGTGGGTCGGATGGGCCGGGTTGGCGGCGCAGACGACCTGCTTGTACGTCGGCGCTGTGCCGCGGAGTCGGGTGATCAGGGTCTCCAGTGCGAGCTCGCTGACCTCTGTGGCCTCGTCGATCGCGATCCGGTCGAACTCGGAGCTGAGGAACTTCTCTGGCCGGTCAAGCCCGCCAACGAGGATCTCTGAACCGTTCGCGTAGCGGTACGCGGCTGGCTGTCGGCTGCTGCCGCCGTACCAGTTGACGATGCCCGCAGCCATGGCGTCCTGCGCCACGGTCCGTTCGAAGGTGACGAGCGTGGTGCCGGTGAGGGACGCGTGCGTCTGACGGACCAGGAGGGCGCGAAGGCCAGGCACAGCGAGGGCCGCTAGGTGGATCTTGAACAGCATCGCCAGCGACTTTCCCGTACCCGCCGGCCCATCGATCAAAATCTCCGTCGAGCGAGAGACTAGGAGGTCCCTGGCCCCTCCTCGCGGCTCGTAACGAACGACCATCTCAGACACTGACGTACCGCCTGACATAGGCCGCCGCCGCTTCGAGGCGTTCGGGGTTGTCTCGCATCAGGCCGATGGACCGGTTGCACGGATCGCACAGGAGCGCCCGGACGCATCGCCCGCAGGACTTGCCGCCGGGGCAGCACGAATGGTCGTGGTCGACGTAGAGGTTCCTGCCGCTCGCATTGGTGCCCCCGCAGATCGCGCACCCGCCGTCCTGCTTGGTCAGCATCGCCTCGTACTCGCCGATGGTGATGCCGTAGGCGGCCCTGAGCTTCTCGTCCCGCCAGCAGCGCAGACAGAAGGAGTGGAGCCCGCCCTTGATGCGGGGGTTGGCCATGTAGCCGTCCTCGGGCTTCCATTCGCGGCAGCGGCTGCACTGCTTGCGTCCGTGTTCGTCCCGGGCGGTCGTGTCGATGTGCGGCCTGAGCGGGCGCAGCTCGTGGCCCTTGAACTTTTGGAGGTAGTGGGCGGTGCAAAGACCGTCGCTTCGTCGCTGCCGACCACAGTCGTCGAAGGTGCACACCCGGTGGGCCCGAGCAGGGGCTGTGCTTCCTGCTACACCGCAGCGCTTCCATTCCCGGTAGTGGTAGTCGCAATAGCCCCACGCCGTGTGGGAGCGTACGCATTCGGGCAGGTCACAGCTACGCTGGCCCATGAGGGCACCTCTCAGATAGGTGGTCTCCGCGCCCCGGGACGGCTGCAACCGTCGCCGGGGTTTTGATGCTCTGATTCTACCGTTTCCGCAGCTCAACCGCCGTGCACACTGCAGGAGTTGGGCGGTCATGCGCGGCCCTGCCGGTGGACGCGGTTCTCGCGCGCGAGGAAGTCCCGCAACCACGGCGCGCCGCAGCGGGCTTCCCGGCGCAGGGCCTCGGCGACGGCCTCGCGGTTGGCGGGGTCGCGAAGCCAGCCAGCGATGTCCTCGGGGGTCGGCCGCGCGGTGGTCATGTGAGGTCCGCGGGGTCGATGCCGACGACCTCGTAGCGGACACCGCCGGACAGGCTGATCTTCTTCTCGGCGTCGAGGCCGTGGAGCTTGCGGTACGACTCGCGGATGGCGCGGAGTTCGCGGATCGCGGCGAGCTTCGGCCCGTCGTCGAGGAGCGGCTGCCCGTCCTCGCCGGTGACGATCCGGCCATGGGACACGGTGACGTGATCGCGCTCAAGGACTTCGAGCGCAGCGACGTACAGGTCGTCGAGCTGGGCTGCCTCGGAGGCGACGAGCTCGGCGCCGGCCTGTTGGACGACGCCCTTGCGGCACTTGTCGATTGCGCGCCAGGCGTCGGCTTTGTGGGTGTAGCCGACGGCGTCCGCGATCTGCTGGAGCGTCATGCGGGGGTTGTCGGCCTTGAGGCGGGCGGCCTGGGCGGCGCGTTCGTCGTGGGCGAGGGTGGTGATGAAGCGCCCTCGGGCGTCTTTGACTCGCCCGGGCGGTGGTGTGGGTCCGTCCGGTACGGGTGGCTCGTTACCGGTGTTCATGGTCTGATGGTAGCGGCGCTACGCGCGTGGGGGCCCGCTCCTGGTTGGTGGCCAGGGGGCGGGCCCTCAGTCGTGCGCGGGGTCAGTCGTCGTCTTGGGTACCGACCCACTCAACTCCGGACACCAGCCCGTGGGTCTTGGCGCTGAGCACGCCGGTCGGCGCCCAGCCGTCGGCGATGAACTTCGCGGCGACCTCCTGCGGAACCCAGTGGTCGCCGCGCGCCGGGTCGGACATCCACGCCGCGAGGTCGTCTGCCGTCGCGTACACGGGGCTGATCGGGGAGCCTTCGCTCACGGTCTCCCAGAGCTGCCAGCCGTCGCCCGTGGGCGGGTCGGTCGGCTCCCACGCTTCGGCCTCGGCACGCTGCCCTTCGTGCTTCTCGATACCGCTGTGCCCCTGGCAGGTCGGGCAGGTGTCGTCGATGCCTTCGCGCTCGCAGCGGGCACGGATCACCACGCTCGCGTTGATCCCGTCATGGCCGAAGCCGCCGATGGACCACCCGTTGACCTGTTCGGCGGTCGGCGTGACGGGCGGCTCCTTTTTCTGCCAGCCGTCCTCGCGACTCCAGGTGTGGGTGAAGTCGTGCAACCGCCCGGCGGCGACGAGTGCGTCGACGTCGTCCTGCGAGAGGTGGTGGGACCACTGCCCATTGAACAGGTTCGCCAGCCGCTGCGCCTCGCGCACGATGGCCGCTTCCCCGGTCCCGTAGTAGTCGGGCGCGTTACCGACGTTGCGCTCGGCGAACGCTCGGACGGCCGGGCTGTCGTTCCGCCACGGCGTCGATCCGGTGCTGGCCGGGTCGAACGGCAGCTTCCCGTACCAGAGGTCGTACAGGTTCTGAGCCTGCGGCGAGTAGCCGCTCTTGCAGTCGGGGCACTTCTCCTCGTCGAACCGATCGGGCATCAGGAAGCCCTCCCAGACCTTGTTGAGCGGCCAGTCGAAGTCGAGGGGTACGCGGCGGATTTGGCGGCCCATGTGGGTTCTCCCGGGATGTGGTGGCGGTTTCAGCGTATGTCGGTCACGCCGCGAGGAGGAGCCGCACGGCGAGCTGGTGCGGTGCTGCTCCGCTAGTTCGCGGCCCCAGTTGAGCCGCTCCTGTGGTGGCGGGCGCGCATCCGGCCCCTGGTCTGCTCGATGGTGGGCGCCGTCCACGCGTGCCAGCCGACGCCGTCGGTGTGCTGCCGGGCGTGCGGGCGTTCAGCGAGACGGCAGTACCGGCAAGCGTCGGGGTCGGCAGGCTGGTTCCTGTCCGGCTGCGCTTCGCAGAGGGGGCAGGGGCAGACGCCCCCGGGGGCGGTGGCGTGGCCGTAGCCGTTGACGTCGTAGGTGCCGGGCTCGTACCAGAAGGGTGAGGTCTCGCGCGGGTTGTGGCCGGGGCCGCCGTTGGTGTCGAGCTTGTCGATGATGCGGCGCAGCGTGTCGAAGGCGCAGGCCTCGGAGACGGGGTCGCCGTGGTTGATGACGTGGCCGTTGACGTGCGTCTTGACGCAGCCTGGTGTGCGGGACTTGGTGACCTTGAGTTCGCGGCCTCGGTAGGTGGTGCGGATCATGTGTGGCTCCGATCTGGGAGGAGGGTCAGGCGGCGAGGCTGAGGATGTGGGCGGCGATGCGGTGCTTGCAGGGGTGGAGGCCCTTGATTCCGGCTGGGCAAGAGCAGGCAGTGCGGTGGGCCTTGTAGGTGCGCGATCCGTCGGAGGAGGGGGCGAGGTAGATGCCGCTGCGGAGGGGGATGAGGGCGCCCTGTTCGATGAGCTCTTCTGCCTTGGCGATCTGGTGGGGCTTGTACTGGGCGACGATGGCGGCCTTGGCGGCGGCCTTGACCTTGCGGGTGCAGGTCGGGCCATAGCCGGTGGCGGTGCTCTTGGCGCTGGTCAAGCGACGCCCGCAGCGGAGGCAGTTGGTGTGGTGGTGGGTGGTGGCTGCGGCGTTCATGTGGTCCCCCTCGTTCGCGGTGTCTATTTTCTAGACACTTAGAGAATGGCAGAGGCAGGCGCTGCTGTCTAGTGCATAGACGTAACTCGTCTAGGAATCAGACGCCAACCGTGAGACGATGCCGCTATGACCGACTGGGAGAAACAACTCGGCCGCCGCGCCACAGCCGTCGAACGCGCCAAGGAAGCACTCGACGCAGACATCGCAGCCGCCCGCCTCGACGGCGCGTCGTTCCGGGACATCGGCAGGTGGGCGAGCGTGAATCACGAGCGGGCGCGCAGCATCGCCATCCGCATCAACGGAGACTCCCGGACCCGCACCGAGCGCGAGGAGCAGACCGTATGAGCGAGACCTGGACCGACCGCAGGCCCATCCTCGGATCCGAGGTGCAGATCGGCGACATCGTTTCCATCCCCGGACGCCCAGACGTGACCGTCCGCGAAATCGAGACCAGCTTCGACGGCTGGGTCAAGGTGAACCCGGGCACTCAGGAGCAGCGGCTGGGGCTTGCCACGCAGTACGTCAAGGTCATCAGGCCGGAGCACCCGGCGAGTACCGAGGAGAAGAACGCATGAGTGAGCAGCCCGACGAGACGCCCGGCGCCCTCGCCCGGATCATGAACATGGAGGGCTGCGGCCAGGTCAAGCGCATCCTGAACCAGGCCATCTACGGCAACGCTGACGGGCCCGACCGCGAACGGACACCGGTGAGCGACGAGTTGGCGCGCGCCGTCGATGAAGTACTTGACGGGCCGGAGAACAGCGAGGAGAAGAACACATGATCAAGCCCGTGTACCGCGTCCAATGCGACGGACCCGGCAAAGAGTGGCTGTCACTCCCCGACGGCTACGTCCCAGGCACTGACCTCATGGCAGGCGTGCTCATCGCGGCCGCCACTGCAGAGCGGGCCGGAAACTGGCCCGGCGAGCGGGAAGCGCAGCGCGCAGCAGTCGGCGCGGGGTGGCGGCCGGCAGTCGGCTCGGACTTCAGGACTTGGCTCTGCCCGGCCTGCCCGGCCTGCCAGGGCGCGGGCCCAACGACTAGCGAGGAGAAGACCGCATGAGCGAGAGCGTCGACCCCTACGAGTTGCGCGCCCGACTCCACCGAATCATGGCCGGGCGGCTCCGGGTCGCTGCTGCCCAGCACGACATGGCCGCGTCTGCGGTGATGGCCACCAAGTCCTTGAAGGGTTTCACCGACGCGTGGAATGCCAGCGTGGCGCGCGAGGTCGCGGAGCACCCGGACTTGGCGGAGTTGAACGTGCAGATGCACGGCTTCTACGGCGTGGGCCCGGTGCGCCCGGACGAGGAGCCCACCCCATGACCGAACGCCGCGAAGAGACCTGCCCCGACTGCCAGGCCACCGAAGCCAACAAGGACGCCCGCATCACCAGCATCGGCAAGGACCTCACCACAGGGGCCATGCACGCCACCGTCACCTGGCACACCAAGGACTGCCCCACGCACACGGTCAACCAGATCCTCATGGAAGACGGCGCGCGCCGCGCGAAGGAGCGGGACGAGTGGATGAAGACGGCGTTCCCCGCCGCACATGAACGGTTGAAGGCAGCGGCCGCAGCGCTCCCGGATGAAGCCGCCGCAGCCCCGTTCGTGGCCGCGCTCACCGAGCTCGTCGCGGAGCAGGCTGACGACCTGGGCCGGTTCGTGCCGCCGGAGCGATGGGCTGAGATCCTGGACAGGCACTTCCCGCCGCAGAGCGAGGAACCAACCGCATGATCGAGCCGGACTACGTCGTCATCCGCCCCTGACGGGTGGATCCGACCAAACCCATCACCCCCCTTGCCCCCGGTGCCCTACCCTCACCGCACCAGCAACAAGGGGGGTCCTCTATGTCCAGCGGCCAGGCCAGCTACAGAACGCTCTTCGGCCTCATCGCCATCGTCGTCATCCTGATCGCGTGGACGGGTGCGGCCGGCGAGTGGGACAACAGGGAGTGTTCGCTCGGGCAGGGGTACGTGTTCGTCATCGCGCATGGCGGCGGCCCGGATGAGCATGAGGGGTGTGAGGACGAGCCGGGTGGGGCGGTGTACACGGACGAGTACGGGTCCTGGTAACGCGAAAGCCCCACCGGGACGGGGGTGTCCGGTGGGGCTTCGTTGTGCCGGGCGTTACCCGGCGCGAGCTTCCAGTGTGGCAGTTGCCCTACTTCTTCGTGGGCTCCTTCGGTGCTTCCACCGGGCGGGTGTAGCCGCCGGTGCTGCTCGCGTACTGCCGGGAGTGCTGCGGCTCGGCCTCGGCTCGCTTCGGGTCTCTGGTCGGCATGTCGTTGCTGAGTGCCATGATTCGGGTTCCTGTCTCGCGTATTCGGGATGGGCCGGGGCGGCCGGTCAGCTGCCAGGCGGGCGGCCGCCCCGGGGGTCTTCAGCGGGTGCGTAGCGTGTGGCGGCGGTGCGCCTCGGACGGGTCGTGCACGACGGTCCCCGCCTGGCCAATGGCCTCTACACGGAACCCCTTCTCAGGGCCGCTCTCGTCGGCGTTGTTGGCGTTGGCGTTGGCGCCTGAGCTGCACAAACAACCGCCACCACACGCGCCGCCCACAGGCGAGGAGGTGAGGGGCGGGATGTCGTCCTGGTGGACCCCAGGCCCGTTCCCCTGCGCGGTGCGGACACCCGCGCGGACTTGGACGCCGGCCTTGTCGAGGAGCGCCCGGACGGTCTTGGTGTCCGGCAGCCCAGCCGCCGCCTGAAGGTGAGTCAGCAGGACGTGGCCGCCGCCGACGCCGAGGGCACGGAGGTGCGCGACGACATCGACCAGCTGCTCCTTGTCCTGCTCCTTGGCTCCCTTGCCGCGCGCCTCACGCCAGGTGCGGCACCGCTGCCACCCGAGGGTGCTGGCGATACCGACTACGACGTAGGCCATCTCAGGCAGCGCGGCGACGACTCCCCACATGGCGAGCAGCAGCACACCCGTGAGCAGCACCCGGGCGGTGCGCTCGCTCATCCCCTGCGGCTCGTCGGTGTCCGGCTGCTCATCGGTGTCGGTGTCGCTCACCCGAACACCCCGGTGAAGGCGGTCCCCGCCAGATTGGCGCCGCTGCCGAGCGGGATCGCGGCGACACCGGCGACGTTCCCGGACAGGGCGGTCAGGATGCCCGCGAGGCAGCCGAGCAGGATCTTGCTCTTGGACTGCTTGGGGCCCCACTTCAGCAGGCCGAGGAGCACGAGGGTAAGTAGGAAGACGATCGCGTAGCCGCCGTCGGTCAACACGAGCTGCTGCGCGCGGGTGACATCCGGAGCCGTCCCGCCGATGCCCCACACGAGGGCCGCGTAACCGGCGACGTTGCCCGCCCATAGGGCGAGCCAGGTGACGCCCCCGAGGGCAGACACGGAGCCGAGGGCGGCGAGGGCGGCGAGCATTCCGTACAGCACGGACAGGGCGAAGGGCACGAGCGCGCCGAGGCGCTTCTTCTCTCGCATGATCCAGCGCATGAGGAACAGGACGATGATGCCGACGCCGAGGGTGACGCCGCCGAGGTTGATGGCCATGTACGGCACGGGAGGGGTCCTATCGGAAGAGGGCGGCGACGTAGACGGCGGCTGTGGTGATGAGGGCGACGGTCCGCACCGCGGGGAGCAGGTACCGGCTGGGTTGGTACGTGGGGGCGCAGGCGATCAGGGCGAGTGCGGCGAGGAGCGCGAGCATGGCGAACGTGATCAGGCCGAGGATCATCAGGCCGTCCTCCGTGCCATCTCGCGGCTTCGGATGCGCCTGACGTTGTCCGGGTCAACGTCCGGTCCGTGGATCTTTTGGACGTAGGACAGGACAGCGGCCTTGTCCTCGAAGCCGGAGGACAAGGCTGTCCGGATCGTGTCCGTGACGGTTTGCCCGGGCGGGGAGATCGGGCGGAGCGTGGTGTCTGACCTGCTGTCCGTCGTGTCCGGACCGGTGTCCTTCGCGCTGTCCACGAGTGTCCGGACGGTGCGCTCGTCGTAGTCGATGCCGAGGTCGTCGAGCCGGTCGAGGACGTCGTCGGCGGACGCGTCCGGGGTGGTGGACAGGACAGCGCGGACAGCGGACCGGACAGTGCCGGCCGCGCGTCCCGGCGCGGGGGCGCGGTCGGCAGGCTCCTCGGCGGCCGCAGGCTGGGGCAAGGCCGCGGCGTGCTGCTCCGTCCGGTCGAGCTGCCGCTGGCGGGCGGCGAGGGCGATGCGCGCGGTCATCTGCTCCTCGCGCTTGAGGAACCATTTCTGCGTGAGCGGCGACATGGGGCGCGCCTGGTGCTCGAGCGTCACGGTCCACATGCCCTTGGCCACGGCGGAGATCACGGCGCCTGCCACGCCGACGGCGAGGGAGTCTTCGACGCTGCCGTGCGCGCAGACGGCACCCATCTCGATGAGGAGGGCGATGTTCCCAGCGGTGCACGGGAGTCGGGCGCGGGCGGGGTCGTAGCGGGCGTGCCATTCGAGGGCCATGCAGGAGATCCAGGCGAGGCCGAATGCGACGGCGCCGAGGTAGGCGATGGGTGCGACAACGGCGCGGGCGAGGAAGTCGCCGATGCTGGCGGTGGACCAGACGACGCTGATCGCGACCATCGCGCCGGCGATGCCGAGGACGCTGGTGATGACGATGTGGTCCCAGTCGCGGGGCGGGACGGGGACGATCACGTCGTACTCGTCGTCGACCAGCTCGGGGATGCCGTCGATGGTGTGGAGAACCTGCCTCGTGCGGGTCTCTACGCGGGTCTTCACGGTGCGCTCCAGGGCGAAGGGTGGCCGGGCCCCGCGGGCGTGGGTGGCAGGAGCCCGGCCGGTCAGGTGGTGGTCAGCGGGTGCCGGTGCCGTGGCAGGACTGGCAGGAGCGCCCCGTCTGGCGGGCGACACCGTCACCGGACGTGTCCTCGGTACGGCCGCCGCTGCCGTGACAGTCGCTGCAGGGGCGCGGTTCGTCGGTGGCCATCACAGCCCCCTCGCGGCCTGGCGGAGACGTGGCGCGTACTCCATGCCGGTCTCGCCGGGGCGGGGTGCGGGCGTGATCGCGGCGGCTCGCTGGGATGCCTCGTCGGCGACGATGTCCGGCAGGCCAGCGAGGACGATCGCGGCCGCGTTGACGCACGCTTCGTCGAGGACGTGCAGGTTGACGACGAGGAACGGTGCGCCGTTCTCCAGCTGGACGGCGGTCTGCTCGGCGAGCTGTGCAGCCCAGGTGGGCTCGTTGAGGATGCGCGCGAGTAATGCGTCCAGCGGGTGGTGATCGGTACGCTCCATGGCGGACCTGCCTTTTCGTCGCTGATGCGGGTGGGTCCACCCCCGGTCCGGCGCTCCAACGCCACATGGACCGGGGGTTTTCCCGTTACCGAGTACGACGCTAACGACCTCCTTGCCATATGGCAAGTAGGTCAGAGAGAATGGTGGCCATGGCCGACGACGAAGGAGGGCCGGACATGATCAGCTTCCGGGAACTGGCCCGACGCCTGGTGAGCGAGGGCGTCGTCGAGCGGATGACGCACCAACGCATCTCGCAGATCCGCAAAGAGGACCCAGCAGGCTTCCCGCCCGTCGTGCAGATCGGCCGCTCGATGGCCGTGGACTACCGCAGGGCGCGCCCCTACTTTGTGGGCAGGAAGCTGCGGCCGGGGGAGCGTACGGACCTGAAGGACCGGCCGGCCGAGTAGCCCGTACGCGTGCGTGAGCCCCCGACCTCGACGAGGCGGGGGCTCACGTGTGTCCGAGGAGCGCCAGCAGCTCGGAGCCTCAGCGTAACGGCGGGCACTGACAGCCGGCGGGGATCAGGTGGCGCTCACCGCTGCTCCTTGTCGAGGGCGCGGATGGTAGGGCACGGGTAGGGCACGCCGTCGTTGCGGGTGCACTCGGAGCAGGTCTCGTATTCGTTCCGGTGCAGGTCCCGGATGCGGTGGATTCGGGCGCTGGCGGCGGCGAGCATTTCGGCGAGTTGGAGTTCGTCGAAGCTGGCGAGGAGGGCGCGGGCGGGCTCGCTGGCGTCGTCGTAGGTGCTCACGGTTGTGCCTTCCAGTTCGGCCCACGGAGTGCGGGCGGGACGCTGCTCGTCGGGTTGGCGCTGAGGAGTCGGACGAGCGCCGTGAGGTTCACGGGCGGCTTCGGGGCGGGGCGTTCCGGTTCGGGCCGGTCGAGGGCGGCGCGCTGCTCGTCGGTGAGCCCGTAGCCCTCGGCGAGCGCGAGCAGGGTGGGGCAGTCGTTGACGTGCTCGGTGATCGGCTCGGGGCAGTAGCTGGCGTCGTAGCCGCAGCCTTCGCAGGCGTAGTGGCTGGGCCAGCCGTCGCCCTTGGGTGCGTGTTCGGCGAGGATCTTGCGGTCGGCGGCGCAGCGGCGGAGGACCGTGGCCGGGTCGTGCTCGCTGATGTGCTCGGCGATCGGCCCGGCCTCGGTGGTGAGCGGCCAGCCCTCGCCGACGTCGACGGCGGCCGTGCAGGGCTGCGGCCAGTCGAGGTGGCCGTAGTGGGCGGCGCGCTTGGCGAGGTCCTCGCGCTGGCGGATCTTCCGGGTGATCCATTCGCGGAGGTCAGGCACCGGGCTGCTCCTCGCGCTGGCACGAGGGGTAGCAGCGGTCAACAGGCTGCTCGGTGGGCGCAGTCATGACGCTGGCGTGGACGTCGAGGGTGCGCCGTTGGCAGGCGTGGCAGTGCGGGAGTGACGTGCCGGTGATCCGACGCCAGAGGGTGCGGAGGTGGTTCTTCACGGCTGCTGCTCCTCGTCGATACGGATGGTGTCGCAGAGCCGGGCCTTGTGATCCATCAACTGGCATTCGCTGGCGGTGGCCTGGTTGCGCGCGGCAGCTTCGGCGACTTCGAGGCGCTTGGCGGGGGTGGCCCGGTTCCACTGCCAGATCCACTGGGCGGGGGTGGCGGCGGTGTACTCGTCGAGGTGCGGCTCCTCGCCCTCGTGAAGGGCGGCGAGTTCGGCGCGTAGCTGACCAACGACGGCCTCGGCTGCATCGGCCCGCAGCCTGTAGGTCTCCAGGGCTGCACACGCCTGCTTGTACGCCCACGCGGTGGGGTACGGCTGCCGGTCGTGGGCGATGGCGAGGTCACGCTCGCGGCGCAGCTGTTCCATGCCCCGGTCCCGCACGGCCATCACGGCGTCAGCCAAGTCCCCGTCAGTGGCCGCCCCGTACAGGCCGATCTCCCCGCGCCACGGGGACGCTGCGGGCGCGCCGGCCTGCTGGAGCCGTGAGCGGATCGCTGCTGCGTAGTCCTCGCGCAGGCTGTCCGATGCGGCGCCTGGAGCCGTGTCCGGACTGTCCGGGGGGCTGTCCGCTGTTGTCCGGACAGCGTCCGGGGTGCGCCAGTCCTTGACGAGTTCCAGCGTCAGCGTGCTGCTCGCCGCGTCGTACCCGGTGACCCGGTAGGCCACCTGGTCGGCAATCTCGATGACGTCCGGGCCGGGCATGGACAGGGTGGAGTTCGCGGAGGCGAGCGCGTCGAGGGCGATGCTGCTGTGCTGCGGGGCTTGGGTGACGATGATGCCGCGGCCGCGGTGGCGGGTGAGGACGATGTCGCTGGGCTCGACGGCTGGAGGGTGGTCCTCGGCGAGGTGGCGTGCTGCTTCCCTGCGGGCTGCGTCTTCGCTGCGGTGGTCGAGGCCGACCCAGCCAAAGCAGGAGTCGTCGCCCCAGCAGCGCCACGCCCAGGCTTGGTGGCCGTGGTCGTGGCGGTACTGGTTGATGGCGATGAACTCGGGCAGTGGCGCGGTTGGCTGCCGCTCGACGACGGCGGCCTTGGCGTCCTTGAGTCGTGCGGCCATGGCGGTGATCCCTTCGTCCAGTTGCTCGACTTCGGGCGGGAGGATCGTGCCGCGGCGGACGCGGTCGACGAGGTGGTGCAGGTCGGCTTCGGCTTTGTCCAGCATGCGGGTGTCGGTCACCGCTGCTCCTCGGTCTCACGGGGGTGCGGAGTGCCTGCGGCCTTGCCTGGCCAGTCGTGCGCCATGGCCTGCCCGCACCAGCAGCCCTCGCCATCCCCGAGCGCGGAGCCGCGGGTGTCGGGGTGGCGGTTGTCGCGGTAGCGGACGCGGTTGTACTTGGCGGCGGCGGAGTTCTCTGCGGCGGTGTTGGCGCGGACGCGCTTGGGGTCTGCCATGGGTGCTCCTGGGCTGGGGCCCGGCCGCGCTACGGCCGGGCCGGGGGTGGTCAGTGGTCGTCGCCGAACGCGGGTGCGTCGTACATGTCTTGGAGGCGGCGGCGCTCCCGCACCCGGCGGGCCTTGATCCACAGGGAGCCGGTGAGGATGAGTGCCTGCCCGCCGACCATGGGGAGCCACCAGTCGGGCGTCTCGCTGAGGAGGAGGTAGCCGAGGCCGGTGGCGATGGCTGCGGCGAGGGCGCCGATGAGGAAGGTGTGGAGGATGTCGAGGCGGGTGGGCATCAGGCGTCCTTCGGGTCGGTCGTATCGGGGCCCTGCGGCTGGTGGGCGGAGCCGAGGTACGTGAAGCGGGTCAGGAAGTCGACGCGACGCAGGGCGTGAGCGTCGGTCGAGGCCACCGGGGTGTCGTCGTAGATGACCCAGTCGGCGGCGACTTCGAGGACCCAGTACGTGGTTGCCGTGGCATTACTGCGCCAGGTGGTGCCGGGGCGCAGGGCGCTGCTCGTGTCCCAGTGGGCGCGGCAGAGGTGCTCCATCACTTGACCGCAGAGGCAGGTGAGGCGGATACGGGTCGGTGAGGGGTCAGGCATCGGGGCCTCCGGTCGGGGCCGTGGCGGGCCCTGGTGGGGGCGTGGGCGGGCTGAGCCAGTCGGGTGGGGCATCGGGACACTCGGTGGCGGCGCCGACCGGGCAGCGGGGCGCGTGGCTGCGGCCGCCGGTCGCGGTCCAGAACTGGCAGCACGGGACGAGGAGTAGGCCGACGATCGCTGACTCGTCCAGGGACTCCTCGTCGAGGAGGGCTGCGCGGCGGGCCCGCTCATGCCGGACCAGGTCTGCCCGGTGCGCGGCGGCCTCACGGTGGCTCGCTGCAGCGAGGATGACGCCCATACCAATGGCGAGGGCTGCGGCCCATGGTTCGTCGCGGCGCCACATGATGGTGGCGGAGAGGCCGGCGCCCGCTGCTCCGATGGTGAGGGCTATCTGGTGGCGGCGGTAGCTGCTCACGGTGTCTCCTCGGTGGGCTGGTCGTCATGGCAGGTGCAGGAGCAGTCGGTCTCGCCGACTTCGCAGCAAGGGATCCAACGGCCGTCGACGTAGTGGCGGCCGGCGTGGGCCCACGGGCGGTAGCTGCTCACTTCTGCTCACCGCCGAGGAGGTCGCGGATCGCTTCGGCCGCCACCTCTGCGGCTTCCTGCGGCGTGGGGCCCCGAAGAACCGGGAGCGGGCCGTTGCCCGGCAGTTGAACGCACATCTGGTCCTCGGGAGCACCGTCAGCGAACCGCTCAGCAAGGGCGAGGGTGATGCGCTCCTGCACTTCGAGGGCGCGGGTACGCGCACAGCAGCGGCCATCTTGGGTGTGGACGCCGTGGTCGGCGAACGCGGCGACGATGGCGGGGTCGTCGAGGAAGTCTTCGAGGGACTCGTCTTCGGTGTCCCAGTCGCCGTCTTGGAGGCCCTTGATGAGGTCGCCGAGGACTTTCCGCTTGGTGGTGTCGTCGGCGCTGGTGTTGATGAGGGCGCGGGCGACGGGGTTGAAGATCTCGTTAGCGCTGGACCATCCCATGACGGGCCTTTCGGTTGAGGCGGCGGCAGAGTGCGCCGAGGCTGAGGCGGAGGGCGGAGAGGAGGGGCATGGCGGGGATCGCCATGCCCAACCAGCGAGCAGCGGTCACGTGATGAACCGTCGTGTCGGGATGCCGGCCGCCTCAGTGAGGTCGGCGCAGCCACTGGCACCGTGCGAGCCGTGCGGGCGGGGCCGTGAGCACCTGGCCTTCGTGCACGGGCTGATGAACGCGGCGCACACATCAGCGCCGAGGGCGACCATGTGCCGGTTGCGGATGGGGCCGCACTGGGGCCACTGGCCGTGGTCGCTGGCGTGGTGCCGTTCGATGGTGATGCGGGCGCCGCGCTGCTGGTGCCAGCGCGCCCACTGGTCGGCGTGGGCGTCGGCCCCGGTGGGGCAGGCTCCGTGGACGAGGGTGAACGGCTGGCCCAGGAAGGTGGTTGCGGCGAGCAGCGCGGTGAGCTGGCGGCTCACGGCCAGTTCGTCGGGCCAGTCGCGGGAGCCGGTGACGAGGACGCGGTACGTGGTGATCACGAAGGCTGCCCTCCCGCGCGCCGGCAGTCCGGGTAGGCCCGGGACAGGTGGTACTTGGCCCCGCCGCCCCAGTCCTGGCCGGGCCCGGGGATGGGCCCGAACCAGGTGTGACCGGTGCCGGTGATCGTGCGTTTGCAGTGGGCGCAGTTCCACGGCGGGCTCGGCCTTGTCGTGGCGACAAGCTCGGCGTACACGGCACTGGCCCGCTCGACGTCCCGGCACCGCCGGTCGCAGCGCTGCCCGTCGTACGGCTGCCGGATCTCCGACCCGGTCCGCTGCAACTGGACCTGGTGCAGCCGGGCGTGGAGCTCCTCGGCGGTCTTCCACGCCACATCAGCGGGCGTCCGGTGCGGGCTGCGGGTGCAGCCGCGGAACTCCATCTGCGCCAGGTTGGTGATGCGGTTCGTCCGGTCGTCTCGGCGTGCGGCGTGGGAGTGGAGCCAGCGGGCGAATGTCGGGGCGAGGACGGTGTACGGCGCCTCGCCGTCTCCGGCGCAGCCGTGGGCGTACAGGGCGCCTGTCTTGCGGAGGCGGATCTCCTGGCCGCAGGGCTCGCAGAGGCCGAGCTTGGGCAGCGGGTAGTGGGTCACGGCTGTTCCCCCTTGGTGGGCGGCTGCTCGATGGTGGTGATCGTCGTGGTGCGCACCACCCGGTACGGCCAGGACGCCGGGCTTGCCTCCCAGCGGGCGAGGTCTTCCAGTGCCTCGCTGCGCCGACCGCGGGGCGGCGCGTAGCCGGTCCACTGGCCGTTGGCGCGCTGGGCTTCCACGGTCCACGTGGTGGCTGGCGGCCGGGCCTCGTCGAGCGCACCGGGCGGGAGGACTTCCCGGCCGATGTACACGGCGACAGCCACGGTGAGGGACCCGACGAGCTCGGGCGTGGTGTCCGGGTCGCCGAGCCGGATCGGGGTGTCGCGGAGCGCCTTGGCGATCACCCGGGCGAGAGGCGCGAGTTCGGCCAGGTCGCCGCTCACAGCTGCTCCCCGCCGACCACGAACGGCGCCGCCTCGACGAGGCTGTACTCCAAGGCAGGGAAGTTGCGGCGCCGGTGCGCGAGAGCGGCCTCAGCCTGCGGGCGTTCGGCGGCCGTGTACGTATCGATCAGAGTCCACTCGCCTCGCCCGAGCCCGCAGACCAGGGCCCACTCCTGGACGACCGGCGTCGCCGTGTCTGCGGGCTGCTCGGCGCGGAGACGAGTCGCAGCCTCCCTCCACCGGGCGATCACTTCGCGCGCCGCTTCGGGCTCCAGATAGTCGCCGCAGTCACACGCAAGGCAGTTGTCCTCGAAGTGCCGCTGCGCGGGGTGCCCGCAGATGCAGACCACCATGGCGGCGGGCTGTGCGGCGCGGCGCACCAGCTCGTCGAGCATCCCGGCCGACCCCGGAACGGCACGGGCAAGGATGCCGTTGCGGAGCATCTCGCTCGGGAACTCCACCTCACAGCTGACCCCGCAGTACTGGTGGCCACCCGCCGCGTGGTTTCGCTCGGTCTCCAGTCGGTCCGCGCGCTGCTCGTCGCTCTCGGCCTCCGTTGCGCTCGGGTGCTCGCCGGGGTTGGCCCGCCGGTCGAGGTCGGACACCCAAGCGGCGCAGACGGCGGCGACCTGGATCAGCTCGGTGCGCAGCTTGGCCGGGTCGGACTCGGCTGCGGCCTCCGCGAACTCCTCCAGAGCGATGTCCAGCCACGTGACGTGTCCCTCGCTTGCGAGCTGGTCGGTGTTCTCGCGTGCGCAGTTGGCGACGTACCCGGCCGGGCCGGTGAACGCCCAGATCCGGTCGGGGTGGGTGCCGTCGCGGTGGCGCTGGTCGCCGAACTTGGCGAGTTGCCGCTGCCGTTCGGCGTCGATCTCCTCGGCGAACTGCTTCACGCCGGGGGTGGTGAAGAGGGTGGGGTACATGGGCTGCTCCTTGTGGTGTGATCGGTGGGTGCCGCCCCGCACTGCCCGCGGGGCGGCCGCTTTGCGTGCGGGCTCAGTCGTCGGTGGGTTCGGTGAGGTGCCATCCGCCGCAGTGGTCGCAGAAGGCAGGAACTTGGGCGATGCCGAGGAGTCCGGCGTCCACGGATTCGGTCTGGGCGAGGCTGGCGGTACGGATCGGGGGCTCCCCCGTAGCCGGGCAGATGGCTGGTATGCGGGCGGGGATGGTGCGGGCTTGGTGTGGTGGGGTCCAGCGGGTCATGAGGCGGCGTTCCCGTTGTTTTGGGGTGCGGTTGGTGCGGTCAGTTGTGGTCATTGGTGCCACCAGGTGGGCCAGTTGGGGTGGCCGGTGATGGTGCCGGTGGTGGTTATGACGAGGAGGACGTAGAGGACGACGGCGATCACGACTGCTCGCTCGTGGCGTAGGTGCGGGTGCGGTTGTGGCGGCGGTAGGTCTTCATCGGCTGGCCTTGGCGAGCCGGATTCGGCGGGTGGCGTTGCGGTGGTCGCCCTGTCGATCGAAGGTTCCGTTCCGTACGCCGTCGTGCAGGAGGTTGCTGGCGGTGACTGCCTTGATGTCGCTGGCGCCGGTCATGGCGGTGACGACATCGGTCCAGGGCTGCCAGGCACCTCCTGTCAGGAGGGCGAGCGCGGCGTTCCAAGCGGGTGCCAGTCGGGTGCTGCTGGTGGGGTTGAAGGTGGCCATGAGGGTCTCCGTGTGATGGGTGGTTCGGGTGCTTCGGGGGTGGTGCAACCCCCTCCTCCCCTTTAGGGGAGGGGGTTGCGTGAAGCTCTGCGTGAAGCGAGCGTGAAGCTGTGACCTGCGGGTTCCTTGATCAACGTGAAGCGCGTGAAGTTTGGCGTGAAGCGGTGCGTGAAGCGGGGGTGCGTGAAGCGGCGTGAAGCGGTGCGTGAAGCTGTGAGCAGGCAGTTCCTTGATCAACGTGAAGCGCGTGAAGCGTTCGTGAAGCCGAATTTCCTTGATCAACGTGAAGCGCGTGAAGCGCCGCGTGAAGGTGGTACTGAATCCGGACATGCCCTTTTCGCCCCTCATTCCGGAAGCACCCCCTGCTCGTCGAACGCAGCGAAGTAGGCGACCGGAGCAGTGCGCGAATTGCCCGTCTTGCGCATCACCGCGAGCCCCTGCTCGACGTACTGGTCCAAGCGGCGCCGCGACTTCTCGATCTCCGACGTGGTCGGCTTCGACTTCGGGTTCGGGTAGAGGTTCACCGCGAGCGCCGCAGGCGTCAGCCCGGCACTCCCCGACGCCTTCAGCAGGCCGAGAATGTCCACCTGGTGCCACACCTCGGTGCGCCCCCGCGGGTGGTCGTGCTTCAACTTCCACGGGCCGACTTCCCCGGCCGGCTGCTTCAGGTGGCGCAGCGACACGATGGGTTCACCGGCGGAGCCCCAGAGGCTGACGACGGACCCGGCCCCGGCGGTGATCCAGGTGGAGCCGTACAGCTCGTCGAGGCTGGTGGCTTCTTTGCCGCCTTCCTTGCCGCCGCCTTGCTTGCGGTGGTGGTGCAGCCCGACGACTTCGATGCCTTCGACGAGGGTTCTCTGGATGGCCTGGTTGATGGCCTGGCCGCCTTCCTCGGAGGCGAGTTCACCGGCCATGTCCTTGAGGGAGTCGAGGCATACGGCGTCTGCGCCGGCGGCCTCGCAGAGGCGGAGCAGGATGCCGGGGTTTTTGATGAAGTCGGAGGGTGGCGGGCCGGGCCAGAACACGAGGCGTTCGTCGAGGAGTTCACGGTCCTCCGGCTTGACCATGCGCGCCATGGACCGGGCGGCCTGCTGGGGGCGGTCGGAGGCCAGGTACAGGAAGCGCTTGAACCGGTGGACGGGCAGGCCGAGGACGCCACCGTGGAGGACGCCGATCGCGTTGAGGATGACCTGCTGGGCGACGGTGGTCTTGCCGACACCGGACGGCCCGGCGATCAGGAGCGCTTCGCCTTCGGCCCACAGCACCTGCTCGCTGTAGCCCCAGATGGCGGGGACGGTGTCGGGCCGGTCGAGGATGAAGGAGCCGCCGCCGATGAGTCGCGCGGCGAACGGGTCGGTGGCGTTGGTGGTCGCGGCCTGCTTGAGGTAGCCGCTCAGTTGCCCTTCGAGGGTGTCGGGGTCGCCGCCGGTGAGGACCCCGGCGCGGAGCCGGATGGCGAGGTCGTTGATGCGTCGGACGCGGGCTTTCTGGCGGATCGCCTCGGCGAAGTGCGGTGCCATGCCGGCGCTGATGTAGTCGGCGCCGAGCTTGTTGATCAGGTTTCCGTCGTCGACTTCGCGGAGGCGGCCGAGCTTGTCGATCTCGGCCTTGACGGTGACGGGGTGGAGGGCCTTCTCCTCGGCGACGATGCCGCCCACGACGTCCCAGATGAGCCGGATGGCGGGCTGGTAGATGTCGTCCCGCTTGATGACCTCGGCGCACTCCTTGTACGCGGTGGCGCTGTGCAGGATGGCGCCGGCCACGAGATCCTCGGCCTCGGCGTCGTGGGGTGCCGTCCGGTCGGGGCCGTCGTGGTCCGCCTGGTCGCGCGGGTTCATGTGGCGGACGTTCTCCACGGGCGGGGCTCCTAGGGTCAGAAGAGGGTGTCTGCCGACTGCCGGTCGCAGCGGTGTTCGGTGACGTGCTGGTGGGGGCAGTCCGTGCGGTGCCAGGTGGTGATCCAGGTGAGGCGTGGGGGCCCGTACTTGGAGGTCCGGAGGCACCAGATGAGGCGGTTGGGTTCGCGGATGGCGGCCTGCTGCTCGGCGTCGAGTGCTGTGAGGTCTGCGGTGACGGTCAGGGCAGCCCGGTCGCCGACGAGCTGGGTGAGGATGGGCGCGCGGCAGGTCCGGCAGCGGGAGTCGTCGCTGCGAGGCCGTGCCGCGCGCCCGGCCATCAGTCCTGCTCGGCTTCAGCCACGCAGGACTCGCAGGCGATCTGGTCCTCTACGTAGGCGATCTCGTCGCCTTCCTCGATGTCTCCTCCGCAGTGCTGGCACTCGGAGTCGAATCGGGCGTTGAACTTGCGCATCAGGCGGGGCTCCCGTTCATGACGGGCTGCTCGATGGCCTCGCCGATGGCGGTGACGACGTCACCGAACGCGGTGGCGAGGATGTCGCCGGGGCGCTCGAGCTTGTAGCCGATGCGCAGCTGCGTGTCGACGATCCGGTGCCGCAGCCGGGCGGTGACCTTGTAGCCCTGTGACCCGTCGAACGGGACGAGGCCGACGATGAACGTCTCCGGGATGGTGAGCTGCCCCTTTTGCCCTGCCTTGGCGGTGACGGTCTCGACGTACTCGAACTGCCGCTGTCCGGTGGCCAGTCGCGTACCGGACTTGAAATCGACCTTGCTTGTGGCCTGGAAGGACTGGGCGATCTCGAGCATCTCGGCGGCCGCGGGCTCGAGGAGCTCGGGCAGGTGGTCCTCGAGGAACTCGGCGAACTGCTCCTGGCTGACGAGCTTGCCGTCCAGCTCCTTCCACTGCTTCCACGCGTCGGTGGTGCGCAGCGCGAGGGTGAGCCGGTGCCCGGACCAGCGCGCGGTGTCGGCCTGGTGGGCGTCGAGGACGGCGGTGATGGTGAGCCGCTCGGCGTCCGCGTACACCTCGGTGTCGCTGTCGGCGTGCTTGTCGAAGTAGGCGGCGAAGCTGGTGGCGTCGCGGACGGTGGTGGTGCCCTGCTTCCGCGGCGGGGTGCCGGTGTGCTCGGGGCCGGTGAGGTCGACCTTGTGGACGCCCTGCCGGGTGTGGAAGGCGTAGACCTTGCCGGGCTCCAGCTCGGCCGGGCGGGCGGCGAGGAGGGCGGTGTCGACGATGGTCTGCGCTTCGCCGGGGGTGCTGGCGAGCTCGGTGGAGTAGGTCATGTTCAGGCGTCCTTGAAGGTGTTGGTGGTGGGTGCGGTACGGAAGTCGATGGCCATCTGGCGCGGGTCCTCACGGACCGGGTTGCCGTCGTCGTCGAGGAAGTACAGGGACTTGACCGGGGTGGGCTTGGGGGCCTTGACGGTCGACTCGACGCCGATCGGGAGCGGGGCGGACTCGACGCCGTTGGCCGGGGGGTCGACGACGAGGGTGATGACGAGGGCCCCCTTCTTGCCGTGGGCGCGGACGGCTTCGAGGAGGTCGTGGAACTCGGTGGACAGGGCTTCGGCGGTGCGGCCGTTGAGGTGTCCGGCGATGAACGCGGCGAGGTCGGCGCGCTCGGTCTCGGTCTCGGTCTCGGTGTGCTGGATGGTCATGCGGCGTGTGCTCCTTGGTGGTTGGCGGTGCAGTTGGCGGGGTGGTCTGTGCGGATCCGGGCGACGAACTCCTGGACGGCTATGGGGCCCTTGACGGGGCCCTCGGTGGTGCGGCAGAGGAGGCACTCGTAGCGGGCGCGGGGTGGCTGGACCCATGTGCCGCCGTCCGCGCTGGTCTTGGTTCGCCGGCCGAGGTCGACGAACAGGGCGGCGGTGATCCGGAGGGCGGTCACGCGGCTGCCCTCCGCTGCTCGGTACGGCCCCGCTTGAGCTTCCTACGCTCGTTCTCGGACAGACCGCCCCATACGCCCTGCCTCTCGGGGGTCGTGAGCGCGTACTCCAGGCACTCGGTGCGGACCTCGCACGCCATGCAGATCCGGCGGACGGGCGCGCTGATCACCCCGGTCTCCGGGTAGAACAGCTCGGGGTCGACCTGCGCGCACAGCGCGTCGGCCATCCACGGCGGCGGGGAGGCGATCACCGGGCCACCGCCTTGGACTTGTCGTACTGGTAGCGGCGCTGGCTGCCGGTGAGGCCGCCGCGGATCCCGAACCTGTTTTCCTTGCTCGCCGGACCTTCGGTGCGCATGGCCTCGTCGAGGCAGATCAGCTCGACGGAACACCCGGCACAGATCTGCTTGGCCGTCTCGATACCGAGCTTGTCTCCGGAGTTGGGAAACATGAGGTCCGGGTCCGGAATGCATGCGCCGTGCTGCTGCCAGTTCGTCATCGGGCTACCGCCACGGTGGCCGTCGGCCAGTGCACAGTGTCGAGAGCGCGGCGCTGCTGCTGCGGGAGGGTGAGCAGCGGGTAGCCGAGCCAGTCCAGGCCCATCGCGACGAACACGGCGGCGTCGGCGGCGTCGTACCGGCCGGTGCCCTCGCACCAGATGCCGAGCTGCTCAACGACGAAGCTGTGAACCATGCCCTTGGCGATCCGGGCACGCTTCTCGCGCGGCTGGTCCTGCGCCGGGTTTGCCTTCCCCGTCGCGTAGATCGTCCGCAGGTGCGGGTTCGCCACCCCGTACGGGATGCCGCGCCGGAACAGACCTTGCGTGATGAGCCACCACAGGCCGGCGCGCTCGTGGTGCCCCGCCTGCAACTGCTGTCCGTACGCCGGTCCTTCGATGACGACGAGGTCGGCGGCCTTGGTGCGGTCGGTGATCTCGTCGAGGAGCCAGCCGAGGCGGGCGTGGCCGGTCTGCTTCTTGGGGCGGATGGCGTCGGCCCAGTCGGCTCCGGCGATGCCGCAGGAGGTGAGGGACGGGTCGAGGCCGATGACGAGGGGGCGGGGCCCCGCCGCTGGCCGGGTGGCCGGGGCGGGGTCCTGCTCGAAAAGGGTCGGGGTGCTCATGCCAGCACCGCCTTGACGCGTCCACCGAGCCACTGCGCGACGTTGCACGACACGGCGTTTCCGGCCTGCATGGTCTGCTCGCCCTTGTTGCCGAGGACGATGTACTCCTCCGGGAACCGCTGCGCGAGGAGCTGCTCCCGCGGCTGGATCATCCGGTAGTGACAGTCCTCCAGCGCAGGCGCCGGACCGAGGAGCCCCGCCGAGTCGACCGTGCCGAGCGTGTGCAGCGGTTCTCCGACCGACTTGGTGGCGGCGTTTCGGTACGGGACGACGAGCCAGTGGTGGCGCCCCTGCCCGGTCACCGTGTCGACGGGCTCAGACACCGGGCGGGCAGTGGAGTTGCGGCGCAGGGTGACGATGAACGAGTCGTCGGCCGGCGGCGGGACGGCGAGCGCATGGCCGTCGCGGGCCGTGACGGTCCCGAACGGCTCGGCGATGCTGCGCACCATGTCGACTGGGCGGGCGTTGCCGCCGTAGTTCTTGACGTAGAACGCGCCGTCTGGCACGAGGATCGCGTCACCGATCTTCGCAGTGCGGGCCGGGAGCGGCGCGGCGTCCGCCGGGAAGGAACGCCCGTCGTGGCCGCCGTGGTTGACGGTGACCACCATGCGCCGGTCGCCGAGGAGTTCGAGGCCCTTGCGGATCCGGGTCACGGTGTTCGCGGCGAGCGGGGGCAGCTTGTGCTGCGGGCGGTCGCCGATCAGTACGCCGAGGTTCGTCCAGTCGATGATGGACGCGGCTGGGCGGACGTACGGTTCGACGATCGCGTGGCGGCAGCGGGGCCCGTTGGGGCAGCGGTAGACGTACTGCTGCCCGTACTTGCCGAGCTTGCGGGCGCCCGGCTTCTTCCACGACTGGACTGCGGCCACGTTCTCCTCGCACACCGTGCACCAGGCGCGGGGGCGGGGCTCGACGTCCGGGAGCGGGATGTCCTGGCGGGTGAGGACGATGTAGATGCGGTCACGCCACTGCGGTGCCGGGGCGTTGGTGTCGTCGCCCGCGTGCGCTGAGGACAGGGACACGAACTGGTGGCGGTAGCCGAGGGTGCGCATCCCGGCGAGCCAGATGTCGAACAGCTCCCAGTCCGCTGCTTCCATCACGTTCTCGACGAGGACGGCCTTGTAGCGGTGGACTTCGGCGGCGCGGATGACGTCCCAGAAGGTGGCCCGGGTGCGGTCGAACGCGCCGGTGGGTACGTGTCCGTACTCTTCGAGGGCGACTTGGCCGTGCCCGGCGTCGGTCTTGCGGTTCTTGCGCCTGCGTCCGCCTGCGGGGCTCAGCTCTGTGCAGATCGGGGAGGCCCAGAGCACGTCGGTGCTGGGCAGGCGGCGCATGTCGTAGTTGTTGACGTCCGCGCAGAGGTGGTCGGCGTCGCGGTGGTTCGCGGCGTGGGTCTCGATCGCGCGGGCCCAGTGGTTCGCGGCGAGGGTCAGCTCGTAGCCGGCGGCGACGAGCCCGGTGGAGGAGCCTCCAGCGCCGCAGAAGATGTCGGTGAACGTGAGGGTCATTGGGTACCTGCCGGGGTGGTGGTGCCGCAGCTGGTGCACGTCCAGGCGCCGTCGGGCTCCGGGGTGTGCGGGCGGGTGAGGTGGGCGCAGGTGGTGGTGTCGCACCTCAGCCAGCGGGTGCCGGGCTGCGGGTCGACGAACGCGGCCGGGGCCGGGGTGGCGCGGTGGCGGCCGCGGGGCCGGATCACGGAGGGAATGTGGAGCTTCACGGCTGCACCTCGCGCGGCTTGTCCGTACGACGGTCCTGCCTGTGGGCCCCTGCGGCGATCTGCGGGTTGTCCAGGCCGAGGAGGTTGTCGAGCTGGCCCTCCAGGGAGCGGATCCGCCGGTCTCGTGCGTGGATGGCGTCGAGGTAGCGGGCGCAGGCACGGAGAGCGCGCTCTCGGCGCTGGTCGACGCGCACGACGGTGCCGACAGCGTTCCCCTGGAGCACTCCAGCGAGGGTGATCGCGTTGCTGCGCTGGCCGGTCCGTACTTCGAGGAGCTGACGGAGGCGGGCGATCTCGCGCCCCTTGGAACCGAACATCAGGCTTCTCCTCGCTGGTGTGGGATGAGGGGCCATTCCGTGCGTACGCCGTCGGCCCACGACTCCTTGCCGGGTGTCCGGGCGAAGTGGTCCCGCAGTGACTCGCCCTGCTCGCGAGCCCAAGCGATCTGCTGGGCGTGCAGCTGCTCCAGCGGCAGGGCGGCCAACTCCGGCCGGGTCGCGCCGATCCGCCACGCGACTCGGCAGGCGGCGACTGCGTCGGCGTCGGCCGAGTGCGCGCCGTCGAGACGAACCCCGTAGTGCTGGCACAGAGCGGTGAGCGTGCGGGACCCGCGGCGGCGGCTGACGTGCTTGTCCAAGACGCGGGGGTCGATGACGCGCAGGTCGGTGCCGACCGCATCGACGAGCGGGGTGACACCGTGTCGGCGGGCCTCGCGGTCGAGGAGCGTCAGGTCGTACGACGCGTTCATCACGACGACCGGGACCCCGGACAGCACAACCTGCGTGAGCGCGGCGATCAACTCGGTGACGACCTCCGCCGCCGGCCTGCCCTCGGCGCGGGCCCGCTCGGTCGTGATGCCGTGGACCTTCGCGGCGCCCTCGGGAATCTCCATCCCGCCGACGTCAGACAGCCAGGAAGCCGATTGAGCGGGGCTGCCGCCGCCGCACTGCACGACGCACGCCGTAACGATGCGGTCGTTCTCGACGTCGACTCCCGAAGTCTCCAGGTCAAAGCCACAGAGGCGGCCTTCGTGCCAGGTCATGCGATTCCCCCCTTGGCCGTGCGGCGGCCGCGTTCGTTCTCCCTGTGGCAGGCGCGGCAGTAGCGGCGTCCGCGGTAGAGCCGGGTGTTCTCCGGCGTGTAGTCGTGGCCGTTGCGGCAGCGGCGGCGCAGTAGCCGCGGGCGCCGGTTGTTGGCCTGCTCCTTGGGCGTGGCCCACCGGCAGTTGCCTGGCTCGTAGTTGCCGTTGGTGTCGATCCGGTCGATGGAGTGCGCAGGTGTGGGACGCGGCCCCATGTCGGCGTAGAAGCTGACGAAGTCGAGCCAGCGTTCGCAGACGGAGATGCCACGGCCGCCGTAGTCGGGCCAGTCCTTACCGTTGGGGTCCCCACATCGATCGCGCATGTGGTGCCAGACGCGGTACTCCGGCGTCTTACTCAGGCCGTGGGTGCTGTTCCTGACGCTCGCCACTTCCCGGCGGAGGCAGCCGCAGGATTGGGTGCGCCCCCACTCTCCGAAGAGGACCGAGTGCGCTTGGCCGCAGTCGCAGCGGCACTGCACGCGACGCTCACCCGGCTGCCGTTCGACCGTGACGGTGAGCCTGCCGTGGCGCTCACCGGCGGGGATGATGCGAGGCATCATGCGCGGGCCCCCGATCCGGGCTGCGCGGCGGTCGGCCACTCCGTCGAACTGTCGGCCGAAGGCGCAGCCGTCGCGGCCTGCTGCTGGATCTCATCGACCGTGACCCGAGGCAGCGGGAACTCCTCGTCGGCCGTGACCTCGCCCCGCTGGATCGACTGGAAGGCGACGAGGAGTTGCGCCACGTCGTGCTCGGTCCACTTGCCCGACGGGCGCCCTAGCTTCGTTTCGATGCGGTCCTGCGTCACGCCGATGCCCTCGAACGCGCGGATGGCGTCGGCGATGCGCTGCGGCAGGGGCTTGCCTCCGCCGTCGGAGAGGGTCTTCGTGCAGATCTGCTTGGCCTCTTCGACGAACCAGGGCGGCAGGATCGCGAAGATCGCCTCACGGACGCGGCGGGCACCGTTGTTGGCGTTGTTCTCGTAGATGTCCCGCATGTCGGTGAGCTGCTTGGGGCCGCCCTTTTGGTCCCTCTTGTGGGGGACGATGAACGTCGAGCTGTTGCGGGAGTTCTTCTCGACGTCCCAGGCGAATGCCTGCATCTCGGACTGGCCGAACTCGTCGTCGCGGCGCATCTCGACGAGGCCGTACTGGATGTTGCCCCAGCAGCGGGCCAGCTCGCGGGCGAGGTGGACGGAGGGGCCGGTGATGTTTCCGGAGCCGCGGCTGTACCGGAAGAACGCGCGCTCGGCGAGGAACATTTGCTGGCAGGACTGGCGCATCTCGGCGATGGCGTTGTTGATGTCTCGCGGGCACTGCTGGGCGACGATGATTGCGGCCTGGACCTCGGCGACGGCGCGGGACTGCTCGACCGCGGTTCCCTGCCCGACCCGAGCGGGGGCGGCGGCTGGGGTCATGCGCTCTGCGGGGTAGTTCACAGGTACTCCTCGGTGTCACGGATCTCGGCCCACGGGGGCAGGGAGAGGTAGGCGATCTCGTCGCTGTAGCCAGGCCACTGGCCGGTAGCCGTGCACTCGGCGAAGATCTCCAGGGCCCGGCGGTTACGGGCCGCGCCGATCCGGCGGGCAGCGGCGTCCATCTCGACGACCGTCACCACGTACGGGGCGGTCTTCTCCTGGCAGACGAAGACGAACGCCGCGTCGTCGCCCGCTAGGTCCAGCGCTCGGGCGCCGGCGCGGTACCAGTCGTCCTGCTGGTGGTAGCCGAACTCGTCGACAGCGCGCGCGAGGGCGGCCGGTTCGGCAGATCGGCACGTCTTGTAGTCGGGGATGATCAGTCGTCCGCTGCGGGCGTCGGGCAGCCAGTCGAACCGGGCTCGGCGCATCACGCCGGTGGGCTGGTCGCGCCAGAACAGGGACTGCTCCGGGCGCCCGCGCGCCGGGTCAAACAGGACGGAGGCGACGGCGTGGCGGCGCAGCGCGTCGGCCATCGCGTGCACCTGCTCGTACTCGGCGGGCTTCAGGGGGATGCCGCCCTCGGAGCGCACCTCGGCGACGTCCGCCTTGACGGCGTTGGTCGTCCACTTGTCGGCGTCGATCCGTACGAGGTCGGGCCCTTCGCCGAGGACGAGTTTGTGCGCGGCGGAGCCGAGATCGAACGTCTTCTTCGGCTCCTGGGGGGTGTCCTGCGCGTGCCGGAAGAGGGCGGGGCAGGATGGCGGGAGGAGTCGGCGGGCGCCGCTGGAGGAGAGCGACCCTCGGTCGGCGTGGTACTCCTCGTTGGTCATCTGGTAGATGCCGGGCTCGGTGATGGGCTCGGCCGCGGTCTGAGGCTGCACGGCGGTGGCCATCAGGCGTTGCCTCCGGTCTTGCGGCAGGTGTAGAAGCGGCGTGGTGTCCCGTCGCCGTGCCGGGTGAGGTGGCCTGCGGCCTCAAGGCGCGCGAAGTGGCGGCGGATGGTGGCGCGGTAGGTGTGCTTGCGCAGCAGGCGCCGGTACACGGGCTTGGCTCGTCCGACGGTCCACTCGCCGCGATCGCGCTTGATGACGGCCAGCAGGTGCGCCATGGCGTCGATTCGCCGGGGGCGCCGCCCGGCGGCCGGGGCCGAAGCCCCGACCATCGGTGTCGTCGTCATCAGGCGTCGCCCCCGTCGGCAGCGGGTGTTCCGAATGGCTGGCCGACGTCGAAGCGCGGGCCGCCAGCGGAGTCGTATGCGTCCTTGTAGGCGGCTTCGTTGGCGGCCTGGCTGGCGGCCAGCCGGCCCTCCAGGGCCGCCACGTGGGCCCGAAGCTTGCGGAGTTCGGCGAGGGCGTGGATTTCCCTCGGGCTTGGGGTGCTGGTGGTCATCAGGAATCCGAATCGGGCCATCAGGCACCGCCCTTCAGGGTGTAGTAGCGGGCGCCCTTGACCTCGTGCACCTTCAGGAAGCCCTCGGCCGCCAGCGCGGCGAGGTCCTTTCGGGCGGTGTGCTGGCCTGCGGCGATCCCGGCTGCGGTGTAGGCGTCGGCGGCTCGGCCGGACTTCCATCGGCCGCCGTGGGCGGTGATCTGCTGGCGGAGGTAGGCGCGGCGGGCGTTCTCCTCGTCCGGTTGGGGAGCGGCCTTGGGCGGCGTGTAGGGGTGGAGCCAGGCGGCCTCGTCGTTGAGGCAGGGGAGGCATCCTTCGCCGCCGGTGCTGCCGAGGCGGTTGTGGGCTGTCGGGGCGTGCTCGCAGGTAGCGCACGGTTGGGGAGTGGACTCGCCCGTGGGGGTGTCCTTCTCGCCCTGCTCGGCAACCCCCCACGGGCGCTGGGCCGCTGCGTGCTCGACCCGGTTCGCCATCTTGAGCAGGAGGTCCGCAGCGCCGCGCTGGTCGTGCTCTTCGAGTTCGAAAGCAGCCTGCCGCAGCACATGCGCCTCGACGGGGCGAGAGGCGAGTTCGGCACGCAGCAGCTCGATCTCCGCGTCAGCCACGGCCATGACGGGGTCGACATGCGCTCGTACGTCAGCGAAGAGTCCAGCAAGGTTCTTGACCTTCAAGACTGCCGCCGCGTACCGCTCGCGCCGCTCGTCGCGGGCGCTCATGCGGCACCTGCTTCACGCTGCGTCGGCACGGACTTCAGCGCGCCGATCGACTGGAGCCGGTCCGCGAGACGCATCACCTGCGCCCCGTACACCGGAATCCGCCCGTCGTCCGCGACCTCGGCCAGCAGCTCGGCGACCTGTACGTCCCGCTGGTGTGCGGCGTGTGAGTCCGGGCCCTGGTGAGCGGCGGACCGGTTGAGTTCGGCGATGTCGACGAGCTCGGAGAGGAGGCTTTCCCCGTCCTCCTCGGCGGCGTGCGCCAGGTTGAGGAGGATCGCGGTCAGGTAGTGCGACACGTCGATGGTCGCGCCGGTCGGCAGCGAGTCGACATAGATGCGGTACGGCCCGTCAACGGGCATACGGTCAGGCATCGGTGCCTCCGAGCAGGATGAGCAGCGCCAGGAACCCAGCGCAGAGGGCGGCGAAGAGGAGCAGGTACGCGACGGCGATCACGGCGTCACCTCGGGCAGGTCCCGGAGCGTCCGGTACTCGTGGTGCAGCGGCGAGTCGTGCGGGTCCTCGACGGCGGCGGTCTGCCGGGCGATCAGCGCGCGGAGCTTGGTGACCTGCGGCCGTACGTCGTCAACCACCTGGGTTGGACGGGCCTGCGCGAGGGGCAGCGCTTCGAGCGCGTGGTCCAGCGGGTCCATCAAGTGCCGCTGTTCGGCGGCCTGGCCGAGCTGGTGCTCCAGCTCCGCGACCCGCGCCTGCAGCGCGTTGCACTCCATCTGCACGGTGAGCTCTTCGGCCACGGTCTCTCGCAATGCCTCCTGCAAGTCCCGTGTCCGAGCGGCGTACCGGTCAGCGGCGCTGCCAGTCGCGAGAGCGCGGGTGCGGGCCCTTCGCCACGCGATGCGGTAGCGCTCGCAGCGGGCCCGCAGTTCGGCCAGTTCGGCGGCGGTCTCCGGGGACTGGAGCAGGCACGCCGACTCCAGCGCATATGCAATCCCCGCAGCCGTCTGCCGGGTCTGCTGCGCAGCAAAGATCACACCCGCCGCAGCCGCGACGCGCTTCGCGTTCACGCCGACACCTCCGACGCGTCAGCAGCCGGGTACAGCACCGCGCACACCGACTCCGTGGTCCGACCCACAACGTCGCACCACGACGCCAGGTGGAACTCGGCCGCCATGTCGTCGTCGCCGTACGGACCGCACCCGTCGACAAGCAGCCGGTCAGCCAGGAAACGGATAGCCAGCGAGGCGAGCGGGGTCTCCGTGTGCGGGTCGCCGCTCACAGCAGTACGGATCGCGCCGGTCACGCACATCGGCCGGGTGGCGTGCGGGGTGGTCAGCACGCGGTCGAAAGCGTCCGCGACCATGTCACCTTGGTGCAGGTGGTTCGTGGCCATGACGCGGGCAGCGGCGCGGTATACGCCGGCCAGAGTGGTCGGTTGGGGTGGTGCGATGTCCGTCACGCGGATCGTCCGCTGCCATCCGGCGGGGAGATCGATAGGCTGTGTCACGGTGTCCTCGTTTCTGTGTGGATGAGGTGCCGAAGGGGTTCCTGGACCAAGCCCGGTCCGGGGGCCCCGCTTTATGTGGTGGGTCAGGCGGCGCGCGGTGCGGGCACGCTGACCACCGGGTGACGAGCGGACTCGAAGACCGCCCGCAGTTGCATGAGTTGTTCGGGGCGAAGAGCCGGAGCAGCGTCGACCGATTCCCGGATCGCCTTCACAGCGGCGGGCCCGAGACGCTGTTCCGCTGCGGCGCGGCTGAACGGTGCGGCGGTGGTCATGCGGTCACCGACAGGCGAGGCCGGGTCGTGCTCGACTCGGCGCGCTGGACGGGGATGAAGAGGACGAGGAGATCGACGCCGAGCGCGTTCGTGATGCGCTCGGCTGCGTCGGTGAAGACGCCCTCTTGTTCTCCCGTGAGGAGGTTGCCGATGGTCCCGTGGGGGACGCTGGCGCGGTCGGCGAGCTGTCGAACGCTCACGGAGTCACCGCGCCCGGTGCGTCGCATCAGCAGCTCCAGGAGTTGGATGCTGACGAGCTTGTAGCGAAGGACAGGTGTGGTCACGTCCACCTCGTGCAGTAGTTCGTTGCACTGCTTGGATGGATGAAGCATTGCATAGCTTGGACGGAACGTCCAGCGTCTTGGATGTGGTGTGTGGTTTCGGTCAAAACTCGGAGGCGGCCTAGGCAGGGTTGCCTTAATCCATGGACAATCTGTCCAGCGCGTGAAATGACCAACGCGCGCTATCAGGGGGTATGCAGCTCGCACCCCGCTGGTCCCATGGACACCCCACGGCCCATGACATGACACGGAGTGGCAGGATGAGCCTCATGGCTGCTGAAGATCGCGCGCCCAGCCCAAGCGCGCGGACCCAGCTCACAGACCTCGTGCGTGAGCGGAAGGCTGCGCTTGGGCTGAGCTATGAGCGCCTCGCCAAGCGATGCGTGGACCCGGAAACCGGCGAGATGCCGGTGAAGTCGTCATGGCTGCACCGCCTGGTAACCGGGCTGCCCGTTATCTCTCCGGACCTGTCGCAGTTGCAAGCCCTCGCGGCGGGCCTAGACGTCCCGCTGGGGCGGATTCAGGACGCGGCTGGCGCGCAGTTCTTCGGTATCGACGTGGTGCCAGCGCGCTCGGGCGAGGTTCGAGCCTTGGTGGAGCGTGCCGACCGGATGTCTCCCGAGCAGTTGGAGCAGCTCCTTCGCCTGTTGGACACCTTTACGCCAGGCGATCAGGCGTAGGCATATTCCTCTGGCCAAAACGCGTACGCACGGTAGTTCCCTGGTCTACATGTAGTCAGAAGTGATTGAAGATGACAGCATTGAGCTGCATCCGCCTGGGGGGCGCGAGGTAGAGGGACTAGCCTGCTACGACGTTCGGTCGAACATGCGATCGAACGCGTGGGTCGCGCCAAGGGGGTCTCATGGAGGACAGCCGCAACCACCGCCTTCGCTTCGAGCTGAGCGACCTGGTTCCAGAGGGGAGTGGCGTGGTTCGAGTGCAGCGGCAGGACGAGACGCTGCTGGTGGTACGGCCCGATGAGCCGCTGACCCCAGCGCTTACCGCCGAGATCAACCGCCACCTTGCCCACGGGCATGCGCGCGTTCTCGGCGCCGAGCCTTCGTCGTTCGAGGAGCCAGCCAGACCCCATCCAAGCAGCGACTTTTAAAGGCGGCTTTCGCAGGCGTTCGATGTGCCGAGGGCGTGCCCGCCGATCAGGATCGTCCCGTCGTCCTGCGGGAAGAAGCCGACCGGATTGGCCTGCGGCCGACCCGTGGGATCGACGGTCGCCATACGCCCCAGGCGCTGCGTCTTGAGGTACGCGCGCTCGGCATCGCTGAATGCGGTCATGGCGTCAGCCTCACACGCGCACCCCGCCCAGCACATCGGAAACATGTCCTAGGACTTCAGGAGGGCGGGCTTCGGGCGGGCTTCGCTGTCGGCGGGCTTCAGCCCCAGATCAGTGCGCCCACCCAGGCCCCCACCACCAGCAGGCACGTGAACAGCTCGACCAGCACCGGGTAGCCGACGGCGCGCATGACCGTACGCGTGGACGCCCAGCCGCCCCCGTGGCTGCCCAGCCGCGCCCGCTCCACGCCGTAGATCCCGCCGACGAAACCCGGGATCGCGCCCACCACGGGCAGCAGGAAGAAGCCGCCGATGGCGGCGGCCCCGCCCACCAGGAGCGTCCGCAGCGGAACCCCGGCCTCGCTGTGGCGGCGGGTCGGCAGCAGGGGTCTCAGCGCCACGTTGAGCAGCAGCACACAGGTGGCGCCGATCAGTACGGCCCAGGCGACCACCGTTTTGTCCTCCAGCGCCCACCACACCACCGACGCCCACACGATGGCCTGCCCCGGCACACCCGGCACCAGGACACCGAGCAGGCCGAGCAGCATCACCAGGCCGACGGCGACGAGCTGCCACACACCCATCTGCCAAGGGTGCAGGAGAGGGAGCGTTCTCGCAGGTCAAGGCGGCCCGGCCGGGGTGGGGCACTGACTGGTCGAGCCCGCCCGGACGGGTCAGTCGCGGGCCACCCAGCCGCGCTCGTACGCATGCCAGCCCAGCTGTAGCCGGGTCGTCACGCCCGCCAGCTCCATCAGCCCCTTCACGCGCCGCTGCACGGTCCGCAGGCCCAGCTCCAGCTGCTTGGCGACGCTCGCGTCCGTCATCCCGGCGAGCAGCAGCGATAGCACCTGGAGATCGACGGCATCGGGCCCGGGCACCGCTTCTTCGGCCATCGCCGCACCGGCCCCACCCGCCCGGAGGCGCAGCGGCCGCGCCTCCCGCCACACCGCCTCGAAGAGGCCCATCAGCGACTCCAGCAGTCCGCTCGCATGGACGACGAGAGCGGCGGGGTCGGCGCCGCGCCCCGTAAGCGGCACCATCGCCGTGCTCCGGTCCGCCACGACGAGCTTGGTCGGCACCGTGTCCACCACCCGGACCTGCTCGTCGCGCCCCAGCGCGATGGAGAGTTCGACGATCCCGGCGGGCAGCGTGAGCACCTCGCGCTCGACCACCACCCGGTACATCACACCGCGCGACGCCGCCCGCTCCTCCGCCTCGTTGTCCGTGCCCGACACTCCATTCGGCCTCCCGGTCACCAGGGCGCACACCTCCTCGGCCGCCCCGAGCCGGAGCTGGTTGAAGCGGTGGGCGACCGCGTCGGCGCCCGTCACGACCTCGACCAGATCGTGCACGGCCGGCTTGTCCGCCTCCACCCGGTACTCCTGCGCGAGCAGCGCCGCCGTCAGCTCCGCCTGCTCCAGCTCGTGCCGCTGCCGGGTGAGCAACGCGCCCAGCGCGACGCCCGGCGGCGCCGCCACCCAGCGTCCCGTACGGGTGGACGACCGGGCGGCGAGCCCCTGCCGCTCCAGGCGGCGCAGCGCCCGCTCCGTGTCGGCCTCGGGCAGCGCCAGCCGGTGCGCCAGATCGGGCACCTCCGCCGCTCCTACAGCGACGAGCACGCGGTACGCCGACTCCTGCGCCTCGTCCAGACCAATGGCTCCCAGCATCCCCCGAACCCCTCCCGGACGATCCGATTCCGCACCGTCCCCCTGATCTTCCCCGACGGCGCTCCCCACGTCCGCGCGGACCACTTTTTCCCGTTGCCCCGTTTCGTACGCCCCCAGCGGTAGAAAATAGGGACATGAGCCAGCAGGGGGAGAGGCACACCACGAACGAGGACGAGTGGTGGGGCCGACTGTACGACGAGACCGCCCCGGACACGGGCCCCGCACAGCCGGGCGACACCCTGGACGACAGATTCGACTCCGCCGTGGACACAGTCGCGGAGCCACCGCCTCCACCCCCGCCCGCATCCGCATCCGCGCCCCCACCCCCGCCTGCGGCGAAACGGTCACCCTCACCCCCTGTCATGCCCAGCCCGCGCGCCCCCTGGGAGCCCCCGGAAGCGCCGCCCGCACCGCCCTCCCCGGGGGACGCGCCCCCGGAGGCCTGGCGCCCCACGCCCCACCACATCCCCGAGGCCCGCACCGCCTGGGACGCGACCGCACCCCCCGAAGCCTGGCAGCCACCGCCGGCCACCCCCTCGCCACAGCAGCAGCAGCCACAGGCACAACCACAGCCGCAACCAGACCCCCACAGCCACCCGCCCCGCCCCCGCACCGACCACGTCGGTGACGGGCCGCCCACCTACGACGCCGAGCCCACCGCGCTCCCCGTGGCCGACCCGAACGAGCTGCGGACCCTCGTCGCCGACACCGTGCTCGACGGCGCCCAGTACGGGACGTACACCCTGCGGGCCGCATCCATCCGCGGCGACTCCGCCCGCTACCGCGGCGAACCCCGCCGCGACGCACTGCTCACCGCCCGCTTCGGCCACGGCGACGACGCGCTCGTCCTCGTCGCCGTGGCCGGCGGCGTGCGCGCCGCCGAGAGCGCGCACCTCGCCGCGGCCGACGCCTGTCGCTGGATCGGCGGGGCCGTCGGCCGCAGTCACGCACGCCTCGCCGATGACATACGGGCGGGCCGCAGGGGCGACCTCAAGTCGGGACTGCACCGCCTCACCGACCGCACCTACGGCAAACTGCGCGCCGGTGCCTCCCAACTCGACCTGGACGCCGAGGAGTACACGGCGAGCCTGCGCTGCCTGCTGCTGTCCGCCGACCCGCAATGCAGGACCCGGGTCTTCTTCGGCGTCGGCGCGGGTGGGCTGTTCCGCCTGCGCGACGGCGCCTGGCAGGACCTGGAGCCACTGGTCCCCGAGCCCGGGGCCGGCACCGGTGAGCCCGTGGTCGGCTTCGGCTCGGTCCCCGCCGAGACCTCCGACGGCGACCGCCTCACCATGGACCTCGGCATTACGACGCCCCCGTCGCCGTACGTCGAGAGCGAGCCCCCGCCCAACGAGCCGTTCCGCTTCCGGGCATCGGTGGCCCGCCCGGGTGACACCCTCGTGCTGTGCAGCGGCGGCCTCGCCGAGCCCCTGCGCGGTGAGCCCGCCCTCGGCAAGGAGCTCGCCGAACGCTGGGCCCCCACCGAGCCGCCGGGCCTCGCCGAGTACCTCGCGGACGTCGGCCTGAGGGTGAAGGGTTACGCCGACGACCGGACGGCGGTGGCCGTCTGGGAGGCGTAACGGCGTACGCCATGGGTTGATGGGAACGGCAACGGCACACGACCGACCGTCTCCCCCGCCGAAAGGGTGTGCGCATCAATGGCCAAGCAGAAAGTGGCGGAGCAGTTTGTCGACATCCTCGTCCGCGCAGGGGTCCAACGCCTCTACGGTGTCGTCGGCGACAGCCTCAACCCCGTCGTCGACGCCGTCCGCCGCACCTCCGGGATCGAGTGGATCCAGGTCAGGCACGAGGAGGCCGCGGCCTTCGCCGCCGGCGCCGAGGCCCAGCTCACCGGCCGGCTCGCGGCCTGCGCGGGCTCCTGCGGCCCCGGCAACCTGCACCTGATCAACGGCCTCTACGATGCCCACCGCTCCATGGCCCCGGTCCTCGCCCTCGCGTCGCAGATCCCGTCCAGCGAGATCGGCCTGGGCTATTTCCAGGAGACGCACCCCGACCAGCTGTTCCGCGAGTGCAGCCACTACAGCGAGCTGATCTCCAGCACCAAGCAGATGCCGCGCGTCCTGCAGAGCGCGATCCAGCACGCGGTCGGCCGCAGTGGCGTCAGCGTGGTCTCCATGCCTGGCGACGTCGCGTCGGACACCGTCCCCGAACGGGCGCTGGAACACGCGCTGGTGACCTCCCGTCCGACCGTACGCCCGGCCGACACCGAGATCGACAAGCTCGTCCGGCTGATCGACGACGCGGACCGGATCACGCTCTTCTGCGGCAGTGGCACGGCCGGCGCGCACGCGGAGGTCATGCAGTTCGCCGAGCGGGTCAAGTCCCCGGTCGGGCACGCCCTGCGCGGCAAACAATGGATTCAGTACGCCAACCCCTACGACGTAGGCATGAGCGGCCTTCTCGGCTACGGCGCGGCGTACGAAGCCACACACGAATGCGACCTGCTGATCCTGCTCGGCACCGATTTCCCCTACAACGACTTCCTCCCCGACGACGTCAAGATCGCCCAGGTCGATGTGCGGCCCGAGCACCTGGGCCGTCGCTCCAAGCTCGATCTGGCGGTCTGGGGCGACGTACGCGAGACGCTGCGCTGTCTGACGCCGCGCGTGAAGGCCAAGACCAGCCGCAAGTTCCTCGACCGGATGCTGAAGAAGCACGCGGACGCCCTCGAAGGCGTGGTGAAGGCCTACACCCGCAAGGTCGAGAAGCGGGTCCCGATCCATCCCGAGTACGTCGCTTCGGTCCTCGACGAACTGGCCGACGACGACGCCGTGTTCACGGTCGACACGGGCATGTGCAACGTCTGGGCGGCCCGCTACATCACCCCCAACGGGCGGCGCAGCATCATCGGATCCTTCACCCACGGATCGATGGCCAACGCCATGCCGCAGGCGATCGGCGCCCAGTTCACCGACCGTAGGCGTCAGGTGATTTCGATGTCCGGCGACGGCGGATTCAGCATGCTGATGGGCGACTTCCTCACCCTCGTCCAGTACGACCTGCCGGTGAAGGTGATCGTCTTCAACAACTCCTCCCTCAGCATGGTCGAGCTGGAAATGCTGGTCGACGGCCTGCCGTCGCACGGCACGGAGAACAAGAACCCGGACTTCGCGGCGGTCGCGCGCGCGTGCGGCGCGTACGGCGTGCGCGTGGAGAAGCCGAAACATCTGGCGGGAGCGCTCAAGGACGCCTTCCGCCACAAGGGCCCGGCCCTGGTCGACGTGGTGACCGACCCGAATGCCCTGTCGATGCCGCCGAAGATCCGCGCCGACATGGTGAGCGGCTTTGCGCTGTCCGCAAGCAAGGTCGTGCTGGACGGCGGGGTGGGCCGGATGCTCCAGATGGCGCGCTCGAACCTGCGCAACGTACCGAGGCCGTGAGCGACTTATGGCCGAAACCCCTGAGAAGGGGAATCCACCTGCTTTAGCTGGGGGAGGACGTCAATCATGGGCATGAGTGCCTGTGCACGTGCGGGGCATGCATTGCGTGAACCAGTTCGAGAAGCATGACCGGTCGGTGTGCGGGTGGGGGATATGACAGGGAAACAGGCGAGCGGGCGGGGTCCGGCCGCACGCGCTCAGTTACGACGCAGACTGGCCCGCGCGGATCTCGCGGCGGTTCCCGAAGTGCGGCGCGCTCTGCGCGACCTGCTGAGGCACCGCGGACGCCGGGAGTGTTCGGAGGTCGCCGAGCTCCTCACCACGGAGCT
This sequence comes from Streptomyces sp. ISL-98, assembly GCF_018614055.1. Taxonomy (GTDB): domain Bacteria; phylum Actinomycetota; class Actinomycetes; order Streptomycetales; family Streptomycetaceae; genus Streptomyces; species Streptomyces spiramyceticus. The sequence continues at coordinate 354,677 of NZ_JAGGPB010000034.1, forward strand.
CGTGACCAATGCCCTCGTCCATACGGAGCACGACGCGGAGGTCACCGCGACCGTGAGCGTCTCCAGACTCCGTGTCGAGGTACGGGACTTCGTGGCACGGCACCCCACATTGCGCGCACCGGTCGCCGACGACGGTACGAACGGCAGGGGACTCGTCCTGGTCCAGGCACTCGCCGACGCATGGGGCGTAAAGGCGCACGGGGTAGGGAAAGCGGTGTGGTTCGAGCTGGACATGGCGGGCGGCGGACCGGCGTAAGAGACCGGCCCACCACCGCCATGGTCACCTGCTGAGCAGGGAACCTGCTCAGCCGAACTGCTGCTCAAGGTCCTTGAGCTTGCGCTCAAGAGAGTCGAGCCGGGGCAGAGCCTGCGTGTCGTCCTCGGCGGTGAGGTCGACGGTCGTGATCGGCTTGTCAGAGCCTCTGACTGCCTGGAGGGAGGGCCTTTGTCGAAGCGGCAGTTGTCCCGGCTCTGCTATGGCGGGCTCCGCGACGACCTGCGCCGGCGCGGAGCCCGATCCAGGGGCGATGCCCGTGACTTCGACCTGCCTTCCGCCGCGACCGCGGCCCCAGGCCCTGTGCTGCCGGTTGATGGCCTTTATCTGGGCGCGCTCCAGCCTGTGGTGATCGCGTCGGCGGATGCGGTTCTGCTCCTTCTCGCGCACGTCCTCGCGGACTTCCTCGACCGCCTCGTCGAGTGTGCGTACACCTTCGAGCAGCATCAGCGACCAGGCCCCGAAGGTCTCTCTGGGGGCTCTCAGCCACCGAACGATCCGGATCTGCGGCAGCGGACGGGGCACCAGGCCCTGCTCGCGGAGCGCGGCTCTTCGGGTCTGCTTCAGCGCGCGGTCGAAAAGCACCGCCGCCGAGAGCGACATGCCCGCGAAGAACTGCGGAGCGCCGTCGTGGCCGAGGCCCCGGGGCGCGTGCACCCAGTTGAACCATGCGGCGGCGCCGGCGAACAGCCAGACCAGGAGCCGTGAGCCGAGGGCGGCGTCGCCATGGCTCGCCTCGCGCACGGCGAGCACTGAGCAGAACATCGCTGCGCCGTCGAGGCCGAAGGGGACGAGGTATTCCCAGCCGCCGGTGAGGCTCAGGTTCTGCCGGCCGAAGCCGACCAGGCCGTGGAAGGAGAGTGCGGCGGCGACCGCCGCGCAGCAGAAGAGCAGCAGATACGACGCGATCCCGTAGATCGCCTCCTTGCGCCTGCGCCGCTCTTCGGTACGTTCCCAGGAGTCGTCGGCTGCGGCCTTGCCACCGGCGCGCTTGCCGCGCGCAAGCACCGCAACCGCCGCCAGGACCCCCGCCAGCATCACGCCACCCGGAAGCAGCCAGTCCAGCGATATGTCGGTCAGTCTCATGCGGTGTCCCTTGCATCGCGGTAGGGCGTTTCGGGCGCCATATTGGCGGAATCCAAGTGACCCAAAGGGGGTTTCGATGCAAGAGGGCGCCAACGGAGTGTCAGGGCATACGGATAGGTGCGTTCTGGTCGAACCACCGTACGCAGAGGGCGGATTGGGTTCGATTTAGGTCACTGGATCGGGTGGCGTGCCGTCAGACGGCGGCGACGGCGGAAGCCGCCGTCGCGGCGGCTTCCTCGCTCAGCTTCCGTACGCGCTCGGCGTCGCACGTACGGGGACACGTCACGCAGGTGTCCTCGGGCCGCAGCGTGTAGAAGAGGCAGCAGCTCGCCCGGTCGCGCGTTGGCAGCGATTCGCCGTTCGGTCCGGTCAGCTCGCGGAAGCCTGCGGTGCCGGCGTACGGCTTGGTCGTACCCGGCAGCAGCTCCTCCAGTTCCCGCATCGCGCGCCGCTCGTCACCCAGCTGATGGGCGATGTACCAGAGCCCTTCCACGATCTCGTCCGTGACCATGCCCCACAGTGCGCGCTTCCCGCGCCGCATCCGCGGCCCGAAGCCGTTGAGGACGGGCCCGAGGTGCGCGGCGACGGCGTCCCGCACCTCGCCGCGCAGGGCTTCCTCGTCCCGTACGACGCGGGCGCCGGGAAGGGTGGCGGCGGGGTCGTCGGGCAGGCACGCGAAGTCCCGTACGCGTACGGCCATCCGGCCCAGCGTGCGCTGGAAGGCAACGTCCTCGACGGGCATGCGCGGCACCCGGCGCTGCAGAAACCACGGCACCGTAATGAGGAGGCAGGCGGGCCAGGCGTAACGGTGCAGACCGAAACTGGCGACGACGTCGGGGCGGGCCTGCTGGCCGTAATCACGCAGAACCTGCGCGTTGTCCCAGGCCAGGAAGGTGTCGAGCGCGGTGCCACCGGCGGCCAGCTCGGCCGCGCCGACCCAGCCCGCTGCGCCGGGGGCCTGCTCGCCGTCCGGGATCTCCTGGATCCGCAGGCCGGGAAAGGCCTCGGTGAGACGGGCGTACGAGGCCGCGACGGGAGACGCGGTGACGCCGGTGAGAACAGCGGGGACGGTCGTGGGGACGGTCATGCAGAGACCACCGAATCGCGATCGTTGGCAGGTAAGCCTTACCTTACCCGATCGTTTCGAGGTTTGAACTGAGACCTGGGCCGCCTATCGTGCATATGGGGCACAGCACCGGAGGAGACGTCATATGGAGCAGTCGCGGGCGCAGGGCGGAGCGCGCGAAGCCGCGTACCCACACGTCCCCGCGATCCCCGTCGCCCCAGCCGTCGGTGTCCCGGAACAGGCCCGTGGCGAACACACCCACAGCGAGCCCCCCGCCCCGCGCGTCGTCCAGCGTCACTCGGTCCGGGGCCAGATACTCGACGCCCTGCGCGCGGCCCTGGTCAGCGGCGAGCTGATACCCGGCGAGGTCTACTCCGGCCCGGCCCTCGGCGCCCGCTTCGGCGTCTCGGCGACGCCCGTACGAGAGGCGATGCAGCAGCTGTCCCTCGAAGGCGCGGTGGAAGTGGTCCCCAACCGGGGTTTCCGCGTCACGGTCCGCAGCGCAGTGGAACTGGCGGAGCTGGCGGAAGTGCGCTCCCTGATCGAAGTCCCCATCATGCTCCGCCTGGCCCGCACGGTCCCGGCCGACCGGTGGTGCGACCTGCGCCCCCTGGCCGAAGCCACCACGGCAGCAGCGGCAACGGGCGACCGGGCGGCGTACGCGGAGTCGGACCGCGCGTTCCACGGGGCGGTGCTCGCTCTGTCGGGCAACCGGCAACTCGTAGCCGTGGCCGACGACCTCCACCGCCGCTCCCAATGGCCCCTGCTGACGGGCGACCCCCTGGGCCGCAGGGCAGACCTCCTGGCAGACGCGGCGGAACACCTGGCGCTGCTGGACGCCCTGGTGGCCCAGGACCTGACGGTGGTCCAGTCGCTGGTCCGCGAGCACTTCGCGGGCGCGGACCGCTGACGGCCGATCAGAGGCGGCCCTCCTGGTTGCAGAAGCAACCCATGCAGTGGGTCAGACCGCCGGCCCCGGGGTCATCGGGGTCAGTTGTGCTGCCAGCCATGTTGGTACGCCGTCCAGGAGGCGGAACAGGCGGGCTGCTTCCGCGCGCAGGCGGGTTGCCTCCGGTTCTGGTTCCGCGTCTGCCAGGGCTGCCAGTGCGGGGGCCGTGCCGACCAGGTAGCCCAGTTCCTCCCGTATCCGCAGCGACTCCGCGAAGCCGTGCCTCGCGTCTGCCAACTCGCCCTCCCTCAGGGCCAGTCCGGCCAGGTGGCGCCATGTGAAGGAGAGCAGCAGCGTCTCGTCGTTGGCCGTGGCGCCCGCGTGGGCGCGGCGGTAGGCGGCGAGGGCCGACTGCGGGGAGTCGGAGATGTGCTCGGCGACCAGGCCCCGGCGGAAGTCCAGCAGGGGGCGAGCCGCCGCCGTCGGGGAGAGCAGGGCCGCTGCCCTGCCGAGCGCGGCGCGTGCCTCGTCGGCCCGGTCGCGGGCGCCGAGCACCGTCGAGGCGTACGCGAGCTGGCCGCGTTCGCACGCCGCCGCACCGCGCTCGTCGTCCTCCCGGGCGACGGCTTCCGCCGTACGCAGGGCGTCTTCCGCCTCCGCCCAGCCTCGCTCCGTGAACAGGCAGCGCTCGACGAGCAGCGATGCTCGCTGCAGCGCGGCGGCGGGAGTGGCGGGGGCACCCGCATGTGGTTCTAGCAGGGCCGCCGCATCGGTCCAGCAGCCGCGCGAGCGCAGCCGCCATACCGCGGTCTGGAGTGGGCTTCCGTCCCCTGCGGTTGATCCGGAACCAGACATGGCGGTATGCGCCACATTGCCCTCCCCGAGCACGCCATTGAGCTGTGAGTAGCTGTAGTGGCCGAATCTCAGCACGGAATGGCACTCCGGGCCAAGAGGTCAGGTGAACGAATTCACAATCGGCCGGTCACAGCGCCGAGTTGGCTGAGAGTAGCGGCCATTGCCGTACGCATCTTCTTCGGATACCCGGGCAACTCTACGATCAGCCGGGGGAAACGGGCCCGCGACCAGTCGTAGGTGTGCGTGACCCGGGTCGCCGTACCGTCGGGCTCCAGTTCGTAGCGCCAGCGCTGGCCGCCCACCAGCCGGCGGCCGCCCAGCTCGCCCCACGTCTCCCAGGCGATGAGCCGGTCCTGTTGGTACTCCACGACGACATTCACCGAGCGGTACGGGATGCCTCCCTGGCTCATCCCCATCGTGAACCGGTCACCGGGGCCCAGCACTTCGGGCCCCTGCGGCCTGCCCTTCAGCATGCCCGAACCGTCCAGCTCGGCGTGCCGGGCCGGTGTCGCCAGCAGCTCGAATATCTGCTGCGGCGATGCGACGACGACCTCCGAGACCGATATCGATCTCTGTCCTGCTTCCGTTGTCGGTCCCGGTTTCATGTGGAGCCCCCTCCTGAGTGCCTGCTTGCGCTAGCTCATCCTCAGGGCGAGGAAGAAGTCCAGCTTGTCCTCGAGGCGCGACAAATCGCGCCCCGTCAACTGCTCGATCCGGCCCACCCGGTAACGGAGTGTGTTGACGTGCAGGTGCAGCCTCGCCGCGCAGCGCGTCCACGAACCGTCGCAGTCGAGGAACGCTTCGAGGGTGGGGATCAGTTCCGCGCGGTGGCGCCGATCGTAGTCCCGCAGCGGATCGAGCAGACGCGCGGTGAAGGCCCTGCGTACGTCGTCGGGTACGAACGGCAGCAGCAGCACGTGCGACGCCAGCTCGTGGTGGCCCGCCGCGCAGACCCGGCCGGGGCGCGCAGCGGCGACCCGGCGGGCGTGCCGGGCCTCCTCCAGGGCGCCGCGCAGGCCCTCCGCCGAGTGCACGGCGGCGCTGACACCCAGTGTCAGCCGCCCGTCGTCGGCGAGACCGCCCGACAGCGGCTCGCGCACCGCCTCCAGGAGTACGTCGGCGTGCAGGCCCTGGTCGGAGTCCCGCACCTCGTCCTCGTCCTCGCCTTCGGCGGCCTCCCCCTCGGTCGCGATCGCCGGCAGCGGTACGAGTGCGATCGCCTCGTCACCCGCATGGGCCACCGCGATCCGGTCCGACGAGTCGGAGCCCGCCACCGCCGGGTCGACCAGGATTTCCTCCAGCAGCGTCTGTGCGACGGGCCCGCTCTGGAGAGCCCCGCCGTCCTGCCACTCGACGCGCGCCACGACGACCTGCCAGTGCGGCGCGGAGCCGAGGCCCGGCAGCAGCACCGGCGCCGCGACCCGCAGCCTGGCGGCGATCTCGGCGGGGGCCGCGCCCGTCTGGACCAGCTCCAAGACCTCCTGGGCGAGGCGGCGGCGTACCGTACGGGCCGCGTCGCGGCGGTCGCGCTCCACGGCGATCAGCTGGGTCACGCCTTGGAGCAGGTCGAGGCGGGCGGCGGGCCAGTCGCCCGCGTCCGCCTCCACGGCCAGCAGCCAGTCCGAGAGGACGCTCTCGCGCACGTCACGGGAGGCGGACACCGCGGCGGCAGCCGCGCCGCGCCCGGCGCTGCGGATCGGGAAGAGCGAGTACGTCGTGCCCTGAACGGCGGCGCGGTGCGGCGCCCGGCGGCCGGTCCGTACGGCGGCCAGATGCTCGCCCGCGAGCTTGGAGCCCACGCCGGGGGACAGCGGCGCACCGGCCCCGGCGATCTGACGTCCGGTGGGCGAGAGCACCCAGGCGTGCAGGTCCAGGTCGGAGGTCAGCAGGTCGAGGACCACCTCGGGCCCGCCGCCCGCCGGGCCCGACGTCATGAGCCTGCGGTGCCGGTCGACGACCGCCGCGAGGTCCCCGGCGCGCTCGCCGGACACCTGGCGCACCACGTACTCGGTGATGGTGGCGAAGGCGACGGCCTCGCTGACCGCGAAGAGCGGCAGCCGGTGGCGTACGCACGCCTCGACGAGGTCGTTCGGGATCGCGCCGAGCTCCGCCTCGCCCGCCGCGAGCCCGACAACGCCCGCGCCCGCCAGGAGGCGTACGAAGGGTTCGGAGTCCTCGGCCGAGTGCCGCCACGCCAGCCCGGTGAGGACCAGCTCGCCGCCCGACAGGTACCGGCTGGGGTCCCGCAGGTCGGTGGTCATCACACCGCGCACGGTGCGGTCGAGCTCGTCCTCGCCGCCGAGCAGCCGCAGGCCCAGTGCGTCGGTCTCAAGCAGTGCGCGCAGCCGCATGGGTCGCCGCCGATCTGTCTCTCGATGTTGGATGGATGTGTTCGGGTGGTTTGTCTGTCGGAGGAGGCCGTGCCTGTGGTTTCGAAAAGGCTGTGCTTGTGGCTTCCAAAAGAAAGCCGTGGGGTTACTGAGGTCACCCTTTCGTTCGAATCTACAAGACGTAAGGGGCGGCCAGCCAACTCCTTCATGGTTTCGGTGACTGCACCAGGCGGGGCCCGCCTTGTGTACTGGGGCCACGCCGCGTGAACAGCACATGAACGACTGAACGAATCAGTCGAGGGCCGGCCGTCTCCGGGCCCCAGCGCACAGCGATCAACCCGATTGAGAAGAAGAGAGCCTCATGGACTTCCTTCGCCCCGCCAGCTGGGAGGAGGCGCTCGCCGCCAAGGCCGAGCACCCCACGGCTGTGCCCATCGCGGGCGGCACCGATGTCATGGTCGAGATCAACTTCGACCACCGCCGCCCCGAGTACCTCCTGGACCTGAACCGCATCGGCGAACTGCGCGAGTGGGAGGTGGGTGAGGAGACCGTACAGCTCGGCGCCTCCGTCCCGTACACCCAGATCATGGACCACCTGCGGGCGGAACTGCCCGGTCTCGCGCTCGCCGCCCACACCGTCGGCTCGCCGCAGATCCGCAACCGCGGATCCGTCGGCGGCAACCTCGGTGCCGCTTCGCCGGCCGGGGACTCGCACCCCGCCCTGCTTTCGGCGGGCGCCGAGGTCGAGGCCGAGTCGGTGCGCGGTACGCGCCTCATTCCGGTCGAGGAGTTCTACACCGGTGTGAAGCGCAACGCGCTGGAGCCGGACGAGCTGATCAAGCGCGTCCACATCAAGAAGGCCGACGGACCGCAGCAGTTCTCCAAGGTCGGCACCCGTAACGCCATGGTCATCGCGGTCTGCGCGTTCGGTATCGCGCTGCACCCGGAGACCCGCACCGTGAAGACGGGCATCGGCTCCGCCGCCCCCACCCCGCTGCGGGCACGCGCCGCCGAGGACTTCCTCAACGCCGCGCTCGAAGAGGGCGGATTCTGGGAGAGCGGCAAGATCATCACTCCTTCGGTCGCCAAGCAGTTCGCGGAGCTCGCCTCCGGCGCCTGCAACCCGATCGACGACGTGCGCGGCACGGCGAAGTACCGCCGCCACGCGGTCGGGATCATGGCCCGCCGGACGCTGGGCTGGACCTGGGAGCAGTACCGCGGCACCGGCCGCTCGCTTGAAGGAGCTGCATAGCAATGCGCGTCAATTTCACGGTCAACGGCCGTAAGCAGGAAGCGGACGACGTCTGGGAGGGCGAGAGCCTGCTCTACGTCCTGCGCGAGCGCATGGGCCTCCCGGGCTCCAAGAACGCGTGCGAGCAGGGCGAGTGCGGTTCCTGCACGGTCCGCCTCGACGGCGTGCCCGTCTGTGCCTGTCTCGTCGCCGCCGGTCAGGTCGAAGGCCGCGAGGTCGTCACGGTCGAGGGCCTCGCAGACTTCGCCAAGCAGCGCGAAGAGGGCTGCGCCACGGGTGCCTGCGGCGGTACGTCGCTCCAGGAAGCCCGGCAGTGGCAGGCGAAGGGGACGGACTCCCAGACCGGCGAGGGCGACGAGCTCGCGCCGATCCAGCAGGCGTTCATCGACGCCGGCGCCGTGCAGTGCGGTTTCTGCACCCCGGGTCTCCTGGTCGCCGCCGACGAGCTCCTCGAGCGCAACGCCGAGCCGTCCGACGCGGACATCCGCGAGGCGCTCTCCGGCAACCTGTGCCGCTGCACCGGTTACGAGAAGATCCTTGACGCCGTCCGCCTCGCGGCCGCTCGTCAGGAACGCCAGGAAGAGGCGGTCTGATCATGGGCGTCACTGGTACCCCCACCAACATCAACCAGGGTTCGAAGACCAAGGGCGGCATCGGCGAGTCCACGCTCCGCCCCGACGGCACCCTGAAGGTCACCGGCGAGTTCGCGTACTCCTCGGACATGTGGCACGAGGACATGCTCTGGGGCCACACCCTGCGCTCCACCACGGCGCATGCCGAGATCAAGTCGATCGACACCGCCGAGGCGCTGGCGATGCCCGGCGTCTACGCCGTGCTGACGTACGACGATCTGCCGACCTCGGTGAAGAACTACGGCCTGGAGATCCAGGACACCCCGGTTCTCGCCCACGGCAAGGTCCGCCATCACGGTGAGCCGGTGGCCATCGTCGCCGCCGACCACCCGGAGACGGCCCGCCGCGCCGCCGCGAAGATCAAGATCGAGTACGTCGAGCTGCCCGTCATCACCGACGAGGCATCGGCGACCGCGCCCGACGCGCTGCTGATCCACGAGGGCCGCGACGACCACCACATCGGTCACGTCCCGCACCCGAACATCGTGCACCGCCAGCCGATCGTCCGCGGCAACGCCGACGAGGCCGCCAAGCGCGCCGACGTGATCGTCTCCGGCGAGTACGTGTTCGGCATGCAGGACCAGGCGTTCCTCGGCCCCGAGTCCGGCATGGCCGTACCCGGCGAGGACGGCGGCGTCGACCTGTACGTCGCCACCCAGTGGCTGCACTCGGACCTCAAGCAGATCGCCCCCGTCCTCGGCCTGCCCGAGGAGAAGGTCCGCATGACGCTCTCCGGCGTCGGCGGTGCCTTCGGCGGCCGCGAGGACATCTCGATGCAGATCCACGCGTGCCTGCTCGCCCTGCGTACCGGCAAGCCGGTCAAGATCGTCTACAACCGGTTCGAGTCCTTCTTCGGCCACGTGCACCGCCACCCGGCGAAGCTCTGGTACGAGCACGGCGCGACCAAGGACGGCAAGCTCACGCACATGAAGTGCCGGATCGTGCTGGACGGCGGCGCCTACGCGTCGGCCTCCCCGGCGGTCGTCGGCAACGCGTCGTCGCTGAGCGTCGGCCCGTACGTCGTCGAGGACGTCGACATCGAGGCCATCGCGCTCTACACGAACAACCCGCCCTGCGGCGCCATGCGCGGCTTCGGCGCGGTCCAGGCGTGCTTCGCCTACGAGGCACAGATGGACAAGCTCGCGGCGAAGCTCGACATGGACCCCGTGGAGTTCCGCAGACTCAACGCCATGGAGCAGGGCACGCTCCTGCCGACCGGCCAGCCGTGCGACTCCCCGGCGCCCGTCGCCGAGCTGCTGCGCCGCATCAAGGCCATGCCGATGCCGCCCGAGCAGCAGTGGCTCGCGGCCGGTGAGCAGGCGGACGTACGCGCCCTGCCCGGCGGTCTGTCGAACACCACGCACGGCGAAGGCGTCGTACGCGGTGTCGGCTACGCGGTCGGCATCAAGAACGTCGGCTTCTCCGAGGGCTTCGACGACTACTCCACCGCCCGCGTGCGGATGGAGGTCATCAACGGCGAGCCGGTCGCGACCGTGCACACCGCCATGGCCGAGGTCGGCCAGGGCGGCGTCACCGTCCACGCGCAGATCGCGCGCACCGAGCTGGGCGTCACGCAGGTGACGATCCACCCGGCCGACACCCAGGTCGGCTCGGCCGGCTCCACCTCCGCCTCCCGTCAGACGTACGTCACGGGTGGCGCGGTGAAGCACACCTGCGAGAACGTCCGCGAGAAGGTCCTGGAGATCGGCCGCGCGAAGTTCGGCTCCTACCACCCGGCCTGGGCCACCGCCGAGCTGCTGCTCGAAGGCGGCAAGGTCGTCACCGACGGCGGCGAGGTCCTGGCCGACCTGGTCGACGTACTCGAAGGCGAGTCGGTGGACCTGGAGCTGGAGTGGCGCCACCGGCCCACCGAGGCCTTCGACCTGGTGACCGGACAGGGCAACGGCCACGTCCAGTACTCCTTCGCCGCGCACCGCGCGGTCGTGGAGGTGGACACCGAGCTCGGCCTGGTCAAGGTCATCGAGCTCGCGGTCGCCCAGGACGTCGGCAAGGCGCTCAACCCGCTGTCCGTCGTCGGCCAGATCCAGGGTGGTACCACCCAGGGCCTGGGCGTCGCGGTCATGGAGGAGATCATCGTCGACCCGAAGACCGCGAAGGTGCGCAACCCCTCCTTCACGGACTACCTGATCCCCACCATCCTCGACACGCCGACCATCCCCGTCGACGTACTCGAACTGGCCGATGAGAACGCGCCGTACGGTCTGCGTGGCATCGGCGAGGCCCCCACTCTCTCGTCGACTCCGGCCGTCCTCGCGGCGATCCGGAACGCGACGGGTCTGGAACTCAACAGGACGCCGGTGAGGCCCGAACACCTCACCGGTACCTGATCCCCGGGTTCCACCGAAAGCTCCCCGGGCGGTGCCGTGCCTCCAGGAACGTCACACTTCCCCGCCTCCACCGCCCGGGGCCCCAAGTGCCGCACCGCTCGCGGCTCTTGCAACAACACCGCTCACAATTTCACCCAGGTATTACCCAGCTTTACCCTGATTTGCCCAGTTCGTCTCGGGCCGTCCCCCGGGTCGTGCAGCCAGCGCAGCATCCCAAATCCCGCGTTTCCAATCTCCATTGCGGGTGCCCCTTTGAACCTTGGGAGACAGGCACCATGACCCAGCAGTCCACAGAGCCGACCACGACGGCGGAAGATGCCGGCGCGGGAACGCGCCAGCCCGCCGGCCGGTCCTGGCTCGACCGGTACTTTCACATAACGGACAGAGGATCCACCGTAGCGACCGAGGTCCGCGGCGGCATCACCACCTTCATGGCGATGGCGTACATCCTGCTGCTCAACCCGCTGATCCTCGGCGGCAAGGATGTGGCCGGCAACGTCCTCAGCCAGCCCGCCCTCATCACCGCGACCGCACTCGCCGCCGCGGCGACCACCCTGCTCATGGGCTTCTGGGGCAAGGTCCCGCTCGCCCTCGCAGCCGGTCTCAGCGTTTCCGGTGTGCTCGCGTCGCAGGTCATCCAGGTGATGACCTGGCCGCAGGCCATGGCCATGTGTGTGGCCTACGGTGCGGTGATCTGCCTCCTGGTGGTCACCGGCCTCCGCGAGCTGATCATGAACGCGATCCCGCTCGCCCTCAAGCACGGCATCACCATGGGCATCGGCCTCTTCATCGCGCTGATCGGCCTGGTCAAGGCCGGCTTCGTGCACGAGAACCCCGCCCCCGGCGGCGGTCCCGTGTCCCTCGGCCCGGCCGGTGAGCTGGCCGGCTGGCCCGTCCTGATCTTCGCAGTCACCCTGCTGCTGATCTTCGCCCTGCAGGCGCGCAACATCCCCGGCGCCATCCTGATCGGCATCGTTGCGGGCACAGTCATCGCGGCGATCCTCAACGCGATTGCCGACATCCCGGGCAAGGCCTGGTTCTCCGGCGCACCGGAGCTGGAAGGCAGCGCGGTCTCCACCCCGGACTTCTCGCTCTTCGGCCAGGTGTCCTTCAGCGGCTTCGGAGAAGTCGGCTACATCACCGTCACCATGATCGTCTTCACCCTGGTGCTGGCGGGCTTCTTCGACGCCATGGCCACGATCATCGGTGTCGGCAGCGAGGCGAAGCTCGCCGACGACAAGGGCCGCATGCCCGGCCTGTCCAAGGCGCTGTTCATCGACGGCGCGGGCGGTGTCATCGGCGGCGTCGGCGGCGGCTCCGGCCAGACCGTCTTCGTCGAGTCGGCGACCGGTGTCGGCGAGGGTGCCCGTACGGGTCTCGCCTCCGTGGTCACCGGTGCGTTCTTCGCGGCCTGCCTCTTCTTCACCCCGCTCACCGCGATCGTGCCCCAGGAAGTCGCAGCCGCGGCCCTGGTCGTCATCGGCGCGATGATGATGCAGAACGCCAGGCACGTGGACTGGAGCGACCGCTCCGTGGCGATCCCGGTGTTCCTCACCGTGGTCCTGATGCCGTTCACCTACACCATCACCACGGGTGTGGCCGCCGGTGTCATCTCCTACGTCGTCATCAAGGTGGCGCAGGGCAAGGCCCGCGAGGTGGGCGCCTTCATGTGGGGCCTGACCGCGATCTTCATCGTGTACTTCGCGATCCACCCGATCGAGAGCTGGCTGGGCGTCAGCTGACCGCCCGAGCCCTCCACACCCCCTTAAGGAGAGAGTCATGCTGGACATCGCCGAAGAGCTCAACCGGTGGGTCGAGCAGGGACGCGACTTCGCCGTCGCCACGGTCGTGGCGACGAACGGAAGCTCGCCCCGGCAGCCGGGAGCGGCCCTCGCGGTCGACTCCGACGGCACGGCGATCGGCTCTGTCTCCGGCGGGTGTGTGGAGGGCGCTGTGTACGACCTGTGCCTGCAGGCGCTGGAGGACGGCGGCGATACCGTCCTCGAGCGCTTCGGGTACAGCGACGAGGATGCCTTCGCCGTGGGTCTGACCTGCGGCGGGATCATCGACATACTCGTCACCCCGGTACGTGTGGACTCTCCCGCCAGGGAGGTGTTCGCGGCCGCGCTGGCCACCGCCGCATGTGGGGATGCGGCGGCGGTCGCGCGGATAACCGACGGCCCGGCCGATGTCATGGGCCGCGCCCTGCTCGTACGCCCCGACGGTGCGTACGACGGATCCCTCGGCGGGCACCCGGAGCTGGACCGTACGGCGGCCGGTGAAGCCCGCGCCATGCTGGACGCGGGCCGCACCGGCACCGTCCTCATCGGCGAGGACGGCTCGCGCTGCGGGCAGCCGCTGACGCTCCTCGTCGAGTCGAGCGTCCCCGCCCCCCGCATGATCGTCTTCGGCGCCATCGACTTCGCCTCCGCCCTGGTGCGGGTGGGCAAATTCCTGAACTACCACGTGACGGTGTGCGACGCCCGGCCCGTCTTCGCCACCGCCGCCCGCTTCCCCGAGGCCGACGAGATCGTCGTCGACTGGCCGCACCGCTACCTGGAGTCGGCCGAGACCGACGGCCGTACGGTGCTGTGCGTCCTCACCCACGACGCCAAGTTCGACGTTCCGCTCCTCGAACTCGCCCTGCGGCTCCCGGTCGCGTACATCGGCGCGATGGGCTCGCGCCGCACCCACGAGGACCGCAACAAGCGGCTGCGCGAGGTCGGCGTCACCGAGCTCGAACTGGCCCGCCTGCGCAGCCCCATCGGCCTCGACCTCGGCGCCCGTACGCCCGAGGAGACCGCCCTGTCCATCGCCGCGGAGATCGTCGCGGCCCGGCGCGGCGGCAGCGGCGTCTCGCTGACCGGCGCGCACACCCCGATCCACCATGAGGGTCCGCAGGAGCCGGCGGGGCGGATCGCTTCCGTGGCCTGACAGTCGTACGGACGTACAGTGTCCGGTGTGATTGATCTTCGCCGGACCCGTGCGCTCGCGGCTGTGGCCGCGGGCCTGACACTCTGCGCCGGGCTCGGCATCCGGAGCGCGGTGGACGGCGATGTCGCCAAGTACGCAGGGGACGCGCTCTACACGGTCCTTCTGTGCACGCTCGTCGTGCTCGTCGCGCCCAGGACCAGGCCGCCGGTGGTGGCCGCCGTCGCGCTGGGCCTCAGCTGGGCGATCGAATGCGCCCAGCTCACGGGCGTGCCCGCCGAGCTGGCGGAGCGCAGCCTCGCGGCCCGTCTTGTGCTCGGCTCGACGTTCAACGCGCCCGATCTGCTCTGGTACGCCGCTGGCGCCGGGTTCTTCCTGCTCATATGCACGGTGGTGCCCCGCCCGAGCGGCCTGCGCCACGCTCGTGAGGCGAGTGCAAACGCCGGACGGCTGGAGGTATACAGCCCGTCCGGCGATTGAGGACCACGCCCAAAGGGCGTCCGGGGGGCTGGGGGCTTGCCCCAAGTTTCGGGAAGCCCCGGTGCTCCAGACTGACAGTTCTGGAGGCGTCGGGCCATGGTGGCATCTACGCAGGTCAAGCAGTCAAGGAACACGCCCGGCCCTACAACGGGCATGGAGATTCGCAACCCAGCCGTTGGAACCGCAGCAATCGAGACCCTGCGGGGCGTGCGATGCATCCGACTGTCAGTCCGGACGGATGAGACGACCAGCCCGGAGCGGCAGCGTGAAGCCGACGACATTGCAGCAGCAGCGCTCGGCATTGATTTCGGCGAGGGCGATGCGCTGCGGGAAGCCGTAGATCTGGACGTGTCGGCGTCCAAGATCCGCCCCTTTGACCGCCCGCAGCCAGGCGTACGAGAACCGGGCTTCGGTCCGGGCTCGGCGGAAGCGGCGGGAAGTGATCGCACGGGGCAACTCGGCTGCCGCTCGGCTCCGCCGGATCATCCGGAAGTCGGGGCGCTGTAACTGCGCTCGCTGCGGTCGGCATGTGCTCGCGTCGGGCATCGACGTGGACCATGTGCTACCGCTCGCCCTCGGTGGCGAGGACACGGACGACAACGTTCAACCGCTGTGCCGTCCGTGCCATCGACTCAAGACGCGTGAGGATTTCGGGGCCGGTGGGACGCCGCTCTAAGGACCATAAAGACGTTAGGACCCAGCATTAGGACGCAGTAATCTCTCGGTTCCCAGCATTGGGGCCCATATTGGTCCGAGGGCCTCCGTCCATTGCTTCCTGGAACTCTGCGGCGATCTTATCGTGGACAGACGTGGGCAGTCGGAGAAACCGATTATCTTGCAGCCTATCCCCTGGGGTTTTCACTAGCTCGGTCATGTCAAGTGTTGTCGAGTCTGGCGTGGGGGCAACGGGTGCGGCGCTGGCAGGAGAGGCGAGAGCTCCGAAGGATACGGCCCCCCCAAGGGCAGCAGCGGCAAGCACGCGCTTCATGTTGTTCATACCCTGCCAACGATCTCGAGCCGTTCGGATCACGCCCGATGCGCAGTCCCACCCGTTCGGAGGTGATCCCCCATGCCCCGAAAGCCCGCCCGCCCCCCCCGTGCAGCGTCCCCGGGTGCCCCGAACTGACCCCCTGGTGACCGTTGTGAGCCGGACAGCACGATGCCCCGCACGGCCGAGAAAGGCACGTACGGGGCAGGTATGCGGGTGGCCGATCAGCCGGCGAGGAGTGCGCTCACGACAGAGGAGAGCCCACTGGTGAGGCTGGTCACGACTGAGGTCAGGAGCGGAGCAAGCATAGAATCCCCTTGATTGAAGCTGAGTTGGGACACCGCGTGTGTCGACTAAGGGCTGTCCCGCAACGGC
>NZ_JAGGPB010000035.1 GCF_018614055.1 Streptomyces sp. ISL-98
CCACACTCCGGGGGGCACCTCATGCGGCGGACCACCCCTGACCGATGTCAAGCAGTACATCGAGAACCAGCAGCGCCCCGTCTGACCGTCACCACAAAGGCGCCGAGCCCTCCGGCGCTCCGCGCCACCGCCCATGGATGGCCTTCACCTCCGCCCTGAAGGACGGAGCACTGGCCAAGATCAGAGATAGATCTGCCCGGCGGCGAGGTAGTTGGCGGCCCTCCAGTGGGCGTCGAGGCCGTCCAGCTCCTCGCGGCTCAGCGCCACTCGCCCCCGAGGCTTGACTTTGGCCATGGATTCCTCCGTAACGTCGATACATGGGAGACAAAAAGGGCACGGGCAAGGGCGCGGGCAAGCGCGAGAAGCTGCCGCGACCGCTGTACGAGCAGGAGCTGTACCGGCTGCAGACCGAGCTCGCGAAGCTCCAGGAGTGGGTACGGGCCGAAGGTGCACGGGTTGTCGTGGTGTTCGAGGGGCGGGACGCGGCGGGCAAGGGAAGCACGATCAAACGGGTCACGGAACGCCTCAATCCGCGGGTCGCACGCATCGTCGCGCTGCCGCGGCCCACCGAGCGCGAGCGCACCCAGTGGTATTTCCAGCGCTACACCCAGTACCTTCCCGCAGCGGGCGAAATAGTCCTGTTCGACCGGAGCTGGTACAACCGGGCCGGTGTCGAGCACGTCATGGGTTTCTGCACCGAGGAGGAGCACCAGCGCTTCCTGCACCAGTGCCCGGTCTTCGAGCGGATGCTCGTGGAGGACGGCATCCTGCTGCGCAAATACTGGTTCTCGGTGAGCGACGAGGTGCAGGAGGAGCGGTTCCGCCGACGCCTGGAAGATCCCACCCGGCGCTGGAAGCTCTCCGCGATGGACCTGGAGTCGATCACCCGTTGGGAGGCGTACTCCCGGGCGAAGGACGAGATGTTCGTCCATACGGACATCCCTGAGGCCCCCTGGTACGTCGTCGAGAGCGACGACAAGCGCCGTGCCCGGCTGAACATGATCGCCCACCTGCTGTCGAGCGTGCCGTACGAGCCGGTGCCCCCTCCGGACCTGGAACTGCCTCCGCGACCCCCGTCGAGCGGTTACGAAAGGCCGCCCCGTGGCCTGCAGACATACGTCCCCGATCACGCGGCAGGGCTGCGCGAGTAGGTTCAACTCGGGGTTTGCGCGCGTCGGCGTGATGATGGGTGTAGGAGTTGTTGCCGCCGCGCTCGTGCGGCAGTGCGGCTCCGCGGTCTGACCCGAAAGGGGCGGCAGCCATGCACGCAACGGGAGTGAAGAGAACAGCCGCGGTTTCGGTCGCCACACTGGCGCTGCTGGTCCTGGCGGCTTGCGGTGACGGCAGCGGCCAGGGCGGCGGGACATCGCCTCCGCCCGACAACCGGGTTCCGTCCACCGAGAAGCCGGCGCCCGTACCGGACGACGCCCGCATCCTCGCCGTGAAGATCGACAACGTCCGGGCCGCCCGGCCGCCCACGGGACTGGACCGGGCGGACATCGTCTACGTCGAGCAGGTCGAGTCCGGCCTCAGCCGCATACTCGCCGCCTACTCGTCCGACGTGCCGTCCGTCATCGGCCCGGTGCGCAGCGCCCGCGAGTCGGACCTGGAGCTGCTCCGGCAGTTCAACCGGCCGACGCTCGCCTACTCCGGTGCCCAGTCCAGACTCATTCCGCTCATCGAGGCGGCGCCGCTGGACGCACTGCCGCCGTCGAAGGCGCCGCGCGCGTACTTCCGCGGCGGCGACCGTCCGGCGCCCCACAACCTCTACCTGCGCCCCGGCGACACCCCGTACGACTCCTCCGGTGTGAACGCCGCCGAGAGCATCGGCCTCCGCTTCGCCGCCCCGCCGGCCGGCGGGAAAGTCGTGAAGGAGCGCACGGTCCGCTATCCCGCGGCACGCTTCACCTTCACCTGGTCCGCGGACCAGCAGCGGTGGCTGGTCGCCATGGACGGCTCCCCCGCCCGTACGGCCGACGGGAAGCGGCTGAGCGCCGCCAACGTCGTCGTGCAGGACGTGACCGTGCGGCCCTCGGCCTTCCGGGACCGGTCGGGCAGCCCGTCTCCGTTCACCGAGACCGTGGGGTCCGGCTCCGCGACCGTCCTGCGGGGCGGCAGGGCGTACAACGCCGAATGGGGCAGGGACAAGGCGGAGTCCCGGACCGTGTTCACGACCCCGGACGGCAAGCGGATGACGTTCGCCTCCGGTCAGATCTGGATCGTGTACGCGGCACGGTGAGGCGCGGCCGGGCCCGTACGGGGCTTCTACGGACGGTCGTCCTTGCCGGTCGCGTCCTCCGGGCCCGGCTGCTGAGCGGCGGCCGGGTCAAGGATGCGGTTGAGGAAGTTCCTGGTCCGCTCGTGCTGCGGGTCGACCACGACCTGGGCGGCCGGGCCCTCCTCGACGATCACGCCACCGTCCATGAACACCACCCGGTCGGCGACCTCGCGGGCGAAGCTCATCTCGTGGGTGACGACCATCATCGTCATGCCTTCCGAGGCGAGCACCCGCATGACGGCGAGGACGTCGCCGACGAGCTCCGGGTCGAGTGCGGAGGTCGGCTCGTCGAAGAGCATGACCTGGGGACTCATCACCAACGCCCGGGCGATGGCCACCCGTTGCTGTTGCCCGCCGGACAGCTGCGCGGGGTAGGCGTCCGCCTTCTCGGCCAGCCCGACACGGTCCAGGTTCTCGCGGGCGACCTCTGCCGCCCGTGCTTTGTCCCGGCCAAGGACGCGCCGCTGGGGCAGGGTGAGGTTCTTGGTCACTGTCACGTGCGGGAAGAGGTTGAACTGCTGGAAGACCATGCCGATGCGGCGGCGTACCGCGTCGATGTCGACGTCGAGGTCGGTGACCTCCGTGCCGCCGACGAAGACCTGGCCGGAGGTGGGCTCCTCCAGGAGGTTGACGCAGCGCAGCAGAGTCGACTTGCCCGAGCCGGAGGGGCCGATGACGCAGACCACCTCGCCCCTGGCGATGGTCAGGTCGATGCCCCGCAGGACCTCGTTGTCCCCGAACGACTTGTGCAGGCCCCGGATTTCGATCTCCGGGTGGTCGGTGGCCGTGCTGTCCGTCTTCTTCACTTACCTGGCCTTGTCTGCTCGGGCTTCAAGGCGGCGTACCACGAAGCTCAGGGGCACGGTCACCAGCAGATAGCACAGGCCTGCGACCAGGATCGGGGTGGAGTTGGCGGTCTGGCTGGCCAGGTCCCTGCCGAATTTGGTCAGTTCGCGCTCCTGGAGCGTGACGCCGAGGAACAGCACCAGTGAGGAGTCCTTGAACAGCAGGACCAGTTCATTGGTCAGCGGCGGGATGACGATCCGGAACGCCTGCGGGATGATCACCGACACCATGGCCCTGGCGTGCGAGAAGCCCAGCGAACGGGCCGCCTCCATCTGCCCCTTCGGTACGGCCTGGATGCCGGCCCTGATCGTCTCCGCCATGTAGGCGGCGGCCACCAGTCCGAGGCCGAGGGCGACCTTGCCGTACGTATCGCCGGGGATTTCCGTTCCGGGGAACGCCAGCGGTACCGCGACGCCCACGAAGATGAAGATCAGCAGGGCGGGCAGGCCACGGAAGAACTCGATGTAGACACTGGCGACCCACCGGTAGGGCGCCACCGACGACAGCCGCATCAGCGCGATGACCAGGCCGAGTACGAGGCCGAACGCGAAACCGGAGAGCGTGTAGACCACCGTGTTGCGCAGGGCGGTGGTGATGATTTCGGGGAAGAGCTCTTCCGCGAGGTCCTTCTGTGCGAACTGGTTCTGCAGCCGGTCCCAGTCGGCCAGGAGACCGATCAGGACCAGGACCGCGACGAACACCGCGTACTGGATGCCCTGCGAGACTCGGCGCCGCTGTCGCCTGGTGAGGCGAGAGGTCACGACTGGCCCTTGGGCAGCGGGCCGATCCACTGCTCGTACAGCTTCTTGTACGTGCCGTCGGCCTTGGCATCCTTGATGGCCTTGTCGATGGCGGCGCGCAGCTTCTCGTTGCCCTTCTTCACCGAGAAGCCGTACTGCTCGCCGGTCTCGATGTTCTGGCCGAGTGCGAACTGGTCGGCGTTGGCCTTGTCCTTGAGCCAGCCCTGGACGACGGGATAGTCGATCACGACGGCGTCGACCTGGCCGGTGCGCAGACCGTTGAGCACGGCGTCGGAGCTTTCGAACGCGACAGGGTCGAAGCCCTGGCCCGTGGCGTAGCTCTCGCCGGTGGTCTCCGCCTGGGCGCCGAGCTTCTTCTTCATGGACTTCACGTCGGCCAGGGACTTGACGCCGCTCTTCTTGGTGGCGAGGAGAGCCTGGGTCGCGTCGAAGTAGGGGACCGAGAAGTCGACGTTCTTCTTGCGCTCGTCGGTGATGGTCATGCCGGCGGCCGCGAGGTCGCACTCGCCCGAGTTGAGGAACGCCCCTGTCTTGAAGTTCTCGAACGGGGTGTCGCGGATCTCCTGCTCGACCTTCAGGTTCTTCGCCACGATGTCGATGAGAGCCACGTCGAAGCCGACGACCTTGCCGCTCTGCTCGAACTGGAACGGCGGGTAGGGCAGGTGGGTGCAGGTGGTCAGCTTCCCCTTCTTGACCACGGGTACGCCGCCCGCTGCCTCGCCGGGCCCGTCGTCGTCCGAACCACAGCCGGCGACGAGGAACAGCCCGGCCGCGGCGACGCCTGCGGTCGCGAGGGTACGGATGCGGCGGGCGCGGTGACCGTTGGCCGTCCTGGACACGGTTGACCTCCATGGGTGCGGGGGCGGCTGAGGAACGGAGCCCCGTCAGCCATGATCGTAGGGTAGCGGGGCGCTGCTGCGGGGGTGGCTGTGTGGGGTTCTTGCGCCAGTCGGGGCGCGCGGCGGGCGCGGTGACGGATTCAGCCGAGTGTGGGGTAGCAGTACGCCCGGACCTCGGGCAGGTCCAACTCCGGACGCCAGGCGCGCAGTACGGCCGCCGACGGTGCGAAGAGCTGCGAGGGCACATCGGCTGCGGCGAACCACTCCCAGCGTGCGATCTTCAGCGGTTCGGTGACGTGCGGGGCGCCCGCCGCCGTCTCCAGTACCGCGGCGGCGGTGACGCGGGTGATGCCGCCGGCGGCGTCCATCAGTACGGCGACGATCCGGACGGCGTCGGCGTCGGCGCGCAGCGCGGTCTCCTCCGCCAGCTCGCGCACGGCGGCGTCCTCGAAGCTCTCGCCCGGGTCGACCTTGCCGCCCGGCAGCTCCCAGCGGCCGTCGTGGCCGAGCCCCAGGAGGATGCGCCCGGCCGGGTCTACGACGATGACGCCGACGCCGGTCAGGGCGTTCGGCGTGGGGCGGGCGCGCTCGGGGCGTTCGGCCTCGGGGTGAGCCGTCATGTGTTCCTCCTGGGGCGGGAGCTTCGACGTGGCAGCGTAATCGTGCGCCCGCCGATGTGCGGAGGTGGTCGGGCCGGGTGATGCTCGTGCTGTGACGGTGCCGACTCCTCTGCCCCTCCTGCTGGGTGCGAACGTCGATCCCGCCTGGTCCGATCCGCTGCGGGCGGTCGTGCGGGCCAGGCGGGTCGAGGAGGCGGGGCTCGATCTGATCACCCTCCAGGACCGTCCGTCGTTCTACGACCCGTGGGCCCTGACGAACTGGATCCTCGCGTCCACGGACCGGCTGCTGGTCCTGCCCACGGTCTTCAATCTGCCGCTGCGCCGGCGTGCCGTGGTCGCGAGGTCCGCGGCCACCGCGTACCTGCTGTCCGACGGGCGCGTGCAACTGGGTCTGGGGGCTCGTACGGGCGAGGTCCTCGACACGCTGAGCAACGGCATCGATGTCGTGCACGCGATGTGGCGGGGTGAGCGGGACGAGCGGGAGGGCGTGACCGAAGGGCTGGGCATCTGGCTCGACGTGCTGGATCCGCGTGCGCTGCGGCTGCTCGGCGCGAAGGCCGACGGCTGGATCGCGTCGAGCAGCTATTTCGGCCCGGCCGAACTGCCCAGGGGCAATGGCCTGATCAAGGCGGGCGCGGAGGAGGCGGGCCGCGACCTGGCGGAGCTGACGCGGATGCGGAAGGTCTACAACGTCGCGGGGCTCATCGGGGCGGAGGCGGTCGATCCGTTTCACGGGTCGGTGCGGCAGTGGGCGAATGCGCTGGTCACGTTGGTGCGGGAGGACGCGATGAATGCGTTCGTGTACTGGCCGGAGGACGACCACGACCGCCAGACGGAGATTTTCGCGGGCGAGGTGGCACCGCTGGTGCGGGAGACGGTGGGTGGCAGCGGGGGCGCGGCATCGTAGGCCGGGTGGGGGAAAGAAACCGTCAGGCCGCAGCCCTGACCCTCCGCGCCGGTCAGGAGTGTGCCCTGTCGGCGCCTGCCCTGGCCCGGCTGTCGCTTCGCGGGTTTCTCCTCCGCCTTGCAGGCTGGACAGACGGGCTGGGCCTGCTTGCCGTACCGGGGGGTGAGACCGTGGCAGCGCACACGGCCCGACCTGCCGCGGCTCGCACCCCAGGAGCCGCTGCACCGTGGGCGACCGCACCGTCGAGCTTGCCTTGGGCGAAGGCTGCCGGCTGCCGTTCCCCGGCCGCTGACCGGGTGCTGTGCCGAGGGGCCGCGTGTCAGGTGCTGACAGCAGCCCGGGCGAGAGCCGTGTGCAGAGCTGTCCGCCAGTGCGGCAACGCCGGCAGTCCCTCCCGATCCCAACGGAAGGTACCCAGCACGCTGTACGCCGGACGTGGCGCCGGCCGGGCGAATCGATCGCTGCTCACCGGCCGCACCCGGTCCGGGTCGGCGCCCAGCTCCTCGAAGACGGCCCGAGCCAACTCGTACCAGCTCGCCTCGCCCGCGCACACGCAGTGGTAGATCCCCGGCGGCGCGCCGCGGACGACCAGGGCCAGGAGACCCTGGGCCAACTCATACGACCAGGTCGGTGAGCCGCGCTGGTCCGTCACCACCTCGACGGTGTCGCGGCTGCGTTCCAGCCGCGCCATCGTGCGGACGAAACTCGGCGCGTGCGCGCTGTACAACCACGCGCTGCGCACGACGTATGCCTGCTCCGGCGCGGCCGTCAGGACGGCACGCTCCCCAGCGGCCTTCGTACGCCCGTACGCGCTGAGAGGGCCGACCGGAGCTTCCTCCGGATAGGGCGTGGTGGCGTCTCCGGGGAAGACGTAGTCGCTGGAAACATGGACGAGCCTCGCTCCGTGGGATTGCGCCACCGCCGCCAGAAATCCCGGAGCGGCCGCGTTGACCCGCAGGGCAGCCGGCTCGTCCTTCTCCGCCGCGTCGACTGCGGTGTACGCGGCGGCGTTGAAGATCACCAGGCGCGCGGCGCCCTCCCGCCGCGCGGAGGAGGCCCAGTCGCCCACGTACCGTTCCACTGCGACTGCGTCGCCGATGTCCAGATCCGCATGGCGCGGACCCCACACCGGCAGCACATCGGGCCGCGATCCCAGTACGGTCACCAGGTCGTGCCCGAGCTGCCCATGCGCCCCGGTGACGAGCGCCGCCAGCCGGCCGCTCACGGGCCCGCTCCGGCCGGGTGCCCGGCGCTGTCGCGCAGGCTCGCGTACAACGCGCGGCAGTCGGCGTACCCGGGCAGCAGTCCGGCGTGCTCCGCCTCGCCCAGTGTCGGGGCGGCCAGATCCTTGGGGGACAGGATCGGTTCGCCCTCGACGCCCCACGGCACACCGATGGCCGGATCGAGCGGATTCACACCGAACTCCCGTTCGGGTGCGTACGGAGTCGAGCACAGGTAACTGACCGTGGCCTCCTCGCTCAAGGCCGCGAACGCATGGCCCAGCCCCTCGGCGATGTACACCGAGCGGCGTTCGACGCTGTGCAGCGGGACGGTGGCGAACGCACCGAACATCGGAGAGCCGACCCGCAGATCCACGACGACGTCGAGCACGGCGCCGTGCTGACAGCTCACGTACTTCGCCTGCCCCGGCGGTACGGCCGCGCAGTGGATTCCCCGGATCACCCCCCGGCGAGAGGTTGAACAGTTGACCTGCGCGAGTGCCAGAGGATGCCCCACCGACCCGACCAACGACTCCTGGACGAATTCTTCGGCGAAGACCCCGCGGTCGTCCCGGAACAGGCGAGGGGTCATCACAAAGGCATCAGGAATATCCAGCTCGCGTACCTCCACTCTTCAAGCCTGCCTCCGGTCGAAAGGGTTCGCGAGCGGGGGCGGCGTAACGTGGAAGGAGGCGAGCCACCCTGGAAAGACCGATCCGAGCTGGAGAGACGGATGCGCGTTCTCGTCGTCGGCGGCGCCGGATTCATCGGCTCGGCGTACGTGCGGAACTTGGTGAGCGGCGCCTATCCCGCGCACGCGGGTGCCAAGGTGACCGTACTGGACAAACTGACCTACGCCGGCAATCTCGCCAATCTGGAGCCGGTGGCGGGTGAGTTTGTGTTCGTCCGCGGTGACGTCCGCGACTCCGAGCTGCTTGCCGAGGTGGTCCCCGGCCATGACCTCCTGATCAATTTCGCGGCGGATACGCACGTCGACCGCTCCATCACCGGCCCGGCTGAATTCGTGCTGACCAATGTGGCGGGCACCCAGACGCTGCTCCAGGCCGCGTTGGACGCCGGAGTGCCCCGAGTGGTGCAGGTCTCCACCGACGAGGTGTACGGATCCATCGACTCCGGGGCCTGGACGGAGCACTGCCCGCTGGAACCCAACTCGCCGTACGCCGCGACGAAAGCCGGCGGCGACCTCGTGGCCCGGGCCTACCAGCGTACTTACGGCTTGCCCGTCTGCGTCACTCGCTGCTCGAACAACTACGGGCCGTACCAGTTCCCGGAAAAGGTCATCCCGCTGTTCGTCACCAATCTGCTCGACGGCCTGCCTGTCCCGCTGTACGGAGATGGCCTCAATGTGAGGGACTGGCTGCACGTCGACGACCACTGCCGCGGCATCGAGATCGTCTCGGAGCGCGGCGTACCAGGTGAGGTCTACAACATTGGCGGCGGAGTCGAGCTGAACAACCGGCAGCTCACGCAGTTTTTGCTGGATGCCTGCGGAGCGAGTTGGGACATGGTGCGGCCGGTGCAGGACCGTCCGGGCCACGACCGGCGATACAGCGTGGACGACACCAAGCTGCGAGCGCTCGGCTATGCACCACGGGTGCCCTTCGCCGAGGGGCTCGCGGCGACTGTTGCCTGGTACCGCGACAGCCGCGCCTGGTGGGAGCCGCTGAAGCCGAGCCTCTGACGTCACGGTCAGCGCAAGGCGGTCGCCCCTTCGGGACGTACTCGCGTCGTACGCTCAGCGGGACTCGACCGGCTGGGGCTCGGGCAGGCCCAGCAGCCGGCAGTAACACGCGTCGATGGCCTTGCACATGGCATCCGGGCTGAAGGCGTCACGTACGCGTGCGCGCCCACGACGCCCCATCTCGGCGGCCTCGTCCGGGTGATCGAGCAACCAGCCGACCGCCCGGGCCATGCTGGCCGGATCCGCTGGGGCAGCGAGCAGCCCGGTGGCGCCGTGCCGCACGAGATCGGGTACGCCGCTGACAGCTGTGGCGGCGACCGGGCGTGCCGCGGCGAGTGCTTCGGTGAGCGATCGGCCGAGACCCTCGTACAGCGAAGTGATGACGAAGACGTCCAGGGCGGCCACGAGCCGGTCGGCGTCCAGCCGGTGGCCGGTGAGCCGGACCTCGACACCGAGTTCGGCTGCCAGCTTCCGGACTTCGTCGGCGAGCGGGCCGTCTCCCACCATCACGAAAACTGTGTGCGGGTACGAAGTCCGGAGCGCCGCGGCCATGCGAACGAAGTCCAGTGGGGCCTTCTGGAAGGCGATCCGACCCACCGTGCCGACGAGGGCAGCCCCCGGCGGGACGTCCAGCGCCTGACGGGCCATTGGGTCGAACTCGGTGGGAACACTGTCCAGGTCGACCGCCGATGGCACGACCTGGACGCTGCCTGGCCGCGCCAGACGCTCCTCGACGACCTCGCGGGCCAGGCGTGGTGCGACAGCCAGGAACGCGTGAGTGAAGTGCCTGGTCGAGCGCTCCAGGTTGCGATACGCCCAACGGCGCCGCCGGGACATGTAGTCGTGGAAGCTGATGCCGTGGAAGGTGTGCACCACCGCCGGTGTGCGGCACAGCCATGCGGCCAGCCGCCCGAGGAAACCGCCCTTGCCGGAGTGGGTGTGCACGATCGTGAACCGTTCGTGCCGGATCAGCCGCACCAACCGCCAGAGAACGCATAGTCTGGCTGAAGGCCACCAACGGGTACGGTCCGGCCGAACGGGACCGCAGCAACGGCGAGTCGGGCACGGCCGACGGGCACACCCTCACCCTCGCGGGCAAGACCTACGAGAAGGGCATCGGCGCGCACGCCGACTCCGACATCGAGGTCTACACCGGCGGACGCTGTACCGCCTTCACCGCCGACGCCGGAATTCGCCGCGGTTCCTCCGGGGCAGGCCAAATACGTCACCTGTGTCAGGGGCGCCGTACTCGACGTCGTCGTCGACATCCGCACGGGCTCTCCCACCTTCGGCCGGTGGGAGGCCGCGCGGCTGTCCGAGGAGAGCGGCCGCTGCGTCTATCTGGCCGAGGGTCTGGGGCACGCCTTCATAGCGCTGGACGATCATTCGACCGTCGTCTATCTGTGCTCGGAGGGGTACACACCACGGCGCGAGCACAGCGTTCATCCCCTCGATCCCGCCCTGGCCGTGGCGTGGCCGAAGGGCGTGACGCCGCTGCTCTCAGAGAAGGACGCGGCGGCGCCCACCCTCGCGGAGGCCGAGCGGCAAGGGCTGCTGCCCTCGTGCGAGAGGAGCCGCGCCTACCGGCAGAGCCTGCGCGACACCCAATAGACCGCCGCGGTCACTAGGCGATCTGCACCCTGCTGTGATCGCCCAGTACGAGGCGGTGTGCTGCGGGGTGCCTGGGTCACCTCGACGAAGTGGCCGATCAGGGAGGCCTGTATGCGTCGTACGCCGACGACACTGGCGCCGCGCAGGACGATGGAGTACTCGATCTCGCTGTCTTCGACGCGACAGTCCTCCGAGACCGAGGTGAACGGGCCGACGTACGAATCCTTGATCACGGTCCCGTAGCCGATGACGGCGGGGCCGACGATGCGGCTGGCCGTCACCTTCGCACCTGCCTCGATGCGGACCCGGCCGATGAGCTCACTGGCGTCGTCGACGCTTCCTTCGCTGCCGGGGTCCAGCGTTTCGAGCACCGTGCGGTTCACCTCAAGCATGTCCGGTGACATTCCCGGTGTCCTTCCAGTAGCCCGAGATTGTTGTGGAGCGCACGTCCCGGCCCTGGTCGATCAGCCACTGGATGGCGTCGGTGATCTCCGGCTCCCGATGCCGACGTCGGTGATCGCGGCTTGCCCGATGGCTTCCAGGCCGTAGAACAGGACCGGTTTGTTGGCGACGGGGACCAGTTGCTTCGCCGAGGTGTGAGTGATCGGGCGGAGGCGGGTTCCCGCTCCGCCGAGGCGAGTACGAGCGCTTTCATGGTCGCAGTCCCAACGCCCTAAATATCAGACGTACACTTACGCTGTATACGTTCAACTTTGCGCCGTATGCGCATCAGCGTCAAGCGGACGCTCAAGCCCGAGCAACCGGCGGTAGCACCCGTCGATCGCCGCGCACATGGCGTCCGGCGCGAAGGCCATGCGCACCCGCGCGCATCCCTGGCGCCCCATGTCGGCGGCCTCGTCGGGGTGGTCGAGCAGCCAGCCGACCGCAAGGGCCACGCCTGCCGGGTCCGCCGGGGCGGCGAGCAGTCCGGTGGCACCCGCTTCCACGAGGTCGGGTACGCCGTTCACGGCCGTAGCGACCACCGGGCGGGCCGTGGCGAGAGCCTCGGTGAGCGCACGGCCGAGCCCCTCGTAGAGGGATGTGATCACGAAGACGTCCAGGCCGGCTGCCAGCCGGGCCGCATCCGGCCGGTAACCGGCCAGCCGGACGTCGACGCCCATCGCGGCTGCCAGCCGCCGGACGTCGTCCGCGAGCGGGCCGTCACCGATGATCACGAAGGCGGTCTCCGGGTGCGTGGCGTGGACCGCTGCGGCCATCCGGACGAAGTCCAGCGGGGCCTTCTGGTGGTCGATCCGGCCCACCGTGCCGACCAGCGCGACCTCCGGCGGGACGCCCAGCGCCTGGCGTGCGTCCTGGTCGAAACGGTGCGGAATGTCGTCCAGATCCACCGCCGAAGGCACGACGAGGACGCTGCCCGGCGGTGCCAGTCGCTGCTCGACGGCCTCCCTGGCCAGGAGCGGGGCGACGGCGAAGAAGGCATGCGTCCAGCGCCGGGTCAGGCGCTCCAGGCGTCGGTACGCCACACGCCGCCACCGGGGCATGTGGGCGTGGAAGCTGAGGCCGTGGAAGGTGTGCACGACCACAGGCGTCCGGCACAGCCGTGCCGCGAGGCGGCCGAGGAAGCCGCCCTTGGCCGAGTGGGTGTGCACGACGGTGAACCGCTCGCGGCGGATCAGCCGTACCAGCCGCCACAGTACGAGGGCGTCCGCCGGGGTGAGCACCTCCTTGAAGCCCGGGATCTCCACGGTGCGTACGCCCGCCGCCCTGGCCCGCTCCCACAGATCACCTCCCGGCACACCCGCCACCCATACCTCGTACACGGCAGGGTCCATCCCGGCAGCCGACAGCAGCGTGTTGCCGCCGGCCCCCGCCCAGAACCGGGTGATGACATGCAGGACCTTGACCCGCGGCGTCGCGGGCTGCGGCGGAAGGCCGTCCGTCGGGACCACCGGCGGGGGAGCCGTCGGCCAGCCGCTCATGCGCCCGCCACTCTGAACGCGGCACGCTCGGCTTCGACCATCGCCGCGAGCCCTTGGCGGATGCCGGTCGCGGGCCGGTAGCCGAACGCGTCGCGCGCCACCGTGATGTCCGCCCCGGTGTGGCGGGCGTCTCCGGGCTGCGCGGCCTCATGGAGCACGCGGACGGGAGCGATCAGCTCACCGACGATGGCCAGGACCTGATTCATCGTCACCCGGTTGCCCCCGCCGACGTTGGCGACACCGCTCCACGAGGAGAGCGCCGCCCGCCGCATCACGCTCACCACATCCATGACATAGGTGAAATCGCGGGTCTGTTCGCCGTCTCCGTGCAAGGGGAACGTCCCGTCGGTGAGGGCGGCCGTCACCAGGCGCGAAAACGCCATGTCCGGGCGCTGGCGCGGACCGTAGACCGTGAAGAGCCGCAGCGACACCGCAGGGACGGCGAACGTGGTGCGGTAGATCTCGCACAGGTGCTCGGCGGCGAGTTTGCTCACGCCGTACGGAGAGACGGGCCGTGGCCGCGCCGTCTCGGCCGTGGGGTACGTCTCGGCGTCGCCGTACACGGAGGAGCTCGACGCGAAGACGACCCTGGGCAGTCGTACGCCGTGCCGGGCCTCGTGCGCCGTCTCCAGGACGCGCTGCGTGGCGCGTACGTTCCGGTCCAGGTACACCGCGAATTCCGCGCCCCAGGACGCCCGTACGCCGGGCTGGCCGGCGAGGTGGTAGACCACGTCGGCGCGGGCGAACTCCCGTCCCAGCGGAAGCGTGAGAAGGTCGCCGTGCCGGAAAGTGAACCTGTCTCTGCCCTGCAGCCGTTCGAGGTTGGCCCGCTTGCGAGAAACGGGGTAGTAGTCGGTCATGGCGTCGATGCCGATGACGTCGTCCCCGCAGGCCAGCAGATGTTCGCAGAGGTGTGACCCGATGAATCCGGCCGCACCCGTCACTACTGCTCGCATGGTCAGCCTCCTTCCCCCGTGCGGTCCGTCCGCTCGCCCACGGCCGACAGCACGTACCGCGCGGTGCGCGCGATGAAGCGCACGGTGTGGGCCAGGGAGGGATCCGCCAGGAACTCCGCGTCCAGCGCCACCCTTTGGGGAACCATGACGTCGAGGTAGTACGCCTCGGGGTTCGGCTGCTTTTCGAGCTGCGCGGCGTACTCGCGCGACCTGAGCTGCACCGGACCGGTCAGCCCCGGCCGGTAGTCGAGGACCCACCGGCAGTCGGGCGGGTAGCGCCGGGCCAGACCGGCGGTCTCCGGGCGCGGGCCCACCAGGGTCATGTCGCCGCGCGCCACGTTGAAGAGCTGCGGCAGTTCGTCGAGGGAGAAACGGCGCAGCTGCCGTCCCACCCGGGTGAACCGCGCGTCGCTGCTGCCCGTCACCTCCGGCCCCCACGCGCCCCTGCGCAGCGTACGGAACTTGTAGAGCGTGAACTCGGCCCCGTCCTCGCCGACGCGCTGCTGGCGGAACAGCACCCCTCCAGGGCCCGTGATCCGTACGAGCAACGCGACGACGGCCAGCACGGGGGAGAGCACGACCAGTGCCGCGACGCTGAACGTGACGTCCAGGATCCGGCGGGTCGCTCCCGGCCGCGTGGGCGTACCGGGCGGGCGGACGGGACCCGTCGGTGTGCTCTGCGCCAGGGCCGCTGAGCGGACTTCGCGCGAGAGAAGCCAGCGCAGGAAGCCCACGTACCCGACTGCTGTGTCACGCAGTTCGCGTCCGCTGCCGCGCAACGCCGCCCGCAGGAGCCGCGCAGCCGGTTCGACGGTCAGGGAGAGTGCGAGGAGCAGGCACGCCCGCAGGCGGGGCCAGTGCTGGAAGGCGAACAGGGTCCGGCTGCGCAGCGAGTGGCTCAGCCGCGTGCCCCGTATCTGATCCGTGCTCACGTTCTCGGCGTGATAGACGCGTGCGGCGCGCAGGAAGTACGACGGCCGTCCCTGCCGACTCGCTCGCAGGGCGAGGTCCACCTCCTCGAAGTAGAGGAAGTAGCGCTCGTCGAAGCCCTCAAGCGCCTCGAACAGCGACCGGCGCATCAGATAGAAGGCGCCGATGACCTGGTCCACCGGCCCGGACTGAAGGGTTTCCTCGGGCGTCAGATGCCGGGGAGGGAAGAGCGCGGGCAGGAGACGGTCGAGGCCGGTCATCATGCCGACGTACGCGCGAAGGCTCGGGAACCGCGAGGCCGAGATCCTGGGCCGCCCCTGCTCGTCGACGATCTGGACTCCGCAGATGCCGACCCGCTCGGCCGACGGCGTACACAAGAACTCTCCGACGATCCGCAGGGTGTCGGGAAGGAGCCTGGTGTCCGGGTTCAGGAAAAGCAGGTATTCGGAGCCGCAGAGGGCGGCGCCCTGGTTGCAGGCGGCGGCGAATCCGCGGTTGCGGGCGTTGGTGATCACCTTGAGCCGGGGTCCGGACAGGTCGAGGTCGCATGCGGACCGGTCGCTGGAGGCGTTGTCCACCACGACCACGGAGTGGACGACGAGCGCGGACCGGTCGGCACGCGCGATGGAGTGCAGACATTCCTGCAGGTAGCGCCCGGTATTCCAGTTAACGATCACGATGTCGGCAACCGGTGCTGTCCGCGCGCCCGTCATCTCCGCACCGCCGCCGTCTCGACGGCCGATTCCCAGCGTGGAAGCCACGCGTCGTAGGAGTACCGCCGGCAGGTGATCTCATGGGCCTGCCGCCCGAGCCGCTCCCGGGTGGACACCGGCGAGTCCAGCAGGCTGAGGATCGCGTCGGTCCAGTCCTCGGCGTGTGGAGGGGCGGGCATGGCGAACAGGGACAGAATCTCCGCGTTGACCCCGACGGGACTGGCGACCGCCGGCAGGCCCGCAGCACCGTACTGGAGCAGCTTGTAGCCGCATTTCCCCCGGCTGTAGGCGGTGTCGGGCACCGGCATGATGCCGATGTCGACCTCCGCCGGAGCCGTCCGCTGGCGGGCGGTGGTCCACTCGACGCGGTCGGTGAAGCTCTCCAGACGGCCGAGCGTGGGGCGCGTGGTGCCGATGATCGTCAGCCGGGCACCGGTCCTGCGG
Organism: Streptomyces sp. ISL-98; assembly: GCF_018614055.1. Taxonomy (GTDB): domain Bacteria; phylum Actinomycetota; class Actinomycetes; order Streptomycetales; family Streptomycetaceae; genus Streptomyces; species Streptomyces spiramyceticus. The sequence goes on from NZ_JAGGPB010000035.1 coordinate 15,768, forward strand.
TGGACCTCGACGAGCGCGTCCTCGACGAGCAGCAGATGCGCCTCGTTGTCCGGCGAGCCGATCCAGCCCAGTCGCGGCGGATCGTGCAGGTGGTACGACGTCTTGCGTACGTACGCCTCGGGCGCCACGCAGCTGGGGATCACCACGACGTCTCTGTGGTGCTGGGAGGCCCAGTCCGCGAGGACGGCGTTGCCGGCGATCACCCGGTCGGCGTACCGCACGGCGACGCGCGCTTTTCCGGCCTTCGGGGCCAGCCTGCGCAGCAGACCGCCGCTGCCGTAGTCCCACTGAAGCGCGTCGTCGAAGTCGTACACGGCGAACTCCGAACGGGCGAGCAGCCGCCGTTCCGTCCCACCCCGGCTGAGCGGGGATGCCTCGCGGTGCAGCAGGAGCCGCCGTGGCCGGGCGGCCGCCATCTCGCGGAGCTGGCGCTCGGCGCGGGCGAGGGCGACGGGGCGGCGCGCGAGCTGTGCGGGCCTGGCGTTCCTGAGGGAGAGATAGCTGCTCACGGTGAACCGCAGTTCCGTGCGGTCCAGCCACTCGAACACGCGGACCCGCGAACTGCCTGCGTTCCGGCCGTAGGGCGTCACAGCACAGCGGTCCAGGTGATCGCGGTCCAGGCTGTCGTCCATGGAACCCCGTTCCTGGTGGTCGGCGGTCCATATCGGGGCGAATGCGCCTTATAACCCAGAGCTGAGCATATCTGAAGCCATATGAACATACTGGACCAGTATCGACACCGTCGGCCACCTTACGAGGAGCTCGCATGGCCCTCGCCGCACTGGACCAGGTCAAGCTCCTCCTGGTGTGTCCGCAGTGCCGGTCGGCTCTGGTGGCAGGGGACAGTGCCTTCCACTGCGTCTCGGCCGCCTGCCCCTACCATCCGGCCGACGCCTTCCCGGTGGTGGGGCGACTGCCCGTACTCGTCGATTTCGAGCGCAGCATCCTGCGCCGACAGGACCTCGTGGGACCCCCGCGAGCCGCCGGGGGCCGACTCCCGCAACTGGTGCGGGGAGTGTGGAAGCCGCTGAACAGAGTCGCCGTACGCAACACCGAGCGGCTACTGCGGCTGCTGCCGGGCCCCGCGCCCACGCTGCTGGTCGTCGGAGGGGGCACGGTGGGCAACGGGGTGGCAGCGGTCTACGCCGATCCCCGGGTTCAGGTCATCGGCTTCGACATCGCGCCCAGTGCGATGACACAGTTCGTGGCGGACGCACACCAGATCCCGCTGGCGGACCGGAGTGTCGACGCCGTGCTGGTGCAGGCCGTGCTGGAGCACGTGCTCGACCCGGCACAGGTGGTCAGCGAGATTCACCGGGTGCTGGTGGACGGCGGACTCGTGTACGCGGAGACACCGTTCCTGCAGCAGGTGCACGCCGGTGCGTACGACTTCCTCCGCTTCACCGCCAGCGGGCACCGCTACCTCTTCCGGCGGTTCAGCGAAATCGACGCCGGTACGGTCGCGGGGCCGGGCACCCAACTGCTCTGGAGCGCCGACCATCTGGTGCGCGGCCTGACGCAATCCACGACCGCGGGCCGGCTGACGCGCGGCGCACTGTTCTGGCTGCGCTACCTCGACGCGCTCGTCCCGGCGGGTTACGCGTCGGACAACGCCTCCGCGCTCTACTTCCTGGGCCGCAAACGGGACAGAGAGATGTCGCCGAAGGAGATCGTCCGCTACTACCGAGGGGCGCAGCGACCCCGATGACGGGAAGGAACCTGAGATCATGTCATGACCGGCTGTCTCCCCTTACCCGGCGTCGTCGTGCTGTCGGCGGGAAAACGCTGCGCGTACCGACTCCGCGGCGAAACGGTACGTCATCCGCAACCGCTGCCGGTTTGAAACGGCCAGGCCCGCAGCGAACAGGAGTACGGAAGTTACGCCGCCCAGGGCCCCGGACAGCAGGTCGGAGCCCGCCCGTGTGGCGATCACCCATCCGGCCGAGGCCGAACCAAGGCCTACCACCACCGGGCCGAGTACCTCAGGGAGCAGCCGTACACGCAGTCGCCGGGAGGTGGCCCGTACCAGGACTGCCGCTTCCGTCAGCGCCGAGGCGGTCCAGCCGAGCCCAATGGAGGCTACGCCGATCACCGGGAGCAGCGGCAACGTCACGGCGAACCAGGCAGCGAGCTGCAGGACTTCGGCACGCAGGACGGCTTTGGCGTCGTCAATAGCGTAGAGATAGCTCTGGGTGGCCACCGAAATCGAGCCGCCGATGAGCAGCGCCAGACAGGCACCTGGAAGGATCGTGCTCGCCTCACGCCACTGATTCCCGAAGAGGCCGGGGACAAGCCCCGGTGCGGAACCAACCATCGCCGTGAGGACGAAGCCTGTGCCCACGGCTGTCATGCCTGCGGCCCGCTCCACAAGTGGCCCCACGTCCTCCTTGCTTGCGACCAGCCGGGACATCGTGGGGAACGAGACGCGCGACAGCGACACGAAGAGTAACGAAGGGACCTCCGTCATCCGCCTGGCGAGAGTCCACAAGCCGAGTGCTGCGATGCCGCTGATCGCGGCGACGGTCACATTGAGCAGCTGGTCGCCCAGGATCCAGACGGCGTTGACTGCCTGGAACTGCAGGCCGAAACGTATGAGGGGCTTGATCAGGCGAGCCGAGAACCGGGGGCGTACGCGGCCTTCGCGGCAGGCGAGGGCCATGGCGAGCGCCCCGGTCGCAGCCCGGACGACAGTCGCCGTGGCCAGTCCCCATACGCCGAACCCGGCGATCACGGTGCCGATCGCCCAGGCTTGATAGCAGATCACTTGCGTGAGTTCGACCATGGCGAGACGCTGATAGCGCAGTGACCGCTCCAGCAGGATGCGGCCCGGGAATTGCAGCGCGACCAACGGCATGGACGCCACCATGATCGCGGTTACCCAGCCGACCTGGCCGAACGGACTCACGGCTGCCACCGTCGCCGCCACCAATGTGCCGGCACTGGTGATGCCGAGTTGCAGCGCGCTCAATGCTCCGAGTTCATCGCGGGTGGGGGGTTCGTCGCGCCTGATGAGCCCGGCGCCGAGGCCGCCGTCAGAGATGAGTCCGGCGAAGAAAACAAACGTCATGCCAATGGCGACGACGCCGAATTCGCGCGGGGCGAGCAGGCGGGCGACGATGATGTTTCCGACGAACCCGAGCAGCATGATCACCAGCCCGCGGGTTCCCACAATGAGGACGCCCGCCGACGCCCGCCGTCTCAACTCGCTTCGTGTAAGAGCGTCGTCGGCAGGGCCGGAAGAGTGATCGCCATCCCTATCGGCATCAGGTGACGGCTTGCCGAATTCAGGTCGCAGTGGCCATCTCCTGCGCCCTGTAGGCACCATGTCGTTCCCTTCTGGTAAGGACCTTCTCACCATAGGGTGAGGGGGATTCGCACCGTGCGCCAGACGGGACTAGCCTCATCCGGAGCGGATCCTCGACGCCAGAATCCCCGGCGGGACGCCGTGACCCAAATCAGTGTGCTTCTGGTCCGAATAGAGGATCCATGACGCAGCAGGAGCCCCCATCCAACCCAAACATGGCAGGGCCTGCTGCACAGCGGCACCGGGTCGCTCTCATGCTCGTCCTGATTGCGGCTGCGATGCCGGTGCGTACCGCGGTACAGCTGCCGCTCATTCCCTCGGTTTCTGTACTGGACATTCTGCTGGCGGCCGCCGCGGCGACCCTGCTCATCGATCTCGCATTCCGCCCGCTGGACATCGGGTATCCGCAGCTCTTCGCGCTCCTGTGCATTCCCGTGGTCATCTGCGGACTTTCGGTTCTTTGGTCACAGGGCAGGGGGTACACGGCGCGTTCCACTATCATCTACGTGGAAGGGATCGTCGCCTATCTCTTTGCGCTGCGAGAACTTGGCGGGGCATCACCGAGTCGCATCATGACTTACATCAAGCGCTTCACGTACCTGCTGATAATTCCAGCTGTACTGCTGCTGCTTCACGCCCCCGGGTTTTCTCCGCGAGGAATCGAACTCTCCCCGTCCTCCGCCGAGTACCTTTCCTATTACTCCCGGCTCTCACACCCCGTGCTGGGCAAGTCCAACAATCTTGCCACCGCTCTCGCCTTCTTCATCCCGATCCTCCTTTACTGGGGGCATGTACACCGCGATCGCCGCATCACGCGAGCGGGATATATCGCGCTCATCGCCGTGGTCCTCACTCTGTCGCGAGGTGTCGCTCTGGCACTGTTGATCACGGCAGCATGTGCAGCTCTGGGGAATGTCACGCGCCATCGGGGCATCGACAGCCGGGCGGCCGGCAAGACCCTCGGCGGCGTAGCGGTTATTGCAGCCGGAATAGTTTTGCTGTATCAGTTCAATCCTCGTACCCGTGAGTTCTTCGGTGGCCGGTTCAGCCAGGAGAACATCCTCATCCGATCCGACTTTGTGACGGCGGCGATCGAAAAGCTCGCCGAGCGGCCGTTCCTCGGCTACGGAGCCGGCGTCCCACCCGACTATGAGCTGGACCTGGCACGTGTTCACAACACTTATCTCCAGCAGGTGCTGAACTTCGGTCCACTGTTGGGATTGATCGTGTCGCTGTCATTGATCGGTACAGCGGTTTTCTTCTTCAGCCGTTGGCGCACCAGCGGCGTCGCTCGCGCCGTTGGGTTCACGCTCATGGCGCAACTCTTGATCTTCGCAGTGGAGTCGAGTTTCGAAGGCACGGTCCTCCGGGTGCTGTTCTACCTTTCGGTCGGTCTCGCCACCGCTTTGACCCGGGCGTCCGAAGCGCAGGAGCAGCTCGGCCGCGAGCCGGGCGGAGGGAAGGTGTTGCATGCGCCATGAGCTGGTCATCTGTACCAGGAACAGGGCGGACGACACACGCCAGTGCCTGATCTCCGTCGCCGGGCAGTCCGCGCTTCCCGATCGGGTACTCGTCGTAGACAGCAGTGACACCGATGCGACGCGGCGGGTGACCGAGGCATTCAGAGGGCGGAGCGGGTTTGCCGTCGAATTCGTCGAGGCTCCCCCGGGGTTGACCATGCAGCGCAATGTGGCGCTCGACTGTCTGGATGAATCGACCGACGTGGTGCACTTCGTCGACGACGACACGATTCTCGACCCGGGATATCTGCACGAGATTCTGGCGGCATTCGAGACGCATCCGGAAGCCGCCGGCGTGGGCGGTCGTATCTCGAATCTTCCTGAGCACGCGCCGCGATGGTATCGCCGCGCCTTCCTGCTCGACAGCCGGCGAGAGGGCGTCCTGCTCCCCTCCGGGGTCAACGTACTGAGTTTCACCGGTGAACGGCCACGGCGGGTGGACTGGTTCTCGGGCTGCGCGATGTCCTATCGCTGCCGCTCCATCGCCGGGATGCGATTCGACGAGAGCCGCACGGGGGGCGGTATGGGGGAGGATGTGGACTTCTCGGCGCGGGTGGCGGCCAGGGCGCAACTCGTATGGACACCGAGGGCCGCTGTCGAACACCGGCTCTCATCAGTCAACCGCGAGGATCCGGGCATGGTCCTGCGGCGCATGATCCGTCACCGGTGGCGGCTCGCATCCGACGGCGTGGGACGCGTGAATCGGGCCGCAGTGCTCTATGCGATCGCCGGCGAGGTGTTTGTCTCGCTGGTCCTGGCAGCGTTTCACCGCTCCGGCCACTACGCACGGCTCGCCGTCGCGAGCGTCGCCGGTGCGGCCGACATCATCAGGGGCGTCCCGGTCTGAGCGCTTCCGTCGAACTGGGTCCGTCCAGAAGAGTCTCCAGGGGGCGAAGGGTGTTGTCCCAGGACAACTGATGCGCATGGGCGTACGCCTCGTCACTGACCGACTGCCAACGCTTTTCGTCGCTCAGCATGTCGATGCACGAGCGGAAGGTCTCCTCGGTGTAAAAAACGGATCCGGGCTCCAGCCCCGCATTGCGCCGCCACGCGGGGACAAGGACAGGAAGGCCGTAGGCGATGTAAGTCAGCTGCTTTGCCGAGAAGCCCTGTCGCATCGGCAAGTCCTTGCTGCAGGTGATCAGCCCGATCTGGTAGTTCCGCAGAACATCGGGCGGCGCGTATCCCAGGTAATTCAATTTCAGGCGCGGGTCGGGTGGCGGTCCACCGTACACATCGATGTTCGGGTACAGCGACGACAGACGTGCAAGGAGGGGGAGATTGATGAACCCTTCCATACCGAGGAATCCCAGGTAGACGATCCGTGGTGGATCGTCGAACCGCACCCGGTCGGCCGACGGCGTACATCCGTAATTGAGCGTTATCAGGTTGCGGCCACTGAGTCCGTACTGCTCGACCGCATATTGCCCAATCGTCTCCCAAGAGAATGCCAAGTGGTCCACGCGCTCGAAAAGTCTGCTCTCGAAGCGGCGTAGCCTCTTGTGCTGCCGGGCAGTGAACCGGCCCTGGAAGTACGCTTCGTCCGCCCATGGCTGCGGGCAGTCGTACAGCGTGCGGGCAGACCGGACGGCAGTCAGTACCCCCGCGTTGTTCGGCGTCTCGCCGATCACCAGGTCGAAATCATCCAGCGGGAGCGACGATTTCAGGATGGCCCTCCGCAGACGGTGATCGGCCATGGCCAGGTGGTACGAGAGACGGCGCCTGCCAAGTTCCCAACGGCGCGTGAGCAGCGCCGACGCGACCTCGGTCATATATAGGGCCAGCTTGTCGGGCCGCAGGGCGGGGAGTTTCCTCCGGATCGACCGGGGGGATCTGGAGGCCCGGCTCAGTCTGGACGTATCAAACAGACGTACCTCGTGCCCGCGCTCTTCGAGGAAGCGCTGAATCGCGAGGGGTCTCACGCTGTTGGCGTAGCCGTCCAATTGGCCGATGAGCAGAATGCGCTTCATGGGGATCGCCCGGGAATGGTAGGGCCGGCGACCTGCTGCCCTTGTTCATTGCCCGGTCCGCTCTCCTGCTGAGCAGGCCTGGCCCACACATCGCCACGACGGCCGTTCGCCTGCGTGAGGATGGCGCCGAGGACCCTGATGCCGACCGCGCGGAGGTACTGCACGGCCTGGCCGAGCTCGTCGCTCCTGGCCGCCTTGGTCCTGGCCACCACCACGACTTGGCCCACTGCGCGGCCCAGGACCACGGCGTCCGTCTGTGTCAGTACGGGGGGTGACGCGAAGATCACGACGTCTGCTCGGCGCTCGAGCTCGGCGCGCAGGGCGACGAGGGCGCCCTCGCGCAGCGGCGCCTGGCCTGAGCCCGGCTCGTGCTCACCGCTGGTGAGCACGAGAAGCGGCAGATCCGCACGCCACTTGCGCAACGCGAGGTCCAGAGGCGCCTGCTCGGCCAGCACTGCCCTCAGGCCCACGCCCGGCGAGAGTCCCAGCAGCCGGGCCAGGCGTGTATCGGACGTGTCTGCGTCAACCAGGGCGACCGACGTGCCGCCTTCGGCCATGGCGATTGCCAGGCCGGCGGCTGTCGCCGTCGCTCCTCCGCCGCTGGGTTCCGTCAACACGTATGTCTGCGGCCCGGATCCGGACACGGTCAACTGCAAGTTGATCCCCAGTCGCCGATAAGCCTCGATCACCCTTGGGGGCCTCTGCCCACCCGTCGGCAGGGGGTTGCCCTCACGCACACCGTCATCGGGCACAACGCCGAGAACGCTGACCCCGGCGGCGCGCACCAGATCGTCCACATCGCGCACCCGGCGGTCGGTGACCTCCCTTACCACCGCAGCGCCGATGCCCAGGACGAGCCCCGCCACCAGACCCAGCGCCATGTCGAGCTGCTTCTTGGGCGACACAGGTCCCGGCAGCAACTGCGCGGGGGCGAGCGAGCTCACTCCCGTCTCGGTCACTCCGGACTGGGGGGTATCCGGGGGACTCTCCACACCGGCCACCACACGGGAGAGCACCGGTCCGACAGAGTCAGCGATCTCCTTCGCCCGCTGCGCGGACCTGTCCTCCACAGTGAAGTCGATGACGGCGGTATCGGTCGGATTCGTGGCGCTGATCTTCCCTTGGAGCTCCTGGACCGAGTACGGCAGCTGCATTTCGTCGATAAGCGTCTTGACCACGTGCTGACTGGTCACCAGGTTGGTGTAGGACTTGGCCCGCTGCTGGGCGAGAAGGCCACCCTGGTACGCCTCGCTCGGTTCGGCGACCGTATCGGCAGCGGTCACGATCATCTGAGTTTTGGCCGCATATACCGGCGGCTGTGTCCACGCCACGGCGGCACCCGCGGCCGTACCCAGCACGGTCAGCAAGAGGATGATGGACCAGCGTCTGCGGAACAGCCGGAGATACGTTCTGAGGTCCATCTCGCTCCCTTGCCGCTAGGAAAGCAGGGCCTCCAGTGGCCGGAGGGTCTCGTCCCAGGTGAGCCGCTGTGCCTGGGCGTACGCCTCGTCGCTGAGGGACTGCCACCGCTTCTCGTTGTTCAGCGACTCGATCACCGAGCGGAAGGTCTGCTCCGTATAGGTCACGGATCCGGCCAGCACATCCAGGTGACGCCGCCACGCGGGAACCAGAACAGGGAGTCCGTAGGCGAAGTAATTCAGGTGTTTTGAGGAGAAGCCGTCGCGCCTCAGCTGGTCCTTGCTGCACGTTACGATCCCGAGTTGGTAATTCTGCAACACGTCGGGCGACGGCGCACGTCCGAGGTAATTCAGTCCGAGCTGCGGATCGGGTGGGCGCCCCGAGTACACATCGATGGGGTACTGCTTCGCAAGGCGCGCGAGGAGCGGTGGGTCGTTGAACCGCGAGCTGAGAAAGCCGAGGTAGACAATGCGTGGTGGGTCCTCGAACCGGGCGCGCTGAGCCGCTGGCGTGCAGCCGTAATTGAGAGTCATCAGATTACGGCCGCTGATCCGGTACTGCTCGACCGCGTATCGTGCGTACGACTCCCAGTGGAAGGACAAGTGGTCCACGTCTTCCATCAGCCCGGTCTCCAGGCGGCGCAGCTTGAGATGCTGTCGACCGGTCAGCCTGCCCTCGTAATAAACCTCGTCCGCCCACGGAGCGGGGGCGTCGTACAAAGTGCGGGCGGAAACGGCGTCGGCCAGGACTCCTGCGTCGTAAGGGGTTTCGCAGATCAGCAGGTCGAAATCATCAAGCGGCAGCGACGACTTCAAGATGGTGCGTCGCAGACGGTGATCCGTGACCAGCACGTAGTAGGAGAGAAAGCGCCGACCGCGTCTCCCATAGCGTGTGAGCAGAGCCGATGCCACGTCGTTCGCGTACAGGGCCAACCTCGCGGGCCTGAGACTTGGGAGCTTTCTCCCCAAGGACCCGGCAGAGCTGGAGGCCCGACTCAGTGAGTACGTATCGACCAAGCGCACCTCGTGCCCGCGTTCCTGGAGGAACCGCTCGATCTCCAGGGGTTTCCAGCTATTGGCGAAGCCGTCCATGGAGCCAATGACCAGGATGCGCTTGGCCTCCCCATTCCCCCTTCGCATGGATGTCACCGACTCCCTCCTTGCCCACGTCGATGATCAATGAATCCGCCACAGCACGCCCTGCCATCGCTTCTGATCACTGACATAACACATGCTGCCCGCGCGGACGGGCGGGCTGATCGCGCACACGACGTACCAAAAGCCGTCCTTGGACCGCATCCGGCCGAGCCGACGGCTGCCTAGGGTCGTCTCAACTGGTACGCGTGGAACGCCACTGGCTTACGGAGTAGCGGATCAGGTGGCCCCGGTCTCAAGGAGTTATCGGTGATGATGGTCCACCGGCTGGATGTCCGGCGAGCCCGGGGACCGGGCGGCCTCCGGGGAGCGGGGACGCGTGTGCCTGCGGCCGAGCAATTGGCGGTGCCGTTCGCTGTCACCGAGATCAGCCCTGAGGCCAGGAAGGCGACGCAGCGCGTGCTTGCCTCCGGGTGGGTGACCAGTGGGCCGGAGACCGAACAGTTCGAGCGCGAGTTCGCAGCAACCGTTCAGGCCGGGCATGCGGTTGCCGTGAGCTCTTGTACAGCGGCGATCGAGCTGGCATTCCGTGCCCTTCGGCTGCCTCCCGACAGCAACGTACTGCTGCCGACGCTGACCTTCTGCGGCGCGGCCGAGGCGATCGTGCACGCCGGGCTCCGGCCCGTGCTGGTCGACGTCGACCCGCGCACCGCGATGGCCTCCCCGGACACGGTCGCCGCGGCGGCCCGCGAGTGCGGGCGCCCCGCTGCCATGCTCGTCTTGCACTTCGCCGGAGCTCCGGCGCCGCTGGAGGAGCTGGCGGAGGCGGCCGGACTGCCGCTGGACCTCGTCATCGAGGACGCCGCCCACGGGCTGGGGACCTCCGTCGACGGCCGTCCCGTAGGCGCGCTCTCCCGGGCCGCCTGCTTCAGCTTCTACGCGACCAAGAACCTGCCGATCGGTGAAGGCGGCATGGTGACCACCGAGGACCCCGACCTCGCCGAGCGGATCCGCCGCGGGCGGCTGCATGGCATGTCCACGGATGCCTGGCGCCGCAATCTGCCGGGCGGAAGCTGGCGCTACACCGTCGAGGACGCCGGCCTGAAGGCCAACATGACCGATGTGCAGGCCGCGATCGGGCGGGCGCAGCTTGGTCACCTGTCCGGCTGGCAGCATCGGCGTGACGCGATCGCCATCTGGTACACGGCCCGACTGCGGCGGGTGCCCGGCCTGATCCTGCCCATGGCCCCGGTCCACGGCCGCCATGCCTGGCACCTGTACGTCGTGCGGGTTCTGGAGGAGTACGGGATGAGCCGCGACGAGCTGATCACCGAGCTGGCGGAGCGCGGGATCGGCACGTCCGTGCACTTCATCCCGCTGCATCACATGCCCTACTTCCAGCAGGCCGCCCTGTCCCCGCAGGGGGGCCTGCCCGGAGCCGATGCGCTCTTCCCCCAGCTCCTGTCGCTGCCGATGTACCCCGCCCTCACCGAGGGCCAGGTCGACCGGGTCTGCACCGCGCTCAAGGAACTCGGCCGCCCGCCCGCACGGCAGCGCCCTGCGATCGCGACCTCGCTGACGACGGCAGTGGACAGCGCGCGGCAGGCAGACCACGCGGGGCTGCGTACGCTCGTGATCGGCGCGGGGGAGGCCGGGCAGGCCCTCGCACGGGACCTGGCGAGGACACCCGAGTTCGGTTTGGTTCCCGTGGGATTCTTGGACGACCGCCCGGCCAGGCGGCTCGGCGACGGCCTGTCGGTGCTGGGCGGTCTGGACGATACCGAAGCGGCCGTTCGGGCCCACGGTGCCGAGGTGGTCGTCGTGGCCATTCCCGGGCTGCCGACGGAGCGCTTCCACCGGGTTGCCGAAGCGGCCGCCGCGGCGGGGGCCAGCGTCCGTTTCCTGCCGCCATTCATCGCGGCGCTGCGCCGTGAGGTAGTGGGCACCGACATGCGCTCGCTGGACGTCCAGCGGCTGATCGGGCGCACGGAGATGCATGTGGTCAGTCCGGAAGCGCGCTCGATCATCGCCGGGCGGCGCGTTCTGGTTACCGGTGCCGGCGGGTCGATCGGGAGCGAGCTGTGCCGACAGGTACGCGGTTTCGAACCGAGTCGGCTGTTCCTGCTCGACCACGACGAGTCGAACCTGCACCGGCTGCAGCTCGAGCTGTACGGCGATGCGCTCCTCGACGACGACATCGTGATCTCGGACATCCGGGACCGAGCCCGGATCGACCAGCTCTTCCATGACTGCCGGCCCGATGTGGTCTTCCACGCCGCCGCGCACAAGCACCTTCCGCTGCTCGAGCGCAATCCCTGCGAGGGAGTCAAGTCGAACGTGCTGGGTACCGAGCACCTCGTCCGGGCCGCAGTCGAATCCGGCGTCGAGCGGTTCATCCTCATCTCCACGGACAAGGCGGCCGACCCCGTTTCGGTCCTGGGCGCGACGAAGCGGCTGGCGGAGCTGATAGTCCAGGCCAACGACGGCGGCCCGACCGTATTCGCTGCTGTCCGCTTCGGCAATGTGCTCGGCAGCCGTGGCTCGCTGTTGTCCGTGGTGGCGGAGCAGCTGGGGTCGAGGATGCCGGTGACCGTGACTCACCCGGACGTCACCCGCTACTTCATGACGATCGAGGAGGCTGTCGGACTCGTCCTGGAGGCGGCGCGGATGGCAGCCGACGGCGAGGTGTTCGTCCTCGACATGGGTGACCCGGTGCGGATCGTCGACCTCATCCAGAGGTTCGCCCAGACGATCAACGCACAGGACGTGCAGATCCGATACACCGGTCTGCGGCCAGGGGAGAAGCTGAACGAGGCACTGTTCTCCGAGTCCGAGGAGTGCGCCCGGACCGCCCATTCGAGAATCTTCGTCACGAACGCCGCCCCGCAGCACAGCCCCGCCGTCCTGCATCAGCAGCTCGCGGCCCTCTACACCGCCACGGAGCACAACGACACGACGCAGACCCGCCTCTTGCTCGCGCGCCTGCTGCCAGGTTTCCCCGCCTCGTCCTCACCCGATCTCGTTAGTCCATTGACAGATCCGTACCCGGACGACTTCTGATGCCCGGGCCCGGCGACCGGTTTCCCGGCTGGCCTCCTCGGCCTGCCGGAGCGCGCCGTCGGCGGCGCGGCCGCGCGGTGCTGGTGTTCCTCGTGGTCGCCGCGCTCGGGCTCGTCGCCCTCACTGCGGGTGGCCTGTGGTGGGCTTCGGAGCACTACACCGACCGTGTCGAGCGCCTGCCCAACGTCTTCCCGCACCACAACGACCGACCGGACAAGCAGGGGGACGACGGTGCGCTGAATTTCCTGGTGGCAGGCATCGACAGCCGCTCCGACCTGCCGACTACCGGTAAGAACAGCAAAGCCGACCTGTGGAAGCCGGGGGCGCAGCGCAGCGACACGCTGATGCTGCTGCACCTGGCGGCCGATCGCCACAAGGCATACGTGGTTTCCGTACCCCGGGACACCTGGGTGCCGATCCCCGGTCATGGCGACGCCAAGATCAATGCTTCGTTCTCCTTGGGCGGCCCGCCGCTGCTCATCGACACCGTGGAGAAGCTCACCGGAATCCGCATCGACCACTTCGCTGTAATCGACTGGGACGGGTTCAAGTCCCTCACCGACTCCGTCGGCGGAGTGACCCTGACCGTTCCGCAAGACACCTATGACACCGAACAGCATCGCGGCTGGAAAGCCGGCACCTACACGATGAACGGCGAGGAAGCGTTGGACTATGTGCGACAGCGGCATGGTCTGCCCCGAAGCGACTTCGACCGCATCGCGCGGCAGCAGAACTTCCTGCGCACCTTGATGAGCAAGATGCGCGGCGACATCAGCTTCACCAACCCCGGCGGCGTCATCGACGTCCTCGACGCGTTCACGGATGCGGTGAGCGTGGACGACCAACTGTCCAACAGCGAGCTGCGCACACTCGCGTTCGACCTGCGCGATCTGAAGACCCGGGACGTGACGTTCATGACCGCGCCCATCGCACGGTCCGACTTCATCAAGGGCCAGAGCGTGGTGATCATGGACCGGGCCAAGTCGAAGAGCCTCTGGCCCGCGATCGTCCAGGACCGACTGCCCGACTGGATCCGGCAGCATGGCGACGCCGATGTCCTTGGCAGCACCGTACGGTGATGCGGCATCACCGTACGGTTCAGGCAATCGAGACCTGGCTGTGGTCGCCGAGCACCAGCCGGTGTGCCGTCGGCATCCCCGTCGACGGGACCACCCGGACCCTTCTCCCGATCAGGGAGTTCTCGATGCGTGTCGCCCCCCTGATGGTGGCCTCGTCCATCACGATCGAGTACTCCAGTTCCGTCCCCTCGATCAGACACGAGTTCTGTACTGACGTATACGGCCCGATGTACGAGTCGACGATGCGGGTGTTCCGGCCGATCACCACAGGGCCGCGCACAACTGAGCGCTCGATCCGCGAGCCCTCCTCCGCGATGAGTTCGCCGATGATCTGGCTGCCCTCGTCCACGTAGCCGTCCACGCGGCCGCTCACTGACTCCAGCACTTTGCGGTTGCACTCGAGCATGTCCTCCGGCCGCCCGGTGTCCTTCCAGTATCCGTTGACGATGTGCGACCGCACCGAGTGACCGCCGTCGAGGAGCCACAGGATGGCATCGGTGATCTCCAGCTCGCCACGTCGGCTCGGGCTGATCGCGCGGACCGCCTCATGGACCAGAGGGCCGAACATATAAACGCCGACCAGAGCGAGGTCGCTCTTGGGGCGGGACGGCTTCTCCTCCAGGCCTATCACCCGGCCCGTCTCGTCCAGCTCGGCCACCCCGAAGGCTCGCGGCTCCGCGACGGGCGTCAGCAGTATCTGTGCGTCGTGAATGCCATGCTTGAACTCCTTGACCAGCTCGGTGATGCCGCCAATGAGGAAGTTGTCGCCGAGGTACATGACGAAATCGTCACCGGCGAGATATTCGCGGGCGATGAGCACAGCGTGCGCGAGGCCGAGCGGGGCTTCCTGCCGGATGTAGGTGATGCGAAGCCCGTCAGGGCCGGAGTCGTCGACCGCCCCCCGGATCTCCTGCTCTGTTTCGCCCACAACCATGCCCACATCGGTTACGCCTGCATCCTGGATCGCTTCCAGCACGTAGAACAGCACCGGCTTGTTGGCGATCGGTACGAGCTGCTTGGCATAGGTATGTGTGATGGGCAGCAGGCGCGTCCCCGAACCGCCCGCGAGAACGAGTGCCTTCATCGCTGCGCTCCTTCACCAGGGGTTGAGCTTTACCAGGGATTGAGCTCGCGCCGGGAAAGATTCTGGTGGGCAATCGACGCGGCACGACACCGCCGAGGTGCCGATCACTGCTACGCCATCCGCCGTAGGGACGGTGCGTGCGGTGCGCGGTCGGCAAGGGCGACGGCCTCCAGGCGTGAGTGGACCCCGAGTTTGTCGAGGACATTTTGGACATGCGTACGCGCCGTATTGATCGTCACCCCCAGCGCCTGGGCGATCTCGGTGGTGCCCTCGCCATCCGTCAGCCTCCGCAGAACCTCCAGTTCACGCTGGGTCAGCCAGCGCAGCGGCTGGTCCTCGACGTCTCGGTGGTTGCCCAGATGCCGGAGCGTCTCCTGGGCCAGGGAAGGCTCGATCGTGAGCTCGCCGCGGCTCAGCTCTGCCAGGGCGTGGTCGATCACATCCACCCCCTGCCTCTTGCTCAGATAGCCGACCGCTCCGGCCTCCATGGCGGCGGCGACCGAGTCCGCGTCGGTACGGGCCGAGACGACGAGCACCTTGACCTTCGGCAGCCGCGCGTGGATGCGGTCGATCACATCGATGGCCGGGCCGTCCAGAAGCTGTATGTCGAGTACGCAGGCGTCGGGGCGGTGCACGAGCACCGCGCGCAGCAGCTGGGTGCGCGTGGTGGCGATGCCCCTTACGCCGTAGCCCCGGCGGGCCAGGGTCAGGGCGAGAGCGTCCACGAAGAGACGGTGCTCGTCAGCCAGGACCAGCTGCGGCGAAGCCGTGGCTCGCGGGCTCCTGTCCGAGAGCGAAGTACGAGGGGCCATGGGGGGTCCTTCTCCCGTTCGCTGGTCGCGCTCAGTGGGACCACTACCCCTCTTCATGGGATCACGGTGAGGGGGGCCTGTCATATCGGAGCCGGGACCGCTTCGGATGCCCACCGGTGGTGGGCCTCTGTGACCCGGTGGACCATCGGCGTATGTCCATGTCCAGCGGCATTCACGTGCTCGTGGTGGCTGACCGCCGGTTGGTCGCCGAGGTGCTCGTCGCTGCGCTGGAGCACAGCGGTATCACCGGCAGTGCGGTGACCGACATGAATGAGGTACATCGGGCAGTTGCCCGCAGGCAGGTGGATGTGGCCGTGGTGGACCTCGACTCCGTCGAGGTCGGGGAGGGCGGTATCGACGGTCGTTTTCCGTGGACCGACTCACCCGGCGTGCCGGTCGTCGTGGTCACCGGGAACGGCCGAGCAGACAGCCTGGCCTCCGCCGCCGTTCAGGCCGGCGTCCGGGGCTGGGTCTCCAAGGACAGCCCGATCGAACATCTGGGCGAGGTGATCCGCGGGGTGCTCCGGGACGAGACCTGGATTCCGCCCGCACTCCTCACCCGCATTCTGTCGGACCTGACGTCCCTGTACATCGAGCTGGAGGGGGAGGCCAAGAGGCTGTCCACCCTCACCGCCCGGGAGCGTGAGGTGCTGATGTGCATGTGCGCGGGGATGCCCCGGCCGAAGATCGCACGGCACCTCTTCCTGTCGCCCTACACCGTGCGCACCCACATCCAGAATCTGATGGTCAAGCTTGATGTGCATTCGTCGCTCGCCGCCGTCGCCCTGGCCCGCCGTGTCGGACTGCCCACCCGCCTCACCGATCCGGAGGAGCGGGACACCGGCACATGACGACGGCCTTGCCGAGGCCTCCCGTTCGGCGGTCCACACCAAGCGAACGTAACGGGGAACAGCGCACCACATCAGGCAGATTCATCCTGTACGGCGCCGTCAGTAACCGGAATATGCCCTTCAGTGCTGCGTTCCCGCGAAGAATCCTCCGTAGTCGTGACCGGCACCTGCGGCCCCTGGCACTCCCGCAGCCAGCGCCGCAGCACCCCGTGCAGCTGCTCCGCGCCGACCAGCTCGTGCCCGTCGGCGACCGGCGCCGAGAGGGTGTACGGGGACAGCAGGAAGGGCCGGGCCTGCTCGCCGCCGAGGCCGCCGTGCGATCCGATCTGCTCCTCGAAGGCGTGCACGCGGCCGGTGGCCGGGTCGTGCCAGGAGTTGACCATGATGTCGGCGACGTGGGGGAAGGCGTCCGTACGCCGTACCACCTCGGCCGCGCCCGGGCCGAAGACCGCCAGCGGCCCGGTGTCACCCGTGCCGTCGTCGTCCAGGCGCAGTTCGGCGCCGTCGGCCCCGAGCACCAGCGCGCCGTGCTCCTCGCTCCGTACGAGCAGGAAGCCGATGCCGGGGTGGTTGGCGAGGGTGGTGAGCAGCGCGGGATGACGGCGGTCGATCCGCTCGCGGGTCGCCCGGCCCCTGGCGTCGGGGAACGAGATCAGCCCCAGATTGCCCGAGGCGAGCACGACCGGGTCGGTGCCGGGCCCGGGGTGCTCTTCCTCGCCCTCCACCACCGGCCTGTGCAACGCGATCCGTACCGCGTCGCGCGCCTCGGAGGCACTGACGGTGCGCGCCGCGCGGCGTGGAACCGGCAGCCCGCAGCCTGCCCTGACGAGGTCGGCGAGCGTGAGCCCGTACGCGTCCGCGAAGGTCTGACCGGGGCTCTGCCCGTGGTCGGAGAGGAGGACGATCCAGTACGCACGCGGGGCGTGCTCGGCGACCTTGACGATCAGCGCGAGCGAGCGGTCGAGCCGCTCCAGGACCTTCTTCGCGTCCGCGCTGTGCGGCCCGGAGTGGTGCGCCACCTCGTCGTACGCGACGAGGTCGGCGTAGACGGCAGTGCGCCCGGCGAGCATGTCGCCCAGCACGGCGGCGACGACCACGTCCCGCTCGACGACGGTCGCGAAAGCCCGGATGAAGGGGTAGAAGCCGCCCCGCTTCACCCGGGGGACGTCTCCGCGCAGGCGCGCGCGGGTGGACTGGCCGATCTCCCGGCCCACTTCGGCGACGAAGGACATGGCGGTACGTACGGCATTGGCGGGGTCGGAGAAGTACGCGAAATAGCCGGCGCGGGACCTGTTGGACTTGCCGCGTCTGGCGGCGATGGACAGGACGAGGGCGAGCTGGTCGGCGCCGCCGCTGAAAAGATTTCCTCGGCTCGCGCCGTCGAAGGTGAGCAGTCCGCCGTCGCCGGTGCGCTCGACGGCGCGGCGCTGCATGAGGGCGGCGCTGGCGGGGCGGCTGGAGACGACGATCTCGCCGGTCTCCTTCTCGTACCAGCGGAAGGCGGGGACGTCGTGGTTGCTGCCGTGCAGGATGCCGAGCTGGCTGGCGGCGGTCTGGCTGGACCAGTCGGTGCGCCACGCGGTGAGCCGGTGCGAGGGCTCCTCGCCTTCGAGCCAGCTTGCGACGGTCGGCATCAGCCCGTCGCCGACCGCCTCGCGCAGCACGTCATGGCCGACGCCGTCGAGCTGCAGGAAGAGCGTGCCGGGCAGCCCGGTACGCCCGTCGTCGCCGCCCCGCCTGCGGCGTCGCTGCGCGAGCCGCGAGAGCCTGCGCCGGTACGCCTCGTCGTCGCGGACGGCGAGGGCACCCGATGTCGCGGAGGCGACGGCGGACATGACGGCGGCCACCACGACCGCGGTCTCGGGGTCGGCCTCGCCCCGCCCGTCGGGGATGAGGCTGAGCGCGATGAGCAGCAGCGAGCCGTTGAGGAAAAAGGCCAGCAGACCGAGGACGAGTGCGGGGACGAGCAGCAGTGCCCGTACGGCCAACGGCCAGACGAGCGCGCCGAGGAGACCGAAGGCGCCCGCGCCCCAGGCCGCGGTGAGCGCTACCTGGGTGATGCTGTCGCGGTCGTCGGCCCGGAGCTGGAAGTCCGGCAGGATGCCGGCAAGCGCCAGCATGGTGAGGGTCGAGACCGCCCACACCGTGACCACGCGCAGTGCGGCGCTGCCCGTACTGCGCCATCGACCTCGGACCACGCCGTAACCACCTCACGTCCCGGCCCGCGCCTGTGGGCCGGTCTCCAGCCTGGCACAACGGGAACGGCGCGGGGTGGGCGTGGAGCGGGGTTCAGCGGTCCGTCAGCAGCCGTCGTATCCGGCCGTCGGCATCGACAGTCTGCGGTGGACGCTGGCCTTCATGGCGGCGTTGTACGCGGGCTCGTCGAGGCCCGCGGTCTCCAGGCGTACGCCGCGGCGCTCGCACTCGGCGGAGAATTCGGGGACCGACGTCAACGCCCGTTCCAGCACGCGCTCGTTGGGCGCGACGAACAGGTCGACCGTGCCCGCGTCGATGTCGGCCCACAGGCCGCAGTGGTCGGGACGCATCCCGTAGAAGAGCAACTGCCGTGTGACGACGTATCCCTTGTCGGCCGCCCAGCGCGCGCACATCGCCTGCTGGCTGCGGGTGTCCACCAGGAACGGATCGCTGTCGAGCTCCTCCAGCGGAGTCAGGCTGGCAATGGCCGCCACTCTTACCTCGTCCATGACCCGACCCCCTGTGCTAGCTGTCGCCGCCGACCCTACTCCGATCGCGTCGCGGGGAGGAGGCGCACCCGAGGAGCATTCAGGGCGAGCGTTCAGGGCGGGGAGGAGTAGCCGCACGAGTGGCAGATCTTCCAGCCGTCCTGGGTGACCGCCAGGACTCCCCCGCAGCGGGGGCACTGCTCGGAGTGCGTGGTCATGGCGCTGCCCTCCCGTTCGTCCCCGGGATTGCTACCCCCGGACATTCATGAACAGACTCGGCCCCTTCACGCACGCATCAGGGCATTTGCGATCAGGCCCGCCGCACACCGCCTACGCTCGTAACGAGAACTGGTACCGAGAACTCGTGCCGAGGGACCGACGCCACCGACAGCGAGGAGGCCGTTCGTGCCGGTGGAGATCACCTGGTGGGGTCATGCCACGTGCACCGTCGAGGACTCCGGTGTCCGGCTGCTGACCGACCCGCTGTTCGCGCGGCGCCTGGCCCATCTGCGGCGCAGGCGCGGCGCGCTGCCGCCGCCCGATGCCGCCGTGGCCGACGCCGTACTCGTCTCGCACATGCACTCCGACCATCTGCATCTGCCTTCGCTGGCCCGGCTCGCGCCCGGGACCACGCTGATCGTGCCGCGCGGCGCCTCGCGCGCCGTGCCCGCGCTGCGCAGGCTCTCCTGGCTGCGCATCACCGAGGTAGCGGTCGGCGAGGAAGTGCGGGTGAAGGATCTGCTCGTACGGGCCGTTCCCGCGCTGCACGACGGACGGCGGCTGCCCGTCGGGCCGCACCGCGCGCCCGCCCTCGGCTACGTCGTCACCGGTGAGGAGCGTACGTACTTCGCCGGGGACACCGGGCTCTTCGACGGCATGGCGGAGGCCGTCGGGCCCGTCGATGTGGCGCTGCTGCCCGTCGGCGGCTGGGGGCCCTTCCTCGGGCACGAGCATCTGGACGCGGGGCGGGCGGCGCAGGCGCTCGCCCGGCTCGCGCCGGCGGCGGCCGTGCCGGTGCACTACGGCACGTACTGGCCGATCGGCCTCGACGGGTTCAGACCGCACGAGTTCCACTCCCCCGGCGACGAGTTCGTACGGAAGGCGGCCAGGCTCGCGCCGGAGGTCGCCGTGCACCGGCTCGGGCACGGCGAGAGCGTCCGGCCCGAGGCCACCCGGTGATCCAGGCGGTGTTGACCCATACGGTGTTGAACCAGGCAGCGTTGAACCAGGCCGTGTTGACCCAAGAAGTGGTGAGCCAGGTGCCCCCGGAGTCGACCCAGCAGGCCGTCGGCTATCCGGCGCTGTTCCTGCTGGTCGTGCTGGGGTCGCTGGTGCCTGTGGTGCCGACGGGTGCGCTGGTGAGTACGGCGGCCGTGGTGGCCTTCCACCAGCTCGACCCGTTCGCGCTGCTTGTCGTCTTCGCGCTGGCTTCGTCCGCCGCCTTCCTCGGGGACATCGGCCTGTACTGGCTGGGCCTGCGCGGTGTCCGCTCCAGGAACGGCTCGCGCTGGCTGGAGGCGCTGCGCAAGCGGGCCGCCCCCGACCGCCTCGAACAGGCGCAGGGCAAGCTCCACGAGCACGGTTCGCAGGTGCTGGTGCTCTCCCGCCTGGTGCCGGCCGGGCGCATCCCGGTGATGCTGGCGTGCCTGTTCTCCCGAATGCCGATGCGCCGCTTCGCCCGGGGCGACGTACCGGCCTGCCTCGCCTGGGCGGCGGCGTACCAGCTGATCGGGATCCTGGGCGGGTCGCTGTTCCCCGAGCCGTGGCAGGGCGTGGTCGCCGCGGTGGCGCTTGCTCTGCTGATCAGCGGGGCGCCGACGGTGTGGCGCAGACTGCGGCGTGCGTAGCCGTGGGCGTACGTACGCCGCAATCGCCCTACGGCCCTACGGCGTCAGTACGCGGGACCCGCCGATCGGCAGGTCCCACAGCGCCTCGCGCACGCGGCCCGCTTTCTCCCAGGCCGTACGCACCCGTGTCAGCGGCTCCAGCACCGGCTCGGCGGAGAGCAGGAACGTCCCCCAGTGCATGGGCGCCATGCGCTCCGCACCCAGGTCGTCGCAGGCCTGCACCGCCTCTTCCGGGTCCGCGTGTACGTCGCTGAGCCACCAGCGGGGGTTGTACGCGCCGATCGGGAGCAGCGCGAGGTCGATGCCGGGGTGGCGGGCGCCGATCTCGCCGAACCAGTGGCCGTAGCCGGTGTCGCCCGCGAAGTACACGCGTTCCCCCAGGCCGTCGCTCCGGGCGCTGTCGCCCCGACGGTCGCTCAGCACCCAGCCGCCCCACAGCGAACGGCACGTGTCGGTGAGGGAGCGCTTGCTCCAGTGGTGGGCGGGGACGAAGTCGAAGCGGACGCCGCCGAGTTCCGCGCCCTCCCACCAGTCGAGCTCGGTGACCCGGGTAAACCCGCGGCGCCGGCACCAGCGGGCCAGGCCGGCCGGGACGAAGAGCGGGGTGTCCCGGGGAAGCCGCTTGAGACTGGGGGCGTCCAGGTGGTCGTAGTGGTTGTGGCTGATGACCACCGCGTCGACGGGCGGCAGGTCGGCCCAGCGGATGCCGACGGGGGTGATGCGGGACGGCGTACCGAGGATCTTGCGCGACCAGACGGGGTCGGTGAGGACCGTGAGGCCGCCGATGCGGATCACCCAACTGGCGTGGCCCGCCCAGGTGACGGCGACGGTGGATGCCCCGGCGGCGGGCATGGGGCCGGGCTCGTAGGGCACCAGCGACGCGTCGCGGAGCGCTTCGGGCCCCGGGCGCAGGGCCCCCTCGCGGGCGAGCCTGGTGAAGGCTTTGACGCCGGGGAGCGGGGTGGTGAGGCGGTCGGCGAAGGACCGGGGCCAGGTGCGGATCTCGCCGAGAGGGCGGGTGCGGATGTCGCCCTGGGGGCGGGGTGGGGCGAGTGTGTCAGGCGGGGTGAGGGAGCGCTCGGTCTGCTGTTCCGTCTCCGTCATCGAAGGGGCTCCATTCGGTGGCGTACGCCGGCGTAGGGGTCATCGCAGTTCGTCGAAGGCCGATCCGAAAGTGCTCAACGCCCGGGTCACGTGCGGCAATTCCAGTGGCTCCACTGCGTTGAGGGACTCCAGACGCTGCTCCGGGGTTGCCCCGAGCAGCGGAGCCGTCGCGATCCTGACGCGCAGGGTGTCCATTTCGTCGCCGAAACGGTGACCGCCGGGTACGGGCGCACCGAGGCGCTCGCTCAGGTAATCCTCCAGCTCCATGGAGTCGGTGACGCCCCGGGCCGCGAGGCCGGTGCGCAGCGGGGCGAGGTCGGCGTACAGGTGGCGGCCCGCCTGCGGGGGGCGGGCCAGGGCGCCGGACGCGAGGACGGCGCGGTGCGCGGCTGCGGCGACGCGTGCGTGCAGGGCGGTCGCGGCCAGGACTCCGGCGGCGACGGGCTCCGGTTCGCCGAGTGCGTACGTCGCTGCCTCGGCGACGGGACGCGGCACGACGGCGCCGGTGGCGGTGAGGAGGTCGAGGGTCCTGGCGCGCAGTCCGGCGCCCTCCCCCGTGACGGGGAGGCGGGCGACGGCGACGGGCCAGCCGGTCGGGGTGCAGGCGCCGGCCAGGTCGGCGAGGACCGTCACATGGCCGGGGAACATCTCGGCCGGTCTGAGGAACACCGTCTCCTGCGGCCGGTGCAGGGTGTCGCCCCACGTCTCGTCGCTGATGACGTGCAGCCCCTCGGAGACCGCGGCCTCGCAGACCTCGTGCACGACTTCGGGCGGGGCGACGGTGGCGGTGGGGTCGTCGGGGACGGAGAGCAGCAGGAGTCGCGGATCGCCGCCCTCGTCGCGTACGCGTCGTACGGTCTCGAAGAGCGCGAAGGGGTCCGGTACGCCGCCGCACTCGGCCGGGGTCGGCACATGGTAGGCGGGGTGGCCGAGCATCCTGGCCTGCGGCACCCACCAGGCGGGGCAGGGCCGCGGCAGCAGGACGTCGCCGCCGATCGCGGCGATCAGCGCGAACAGCAGCGGCTGGGCGCCGGGAGCGGCGACCACGCACTGGGGCTCGGTGTGCAGCCCGCGCCGCTGCCAGTACCCGGTGGCCGCCGCGCGCAGGGCGGGTCCGCCGCCGGGGGGCTCGGGGTCGGGCCGTGCTGCTGCGGCGGCGAGTACGGCGGCGAGCTCGGGCAGCACGGGCAGCCCCGATTCGGGGGCGTGCGGCCCGTAACGGACGGGGCCGCGCCCTTCCGACACCGTCCGCTGCATGCGCCACCTCCACCGATCCACTGAGGACAACTGCCCGGCCTCAGTGCCCTGTATGTATACGGTTATACGGGGCATAGGGGTGGCGCGCTTGTGGGACGGGGCTGTGTCACGGAGGGTGGTGTGCGAATCTCTCGGGCCCGTTGGGCGCGGCGCGGCGCGCTGAGTCGGCGGTGCGAGCCGGAGAGAGGTCCCTTTAATCGGGCGTTGCGAGCCGGGACAGGTCCTTTTCCAGGCCGCGTCCCTTGCCGCTGACCACCGCGTCCGCGACGTCGGCGAGCTTGCGGTTCGAGCGCTGCGAGATGCGCCGCAGTACCCCGAACGCCTCGTCGGCCTCGCATCCGAGCACATGCATCAGGATGCCGCTCGCCCGGTCGATGACAGGACGCGAGCGCAGCGCCGCCTCCAGCTGGTCGACCTCCGCGAGGGCGGCGCGGTAGCGGCGGTCGCGGACGAGACCTGCGGTGGCCTGTTCGCCGAGGATGCTCACCGGGCCGTGCGCCGCGTTCTCCAGAGATCCGGGGCGGAATCCGTAGAGGCTGACGGTGACTTCGATGCCGGCGCGGCGGAAGGGAATCGTGACGCTGGACCGTACGCCCGATTCGAGCGCCACGGCCCGGTACTCGGGCCACCGCTCCTCGCTCAGCAGGTCCTCGGCGTCCACCGGTTCGCCGCGGTCGATGGCGGTGGGAATGGGCCCGTCTCCCATGGCGAGCTGGACTGAGGCCAGCGCGGCCAGGTCCGGGTGGGTGGCCGTGCTGCGGCGCTCCGCCGCACCGTCCGCGATCGTCGCGACGGCGCCGCAGCAGGCAGGGGCGCAGCGCGCGGCCTGCTCCGCCAGTTCGGACAACCGCCCGTCCGTGGAAGTGGACTCCGTTCCTTGCTGCTCAGGCTCCAGAAGCATGCCCGGGTTCCTTCCCTCTCCCCTGCGGCTTCCCCCGGTCCGCTCCGCAAAACTGCTGGGCAGGTTAGCTTTCTCGTATGACGCAGATGGACGAGTTCGGCCAGGACCTTGCGGATTTCGTCAGAAGGGTCGGGGAGTTGAGGACTGCCCGGTCCAGACCGTCCGGCGAGCACCTCATCGTTCTTGACGCGGCTCTCTTCGAACTCCAGCATGTGGCCGACACCTTGTGGCCCCGGTACGAACAGCTGGCGGCCGGGGCCCCTGCCGTCACGTCCGCCGACCGCCAGGAACGGCAGCTGCTCAAGGCCCTGTTCCAGCGGCTGCCGCTGCCGGTCGCCCTCATCGACCGGGACACCGTCGTGCGGCGGCTGAACTTCGCCGCGACGGGGCTCACCGGCGTACGGGCCGGGTACGCGACGGGGCGACCGCTGGCCGCTCTCCTCACCCCCGGTGACCGGGCCGCCTTCCGCTCGCAGGCCGCGGCCGTGGCGCGCGGCGAGGGTGCCCGCAGCCTTGTCGTCCATCTCCAACAGCGGCCGCACGAGCCGCTCCTGGCCACGCTCAGCGCGCTTCGCCCGCCGGACGAGCCTCAGTCCGCGGTGCTCACCGTCTTCCAGGCCGGTGTCTCCACCGGCGCCCACCCACCGGCCGGGGCTGCGGGGGCCCGGGTGCCGAGCCAGGCGCTGCCCGATCTGTCGGAAACGACCAGGCACGCGGAGCTGATGGATCTGGTCGACGCGATGACGACGGCTCTGTTGTCCGCCGCGCCCGGGGACCGTACGGCGGCCCTCGGCAGCGCGGCGGGGGTGCTGCACGGACGCTTCGCCGACTGGGTGGTGGCCGACGCGGTCGAGGGCCGGTCGCTGAAGCGGCTGGTCGTACGGTGCCCCGACGAGCCCGGCGCCGATGCGCTCGCCCAGGAGGTGGCCGGGCAGGATCCGGCGGGGTGCCCGCTGGTGGTGGAGGCCGCGCGCGGCGGCTCGACGACCCTGCAGGTGCGTCCCGAGGACGCGGACGGCTTCGGCCGGGACGCGGCGGGCGATGCGGTGCTCCTACGGGCCGAGGTCAGCTCGCTGCTGTGCGTACCGCTGACCGCGCCGGCCGACGGCGGGGCCCCCGGGCCCGTACAGGGCGTGCTCAGCCTGTTCCGTACGGGGCCGCGGCGGGCCTTCTCCATGGCGGAGGCACAGGTCATGGACCTGATGTCACGCCATGCGGCGCTCGCTATGCGGCGTCCCGCACCTCCTGGTCGAGCAGAGCGTGATCCCGAAGAGCCTGGTCGTGCACAGCCTGGTCATGCACAGCCTGGTCGTGCAGCGCCTGGTCCCGCAGGCGGGTGCAGCAGCGGCTGATCAGGCGGGAGACGTGCATCTGCGAGAGCCCCAGGTCCTCCGCGATACGGCTCTGCGTCATGTCGCGGAAGAAACGCATGTAAAGGATCTTCTTCTCCCGGTCGGGGAGCTTCCGCAGGGCCGGCTTGACCGACTCGCGGTCGACGACGATGTCGAGTGCCGGGTCGGGGCCGCCCAGTGCGTCACTGAGTGTGTACCCGTCGTCGGCGCCGGGGAGTTGGGCGTCGAGGGACAGCGCGGTGAAGGAGTCCAGTGCTTCGAGGCCGGTCATGGCCTCCTCCTCGGTCATGCCCGCCCGCGCGGCGACCTCCGCGACGGTGGGGGCGCTGCCGGTCGCGGTCTGGGCCAGGTCCTGGCGGGCGGCGCGGACGCGGTTGCGCAGGTCCTGGACCCTGCGCGGTACGTGGAGCGTCCACATGTGGTCGCGGAAGTGCCGCTTGATCTCGCCGGTGATGGTGGGCACCGCGAAGCTCTCGAAGGCTGAGCCGCGGTCGGGGTCGTACCTGTCGACGGCTTTGACCAGGCCGAGTGCGGCGACCTGGCGCAGGTCTTCGAGCGCCTCGCCGCGATTGCGGAACCGGCCGGCGATGCGCCCGGCCATGGGCAGCCAGGCGTTGATGATCTCCTGCCGCAGCGTGTCCCGCTCCTCGCCCTCCGGCAGTCCGGTCAGCCGCCGGAAGGCGGCGGCGGTGTCGGGGGCGTCGTCGTGCGGGTGCTTTCGCTGCACGTGAGTGCGCATCGTGGTTGCATCTCCCTGAACGGTGCAGACGGATGGGTGTCACCGTGGGGAGCGAACGGCTCCGGTCGTCACACGCCCGGAGCGCCGACTGGCGCTCCCACGGACGTGCCTCCGGTCCGAAGCACAAGTAGCGCGTGCCCGGCACCCGGCCGGTCAAACAAAAACCCGGTCAGCCGGGGATCGTTCGGCCAACCGGGTCACTGTCCTTCAACTGAATCTGCGCCTGCACCTTTTCCTGCACCTTTGCCGTCGCCTTCGTCGGCGTCAGCATGAATTCCTCGTAGCGGCCGAGCGCGATGATCACGCCCAGCATGAGTCCCGGGATCAGCACGGCCAGTACCACCATCGCCCTGTCCTTCCTGATGGACAGCCTGTAATGCCGAGTCACCAGCAAGCCGGTGCGCAAACCGGCATGGCCGGTCGATTCCTGGGTACTGCGGGCGGCAGCAACCGCACAAAGAGCCCAGAGACAGAGACGAGAGGGATGAGGCATACAGCCATGACTCAGTTCGTGAGGGAAGTCATGACGGCAGGCGTCGCAGCCGTACGGCCCGATGCCTCGCTCGTCGAAGCCGCGCAGCTGATGCGCGCCCAGGACATCGGTGACGTCCTGGTGGCCCAGGACGACCGGCTGATCGGAGTCCTGACCGACCGGGACATCGCCCTGCGGGCGGTCGCGGACGGCGTGGACCCCCTGACCGTCAACGCCCAGTCCGTCTGCACACCGTCCCCGGTGTGCATCGGCCCCGACGACGACGTGTCGACAGCGGTCGCCCTGATGCGCCAGCACGCGATCAGGCGGCTTCCCGTGGTCAAGGACGGCAGGCCGCTCGGCGTGGTGAGCCTCGGTGATCTCGCCGAGTTCCGGGACCCGGGCTCCGCGCTCGCCGACATCAGCCGCGCCGCGCCCAGCCCCGGTTCCGGTCCCGGCAGCGCGCTGTAGCGGCGGAACGGGTTCTCATACCCGGCGCCCCGTCAAGGAGAGGAGCTTGGTCTGTACGTCGGCCCCGGGAGGCGCTTCCACCGGGGCGGCGAACAGGCCGCTCTTCTCCAACTCCGCCGAGTTCGGGCCGATTTCACGCACCGCGAACTTCACCAGATCGTCCGGCAGCCGCTCGTCGGCGCCGATCGCCCGGGACAGGTCCCAGGCATGCACCACCAGGTCGGTCACCATCTGTGCGCAGTACGCGTGGCCCGTGCTGCTCCCGTACGACAGGTGTACGGTCCGCTCCAGCGCCCCCGGCTCCGCGAGCGCCGCGCGCGCCCTCTCCGCGGCCCGGTCCCAGACGGCCACCGGGTCGTCGCCCAGCACGTCGCCGTCGAACTCGTCGCCCACATCGGCGATCGTCCGCCCCTCGCTCACCAGCGGCGGAACCCACAGCTGCTCCTCGGTGAGATGACCGACCAGATCGCGTACCGACCACTCGGTGCACGGTGTCGCCAGCTGCCACTGTTCCTCCCGTACGGCATGCACCCGGTCGGTGAAGAGCTTGAGCGCCTTTTCGTGGCGCTCGAGAAGAGGGTTCTTTTTCATGCCCCCAACTCTTCCCTCGCTGACGCGCCCGCGCGAGTCCTGGTGGGTGAGACGGGGCGCGACGGGATTCGAAACGGGCCGCGCAGGGTACCCGCGTGCCATGCCTGACCCCATCGCGCAGGATGCCTCGTCCCGTCCGGCCAGGAGTCTGTCCGCCTGGCTGACCGCCCGTGATCATGCCGTCTTCCATGCGGTGGCCTCCCGGCACTGGCCCGGCGCCGAGCAGTTCCTGCCCCGCCTGAGCCACAGCGCGAACCACGGCATGCTGTGGTTCGGCGCCGCCGCCGGGATGGCGGCCCTGGGCGGCAGCACCCGCGCGCGCCGCGCCGCGATGCGCGGGATCGCGTCGCTCGCCCTGGCGTCCGCGACCGTCAACACCGTGGGCAAGCGTTCCGTACGCCGTGTCAGGCCCGTGCTGGACGCGGTGCCGGTGATACGGCAGTTGAAACGGCAGCCGATCACCACGTCCTTCCCTTCCGGGCACTCCGCTTCCGCCGCGGCCTTCGCGACGGGCGTGGCGCTGGAGTCGAAGAGGTGGGGCGCGGTCGTGGCCCCGGTCGCCACGGCAGTCGCCGTCTCCCGGATCTATACGGGCGCGCACTTCCCGAGCGATGTGCTGGTCGGCGCGGCGCTGGGGGTGGGCTCCGCCTTCGCGGTGCGGGGGCTCGTACCGACAAGGACGCAGATCCCGGCGCCCGGCCGGCCGCACACCGACGCGCCTGCCCTGCCCGGCGGCCGTGACCTGGTCGTCGTGGTCAACAAGGCGTCGGGCACCGCGCTCACCAAGGCCCGCCTGGTGCGGGACGCTCTGCCGCTCGCCAGGGTCGTCGAGTGCGCGCCCGACGAGCTGGGCGCCGCCCTGGAGAAGGCCGCCACGGACGGACACGCACTCGGGGTCTGCGGCGGTGACGGCGCGGTCAACCGGGCGGCGGTGGTCGCTGCCCGGCACCGGGTGCCGCTCGCCGTGTTCCCCGGCGGCACGCTGAACCATTTCGCGTACGACCTGGGCATCGAGGAGGTCCACGACACCTGCCGGGCGCTGGCCTCGGGCGATGCCGTCAAGGTCGACCTCGGCCGCTTTACGCCGGGCCCGGGGGCCGAGGGCACGCCCGGGTTCTTCCTCAACAACTTCAGCCTGGGCGTCTATCCGGAGCTGGTACGCATCCGGGAACACTGGGCACCCCGCATCGGCGGCTGGCCCGCGGGCGTCCTGGCGGCTCTGGAGGTACTGCGCGGAGAGCAGCCGCTGGAGGCCGAGCTGAAGGGGCAGCGCCGGGCGCTGTGGCTGCTCTTCGCCGGGAACGGCATGTACCAGCGGGTCGGCCCGACGCCCGGCCGGCGCTTCGACATGGCGGACGGGCTGCTGGACGTACGCGTGGTGCACGGCGGTCGCACGCCCGGGCTGCGGCTGCTGGCCGCGGCGCTGGCGGGCCCGCTGAGCCGGTCGCCCGTACACGCGGCGCAGCGGAGGCGGAGGCTGCGGATCACCGGCATCGCACCGGGTACGCCGCTCGCCTACGACGGTGAAGTGGCGGACGCACCATGGGAGTTGCTGATCGACAAGGTCGACGAGGCGCTCACGGTGTACCGTCCGTTGGCTCTCTAGCCGTCCCGGCGGTTTCCTCTCCTTCTTCGCCCAGGGGCGCCTCCGTCACGTCGAGGAAGACGTGGCAGCCTCGGTCGTGCGAGCACCCCCCGGCGGCCGGGCCAAACCCCGTGTCAGCGCAGGGAGTTGAGACGCTTGCGGGCCGGTCCCAGGGCGCGGGCGCGCGACGACAGGCCCGACCACGGGTTGGCGCGGGCCTGCTCCAGCACGTCCTCGACGTCCGTCGCCGACCAGCGCCGCGCCGTCAGGTCCTCGTCGTCGAGCTGCTCCCAGGAGACCGGCGCGGCCACGGGCGCGCCGGGCCTGGGCCGGATGGACCAGGGCGCTACGGCCGTCTGGGCGTAGGCATTGCGCTGTACGTCCAGATAGAGCCGGCCGCCGCGTGACTGTTTGCGTACGGCCGTGGTGAGCCGGTCCGGGTGGCGCGCGGCGAGGGTCTCCGCGACGTCCGTGGCAAACGCGCGTGAGTCGTCGAACGTGGTGTGACCGCTGAGGGGCACGATCACATGCAGGCCCTTGGATCCGGTGGTCATCAGGGCGGAGGGCAGCCGGAGTTGGTCCAGCAGCTCACCGAGTCGCAGCGCCGCGTCGCGCACGGCGGGGAAGTCGTCGCCGGGAGGGTCGAGGTCGAAGACGAGACGGTCGGGCCACTGGACACGTCCGGCCCGCGACAGCCAGCGGTGCAGGGTGATACACGCCTGGTCGGCCAGAAAGACGAGGGTCGCGCTGTCGTCGCACACCGTGTGCGTGACGGTGCCGCCCTCCTTCTCGACCTTCACGCGGCGCACCCAGTCGGGATAGTGGTCGGGGGTGTCCTTCTGCATGAAGCGATGGCTCTCGATGCCGTCGGGGTGGCGTTCGAGCATGAGGGGGCGGTCGCGCAGGTGCGGGAGCATGGAGGCGGCGATGCGGCGGTAGTACTCGGCGATGTCGGCCTTGGTGAGGTTGCAGTCGGGGAAGAGGACCTTCTGCGGGCGATGGATTTCTACGGTGCGGCGGCCCGCGCGCACGCGCGTGGTGTCGGTCATGGTTCCTCCTGTCGCGAGCGCGGCGTGGGCGGCGGGGGCGTGGGCGTGGGCAGGTTGCCTGCGGCGCTTTCCCCTCCCCGCCCCTTTCCCGAAGCTGGGATTTTCCGGACGGGCCGGAAATCCAGCCCGGCCGGCGTTTGAGGACGCTCCCCTACGCCTGGGGCGTCGGGGGACCCCCAGAAGGGCGGAGCCGGGGGTCTGGGGCGGAGCCGCACATGTCACAGCCAGGGCGCCCCGCCACCCACACCCCACCGCGCGCCGTTCACCGTACGATCGCCTCCTCCACCAGGAGTTTCACCGCGGCCGCGATCGAGTCCGCGTCGATGCCCGACTCGCTCAGCTGCTCCGCCGCGGTCGCCGAACCCGGCATGTTCCGCACCCCCAGCCTCACCAGGCGCGGGACGGGCCGGCCGTCGGCGAAGACCTCCGCCACCGCGTCGCCGATGCCGCCCTCCGGGTGGTGGTCCTCGATCGTCACCAGGCAGCCGGTGAGTTCCGCCGCGGTCTGCACGGCCTCCGCATCGACCGGCTTGACCGAGTACAGGTCGACGACCCGCACCGTGATGCCGTCCTCCGCGAGGACGTCCGCCGCGCGCAGCGCCTCGTGGACCGTGACGCCCGCGGCGAGCAGCGTCAGCCTGTCGTCGTCGCCGGACCGCAGCAGCGTGCTGCCGCCGACCGGGAACTCCTCGTCGGCGCTGTAGATCACGGGCGTTGCGCCCCTGGTGATGCGCAGATAGCGGATGCCGCGCGTCCTGGCGTCGCCCTCCGCCATGCCGGCGACGAGCTTCGCCGTCTGGTTGGCGTCGCACGGGTAGAGGACCGTGCTGCCGTGCACGGCGCGGAAGAGCGCCAGGTCTTCGAGGCCCATCTGGGAGGGCCCGTCCTCGCCGATGGCGACACCGGCGTGCGAGCCGACAAGGTTGATGCCGGCCCCGCCGATCGCGGCCATCCGTACGAAGTCATGCGCGCGGGTCAGGAACGCCGCGAAGGACGAGGCGTACGGAACGTATCCGCGGGTCTGCAACCCCACGGCGGCAGCGACGAGTTGCTGCTCCGCGATGTAGCACTCGAAGAACCTCTCGGGGAACTCCTTGGCGAAGGTCTGGGACCGCGTCGAGTCGCTGACCTCCCCGTCCAGGGCCACGACGTCCCCGCGCGCGGCGCCGACCGCGGCGAGCGCCGCGCCGTACGCGTCACGCGTGGCGACCTTGTCGCCGAACTCGTAACGGGGCAGGTCGAGTTGACCGGCGACGGTGGCGGGCGGTGTCGGCGCCGGATCCGGTTTCTGTACGTCGACGTGGATGGACCGCAGCCCGCCCAGCTCCGCGATCGCCGCCTCGGCGTTCTTCAGCGGCTTGCCGTGCCTGCCCTCACGGTCCTCGACAGCCGCGACGCCCCTGCCCTTGTGGGTGGCCGCTATGACCGCGGCCGGCCGGCCGATGGTCGACCGGGCCTCGGCGAAGGCGAGGTCGATCGCCTCGGGGTCGTGCCCGTCGACCTCGATCGCGTGCCAGCCGAAGGCGTGCAGTCTGCGGCTGTACGCCGCCAGGTCGCGCCCGTGGCGGGTGGGGCCGCGCTGCCCGAGCCCGTTGACGTCGATGACCAGGGTGAGGTTGTCGAGGTGCTGGTTGGCGGCGTGTTCGACGGCCTCCCACACCGAGCCCTCCGCCATCTCGCTGTCGCCGCTGAGCACCCAGACGCGGTACGGGACCCGGTCGAGCCGCTTGCCCGCGAGCGCCACTCCGACGCCGACCGGCAGCCCCTGCCCCAGCGAGCCGGTCGCCACGTCGACCCACGGGAGGCGAGGCGTCGGGTGGCCTTCGAGGCGGCTGCCGCGTTGCCGGTAGGTCAGCAGTTCCTCGTCGTCGATGGCGCCGGCCGCCCGGTACATGGCGTAGAGCAGGGGCGACGCATGGCCCTTGGAGAGGATCAGCCGGTCGTTTCCGAGGTGGTCGGGGCGGTCGAAGTCGTAGCGCAGATGCCGGGCGAGGAGTACGGCGGCGAGGTCCGCCGCCGACATGGACGAGGTGGGGTGGCCCGACCCGGCGGCGTCGGCGACGCGCACCGAGTCCACCCTCAACTGCTGGCCGAGCTCGGCAAGTTCCGCCAGTTCCGCCCGTTTCCTGCTTTCCATGTCACTCCTTGTGCGGGCGTTCGGGTGCGCCTGCGACCTTGGCCAGTTCGGGCGACGAGGTGTCGAGCGGCACCGACCAGGAGCGGACGAGGCCCAGCTGCACGGCCTGGCGCGGCAGTACGGCGTCGAGCAGCCAGTCGGCCGCGACGCGCACCCGGTTTCCGGGCATGGCGGCGAGGTGGTAGCCGCGGGTGACGGCACCGGCCAGGGGCCCCGACAGCGGCACGCCGAGCGGATTGGCCGCGGCCTGCACGCCGCCGAGGTCGACGGCGAAGCCCAGGTCGTTGTGGCTGTACGTGCGCCGCATCCCGTGCCCGAGGGACGCGGCCACGTTGCGGCCCGCCACCTTCCCCTGCCGGGCCGCGTGCTGCGCGGTCATCGGCGTATACTCGCCCGGCCTGGTCAGGTCCGGTACGGCGGCGGCGTCCCCGCAGGCGAAGACCTCCGGGTGACCCGGCACATTCAGCTGCGGGTCGACGACGAGACGCCCGCGCTCGACGGGCAGGCCGAGACCGGACACCAGCGGGTCGGGCCGTACGCCGACGCACCAGATCAGCGTCCTGGTGTCGACGAACTCCCCGTCGTCCAGCAGGACACCGGCCGGGGTGGCCTCCTTGACGGAGGTCTCGGTCCGTACGTCCACACCGCGCTCGCGCAGGACCCGGTCGGCGGTCTTCGAGAGCCGCCGGTCCAGCTCGGGCAGGACGCGTGGCGCGATGTCGAGGAGCAGCCAGCGCGGCGTGTGCCGGCTGTGCTGCCAGGCGCGCTGCTTGCGGACGAGCGCGTCGGTGAACATCTTGCCGTGGGCGGCCACTTCGGTTCCGGTGTAGCCCGCGCCGACGACGACGAACGTACAGCGCGCGGCGCATTCGGCGGGGTCGCCGGTGGCGGCGGCCAGCTCGATCTGGCGGGTGACGTGGTCGCGGAGATAGAGCGCTTCGGGCAGGCTGCGGAAACCGTGGGCGTGCTCCGCGACGCCCGGGACCGGCAGCAGCTTGTTGACGCTGCCGACGGCCAGCACGAGCCGGTCGTACGTGAGCTCGCCGGTGTCGCCCTCGGGGTCGGTGTAGTGAACGGTCCGCGCTTCCAGGTCGACCCGGTCCGCTTCACCGAGGACCAGCCGTACGTGCGGCAGCGTCCCGGGGAGCGAGACCGTGACCCGGCGGGGTTCGAGGATTCCGGCTGCGACCTGCGGGAGGAGGGGAAGGTAGAGGAAGTAGTCGGTCGGGTTCAGCAGAACGATTTCGGCCGGGTCCCTGAGCTGCCTGATCTGCCGGGAGAGGGTCCTGGCGGCCTGGTGGCCGGCGAAGCCTGCTCCGACGATGACAATGCGGGGGCGTTCTCGTGTCACTGCACTTCACCTCTTGCGGGGGTGGTGGCGGTGGACGGACAGGGTCATTACGCAGCGTAATCGTCGGCACACTGAGTGTACGTCGGCGCGCGTGGCACCAACAACCGCAGCCGGGCGCCGCCCGCCCTCGCCGTCACTCGCCGGAGTGCAGGCGCCCCGGGCCGTGGGGCGCCGCCGGCGGTACGGGCGGCGCCGGTACGCCTCCCGGCGAGGCGGCGTCCGGAGGGGTGACGGGCGGGGCGGTCGGCGGGGCGACTGACGGCGCGAGGGGGACGCCGAGCTCGGGGCCGTGCGTGGGCGCACCACCGACGACTGATCCCCCCGGCCTGCCCGCAGGGCGACGCGCGGCCTGCCTGAGTGCCACCGCCACACCAAAGAGCACGATGCCCGCGACGAGCGCGGCCGCCCAGGCGGGCAGGACGAGGTCAAGTACGAGTACGAGGAACGCCGTGACGGCAGCACCCGCGTACAGGGCCGCTGCTCCGGATCCGGCGTGGAG
Source organism: Streptomyces sp. ISL-98 (assembly GCF_018614055.1). Lineage (GTDB taxonomy): Bacteria > Actinomycetota > Actinomycetes > Streptomycetales > Streptomycetaceae > Streptomyces > Streptomyces spiramyceticus. The sequence continues at coordinate 50,000 of NZ_JAGGPB010000035.1, forward strand.
GCGGGCCGTGCGACGCCGCTTTGTGGCCTGTTCGCGCAGTTCGTCCTTGAGTGTTTCGCGGACGGCCTGTGCGATCTGTTCCGACAGGTTGGTGTCCATGGGGCGGCGAGTACCCGGCGGCCCCGGCGCTATTCGCACACAACGGCTTGTCCACATCGCGAGATTCGAGTCTCACAATCCGACATGAGGGCGTAGCGTGCGCGTATCGCTTCCGAGAGAAGGAGTACGACCATGCCGAAGGAGACCGCCGTCTACACCCACGGCCACCACGAGTCGGTGCTGCGCTCGCACCGCTGGCGGACCGCCGCGAACTCCGCGGCGTACCTCATCGGCGAACTGCGCCCCGGACTGGACGTGTTGGACGTGGGCTGCGGCCCCGGCACCATCACGGCCGACCTGGCGGCGCTCGTCGCTCCCGGCCGGGTGACGGCGGTCGACGCGGCCGACGACGTGCTGGAGCAGGCGCGGGAGGTGGCGGCCGAACGGGGCCTGAACAACGTGGAGTTCGCGGTCGCCGATGCGCACGCTCTCGACTTCCCCGACGACTCCTTCGACGTCGTCCACGCCCACCAGGTCCTCCAGCACGTCGGCGACCCGGTGCAGGCCCTGCGCGAGATGCGCCGCGTGTGCCGCCCCGGTGGCATCGTCGCGGCGCGCGACAGCGACTACGCGGCGATGACCTGGTTCCCCGAGGTGCCCGGCATGAACGAGTGGCAGCAGCTGTACGGCCGGGTGGCCCGCGCGAACGGAGGCGAGCCGGACGCCGGCCGCCGACTGCTCTCCTGGGCCCGCAGCGCCGGCTTCACCGACGTACGGGCGTCGGCGGCGGCGTGGTGTTTCGCGACCCCCGAGGAGCGCGCGTGGTGGAGCGGCCTGTGGGCGGACCGTACGACGAGCTCGGTGTACGCGCGCCTGGCGGTCGAGGGGGGCCATGCGCGGGTGGAGGAGCTGGGGGCGATTGCGGGGGCGTGGCGCGAGTGGGGCGGCCGGGACGACGCGTGGTTCATGGTGCCGCATGGGGAGGTGCTGTGCCGGGTGTGAGGCGCGGCGTGTGCGGTGCGGCGCGTGAAGTTCGGGTTGCCTGCGGCGCTTTCCCCTCCCCGCCCCTTCCCGAAACTGGGGGCAAGCCCCCAGCCCCCCAGGGACTGGATTACCAGCCCCTGGGGGTCCCCCTGGACGTAGTCCTTGGGGGAGTTTGAGGAGCGGGGTCTGGGGCGGAGCCCCGGTTCGGCCGCCGCACCCGCACCCGCACCAACTACCCTGATCCTTATGGAGATCCTCGGAACCACGCTGCGCATCTGCGTCGACGACCTGGAGGCCACGGTGGCCTTCTACGAACGCCTCACCGGAACCCGGGCGCTGCGCTTCGAGCGCGGCGGGGTCTCAGTCGCAGCGGTCGGCTGCTTCCTCCTGATGAGCGGCCCCGAGTCGGAACTCGAGGTGCTGCGCAAGGTGTCGGCGACCATCGCCGTCAAGGACGTGGACGAGGCGGGCGCCGCCCTGACCGGGGCCGGCGCCCGCATCATCGCGGGGCCCGTACCGACCCCGGTGGGCCGCAACCTGATCGCCGCCCACCCGGACGGCTCCGTCTTCGAGTACGTCGACCGCCGCGCCGCCGCGTCCTGAAGCCTGCTTATCCGCCTAGCCCGCCGCGGTCGGCCGCATCCGGTAGTTGTACGCCTCCGGAAGCGCCTCGTCGCTGACCGCGGCCCAGACCTCGCCCAGCGTCTCCGCGCCCTCGCGCAGGTCGGCCACCTCGATGCCCGCGTCGAGGATCGCGCGGGCGGCCTCCGCATCGCCCTCCGCCACGAGGAGTTGCGCTTCGATGAGCCGGAAGCGGCCGCTCCCCCGCACATCGGGACCAAGCCCCTCCCAGACCGCGCGCGCCCCCTCCGCACGCCCCACCGCGAGGAGCGAGGCGATCGCCTCGCGGCCCAGCGCCGCGCCCGCTGCCGCCCAGGCCTCACCGTCGCCCCGCTCCCGGCACAGGTCGTCAAAGGCCTCCGCATAACGGTCCGCGGCGCGCTGGAGGTGGCCCGCCTCCCGGTCGGCAACGGCCAGGCAGCGCAGCAACGGCCAGCGGCTGGCCGCGAGTTGCAGGCCGCGCTCCCAGCTGCGCACCGCCTGCGCCACATCGCCCGCGTGCCACTGCGCGACGCCCAGGTGGTACTCGGTGAGGGGTTCCGCAAGGGCGGTTTCCAGCATGTCGCGCCAGTGCGGTGCGACCAGCGAAGGCCCCGGCGGGGCGGACATGCCCGCATCGGGGAAGGTGCCGCTGCGCAGCAACTCCGCCCAGGGCTCCTGCTGTTCCCCCAGCGTCGACTCGCCGAAGGGCGTGCCGGGCAGCTTCAGACCGCCCCGCAGGACTTCGAGCGCGCCCCATCCCAAGCCGGTGGCGAGCGACTCCCCCGGCTCGTGGTCGGCGTACGGCCGCCACGCCTCGTACGCCGCTTCGACCTGCGCCCGGGGCAGCGCCTCCTCCAGCCGCGCCCCGACCTCCCCACGGGCTGCGCCCCAGTCCGCGCCGTGCACCGCGGCGGGGTCGGCGGCCAGCGGCCCGTACGCCTCCAGCCAGCTGAACTCGGCGCCCGCCTCCAGCGGTACGTGCTCCAGTTGCGTACGGGCGAGCCCCGCCTGGATCTCGGCGTAACCCGGCGTCCCCGCCTCCGTCAGCCACTGCTGCCAGCGGCGCCCGCCGCGCGCCGCGCCCCACAGGAAGAGCTTGCGGCCGCGCAGCAGATCGGTGGAGGTCTGGACGAGCCCCTGCCCGTCGGCGCCGAGCGAGGCGACCCACTTCCGCTGTTCCTCGGGCACTTCGTAGAAGTAGTCGGCCGGGTACTCGCTGCGCAGCGGATACGTACGGTCGGCGCCGTCGAACTCCGGCACCGGCACGCGCCGCAGGCTGCGTTCGTACCCGAAGTGCCAGGCCTCGTCCGCCGGGGCGAGGACCCGGGTCGTCTCGTCCTCGGGGACCGCGATGTTGGACCACCAGTAGACGGGTGCGGTCAGCTCGTGCGGGTTGCGTATGCGCACGCCGACGTACAGGAAGTCGGAGTCGGCCGGCAGCCACAGGTCGACCTGGAAGGGCAGGTCGCGCAGCCGCTCCCACTCCCAGAGCCTGACCATCTCGCCGCCGTCGGGGGCGGGGACGACGGCGGCGTGCAGCGGGGCGCAGGACAGGGTCGTGTGCCCGGTGGCACCGATGTTCCACTCGACACCGCCGGAGAACCAGGCGCCGTTGAGCGCGAAGTCGGCGGGCTGGAACACCGGGTTGCGGTAGAGGAGTTCACGGCCGGTCGGCTTGTGGAACAGCGAGTGCACGCGCCCGCCGAGTCCTGGCAGTACGGTCGCCCGGAGCCGGTCGTTCTCGATGACGATCGCGTCGAGTTCCGTCTCCGTACGCTCGCGCCCGTACCCGTCGAGGACGCGTACGGGCAGGAGGGTGCGCAGCGGCTCGTATCCGACCTGCCTGGCCATGTCGCGCGGCAGCTCCGCGCGGGACCGCTCGTCGATGACGTGCGACTCGTCGAGGGGCCGCAGTCCTGGAAGCGGGTTCTCCGGCCCCAAAGGGGCGGCAGGCAGGGTCAGTACGGCACGTCGCACAGTCGTGGCCAAGGCAACCTCACTCCCTCACACGGGCGGCCGTCCGCCGGCGCCCGACGACCATCGGAACATGCCGGGTGCCGCCCTGACCAGGGGATCCCTGAGCCAGTACGTCAGCCTTCGGCAAAGGCCGCCACGACGAGGCCGGCGAGAAGGGCGTCCGGGGGGGCAGGCGTCGCCTCCGCCGTCAGCGGGCGCCCCGCATCTCCACCGTGATCGCCCACCGTTCATGGTCGCGCCACGCCCCGTCGATGAAGAGGAAGTCCGGCGAGAAGCCCTCCCGCCGGAACCCCGCCCTCCGCACAAACGCGATGGAAGCCTCGTTCCCGGGCTGAACGTTCGCCTCCAGCCGGTGCAGCCCCAACGCCCCGAACGCGTACCCCAGCACCAGATCGAGGCCCTCGCCCATCAAGCCCCGCCCGGCGGCGTGTGCGAACGCCCCGTACCCCAGTGCCCCGCACTGGAAGCTGCCCCCGACGATGTTGTTGATGTTGATGAAGCCGGCGATCCGTCCGCCGCCCGACCGCTCGCAGACCAGAAAGCCCTCCCTGGCCGGGTCGGCGATGAGCTGCCCCGCGTACGCCGCGTACGCGGGGAGCTGGTCCGGCGGGAAGAGCCAGGGATGGTGCAGGCTCTTGCTCTCCCGCGCCCGCGCCGTGAATTCCTCCGCATCGTCGGGCCTGAAGTGCCGTATGCCCGCACGCGGGCCCTCAGCGAGATACATGCCCCCCACACTTCACTTGCGTCTCTTGATGAAGTAACCGCCGCACAGCGCCCCGATGACCGCCATGGCGAGCAGCGCCAGATAGAGCGGCATGGTGACTTCCGGAATCAGAAGGCGGACCTTGACCTGACGGGTGTTCTCGAAGATGAAGACGAGCGTCAAGATCACGATCAGGATAATCGCAACCCTGGCGGGCGTGATCCTGCCGTCCGCCCGGCGCCAGTCGCCGCCCGGTCCGTCCTTGGGGCTCATGCTCCGGCCCTTTCCTGGAGTGCTGGGGGTCTGCGTCCAGGATGTGGGGATCCTGGACGCGCGGGGCGGTGGAGCGGGCCGTACGGGTGACCGTCAGCCCAGGGAGCCCCTGATCACAGGGAGCTCCAGCACGCCCGTGTCGTCCGGCTCGCTCACTACCTTCACCGGCTTGATGCCCCGGTTGCCGTAGTACGCCCCGTCGCTCGCCGCGATGACGAATTGCAGGCGGTGCCCCTTCTCGTAACGGTGGACGATGCCGGGAAGCGTGACGGTGAAGGGCCGCGTCACATCGGGCACGCGCACCGGCGCGATCAGCCGTCGGACGAGCGTCTTCGTGCCGTCGGGCGCGACGTCGTACAGCTTGGCGAAGAGGACGAGCTTGTCTGCGGCGTCGCCGGAGTTCTGTACGCGCTCGGCCCTGGGCGAGACGACCTCGAGGGTCGCCTTCGGTACGCCGACGACATCCACCGGGGCCTTGAGCGGCTTGGTGGACCAGCCGAGGTAAGTGCCCTTGGTGTCATGGGGCTTGGGGTCGATCATGCCGAGCATCGGGGCGAGCGAGGTCTCCGAATGGCTGGTGGGGATGCTCCAGTTGCGGTACTTGCGCGCACCGGGCACCACCTTGGCGCGGTTGTCGACGAGCTTGCCGTCGCCGGAGAGGTAGACCTTCTGCGACAGGGCGGGCGGCGCGGCAGCCGTACCGTAACCGCTCTGCCAGTCGCGGTAGTAGGCGAAGGACGGGCCCGTGTCGGTGCCCCGTTTCCCGTGCAGATAGCGATCGAACCAGGCGAGGATGCGCTTGCCGACGTAGCTCGTCTCCAGATTGCCCTCCCCGATGTTGAGTTCACCCGGGGCGGGGTCGCGGAAGCCTCCGCTGTGGCCCCAGGACTGCCAGATCATCTTGGTCTCGGTGCCCTGCGCCTTGAGGGTCTTGTACGTCGCTTCCGCCTCGTTGAGGTTGAACAGGCTGTCGGCCTGGCCCTGGATGATCAGGGTCGGTGTCCTGACCCGGTGGAGGTACGAGGCCGGGGAGACACTGCGCGCGAAGGCGAGCATCTCGGCGGTGCGGTCGGCGGGGTAGCGGCCCGAGGTCAGCAGGCGGGTGGTCCGGCAGACCTCGGCGACGAAGTGCACGCAGCCACCCCTGCCCAGGCGCGACGGATCGAGCCTGGGGTTGAGCAGGCCCTGGGCCTCGCCCATGAGGAAGAACGCGGACGTCCACTGGTACTTGTACGCACCGGGCGTGACGGGCGTGACCTGGTCGTTCGCGTTGTTGGGGTCGATGGCGTAGGCGAGGTCGTTCCAGGTGATGAGGGGGACGAGCGCGTCGAGGCGGCGGTCCTTCGAGGCCGTCGACAGCTGGATGGAGCCGCCGTACGAGCCGCCCATCATGCCGACGCGCGGGTCGCCCTTACGGTCCTTGGTGACGTAGTCCGCCCGGGTGCCGTCGTCGGCCGCGCGGCTGCCGCCCAGGAAGTCGATCAGACCCGAGGTGGCCCTGCCGTCGATCTCGGGGTCGTTGAGGGAGATGAGGCAGCCCGACTCGCCGAAGCCGAGGCCGGAGTAGGCGAGGGCGACATAGCCGCGGGTGGCGAAGGCCTTGGCGATGGCGTCGGTGGAGCCGTCGGCCTTGCTGCCACCGAAGCCGTTGGTGGTGAGGACGGCGGGAGCGGGGCGCGTCCTGTCGACTCCGGCGGGGCGGTAGAGGTCGGCGTCGACGGTGCACTTCCTGTCGCCCGCATCGACCGTGAAACTCAGTGGGGTGACGGTGTATTCGGCTGCCGCACCGGCCTGGCCGGGTGCGGAGAGGGCGAGGGGCGCTGCCAATGCCGCACCGGCGGCGAAGACGATCGGTCTGCGGGACGCGGGCGCGGAGCGGCGGCGACGGGACGGCATGAAGACCTCCACACTGAGGAACACCCAAGGCACCTTACCGGCCAGTAAGGATCGACGGCGGTCATTGCTGTGACACGTGTCATACCACTGTCAACGTTGAGGACACGCATGCTTGATGGAAAGTCAGAAAAGATGAAGCGGCCTCGGCCGGACGGCCGACCGGAAGCGCTCGCGTCCCGTTGTCAGACCCGGCTGTTACGTTCGGGCATGATGAAACACGTTCCCTTCACCGGTGATGAGAAGGAAAGTCTCCAGGTCAGCCTCGACCGGCACCGCGATGCGGTGCTGTGGAAACTCGAAGGCCTCGACGACGAGCAGCTGCGACGGCCGATGGCGCCGTCGGGGACCAATCTGCTGGGTCTGGTGAAGCATCTGGCGAGCGTCGAGTACGGCTGGTTCTGCACCACGTTCGGGCGCGAGACCGAGCCGCTCTGGTTCGATCCGGAAGAAGACATGGTCGTGGCCGCCGGCGAGTCCACGGCGGACATCGTGGAGCTCTACGGCCGTGCGCGGGCCGCCGCCGACCGGGCTATCGCCGAGCTCGACCTCGACACCCTCGGCACGTCGTGGTCGGGCAATACCGTGTCGATGCGGTGGGTGCTCATCCACATGCTGGAGGACACCGCACGGCATGCGGGCCATATGGACATCCTGCGCGAGCTCATTGACGGCGCGTCAGGCGACCATCCGAGGGCCTGACCTCCGCCCTCCCGTTCGCTTCAGCCGAGGGCGGGCACATCGAGCGTGAGGGTGCCGGTGTCCGTGTCGAGTACGGCGGGCAGGCCGAGCGGCATGGTCAGAGCGGTCGCGCAGTGGCCGAAGCCCAGCTCCTCGACGACCGGCACACCCAGGGTGACCAGCCGGTCGTACAGCAGCGTCCGCACCTCCTGCTCGTACGGGCCGCACTCCTCCCAGGAGCCGAGCGCGACGCCCGCGACGCCGTCCAGCCAGCCGGAGCGCAGGAGTTGGGTGAGGATCCGGTCGAGGCGGTACGGCTCCTCGCCGATGTCCTCGATGAGCAGCAGGCCGCCGCGCACCGAGGCTCTGGCGTGCGGGGTTCCGAGGTCGGCGGCGAGCAGGGAGACACAGCCTCCGAGGGTGATGCCGCGTGCCCGGCCGGGGACCAGCGGTCGCGCCGTCTGCAGGCCGAGGGTCATGACCGACTCGGGTTCGAAGAGCGTGGCCCGCAGTGATTCCCGGGTGCGGGGGTCCTTGAGGAAGGACATCGTGGCGACCATCGGGCCGTGCAGGGTGGACAGGCCCAGCCGTACGGCGAACGCCTCGTGCAGCGCGGTGATGTCGCTGTAGCCGACGAACACCTTGGGCCCGGCCGCGCGCATCGCCGCCCAGTCGACCAGGTCCACCATGCGCTGCACGCCGTACCCGCCCCGCGCGCAGATCACGGCGTCCACCGACGGGTCGCACCAGGCCGCCTCCAGGTCCCTGGCGCGCGCCGCGTCCTCGCTCGCGAGGTAGTCGAACTGCCGGTGCCGGTCCACCACATGGGGCGCGACCACCGGGTCGAGGTCCCAGCCCCGCAGGATGTCGAGGCCCGCGTCGAGGCGCTCCTGGGGGACGGGACCGCTGGGTGCCACGACGGCGACGCGCGCCCCCTGTTTCAGTCGCGCGGGCCTGGTCAGCGGCGTAAGGGTCACTTCCTGAGCTCCAGCAGGGGTACGTCGTTGCGGTCGATGCCGAAGGTCTGGGCGTAGAGGGAGAGCTCGGCCTCGAGCGCCCGGGCCACCGTCTCGGCCCTGCGGAAGCCGTGGCCTTCCCCCTCGAAGGCGATGTAGGCGTGCGGGATGCCGCGGCCCGTCATCCGTTCCAGGAACCGCTCGCACTGCACGGGCGGGCAGATCACGTCGTCGAGGCCCTGGAGCAGCAGGAACGGTGCGGTGATCCGTTCCGCGTGCTGTATGGGTGAGCGGTCCCGGTACCGGCCGGGGCAGGCCTCGTGCGGGCCCACGAGGCTCTCCGTGTACTGCGACTCGAAGTCGTGGGTCTCGTCCGTCGCCCAGCCGGTCAGGTCGAGGATCGGGTAGAGGATGGTGGCGCAGGCGTACACATCCGTGGTGGTGATGGACGCCGCTGCCGTCCAGCCGCCCGCGCTGCCGCCACGGACACCGATCCGGCGGGGGTCTGCCGTGCCCTCCTCGGCCAGGGCGAGGGCGACGGCGGCGCAGTCCTCGACGTCCACGACGCCCCACTGCTCGCGCAGTCGGTTGCGGTACTCGCGGCCGTACCCGGCGGATCCGCCGTAATTGACCTCGGCGACGCCGATGCCGCGCGAGGTGAAGTAGGCGATTTCCAGGTCGAGTACCAGCGCGGCGCGTCCGGTCGGGCCGCCGTGGGCCCATACGACGTACGGCGGCAGTTCGTCGTCGGGCGCGATGTGGCCGGGGTTGTGCGGCGGGTAGATGTGGGCGTGGATCTCGCGGCTGTCGGGGCCTGTGAAGGTGCGGAGCTGTGGCTCGGGGTAGTACGCGGGGTCCACCGGGTCGTCGTGGGCGGAGCCGATGACGCGGGTGTGGCCGGTGCCGGTGTCGAGCTCCACGACCTCGTACGCGCTGCGCGGGCTTGCGGCGACGCCGACGACGCGGCTGCCGTTCGCGGCGAGCGTGGGGGCCCATTCGGTCCAGGGGCCCGCGGCGTCGACGAGTTCGCCGCTCTCCGGGTCGAGGATGCCCAGCGCCGTGGTGCCGCTGCCGTGGATGACGGCGATCAGGCCGTTGTCCAGGGGGTGGAACCAGCGCAGCCCGATCTTCCAGAGCGGCCCGCCGAACTCCTCTGGGCGCCCGCAGAGCGTCACCGCTTCCGGGTGGGGGTCCGCGATATCGGGTACGCAGTACAGGTTCCACCAGCCGGTGCGGTCGCTGGTGCACAGCAGCTGCCCGTCGGCGGTCCAGTCGATCTGGGCGATCGACTCGTCGGGCCCGCCGAGGAGGCGCCGTGCGCCCTCGAAGGTGCCGTCCTGCGTGACGTCCGCGAGGATCACCTCCGTGCCGTCCCAGGGCATCCGGGGGTGGTCCCAGGCGATCCAGGCCGCGTGGAGCCCGTCCGGCGAGACGCGGGGCCCGGTGACGAAGCGGTGCGCGTCGTCGGAGAGTTCCCGCACGGCGGCGCGGTCGTCGGCGGCCGAGCCGTCGAGCGGTACGGCCGCGATGACGCGGCGTACGTCGGTGGGCGCCTCGCCGGTGAACTCCTCCAGCACGCACCACACTTCGCCCGCGGCCCCGCCTTCCGGGCGCAGCTGCGGATCGGCCCAGCGCAGCCCGCCGCCGGTCTCCGACACCGGGGTGAGGGGGCGGGGTGCGGCGCCGGGGACGTCGGGTTCGTACGCGTAGAGCCGCTGGTCGGGGAAGTGCACGAAGACGACCAGGGCGCCGCCCTCGTCGCGCACCGTGCCCGCCCAGGGCTGTCCGCCGTACTCGATGACTCTGCTGCGTACGTTCCAGGGGGCGGGCAGGACCGATTCCTCGCCGCCGTCCGCCCGCCGCCGCACCAGCGCGCGCCGGCCGCCCTCGCCGGGCCGTGGCTCGGTCCACCACACCTCGTCGCCGACCATGCCGACGTACTCCGGGTGGCCGTCGTGTGTGGCGGCGAGCGCGGCGCCGATCGGCGACGGCCAGCTTCCGTACGGCCCTGAGGGCACCATGCTTCCCACTCCCCCTGTGCGGCTAGGCGGTTCGCAGATAGTGGTCGAGTACCCGCACACCGAAGTGCAGGGCTTCGACCGGTACACGTTCGTCGACGCCGTGGAAGAGCGCCTGGTAGTCGAAGTCGGCGGGCAGCTTGAGCGGCGAGAAGCCGTAGCCGGTGATGCCGAGCCGGGAGAACTGCTTGGCGTCCGTGCCGCCCGACATGCAGTACGGCACGACATGCCCTTCGGGGGCGAAGCGTTCCACGGCCGCACGGAGTTTCGCGTACGTCGGGGAGTCGGTCGGCGCCTGGAGGGCGACCTGCTTGTGGTGGTACTCCCAGTCGACGTGCGGCCCGGTGAGCAGATCGAGGGTCTGCTCGAATTCCTTCTCGCCGCCGGGCAGGAACCGCCCGTCGACGTAGGCGGTCGCGCGTCCGGGGATGACGTTGACCTTGTATCCGGCGTCGAGCATGGTCGGGTTGGCGCTGCCCCGTACGGTCGCCTCGACTAGCTCCGCGGCGGGTCCCAGCTTGTTGAGCAGGGCGTCGACGTCGAAGTCGGGCGCGTCGAAGTCCGGTGCGTCCAGTGCGTGCAGGACCGCGAGTTCGGTGATGCTGGCGCGGACGGTCGGGGTGAGCCGTACCGGCCATTCGTGCTCGCCGATCCGGGCGATGGCGGCGGCCAGTCTGCTCACCGCGTTGTCGCGGTTGACCTTGGAGCCGTGTCCTGCCGTGCCGACTCCGGTGAGGCGGAGCCAGCCGGTGCCGCGCTCCCCCGCCGCGATCGGATAGATCTCCATGCGGGGGCCCGCGTGGAAGGTGTAGGCGCCGGATTCGCTGATGCCTTCCGTACAGCCGTCGAAGAGCTCGGCGTGTTCCGCGGCAAGGAAGCCGGAGCCGTCTTCCGCGCTGGCCTCCTCGTCCGCGGTGAAGGCGAGCACGATGTCGCGTCTCGGTCTGGTGCCGGATCTCGCCCAGGCCCGTACGACCGCGAGGACCATCGCGTCCATGTTCTTCATGTCGACCGCGCCACGGCCCCAGACCACTCCGTCGCGGATCTCCCCGGAGAAGGGGTGCACGCTCCAGTCGGCGGGCTCGGCCGGTACGACGTCGAGGTGGCCGTGGACGAGCAGTGCGTCGGCGGTGGGGTCGGTGCCCGCGATTCGGGCTACGACGTTGGTGCGTCCGGGGGTGCGTTCGAGGAGCACCGGCTCCAGGCCGGCGTCGGCCAGCCGCTCCGCGACGTACTCGGCGGCCGGGCGCTCGCGGCAGTCGCCGCCGCCGCGGTTCGTGGTGTCGATGCGGATGAGATCGGACGTGAAGGCCACGACCTCGTCGAGCGCGAGCGCGTCGATCACTCCGTCGCCGTCCGCCCCGTCGTCGGTCGCCCCCGCGCCGACCGGCTGCTTGTCAGCCATACTGCTCCTCCACCGCGGACGAGACGATCGTCGTGACCGCCTTGAAGGTACGAATGGCCTCATACATCGTGCCGCTGGTGTACGCGACACGCCGTTCCCCGGTCGGCACCACCCCCGGCACGACGGTGGCGACCCCCGAAAGGTGCTCCGCGTCGAACTCCAGCTCCACGGTGAACGAGCCGCCGATCACGGGTTCGTGGCGAATGGCGAGGGCCGCCGCCTCCTTGGCGGCGGCCCTGATGCCGGCGGCGGTACGGGCCGGGGTGCGGCAGACCGCGGCGTACCGCGAGACGTAGTCCTTGACCGGGACCTTGCGGGCCGCGGGTGCGTACCCGTCGGCGTCGCGGCAGGTCATGTCGTCGCCGGTGACGAGCACGACCGGGACGCCGTACTCCGCGACGACATGGGCGTTGAGCAGGCCCTCGCTGGCCCGTTCGCCGTTGAGCCACACGCCCGTGATGGAGTTGGCCAGGTAGGTGTGCGCGAGGACGCCCTCGGTGCCCGCGCCGGTGTGGTAGCCGACGAAGGCGATGCCGTCGACGTCGCCGTGCTGCACGCCCTCGACCATGCTGAGCGACTTGTGCCGGCCGGTGAGCATCTCGGCGCGTTCGTCGAGTTGTTCGAGGAGCAGGTTGCGCATGGTCCAGTGCGCTTCGTTGATGAGCACTTCGTCGGCGCCCCCGTCGAAGAAGCCGAGCGCGGCCGCGTTCACGTCGGAGGTGAACATGGGGCGGCAGCGCTCCCACTGTGGCGTGCCCGGAAGCACATCGGCAGGCCAGGTGACGCCGGTGGCGCCTTCCATGTCGGCACTGATGAGGATCTTCACGGTGCTCCAGTCCTACGGCAGGCGAGATGAGATCTTCATGTCGCGTTACGTTACGCGCTGGAGAACACGCGGGCCAGGTTCAGACGGATGGCCTCACCGGCCCGGCCGGGCCGGCCGGGCCGGCCCACCGGGTCAGCAGCCGCCCGAGGCGGCAGGGGCGCCGATCTGAAGCGTCGTGGGCGCGGCGCAGCAACCTCCGCCACCCTCGCCCTCGGCCTGGGCGGCGTCGGGCTCGTCGAAGAGGCCCGCGCCACCGCACACCCCGGTTTCGGGCAGGGTCAGCTCGACGCGTCCGGCGGCTTCCGCGTCTCCGGCGAGGTGGGCGGCGATGGAGCGGACCTGCTCGTAACCGGTCATGGCGAGGAAGGTGGGCGCGCGGCCGTAGCTCTTCATGCCGACCAGGTAGACGTCCTGCTCGGGGTGGGACAGCTCCTTTACGCCGTGCGGGTAGACGGTCCCGCAGGAGTGCTGGTTGGGATCGATGAGCGGAGCAAGTTCCGTCGGGGCCTGGAGGCGTTCGTCGAGGCCGAGGCGCAACTCGGAGACGAACGACAGGTCGGGGCGCAAGCCGGTCAGGACGATGACCTCGTCGACCGGGTCGAGGCGGCGGCCGTCCTCGGCCACGAGCACCAGCCGGTCGCCGTCCTTCTCGACGGCGGCCGTACGGAACCCGGTGACGGCGTCGGCATGTCCGTCGTCCACGGCCGCCTTGGCCGCGAGTCCGAGCGCACCGCGGGCGGGAAGCTGGTCGTCCTCGCCGCCGCCGAAGGTGGAGCCGCCGATTCCGCGCCGCAGGACCCATACCGCGTGGGTGCCGGGGGCGTCCTTGGCAAGTTCGGCCAGGTAGGCGAGTGCGGTGAAGGCGGACGCGCCGGATCCGATGACGGCGGTGCGCCTGCCCTCGTAACGGGCCCGTACGGCGGGGTCCTTGAGGTCGGGCACGCGGTACGAGATGCGCGCGGCCGCAGCGCGCTCACCGAGGGCCGGGAGGCCGTCGCCGCCGATGGGAGCGGGGGTCGCCCAAGTACCGGAGGCGTCGATGACGGCGCGGGCGGTGATCCGCTCCTCGGTGCCGTCGGCGTACCGGACGTGGACGGTGAAGGGCTGCCGCTCGCGGTCGGCGTCGACGACCCGGTCCCGCCCGAGGCGCGATACGCCGGTGACGCGGGCGCCGAAGCGAACTCTGTCGCCGAGGACGTCGGCCAGCGGCTGGAGGTAGTCCGCAGCCCAGTCACCGCCGGAGGGGTACGTCGCCCCGTCCGGCGCACTCCAGCCGGTCGGGGCGAGCAGCTTCTCGGCCGCCGGGTCGACCACCTCGGCCCAGGGGGAGAACAGCCGCACATGGCTCCACTCGCGGACGGCGGCACCCGCGCCCGTGCCGGCCTCCAGAACCAGCGGCTCGATGCCGCGTCCGACGAGATGGGCGGCGGCGGCCAGGCCGATCGGGCCGGCTCCGATCACGACGGTGGGCAGGGCGCTGGTCTGCACGGTCACGGTGACTCCCCAGTTGATTCGACATACGTCGATGACTTCGCGGCCCAGCATGGCACCTGATTCGACGAACGTCAACATAGACAGCTATCGAATCAGCATCCGCATCGATGATCCTTGGTTCGACGTGTGTCAACATAGACATATGTCGAATACCGAGGTGCTGCCGCTGCTGGAGCCGGACCTGGCGGCGCCGTGCTGCCCGCCGCTGACCGAGCGTCCCCTGACCGCCGAGGAGGCCGTCCGCACGGCGGCGATGTTCAAGGCGCTCGGCGACCCGGTCCGCCTGCGCCTGTTCTCCCTGGTCGCCTCGCACGAGGGCGGCGAGGCGTGCGTGTGCGACATCTCCGACGTCGGCGTGTCCCAGCCGACCGTGTCGCATCACCTGAAGAAACTGAGGGAAGCGGGCCTGCTCGCCTCCGAGCGGCGCGGGACCTGGGTGTACTACCGGGTGGAGCCGTCCGTACTGGCGGCCATGGGCCACATCCTCGGGAGGGTCGCCGCGTAACGCGTCATTCCGGACTCCGCGACGGACGGCCCACGACCAGCCACGCCGACGGCAGCTCGATGCGCATGCCGTCCGCTCCGGCCTCCGTTGTCGTCAGCGGCAGTTCCCCGCTCGCCAGGATCGTGAGCCCCGCCGACCGGAACAGCCCGCTCAGCTCCGCGTCCGCCATCTCGCCCGGCGCGATGCCGTGCTCGAAGACCGGCCGGAGCTTGGGCGGCGGCCCGGCCGGCCCCTGCGCCAGGCCCATCAGCACCGGCCGCGCCGCCTCCGAGAGCTCCACCACGAACGCCCTCCCCCGCTCCCCCACCAGCGCCGCGACGGCGTCGGCCACCGGCTGCCGGTCGGCCGCCTCGCACTGGTGCAGCACGCCGCGCATATAGACCTGCGCGTCCCCGAGCCCGGCGCGCAGTCGCTGTACGGCCGCCCCGTCCGCCGCGTCGAGCTGCTGGAAGTGGATCCGGCTGAGCGGGTCGTTGCGTTCGGCGTGCTCGATCGCCGACCCCGCCAGGTCGACTCCCATCACCTGGGGGAAGCGGTCGGCGAGGAAGAGCGCCTGCGTGCCGTTGCCGCAGCCGAGGTCGACCACGGGCAGGGCGGGGTCCGTCAGGTGCGGCTCGAAGAGGGCGAGGTGGAGCTCGGCGGTGAGGGCGGGTTCCGCGTCCCAGAAGACCGCCCCCGGCTCGTGCGAGGCATCCCGCCAGAAGCCCTCCCAGGCGTCCTTGTACCGGCCCGTCACGCTCATGCTCAGCTCCCCAGGATGTGCCCGATCTCTGACATCACGTCAAGATCGGTCTACCGCCGGAGAGTTATGCCGACAAGTCCTCGGCGTATACCTTCACCGTGCGTTCGACCCGGGCACACGCGGCAGCGGCAGTTCGAACCACACCGTCTTGCCCTCTCCCGAACGGCTGGCACCCCACTCCCGCGCCACGGCGCTCACCACCCCGAGCCCGCGCCCCGCCTCGTCGTCCGGCCCCGCGGTCATCAGCGCCGGCAGCGCATGGCCGCCGTCCGTGACCTCGCAGAGCAGTGCGTCCGTCCGTACGACCCTGAGCTCCGCACCGCGGCTGCCCGCGTGCCGCACCGCGTTGGTGACGACCTCGCTGACCAGCAGCTCCATGCTCTCCGCGGCCTCTTCGAGCCCCCAGGCGGCCAGCTGCCCGCGCACGAGCCGCCGCGCCCGGCCCACCTCGCGCGGTTCCAGGGTCAGCTGCCACACCGCGACGTCCCGTTCCGCGATGCCGTTGAGACGGGCCATCAGAAGCGCCACGTCGTCCTTGCGATCCCCGCCGGTGTTGAGCGCGCGGATGATGGTGTCGCACGCGGCGTCCATGGACGCCGCCGGATGCGCCGCCGACTCGCACAGCGTCGCGAGCCCCACGCCGATGTCCTCGCCCCGCACCTCGACCAGGCCGTCCGTGCACATCACCAGCCGGTCGCCGGGCTCGACACGCACCCGAACGGACTCGAAAGGCACCCCGCCCACACCGATCGGCGCCCCCGTGGGCAGGGCGAGCAGCTCGCTGCGCCCGTCCGAGGCCCGTACGAGCACGGGAGGGATGTGGCCCGCGTTCGCGAGCTGCAGCTCGCCGCGCACCGGGTCGTAGACGGCGTACAGGCAGGTCGCGAGATAGTGCTCGCCGAGCCGCTGCGCCAGGTCGTCGAGGTTGCGCAGGAGCTGCGCGGGCGGCAGGTCCAGGGCCGCCATGGTCTGCACCGCCGTACGCAACTGCCCCATCATCGCTGCCGAGTTGAGGCCGTGGCCCATGACGTCGCCCACCACCAGTGCGGTGCGCGATCCGGGCAGCTTGATGGAGTCGAACCAGTCGCCGCCGACGCGCCCGAGCAGCGTTCCCGGCAGATAACGGGTCGCCGTGTCACAACCCGCCATGCGCGGGGTGACCTGCGGCAGCATGCTGTCCTGAAGGGTCTCGGCGACGCTCTCCTGGTACGTGTACATCCGGGCGTTGTCGAGTACGAGCCCGGCCCGGGCGGCCAGTTCGGCGCCGGTGACGCGGTCCATGTCGTTGAAGAGCGCGCGCCCCGGGTGACGCAGCAGGATCATGAAACCCAGCACCACATTGCGCGCCTTGAGCGGCACGACGAGCATGGAGCGCCCGCTGATCAGCGGCCTGATGTCGCGCTTCTCGAACTGCGAGGCGATGGCGGTGCCCATCTGCTCGCTGATCCGCGGTACGAGCACCGGATCGCCGGTCGTCATGCACTGGAAGAACGGGGTGTGCACGGGGAACGGCATGGCTTCGCCGACCGGCACCACATCGTCCCAGCGCCCGGGTGCGTCGACATGTTCGACGGCGACCCTGTGCCACATGGTGGTGGCGTCCGGCGGCCCGTCGGGGAAGCCCTCGCCCGCGATGACCTGCTCGCGCAGATAGGTGCCCGCGACATCGGTGAAGCGCGGCACCACGGCGGCACTGACTTCCTGGATCGTACGGGCGAGGTCGAGCGATGAACCGATGCGCCCGCTCACCTCGTTGAGAAATTCGAGCCGCTCGCGGACAGCGGCGTATTCGAGGTCGAGGTCGCATTCGAGATCGAGGTCTTCGTCGGCCGCGGTGGTGGAAGGCCCTTCGCCGGTCCGTGCGGTCCGCGGCTGTCCGGTCCTGCGGACCGCACGCCTGGGCACACCCCAGTCGGGCGTGACGGGCACCCGGTCGTGCTGGCTGAACTCCAGGACGGGATAGCCCAGTTCGAGGATCTGGGAGACGATGCGTCCCGCCTCGCCGACGCTCATGCTGGGCAGGATCTCTGGCAGCCGGCGGGCCAGCTCGTCGGATCCGGCGAACTCGGTGTGCAGGGCGAATCCGGGTGCTGTCCGCTCGATGCTGACCGCGTTCCCGGTCCGGTCCGCGCTCTCCAACCGGGCCGCGTCCGCCGCGAGTACGAGCAGCCGCTCGGGTCCGGGCCCGACCAGCGGGTACGCCCACCACAGGACGTCGACCCGCTCGCCTCCCGGCCCGTGGACCCTGGCCCTGCCCGCGGCCGGATAGGACGTGAGGCCGTTCAGCGAGTCGCCGAGGCCGGGGCCGGGGCCTTCGTACGCGTCGTACGCCGTGTAGGCGGCGTCGTCGGGGAGTGCTCCGGAGACCGGCATCAGGTCGGCTGCGGGCTGCCCCACCGCCTCTTCCCTGGAGCGGCCGAACAACCGCCGCGCGCCGGTGGACCAGTGCGACACGAGCCCGCCGCTGTCCACCACGACCACGCCAAGCGGAATCCGGCCGGTCACCGCACGCTGCCGCGGCAGCCGTGGCGGAGTTCCACTGTCCATGGGTGGGAGCCCCCTTCCCGCCGCGAGGAAGCTGCGGCTTCCCTCACCACCGTACGGCCACTGGAAGGCTGTGCGCGGCGCAACGACGCAATAGGTGGTGCGCCCGCGCACAAGGGTCTCCCGCCTGCCCGTGGCCGTTCATAACGGTCAGTCCTCGTGGCCGAGTTGGAGATCGCGTTCGGATCGTCCGCCGCCCGCGATCTGGAGGACGGTGGCGACCGGCGGATAGCCCGCGGCGATCACCGTGTACTCGCCGGACGACAGATCGATGAAGCGGAAGCTGCCGTCGGGACCCGTGGTGAGCGTGTCCACCACATTGCCGGCGACGTCGAGCAGCGTCACGCGGGCGTCCTCGACAGGCCTGCCGCCGCTCGCCCGTACGGTGCCGCGCAGTACCGCTCCGCCCGCCAGCTCGATGTCCTGCCTGGTCTCGCGCGAGGCCTGCACGCTGACCGGGAGCGCGGCGGGCCGGAAGGCGGGGGCGCTTCCCGCGAGCGTGTACTCGCCCGCGACCAACTCCGTGATGACATAGCCCCCTTCGCGCCCGCTGCGGGTGGATGCGACGACCTCTCCGCGTACGTCGGTGAGCGTCACGGCGGCGTCCCGCACCGGCGTGCCGTCCGCCGTGTGCACCGTCCCTGCGAGCCGCCCCGCGCCGCCGAGCACGACGTCGAGCTCGACCGGGCGTTCGCCGACGGTGACAGTGACGGCCTGCGGCTGGTGTCCGCCGGCCGCCGCGATCATCACGTACGCCCCTGGCGAGGGCACGCTCAGCGCGTACCGCCCGTCGTCACCGCTCGCACCGCGCCCGACCTGCCGCCCCGACACGTCGATGAGAGTGAGGGCGGCGCGCGGGACGGTGGTGCCGTCGTGGTGCTGGACGGTGCCGTGGACGGGGACCCCGGAGAGGTACGGGTTCTGGGGCGCGGACGGCGAGGGGGAAAGTGAGGGTGAGGGGGACGACTGGGAGTACGACGCGGTGCGGGCCGCCGGGACAGCCGTGGGGGCGTTGTGGGACACCAGCGGTTTCTCCTTGAGGAAGCAGGCGATGAGCAGGCCGAGTACGAGCACCGGCACGAGGTAGAGGAAGATCCGCGGCATGGCTTCGGCGTACGCCTCGATGTAGGCGTCGCGCAGCGCGGGCGGCATGGCGTGCACGAGCTGCGGGGTGATGCTCTGCGGGTCGGGGAGGTCGGCTCCGGCGGGCAGCCGCTCGGCGAGGGCGTCGGTGAGCCGGTTCGCAAGGAGCGTGCCGAAGACGGCGGCGCCGATGCTGCCACCGATCTGCCGGAGGTAGTTGTTGGCGCTGGTGGCGGCGCCGAGGTCGGTGGGGCGCACGGAGTTCTGCACGGCGAGGACCAGCACCGGCAGGACGAGGCCGATCCCGGTGCCGAGGATGGCCATCCAGATGCTGTAGTGCAGCCGGGAAGTGTCGGCCTCCAGCCGGGACAGCAGCCACATGCCGACCGCCGAGAACGCCACGCCGACGACCGGGTAGATGCGGTAGCGGCCGGTGGCACTGATGAGCTGGCCCGAGACGATCGAGGCGATGACCACGCCGCCCATCATGGGGAGCATCAGCAGCCCGGACTCGGTGGCGCCGGCGCCGGCGACCATCTGCAGGAAGGTGGGCAGGTAGCTCGCGGCGCCGAAGAGCGCGATGCCGACGACCGCGCCGACGAGTGAGGTGATGGTGAAGACCGAGTCGCCGAACAGCCGCAGCGGCACGACCGGTTCGGGCGCGTAGGACTCGACGACGATGAAGAGCAGAGTCGTTCCGGCAGCGCCCGCTGCGAGACCGAGGACGATGCGCGAGTCCCAGGCGTACTCCGTACCGCCCCAGCTGGTCAGCAGGACGAGGCAGGTGGACGCGGCGGCGAGCAGCAGCGCGCCGAGTACGTCGAGTCGCGGGCGTACGTCCGGCTTCGGGAGCTTCAGCACCACGGCGATCAGGGCCATGGTGAACAGGCCGAAGGGTACGTTGATGTAGAAGCACCAGCGCCAGGAGACGTGGTCGGTGAACAGCCCGCCGAGCAGGGGTCCGGCGATGGAGGCGAGGCCGAAGGCGGCGCCGATGAGGCCCATGAAGCGGCCCCGGGCCCGGGGCGGCACGATGTCGGCGACGATCGCCTGGACGCCGATCATGAGACCGCCCGCGCCGAGGCCCTGGACGGCGCGGAAGGCGATGAGCTGGTCCATGGTGCGGGACCGGCCGGCCAGTGCCGATCCGACGACGAAGACGAGGATCGCGACCTGGAAGACGCCCTTGCGGCCGAAGAGGTCGCCGAGTTTTCCGTAGACCGGCAGGCCGATCGTGGCGGTGAGCAGATAGGCGGTGATCGCCCACGACATCCGGTCCAGGCCGTGGAGTTCACCGACGACCTTCGGGAGGGCGGTGACCACGATCATCTGCCCCGGCGCCGCGAGAAGCAGCGCGAGCATCAGCCCGAAGAAGACCAGCCGGACGCGGCCCGGGCTGAGCGGCAGGCCCGCGGCCTCTGGGCCGACGGGGAGTTGGGGTGGTGGAGGGCCGAACTCTCCTGCCGCTCGGCGCCCTTCGTGGGCGGGCTGCTCTGCGGCCTGCCCGCCCTCCACCAGAGTGGTCCCGCCCACGTACTGCTCCCCTCGTCACAATGCGCCGCCCATTTCTCGCATTGCGTGAGAAGGGGGAGCAACCGCGACGAAGGGCGCGGGAGGCGTACGCGGGCGGCTACACCCCCGGTGGGAGCCCCTACGGCGCACGACCGGCCGATGGGGAAGACCACTCGAACCGGTGATGGGCTACTTCTGGACCTCGGCGGCGAGGTTGGCGAGCAGGGCGTCGTAGATCCGGCCGAGGCCCTTGGGGGCGAAGGTCTTCTCGAAGAAGCCGCCGATGCCGCCGGCGCCGTTCCAGACGGTGCTGACGACGGCCTTCGACTTGCCCTCGCCGGCCGGGGTGACGGTCCAGGTGGTGACCATGGACGAGTTGCGGTCCTTCTCGACGAGCTGCCCGTCGGTCGGCTCGGTCACTTCGAGCAGGCAGTCGCGGATGCGCTTGCTGGTGGCCTGGAGCTTCCAGTGGACGAGAGTGCCCTCGCCGTCACCGCCCTCGCGCACCTCGAACTCGCTGAAGTGCTCGGGGAGGATCTTCGCGCGCGTGCCGCTGTAGTCGGCCAGCGCATCGAACACCGCCTCCGCATCCGCCGCGATGATCCGCTCCGTCGTGGCCTCGACCTGCGCCATGCCTGTTCCTCCAGCACTCGGTTTTTCGGGGGTGCGGCTACCCAACCACCTCCGGTCCGCCGCCCAAAATCGGGGGTTGCAGCAATCAAGGGAACAAGTGTTCTATTCTGAGCTCAGTGCTACCGAGGAGGCGCTCATGCGCTGGGACAATCTGGCCGAAACCCCCGCCATCGGGAACCCCGCGCTCTTCGGAACGGACGCGGTCACGACCCGCACCTTCGACACCCCCGAGTTCCGCGGGATCACCTTCCACGAAGTGCGGGCCCGCTCGATCCTGAACCGGGTGCCGGGCGCCTCACGCATGCCGTTCGAATGGACGGTCAATCCGTACCGCGGCTGTACGCACGCCTGCGTCTACTGCTTCGCACGCAAGACCCACAGCTATCTGGACCTCGACACCGGCCTCGACTTCGACACCCGGATCATCGTCAAGATCAACGCCCCCGAACTGCTGCGCCACCAGCTCGCCTCCCGCACCTGGCAGGGCGCGCACATCGCCATGGGGACGAACGTCGACTGTTACCAGCGCGCAGAGGGCCGCTACCGGCTGATGCCCGGCATCATCACCGCCCTGCGCGACCGCGCGAACCCCTTCTCGATCCTGACCAAGGGCACGCTGATCCTGCGCGACCTCGACCTCCTTGTGCAGTCCGCCCAGGTCACCGAGGTCGGCATCTCCGTCTCCGTCGGCTTCACCGACCAGGAACTGTGGCGCACGGTCGAGCCAGGTACGCCTTCCCCGGAGCGCCGCCTCGACGTCGTACGCACCCTCACCGACCACGGCATCGGCTGCGGCGTGCTGATGGCCCCCGTCATCCCCTTCCTCGGCGACTCCCCCGATCAGCTGCGCGCCACCGTCCGCGCCATCGCCGCATCGGGTGCGACGTCGGTCACTCCGCTCGTACTCCATCTGAGGCCGGGCGCGCGCGAGTGGTTCATGGCCTGGCTCGGCGATCACCATCCGCACCTGGTGCGGCGGTACGAGCGGCTGTACGCCGAAGGGGCATACGCACCCAAGTGGTACCAGCGGCGGATCACCCGACAAGTGCACGAACTGGCCACGGAGTTCGGCATCGGCCCGTCGGGTCCCGGCCTGCACCGGCGCGTCCCCGAGCCGGCGAAGCCGGAGGATCCCGGCCCGACGCAGCTCACACTCCTGTGACACACCTCTGATAATTCTGACAATCCGCCTGACATTCCTCTGACGCCACACGCGTCAACAAAGGGTCAGAAGCCCACCTTCCGGGCGCCGTTTCCGGCACCATGCGGCGGGGGCTGTGTCACTCACAGCCGCTTTCCCCCGACGGGAGGCCAAGTGAAGAAACGCGCAGGAGTTCTGTTCGCCGCCGGTGCGACGGTGGCGGGACTGATCACGGCCGTACCGCCCGCGGTCTCGGCCGACGCCGGTTCCGCGACCGCCGCGGCGCGCACCGCACTCAAATGGACCGACTGCGGCACCAAGAAATACCCGGCGCTCCAGTGTTCGTCCGTCAAGGTCCCGCTCAACCACGCGGACCCGCACGGCAAGCAGATCACCCTCGCCCTTTCGCGTGTCCCGCACACCGCGAAGACCTTCCAGGGTCCGCTGCTGGTCAATCCGGGCGGCCCCGGCGGCAGCGGCCTTTCGATGGCCGGATTCGTCGCGACCTCGCTGCCCAAGGAGGTCGCGGCGCAGTACGACGTCATCGGCTTCGACCCGCGCGGCGTGGGCAGGAGCGAACCGGCGCTGAACTGCCGTCCCGGGCACTTCTCGCCCGTACGGCCCGATTCGGTGCCGCGCAGCGAGGAGGACGAGCGGGTCAATCTCGACCGGGCGAAGGCCTTCGCCACGGCGTGCGCCACCAAGTACGGCGGGCTGCTGCCGTACATGGACACGGTGAGCACCGCCAGGGACCTGGACGTCGTCCGCCGCGCCCTGGGCGCGCAGCAGATCAACTACTTCGGCTACTCCTACGGCACCTACCTCGGCGCCGTGTACGCGAAGCTCTACCCGCAGCGGGTGCGGCGGCTCGTGCTCGACAGCATCGTCGACCCGACCGGTGTCTGGTACGACGACAACATCGGGCAGGACTACGCGTTCGACGCCCGCCACAAGGCGTTCGCCGCATGGGTCGCCAAACACAACACGGCGTACAAGCTCGGCAGCGACCCGGCGAAGGTCGAGGCCAAGTGGTACAAGATGCGCGAGGCGCTGCGCAAGAACCCGGCGGGCAAGAAGGTCGGCCCGGGCGAGCTGGAGGACACGTTCCTGCCCGGCGGCTACTACAACGGCTACTGGCCGCAGCTGGCCAAGGCGTTCGCGTCGTACGTCAACGCCAAGGACGCGGGCCCGCTGGTCGGAGAGTACGAGAACTTCGGCGCCATCGGTGCCGCGGGCGAGAACAGCTACAGCATCTATGCGGCGGTGCAGTGCCGTGACGCGCCGTGGGAGCGCGACTGGGGCTTCTGGCACCAGGACAACTGGAACGTGCACGCGAAGGCGCCCTTCTCGACCTGGAACAACGCCTGGTACAACGCCCCGTGCGCCTTCTGGCCCACGCAGTCGCTGAATCCGCCGAATGTCTCCAACGACGAGCTCCCGCCGGCGCTGATGCTCCAGGCGACCGAGGACGCCGCCACGCCGTACAGCGGCGGCGTCACCCTGCACCGCATGCTGCCCGGGTCGAGCCTGGTCGTCGAGGAGGGCGGCGGCAACCACGGCGTCACGCTGAGCGAAAATGCCTGCCTGGACCGGTACTTGGCGGACTACCTCACCACCGGCAAGGTCCCGCGCGCGAAGGACGGCGGTGACGCGGACGCGGTCTGTACGGCCCTGCCCGACCCGAAGCCCCTGCCTGCCGCGGCCAGGGCGAGTACGGACACGTCGAAGGGCGGTGCGCTGCACCGCCTGATCGGCTTCCGCAGCTGATACGACCGACGGCTCACAGGTCCGACAGAAGCAAGGCCGTGCTGTCGGCGGCCAGTTGTTCCGCATGTGCGGGGAGGCGCCCGCCTCCCCGCACATGACGGCGTACCAGCGCGAGCGGCAGGTCGACGAGCGCGAGTGCGATGCGCTCGGTCTCGACGGTGCCGGCTGCGCCGAGCGCGGCCGCCATCGCGGAGATCTCTCCGAAGACCCGGCGATTACCCTCGTCCGCGCGGTCGGCATACTCCCGCGCCCACTCGCTCCTGCCGAACGCCTCGGCGCCGTGCAGCAGCAGCGCGACCTCCTCGGGATGCGTACGGCTCCAGGCCACCACATGCCGCGAGGCGGCGACGGCGGCCTGCCTGGGGTCGTCGCCGGATGCGGTCAGCACCGCGGCGTATCCCTCCTGGAATCTCTCGACCGTACGCAGCCACACCTCGGCCAGCAGTGCGGTCCTGGACGGGAAGCGGTGATAGACGGAGCCGCTCGGGGCGCCGACGGCCTTGGCGACGGCGGCCATGGTGACGGCGGCCGGGCCGCCCTCGGCCGCGAGCCGCACGGCGGCGTCGAGGAGGAGCGGAGTGTCGTACCGGGGTGGTCTTGCCATGTTCTGGAGAGTACCCTCCAATTAATTAGAGAGACCTCTCTGAAACCAGCCCCGGGAGTATCCCCATGGCAGTGTCAACGTCAGCCTTCAACGTCCACGAGCGCCTTCTGCCCGCCACGGCAAGCGAAGTCGGCGCCCTCATCGACACCCTCGCCACGCCCGGCGACCTGCTCTGGCCGGGCGACGACTGGCCGCGCATGTCCCTGGACAACGGCCTCACACCCGGCTCCAAGGGTGGCCACGGACCGGTGCGCTACACCGTGACGTCGTACGTCCCCGACAAATGGGTCCGCTTCACCTTCAGCGGGCCGCGCGGCTTCGACGGTTTCCACGAGCTCACCGTGCACGCCGTCGACGACGGCCGGACCGTGCTGCGCCACACCCTCGCCATGAAGGTCCGGGGCCCGGCCCTGCTCACGTGGCCCCTGATGTACCGGTCGTGCCACGACGCGGTCCTCGAAGACGCCCTGGACCGCGCCGAGTCCGCCCTCACAGGCAAGGTCGCCCGCCCGGCCCGCTGGAGCTGGTACGTCCGTCTGCTGCGGCGGCTCGCCCCTCGTTAGAGTGCCGCCCATGAGCGGCGTACAGCTACGGGCTGAACGCCATCTACGTACTACCGGAGCACCAAGCGACCGGCGTCGGCCGCGCCCTCACCACCGAGATACTCGCCCGCGCCGCCGCCGAAGGCTCACCGGTTCGAATTAGCCAACCGTAGTGATGCTGTGGCAGAGTGTGACTCGCACGCTCGGCGCCCAGGCGACGTCGGGCACCCTCCCCGGTCAGGACGTAAAACAACTGACCGGTCAGCGTCCGGAGGGACGTGCCACGCGGGCCGACGGCTTTGGCCATCGGCACCAGGGCACGAAGGCGATCGGTGTCACGGGGCGATTCCCGGGTTCTGATCCTGTGCAACCCACAGGATCACTAAGCCGATCAGAGACGCTTCCCGTACATGCGCCTCACGGAGAACACCGAAGCCCGCCGTTTCTACGAAAAGGCGGGCTTCGCACCCGACGGCGTCGAGGCTCCGTGGGACGTGGACGGCGTCGCCGTCCACGAGACGCGTTACGCGAGGCGGCTCAGCGCGGCGGACGCCGCGGCGCTCAACCGCGGGTGACCCAGGGCCGCTTCGAGCACCGGACGCGCCCGCGCGTCCCGCAGCTGCCCCAGACCCTCGACGCACGCGAGCGCCACCCGCCAGTGCGGGTCCTGCGGGGCGAGCAGCCCGCGCAGGGTGGTGATCAGCGCGGGTACGGTCTCGGGCGCCCGGAGCTCGGTCAGCAGCCGCACCGGGTGCAGCGCGTACGCCGTGCGCAGTGTGTTCGTCGCGAGCGCGGCGGCCGCGCGCGCGGTGCGCGGGTCGCCGAGGCGGGCCAGCGCATGGGCGGCACTGACGCAGCGCTCCGGGTCGCGGTGGTTGAGGAGGAGCACCAGCGTCTCGAAGGCTCGCCGGTCGCCCGCGCAGCCGAGCCGGAAGGCGGCTATTTCCCGGGCCCAGAGGGGTCGTTCCGTCTCGGTGAGGACACGGGCCAGTTCGTCCCGGTCCTCCGTGGCGATCAGCCGCTCGTAGGCGACCGGATCCCCCGCCGACTGCCCTGCCGAACCGTGTGCCTCGCCCCGCACCCGGTCCACGAGCGACCGCAGCTCCTCATCCATGCCCGCCAGCGTATCGGCGTCGTACAGGCGTCTCAGATCACATCGCTCCAGGGCTGGCGCGCTCGTTACTCGCCGGTTAACCTCAAGTGAGCGGGCAACCCCCCGCTTGATTGATCACCCTCAGGGCGGCCTGGTGACGCAGCCGCCACGAGTGTTCGTCGGTTCGGTTCTCTTCTGTACGACGCGACTCCGGGACAGAGTCCGTCGGCCCTGCACCACGACCTGCAGTTACTCCGCACGCAACTCTCTTTCGCCGTGCGCCCTTCGGCGTACCCGCGGTGCGTGTGCCACCTCAGTCGTCACTCATTCTCTGGAGTCCCGTGATGGACACCCCTCTCTCCACCGTCGCCGTGATCGGTCTCGGCACCATGGGCACCGGCATCGCCGAGGTCCTCGCCCGGGCCGGCCGTGAAGTCATCGGCATCGATGTCAGCGACGCCGCCGCACTGCAGGCCGTTGCCGCACTCGAAGCCTCCACCGCCCGCGCCGTGCAGCGCGAGCGGATCACCGAGGAGGAGCGGCGGGACGCCCTCGCCCGCTTCCGTACCTTCTCCGACCTCCAGGCCG
This sequence comes from Streptomyces sp. ISL-98, assembly GCF_018614055.1. Taxonomy (GTDB): domain Bacteria; phylum Actinomycetota; class Actinomycetes; order Streptomycetales; family Streptomycetaceae; genus Streptomyces; species Streptomyces spiramyceticus. The sequence continues at coordinate 76,606 of NZ_JAGGPB010000035.1, forward strand.
CGGCGGACGCCGACCTCGTGATCGAGGTCGTGACCGAGTCGTACGAGGCCAAGCAGGAGGTCTTCCGCGCCCTCGACTCCATCGTGCGCCCGACGACGATCATCGCGACCGGCACCAACGCGCTGTCCGTCACGCGTCTCGCCGCCGACTCGGCGCACCCCGAGCGCGTCCTCGGCCTGCACTTCTTCAACCCGGCGCCCGCGATGAAGCTGGTCGAGGTCGTCTCGTCCGTGCTGACCGCGCCCACGGCGGTCGAGGCCGTCACCACGCTCGCCCGCGACCTGGGCAAGGAGCCGGTCGCGGTCGGCGACCGCCCCGGTTTCGTCGCGGACGGGCTGCTCTTCGGTTACCTCAACCAGGCCGCGGCGATGTACGAGGCGAAGTACGCCTCCCGCGAGGACATCGACGCCGCGATGCGGCTGGGCTGCGGCCTGCCGATGGGCCCCCTCGCCCTGCTGGACCTGATCGGCATCGACACGGCCCGTACCGTCCTCGACGCGATGTACTCCGAGTCGAAGGACCGGCTGCATGCGCCCGCCCCCATCCTCAAGCAGCTCAGTGAGGCCGGTCTGAGCGGCCGCAAGTCGGGGCGCGGTTTCTACACGTACGAGGGCGCGGGCAGCCAGGTCGTGGTGCGCGACGCGCTCACGCCGCTGGAGTCGGCAACCGCCGCCACGGGACGGACCGTGCAGTCGGTCGGCGTCGCCGGTTCCGGCACGATGGCGTCCGGTATCGCGGAGGTATTCGCCAAGGCCGGGTACGACGTGGTGCTCGCCGCCCGCAGCCAGGAGAAGGCGGAGACGGCCAAGTCCCGTATCGCCAAGTCCCTTTCGCGCTCTGTCGACAAGGGCAGGATGATGGCCGAGGCGCGCGACGAGACGCTGGCGCGGGTCACCCCGGCCGGGTCGCTCGACGCGTTCGCCGACGTCGACCTGGCCGTCGAGGCGGTGGCGGAGGACCTGGAGGTCAAGCAGCAGCTCTTCGCGACGCTCGACAAGGTCTGCAAGCCGGGCGCGGTGCTCGCCACGACCACGTCCTCGCTGCCCGTCGTGGCCTGCGCCCGCGCCACCTCGCGCCCGCAGGACGTCATCGGGATGCACTTCTTCAACCCGGCGCCCGCGATGAAGCTGGTCGAAGTGGTCCGTACGGTGCTCACCTCCGACGATGTCCACGCGACCGTCCGCGAGGTCTGCACGAAGATCCGCAAGCACCCGGTGGACTGCGGCGACCGGGCCGGTTTCATCGTGAACGCGCTGCTCTTCCCGTACCTGAACAACGCGATCAAGATGGTCGAGCAGCACTACGCGACGCTGGACGACATCGACGCCGCGATGAAGCTGGGCGGCGGCTACCCGATGGGTCCGTTCGAACTCCTCGACGTCGTCGGCCTGGACGTCTCGCTCGCCATCGAGCAGGTCCTGCACCGCGAGTTCCGCGACCCGGGCCTGGCGCCCGCGCCGCTGCTGGAGCACCTGGTGGCCGCGGGCTGCCTCGGCCGCAAGACGGGACGCGGCTTCCGGGAGTATGCCCGACGCTGAGCAGGAGAGTGCGACCGGATGGGGCGGGCTGCTGGAACCTCCCGCGCAGCCTGCGGCGTGGGAAGGACCTCCCGGCAGCCCGCACCCACAGGCGCGCTCTCCTGCGCATATGCAGTACGTTCGGGGCATGTCCCAGCCCGCTTCCGCACCCCGACGCCCGTCCCGTACGAACTCCGCGTCCGACGCCCCTGAAAGCGCCGCGGGCAGCCGCGCGGCGGCGCAGCGGCTCAAGATGCGCCGTGAGCTTTCGGCCGCGGCGATGGAGCTGTTCGCGACGAAGGGGTACGAGGCGACGACGGTCGACGAGATCGCCGCGGCGGGCGGGGTCGCGCGCCGGACCTTCTTCCGGCACTTCCGCTCCAAGGAAGAGGCGATCTTCCCGGACCACGACGACACGCTCGTCCGCGCCGAGGCTGTGCTCAACGCGGCGTCCCCGCACGAGCATCCGCTCGATACGGTCTGCCGGGGCATCAAGGAAGTCATGAAGATGTACGCGGCGTCTCCCGCGGTCTCGGTGGCCCGCTACAAGCTGACCCGCGAGGTTCCCACTCTGCGCGAGGCGGAGATCGCCTCGGTGGCGCGTTACGAGCGGCTGTTCACCCGCTATCTGCTGGGCCATTTCGACGAGCACGACCACCATGACGGCAACGACGACCCGCTGCTGGCCGAGGTGGCCGCGTCCGCGGTGGTGACGGCGCACAACCATGTGCTGCGGCGCTGGCTCCGGGCCGGCGGGCAGGGCGACGTGGAGGCGCAGCTGGACCACGCGTTCTCGATCGTCCGCGACACCTTCGGCACGGGCATCGGTGCGGGCCGCTCGTCGTCGGCCGCGGACCGCGCGCCGGTGGCCACCACCCGGACGGACGATGAGGTGCTGGTGGCAGTGGCCCGCACGGACGCCCCTCTCGACGAGGTCATGCGCACGATCGAGCGGGCACTCAAGCAACGCTGACGAGACACTTTCCGCTCACCGAGACGCCGGTCGCCCCTGATACCTGGGGCGGTCGGCGTTTTTTGCTGGGCGCATTCGATCGATCATCGCTCACCTGAGGTGAGCTTTTCACAGCTGAGTGAAATTACTGGCACGCAGTGTCTTGTCACTTGGCACGGGGTGCCATACGTTGTGGTTGTCGGGCGGCCGACGTGCAGAGACCATTCGTACGTCGGCTGTCCCCGTAAGCCAAGTGCTTGCGCGCCCGGCCGCCTGCGTCACCAGGCAACCTTCGCGCCACCCGCGCCGCACCAGCAGCACCGCCGAACCGACGGCACACCTCCACAGCACCACCCCCCGTCCCCATTCGCCGGAGGCACCCCGTGAAGGAAATCCTGGACGCGATCCAGTCGCAGGACAGTACGGCCGCAGACTTCGCTGCCCTGTCCATCCCCGAGTCGTACCGCGCGGTGACCGTGCACAAGGACGAGGCCGAGATGTTCGCCGGCGTCGCCAGCCGCGACAAGGACCCCCGCAAGTCCCTCCATGTCGAGGACGTGCCGGTGCCCGAGCTCGGCCCCGGCGAGGCGCTGGTGGCGGTCATGGCCAGCTCGGTGAACTACAACTCCGTCTGGACCTCGATCTTCGAGCCGGTGTCGACCTTCGGCTTCCTGGAGCGGTACGGCAGGCTCAGCGACCTCAGCAAGCGCCACGACCTCCCGTACCACGTCATCGGCTCCGACCTGGCGGGCGTCGTGCTGCGCACCGGACCCGGCGTGAACGCCTGGAAGCCCGGCGACGAGGTCGTCGCGCACTGCCTGTCCGTCGAGCTGGAGTCGTCCGACGGCCACAACGACACGATGCTCGACCCCGAGCAGCGCATCTGGGGCTTCGAGACGAACTTCGGCGGCCTCGCCGAGATCGCGCTCGTCAAGTCCAACCAGCTGATGCCCAAGCCCGACCACCTCAGCTGGGAGGAGGCGGCGGCCCCCGGCCTGGTCAACTCGACGGCGTACCGCCAGCTCGTCTCGCGCAACGGCGCCGGTATGAAGCAGGGCGACAACGTCCTGATCTGGGGCGCGAGCGGCGGACTCGGTTCGTACGCCACCCAGTTCGCGCTGGCCGGTGGCGCAAACCCCATCTGTGTCGTCTCCAGCGACCAGAAGGCGGAGATATGCCGCAAGATGGGCGCCGAGGCGATCATCGACCGCAGCGCCGAGGGCTACAAGTTCTGGAAGGACGAGCACAACCAGGACCCGCGCGAGTGGAAGCGCTTCGGCAAGCGCATCCGTGAGCTGACCGGCGGCGAGGACGTGGACATCGTCTTCGAGCACCCGGGCCGCGAGACCTTCGGCGCGAGTGTGTACGTGACGCGCAAGGGCGGGACGATCGTCACCTGCGCGTCGACGTCCGGCTACAACCACGAGTACGACAACCGCTACCTGTGGATGTCGCTGAAGAAGATCGTCGGTTCGCACTTCGCCAACTACCGCGAGGCGTGGGAGGCCAACCGTCTGGTGGCCAAGGGCAAGATCCACCCCACCCTGTCGAAGGTGTACTCGCTGGAGGACACCGGCCAGGCCGCGTACGACGTCCACCGCAACCTGCACCAGGGCAAGGTCGGCGTGCTGGCGCTCTCGCCCCGTGAGGGTCTCGGCGTGCGGAACCACGAGCTTCGCGAGCAGCACATCGACGCCATCAACCTGTTCCGTGACGCGCCGGCGGAGCGGACCAACAAGCACAGCCGGAATGTGTAATGACTGAGCGCAAGAAGGACCGGCCCTGGCTCATCCGGACGTACGCCGGTCACTCGACCGCCGAAGCGTCCAACGAGCTGTACCGCAACAACCTCGCCAAGGGCCAGACCGGTCTGTCGGTCGCGTTCGACCTTCCGACGCAGACCGGCTACGACCCCGACCACATCCTCGCCCGCGGCGAGGTCGGCCGGGTCGGGGTCCCGGTGTCCCATCTCGGCGACATGCGGCGGCTGTTCCAGGACATCCCGCTGGAGCAGATGAACACCTCGATGACCATCAACGCCACGGCCATGTGGCTGCTGGCGATGTATCAGGTGGTCGCGGAGGAGCAGGGCGCGGACATCACCAAGCTCCAGGGGACGACGCAGAACGACATCGTCAAGGAGTACCTGTCGCGCGGGACGCACGTCTTCCCGCCGGTGCCGAGCCTGCGTCTGACGACGGACATGATCACCTACACGGTGAACAACATTCCCAAGTGGAACCCGATCAACATCTGCAGCTACCACCTCCAGGAGGCCGGTGCCACACCGGTCCAGGAGATCGCGTACGCGATGAGCACGGCCATCGCCGTTCTCGACGCCGTACGGGACAGCGGTCAGGTGCCGGCGGAGAAGTTCGGGGACGTCGTCGCTCGTATCTCCTTCTTCGTCAACGCGGGCGTCCGCTTCGTCGAGGAGATGTGCAAGATGCGCGCCTTCGGCCGCATCTGGGACAAGGTCACGCGCGAGCGGTACGGCATCGAGAACGAGAAGCAGCGCCGCTTCCGCTACGGCGTGCAGGTCAACTCGCTCGGCCTGACCGAGGCGCAGCCGGAGAACAACGTCCAGCGCATCGTCCTCGAAATGCTGGCCGTCACCCTCTCCAAGGATGCCCGCGCCCGCGCCGTTCAGCTCCCTGCCTGGAACGAGGCGCTGGGTCTGCCCCGCCCCTGGGACCAGCAGTGGTCGATGCGCATCCAGCAGGTGCTCGCCCTGGAGAGCGATCTGCTGGAGTACGAGGACATCTTCGCGGGGTCGCACGTCATCGAGGCCAAGGTGGAGGCGCTGGTCGCCGAGTCCTTCGCGGAGATGGACCGTATCGAGGAGATGGGCGGCGCGATGGCGGCCGTCGAGTCCGGCTACCTCAAGTCGCAGCTGGTCTCCTCGCACGCGGAGCGCCGCGCGCGTATCGAGGCCGGCGACGAGAAGATCGTCGGCGTCAACTGCTACGAGGCCACCGAGCCCAGCCCGCTCACCTCGGACCTCGACGGCGCGATCATGACGGTCGACCCGGCCAACGAGGCGCGCGTCGTGGCGAAGCTCCACGAGTGGCGCGACAACCGCGACGAGGCCCGCGCGACGGAGGCCCTGGCAGCCCTCAAGAAGGCCGCCGCGGGCACCGAGAACATGATGGCGGCCACCGTCGAGTGCGCCCGCGCGGGCGTCACCACTGGCGAGTGGTCCTGGGCGCTGCGCGACGTCTTCGGCGAGTTCCGCGCGCCGACGGGCGTGAGCAGCGCCCCGGTCGCGGTCACCGCCGAGGCGGGCACCCCGCTCGCGCTCGTACGGGAGAAGGTGTCCCGTACGGCGGACGATCTGGGCTCCGGAAGGCTGCGTCTGCTGGTCGGCAAGCCCGGCCTGGACGGGCACTCCAACGGCGCCGAGCAGATCGCCGTACGAGCGCGCGACGCGGGCTTCGAGGTGGTCTACCAGGGCATCAGGCTCACGCCCGAGCAGATCGTCAGTGCCGCCCTCGCCGAGGACGTGCACTGCGTCGGCCTGTCGATCCTGTCCGGGTCGCACGCCGAACTGGTGCCGGACGTGCTGGTACGGCTCCGCGAGGCGGGCGCCGCGGACATTCCGGTGATCGCCGGCGGAATCATTCCGCCTGCGGACGCCGCGGAGCTGCGGGCTGCCGGAGTGGCCGCAGTATTCACCCCGAAGGACTTCGGCATCACGGAGATCATCGGCCGTATCGTCGACGAGATCCGGAAAGCGAACAAGCTCGACCCTCTGGAGGTCCTCGCATGACCACGCCCACGCCCGTGAACCGCCTGCGCCCGCGCCGCTCCTGTCTGGCCGTGCCGGGCTCGAACCCGCGGTTCCTGGAGAAGGCCCAGGGCCTCCCGGCCGACCAGGTCTTCCTCGACCTGGAGGACGCGTGCGCGCCGCTCGCCAAGGAAGGCGCCCGGCACACCATCGTCGACGCGCTGAACAACGGCGACTGGACGGGCAAGACGCGGGTCGTGCGCGTCAACGACTGGACGACCCACTGGACGTACCGCGATGTCATCACGGTCGTCGAGGGCGCCGGCCCGAACCTCGACTGCATCATGCTGCCGAAGGTCCAGGACGCCCAGCAGGTCGTCGCGCTCGACCTCCTCCTCACCCAGATCGAGAAGACGATGGGCTTCGAGGTCGGCAAGATCGGCATCGAGGCGCAGATCGAGAACGCCAAGGGCCTGGTGAACGTCGACGAGATCGCCGCCGCCTCCCCGCGCCTGGAGACCATCATCTTCGGCCCGGCCGACTTCATGGCCTCCATCAACATGAAGACCCTGGTCGTGGGCATGCAGCCGCCCGGCTACGGCGCGGACGCGTACCACTACATCCTGATGCGCATCCTGATGGCGGCCCGTACGCACGACCTCCAGGCGATCGACGGCCCGTTCCTCCAGATCCGCGACGTGGACGCGTACCGCGAGGTCGCGGGCCGTGCGGCGGCGCTGGGCTTCGACGGCAAGTGGGTGCTGCACCCCGGTCAGGTCGACGCGGCCAACGAGGTGTTCTCGCCCTCCCAGGAGGACTACGACCACGCGGAGATGATTCTCGACGCGTACGAGTGGTGCACGTCCGAGGCGGGCGGCAAGAAGGGCTCGGCGATGCTCGGCGACGAGATGATCGACGAGGCGAGCCGCAAGATGGCGCTGGTCATCTCCGGCAAGGGTCGCGCTGCGGGCATGCAGCGCACCTCCAAGTTCGAAGCTCCGGAGGCCTGATCATGCAGTTCGGACGCACTTACGAAGAGTTCGAGGTCGGCGCCGTCTACAAGCACTGGCCCGGAAAGACGGTCACGGAGTACGACGACCACCTCTTCTGTCTGCTCACCATGAACCACCACCCGCTGCACATGGACAGCAATTACGCCGAGAAGACCACCGACTTCGGCAAGAACGTCGTCGTCGGCAACTACATCTACTCGCTGCTGCTGGGCATGTCGGTCCCGGACGTCTCCGGCAAGGCCATCGCCAACCTGGAGGTCGAGTCGCTCAAGCACATCGCGCCGACCTTCCACGGCGACACGATCTACGGCGAGACGACCGTCCTCGACAAGACGCCGTCGAAGTCCAAGAACGACCGCGGCATCGTCTACGTCGAGACGAAGGGCTACAAGCAGGACGGCACCGTCGTCTGCGTGTTCCGGCGCAAGGTGATGGTGCCGACCGAGACGTACATCAAGGAGCGCGGCGGCGAGCAGCCCGGCCGCCCGGCAGCGTCTAATTAACTACGCCAAGGTTCAGGAGAAGTAGTCATGGCCCGTCTCGCCCAGACCGCCGGTCTGACCGACATCCAGCAGGAGATCCTGGCCACCGTCAGGAACTTCGTCGACAAGGAGATCATCCCTGTCGCGACCGAGCTGGAGCACCGCGACGAGTACCCGACGGAGATCGTCGAGGGCCTCAAGGAGCTCGGCCTGTTCGGGCTGATGATCCCCGAGGAGTACGGGGGCCTGGGTGAGTCCCTTCTCACATACGCGCTGTGTGTCGAAGAGATAGCTCGTGGCTGGATGAGCGTCTCCGGGATCATCAACACGCACTTCATCGTGGCGTACATGCTCAAGCAGCACGGCACGCAGGAGCAGAAGGACACCTTCCTGCCGCGCATGGCGCTGGGCGAGGTGCGTGGCGCGTTCTCGATGTCGGAGCCGGCGCTCGGTTCCGACGTGTCGGCGATCACGTCGAAGGGCGTGAAGGACGGCGACGAGTACGTCCTGAACGGCCAGAAGATGTGGCTGACGAACGGCGGCTCGTCCACGCTCGTCGCGGTCCTGTGCCGCAGTGACGAGGGTCTCCCCGAGGGCACCGCCCCGCACAAGCAGATGACGACCTTCCTGGTGGAGAAGGAGCCCGGCTTCGGCGAGGTGCGTCCGGGTCTGACCATTCCCGGGAAGATCGACAAGATGGGCTACAAGGGTGTCGACACCACTGAGCTGATCATGGACGGACTGCGCATTCCGGCCAATCGGGTACTCGGCGGCACCACCGGCCGAGGGTTTTACCAAATGATGGACGGCGTCGAGGTCGGCCGCGTCAATGTGGCGGCGCGTGGCTGCGGTGTCGCGCAGCGTGCGTTCGAACTGGGTGTCTCGTATGCCCAGCAACGTCACACTTTCGGCAAGCCGATCGCCCAGCACCAGGCGATTCAGTTCAAGCTCGCCGAGATGGCTACCAAGGTCGAGGCCGCTCATGCGATGATGGTGAATGCAGCACGCAAAAAGGACTCCGGGGAACGAAACGACCTTGAGGCAGGGATGGCGAAGTACCTCGCCTCCGAATACTGCAAGGAGGTAGTCGAGGACGCCTTCCGTATCCACGGTGGATACGGGTTCTCGAAGGAGTACGAGATCGAGCGCCTCTACCGCGAGGCGCCGATGCTGCTCATCGGTGAAGGTACCGCCGAGATCCAGAAAATGATCATTGGTCGGCGGCTCCTCGAAGAGTACCGATTCCAGGGCTGATTGCTCACTTTGCGGCGAAATGCCCGCGGAGAAGATCACACCCTGTCATCGTCTTCAGGCCGTCGACTCGGCTTCTGGCTTGCCCAGTTGCGGCCCGCAACCGCTAACATCGCCGGAAAGCCGCCGTCCCCCGTTGCCAGCGCGGCATCATCCGCTACGAAGGTCATCCATGCCCCACAGCCAAACCTCTGCACCACGCGACGGCTTCCTCAAGGGACGCCTTGCTCGCGGAGCATCGCCGTGGCTTCTGCCGACCGTCGCCACAGCGGCGCTCAGCCTCTCCCGGGCTCGCAAGTCCGGCCGCTGGGCTGCCGTCGCCGTGCCCACCACCGCGCTCGCGGCGGGCATGCTGTGGTTCTTCCGCGACCCCGAGCGCGAGATCACCCAGGGCCGGGTCATTTCCCCGGCCGACGGAGTGGTGCAGAGCATCATGCCGTGGAAGGACGGGCGTACCCGCGTCGCGATCTTCATGAGCCCGCTGAACGTCCACGTCAACCGCGCGCCCCTGGCGGGCACCGTGACGTCGGTCGAGCACATCCCCGGCGGGTTCGTTCCGGCGTTCAACAAGGAGAGCGAGAACAACGAGCGCGTTGTCTGGCACTTCGACACCGAGCTCGGCGACATCGAGATGGTGCAGATCGCCGGCGCGGTCGCGCGCCGCATCGTCCCGTACGTCCCCCAGGGCACCAAGGTCGAGCAGGGTGAGCGCATCGGCCTCATCCGCTTCGGCTCGCGCGTCGACATCTACCTTCCGGAAGGTGTCGATGTCGCGGTCGAGGTCGGCCAGGCCACCACTGCGGGGGTGACTCGAATTGACCGTGACTGATCCTGAGACTCAGGCCGGCTGGGTGCCGGAGGCCGAGGAAGAGACCGACGCCGAGGACATGCCGCTCTCACTGCGGCTGTCAATAGCGGACACGCTCACCCTCGGTAACGCGACGTGCGGATTCATGGCGGTGTACTTCACCACCACCGGAATCCTCATCCCGCACCTCCAGGGCAGCCAGGAGACCGGCATGGCGCGGCACAGCGCCGCGACCGCCGTGATCCTGATGCTCCTCGCGGCGATCTTCGACCTCTGCGACGGGCTCGTGGCGCGCAAGCTGCGCAGCTCGCCGATGGGTGCGGAGCTCGACAACCTCTCCGACCTGATCAGCTTCGGGCTCGCCCCGGCCTACTTCGTACTCGTGTACGGAATGGTCGCGGACGACGCCCACCAGCGTGTTTCGGCGCTGGCGGCGATCGTGGTGCTGTTGGCGGTGGTGCTGCGGCTTGCGAGATTCTCCTGCGTGACCATGAAGGACGGCATGTTCCAGGGCATGCCGAGCCCCTTCGGTGCGCTCACGGTCGTCTCGATCGTGCTGCTAGAGCTTCCCTTCATCCCCACGCTGCTCGCCATCATCGGCGTCGCGTGGCTGATGGTGAGCCGGGTCGAGTACCCGAAGCCGCGGGGTGTCCTCGCGGTGGCCATGCTCGCCTGGATAGTGGGCGCGATGGGGCTGCTCGCGGCCTGGGCGTTCGACGCGCCCGGCGGACAGTTCCTGCTCGCAACCGGGTGCGCGCTCCAGGTGGTTCTGGGTGCGGTCATCCCGCTCTTCGCGACGGCGCGGCGCGTGAACACGTTCCGCGACAACCGACGCGAGGCGAGGGCCGCGCAGCTTCCGTAAGCGGCTGACGTACGTACGACCGCGGGCCCCGGGGTTACATCCCCGGGGCCCGCGGTCCTTCCGTTTCCCGGGGCTGTCAGCCGCCCACGGTGTAGTTCTTGGCGCCCTCCGAGACCTTCGCCTCGCGCACCACCTTCATGCCGCCGGTCGCCTTCTTGTCCGGCCGCAGGATGACCGTCTGGCGCGAGGAGGGGGCCTTCGGGTCGGTGAAGTCGTGCGTGGTGCCGAAGCCCGAGTCGTAGGAGTTGATCGTCAGCAGCGCCTTGTCGACACCCTCCCTGGTCAGGTCTTTCGACGTGCACGCCTTCTTCAGCGCCTCGCCGAAGACCGAGGCTGCCGTCCAGCCCGCCACCACTCCGTTGTCGAGGGCGTCCGAGGGGTACGCCGCCTTGTAGTCGGCGACGAGCTTCTTGCCGGCGGGCGAGTCCGTGCCGATCGGCTCCGTGGGCGAGGCAACGTAATAGTTCTTCATCAGTGCCGGTCCGGCCTGGGTGGCGAGCAGCTGCGGCGAGAAGGCTGAGTTGTTGCCGATGATCGGTACCTTCAGCCCGACCGCCGCCGAGACGCCCACGAACGACGCCGCCTGGCGCGGTCCCGCACTGATGACGACGCCCTTGACCCCGGCCTTCTTGAGCGCCGCGACCTGGGCCGTCATGTCGTTGTCGGTGGGCTTGATCTTCTGTTCGACGACGGTGAGCCCGGCCTTCTCCGCCGCGTACTTCGCTCCGGCCAGCGCGTTCTCGCCGTAATCTCCCTCGAAGTAGACATGGCCGATCTTGTCGCCCTTCTTGACGCCCTGCTCCTTCGTCAGGAAGTCGATCGCGTTGATCGTCTCCACGTCGTACGTATTGCCTATGACTCGGATGTACGGGCTGCCGAGCAGCGAGGCGGACCAGGCCTGCGGGATGACGAGGCCTTTGTCCTGGCCGTCGATGCGTGGCTTGACGGCAGCCACGAAGGGCGAGCCGATGAACTGGACGAAGCCCAGGACCTCCGGCGACAGCTCGGTGTACCCGGAGACGGCCTTCTGCGGGTCGTATCCGTGGTCGCGCACCGTGAGCTCGATCTGCCGGCCGCAGATGCCGCCGGCCGCGTTGGTCTGCTTCGCGTACAGCTGCTGGGCCTGGGTGACGCTCTTGCCGAGCGAGGCGTAGACGCCGGTCATGTCGGTCAGTACACCGAGCTTGATCTTCTTGTCCGTGACGCCCTGGCCGGTCTTGACCCCGCCGGCCCCGGGCTTGTCGTCCTTCGTGTCCTTCGCCTTCGAGCTGCACCCGGCCGCTGTCAGCGCGAGCAGCGCCGCGAGGGTGGCGGCGGTGGTTCTGGTTGCCTGCTTGCGTGTGGTCATGGTTACTCCTCTGGGGTTGTTGTCTTGCGCCGGAGGGCAGGCCGCACCAGGCCGCCCGGCAGGAAGAGCACCACCGCGACAACGGCGGCGCCGTAGAGGTACCGGGATGCCTCGCCCGGTGCGACCCCGCCCGTACCGGGGGCGGAGACGAGGGGCAGGGCATCGCTGTACCGGGTGAGGAGCTGGGGCAGCAGAGAGACGAACACGGCTCCCACCACCGCTCCCGCGACCGAGCCGAGACCGCCGATGACGATCATGGCGAGGTATTCGAGGGACAGGATCATGCCGAAGTACTCCGGCACGGTCCGCTGGAAGACCAGCGCGAGCAGTACGCCCGCCAGGCCCGCGTACATGGAGGAGAGGACGAACACCCCGGCCCGGTAGCGGGCGACCGGCACCCCTATGACGCCCGCGGCGATGCGGTGGTCACGGATGGCGTTCATGGCCCGTCCGGGACGCCCGCGCAGCACTCCGCGGGCGAAGAGCGCGCAGCCGGCCACGGCGATCAGGGCGACGTACCAGAGCTTCTCGGCGGATCCGAAGGGCACGGCGGCCACCAGCAGCTCGCTCTCGTCGAAGGTGATTCCGAAGAGACTGAGCGGGGGGACGTCGCGGCCGTTGAAGCCGCCGGTCAGGTCGTGTGCGTTGAAGAGCACGTGCTGGCCGATGAAGATGAGCGCGAGGGTGGCGATGCCGAGATACGCGCCCTGGAGGCGTCCCGAGATGGGGCTGAAGAGGCCGCCCGCGACCCCGGCGAGCGCCACCGCGAGGACCGCGGCGAGCCAGCTGGGCAGACCGAGGCCCGTCAGTGTCCCGGCGGAGTCCCCGGCGAAGACGCAGTAGCCGTACGCGCCGACGGCGAGGAAGAACGCGTGGCCCATGGAGAGCTGGCCGGTGGCGCCGGTCAGCAGGTTGAGGCCGATGGCGCCGATGGCGGCGGCCATCGCGAAGAGTCCGGCCTGCAGCCAGAACCGGTCGAGGTAGAAGGGCAGCGCGAGGAGCAGGACCGCTCCGGCGCTCCACAGCAGGGCGGTGCGCGGGAGGCGGCGCAGTCTCTTGGCCGGTTCAGACACGGGCCAGCTCCTTCGTACCGAAGAGACCGGCCGGGCGGACCAGCAGGACGGCGACCATCACCAGATACGGAGCCAGGTCGCCGATGCCACGGCCGAGGAAGGTCAGATCGCTCTGGTAGCCGGTGGCGAGCGACTCGGTGATGCCGACGAGGAACCCGCCGACGAGTGCGCCGGTGGTGGAGTCGAGGCCGCCGAGGATCGCCGCCGGGAAGGCCTTCATCGCGGCGAGCGAGGTCGAGCGCTCCAGGCCCGGCGTCGGAAAGACCGTCAGGAACAGTGCGGCGACGGCGGCGAGTCCGCCCGCCACGGCCCAGGCGCCGAGGGAGACCCTGCCGAGGCGTACGCCCATCAGTGCGGCGGTCTCGGAGTTCTCGGCGGCGGCGCGCATCGCCACGCCCCAGGAGGTGAAGCGGAAGGCGAGCAGGAAGACCGTGATGAGCAGGCCGGCGGCGACGAACGCGGCGATCCGGGTGTGTGCCACGGTCACCCCGCCGAAGGTGAGCACCGCGTCGCCCCAGGGGTCGCCCAGGGCGAGCACGTCGGTGCCGATACGCCGGGTCAGCTCGGTGGTGAGGAGGATGTCGACGCCGATGGTGACGATGGCCAGCACGCTGTGATTCGAGCCCCGGTAACGACGCATCACCAGGAACTCGACCCCGGCTCCTACGGCGGCGGCGCCGCCGATCCCGGCGAGCAGGGCGAGCCAGAAGCCGATGTCATCGTGGAGGACGGCGGTGACGTAGCCGCCGGCGAGCAGCAGCGAGGCGTGGGCGAAGTTGACGACCTCGGTGGCGCGGAAGATCACCACGAAGCCGAGGGCGATCAGGGCGTAGACGGAACCGATCGAGATCCCATTGAGGAGCAGTTCGGCGAAGGTGGTCATGAGGTGGCCTCCTCTCCCAGGTAGGCGCGGACGACGGCGGGGTCGGACTGGACGGAGGCGGGTGTTCCGTCGGCGATCAGCCGGCCGAAGTCGAGGACCGTCACGGAGTCGGCGAGTCGCATCACCACGCCCATGTCGTGCTCGACCAGCACGATGGAGATGCCGAGGCTGTCCCGTACGCCCGCGACGATGGACGCGGTGGCCCGGCGTTCGTCGGCGGTCATTCCGGCGACCGGTTCGTCGAGGAGCAGCACCTTTGGCTCCATGCACAGTGCGCGGGCCAGCTCGGCGAGTTTCTGCTGCCCGTACGGCAAGGCGCCTGCTGGGCGGCCGAGTTGCTCTTCGAGGCCGACGAAGGCGGCGATCTCCCGGACGCGTTCGCGGTGCCTCGCCTCCTCCCGTACGGCGGAAGGCAGTCGCAGTCCGGCGGCGACGAAGCCGGTGCGGGTGAGGCGGTGACGGCCCAGCATCAGGCTGTCCTCGACGGTGGCGCCGGGCGGCAGGGCGAGGTTCTGGAAGGTCCTTGCGATGCCGAGACCGGCGATGCGGTGGGGCGGCAGCCCGGTCATTTCCTGGCCGCCGAAGCGGACGCTGCCCGAGGTGGCCCGGTACACGCCCGAAAGGACGTTGAAGCAGGTCGACTTGCCGGCGCCGTTGGGTCCGATGACGGCGTGCACGGTTCCGGGCTGAACGGTAAAGCTCACCGCGTCCAGTGCGGTCAGACCGGCGAACCGTACGGTCACATCTCTGACGTCCAGGGTCGCTTCGGTGCTCATCGGCCCTCCCAGACGCTGAGGGTGCGGTGGGCCGCCACGGCCCGGGAGGCGTCGGCCGCGGCCTCCTCGTCGACGACGCCCAGATAGCGGCGGCGTACCTCGTCGGACGCGGCGAGCTCGTCGGCGGGGCCCGACAGCACGACCTCACCGACGTCGAGGACGTACGCGTGGGAGGCGAGGCGCAGAGCGATGGCGGCGTTCTGTTCCACGAGCAGTACGGCCGTGCCCTGCGCGTTGATCTCGGTGATCGTCTCGGCGATGCGTTGTGCCATCAGCGGGGCGAGGCCGAGTGAGGGCTCGTCGAGCAGCAGCAGTTTCGGTCCGGCCATCAGGGCTCTGGCAACCGCGAGCATCTGCTGCTCGCCGCCGGAGAGCAGCCCGGCGCGCTGCCCGGCGCGGTCGGCCAGTACCGGGAACAGCTCATGGACCCGTCGCAGCGCGGCGGTCTGGGCGGCGCGGTTGCCGGTGGAGCCGAGTGCGCCCGCGCGCAGATTGTCGGCGACCGTCATCCGGGCGAACACCTGGCGCCCTTCGGGGACTTGGCAGAGGCCGGCGGCCACCACCCGGTCGGGGGAGAGCCCGGTCAGCGGCCGGCCGTCGAAGGCGACGGTGCCTCCGGTGACCGCTCCGCCGTGAAACGACAGTGTGCGGGAGATGGCGCGCAGGAGCGTGGACTTCCCTGCTCCGTTGCTGCCCAGTACGGCGACCACGGACCCTTCGGGCAGCGTGAGCGACACGTGTCGCAGCGCCCTCACAGGTCCGTATCCCGCCGACAGATCCCGTATTTCCAATGCGGCGCCAGACATGGCACCCCTTCCTCGGGCCGTTCGGTGGCGCTCACCTCAGCACCGGCGTGGCCTCCCGTCCACGGTCGGCGGCGGAACCGCTGCCGGTGACCAGCGGCACCCACGACCGGTTGTGCACGTGCACAACAGTGCGTGTCAGGGGCCTGTCAGGAAGCCGTGGCCATGGCACGCTCTCGGCCATGGGAGCCCGCAGAGCACGGACGGGGCACGACTGGGCGGTGCTGACCGAGGCATGTGCGGCGCTGCTCGGCCGGCTGCCGGATCTGGTGGATCAGCACATGCGCGAGCTGAACGCGCACTCGCCGCTGTACGGGCAGGTCCTGTCGCAGGACCAGCACTGGCAGGAGACCGAGCAGGCGATGCGGATCGGTATCGAGGCGATCTCCGCGCCGAAGTCGCAACCGCGCCGCGATCTGGAGTACGCGGAGTGGACGGGCCGGCGCCGGGCGCAGCAGGGCTTCCCGCTGGAACTGCTCGTGCACTCCTACCGGCACGCGGGCTACCTCGTGTGGGACGCGCTCCTGGAGGGCACGGAGGCGGAGAACCCCGAGACGCTTGCGGTGCTCATGAGGGCGGCCACGACGGTGTTCGCCGCGGTGGACGCGCAGGCGGCGATCGCCTCGGAGGCGTACCGCGCGACGGAGTCGGAGCTGCGCCACCGTACGGACGAACGGCTCCAGGCGCTGCTCGACGCGCTGCTGGAGGGCAAGGACTCACCGGGCCTGGCGGCCCGCGCGGCGGCCGGTCTCGATCTGCCGGAGCAGGGGCGGTACGCGGTGGTGGTGCTGCGGGTGGAACGGCGGGACGGGCGCGAGCCCTTCCACCGGCGCATCCAGGGCACAGGTATGCGGTTCATCTGGCGGATGCGCACGGACTGCGAGGTGGGGGTGGTCTCGCTGGGCGAGGAGACGACGCCGGCCGACCTGTCGGAGCTCCTCGCCGGGCGGTGTCCCGGGCCCGGCGGGATCAGTCCGGTGGTGGACGGGCTCGCCGGCCTGGGCGCGGCCCGCCGGCTCGCGGACCTGGCGCTGCGGACGTGTGCGCCGGACGCGACGGGGATCGTACGGCTCGACGAGCGGATGCCGACGGCGCTGGTGGTGAGCCAGCCTGAGCTTGCTGAGCGGCTGGTGGCGGATGTGTTCGCCGGCGTGATGGAACTGGAGCCGGCGGACCGGGTGGTGCTGCTGGAGACGCTGGATGCGTGGCTGTCTTGCGAGGGGTCGGCGGGGCGGACGGCCGGTCGGCTGTATTGCCACCGGAATACGGTGTTCAACCGGCTCCGGCGGCTGGAACAGCTGACGTCCCGCTCCCTGTCGCGGCCGCGGGACCTGATCGAGATGACGCTGGCGCTGGACGCGTTTCGGTTGAGCGGGGCGTGACGCGGGGGCGGCGGTGCGGGGCGAAGGCGGTGGGTAGGCGGCGCCGCCCGGAACCGTTGCCCTGTCCGCCACTGGGCGTGCCCTGCGGGGCTGTTCCCCCTACCCGCCCCTTCCCGAACTGGGGGCAAGCCCCCAGACCTGGGACGCCCTTGGGGGTCCCCCGGACGAAGTCTGGGGGAGTGTCCTCAAACGCCGGACGGGCTGAATATTTCAGCCCCTACGGCGTTCGAGGAGCGGGCCCCGCTACCTCGCCGGGTCGTCAGCTCAGGAAATCCCGGGCGATCTTCTCCGCCACTCGTTCCAGCAGCGGGCCCGCCTCCGCCATCGACCTCGCCGGGTCCGGCTCCAGGTCCGTCAAGGCGTACGCGCGGCGGATCCCCGCCCGGCCCAGCGCCTCCGGCGGCAGCGCCAGGCGGCCGCACACAGCGATGACCTCGATGTTCTTGGCGCGGGCCGCCGCCGCCACCCCTGCCGGCGCCTTGCCGTGCAGGGTCTGCTCGTCGAGTGAGCCCTCGCCGGTGATGACCAGGGTGGCCCGCTCCAGCGCGGGCCCGAAGCCCAGGACGTCGAGCATGACCTCGATGCCGGGGCGGAAGCTCGCGCCGAGCGCGATCAGTGCCCCGTAGCCGATACCGCCGGCCGCACCCGCGCCGGGCGCAGCGGCGAGCTCCGGGCCGAGGACCGAGGCGTAGTGCGCCAGGGCGGCGTCGAGGGTCGCCACGTCGGCCTCGGTGGCGCCCTTCTGGGGGCCGTACACCGCCGCCGCACCCTTGGGGCCGGTCAGCGGGTTGTCGACGTCGCTGGCGAGGACGAGGTCCACGTCGGCGAGGCGCGGGTCGAGGCCGCCGAGGTCGGCGGTAGCGAGGTCGCGCAGGCCCCCGCCACCGGGCCCGACGGGCTCGCCCGCCGCGTCCAGGAAGTGCGCCCCGAGCGCGGCCAGCATCCCTGCGCCGCCGTCGGTGCTGGCGCTGCCGCCGACACCGAAGACGATCGTGCGGGCGCCCGCGTCGAGCGCGGCGCGCAGCAGCTCGCCGGAACCGTACGTCGTGGCGGTGAGCGGCGCGAAGACGCCGGCGGGGAGGTGCTGGAGGCCCGAGGCCTCCGCCATCTCGACCACAGCGGTGCCGTCGCGCAGCGCGAAGGCCGCCGTGAGCTGCTCGCCGAGCGGCCCGGTGACCCGTACCTCCCGGCGCTCGAACCCGGCCGCGACCGCCGCGGCCACCGTTCCGTCGCCGCCGTCGGCGACGGGCAGTGCCTCGACCCGTACGTCGGGGACGACCCGCCGCAGCCCGGCCGTCACCCGCTCCGCGACCTGCACAGCCGTGAGCGAACCCTTGAACTTGTCCGCCGCGACGAGCACGCGGGCGGTCTCAGTTACTGCTCCGTCCGTCACCTTGCTATCCCTTGCTTTCGAACAGGCAGTCGCGCCGCCCCGACCCTATCTGCAGGAGGGGCCGCACACCTAGCGGCAGGCTCTCGCATTTCAGTTAAAACCGCATAAATGCCCTACGTCTGACCGCCGGAAATGGGTAGACCCGACGCATGACGCCACACAGCACGCGGACGGCCGACCGGATCCTCGGTGGCTGGCTGGGCCGGATCGCGGGGAACATGCTCGGCAAGCCCGTCGAGCGCGGCGACTACTGGACGCGCTCGCGCATCGACCGCTACCTGCGACTCACCGGCGCGCTGCCGCTCACCGACTACCTGCCCGCGCCCCCGCCCGGCGCGGCCGGTTTCGAGATGCGCCCCGAGTGGCCGGAGTGCGTGCGCGGCCGGATCAGCGGCAGCTGCCGCGACGACGACATCGACTACGCGATCCTCGGGCTGCACCTCCTGGAGACCCACGGCTTCGGTTTCACCACCGAGCAGGTCGGCGAGCTGTGGCTGCTGCGGCTGCCCTATCTCCAGACCTTCACCGCCGAGCGGGCGACGTACCGCAATCTCGCGAACGGCATCAGGCCGCCGCTGTCCGCCACCTACGACAACCCGTACCAGGAGTGGATCGGCGCCCTCATCCGCGCCGACATCTTCGGCTGGACGGCCCCCGGCGACCCGCACCGGGCCGCCGCGCTCGCCCGCCGCGACGCCGTGCTCTCGCACACCGGCAATGGGGTGTACGGCGCGATGTGGGCGGCCGCCCTGGTCGCCGCCGCGTTCACCGCACCGGGCCCGCGCGCCGCGATCGAGGTCGCGCTGGAGCGCGTACCGGCGAGCAGCCGGCTCGCCCGTACGGTCCGGCACACCGTCGCCCTGCATGCGGCCGGCGCCGCCTGGGCGGACACGCTCACCGCGCTGGAGGAGGAGACGGGGCGCCTCGGCTGGATCCACACCGTCCCGAACGCCGCCGTGATCACGGCGGGACTGCTGTACGGCGACGGCGACTTCACCCGGACCATCACACTCACCGTGCGCGGCGGCCTCGACACCGACTCGAACGGCGCAACGGCGGGCTCGGTGGCCGGGGTCATGTGCGGCGCGGCCGGGATTCCGCCGCAGTGGACCGATCCGCTGGAGGACACCGTACGCAGCGCGGTGTTCGGTTTCGACGGCATACGGATCAGTGAACTGGCCGACCGTACGGCCCAACTGGCCAGGCAGGACACGCGACGTACCGCTTGACTTCGAAGAAAGCCCCGCACGGCTGAAATCAAGGCTGTCCGCCAACCTCCGTCCGCCCTACGGTCTGTTGCCTCAGTGCCTTCACGCGGTGTTGCACCGGTGTGCACCGAGTGGTTGACAGCACGGCCTAGCGTGCCCGGCGTCATCTGCCTCGTCCGTCCCTTCCAGCAGTTCCTTCGTTCCTCGACGAATCTGGAGAGCCCATGCGCACATTCGTTGGCGGATTCATGACTGTTCTTGCAGCTGGGGCCCTTGTGGCCCAGGGAACCCCCTTGGCCGGCGCGACGGAAGCACCCGCGCCGGCCGAGGCGTCCAGGGCCAGACACCTGCCGGATGAGGTCTACGGGGGCGCCTGGAAGGCCGGGCACGTGCAGGGCGTGACCGTGGACCGGCACAAGGGGTACATGTACTTCTCGTACACCAACCTGCTCGTCAAGACTGATTTGCGCGGGAATCCGGTGGGTTCCGTATCGGGATTCACCGGGCATCTGGGTGATCTCGACTTCAACTCGAAGGACGGCCGGGTCTACGGCTCGCTGGAGTACAAGTCGGCCAAGGCGTTCTACATCGCGATCCTGGACGTGGACCGCATCGACCGCATGGGCATGGACGCACGGGAAAGCAACGTCATGTCGACGGTGCATCTCAAGGAGGTCGTCGACGACTACACGGCCGACATGAACGGCGACGGGAAGTTCGACGGCGACACCGCGAACACCCCCGACCACCGGTACGGCTGCAGCGGGATCGACGGAGTCGCGTTCGGTCCCGAGTTCGACAGGAACGGCCGCAGCATGCGCGGGAAGCAGGTCCTGACCGTCGCGTACGGCATCTATTCGAACGTCAAGCGGAAGGACAACGACCACCAGGTGCTGCTCCAGTACGACGTGCGCTGGTGGCGCAAGTACGAGCGCCCGCTGCCGGAGAGCGCGCCGCACCGCAGCGGTCCTTCGCAGGCCGACGACAAGGTCTTCGTCCGCACCGGCAACACGCGGTACGGCGTGCAGAATCTGGAGTACGACGACCACACGGGCAACTGGCTGATGGCCGTCTACAAGGGCGCGAAGCCGCAGTTCCCGAACTACTCGCTGTACATCGCGGATGGTTCGAAGCAGCCGGTGAGGGGCCCGATCACCGGCCAGCCGGAGCCCGAGCGCGGGCGGCTGCTGTCCCTCCTGCCGAAGGGTCTGCACCACGAGGCGTCGGACACGTACGGGTGGGAGTCCGGCGGGCAGTACGGGCTGATCGCGCTCGGCGGCGGGCGTTACTACCTCACGGAGGCGGGAACGGTGCAGGAGGGCGGCGTACTGAAGCAGACGGCGCGGTCGGTGCAGCACCGGTGGACGGGGCGGACCCCGACCCCGTTCGAACGGCTGGGCGACTAGGACAGGCGCCTGCGGCGCGTTCCGGGATGGGGAACAGCGCCGCAGGCGACCGTAGGCCTAGAAGAGCTGGTCCTCGTGGGCCGTCGCACCGCTCTCGAACGCCAGCAGCCGCCGCTTCCGGTCCAGCCCGCCGCCATACCCCGTAAGGCTGCCCGCCGCGCCGATCACCCGATGGCACGGCACGACAATGCCCACCGGATTCTTCCCATTGGCCAGGCCGACCGCGCGCGAAGCCGCCGGGTTGCCGAGGCGTTCGGCCAGTTCGCCGTACGACCAGGTCTCGCCGTACGGGATCTGCTGGAGCATCGCCCAGACGCTGCGCTGGAACGGCGTGCCGGCCAGGCTCAGCTCAAGGTCGAACTCCGTCAGCTCGCCGGCGAAGTACGCGTCGAGCTGGCGGACGGTCTCGCCGAAGATCGCGGGCGCGGCGTCGCGGTCCCCGAAGGACTCCTCCGGCGGGCGGTGGCGCTGGCCTGTCATGTAGAGGCCGGAGAGCTTGCCGTCCGTGGCGACGAGGGTGAGCGGACCGTACGGGCTGTCGATGACGGTGTGCTGCTTCGTGTTCATGTACGCGCTCCTCTGCATGCCTCTATACGGGAAGGCAGTTGATGGGGTGGTCGTCGGTGGCCCACAGGTACTGGACCGCGTACGCACGCCAGGGCCGCCAGGCCGCCGCCCGTGCCGTGAACGCGGCCGGTGTCGACGGCAGCCCCAACTCCTGCGCCGCGCGCCGGATTCCGAGGTCGGTCGGCAGGAACGCGTCGGGGTCGCCGAGTGCACGCATCGCGATCACCTCGACCGTCCAGGGCCCGAACCCCGGCAGCGCCAGCAGCTGCGCGCGGGCCCGCTCCCAGTCGCTGTCGATGCCGACCTCGAGCGTGCCGTCGGCGAGCGACGAGACCAGCGTGGTGAGGGTGGTCCGCCGGCTGCGCGGCAGGGCCAGCGCCTCCGGATCGAGGTCGGCCAGGGCCGCCGCGTCCGGGAAGAGGTGCGTGAGACCGCCCCCGGGGTCGTCGACGGGGGTGCCGTGCGCGGTGACCAGGCGGGCGGCGTGCGTACGGGCGGCGGCCGTCGAAACCTGCTGGCCCAGCACGGCGCGTACCGCGAATTCCGCCGCGTCGGTGGTACGCGGAACCCGGCGCCCGGGAGCCTTGTCGACGAGCGGGGCGAGCACCGGGTCGGTGCGCAGGTGGTCGTCGACGGCGACCGGATCAGCGTCGAGGTCGAGCAGCCGGCGGCACCGGCTGATGGCCATGGTCAGGTCGCGCAGGTCGGTGAGGGAGAGCAGGCAGGCGATGTGGTCGGGCTGCGGCGTGAGGGACGCGATGCCGTGCCCGTACGGCAGGTCGAGCGTGCGGCGGTAGGCGCCGTCGCGCCATTCCTCGACGCCGGGTACGGCGGTCGCGGCGAGGTGCCCGAACAGGTTCGTGGGGTTGAGCGGGGCGCGGAACGGCAGCCGCAGGGAGATCACACCGGGTGTCTGCGGCTGCTTCCTGCCGCGGGCGCGCAGTTCGCTCGGCGACAGCGCGAAGACCTCGCGGACCGTGTCGTTGAAGGTGCGCACGGACGCGAAACCGGCGGCGAAGGCGATGTCCGCCATGGCCAGCGGCGTCGTCTCGATGAGCAGGCGGGCGGTCTGGGCGCGCTGGGCGCGGGCCAGGGCGAGTGGTCCCGCGCCCAGCTCGGCGAGGAGCTGGCGTTCGATCTGCCGGGTGCTGTAGCCGAGGCGGGCGGCGAGCCCCGGCACGCCCTCGCGGTCGACGACACCGTCCCCAATGAGCCGCATGGCGCGGGCTACGACGTCGGCGCGGGCATTCCACTCCGGGGAGCCCGGGCTGGTGTCGGGACGGCAGCGCTTGCAGGCCCGGAAACCGGCCTGCTGGCAGGCGGCGGCGCTCGGCAGGAAGGTCATGTTCTCGACCTTGGGCGGCACGACGGGGCAGCTCGGACGGCAGTAGATCCGGGTGGTCAGTACGGCGGTGAAGAACCACCCGTCGAAGCGGGCGTCCTTGGACTGCACGGCGCGTACACAGCGCTCGGTGTCGGTGTGCATGGCTCAAGCATCGGGCACGCCCGATGGCTTTGACTGGCGAAAATCCGACATCAAGGTGTCTCTGCCAGGGCCCTCTCGAACTCCCCGTAGGCAGCCTCGTCGAACAGCACGAACCGCACCTCGGCGACCGGCTGGTCCGCCGCCTCCCGGACCGTACGGACGGCGATACGCGCACCGTCGTCCATCGGCCAGCCGTAGACACCGGTGGAGATGGCGGGGAACGCGACGGTGGTGGCCCCCAACTCCCGCGCCACGCGCAGGGATTCGCGGTAGCAGGAGGCGAGCAGCTCCGACTGGTCCCGGTCGGCCTGCCAGACAGGGCCGACCGTATGGATCACCCATTGGGCATTCAGCCGCCCCGCCGTGGTGGCGACGGCCTGGCCGGTCGCCAGCCCCTTCCCGTAGTGGGAGGCGCGCAGCTTGCGGCACTCGGCGAGGATCTCCGGGCCGCCCTTCCGGTGAATGGCACCGTCTACGCCGCCACCGCCCAGCAGGGAGGAGTTGGCGGCGTTGACGATGGCGTCGACGTGCTGCTCGGTGATGTCACCGCGTACGAGAGTGATGGCCGTCATGCACCCATCCTGCCCCTCCAGCCCCTCCAGCCCCTCCTGCCGCGTCCTGACGGTCAGGTCGCGCGCAGCCGCCGCCAGACCGCCTTCGCCGCGTTGTGGCCGGACATGCCGTGCACGCCGGGCCCTGGCGGGGTGGCCGACGAGCAGATGAAGACCGCCGGATGCGCTGTCGCGTACGGGAAGAGGGAGATCTTCGGCCGCAGCAGCAGCTGCAGCCCGGAAGCCGCACCGCAGGCGATGTCCCCGCCCACGTAATTGGCGTTGCGCGCGGCGAGCTCGGGCGGGCCTGCCGTGGCGCGGGCCAGGATCCGGTCGCGGAAGCCGGGGGCGAAGCGCTCGATCTGGCGCTCTATGGCGTCGGTGAGGTCGCCCTCCCAGGCGTGCGGGACATGGCCGTACGCCCAGAAGACGTGCTTGCCGTCCGGTGCCCGGGACGGGTCGACGAGACTGGGCTGCGCGGTGATCAGGAACGGCGTTTCGGGAGCCGTGCCGCCGGCCGCCTGCCGCAGCGCGGTGCCGATCTCGCGGCTGCTCGGCCCGACCTGGACCGTACCGGCCCGCCTCGGCTCCTCGGCCGTCCACGGAACGGGCCCGTCCAACGCGTAATCGATCTTGAATACGCTCGCGCCGTACCGGTAGTTCTCGTACGCCCGGCCCAGACCGGCGATCCGGGCCAGCGCGGTGGGCGACGTGTCGAAAACGTAGGCGCGTGCGGGCGGCAGGTCGTCCAGCCGCTTCACCTCGTACCCGGTGTGCACCACCCCGCCCAGGTCACGCAGATACGCCGCGAGGGCGTCCGAGATCGACTGCGAGCCGCCGCGTGGGAGCGGCCAGCCCCCCGCGTGCGCGGCGAGCGCGAAGACGAGGCCGACGGCGCCGGTGGCGATGCCGTCCAACGGGGCGATGACATGCCCGACGAGCCCGGCGAAGAGGGCACGCGCCCTGTCGTCGCGGAAGCGGCGCATCAACCAGGTGGAGGGCGGCAGCCCGTCGATCCCGAAGCGGGCCAGCGTCAGCGGATCGCGCGGCAGCGCGCTCAGCGGCAGCGACATGAAGTCCCGGGCCAGCGTGTCCCACTTCCCCCGGTACGGCGCGACGAGCCGCCGGTACGTCCCGGCGTCCCGCGACCCGAATGAAGCGGCCGTCTCGGCGACCGACCGGGACAGCACAGCGGCGCTGCCGTCGTCGAAGGGGTGCGCCATGGGCAGCTCGGGATGCAGCCACTCCAGCCCGTACCGGCCCAGCGGCATGGCTTTGAAGGCGGGCGAGCCCGCGCCCAGGGGGTGGACTGCGGAACAGGGGTCGTGCCGGAAGCCGGGCAGCGTGAGCTCCTCGGTTCTGGCTCCGCCCCCCACTGTGCCGGACGCCTCGAACACCTCCACCGAGAAGCCCCGGCGGGCAAGTTCGACAGCGGCGGTCAGTCCGTTGGGCCCCGCCCCCACGACGACAGCATCGAGCATCGACGGCACCTTCGGACTCCTTCGTCAGCCGATGGCCTGGATCCCCAGGATATTCCGGAGCAGCTGCCGGGCGGCGCCCGGCCCTACGCGTCGCCGCCGAGGAGTCTCACGACCCGCTCCACCGTGGCCTCGTTTCGCCCGGCCGTGAACGGAAGGGCGTTGCCTCCGGTGATACGGAACCGCTCCCCCGCCAGCGTACGGTCCGTACCGCCCGCCTCCTCGACCAGCAGCAGCCCGGCAGCATGGTCCCAGGCCAGTTCCCAGGAGAAGGCGACCGCGTCCAACTCCCCCTTCGCCACGGCCAGATACTCGAGCCCGGCCGACCCGCACGGCCGCGCGTCGACGCCCTCGACGTTCAGCCCGAGCAGCGCACGCTTCTGATCCGGCGTCGTGTAGTCGGGGTGCGACGTGGCGACCCGCAGCGTCTCCCCGCCGGGCCCCAGGCGCAGCACCTCACCGTTCAGACGGGCCCCGCCGCCCCGGACGGCCACGGCCATCCAGTCGAGGGCCGGCGCATAGGTCCAGGAGGCCAGCACCTCGCCGCGGTGCGCCAGCGCGACCAGCGTGCAGAACCCGGGCTCTCCCCGCACGAACTGCCGCGTCCCGTCGACCGGGTCGACGATCCACACCGGGGCGTCGCCGCGCAGGGCGTCGTACACCGACGGATCCGCGTGAACAGCTTCCTCCCCGACCACCACGGACCCCGGCAGCAGCCGCGTGAGGGAAGCGGTCAGGTGCTCCTCGGCCAGCCGGTCGGCCACGGTCACCAGGTCGTGCGGGCCGCTCTTCTCGACGATCTCGTGCGCGGCGAGCTGCCGGTACCGCGGCACGATCTCGGCGGCGGCCGCCTTGCGCACTGCCTCTTCGACGTCGGACAACTTGTCATCGATCATGCGTCCAGCAAAGCACGGACCGCTGACAACCAGTGGTGCTCCTGCCGCCCCGGTACGTAACCCCGCATTCCCCCGGGGTTGGCCGTCGGCGGTTCCCCGCACCGCACTTCGACACTCCCAGTAACCGTTCGCAATACAGAGAGTTATGAGCGGTGGACGCCGCTGGGCGGTCGGCACGTACACCTCCCTCGCCCGCCGGGACCAGTCGCGACGACACACACGGGAAGGTGATGGCGTGCTCACGTCGACCTCAACGGGCAGGCAGGACGCCCCCACAGCGCCGGGACGCATCCCCGGCCTCGGGCACACGCGGGCGCTGCTGCGAGATCCCGTGGGGTTCATCGGGTCGCTGTCGCCGGTCGGCGGAGTGGTCCGGATCCACCTGGGCACGCGCAGGGTGTGTGTGGTCACCGACCCCGCCCTCGTGCACGCCCTGCTGGTGACATGCGCCGACGGCTGCCCTGCGCAGGACACCCTCAAGACGGCTTTCGCCCCGGCACGCATGGCGGCGTACGTGCCGGTCGTCCAGAAGGTGACGCGCGAGCGCGTCGACCGCTGGCAGCGGGGGCAAGTCCTCGATGTCGCCGAGGAGATGAACCGGCTGGCGCTGGAGATCGTCGCCCGGGCCCTGTTCGACACCCGGCTCAGGGACGAAGGCTTCGCCGCCTTCCACCGTGCCCTGCCGGACCTGGTGAAGGGGCGGATCGTCCGGTTGCTGTATCCGCGCCCCTCGCTCGCCCGCCTGTCGCTGCCGGTCAACCGCCGGTTCGACGCCGCCGTCCGCGCGCTCGGTGAAGTCGTCGACCGGACGGTGAGCGGCCCGCTGCTGCACAGCGCCGCCGAGACCATGTCCGCCACCTTGACCCGGCTGTTCGACGAGTTGCTGAGACAACGCGACGTCATGTCCCGGATCGTCGCCGAGCTCGAAAGTCAACTCGGATCGGACGAGCACGACTTGACCATGGGCGCGATCGAGCACCTGCCGTACACCCGCAGCGTGGTGCAGGAAGTGGTACGGCTGCACACGCCGGACGAGTTCCTGCTGACCACGGCGGGCCAGGACGTGGGGCTCGGGCCGTACCGCATCCCCGCCGGTACGGAACTGCTGTACAACCGCACCGCCCTGCACCGCGCCCCGGCGCTGTATCCCGACCCGCAGCGCTTCAGACCCGACCGCTGGAAGGACATGTCCATCGGCGGAGGCTTCGCCGGTGCGGAGCTGGCGGTCGTCGTGGCAACCGTTCTGCGCACGTGGCAGCCGATCACGGTCTCTGGTGGGCCTTGGGGTCGTATTCGGCTGTGACCGGACCGCGCAGGCGCGGGCGCTCGACCGAACTGCCGCCGCTCGGCGGGTAGACCTCGGAATGGCGCAGAAACTGCTGGGCGGCGGACTCCACGACCTGCGGCAGGATCTGGGCGAACGCCTCCATGGACGTAATGCCCCTGGCCGCCGCTCTGCTGGCCGCACGGCCCTGCCTCAGCATGGTCGGCAAGGTCACCTCCATCAGCTCGGTCAGCTCGGCTTCGGCGGCTCTGCTCTGGTGATCTGCCCGGTTCCAGGGGACGACGACGCTCGTCCAGGGCTGCGGCTCGGCGTCGAAAGCGGCGAGCCGCTCGCGCAGTGCGTCGTCGCGCAGCGCCCAGCGGTCGACGAGCAGGATCTCCGGAGTGAGCGGCGGCTGCCGTTTGTCGAGGGGCTGAGCCTCGCCGAGCGTGGAGACGGTCACCCGGTAGTTCAGCGCACGTACCAGGTCCTGCGCGGTGTCCGCCAACGGCCTTGCCGACTCCGGGTGGTAGGGATTCCAGTCCTGCGGCCCGGCACCGTAGTAGTCGGGACTGCGCCCTTCGGGCAGACTGTCGCGGCCCGGGGCCGCCACGGTGATCTGCATCTTCTGGGTACCTGCTGCGCGGGGGCTGCCGAAGGCGCTGGGAACCTGCCGGTAGTCCACGGGCTGTCCGGCGGGAAGGTCAGCATGCTCGGCAACACTGACGATGCGCTTGGCGAGTTCGTAGACGGCCCGTTCGTACTCCTCGGCAAAGATCCGGAGTTTGATCAGCCCGTACAGCCCGTCGGTGACATAGCGGTCCCCGAACGCCCGGTGATTGAACTGCAACCGTTCCGCCGGCGCCGGAAGTTGTTCGGGCGGGGTCGGCACCCAGAGGGCAGGCACGATCGCCTCCGCCGGGCGTGCCGACCTGGCCCGGTGGTGAATGGCCCGCTGGGCGAAGACGAACCACTCCTTGCCGCACATCTCACTCGCGAAGTAGCGCGGGGAGAACAGCGGCACGAACACCTTGCATTCAGCGAGGACTTGGCCCATCCGCTCCGACCAGCCCTCGCCCGACCGTATCTCCCGGTCCATGAAGCCGGCAGGCGTACCGGCCGGGAGGTCCGTCATGGCCATCACATGCCCGCACAGGTCCCGGAAGAGCCGCTCGACCCACATGTCCGGGTCGGGGCCGCCCGCCCCGTACCTCGGGGTGTGGGCGTAGCTCAGGAAGAAGTACGGCCGCTGCTCCGTGCCACGCCGTCGTCCGGGTTCGCGCGGCGGCCGCGGCGATTCCCGGGGGCTGTCCGCACCGACGGGGGGCGGCTGCTCGGGGGCGGGCTTGGCGGCAAGGTCGGCCGGGACGTCGCTGATCGGCTGCTGAGCCGGTGCGTCGACAAGCCGGAACTGCCTGCCGTCCGGGCCGTCGACGAAGGGCTGGATCCGCTCGGGATCCGGCTGCGGCTGCGGGGCAGGGGCGGGCGTCTGCCGCCGTACGGCCCTCTGCTCCGTCGCTCCCTGGGATTCGGCCACCTGAACCGCCTCGACCGGCGCCTCCTCCGCCGCCATCCCCAGCGCCCGCAGCGTCTGGAGGGACGCCTCGGCGAAGGGCGAGCGGCCCGCCGCTACGGCGGCCCTTCCCCGTACGCCGGGCACGACGGCCGGGAGCGTGCACAACGGCTCCGCGTCCATGGCGCTGTACCGCTCCAGCGCGTCGTAGAAGCGCCAGAGGTCGCGCTCGCCCAGCCGCGGTTCGAGCTGCTCGCGTACGCCGCTGCGGAAGCGGAGTGCCGGCCCTTCGGTCCCCGCGTTCGCGGCGTCCCCGGCGGTCCCGGCGGTCCCGCTGTCCGCGAACGTGACCAGGCCACCGACCACGAACTCCGCCAGATCGGCCGTCGTGGCCTCCGGGACAAGTTCGTGCTGGATGAGCCGGAGCAGGGGGAGCTTCACCTCCTCGTACGGCGAGCAGAGTACGGCCAGGCGCGCGGCCGCCGGCGAGGCCCGCAACAGGAACGACTCGGCCGCCGTCCGCGCGTCCACCGGAGCCGGAGCCCCCTGCGCCGCCGCGCGGTCGACCACCCCCGGAGCGGGCAGCAGCAGCGCCTCGCAACCGGCGGGGTCCGCCCGCATGAGCGTGCGCGCCCAGTTGCCCACCGCGCGCGGCGACAGCGACACGGCCGGCACGGCCAGCCACTCCTTCCCCGGTGCTGTGGCGGCGGGAAATGCCTCCTCCATCAGGGGCGGGGGTGTGAAGCGCAGTCGTGAGTTGCGTACGCCGGGGCGCCCCGGCGAGGTGACCCGTACGGCGGGCAGGTCGAGGCCTACGGTCCGCCAGGTCCTCGGCGGCAGCGGGTTGACGAGGACGGTGGGCATGGCTTTGGCCCAGCCGTGGAGGCGGCGCCACAGCCGTTCGTCGCGCCAGGCGGCCGATGCGCAGTCCGAGACGACGAGCGTCAGCCGGCGCGGCTGGGAGGACCGGGAGCCGCCTTCCGGGACCCGCTGCCCGAGCGGGCCGTGCAGTGCGGAGGCCGTGGAGGCCGTGTGCTGGGTGTTGAGGTCCCAGACCCGCAGGGTGCGGAAGATCCCGGCCCGCGACAGGAGCCTGAGCAGCTCGGCGGTCGTGTCGCCCCATACGGCCATGGTGGCCGAACGGTCGACGACGACCGTGCCGTCGAACCACCGTTCCGGCGCGGGGCGGAACGCCGGGATGAGCTCGCCGCTGCGCGCGTAGTCGGAGACCGTCGCGGTCATGTCGAGCCGCATCCGGCGCCCCTGCGGCCAGGAGCGTTTCAACGGCCGCAGCGAACGGGTCAGTTCACGGGCGCCCGGCAGGGCGCGGCCACGCGGAAGCGAGACCGGGTATGCGGGGCTTACGGCGGTGTCGCCTCGCCCGGCCGGGTCGTACAGGGGCAGGCGTTGCGGGTCGGGGTCCTGCCCGGCGTCCGGTTCCCGGCGGTGCTCCGGCTGTTCGGCGGTCCGCCCACCGGCTGCCTCCCGGCGTGCCCCCTCGCCCCGGATGCCGGACGGCCGCCCCTGGAAGGCCGCCAGCCACAGCACCTCGGCGATGGACAGGGTGTCCATGTCCATGCCGAGCCCGTGCAGCGCCCCGACGACCCGGTCCAGCGGGTCGTGCTCAGGCACCGGAGAGGTCCTTCATGAGGAGGCTGATCAGCTTGCCGTGCTGGTCCGGGTCGAGGCCTTCGGGGCCGTGGAGCAGATGGAGGCTGCCGAGCAGCTGGTCGATGGCCACGGACTCGCCGCCGGCGACGCGTCGTACGAACTCGTCGACGAAGTCGGCCATCGGCCCGCTGTCCGGGACGTCCAGCCGGAGGTGCCTGCGCACCACTTCACGGACGAGCTCCGGGGTGGGCTTGGGCATGACGTAGCGCACGCAACGGCGCAGGAAGGGGGCGGGCAGTTCCTGTTCGCCGTTGCTCGTCATCACGATGAAGGGGAACTCGGTGCACTGCACATGGCCGTCCCCGACGAAGTGGCTGTCGTCGGAGTCCCACATGCGTACGGTGACGGCGCGCTGCTCCTCGCGCAGCAGCTCGGGGATGCGGAACTCGCCGCGCTCCAGGACGTCGAGAAGGTCGCCGGGCAGGTCGAGGTCGGCCTTGTCGATCTCGTCGATGAGCAGGGCGCGCGGCCGGGGCGACGGCAGCAGCGCCGTCCCCAGGGGCCCGAGACTGAGGAAGGCCGCGATGTCGTCCTCGGCGGGCTTTCCGTCGCCCGCGCGGGCCTTCTCCTGCTGCAGCCGCTGGGCGTGGATGCGGCCGAGGGCGTCGTAGTGGTAGAGCGCGTCGGCCAGGGTGCTGCGCGAGGTGATGTGCCAGCGCAGGACGGGACCGAGGGACAGTTCCACCGCGACCTGCTCGATCACGGTGGACTTGCCGGAGCCGGGTACGCCGGTGATCAGCAGGGGCCTGCGCAGGGCGAGCGCCGCATTCACCACGTCGACGAGGCCCTCCGGGGGCTGGAACACCTCGGCCGCCGAACGCCTGGGGAAGGTGCGCCACGGAGGCGGCGCGGGCAGCCGCACGTCCTCCCCGGGCTCACCGTTTCCTCGGTAGTACGCGTTCCACGTCATGAGGTTCCCTCATCCGGAGTCTGTGCGGGGAGAATCGCGGTCCTGAAGAGGCGGCAGAAGCGCAGCCACTCGTGGTCGTCCCAGACGGCACGGAGGTCGACGAAGTCCTTCACGGCCTCCTCCCGCCAGCGGCACTGGTAGGCGCGTACGAGCGCTTCGGGCATGTCCCGCCAGTCGTGTTCGAGGCTTCCGTGACGCGCCTCGGGGAAACCGGCGGCGGTGTGCGGCCACAGCAGCACGGGGGTGTAGGCGAGGAGCATGTCCAGCAGGTCGTCGTCGACACCTGTGTGGTGCGTCAGTCCGATCGCGCGTGCGTAGCGGCCGTTGCGCAGGTGTCCGCGCAGGACCTGTCTTTCGCCGGTGTCCTGCTCCGCGAGCCAGTCGACGGGGACGCCCACGTCGCAGGCGGCGATCGCCTCCGACTTGTCGCGGACGGTGGGTTCGATCTCCTGGAGCACCAGGTCCGGCGTCAGCCGCCGGCTCCAGTGCATGACGACGTCGTACGTCACTCCGAGGCGCTGCGCCACTCCCGCTTCCTCGGGGCGCCAGGTGCGCAGCAGTCTGCTGGGTGCGGCGACGTCGATGCGCTTCAGCTTGATGTCGAGCGCCGCGGCGTACGTCTCGGCCCAGCGTACGGCGGCCATGACGGCGCTCTCCGTGCCGTTCCGGTCGACGGTGGGGCAGCGGAAGTCCTCCCGGTGCAGCAGCCCGCCGTCCTTGAGCAGCCAGGCGCCGACCTCCTCGGGCCAGTCGCCGGTGAGGGAGGAGTGCAGGCTGACGGCGAGCTTCAGTCTGCGTACGCGCTGCCTGCCCGTTACGTCTTCCACGGCGTCGTTGAGGGCCCGCTGGGCGTCGATCAGCAGTGCCCAGCGTGCAAGCGCCTCGTCGTGGAAGTCCTTCCTGGCGTCCTGCGCGAGCAGGGCGACGAACCTGGCCACCGAGGGCCGGCAGTCGGGGTCGGCGCGCGGATGGTCGAAGGCCAGCCGGTCGACCGCTTCGACCTCGGACAGTTCCAGCACGCTGCTGGGCAGGCGCCGTTCCCAGGCGAGCTGGGTGTGCAGGGCGCGGCGCAGTCTTGCGGTGGTCAGGTCGCTGCCGAGCCAGGAGCGGATGAATTTCACGGTGTGTACGGCGATGAGCAGGCTCCGTACGGCACGTTCTGCGCGTCTGCGGGCCACGGAGTCGGGGAAGTCCTTCAGCCGTTCCTGGCACTCCAGGGCCGACTGCGCGTCACTGGGCAGCGCGGTGGCCGACGCCTCTGGGTCGAGGGCGCCGAGTGCGGCGGTCAGTTCTTCGCGGGCCAGGGGGCCGCACAGGCCGCCGGGGAACACATGGTGATGGCTGGCGTTGCGGGTGATCCAGAGCCACCCCCGCGCGAGCCCGTCGCCGTCGTGCTCCCAGCTGCTGACGTTCTGCCCGACGACCAGGCCGCGTACGCTCTGGCGCACTTCGCGCAGGCCGAGCAGCGCACCGCTGCCGGATACGCCCTTGCGTATGACGCGGGCCAGTTCTCTGGAGAAGGTCAGGCCGGAGCCTTCTTCGCCGGCCAGCGAGCCCATCAGGAGCGAGAGGCGGCTGCGTCCGTTGCGCATGCCGGCGGCCAGGTCTTCGCGGGGCGGTGACGCGCCGGCCGCGTGGCAGGTGTCGATGATCCCGAGGACACTCGGAATGGCGCCGTGATTCGCGGCCCCGGCCAGTAACTCGCCCACATTTACGGCGCGTTCGGTCCGGTCCTCCCTCGAATCGGATCCCATGAGGTACAGCGTGGTCGTCGTCCCGGGTACGAATCCGTGGCCGAGCAGCGCGAGGAACAGACTGGCGTTGCGCTTGGCGGCGTGCTCGATGGCGTCCTCGATCAGTGCCCGGATTTCGTGGCTCGTCAGGTTGTGGCCCGTCACGAGTGACGGGCGGTCGTCGGGAAGCCCTGGCCGGCACGCGCCGAGGTCGTCGTCGGCCAGCACGTCGTACAGGTCGGTCGCGGCTTCCTCCAGCCGGTCGAGCTTTTCCATCGACCGGCACTGGGGTGCGACCACCAGCACATGGCGTCGCGGTGGGGCGTTTCTCATCCGCGGCCCCGGTGGTGTCCGGTCTGCGGGAGGGCCTCGGCGATGGGTGCCGCGACGCCTGGCTGGGCGAGGTATTTCACCGCCGAGTGGACCCAGATGCCGTCGGAGTCGACGCGCCTGCTGTCCGGGCCGACCGCTGCCGCGTTCACCGTGAAGTCCCGCTCCAGGATGGGGCGTACGGCGATGACGTCGTCCCGGTCCCAGAAGTTCAGCCAGCACGCCAGCCCGTGGGGCGTGCCGGGCGGCTGCGGCACGAGCTTCGGCCGTACGACGGTGCGCATGGCCAGCGGCGAGCCGAGCGTGACGAACAGCGGTACGGCGGCGCGCAGTTCATGCAGGGCCTCCAGTGCCACGATCGTGCCCAGGGAGTGCGCCACCACCACGGCGGGCCCGTCCCCGACCGCCTCGGTGACCCGGGCACGGATACGCCGGTCCAGGCCGACGCCGGCCTTGTCGTGCTCGACGCGCGCCAGGTAGCGGGAGACCTGTGCGAGGTCGCGGACCATCAGCTTGGGCGCCGCCCACTGGGCGGCCCCGCCCCACGGCTGCCAGGACAGGAGGGTCGTCGCGACGTTGAGTGCGCGGCGCACGAGCGACATGCTGCCCTGGGCCTGCGGCCTGGGGGCGGCCTCCGCCCGCGCGTGTTCGAGCAGCCTGCGGCCCGCCTCGTAGTCGTCGCCGCCGCGCTTGTGGCCCGTGGGTCCGGCGTTCTGCTCGTGTTCCGCCGCCAGTACGTCGACCAGCTCGGCCAGCAGGTCGACGAGGATCCGGGCCTCCTCGTCGTCGAGCGGACCGGACCCCGCGCCCTGCGCCTGCGGGCGCCGGAAGAGGTCGCCGTAGTACGCGAAAACGCACTCCACCGCGCCACCGGGCCGCTCCAGTTCGCGGGCCATCCGGGTGTGGCCGCCCACGCTCATTCCGGCGGCCAAAGCCCTTTTCCAGTCGGCGAGTTCGCGGTCGCACTCACGGGGGCCGCCTATCCCGTGCACGAAGACCAGCCGCATCCACACCTCCCCCGCAGATTCGATGTACACGAGGTTAGCAATGGGCTCCGCGAGGCGGACCGTTTCTACCCGGTCCCGGTGCGACGAGCCCCGACTCGTAGGCGAATACGACCAGTTGGGCACGGTCGCGGGCGCCCAGCTTGATCATCGCGCGGCTGACGTGGGTCTTGGCAGTGAACGGGCTGATCACCATGTGGTCGGCGATCTCCTCGTTCGTCAGGCCGTGCGCGACGAGCGCGACGACCTCGCATTCGCGCCGGGTGAGGGTCTCGAAGCCGGGGGCGGTGTGGCGGTCCGGTGGGCGGGCGACGAATTCGGTGATGAGGCGGCGGGTGACGGACGGCGAGAGGAGGGCGTCGCCGCGGGCCGCGATGCGGATGGCCTGGAGCAGGTCGGCCGGTTCGGTGTCCTTGAGGAGGAAACCGGCGGCCCCGGCACGCAGGGCGTCGAAGACGTACTCGTCGAGGCCGTAGTTGGTGAGGATGACGACATGCACCCCGGCCAGCGCGGGGTCTTCGGCGATGTGGCGGGTGGTTTCGATGCCGGTCATGACCGGCATCTGTATGTCGACGAGCGCGACGTCCGGGACGTGGCGGCGGGCGAGTTCGATGCCCTGACGGCCGTCGGGGGCCTCCGCGACGACCTCGATGTCGTCCTCGGCGTCGATGAGTGCGCGGAAGCCTGCCCGCATCAGCGCCTGGTCGTCGACGATCAGTACGCGGATCATGAAGCGTCCAGGGGGAGTTCGGCCCGTACGGTGAAGCCGCCGTCGGGGCGCGGGGCGGCGTGCAGGACACCGCCGAGGGCCGCGACGCGCTCGCGCATGCCGGTCAGGCCGGTGCCGGGGGTGGTCGGGCCGGCTGTTGCGTCCGTGCCCTCGTCGTCTATTCGTACGGCGAAGTGATCGCCCGCGTAGGTGAGTTGGACGGAGGTCTTGGCCCGGCCCGCGTGCCGGGCGACATTGGTGAGTGCCTCCTGGACGATGCGGTACGCCGCCCTGTCGACGTCTGTCGGCAGCTGACGTTCCTCACCCGCGACGGTCACCGAGGCGGCGAGTCCGGCCGCACAGGCCCGCTCGACGAGTTCGCCGAGCCTGTCGAGGCCGCTGCCGGGTGGTACGACGTCGGTGCGCAGCACGTCGAGCGTCGCCCGCAGCTCGCGCATGGCCTCGCCGCTCGCCTCCTGGATCGCGAGCAGCGCCTCCGGCACCTCCTCGCCCCGTTTGCGCGCCAGGTGGACGGCAACTCCCGCCTGGAGCTTGACGATCGAGATGGAGTGGGTGAGCGAGTCGTGAAGTTCGCGCGCGATCCGCAGCCGCTCCTCCCCCGCCCGGCGCAGCGCGGCCTCTTCGCGGGTGCGTTCCGCCTCGGCGGCGCGCTCTTCGGTCTGACGCAGATACGCCTGCCAGTTCTTGTCGATGAGCCCGGTCACCCCGGCGCAGATGAACCAGCCGTGCAGCAGCAGCGTGCGTTCGAACCCGTCCCCGGACGTGCTCGCGAAAAAGAACCCCACGAGGAAGACGACGCTCACGCCGACCGCCGCCGCCCGGTGCCCTGCCCGGGTCACCGCGTGCACGCCGGCGACCACCGGGAACGCCGCCGAAGTCCCCGGATTCGCGTGTACGACGTAACCGAGCATGCAGGCCGCGGTGAAAACCAGCACCGGGACGGGGGCGCGGCGGTGCACGGCGAGCGCCAGCGACCCTGCCATGACCAGGACCACGTCGGCGGTACCGGGCCCCGGCCCCGACGTGGTGAAGCCCGCGAGGAGGACCGCGCCGCCGATGACGGCCGCAAGTCCCTTGTCGATGAGCCCCGTTCGCCAGGCATGCCGATCCCGCTGATCCCCGCGCATGAACCGCACCCTAGACGCCGCTCCCACCCCGCGCCTCCTCCCCGCAGACGGCTTTCACGCTACTTCCGGGGAAGTAGTCCCGGCGCGACGCCGTATGCCGGGCGCAGCCGGGAATGCCTCCGGATGTACGACGACGGGGACCCGGCCCGCGGGCGAGCATCGTCAGCATGACTGGACCTTTCCGCTTCACCTCACCCGTACCCGCCAAGTCCGCGACCGGAGTCGTCGCCGATGTCTACGCCCAACTGGACACCGACTTCGGCATCCAGGCCCCGGCGACGTTCACCGTGCTGTCGTCCGCTCCCCCGGTGCTGACCGCCACCTGGGCACTGATGCGCGAGTCCCTGCTGGCGGGCCAGACGTCCCGCACGGCAAAAGAGCTGGTGGCCACGGGGGTGTCACTGGCGAACGAGTGCGAGTTCTGCATCAACGCACACACCATGCTGCTGTACGCGGGCGGCGACCACGCCCTCGCGGAGACGATCGGGCGCGGCGAAGAGCCGGCCGATTCGGCGCAGGCGCGGCTGCTGGCGTGGGGCCGGGCGATCGGTGTGCCGTCCACCGAGCGCCCCTTCCCGCCGGAGCAGGCCGCCGAGTTCATCGGTACGGCCCTCGCCTTCCACTTCATCAACCGCATCGCGTCGGCGCTGCTCTCCGACAACTCCATGACCGACGAGGCGCAGAAGGCGCGCTTCCTGGAGAGCGCGGCGGGCCGCCGCCTCTCGGACACGATCGCCCGTGAGCTGAGGCCCGGCACCAGCCTCCCCGTCGTGGACACATCGCGGCAGGAGGTCGCCGAGATGCGCCGCAAGTTCAGCCCCAGCCCCAGCCCCGACAACAGCGTCCCCCGGCCGGCGGAGCTGGAGGAGCCCGAGTGGGCAGTGGGATCACCCATCGGTGCAGCGTACGGAGCGCTGCGCGAGGCCGGAGCGATGGGCGCGGGACTGCTCTCCGACAGCGATCAGGCGTTTGTACGGAAGGTGGTGGCCGACTGGGACGGCATCACGACGCATCCGTCCCTGCCGGAGGCCCCGAGCGCGGGCGCCCGTCTCGCCCTGCTGGCCGCCCTCGCCCCGAACCGGATCACTGCCGAGGACGTGCAGGCCTGGAAGACCCCTCAGCACTCCGACCACTGCACGGTCCACCTGATCGCGTACGGCGCGATCCTCGCCGTCGAGCGCATCGAGGAAACCCTGTGAGCACGAAGGCCCCGGTGGGCGGGGTGGGCCGCTGATTCGAAGTGCTCGGAGGCCGCTGTTAAGGTGTCGTGCGCCCGTCAAGGTGGTTCAGGCCCTTGAGGGAACTCCCCTTCGCATTCGGACGCATTCCGCTGCGCATCCCGACACCTTTCAACGGGGGTTGAAAACATGAAGCTTCGCCATGTCCGTTCCGTAGCCGTAGTCGCCGTGGTCCTGGTTGCCCTGACCGGAGCCCGCCGCGGCGGTGACAGTGGTGGTGGCTGCGACGACAACAAGAGCAGCAGCTCCAGCTCCAGCTCGTCGAGCGGCGGGTTCGGCTCGGACGACGGGTACAGCTCGAGCGGCGGGTACAGCTCGGGCGACACCAGCAGCAGCGGCAGCTCAAGCCCCGGCTCCTCGTCGACCCCCCGCAAGCCCTCGGGCGTCAGCGGGAGCCGGGACAGCGACTCGAGCCGCGGGACCACGACCGAGGCCAAGGAGGACTTCTGGCTCGACCGCTGCCAGATCAGGCGGGACTCCGCGACCGAGGGCGACGTCCTCTTCACGTACCGCATCACCAACGGCAATTCCCGTCAGTACGCGAACTACAACGGCACCCTCGAGTTCGTGAAGAAGTCGGACGGGACAGTCCTTGCCACCGCCCAGTACTCGGTCAGGAACCTGGCCCCGGGAAAGACCGAGACCGGCCGCGTCCATGCCACGGCCCTGAGCTACGCCAATGACATGGAGACCCTGATAGGGAAGTGCACGATCAAGTCCGTCCACAAGACGAACGCACGCGCCTAGCCCCTCGCCCGCTCCCCGCCCCCATCCGCATCAACCCCACGTACAGCACCAGCGCACACCCCAGACCCACCGCCCACCCGTAATCGGCGAGCGGCTTCAGGAACGGGATCAGGCCGTCCTCCGGGAACGGGCCCTTCCCCGGTGCCGAGTGCGAGCCGCCCACCGCCAGGACGCCTCCCACCGCGAAGGCCGCCACCGCCCGCCAGTTCCAGCCCGCCGTGTACCAGTAGCGGCCCTCGGGCCGGTACAGGTCGGCCAGTTCGAGCACGGTACGGCGGATGATCCAGTAGTCGGCGATCAGGATGCCCGCGACCGTGCCGAGCAGGCCGCCCACCACCCCCAGCCAGGTGAAGATGTACAGCTCGGGGGTGGCGGTGAGCTTCCACGGCATGATCAGGACGCCCACCACGCCTGTAATGAGCGCGCCCGTACGGAAGTTGATGATCTTCGGCGCCACGTTGGCCAGGTCGTAGGCCGGTGAGACGACGTTCGCCGCCAGGTTCACCGAGATCGTCGCGATCAGCACGGTCACCAGGGCGAACAGCAACCCGAAGACGTTGTCCGTCTTCGCGGCGAGCGCGACCGGGTCCCAGAGGGGTACGCCGTACACCGCCTGGGAGCCCGAGGTCACGAAGACCGACAGCAGCGCGAACAGGGTCATCGTGGTCGGCAGGCCCAGCGACTGGCCCCAGATCTGGGCCCGTTGACCGGCCGCGAACCGGGTGAAGTCGGGGATGTTCAAACTCAAGGTCGACCAAAAGGCGATCATGCCCATCAGCGACGGGAAGAAGACGGGCCAGAAGTCACTCCCCCAGCCCAGTTTCGAGGGCTGGTCGAGCAGCGGGCCCACGCCGCCCGCCTTCACCGTGATCCAGACCAGCAGCACCACCGCGCCGACGATGACGAACGGCGCCGCCCAGTTCTCGAAGCGCCGCAGGGTTTCCATGCCCCGGTAGATGATGGCCAGTTCGAGCGCCCAGAAGAGTACGAAGCAGACCCACAGCGTCCACGGCTGGCCGCCGATCCGCGACGCCTCCGCCCACCCGCCGAAGATCTTCCCGAGCAGGATGAAGATGCCCTGGCCGCCGATCCAGGTCTGGATGCCGAACCAGGCGCACGCGACGGCGGCCCGGATCAGCGCGGGCAGGTTGGCCCCGCGCAGTCCGAAGGAGGCGCGTGCGAGCACCGGGAAGGGGATGCCGTACTTGGGGCCCGCATGGCCCGTGAGCAGCATCGGCAGCAGCACGATCACATTGGCCAGCGCGATCGTGAAGACGGCCTGTTTCCAGTCCATGCCGAGGGCGACGAGGCCCGAGGCGAGCATCCACGACGGGATGTTGTGGGCCATGCCGACCCACAGGGCCGCGAAGTTGTACGTGGTCCAGCGCCGCCCTTCCACCGGTACGGGCAGCAGGTCGTCGTTGACGAAGCGGCTGTCGGAGCCGGCCGCGCCGGGCGCGAGCCCGACGCGGCCTTCCGCGTCGGGTCCGGATATCGGGGCGTCGCTGGGAACGGTTGCGGTCATGGCGTCGGGACCCTTCGCTGGTGGCTCAGGACGTGAGTGCGGGGATGATCTCGGCGCCGTACGCGTCGATCGTCGCTTCGCGCGCGTCGTGCATGTCGTAGACCGCGAACTGGTCGACGCCGAGCTCGCGCAGTGCCTTGAGCTTCTCGATGTGCGCCTCGGCCGGTCCCAGCAGGCAGAAGCGGTCGACGATCTCGTCGGGTACGAACGCGGTGTCCGGGTTCCCAGCGCGCCCGTGATGGCTGTAGTCGTATCCCTGCCGTTGTTTGATGTACTCGGTCAACGCCTCCGGCACCAGCCCGGAGTGCTCCCCGTACCGGCCGACCAGGTCGGCCACATGGTTGCCGACCATCCCGCCGAACCACCGGCACTGCTCCCGTGCGTGCGCCAGGTCGTCGCTGACGTATGCCGGGGCCGCGACACAGATCGTGATGGACGCCGGGTCCCGGCCGGCGTCCGACGCGGCGGTGCGTACCGCCTTGATCATCCACTCCGTGAGGTACGGGTCGGCGAGCTGGAGGATGAACCCGTCGGCCTGCTGCCCGGCCAGGGCCAGCGCCTTCGGCCCGTACGCCCCCATCCACACGGGCAGGCTGCCGTTCTTCACCCAGGGGATCCTGACCGTCTGCCCGTCGACCTGCGCCTCGCGGCCCTCCGCCAGGTCACGGATGACGCCGATCGCCTCGCCGAGCCGCGCCAGGGTGTTGGGTTTGCGGCCCGCGACGCGCATCGCGGAGTCGCCGCGTCCGATGCCGCAGACCGTCCGGTTGCCGAACATGTCGTTGAGGGTGGCGAAGGTGGAGGCGGTGACCTCCCAGGTGCGGGTGCCGGGGTTGGTCACCATCGGGCCGACGATCAGCCGCTCGGTGTGTTCGAGGATGCGGCTGTAGATGACGAAGGGCTCCTGCCAGAGCACGGCGGAATCGAAGGTCCAGCCGTAGCTGAAGCCGTTGCGCTCCGCGCGCCGCATCAGGCTGATGACCTCCGACGCGGGCGGGTCGGTCTGCAGGACGAGTCCGAAGTCCACGTGGACCTCCTAGTTCAGGTTCTGGCAGGTGGATCGGGGTGTATAGATGCCGTGTCCCGCCCGGCCGGTGAACTTCCGGTTGTCGATGACGAGTTCACCGCGTGAGAGCACGGTCTCCACCTGCCCGGTGACGCGCTTGCCCTCGTAGGCCGAGTAGTCGACGTTCATGTGGTGGGTTTCGGCGGAGATGGTCTGCTCGGCGTGCGGGTCGTAGATGACGACATCGGCGTCGGCGCCCGGCGCGATCGTTCCCTTCTTCGGATAGAGGCCGAACATGCGGGCCGGGGCCGCGCAGGCGATCTCGATCCAGCGCCGGCGCGTGATGTGCCCGTCGACGACGGCCTGGTGGAGGAGGTCCATGCGGTTCTCCACGCCCGGCAGCCCGTTCGGGATCTTCGAGAAGTCGCCGCGGCCCAGCTCCTTCTGCCCGGAGAAGCAGAAGGGGCAGTGGTCCGTCGACACGACCTGAAGGTCATTGGTCCGCAGGCCACGCCACAGCGCCGCCTGGTGCTCGCGCGGCCGAAGTGGCGTACTGCAGACGTACTTGGCGCCCTCGAAGCCGGGCTCGGCGAGGTTGTCGGTGGAGAGGAAGAGGTACTGCGGGCAGGTCTCGCCGAAGACGTTGAGGCCCTTGTCGCGGGCGGCGGCGATCTCGGCGACCGCCTCCTCGGCCGATACGTGCACGACGTACAGCGGGGCGTCGGCGACGCGCGCGAGCTGGATGGCCCGGTGGGTCGCCTCGGCCTCCAGGAGGACCTTGCGCACTTCCCCGTGGTAGCGGGGATCGGTCCTGCCCTCGGCGAGAGCCTGTTCTACGAGTACGTCGATGGCGATGCCGTTCTCGGCATGCATCATGATCAGGCCGCCGTTGCGGGAGGACTGCTGCATGGCGCGCAGGATCTTGCCGTCGTCGCTGTAGAAAACGCCGGGGTACGCCATGAACAGCTTGAAGGAGGTGATCCCCTCGGCCACCAGCAGGTCCATCTCCTTGAGCGACGACTCGTTGACGTCGGAGAGGATCATGTGGAAGGCGTAGTCGACGGCGCACTTGCCGTCGGCCTTCGCGTACCAGGCGTCGAGCCCTTCGCGCAGGGCGCGTCCGACGGACTGGACCGCGAAGTCGACGATGGTGGTGGTGCCGCCCCAGGCGGCCGCCCGGGTGCCCGTCTCGAAGGTGTCGGAGGCGGCGGTGCCGCCGAAGGGCAGCTCCATGTGGGTGTGTGCGTCGACGCCGCCCGGGATGACGTACTTCCCTGTGGCGTCGATCGTACGGTCCGCCGTCCAGGCATCGGCCGCGCTGGAGGCGTGTGCGGCGAGGGCGGCGATCCGGCCGTCCTCGATCAGTACGTCCGCGTGGATCTCGTCGGTCGCGGTGACGACGAGTCCGCCGCGGATCAGGGTGCGGGGATGGGTCATGCGGTGCGCTCCCTCCGGGTCGTACGTGCGCCGACTACACGGTGTGCAGGGCGTGTTCGAGGATGGACGCGCCCTCTTCCGCCTCCGCCACGGTGAGCGACAGGGGCGGGGCGATGCGCAGTACGGCGGTGTTGTGGCCGCCGCCCTTGCCGATCAGCAGGCCGCCTTCGCGGGCCGCTTCGAGTACGGCAGCGGCCTTGTCCGGCGCTGCTTCATCGGTGCCGGGCTTGACCAGTTCGATGCCGGCCATCAGTCCGCGGCCGCGCACTTCGCGTACGGACGGCACGCTCGCGGTGATGGCGCGCAGCCGTTCCAGGAGCAGTCCGCCGACGCGCCGGGCGTTGCCCTGGAGGTCGTGCTCCAGCAGGTACGCGAGGTTGGCGACACCCGCCGCCATCGTCACGGGGCTGCCGCCGAAGGTCGAAATGGAGTTGGCATCCAGGCAGTTCATGACATCGGCGCGGGCGACGACACCGCCGATGGACATGCCGTTGCCGATGCCCTTCGCGAAGGTGAGGATGTCGGGCGGGCCGTTCTCGGCGTGCGCCTGCCAGCCCCAGAAGTGGTCGCCCGTACGCCCCCAGCCGGTCTGCACCTCGTCGGAGATCCACAGGATGCCGTGCCGGTCGAGGACCTCGCGGAACGCGGCGTACAGGCCGTCGGGCGGTGAAGTGAACCCACCGACGCCCTGCACGGGTTCGGCGATGAGCGCCGCGATGCGCCCGCCGGTCTGGCCGAGGAGGTCTTCGAGGTCGGCGACGCACGCCTCGATGAACTGCGCGTCGGACAGCTGCGCGTA
Source organism: Streptomyces sp. ISL-98 (assembly GCF_018614055.1). Lineage (GTDB taxonomy): Bacteria > Actinomycetota > Actinomycetes > Streptomycetales > Streptomycetaceae > Streptomyces > Streptomyces spiramyceticus. The sequence continues at coordinate 119,502 of NZ_JAGGPB010000035.1, forward strand.
GGGGCCGCGGCTGCGGACGCCCCCGTGGACGTACAGCGTTTGGAGCGGGGACAGGCTGGTCGGTGACCAGCTGCGGTTGCCGGTGATGGAGACGGCGGAGAAGGACCGGCCGTGGTAGCTGTTGCGCATCGCCAGGATCTGGTTGGAGCTGCGGTACGACGTGGCGAGCAGCAGGGCCGTGTCGTTGGCCTCGGTGCCGGACGTGGTGAAGAAGACCCGGGCGTCGGGGATGCCGGAGAGGGTCGCGATGCGCTCGGCGAGCTCGACCATGGGGCGGTTGAGGTAGAGCGTCGAGGAGTGGATGATGCGGCCGGCCTGCTCGCTGACGGCCTTGGTGACCTCGGGGAGGGCGTGGGCGGTCATGGTGGTGAGGATGCCGCCGAAGAAGTCGAGGTACTTCTTTCCGTCGGCGTCCCAGACGTGGCGGCCTTCGCCGTCCGTGATCTCGATCGGCCGGCGGTAGTAGAGGCTCACCCAGTCGGGGATTACGGCTTTGTGGCGGTCGTGGAGGCTCGGGCGGGCATCGGGCGGGGGAAGAGGTGTCACGGCTGCACCAGTCCTTCGTACGCGTCGGGGCGGCGGTCGCGGTAGAACGCCCACTGTTGGCGTACTTCCTCAATGAGGTCGAAGTCCAGGTCGCGTACGACCAGTTCCTCGGCCTTGTCGCTCGCGGTCTCGCCGACGAACTGGCCGCGCGGGTCGACGAAGTAGCTGGTGCCGTAGAAGTCGTTGTCGCCGTACTCCTCCTCGCCGACCCGGTTGATGGCGGCGACGAAGTACTCGTTGGCTACGGCGGCGGCGGGCTGTTCCAGCTGCCAGAGGTGGGCGGACAGGCCGCGGGATGTGGCGGAGGGGTTGTAGACAATCTCGGCGCCGTTCAGGCCGAGTTGGCGCCAGCCTTCCGGGAAGTGACGGTCGTAGCAGATGTAGACGCCGACCTTGCCGACTGCCGTGTCGAAGACGGGCCAGCCCAGATTGCCGGGCTTGAAGTAGTACTTCTCCCAGAAGCCCTTGACCTGGGGGATGTGGTGCTTGCGGTACTTGCCGAGGTAGCTGCCGTCGGCGTCGATCACGGCGGCGGTGTTGAAGTAGAAACCGGACTGCTCGCGCTCGAAGACGGGGACGACGATGACCATGCCGGTCTCGCGGGCGAGGTCCTGCATGCGGCGGACGGTCGGGCCTTCGGGGACGGATTCCGCCCACCGGTAGTGCTCGGGCTCCTGCACCTGGCAGAAGTACGGGGCGTTGAAGACTTCCTGGAACCCTATGATCTTCGCGCCGTCGCGGGCCGCCGCTCGGGCGTACTCCTCATGCTTGGCGATCATGGATTCGGTGTCGCCTGTCCAGGTTGCCTGGACGAGTGCGGCGCGTACGACTTTGGCCATGACTTGTCTCCTTCAACGGGACGTCAGAGACCTTCTACGCCCGTAGATTCGGGACGTAGAGGGATGAACGTAAGCCCCGGCGGGGAGTGGGGCAAGACCATCGTCGTCAACCCGCAGAGTCGATCATGTTTCGCACCCGAGGGGGTGACAGCCGAGGGTCAACAGAGTTCACGCCCGGCTCACGGGGCGGCGCCGGCCACGCGCAGGGCGTGGACCACGTCCCAGTACCGCCCCTGCGACACCTGCCGCGCGGCGTCGAGAAGCAGCGGCGCCAGCCGGGGCGGATCGTTCTGCGCGACCCGGGCGGCGTCCTCGGGCGTACGCACGCGTACGAACGCGTCGACCAGGGCCCGCACTTCGCGCTCCCGGCCGACGTCGACCAGGGCCAGCAGGCCGGCCGCGATCTCGGGGGCGGGGCGTGCGACGCCCTGCCGGAGCAGTTGCCTGCCGTCCTCGCCGAGCCCGGCGCCGTGCAGTGCGCCGGACACGGCGGCGACCCGGTCCACCGGCAGCGAGGCCAGCTCCCAGAGGAGGGTGGCCCAGTCGGCGCCGAGCCCCGCCCGGTGCAGGGCCCCGGCCAGCATCGGCAGCCGCCCCGCGGGCCAGGCGGCGGCCTCGCAGAGGAGCACGTGCGCTTCGCCGGTACGGCCCTGGGCACGCAGTTGTACGAGCGCGGCGACCGCGCCGGTGACGGCACGCCCGTCCTCGACCAGGTGGGCGGCCTCGGCCACGACGGGCGGCGGCGCGGCGGTCTTCTCCTCCACGCCGGCGTAGCGGGCGCCGCGGGGCGTGGCGACGTCACTCGTGGGTAGCGTGACGGCGCTCCCGCCGGCGTCGGCGTCGAGCCCGGCGTAACGGGCGCCGCGGGGCCGCCGCTTGGGGGTCCGCCGGGGCTTTTCCCCACCCCGCCCCTTCCCGAAGTCCTCAAGCGCCGGAGGGGCTGAATTCAGCCCCTGGGGGTCCCCCCGGACGAAGTCTGGGGGAGCTTGAGGAGCGAGGTCTGGGGCGGAGCCCCCACGTGGCGGCAGCCGCAAAGTGTCACCGCGGGAAGGAGCGGGGTGGGGAAGGAAAGGCTCTTCGTCGGCCTCGGGGGCCTCCGCGCGGAACCAGGAGTCCGGAGCCGGGGGGCGCGCAGGCCTGGACGGTGAGGGCAGAGTCTCCAGGGCCTCCAGGCGCGCACCGAGCTCCCCGCAACGGGCCGTCGCGCGTTCGTGGTCGTCCCGCGCCCAGGCGAGTTCGAGCCCGAGCCCCTCCGCCTCCGCACCGTCGGCCACCCCCCGCAGCCGCTGCGTCAGCTCCCGTTCGCGCTGGGCGGCGTACGCCCGCTCGCGTCGCATCGCCCCGAGCCGCTCCACCAGCCCCTCACGAGCGCCCGGACGCCGGTCGTGCGCGGCGGCCGCAGCCGTGTGCAGGGCTCGCGCCCGTACAGTCTCGTGCTCGGCGGCCTCGGTCCCGTGCTGGGCGGCCAGATCGTGAAGCAGGGCTTCCAGTACGTCCCAGGGCGGGAGTTCGGCGCCGTCGAGGCAGGCCCGCATACCGTCCGGGTCGCGCTGCCAGAAGACCGCGCACCAGCCTTCACCCTTGTCGAGCAGCGCCGTGAGGTCACGGAGGTAGCGTACGAACGCCCCGGCTTCTACCGGGAGTTGGCCCACCGTCATAGTCGCCCCTGCCACATTGCCGCCGCCGACTTGGGACCAGCCGGTCCGCAGGCATTCGACCGCAGTTGTGTTACGGCGCTGCTACGCGCAGTTTTCACGGGGACCTCGAACGGCTCAATTCTTCGGACCGGACGGTCGGATTTCAGACACTGACCGCGATGGCGGTGTGCGGGCGCTTTCCGAGACGGACGATCGTGGCGGGCACATCGGTGAGCCAGAACTGCCAGGTGTACTTGCGAGCAAGGAGCTTGCGCGCCTTGCGCAGGCCGTCCGCGTCCAGCAGCCGTGCGGTGCCCTCCACGGACGGCGCGTCCTCCTTGACCCGGCCGCGCACGTCGCAGACCGTCACGACGACCCGGCTGTTGTTGCGGATGCGCTTGACCTTCCAGGAGTCGGATTTGGTCCATACGTAGAGCTCGGCGCCGTCGGTGGCGACCCACACCGGTGTGGCGACCCCGGTGCCGTCCTTGCGGAACGTGGTCAGGCTGATGTACGGGCTGCGGCCGAACAGTTCGATCCGGTCCTGGTCAAGTGTCATGCCCGCGAGACTACGTCGTGAGGCACATGCACCTCACGCCTGAGAAGGAAAAGCCCCGCCAGGGCTACGGCGTGCCCGCCGGTCGCACCACCATCGCCGAGCCGCCGCCCCTGCGTACCTTCTCCGCCGCCGCGACCCACCGCCCGTCCGGCAGCCGCTGCACGCCCGTCGCCGCCCCGATCTCCGGGTTCCTCTTGAAGGCGTGGCCGATCGCTTCGAGTTCCGCCTGCAACGGGCTGTTCCACAGGCCAGGTTCGAGCTCCGTCAGCGCCGCGTTCCGCTGACTCGCCCGCGGCGCCGCGATCGCATCGACCAGCGGCAGCCCCCGGTCGAGGTGACCCGTCAGGGTCTGGAGCACCGTCGTGATGATGGTCGCGCCGCCCGGCGAGCCGAGCGCGAGCAGCGGGCGGCCGTTCTCCAGCACGATCGTCGGGGACATCGAGGACCTCGGGCGCTTCCCGGGACCGGGAAGGTTCGGGTCGTGGACCGCCGGGGCGGCCGGCGCGAAGGAGAAGTCCGTCAGCTCGTTGTTGAGGATGAAGCCCCGGCCCGGCACCGTGATGCCGCTGCCACCGGTTGACTCGATCGTCAGCGTGTACGCCACGACGTTGCCCCACTTGTCGGCCGCCGTCAGGTGCGTCGTGTTCTCGCCCTCGTACGTCGTGGGGGCGGCAGGGCCGCCGGTGGAGCACGACGCGGGCTTTCGCGGGTCGCCCGGCGCGAGCGGGGCTTTCAGCACCGCGTCGTCCTTGATGAGGCACTCCCGCGAGTCGGCGAACCGCTGCGACAGCAGGCCCTTCACGGGCACGTCCTCGAAGGCCGGGTCGCCGACCCACCGCCCCCGGTCCGCGAACGCGATCCGGCTCGCCTCGATGTAGCGGTGCAGGTACTCCGCCTCGGACGCGGCCTCGACCGAAAGGTCGCTCCGCTCAAGGATGTTGAGTGCCTCGCCCACGCTCGTACCGCCCGAGGAGGACGGCGCCATGCCGTACACGTCGAGTCCCCGGTAGGAGACCTTCGTCGGGGCCTGGCGCAGTGTGCGGTACTTCCTGAGGTCCTTCGCCGTCAGATCGCCGGATCTCACCACCCTGGTCGCCCCGGGATCCACCGGCGGCTTGCGCACCGTACGGACGATGTCGCGGGCGATGTCGCCGCGGTACATCTCGCCGACGCCGCTGCGGCCCAGTTTCGCGTACGTACGCGCGAGATCGGGGTTCTTGATGGTGGACCCCACCACCGGCAGCTTTCCGCCCGGCAGGAACAGCTCGGCCGTGTCCGGGAAGTCCCTGAACCGTGCCTCGTTGGCCTCGGTCTGCGAGCGGAAGGTGGCGTCGACGGTGAAGCCGTCCCGCGCGAGCTTCTCGGCCGGTTCGAGCAGGGTGCGCAGCGGCTTGCTGCCCCATTCGTCGAGGACCGTGTCCCAGGTGGCCGGGGTGCCGGGCGTGCCGACTCCGCGGCCGCTCGTCATGGCCTGGTCGAACGGGACCGGCTTGCCGTTCTCCAGGAAGAGCGACTCGTCGGCGCTCAGCGGCGCGGTCTCGCGCCCGTCGACCGTGCGTACGGTACGGGCCTTGGCGTCGTAATAGACGAAGTAGCCGCCACCGCCGATGCCCGCCGAGTACGGCTCGGTGACGCCGAGCGCCGCCGCCGTGGCGACCGCCGCGTCGACCGCGTTGCCGCCGCGCTTCAGCACCTCGATCCCGGCGGCCGAGGCGTCGGCGTCGACGCTGGCGACCGCTCCCCCGTAGCCGACGGCGACCGGTGTTTTGACCGGTGGCGGCGGGGATGTCGAGGGGGCGGTGGCGGGCGTGGCGGTGGCGCTTACCGAGACCACTGCTGCCGTAACAGCCCAGAACGACAGAATCCGTACCGTGGAGCGGCGCATCCGTACCTCCAGTCAACACGTGTCCGGGCAGCGTAACTTCACATGCCCCGCCCGTCAGGACCGCCTCGAACACCGGTGCGCCGGGCCGCTACCATGCCGCCCCATGACTGACGACCTACGCAACATCGTGCTGGGCGTGATCGCGGCCGGGATCAGCGCTTCTCTCGGCTGGCTCGCCCGTACGTACCTGTGGCGGCGCAAGCTGCGCCGAAAGCAGGTCTTCCTCGGGCTGCCCACGAACTCCGAGTCGCTGCTCGTGGTGAACCGCGAGCCGGGCGGCAGCGACAGCGCGGTGCACCGTTACGACGTCTTCGCGCTCCTCGAACTCTCGGCCCTCATCAAGGACTGCGGGGCGCACGCCCAGATCCTCTCGCACGACGTCGCGCAGCAGGGCTTCGGCGAGCGCACGGAGTACTGCGTGGGCGGTCCGGGCTCAAATCGCCGGATGACCGCCCACCTGCACTCCCTGCTCCCCGGCGTCCGGATCAATACGGACGCCGAACCGGGCCCCGACCGCGCCGCCTTCCAGATCGGCAGCGAGCGCTACCGGCTCGAGCCGGGCGTCGCGGAGTACGTCCTGCTCGCGCGCCTGACCGTCGGCCAGGACGCCAGACCGGTGTTCCTCTTCTGCGGCCAGCGCGCGATCACCAACCAGGCGGCGACCCGCTATCTGGCCCGTAACCACGAGCGGCTGGCCCGCAAGCACGGCAGCAACGGCTCCTTCTGCCTGCTGCTGAAGGTCGTCAACTCGCAGGCGTACGGGCCGGACGTGGTGGAGGAGATCGCCGACGTGACCCGGGCGGCACAGTCCCCGCTGCCCGCGCCGCGCACTTCGCACCGGGCGACGACATAGGTCCTCCTCAGCCGATGAGGGTCTTCTTGGACCGCACCACGCAGAATTCGTTCCCTTCGGGATCCGCGAGTACGGTCCATGACTCGTCGCCCGTCTGCCCGACGTCGACCCTGCGCGCGCCCAGCGCGATGATGCGCTCGATCTCGGTGTCCCGGTCGTCCGGATCGGACGTCAGGTCGAGGTGAAGCCGGTTCTTGACCTTCTTCTCATCGGTCACCGGCATGAAGCAGATGCCCACCGGCGCGTTCTCGTCGGTGCCGATGACGACTTCCCGCTCACGCTCGGAGAGGATCCGCCAGTCCAGGACCTCGGCCCAGAAACGGGCGAGGCCAGGCAGGTCGTGGGTGTCGATGACGATGTGGTGCAGTGACAGCGGCATGAAGGCCAGTGTGCCCAACTCATGTTCCTGCGCGCAGCGGCAGGGACTTGATGCCGTTGATGAAGTTGGACACGAGGCGACGCGGCAGGGCCTCGAGCGTCAGTTCGGGGAGCAGGCGCAGTGCCTCCTCGTGGAGAACACGCAGCTGGAGCCGGGCGAAGTGTGCGCCCAGGCAGACGTGTGGGCCGTCGCCGAAGGACACATGCGGGTTCGGGGAGCGGGACAGGTCGAGCCGGTGCGGGGCGTCGAAGATCCGCTCGTCGTGGTTGGCGGAGGCGTGGAATACGACGACCTTGTCGCCCGCACGCACCCGCTGACCGGCCAGTTCGGTGTCCCGGGCGGCGGTGCGGCGGAAGGTGAGGACGGGCGGGTGCGTGCGCAGCAGCTCCTCGACCGCCAGGGGCACGGGCACCTCGCCGGCGCGCAGCCTGCGTTGCTGGTCCGGGTGCTCGGCCAGCGCGAGGAAGCCGCCGGGGGCGGCGCTGCGCACGGTGTCGTTGCCTGCCACGGTCAGCAGGAAGAAGAACATCTCCAGCTCGGCATCACGGAGTTCGGAGACGGCAAGTGAGGTCATGATGTCGTCGGCCGGCTGGCGTCGCTTGTACGCCGCGAGCTGCTGCGCGTAATCGAACATCTCCTGGAGCATGGCGGGCGAGCGCGGATTGACCGGCTTGCCCTCCGGCCCGAGGACCGGCGGCTCCTCGGGATCCTGGTAGGCGATGACGCGTTCGGTCCACTTGAGCAGCAGCCCGCGGTCGCTCTCCGGTACGCCCAGCAGATCGGCGAGGTTGAGCAGGGCGTAGTCGTCGGTGACGGTGGTGACCAGGTCGAAGACTGGGCCGCTCTTCCGGGCCGCGCCGAGCAGCGACCGTGCCCGCGCCCGCGCGGACGCCTCGAAGCGGTCGATACGGCCCGGGGTGAAGGCCCTGCTGACCAGCCGCCGCAGCCGGCCGTGGCCAGTGGGGTCTCCCCTGCTCGAACCAAGTTGAGAGCTTGGAGTGGGGTCTCCCCTGCTCGAACCAAGTTGAGAGCTTGGAGTGGGGTCTCCCCTGCTCGAACCAAGTTGAGAGCTTGGAGTGGGGTCTCCCCTGCTCGAACGAAGTTGAGAGCTTGGGGAAGGGTCCTGGTTCAGCATCATGCGCCGGATGAACGGCAGGTCGGCCGGGTCGGGGTCGCGGATCTGGGTGGCGCCGATCTCGGACGAGAAGGTGCGGGAGTCCTTGAGTACGGCGACGACGTCGCGGTGGCGCGTGACCGCCCAGAAGCCGGGTCCCGGCGGCCAGCCCAGCACCTCGTACTCCTCCTGCCAGGCCACCGGGAACCTGTCGCGCAGCACCCGGTAGGCCTCGTGCGGGAGCCCGGCGCCGTACAGCCGGGGGTCGAACACATCCGGAATACGAGCCATTCCGCTCATGCGCGCAGGAAGTCCTCGACCGTACGGATGAGCTGGAGCGGGGTCTCGTCCATCGCGTAATGACCGGCGCCCGGGAGCTCGGCCACCTCACCGCGGCGGAACCAGGCCAGCCAGGTCTGCCGCATCAGCTCAGTGCTGAGCGCCGGATCCAGCGCCCCGGCCACCGCCAGCGCCGGCACGTCGGAACCCTCGATCTCGGCGTGGAAGTCCTCGCCCGCCCAGGATTCGAACCAGGCGCGGAAGGCCTTGGGGTCGCTCTGCTCGACCGACTGGCGCACCATGCGGTCGAGCCAGGCGGCCGGGCGGTTCCCGCCGGTCGTGGAGTCGAAGATGATGCGCCGGTTCTCGTGCCGGTCGGCCGCTTCGGCGAACAGCTCCCATTGTTCCGGCGGCATCGGCAGCCCGCTCGCGGGCACCGGCGATACGCCGACGAGCCGCCGGACGCGCTGCGGGGCGGCGGCCACTACGCGCTGGGCGACGGATCCTCCCATGGAGTGCCCGATGAGCGAGAAGGTGTCCCAGCCGAGCCGGTCGGCGAGCGCGAGCACGTCCGCCGCGCCCTCGCTGGTCGTGTACTGCCCCGGCGTCTCCTTCGCCGCGCCGTAGCCGCGCAGGTCGACGACGGCGTAGGTGAAGGCGCGCGTGTCGAGGTCCGGCAGCACGGCGGCGTAGGCGCTGCGGTCGGCGAGCCAGCCGTGCACGGCGACGACCCGGTGGGGTCCCTCCCCGAGCAGCGTGTGCGGAAGTGCGTTGGGGGCCATGGCGTCTCCGATCGGGAGGTACGACGGTCGGCCATTACGTTGGCCCAGGCTGCCGCGCACGGCAAGACCGCGCGGGGGGGCGCTATGTGGGAACGGCGTGCGGTCCTTGTCACAGCCGGATTCGGCGAAATCATGCGGAATTCACGCAACCCGGCCTCCCGGAATCGGCTCTGTCCCGGTGACAGACATCGCACCGGAGGTTTTTCAGTTGAGCCGCATACGCACCCGCACCCTGCTGGTCGGCACCGCGACGCTCGCCGCCGCGCTCACCGCCTGCTCCGGCGGCGGGACCGGCAAGGCCGACGCGGCCGACACGTCCGGGAAGAGCACCGAGATCTCGGTGAACCTCCGGGGGAAGCAGGCCAAGGCGGGCGAGCCGGTGAAGGTGACCCTCGCCGACGGCCGGCTGAAGCAGGTCACGGTCACCGACACCGAGGGCGGGAAGCTCGACGGCAAGGTGTCGGCGGACGGAAAGTCCTGGACGTCCGGCCGCAACGCGGCCCCCGGCACGGGCTACACCGTCCGGGCCACGGCCGAGGGCGGTGGCAGCGCCGAGGCGGACTTCGCCACGGCGGCCGCCGACAGGGTCAACAAGCTCACGCTGGCGCCCGGCAAGAACACCACGGTCGGCATCGCCCATCCGCTGTCGATCGTCTTCGACAGCCCGGTCGAGAACAAGGCCTACGTCGAGAAGCACCTCAAGGTCAGCACCTCCGACAACACCGAGGGCTCCTGGGGCTGGATGCAGGACTACTCGGGCAAGGACCGCGTCGACTGGCGCCCCAAGGAGTACTGGAAGCCGGGCACGAAGGTCTCCCTGAAGGCCGACCTCAACGGCATCGACTCGGGCGACGGCGGCTGGTTCGTACGCGACTACGCCACGAACCTCACCATCGGCAAGAAGCAGGTCGTCAAGGTCGATCTCGACAACCACCGGCTCAAGCTGATGCGCGACGGGCAGCTGGTCAAGGACGTCCCGATGTCGGCGGGCACCCCCGGCGGCGACAAGGCGTCCTGGCGCGGCACCGCCGTCCTGATGTCCAAGGAGGGCACGATCAACATGCGCTCCGAGACCGTGGGCCTCGGCGACGCGTACGACAAGATGGTCGACTACTCGATGCGGCTCACCTGGTCCGGGATGTACGCGCACGCCGCGCCCTGGAATGCCGCCTACTTCGGCAACACCAACCACAGCTCCGGCTGTGTCGGCATGAGCGACGGCGACGCCTCGGCCGTATACGGCGCGGTCCAGGTCGGCGACCCCTTCGAGATCACGGGGAACGACGCCAAGGGCACGGTTGCCCTCAACAACGGCTACGGCGACTGGAACATCTCCTGGGCGGACTGGCAGGCGAAGAGTGCCCTGCGCTGAGACCCTGCTGACGTCTCGTCCAACAATCGTTACCCGCACGTAACTTACCGAAGAGTTACCAGAGGTAAGTGACGCAGGTTACCGTCGGGTCACTTTGCACTTGAAGAAGCAACGAGTGAGGAGTGACCCGTGAGACACCCCCACAAGTCCCTGCGTCGCAGCACCACGGCAGGCGCCGCCACCGCCGTGCTGCTCGCAGGGACGGCCACCGGCCTGGCTCCCACCGCCCACGCCTCCACCCCTGCGTCCGCCTCTGCCGCCACGACCTCGGGCGTACGGTTCGTCGACATCGTCGGCGACGGAGGCACCGTACTCAAAGCCAATGTCTTCACCCCGGCAGGCGCCGACGGCAAGCACACCTATCCCGTGATCGTGCTGCCGACCAGCTGGGCCATGCCGCAGATCGAATACGTCGCCCAGGCCAAGAAGCTCGCCGACTCCGGCTATGTGGTCGTCAGTTACAACTCGCGCGGCTTCTGGCAGTCCGGCGGCGAGATCGAGGTGGCGGGCCCCCGGGACATCGCCGACGCCTCCAAGGTCATCGACTGGGCGCTCGCCAACACCCCCGCCGATCCGCAGAAGGTGGGCATGGCGGGCGTCTCGTACGGCGCCGGGATCAGCCTGCTGGCCGCCGGACACGACAAGCGGATCAAGGCGGTTGTCGCGATGAGCGGCTGGGCCGACCTCATCGAATCGATCTACAGCGGCCGCACCCAGCACCTCCAGGCCGCCGGGCTGCTGAGCGGCGCCGGCTATCTGACCGGCCGCCCCGGCCCCGAACTCCAGCAGACCATGAAGGACTTCCTCGGCTCCAACCTGGCCAAGGAGCAGGAGATGATCGAGTGGGGGAAGAAGCGCTCCCCCGCCACCTACCTCGATCGGATCAACAGCAACGGCGCGGCGATCATGCTGGGCAACGCCTGGGGCGACACCATCTTCCCGCCCAACCAGTACGCGAAGTTCTACGAGAAGCTGTCCGGCCCCAAGCGCCTGGAGTTCCGTCCCGGCGACCACGCCACCGCGGAGGCCACCGGCCTGCTGGGGCTCCCCAACGACGTCTGGACCAACACCCGGCGCTGGTTCGACCACCATCTGGCCGGCGCCGACAACGGCATCGACCGCGAGCAGCCGGTCCAGATCAAGTCCCGCTCCACCGACGCGTACGAGAGCTACCCCGACTGGAAGTCGGTCGGCGCGGACAAGCGGAAAATCGACCTGGGCGTCGGCAAGCAGATCCGGACGAACGTCGACTCCGGCGCCAACGGCGGGATCGTGATGCTGTCCAGCACCCTCGACCAGTTCCTCAGACTGCCCCCGATGGCGTCCATCCCGCTGCTGCCGCGCTCGTACGCCGCCGTGTGGCAGTCCGAGCGGTACGGCTCCACGCAGCGCGTGCGCGGCACGGCCGAGCTGCACACCACGGTGTCGAGCACCAAGGAGAGCGGCACCCTCGTCGCATACCTCTACGACGTGGGCCCGCTCGGCCTCGGCAAGCTGGTCAGCAATGCGCCGTACACCTTCCACGGCCGGACGCCCGGCAAGCCGTTCCCCGTAGACCTGGAGCTGTTCTCCACCGCCTACGACGTACCGGCCGGCCACCGACTGGCTCTGGTGGTCGACACCGTCGACCCGCTTTACATCGAACACAACCCGTCCGGCGCGCAGCTGACCTTCTCGTCGCCCGAGTCCGACCCGTCATACGTGTCGGTCCCATTGCGCGACAAGTGATCTCCGGCTGCTGCCGGGCAGGCATGTGCCCTTTTGAACCAACGCACGCCCGGCAGCCGCCAGATCACCAGCACTACGGGGATGAACGGCAAATCGTAGTCGAGATTGGACGCTGCCCGGTCAACGGATCGACGGCCATACGCTGCTCTACCCACTCTCAGCTGTGTCAAGGTCAGCGCAAACTATCCATCCCGACAAGGGACTTCGCACCCGACACGCCTAAATGGGACATAAGGCGCACTAAAGAGTTCCGGGCGGTCAGTGCTCGGAGGCCTCTGCATACATCTGGGAGAGCTCGGGCGCGCCGTTGACCGCCCAGTCCAGGCCGGCTTCCACCACATTGATCTCGCGGCCCGAGGCCAGCCGGACCACCGGCTGGCCGCTCGGCCACAGATGCCAGCCCGCCCCGGGGACCGTGCGCACAATGACGGAACCGAGGTAGAGGCCCGCGTCATTGCCCAGCCAGGGCAGCTCCTCGGGGTCGTCGCGCCAGCGCGGCATCAGCTGGTCGAGCGCCTCCAACGAGGCCGGGGAGTCGTCGAGTTCGAGACCGGCATCCCCCGCCCGGACACGCAGCAGCTCGCACTCGGCGAGAAGCTCCGCCAGCCCCTCGGCGTCGCCGTCCTCGCCGGCCGCGAACACCGCCGTGCCGTGCTCCATGTCGCGGCGCTTACGCCAGTTGTCCAGAAAGGGGATGTTCATACCGCTCAGCCTCGCATTCCTATCGCCATGTGCACCACAGGCGCGCGGAGATCCATCGGCGTCAGAGGTCGAGGTCGACGACCACCGGTGCGTGGTCGGACGCGCCCTTGCCCTTGCGCTCCTCTCGGTCCACGTAGCTGTCCTTGATGGCTGCGGTGAAGGGGGTGTTGCCGTAGACGAGGTCGATGCGCATGCCCCTGTTCTTGGGGAAACACAGCTGGCGGTAGTCCCAGTAGGTGTACGGGTGTTCGTACTTGAGCGGGCGCGGCTTCACGTCGGAGAGACCGGCCTCCTGCAGCGCGCCGAGCGCCGCCCGCTCGGCCGGGGTGACATGCGTGGAGCCCTCGAAGACCGCGGGGTCCCAGACGTCCTCGTCGGCCGGGGCGATGTTGAAGTCGCCGAGGACGGCGAACGGTCGCTGCCCCACCGCGTCGTTGGCCACGGCCTTGTGGAGCGCTTCGAGCCAGCGCAGCTTGTACGCATAGTGCTCGTGCGCGACCTCGCGGCCGTTCGGCACGTACACCGACCAGAGGCGGAGCGGGCCGCAGTCGGCGGAGATGGCCCGAGGCTCCTGGACGCCCCCGTAGTCGGGCCCGCCGGGCAGGCCCATGGCGGCGTTTTCCAGGCCGATCTTGGAGATCAGAGCCACGCCGCTCCACCGGCCCGAGGCGTTGATCGCGGACTCGTAACCGAGTTCGCGCAGCTCGTCGGCGGGGAAACCCTCGGCGGTGGTCTTGGTCTCCTGGATGCACAGCACGTCGGTGCCGGTGCTCTCCAGCCAGGCCAGCAGCCGGGGCAGCCGGGCGGTGATCGAGTTGACGTTCCAGGTGGCGATGCGCATGTGGCACAGCCTAGTCGCGGGGTCCGACAGTCACAGTTCGGTCGAGTCGCCCGGCGTCAGGCGGCTGTGCTCCGCGCCGCCGAGCGCGCCGATCTGGCGGTCGTAGATCGGCCTGGCGAGGTCGGTGAGCAGCGCGTCGTGGATGTCGATGGCGCGCTGCGGCTTGACCTCGCGTACGTAGTCGATGACTTCCGAGATCTTGGACCAGGGGGCCATCACAGGGAGCATCAGCGTCTCGACGGGCTGCCCGGGGACGGTGAGCGCGTCGCCGGGGTGGAAGAGCGAACCGTCCACCACGTAACCGACGTTGGTGATGCGCGGGATGTCGGGGTGGATGACGGCGTGCAACTCGCCGTGCACCTGTACGTCGAAACCGGCGGCCGAGAAGGTGTCGCCGTGGCCGACGGTGTGGACGCGCCCCGGAAAGGCGGTCGAGAGCCGGCCGGCGACGCTGCGCAGGGTCCAGATCTCGGCTGCGGGGTTGTTCTCCATGCCGGCCCGCAGCCGGTACTCGTCGAAGTGGTCGGGGTGCTCGTGGGTCACGAGGATGGCGTCGGCGCCGATCGCTGCGTCGTCCTCGCTGAAGCCGCCCGGGTCGATGACGAGTGTCCGGCCGTCCTTCTTCAGGCTGATGCAGGCGTGGGACTTCTTGGTCAGCTTCATGGCGTGATCCTCCTCCTGGCCATCCTGCCCCGGGGCGTCCTGTTACGCCTGCGGCGTGGTCTCCTCCTGGATGACGGCCTGGGCCACCTTGAACGCCGAGTTCGCCGCCGGGACGCCGCAGTACACAGCGGTCTGGATCAGCACTTCCTTGATCTCGGCGGGCGTCAGACCGTTGCGCAGGGCGGCGCGGGTGTGGAACGCCAGCTCGTCCAGGTGACCGCCCGCGACCAGCGCGGTGAGGGTGACGCAGCTGCGCGTGCGCCGGTCTAGGCCTTCCCGGGTCCAGACCTCGCCCCACGCGTAGCGGGTGATCAGCTCCTGGAAGTCGCTGGTGAAGGCGTCGGCGGAGCCGAGGGCGCGGTCCACATGGGCGTCGCCCAGGACCTCGCGGCGGACCTTCAGGCCCGCGTCGTACGGATCGGGGCGGCCGCCCTGCCCCGGCACGGCGACGGGCTGCGCGGCCGGGCTGATCTCGGCGACCGGGGTGGTGGGTGCGGAGATCGCGGGCTTCACGGGCGCCGCGGGGATCGCCTGCACACCCGTGGTCGACCCCGGTACGGGCTGCCAGGCGGTGGAGAAGTGGCGTACGAGCAGGTCCGTCACGGCCGCGGGCTGCTCGACGGGAGCCAGGTGGGAGGCGCCGGGGACCAGGGCAAGGCGGGCGTCCGGGATGCCGGCGACCAGGGTGCGGGCCTCGGCGGGCCCGGTGACCTGGTCCTCGGAGCCGACCAGGACGAGGGTCGGGACGCCGACGCGGCGCAGGTCGACACGTACGTCGAAGGCGGCCAGCGCCTCGCAGGCGGCGATGTAGCAGCCGGGGTCGGTGGTGCGGACCATCTGGACGGCCCACTCCACGATCGCGGGCTGGGAGGCGGCGAAGCCCTGGGTGAACCAGCGGGCGGGCGCGGTGGCCGCCATCGGCTCCAGGCCGTTGGTCCGTACGATCACGCCGCGCTGGCGGAACTCGTCGGCGGTGCCGAACCGGGGCGAGGCGGCGACAAGACCGAGCGAGGCGAGCCGTTCCGGGTGGCGCAGCGCCAGCTCCATGCCGATCGCGCCGCCGATGGAGCAGCCCGCGTAACCGAAGCGCTGTACGCCAAGGCTGTCGAGGGTCGCCAGCAGACGCTCGGCGAGCTCGGTCATCGAGGAGGCCGGGTGCGCGGGGGCGCCGCCGTGGCCGGGCAGATCGAAGCGGAATACGCGCCAGTGGCGGGTCAGCTCGGGTATCTGCCGGTCCCACATGTGCCATGTGGTACCAAGCGAGGGACCCAAGATCAGGACAGGAGCGTCTTCTGGCCCGTCAAAGCGGTATTGCAGGGTGTTCTTCGGTGTCTCGCTCACCCGTCCGACCCTCTCATCTGTCACGACAGCCCCTATGACCGGGGGTCTGGTTCTGTGCTCCTGACCAGGTGGAAGACTTCCCGGGCCGCCGCACGGCTCCCCCACTTCCTCGCCCACTTCAGCAGATCGCGGTATCCCGCCCCGGTCGCCGGGAACTCGCCGGTGCCAAGCACTGGCCCCGTCACAGACAGCACCGCAGCCACATGGGCATCCCGGTGCGTGTCCACTCCCAAAACCACCTCCCCCACAGGGCGACGACGGGTCTGCGGAGCAGGCGGCGTACTGGACATGGTCGATCTGGACATGCCCGTTCCCCTTTCCGGCCCGTCGGCGCGTCGCGTTGCCGGTACTGGGCCGTGTCGGGCGGTCAGAATCGTGAGG
The DNA here is from genome assembly GCF_018614055.1 of Streptomyces sp. ISL-98. Taxonomy (GTDB): domain Bacteria; phylum Actinomycetota; class Actinomycetes; order Streptomycetales; family Streptomycetaceae; genus Streptomyces; species Streptomyces spiramyceticus. The sequence continues at coordinate 135,403 of NZ_JAGGPB010000035.1, forward strand.
ACGCCACAACAATCGGCAGGCCCCTATCGGGACACGCCCCGCCGGCCCAGCACCGACAACGCACCATCCCCGGAGCTCCGCTCACCGTCGGCGGCCGTGGTCGCGGACTGTGCGATGGGACCGAGGGCGACGGCTCGCACCGCGAGGTGTTCGCCGAACTCCAGGGTGAAGGACCGGGCCAGGCATTCGGTCCCGGCCTTGGCCGCGTCGTAGCCGACGAGGTAGCGGTGGGCGCGGGTCGCGCCGATGGAGCTGAGCAGTACGGCGGCCGCGGGCACCCCCGCCTGACGGGAGGCCAGGGCGAAGGCACGCAGCGCGGAGTAGGTGGCGGTGAGGTTGTCGGCGACTGTACGGGTGAAGTCCTCGACCGGGGTGTCGGTGATCCGGTTGAGGCCGGGGACGTGGCCCGCGGTGTGGTAGAGCTCGGCGCGGTCCGCTCCGTGCAGCTGGTCGGCGAGGAGGTCGGCGAAGTCCTGGCTGGTGATGTCGGCGAGGGTCACGGGGTGGGCCGGGGCCGGTTCGCCGGGGTGGGTGTCGACGGCCAGGAGAGTGCCGGGGAGCTGGGCGAGGTGGCGGGTGAGGGCGGTGCCGACCATGCCGCTGGCGCCGGTGATGACGCGTACGCAGGTCACGGTGTGGTCCGGTGCAGGGTGGCCGCGTACCAGGCGGGGCCGAAGCGGCGGACCTCGGCGACGCGCAGACCGGCCTGCCCGGCGGTCTTCTCCAGGGTGTCGGGGTCGAGCCATACCCAGTCGAACCAGTCGCCGGTTTGCTCGCCGTGGCGCAGGCGCAGGCGGATGTCTCCGGGGATCGGCCGTCGCTGGTGGCCTGGTCGACCCATGTGCGGTGCTGGTCTGCGGTGGCGGTCCAGTCGACGCTGGAGACGATGAGCTGACCGCCGAGGGCCAGCCACGAGGCGAGCCGGCCGAGGAAGGCCGGGACCGCCCCCAGGGTTCCGGCGATGCCGGGACCGCCACCGAGGGCGATGACTGTGTCCACCGGCTGCGGCGGGGGTGTAGGTGTGCGCGTCCGCGACGTCCGCACAGGTCCCGGCCTCGCGTGCCCGGGTGACGGCCGCTTCGCAGGTGTCGATGCCGTGGGCGCCGATCCCGCGTGCGGCCAGGTGCTTCAGGTGGCGGCCGGTGCAGCAGCCAATATCCTCGGCGGTGCCGGGCCCGGCCCAGTCGAGGGCGGCGAGGTCGCCGGGGGGACGGGCCTCGTACTGGTGAAGCCACCAGCCGAGATCGGTAGTGCTGGTGTGGCCGTCGTCGACGAGCAGCGGGCCCGTGCCGGGATGGGCGAGGGCATCGCCGAAGATGTCGGGGCTCACAGGTGTACTCCTGGTGTGCGGGTGATCCAGTGGGCGGGCACGTGCAGTTCACCGGTGGCGATGTCACCGCTGCCGGTGCAGGTCAGCAGCCGGGCCGGGGGGCCGAGCGCGGTGAAGACACGGAACTGTGCGAGGTTGGCGGGCTTCACGGCGACGGTGGCGCTCTCGTCGGTGCCGGTGGTGCAGCAGACGCCCATCACCGCCAGGGGGACGGCGTCGTGGCCGGTCAGCGCTCCCCGCCGACGACCGGAGCGGGGGCCCGCAGCCGTACGGAGAGCGCCGTGGGTGAGCGTGCCGAGCGCGTTCTCGATCAGGTCGGGGAGTTCGGGCAGATCGGTCAGGAACCGGACGTCGCCGTGGTGGTCGCTGGCCAGGCGCTGGTGGCGGGCGCGGGCTTCGCCAGCCGGGTAGGTGCGGTAGCTGAATTCACACCGGACGACCCGGGATCGCGGTTGGTGGGCGTCGCTCAGGGGGCGGCTGTCGGCCGCGCCGTGGCGGGTGGTTGCCTCAGCTGGCGGATTCTCCACGGGGAGCGGGCAGGCCCACCTGTCGGCGGACCTGGGCGAGGAGCGTGCCGGCCTGCTGCTCGTCGTGCGGCTCGAGGTGGAGCAGGGCGAAGAGGATCTGCTCGCTGGTGTTCCAGTTGCCGCCGAGGCATGAAGTCTCTTGACCTCAAGATATATTCAGCGGCAAGCTTGGGCATGGTCGGGCTGGAACTCCGTTCCGCTTCGGCGCACCGTTCCTGCAAGGGGGCTCGAACATGCATTCCGCATCAACCTGGGATCCGCACCAGTACCTGCGCCACGCCGGCCATCGCACCCGTCCTTTCCTCGACCTGCTCGCCCGGATATCAGAACTGCCCAATGGCGACCGTCCGGCCCGTATCGCCGACATCGGCTGCGGCCCGGGCAATGTCACCACACTGCTCGCCGAGCGCTGGCCCACCGCCCATATCACCGGCTTCGACCTCTCGCCCGAGATGCTCGCACTGGCCGAGAAGGAGTACGCGGGCACCACGGCCGGCGGTGGCTGGCTGGATTTCAGGTCCGCCGACGCTGCGCACTGGATGCCCGACGAGCCGTACGACCTGATCGTCTCCAACGCCGCATTACAGTGGGTGCCCAACCATCCCGCGTCCCTCCCCCTGTGGATCGAGGGCCTTACCCCCGGCGGCACCCTCGCCTTCCAGGTTCCCGCCAATTTCACCTCCCCCAGCCATGCCCTCCTCGGCGAACTCTGTGAAACCCCGCAGTGGCGCAGCCGCCTCGGAGATCACGGGCGGCGGTACGTCCACATCCTGGAGCCGGACGATTACCTTGCCCGCCTCGTCGGCATCGGCTGTGAGACGGATACCTGGGATACGACGTACTACCAACTACTCACCGGGGAGGACCCGGTGCTCGACTGGGTGAAGGGCACGGCGCTGCGCCCTGTCCTCACCGAACTCGCGGACGACTCCGCGGCCGTGCACGAATTCCTGGCCCAGTACCGCGACCTGCTCCGTAGGGCATATCCGCCGGGTCCGCACGGCACCGTGTTTCCATTCCGCCGGGTTTTCGCCGTCGCACGGAAGGGGTCGTAATGCTCACGGCACCGCCCTCGTCGTCGGTGTTGCCGTGGTGACACTGCTCCACCTCGTTATGCGAGGGCGCTAACCCACATGCCGCTCAACTTCGATGGCACGCGCTCAAGGTCCGCGCCATACCTATGAGGCTCCTGCGTCACCGCTGAACGCTAGCCCTGTGCCCCGCTCCGCGCGGCGGCGCTACAGCGACGCGCGCCTCGCAGTCCGGAACAGCGAACCGGAGCAGAGCAAACCTCATCGACCACTGCTCAACCGGGCCCATCCCCGAACGCAGAGACCCCCGCCGGAACGAGTCGGCAGGGGTCCACAACAGTCACAGCGGTCACATACGTGTCACCAACAGGGTCGACGCAGCTACGCCACAAGGACCTGACCAGGCCAAACGCTCCCGACCTGGACCACGTGGACACCAGAAGACGGTTCGGCCTACCTGTGCCAGGTCGTACCCAGCGAGGGGCCCAGGATCAGGACGGGGGCGTCCTCAGGACCGTCGAAACGGTACTGCAGGGGCTGCGGGGGCTTCGTGTCAGTCTCTTGGCTCACTCGCTCCAGATTAGCGAGGGGGTGAGCCGCCGTCCTCAAGGGGGGCGTCGCCAGAGGGTCAGGGGGTGGCGGTGGAGACGACGTAGACGAAGGGACGGGCCGGGTCGGTGCGGTCGACGGTGATGTCGACGGTGGGCTGCGGAGCCTTCTGCCTGACCGTGGTTCCTGCCCAGTCGCGGCTGCGGTCGAAGGTCCAGCCGGCGATCTCGGCGTCCCGTTTGCCGATGGTGATGCGGTCGTCCTTGAGGGCGGCGCGGTTGATCCCGAGGTCATTCAGGAACCAGTCGAAGTCCGCCGGTATCGTGCGGAATTGGACGTAGAAGCGGCTGGTCTTCCAGTTGTTCGTCTCGTAGAACGCGACGTCCTTGCCCGCGTTCGGGATCGGCACGTCGTAGATACGGCGATGCATCCGGGACGGGAAGCCCTCGGTGAGACCGGTGGCGGAGGCCACCTTCGCCTTGTCGCGGCCACTGTCGCGGCTCTGCTCGGCGGAGATCAGCAGATAGCCCGCCGGAATGCCGATGAGCAGCACGATGGTGATCGCCGTCAGCCAGCGGCGGGCGATCATGTGGCGGCGGTTCTCGGCGGGTCCGGGGTTGCCGCCCTCGTCGGGGGACGCGGACTGGCGGGGCACGTGCGGGGTCATTACTGGGGTCCCTGGGTGGTGGTGCGGATGGCCTGGGCGTAGCGCTCGTACCGTTCGTAGCGCTCCACGCGGCGGCGGTTGGCGCGGCGGAAGCGGCGCGCGACGAGGCGGGCGAGGTCGGCGGCGCCGACCATGCCGGCCTCGGGGCCGAGCTGGGCCTTGGCGATACGCGCCTCGGGGCGGTATCCCCGGCCGGTGAGGTGGCGCTTGAAGGCGTCGCGGGCCGGGCCGATGAGGAGGTCGTCGGCGGCGCTGACGCCACCGCCGATGACGAAGCAGGAGGGGTCGAGCGCGGCGGCGAGGTTGGCGATGCCGACGCCGAGCCACTGGCCGATGTCCTGGAGCAGCTCGACGCACATCGCGTCGCCCTCGCGGGCGAGCTCGGTGATCAGTGGTCCGGTGATCTCGTGGATGTTGCCGCCGACGCGCTCGATGAGGCTGTACGCGACCGGGGAGTCGGCGGCGGCGAGCTCGCGGGCCTCGCGGACGAGCGCGTTGCCGGAGCTGTACTGCTCCCAGCAGCCGCGGTTTCCGCACGGGCAGCGGTGGCCGCCGGGCACGACCTGCATATGGCCGAATTCGCCGGCGACGCCGTACTTGCCGCGCTTGACCTGGCCGTCTTCGAGGATCGCGCCGCCGATGCCGGTGCCCAGCGTGATCATGACGAGGTGGTCCTCGCCGCGGCCCGCACCGAAGCGCCACTCCGCCCAGGCGGCGGTGTTGGCGTCGTTGTCGACCAGGACGGGGACGGCGAGACGTGCCGAGATGGCGTCGCGGAGGGGTTCGTTGCGCCAGGCCAGGTGGGGGGCGAAGAGCACCGTGGAGCGGTCGGCGTCGACCCAGCCCGCGGCGCCGATGCCCACCGCGTGGACGTCGTGGCGGTCGGAGAGGTCCAGGACCAGCTCGACGATGGTGTCCTCGACGACCTTGGCGCTCTTGGACTTGTCCGGCGTCTCGGTGCGGACCTTCTCCAGGATGACGCCGTCGGCGTCGACGACACCGGCCATCACCTTCGTACCGCCGATGTCGATCCCGACGGTCGGCACCCGGGGCGCGCTGAGGTGCGAGCGCCGCTCACGGGTCCCGACGGTGCGCAGGACAGTGGCGCGGGCGGAGCCGCGGTGCGCGAAGTCTCGGTACGTGCTCATGTCCCCTGCGGGGTCGTGGGGCCGGTGGCGGTCAGGAAGCCGATTCTGCCACCCGGTGGGGCGGGGTGCGGGACGGCCGCGGTCGGCAGGCCGCCCCGACCCCCCAGAGAACGGCAGTCCTCAGGGGGTCACTCGTGGCCGCCGAGGCGGGTCGGGGCGGGGGCCCGTTCCAGTTCGTGGCTGAGCTCCTCCAGCTCGCTGCCGCCCGCCATCTGGCGGGTGAGCTCGTCGAGGGTGATCCCGTCCCGGGTGTGGCTGCCGGACATCGCGCCGCGCTTGAGGAGTACGAAACGATCACCGACGAGGTACGCGTGGTGCGGGTTGTGGGTGATGAGGACAACACCGAGGCCCGCGTCACGCGCCGCGGCGACGTACTTCAGGACGACGCCCGACTGCTTGACGCCGAGGGCGGCGGTCGGCTCGTCGAGCACCAGTACCTTCGCCCCGAAATAGACGGCGCGCGCGATGGCCACGCACTGGCGTTCGCCGCCCGAGAGTGTGCCGATGGGCTGGTCGACGTCGCGCAGGTCGATGCCCATGCGCAGCAGCTCGGAGCGGGTGGTCTCGCGCATCAGGTCGACGTCGAGGCGCTTGAACGGGCCCGCGCCCTTCGTCGGCTCGGAGCCGAGGAAGAAGTTCCGCCAGACCGGCATCAGGGGTACGACGGCGAGGTCCTGGTAGACGGTGGCGATGCCCCGGTCCAGCGCGTCGCGCGGGTTGGCGAGCCTGGTCTCCTCGCCGTCGATCAGGAAGGTACCGGCGTCGTGCTGGTGCAGACCGGCGATGATCTTGATGAGAGTGGACTTGCCCGCGCCGTTGTCGCCCAGTACGCAGCTGATCTCGCCCGCGTGGACTTCGAGGGAGACGCCTTCCAGGGCCTTGATGCTGCCGTAGAACTTGCTGACGTCGTCGAGCTCTACGAGGGCTGTCACTTTGTCGCCTCCGCGCGCTTGCGTACCCATGCGTTGAGCAGGGTGGCCAGAAGGAGCATCGCTCCGAGGAAGAACTTGAACCAGTCGGGGTCCCACTCCGCGTACACGATGCCCTTGCTGGTCATGCCGAAGATGAACGCACCGACCGCGGAGCCGATCGCCGAGCCGTAGCCGCCGGTGATCAGGCAGCCGCCGATGACGGCCGCGATGATGTAGATCAGCTCGCTGCCGACGCCCTCGCCGGACTGCACGACGTCGAACGAGAAGAGCAGGTGCTGGCCGGATACCCAGGCGGCGAAGCCGACGCCCATGTAGAGCCCGATCCTGGTCTTGTTGACCGGGACGCCGACCGCGCGGGCCGCGTCCGCCTCGCCGCCGACCGCGAAGATCCAGTTGCCCGCGCGGGTGCGCAGCAGGATCCAGGTTGCGATGCCCACCAGCGCCACCCACCACAGGATGGTGACCTTAAAGTTGACGCCGCCGATGGTGAGCTGAGAGGCGAAGACCTTCCTGGCGGACTCGAAGCCCTCCATGTCGCCGATGGTCTTGGTCGACACGGTGCCGCTGATCATTTTGGTGAGGCCCAGGTTCAGGCCGGTCAGCATCAGGAACGTACCGAGCGTGATGATGAAGCTCGGGAGTTTGGTGCGGGTCAGCATGAAGCCGTTGAAGACCCCGATGGCGAGCGTGACCAGCAGCGACACGAGGACGCCGACCCAGACGTTGGCGGTCATCTGGTAGCTGAACATAGAGGAGACCAGCGCGGAGCTGGTCACCAGGACACCGGCCGACAGGTCGAACTCGCCGCCGATCATCAGCAGCGCCACCGGTACGGCCATGATGCCGATCGTCGACGCGGCGTACAGGACCGTGCCGAAGCTGGACGCCCGCAGGAAGCTGTCCGCCGCGACCGCGAAGAAGAGGAAGACGGCGACCGCGCCGACCACCGCTCCGAGCTCGGGCCGGCGGAGCACCTTGCGCAGCGGCGACGTCTTGAGCAGTCGCTCGTCGTCGGCCGTCTTACGGCCGGGTGTCGGCGCCTGTGCTGGTGCGGTCGCGGTCATCGGGTCCCCCGCTTCGTGAATTCCTCCAGCTCGGCGGCGTCCTGCTTGGTGATGATCTGGGGCCCTGTGAGGACCGGCTTGCCGCCGCCGAGCGCATCGGCGTTGTACTTGTAGAGCCACAGCAGGTCCACGGCCTCGTACCCCTGGAGGTACGGCTGCTGGTCGACGGCGAAGCCGAGCGCGTCGGCCTGGAGCGCGCTCGCGACCTTCGCGTTGAGGTCGAAGGTGTCGATCTCGGCCTTGCTGGCGGCCTGCTCCTTCGCCTTGACCGCGGCGTCCGCGAAGGGGGCGCCGAGGGTCACGACGGCGTCGATGTCCTTGGCGGACTGGAGCTTCGCCTCGATCGACGCCTGTACGTCGGGCATGTTCGTACCGTCGACGTAGAGGTTCTGCATCTCGCCGTCGAAGGTCTTCCTGGCTCCGGCGCAGCGCTGTTCGTGGCCGACGTTGCCCTGTTCGTGCAGGACGCACAGGGCTTTCTTCCGGCCGCGCTTGTCGAGCTCGTCGCCGACGGCCTCACCGGCGATCGTCTCGTCCTGCCCGATGTGGGTGAGCGCGCCGAATTTCTTCGACTCGGCCGAGCCCGAGTTGACGGTGATCACCGGGATACCGGCCTTGGTCGCCTTGGCCACGGCCGCCTTCATCGCGTCCGGCTTGGCCAGCGTGACGATCAGACCGTCGACCTTCTTGTCGATGTACGAGTCGACCAGCTGCGCCTGCTGCTGACCCTCGTCGCTGTGGGCGTACAGGAACTTGATGTTGTCCTTCGCCGCGGCCTGCTCTGCGCCGCTCTGCACGATGTCCCAGAAGGTGTCGCCGTCGCCCGAGTGGGTCACCATGCCGATGGTCCAGCGGGGCGTGTTCACCGCGGACCCGCCCTGGGCCGCGGCCTGCTCGGCCCGCTCTTCGGCGCGCTTGCCGCCCGTACTGCTGCAGCCCGCGAGGGAAGCCCCGAGCACCGCCGCCAGCACCGCGCCGACGGCGCGTACCCCTGTCCGAACCCTTGCCACGACGCCGTGCCCTTCTTGCCGTACTCCTCGGTGCGGCCGGGGATCATTCAGAGCGCCCCCGGCCGACCAAGTATCGGTTACCGCTGTTCGCGCGCTTTTCATCGGGTACCGCGGGCCGTGTACTTCTCCAGCGCCGGTACGTCCTTGTCCGTGACCAGCGCCGGTCCGGTCAGGACGGGCTTTCCGCCGCCGAGGACGTTCCCGTTGGTCGCGTAGAGCCACAGCTCGTCGATGGCGAGGTAGCCCTGGAGGTACGGCTGCTGGTCGACGGCGAAGCCGATCTCCTTGGCCTTGAGCTGCTTGACCACTTCGGCGTTGAGGTCGAAGGTGTTGACCTCCGCCGAACTGCCCGCCCCCTGCTTGGCCTTGACGGTGGCGGCCGCGAAGGGTGCGCCGAGGGTGACGACGGTGTCGATGTCCTTGCCGCTCTCCAGCTTCGCCTCGATGGACGACGTCGAAGCGGGCATGTTGGTGCCTTCGATGTTGAGGTTCTCGACCGACCCGCCGAAGGTCTTCTTCACACCCGCGCAGCGCGCTTCGAGCGAGACATTGCCCTGCTCGTGGATGACGCAGAGCGCCTTCTTCTTGCCGCGCTTGTTGAGTTCCTCACCGACCGCCTCGCCGGCGACGGACTCTTCCTGGCCGATGTGGCTGAGCGCGCCCGCCGCCTCGGAGTGTTCGCCGCCCGAGTTGATCGTGACGACGGGTATGCCCGCCGCGACGGCCTTCTCGACCGCGGCTCTCACCGCTTCGGGCTTGGCGAGGGTCACCACGATCCCGTCGACCTTCTTGGCGACGTAGGAGTCGATGAGCTGCGCCTGTTCCTTGCCTTCCTTGTTGGCGGCGTACAGGAACTCGACGTTGTCCTTGGACGCGGCCTGTTTGGCGCCGCTCTGGACGATGTCCCAGAAGGTGTCGCCCTCGCCGGAGTGGGTCACCATGGCGATCTTCAGGCGCTTGGTGCTGACGCCCTTGCCGCCACCGGCGCCGTCGTCGCCGGTGTCCTCTTCCGAATCCTTGCCGCCCGAGCCGCTGCATCCGGCGAGTGCGAGTGCGCAGATGGCGAGGAGGGCTGCTGCCTTACGGGCCTTGCGGTGGGTACGCATCGTGGGTTCCGCCTTGTCTCCCGGCCGCCCCGTTGCGGCTGGGGGGAGTTCTAGCGGCGTACGCACGGCCCCGTCAAGACTTTGTCCGAACATTCTTACGCGGGATGGTTTGCTTACGGCCTGACGAGCAGCTGGAATTCGAAGGCGTACCGCGAGGCCCGGTAGATGTGCGAGCCGAACTCGACCGCCCGCCCGGTGTCGTCGAACGTCGTCCGCTGCATCGTCAGCAGGGGCGCCCCCTCCGCCTCCCCCAGCTGCCGCGCCTCGTCCGCCCCGGCCGCACGCGCCCCGACCGTCTGGCGGGCGCTGTGCAGCGTGATGCCCGCGGAGCGCATCATCCGGTACAGGCCGGTGGCTTCCAGGTACTCGGTGTCGAGTGCGAGCAGTCCGGCGGGCAGGTGGTTGACCAGGCGTGCCATGGGTTCGTTGTGCGCGAGACGCAGCCGTTCTATGAGGTGTACGTCGCTGCCCTCCGGCACGCCGAGCGCCGCCGCGACCTCGGCCGTGGCCGGTTCGACGGCGTTCCGCAAGACCTTGGTCGCAGGCCGCTGACCTGCGGCTTCGAGGTCGTCGTACAGGCTGCTCAGTTCGAGCGGGCGCTTGACCTGGCTGTGCACGACCTGGGTGCCGACGCCTCGGCGGCGGACCAGCAGGCCCTTGTCGACGAGCGACTGGATGGCCTGGCGGACGGTGGGGCGGGACAGGCCGAGGCGGCCCGCCAGCTCGATCTCGTTGCCGAGGAGACTTCCGGGGGCGAGCCGGCCCTTCTCGATTGCCGCCTCCAGCTGCTGCGACAGCTGGAAGTAGAGCGGGACCGGGCTGTTCCGGTCGACGCCGAGCTGCAGGGAGATGGTGGGGTCAGCCGCGTGTTTTGACACGCCAGTGAGCGTAGCCCCAGGTAATGACCACTGGAAGTCCTGTAGTCCGGTTGTCCGGACAAACGCTTGACAGGGTGGCGGGCGTCGCGCGAGTTTGGGCCCATGCGCATCGGACTCATCGGCACGGGTCGTATTGGTTCCTTCCACGCTGGAGTGCTCAGCCGCCATCGCGAAGTGGGTGCTCTGCTTGTCACCGACACGGATGCGGCGCGGGCCGTCGCGGTCGCCGACCGGCTCGGCGTGACCGCCGCTCCGTCGGTCGACGAGATCTTCGCGTGGGGCGTCGACGCCGTGGTCATCGCCTCCGCCACCTCCGCCCACGCGGACCTGATCGGCCGGGCGGCGCGCGCCGGTCTCCCGACCTTCTGCGAGAAGCCGATCGCACTGGACCTGCCGGGAACGCTGGGCGCGCTGCGGGAGGTCGACGCGGCGGGGAACGTACTCCAGCTCGGCTTCATGCGCCGCTTCGACGCCGGTTACACGACGGCGCGCGAGCTCGTACGGTCGGGCAGCCTCGGCAGGCTGCACACCGTCCGGGCGATCACCTCCGACCCCGCGCCGCCGCCCGCCGCGTACCTGCCGCTGTCCGGCGGCCTCTACCGGGACTGCCTGGTCCACGACTTCGACATCCTGCGGTGGGTGACGGGCCGCGAGGTCGTCGAGGTGTACGCGGTCGGGTCCGACGGGGGGCCCGACATGTTCCGCGACGCGGGCGACGTGAGCACGGCGGCCGCGATCCTCACCCTCGACGACGGCACGCTCGCCACCGCCACGGCGACGCGCTGCAACGGGGCCGGTTACGACGTACGGATGGAGCTGGCGGGCGAGCTCGACCAGGTGTCCGTCGGCCTCGACGACCGCACACCGATCACCTCGACGGAGCCGAAGGGGGCGCCGGCCGCCGAGAATCCGTGGCCGGGGTTCCTGGAGCGGTTCGCCCCGGCGTACGAGGCGGAACTGGACGCCTTCGTCCGGGTCGCGCTGGGCGAACTGGCCAACCCCTGCGACGGCAGAGAGGCGCTGCACGCGCTGCGGATCGCGGAGGCCTGCGAACTGTCGCGCCGGGAGCGGCGGCCGGTGCGGATGGAGGAGATCCCCGCTTCATGACGTCGACGCTGACGGAGACGGTGCGGACGGACGACGGGGTGCGGCTGTGGGCGACGCGGTCGGGCGAGGCCGACACCGATCCGCTCGTCCTGTGCCATGGCGGGCCCGGCCTCTGGGACACCCTGGAGGACGTGGCCGAGCTGTTCGCGGAGCGGGCGGCGGTGTACCGGTGGGACCAGCGCGGATGCGGGCGTTCCGAGCGGCGCGGGCCGTACTCGGTGACCTGGTCGGTGGCCGATCTCGATGCGGTACGCCGCCATTTCGGGCTGGAATCGATGACGCTGCTGGGCCACTCCTGGGGCGCCAGGCTCGCCCTGCACTACGCGCTCGCGCACCCGGAGCGAGTGACCCGGCTGGTCTATGTGTCCGGCACCGGAATAGACGCGGAAGCCGACTGGTACCCGCAGTACGCCCGCAACCTGCGCGCCGCGCTCGGCGACGGTCTGCCGCGCTGGGATGCACTGAGGACGCGGGCCTCGCGTACGGAGGCGGAGGAACGCGAGATGTGCGTGCTCCAGTGGTCGGCGGACTTCGCGGGCCCCGACCGCGAGCGGGCGCGCGCCCTGGCCGAGCGGATGGCCACGCCGTGGCGGGGCGTCAACTTCGAATGCAATGCGGCCGTCAACGCGGAGCTGCGGAGCCACAGCGCGCATCAAATGCGCGCTGCGTGCGGGGTGTTGAGGGTCCCGGTGGTGATAGTGGACGGCGCGCAGGACATACGGCCGAGGGAGGCGGTGGACTCCCTGGAGCGGGCGTTGCGCAACGTTCGGCGGGTGAGGCTGGAGGGGGCGGGCCATATGCCGTGGGCGGAGGACCCGGAGGGGTTTGCTGAGGCGGTCGCGGCGTAGGGCGGGCGCGGGAGGGCCTGCGGCGAACGCCGGACGGGCTCAATTCAGCCCGTCCGGCGTTTGTATACACTCCCCCAGACTTCGTCCGGGGAGACCCCCAAGGGCGTCCGGGGGTCTGGGGGCTTGCCCCCAGTTTCGGGAAGGGCGGGGTGGGGAAAGCGCCGCAGGCAACCCGCGCACCCCCACTCGCACGCTAAATCCGCCGGAAGCGATCCGCCGACGCCATCACTGCTACGCCCACGACCGCCAGCACGATGTTCGTGTAGAGCTCACGCCCCTTGAGGAAATCGAGGGAATCCAGGATCCGCACGAAGCCGAAGAACTGCGGCAACCAGCCCGTCAGCTCATGCACCAACCCCGACACCCCCGCCACGAACAGTACGAACCCCACCACTTCGAGAATCTTCTTCATACGGCGATCGTGGCGCGGCCCTCCGCGCTCCCGCGTCGGCCGTCAGGCTGCACCGCAGCGCCGAAAGTCTGAGCCTCCCCGACTTTGGTCGTTTCCTTCGGCCGCGTGCGCGCTCCACCGCCTCCGCCTGCGTAGTTTTGTCGACATGACCGATCAGGAGTACCGCTGGCTGCTGCCATCGGCGATGGCCGACCCCGACCTCCCGGGCGATCGCGGGGGCGGACGGCGGCGACGTACCGCGCGGGACTGGATCGTCGACATCGCGGCGTTCCTCTTCGCCGCCGGCATCGGACTGCTCGCGGCCGACACCACCGGCAGCGTCGGCAACCCCGACGTTGTCGTCTTCCTCGACCAGCTGGCGGGCGCGGCGGCCTGCTGCGCGCTCTGGGTGCGGCGGCGGTGGCCGGTGGGGCTCGCGGTCGTCCTGGTCGTCGTGTCGACCGTGGCACCCGTCGCCGGCGGAGCCATGATCGTCGCGCTGTTCAGCCTGACGGTGCACCGGCCCTTCAAGACGGTCGCCGTCGTCGCCTCCGCGTCCCTCGCCGGCGCACTCGTCCAGGCGGTCCTGCGCCCCGACCCGACCGTCTCCTTCCGGGCCTCCGCCGTCGCCTCGCTCGTGATCGTCCTTCTGGTCGTCGGCTGGGGCATGTTCGTACGCTCCCGCCGCCAGCTCGTCGTGTCGCTGCGCGAGCGCGCCCGCCGCGCCGAGACGGAGGCCGACCTCCGTGCCGAACAGGCGCAGCGGCTGGCCCGCGAGGCCATCGCCCGCGAGATGCACGACGTACTCGCCCACCGGCTGACGCTGCTCAGCGTGCACGCGGGCGCGCTGGAGTTCCGGCCCGACGCGCCCCCGGCCGAGGTCGCCCGCGCCGCCGGAGTGATCCGCGACAGCGCGCACGAGGCGCTGCAGGACCTGCGCGACGTCATCGGCGTACTCCGTGCACCGGCCCCGGTCGACGGCTCCGGCGACGACAACCGCCCGCAGCCCACCCTCGCCACCCTCGACGCCCTCGTCGCCGAATCCCGCGAAGCCGGCATGAAGGTCACCCTCGACCACCGCATCGACCGGCCCGCAGACGTGCCCGCCGCCACCGGACGCAACGCCTACCGCATCGCCCAGGAGGGCCTGACCAACGCCCGTAAACACGCGCCCGGTGCCGAAGTCACCGTGACGGTCACCGGCGCACCGGGCGACGGACTCACCATCGAGGTACGCAATCCCGCACCCGGGCGCGAAGTCCCCGCCGTCCCCGGATCCGGCCAGGGCCTCATCGGCCTGACCGAGCGTGCCACGCTCGCCGGCGGTCGCTTCGAACACGGATTCACTCCCGGCGGCGGATTCCGTGTCAGCGCCTGGCTACCGTGGGCGCCATGACCATCAGGCTGCTCATCGTCGACGACGATCCGCTCGTCCGCGCCGGACTCACCTTCATGCTCGGCGGGGCCGACGGCATCGAGATCGTCGGGGAGGCGGCCGACGGCTCCGAAGCGGCCGCGGCAACCGACCTGCACCGGCCCGACGTGGTCCTGATGGACATCCGGATGCCCGTCATGGACGGCCTCACCGCGACCGAGGAACTGCGCCGCAGGCCCGACGCGCCCGAGGTCATCGTCCTCACCACCTTCCACGCCGACGAACAGGTGCTGCGCGCACTGCGCGTGGGCGCCGCCGGTTTCGTACTCAAGGACACCCCGCCCGCCGAGATCGTCGCGGCGGTACGCCGCGTCGCGGCGGGCGACCCGGTCCTCTCCCCGGCCGTGACCCAGCAGCTCATCACGCATGTCGCGGGCTCCGGCGCCCCCGACGACCGCAGGACTCGCGCGGCCCGGCGGCTGTCCGGGCTCGCCGAACGGGAACGGGAGGTCGCGGTCGCCGTCGGGCACGGTCAGTCCAACGCGGAGATCGCCGCCGCGCTGTACATGAGCGTGGCGACGGTCAAGACGCACGTGTCACGCGTGCTGGCCAAGCTGGGTCTCAACAACCGTGTTCAGATTGCCCTGTTGGTGCACGACGCGGGCCTCGTCGAGGGAGCGGGCGACGCAGGCTGACGCGGGGCGATCACTTCTCGCGGGCGGGACGGTGCTTACGACTGTGGTGCGGCAGGCGCAGCGGGGGTGCGGGTTGCCTACCGCTGTTCCGCAGCTCGCCGGCCCCACGTTGTGCCGGCCAGCACCAGCATTCCGCCCAGCAGCCCCACCAGCCCCAGCCGTTCGCCGCCGATCGCGATGCCTGCCGCCGCCGCCCACAGCGGTTCCGTGCCCAGCAGCAGGCTGACTCGGGACGGGGACGTGCGGCGTACCGCCCACATCTGCACGAAGAAGGCGAACAGTGTGCAGAAGACGGAGAGGAAGACCAGGCCCGCCCACTCGCGCGGTCCGAAGCCGGCCGCGACCGTCCAAGGGGCCGGGCCCGTCCCGGGGGTCGCCGCCAGGAGCGCGAACACCGCGACTGCGCCGGCCAGTTGGACGGTGGTGAGGGAGAGCGCGTCCGCGTTCTGTACGGCCTTGATCCTCGCCATCGCGAGCACATGCACCGTACGGGCCAGCGCCGCCAGGAGCATCAGCAGATCGCCGAGCGACGGGGTCGTGAAGCCGCCGCCCTGGGTCAGCAGCACCACACCGGCGACCGAGAGAGCCGCCGCGCCCATGAAGGCGCGGGGCGGCCTGACCCTGGTCACCGCCGCCTCGGCCAGCGGGGTGAAGATCATGGTGAGGCTGATGATGAGGCCCGCGTTCGTCGCCGACGTGTGCACGACGCCGTACGTCTCCAGCAGGAAGATCCCGCTGAGTACGAGCCCGAGCACCCCCGCGCCCCGCCACTGCGCGGCGTTCAGCGCGCGCAGCTTGCGCCATCCGGCGGCCGCCAGCACGGGCAGCACGATGCCGAAGCGCAGCACCAGGACGGCTACGACGGTCTGCGTGGTCGTGATGCCCTTGGCTGCCAGATAGCTGGCGCCCCAGACGACCGCCACCAGCAGCACGGGCAGGTCGGTGAGCCAGGCCGCGCGGCTCGGCGACGGCGGCGTGACGGTGACGGGTACGGCGGTCGGTGCTGCGGCGGCCACTGGCGCGGTCTCCCCCGGGACGGGTGGTGTGGAGACGTCGGCGGCTCGCACGCGGAGCGATCACCGTACCCGCGCGTGCCTCACTGGTCGAGCAGGAAACTGCCGTACTCCGGCCTCCCGGTGGGCCGGTAGGTCTGGATCGTCACGCCGGATTCCGTGGTGCTGGAGTCGGTGAGTGCGAAAGAGGTCGGCCGGGAGCCCTGCTCGAACAGCCGCTGTCCGGCGCCCAGTACGACCGGGTAGACCAGAAGGTTGTACTCGTCGATGAGGTCCTCCGTCATGAGGGACCTGGCGAGCGTGCCACTGCCGTGGATCTGGAGCTCGCGGCCGGGCTGCTGCTTGAGCCGTGCGATCTCGCCCGCCACGTCGCTCCCGATGACCGTGGAGTTGTTCCATTCGGCCTTGTCCAGGGTCGTGGACACGACGTATTTCGGGAGGTTGTTGAGGCGGCTCGCGATCGGGTCGTTCTCGTCGGTGACCTGCGGCCAGAAGGCCGCGAAGATGTCGTACGTACGACGGCCGAGGAGGAAGGCGTCTACGCGGTCGAAGACCTTCTCCATGAAACGGCCCATGCCTTCGTCGGCATAGGGGACCAGCCAGCCGCCCTGCTCGAAGCCGCCGCTGGTGTCCTCGGTGGGACCGCCCGGGGCCTGCATGACGCCGTCGAGTGTGAGAAACGTGGTGAGCGTGATCTTCATGTCCTGCGCCCTTCTCCGGTCCGTATGTCCGTATGTCGGTATGGACTCAATGAATGTCACCAGCTCTGACTCCACGCTCCCACGGAACTCATCGCCGCGTCCGTTTGCCGCCAGCGGCGGGCCCCTCGCACCGGTTTCCTTGAATCCGTAACCACTACGGATGTGAGGAACCCCGATGTCTTCAATGACCGGCAGGACGGCCGCCCTGGTGACCGGCGGCAGCCGCGGCATGGGCGCGGCGATCGCGCTGCGGCTCGCGCAGGACGGTGCGGATGTGGCGATCACGTACGTACGGGGCGAGGAGGCCGCCCACGACGTCGTACAGAAGATCGAGGCGGCCGGGCGGCGCGGCATCGCGCTGCGCGCCGACGCGGCGGACGCCGCGGCGGTCACCGCCGCCGTGGACCGGGCCGCCGCCGAGCTCGGGCGGCTCGACATCCTGGTCAACAATGCGGGTGTCGGCGTTCTCGGCCCGATCGAGAGCCTCACGCTCGCGGACATCGACCAGGTCCTGCAGGTGAATGTACGGGCGGCCTTCCTGGCCTCGCAGGCGGCGGCCGCGAAGATGGAGCGCGGCGGCCGGATCGTCACGATCGGCAGCTGCATGGCCGCGCGCGTGCCGGGCCCCGGCGGGACGCTCTACGCGACGAGCAAGGCCGCACTGTCGGGCCTGACGAAGGCGCTGGCGAGGGAGCTGGGCGGTCGTGGCATCACCGCGAACCTTGTCCACCCGGGCCCGATCGACACGGACATGAACCCGGCCGACGGCCCGTACGCCGAGCCGCAGAGCGCCATGACGGCCCTGGGCCGGTTCGGCAGCGCGGACGAAGTCGCCTCGCTGGTCGCCTACTTGGCGAGCGAGGAGGCGTCGTACATGACGGGGTCCGAGGTCCTCGTCGACGGCGGCCACGCCGCATAACGGCGACGGGTGGTGCCCACCTGTGGGCACCACCCGTCAACCGGCTCAAACGATCCGCGTCAGCCGCCGAGCTCCTGGTGGCGTGCCGCCAGACGGGACGCGCCCGCCTCCGTCAGCGAGCCGAAGAGGCGCAGGCGCGATATGCCGCCGTCCGGGAAGATGTCGATACGGACGTGGGTCGCGGCCGGGGCCGAGGCGAGCACGAAGCGGTGGTTCGTGTCGGGCTGGAGCCGGGTGCGCGGCAGGATCTGTACCCACTCGCCCTCTTCGCCGTCCTTGACGGAAAGGGCCGCCCAGCCCGCCGAGTTGCCCTTGAGGTACGCCGTGTCGATCTCGACCGCGCGTATCTCGGACTGCTCGACCAGCTGGTAGCGGATCCAGTCGTTGCCCTTGTCCCGGCGACGGCGGGTCTCCCAGCCGTCGTCCATCTTGCGGGAGCGGCCCGGCTGAATGGTGTTCGTGGCCGGGGAGTAGAAGCGGTCGGAGGCGTCCTCGACCTGGCCGCCGTTCTCCAGGGCGACGAGGTCGAACGTACCGAGGGTGGCCAGCCACGCCGGGTCGGGCACGACTTCGCCGTACACGCGCAGGCGGGCGATGCCGCCGTCCGGGTGCTGGTTGACGCGCAGGTGCGTGAAGCGCTGCTCGACGTCGACGGCGAAGCCGTTGGCCGCGTGGCCGCCGACTGCCGTACGGGGTACGAGCGTTGTCCACTTCACATCGCCGGAGAGGAGGTCCTCGGGCGAGGGCGAGCCCGGTACCGAGGTGGCCTCGACGGAGACGGCCTGCGGGTAGTTGCCGCGGAAGTGGGCGGTGTCGATGACGATTCCGCGTACGACACCGGGGGCGCCGAGGCGTACGAGCGCCCAGTCGTGGTCCTCGGCCGTCGGGTGCGGCTGCTCGGCGCCGACGCCGCGGCGGCGGCGCGTCTCCCAGCCGTCCATGATCTTGCCCTTGTGCCCGAAGTGCTCGGGGTCGAACTCCGCCGGCTCGGGCCGCAGCATGTTCTCGCGCTCGGCGAAGAACTCGTCGTTGGCGGCGATCACACCCGCGCCGAGCCGCCGGTCGGCGAGGTCGGCGAAGTGCGTGAAGTCGAAGTCGGCGGTGCGGTAGTCGGCGTACGGGTCGCCGCCGCCGTAGGGGTTCGCGTCACCGGTGAAAGACGGGGTCGCCACGGTCAGTTGTTCCTTTCGAGCAGCCGGCCTGTCGGCTCGGCGAGGGTGCCGTTGTCGGCGATGCGTACGCCGCGCAGCCACGTCGACCTGACGACGCCGTGCAGGGTCTTGCCCGCGTACGCCGTCACCTGATTCCGGTGGTGCAGCTCCGCGGGGTCGACCGTGAAGGTCTCGTCGGGGGCGAGCACCGCGAAGTCGGCGTCACGGCCGGCCTCGATGGCGCCCTTCTGGGTGAGGCCCGCGAGTTCGGCGGGTGCGGCGGCCATCCAGCGGACGACGTCCTCCAGGGAGCGTCCGCGGCGCCTCGCCTCGGTCCAGATCGCCGGGAGGCCCAGCTGGAGCGAGGAGATGCCGCCCCAGGCGGAGGCGAAGTCGGGGGTCTTGAGGTCGGTGGTGCAGGGCGAGTGGTCGGAGACGATGCAGTCGATCGTGCCGTCGGCCAGGCCCTCCCACAGCGCGTCCTGGTTCTCGGCCTCGCGGATCGGCGGGCAGCACTTGAACTCGGTTGCCCCGTCCGGGACTTCCTCGGCCGTGAGGGTGAGGAAGTGGGGGCAGGACTCGACCGTGATGCGTACACCGTCGCGCTTGGCGGCGGCGATGAGCGGCAGCGCGTCCGAGGACGACAGGTGCAGCACGTGGACGCGGGCGCCGAGGCGCTTGGCGTGCGCGATGAGGCCCTCGATCGCGGTGTTCTCGGCGTCGCGGGGCCGGGAGGCGAGGAAGTCGGCGTACGCGGGACCGCTCTTCTGCGGGGCCGCCTCCAGGTGGTGCGGGTCCTCGGCGTGCACGATCAGCTGCCCGCCGAAGCCGACGATCTCGGCCATGGAGCGGGCCAGCTGCTCCTGGTCGAGCTCCGGGAATTCCTCCACGCCGGAGGGCGAGAGGAAGCACTTGAAGCCGAAGACCCCGGCGTCGTACAGCGGCCGCAGGTCCTTGACGTTGGACGGGATCGCGCCGCCCCAGAAGCCGACGTCGATGTGCGCCTTGCTGCGCGCCACGTCCTGCTTGGTGCGCAGGTGGTCGACGGTGGTGGTCGGCGGCAGGGAGTTCAGCGGCATGTCGAGCAGCGTGGTGATGCCGCCGGCCGCGGCCGCGCGGGTGGCAGTCCAGAAACCCTCCCACTCGGTGCGGCCGGGGTCGTTCACGTGAACGTGGGTGTCGACGAGGCCGGGGAGCAGGGCGTCGTCCCCGAAGTCCTCCAGCAGGGCTCCGGCCGGCACCTCGGCGTCGTACGGCAGCACGGCCGTGATCTTCCCGGCGGCGACGGTCACCGATGCGGCGCGCGCCCCCTCGGGGGTGATGACGCGCGTCGAGCGCAGTACGAGGTCCACGTCGGGCACCCTGTCCCTCACTTCCGTTATGGCGTTACTTCCGTTATGGCGTTACGCATGACGTACGAAGAAATTCAACGAACTGTTGAAGGAGTCTTCACTCCGGGGTCCACTCCGTCAAGACCACCACGTACGCCTCTGACCTGCACGGGGATCACTTAGAGGTTTCCATGAAGTGGAAGTAGAATTTCGACAAGCAGAAGGTAGCTATGCACAAAGGCCGCACCCGTAGATCGTCGGAAGTGACGGGCGACACAGGGACAAACGCCCTCTGACCGGGGAGGACGGCTTGACGAGAACCCTGTACCCGGCGCAGCCGCCGGGTAGGCTGCTGCCTTGCCCTCCCGCCGCGAAAGGACCGTTGACGTGCCGTCGTCCAACGCCACCACCGACGCTTCCAAGCCCGCTGCCGCCGCCGGTGGTGTCCAGTCCCTGGAGCGCGCCTTCGACCTGCTGGAGCGGATGGCCGACGCGGGCGGCGAGGTAGGCCTCAGCGAGCTCTCCGCCAGCAGCGGGCTGCCGCTGCCCACGATCCACCGCCTGATGCGCACCCTGGTCGCCTGCGGCTACGTACGCCAGCAGACGAACCGCCGCTACTCGCTGGGCCCGCGCCTGATCCGCCTGGGCGAGAGCGCGTCCCGGCTGCTCGGCACCTGGGCCCGCCCGTATCTCGCGCGCCTGGTCGAGGAGACCGGGGAGACGGCGAACATGGCGCTGCTCGACGGCGACGAGATCGTGTACGTCGCGCAGGTGCCCTCGAAGCACTCGATGCGGATGTTCACCGAGGTCGGGCGCCGCGTCCTCCCGCACTCGACGGGCGTCGGCAAGGCACTCCTCGCGCACACCGAGCCGGACGAGGTGCGCGCCCTGCTCGCCCGTACGGGCATGCCTGCCGCCACCGAGAAGACGATCACCACGCCGGAGGGCTTCCTGGAGGCCCTGGAGCACGTCCGCCGCGTCGGTTACGCGGTGGACGACAGCGAGCAGGAGGTCGGCGTCCGCTGCCTGGCGGTCTCGGTCCCCGACTCCCCCACGGCCGCCGCCATTTCGATCTCGGGCCCGGCGGGCCGGGTGACGGAGACGGCGACGGACCGGATCGTCCCGATACTCCAGGAGGTCGCCAAGGACCTCTCGGTGGTGCTCACCAACGCCGGCAACGGCAACAACGGCCAGGGCTGAAGCAACGGCCGGGCCTGATCAGGCGGCCGCGTCGTGGGCGGCCGGCAGCCGGCCGTCCGCCATCGTCACCGTGGCATCCATCCGCTCCAGGTGCGCACGGTCGTGGGTGACCAGTACCGTCGCCGTTCCGCGCTCGCGCGTCAGCCCGACCAGCAGGTCGAGTATCGCGGCGCCGCGTTCGTGGTCGAGGGCGCTGGTCGGCTCGTCGACCAGGAGCACGGCGGGCTCGTTCATCAGCGCGCGGGCGATGTTCACGCGCTGACGCTGACCGCCCGACAGCTCGTGCGGGCGGCGGTCCGCCTTGTCGGCCAGACCCACCGCATCGAGCAACTGCCGTGCCCTGTCCAGCACTTGACGGGGCGGCCGGCCGGACAGGTGGGCCATCACCTGGAGCTGCTCGGCCGAGGTGAGCGACGGCAGCAGGTTCGGCTGCTGGAAGACGATGCCGATGCGCTCGCGCCGGAGCTCCGCCTTCTCGGCCCGGCTCAGGGCGCCCGTGTCCGTACCGTCGACGACGACCCGTCCGCGGTCTGGGGAGACGAGAGTCGCAGCGACCGCGAGCAGGCTGGACTTGCCGGAGCCCGACGGGCCGACCACCGCTGTGAGCGAGCCCGCGGGGACATCGAGACAGACGCCGTCGAGGGCGGTCAGGCGGGCGTCACCGTCGGGGTAGGTGAGGGTCACATCCGCGAGGGACAGGGTCATCGGGCGCTCCCGAGTGCGATGAGGGGGTCGACGGCGGTGATGCGCCGGACGGACAGGGCCGCGCCGACGACGCCGAGGGCGACTATGACGGCGGCGGGGACGAGCAGCGTCGCCGGTTCGAGTACGAAGGGGACCGCGCCGTCGACCAGGCCGCCGATCAGGGTCGCGAGCGCCGTGCCGAGGACCGTACCCGCGCAGAGCATCAGGACCGCCTGGCCGAGCGCGTCGCGCAGCAGGTAGGGGGTGGAGGCGCCGAGCGCCTTCAGTACGGCGATGTCGCCGCTGCGCTGGATCGTCCAGACCGTGAAGAACGCGCCGACGACGAGCGCCGAGATGACGAAGAGGAAACCGCGCATCAGCTGGAGCGAACCGTTCTCCGCCTGGTAGGAGGCGAGAGCGGTCAGCGAGCCGTCGAGGGTGCGGGTCTCGGTGCCCGCCGCCTTGTCGCCCGCCGCGAGATCCGCGCCTGCGCCCGTCGTCAGGGCGACGACAGTGGCCTGCTCCTCCATGGTGGTGCCGCTGTGGCCGAGCCGCTGCCAGTCGTCGAGCGACGTCCACACCACCGGCGCGTGGCTGTACGAGTCCTCCCCCGCGACGGCTGCGACGGTCTCCTCCACGCTGCCGATCCGCACCTTGTCACCGGCCCGGACGCCCAGATCCTCCGCCGCCTGCGCGGACACGACGACGCTTCCTGAGCCGAAGTCCCTGGTCGGCGCGAGACCCGAGGCGGGCTCGACACCGAACGCCGCGACCGCCGCCGTCCGGTCCCCGGCGCCGGCGTTGGCCATCCGGATGCCGAGCGGCCGGGCGCCGGTGATGCCGGGCTGCCGCGCCCACTTCTGCCAGACGCTCTCCGTCACCGAGGAATTGGTGAACGACACCTTCTGGCCCTCGGGCGGCGCGGCGAAGGCCAGCCGGTCGACGGGCAGCGAGGTGATGGCCGAGGTGTTGTCCCTGGCCAGCCCGGCCGTGAGTCCCGACAGCAACCCGACGAGCAGCGTGATCAGCACCACGACCGTGCCCATGAGCGCGAACCGGCCCCTGGCGAACCGGAGATCTCTCCATGCGACGAACATGGCCCCAAGCCTGGTCGCGCTCGCCCGCGAAAACATCGCGCCACGGATCGCCCGGACATCAAACTTTCGATTGACGAGGCGGCAGCGCCCGCCACTTACGCTGGACGGGCCATGGACCCCCGCCCCTCCCGCCCTCCCCGCGCCCTCACTCCCGTGCTGCGCGCCCTGCGCCTGTGCCTGCACGCGCTGCTCGCCGGTCTGCTCGCACTCGCCGCCGTCAAGGCCGTGGCGGGCGGCGGCTCCCCGCACCCGTACGCCGTGGTCACGGCAGCGCTCGCGATGGCCGCCGTCTACAGCGCGGGGGCGCTGAGCCCCGCCGTGCGCCGGTCTCCACGGGTGGCCGCCCTGTGGCTCGGCGCGCTCGGCATCGCCTGGCTGGTGCTGCTCGCCCTCTCCCCCGACGGCCTGTGGGCGGCGTTCCCCCTGTACTTCCTCCAGCTGCATCTGCTGCCGATGCGCTGGGGCCTGCCCGCGGTCGCCGCGACGGCGGCCGCGGCGATCACCGGCTTCGTCCTGCACGGGCAGGCCGTCACACCCGGCGGCTTCATCGGGCCGCTCCTCGGCGCGGCCGTCGCCGTCGCCACGGTCCTCGGCTATCAGGCGCTGTACCGCGAGAGCGAGCGGCGCCGCGAGCTCATCGACGAGCTGATCGCGACGCGTGCGGAGCTCGCCGACGCCGAGCGGACGGCGGGGACGCTGGCCGAGCGTGAGCGCCTGGCCCGCGAGATCCACGACACGCTGGCCCAGGGCCTGTCCAGCATTCAACTGCTGCTGCGCGCAGCCGAGCGGACGCTGCCCGACGGCGATCCGGCCGCGGTCCATGTGCGCCGGGCGCGGGAGGCGGCGCAGGACAATCTCGCCGAGGCGCGGCGTTTCGTACGTGCGCTGACCCCGCCCGATCTGGAGCACGGCTCGCTGGCGGCGGCTTTGGAGCGGCTGTGCGCGGCGGCGCCGGGGCCCGACGTGCAGTTCGGGGTGAGCGGTACGCCGGTGGAGCTGCCCACTCCGTACGAGGTGGCGCTGCTGCGCATCGCCCAGTCCGCGCTCGCCAACACGGTGCGGCACGCGGACGCCGGCCGGGCCGAGATCACCCTCAGTTTCATGGACACCTCGGTGGCGCTGGACGTCGTCGACGACGGTTCGGGCTTCGACCCGGTGGCGCCGAGCCCCGGGGCGGGCGGCGGTTTCGGGCTGCCCGCGATGCGCTCGCGGGCGCGCTCGCTCGGCGGCACGCTGAGCGTCGAGTCGGCGCCGGGCCAGGGCACGGCCGTCGCGATCACGCTGCCCCTTCCGGCCGGAGACGCCGTATGAGTGCCCCGGGATCGCCCGTACGTCTGCTGCTCGCCGACGACCATCCCGTCGTACGGGCGGGCCTGCGCGCCGTGCTCGACACCGAGCGGGACTTCCTCGTCGTGGCGGAGGCTGCGACGGCGGAGCGGGCGGTGGAGCTTGCGGCGCTGGACGACTTCGACGTCGTACTGATGGACCTCCAGTTCGGGCCGGGCAGGATGCACGGTTCGGAGGCCACCGCCGCGATCACCGCGCGGCCGGGCTCGCCCCGGGTGCTCGTCCTCACGACGTACGACACGGACGCCGACATTCTGGCGGCGGTGGAGGCGGGCGCGAGCGGCTACCTGCTGAAGGACGCGCCGCCGGAGGAGCTGGCG
This sequence comes from Streptomyces sp. ISL-98, assembly GCF_018614055.1. Taxonomy (GTDB): domain Bacteria; phylum Actinomycetota; class Actinomycetes; order Streptomycetales; family Streptomycetaceae; genus Streptomyces; species Streptomyces spiramyceticus. The sequence goes on from NZ_JAGGPB010000035.1 coordinate 159,824, forward strand.
AGCGCGGTGCGTACGGCGGCGGCCGGGCAGTCGGCGCTCGCTCCGGCCGTGGCGCACCGGCTGATGGACCGGATGCGGACGCCTGCGGAGGCGCTGACGCGACGGGAGCTGGAGGTGCTTCAGCTGGTCGGGGACGGCCTGTCGAACCTGCAGATCAGCAAGGCGCTCTTCCTCAGCCAGGCGACCGTCAAGTCCCATCTGGTGCATATCTACGCCAAGTTGGGCGTCGACTCGCGTACGTCCGCGGTGGCCGCGGCGACGGCGCGCAGGCTGATCCGCCGCTGACGGGACGAGGGTGCCCGGACGGCATGACGAGCGGCCCGGCTCGGTGTGGCCGAAACTGAATTCAGACCGTGTGAACGCAGTCCGGCCGCGGAAAGCCGCAGAAATGAGGAGCCATGCTGATCGGAGTGACTCACACCATTTCGGATCCGGAGAAGTTCTTCGCCGGTGTCAGGGAATCGTCGGGGAAGATCCCGGCGGGCCTCACCAGCCATCACGTACTCCCGTCGGTGGACGGGACACGCTGTCACTGCCTGTGGGAGGCAGCGTCGATCGACGACGTGCGCAATTTCGTCGATCCTCCGACGGTCGGCATCTCCGTCAACGAATACTTCGAGATCAACGCCGCCGAAGCCATCGGACTGAAGCAATAGGACTCGGCCGACCCGTCGCCGGCATCAGGACGGGGCATTGCGCGGCGGGAAGTGCGCAGTGGCGAGGACCGATCCGTCGGCGGCCAGCAGCTGCGCGCCGGAGACCGTCGCGGCGTCCACGGGGGCCGGGGCGCCCCAGTAGCCGTAGCCGCCCTTGAGGGTGAACGAGCCGACGGGAACGGTGGTGCCGTCGGAGCGTTCCAGCCGGCAGTGGACCTTTCCGTCGGCGCCCTCCTCCAGGCCGACCAGGTCGACGGACATGTACACCCAGCCCGGCGAACCGGGGTATGCGAATATCCGGCCCACCTCGCGGCCGTCCGCGACGAGGGCCGCCTGCAGGAGAGCCGGGTGCCGCTGGTCCTGCGCCGTCGAGGGCGCCGGGTCGTCGTCGAGGGCCGTGCCGACGGCCCAGCCGCCGAAGCCGAACGCGCACGCCAGGGCAGCCGCGGCGGCCGCGACCCGCAGACGCAGTCGCAGGCGCCGGGGCGGCGCCGGGCGGGACGGGGGCAGCCGGGACGGGGACAGCCGGTTAACGACGCGGGTCTCGAAGCCGACCGGCGGCTCGGTGCCCGGAAGCAGACCGAGCAGGCCGTCTCCGACGAGGGTCAGCTGTTCGACGTACTCCCGGCAGCCGGGACAGCGGTCCAGGTGTGCGACCGCCCGGGCCCGCTCCTGGGCGGGGAGAACCCCCAGCGCCAGCTCCGGGGCCAGCTCCTTCAGCCGGTCGCAGGTCATGTCGCTCATCGTCGGCTCGCCTCGGTCCCGAGGGTCGTACGCAGCTTCCGCATCGCCGTCCTGATCCGTGTCTTGGCGGTGCCCAGGGGAATCCGCTCGAACTCGGCGATCTGCTGGGCGGTCATCCCGTAGATCCCCGCCATCACGAGGGCGCGGGCCTGTTCCCTCGGCAGGGCCGCGACCGCGGAACGTACCCGGGCGGACGTCTCGTCGGCGAGCGCCTGCTGTTCGGGGGTGTCGGTCACGATGTCGAGGAGGGCCTCCAGGTCCTCCGGTGCGACGGGGCTGGCTCTGCGCGCGCGGACCGCGTCGATGGCCAGGTTGTGCGCGATGGTCGTCAGCCAGGTCTTCACCGACCCGCGGCGGGAGTCGTAGATCTGAGCGTGCCGCCACGCCCGCTCGAACGTCTGCTGCGCGATGTCCTCGGCCAGCTGGGGGTCGCCGACGACGGCGATGGCGACGCCGAAGACCGTGCGCTGGAAGCGGCGCACGAAAGCCACGGCGATCTCGGGATCGCCCGTCGTCAGGCCGGACAGCAGCGCCTCGTCCGTTGCGCGCCCGAGGGGGAGGCCCATCCTCTGCATACCAGTGGATACGTTCGCCCTCCCCGGAGGGATTGCCCCGGTTCCACGGGAAGTCACGCTCCTATTCTCCGACCTGCCAATCCCTTGGCGCGGTTCATCCGTATCCATTGCACGGCGGAATCTCTGCGGAGGGCTGAGCCATGGCAAAGACACTCACCAGGAGCCGCGTGGGGCTGGGGCTGGCGGCCGGAGCGCTGGCGGGCGTGCTCGCCGGCTGTGGGGGTGGAAACGGCGACGATACGTCGACACCCACACCACCCCCGGAGCAGAACACCGAACCGGGAGTGACGAGGGTGAACGCGGACATGACCGACTTCCGCATCGCACTGTCGGAGAAGACGTTCAAGGCGGGTGACTACAGCTTCGTCGCCAAGAACAACGGCAAGCACGACCACGCCCTGGAGATCGAAGGCCCCAGCGGAGAGCACAGCACCAAGGTTCTCGAACCCGGAGCCTCCGAGACGCTCAAGGTGACCCTGAAGTCCGGCACGCACGAGGTCTACTGCCCCGTCGGCGGCCACAAGGACCTGGGCATGAAGACGGAGATCACCGTGGGTGGCGGCGACTCGCCAGTGAACGAGACCCCGCCGAAGACCAATGGCTACTGAGCGTGAGGCATCATGATCGCTCTGAGACTGGTAAGTGCCGCGCTGACCGTGGCGATGGCCGCGATCCACCTCTACCTGTGGGACGACGGGTACCGGGACCTCGAAACCATCGGCGTGCTTTTCCTGCTCAACGGCATCGGCGGCGGCCTGCTGGCGCTTGCGCTGCTGGCCGCCCCCACCCGTTACATCGGCGTTGTGGCCGTACTCGGAGCGCTCTTCACGGCCGGCACCCTGGCCGCTCTGGTGGTCAGCCTCACCACCGGCCTCTTCGGCTTCGAGGAGACCCTCGACGCGGAACTGGTGAAGCCCACCATCGCGGTCGAATCGGCCGGGATTGTCGCCCTGACGGCGCTGGCCCTGCTGGCCCGCCGACGCCGCCGACGACGTGCGGCGATGTGACGCGTCAGTCGCGCCGCCCGAAGAGCTCAACGGCGTTGCGCACCTGCGTCATTGCTTCCGCGAGCGCGCTCACCGAGCCGACCGAACCCACGACCAGCAGCAAGGACCGGCGCAACCGCATGATCTCGGGTACGCCGCTGCGCGCCATGGCGTGCAGCGACGCCAGTTCGTCCTCCGCCACGCCGCGGTCGGGCAACTCGGCGGGGTGACCGGCGAGTTCCCGGCGAAGTCGCGAGACGGCAGCACGCAGCTCCGTCACTCGCGGGTCCTCACCGTCGCCGGTCACGCACCTCTGCTCCGCACTTCTCAACAATGCTTCTTCCCCCTCTTTTCGCCCTCGGCGACGTTGGTCGGACGTCGCAGAACAGGGCCGGGGTCAGTTAACGCCAATCGAGGCGCTGTGCGCCACTTGGCGGTTGACGTCAGCCGAATCAGCCCGTCTGAGTCCGTCTCAGTCCGTCGGCGAGGTGGTGACCGCGTGGCGCCAGACCGTCAGGTCCAGGGACATGTAGTCGCTCGGCGACTCCTCGGGCGAGAACCCCTGGATGGTCACGAGGCCCATGTGTCCCGTCCCCGTGGTGACACAGACCTGGCGCCCCTTCGACAGCTTGTCCACATAGATCGTCTCGGTGAACCGGGTCTCCGCACGGCAGGCCTCCAGCGATCCCTGCTGCCCGGGGTCGAGCAGCACCAGGGTCCCGCCGTCGCTCTCCGCGTCGAGGTACCCCCCTGTGTCGTAGGAGATTTCGTACGCCCCGTCCTCGCCCTTCTGCGGCCGTACGTCTTCGTCCGCGAGCGTCAGGTGGTACCCGGCGGTCAGGTCGATGTCCTTGAAGTCGACGGGCTCCGGGTCGGGCAGAGCCTCGTTCTTCGACGGGTCGGCGTCGGGCTTGGGGGTGTCGGTGGGGTCGGCGGCGGTGCCGCCGGTGCCGCCCGCCTTGTCGCCACCCTTGGGCCGATCGTCCTGCTGGGCCTGGGTCTCCTTGCCGTCGTCCTTCAGCAGGACGTACGCCGTGCCGCCGCCCGCGACGCCGAAGGCAAGTGCGGCCACCAGTGCGATGACGACTCCCCGCTTGCCCGAACGCTTGGGGGCGGCCGGGGGCGTGTGGTGCATGGGGTGCCCCTGGTTGTACATCGGCACCTGCGTCGGCACCTGAGTGGGGGCCTGCGCATGCATCTGCGGCTGGGGCTGGTACGGCCGCTGGTGATGCTGGGGCTGGTGCTGCTGGGGCTGGGGCTGGGGCTGGTGCGGCTGCTGAGGGGCCGCCGCCGGGCCGAAACCGGGGGGCGGGGTGGCCGGCGCCGCGGCCGCAGTGGGCGAGTAGGCCGCGGGCGGGGCGGTGGCGGGGGCCGCCGCCGGGGGCGGCGGGGTCTGGGCCGGTGCGGGGGCGGCCGCCCGTACCGTGATGTCGGCGGCGACCGCGCCCGGCAGCCAGTCCTCGGGGCGGCGCAGCACCGTCTCGGCGTTGGCGGACTGGCACAGCCCGATGACCTCGGCGACCGAGGGCCTGGCCGCCGGGTCCTTGTCGAGGCAGCGGGTGACCAGCTCCATCAGCCGCTCCGGGACCCCGGTGAGGTCGGGCTCCTCGTGGACGATGCGGTAGAGCACCCCGTGCGAGGTGCCCTCGCCGAAGGCGGGGCTGCCGGTCGCCGCGTACGCCGCGACCTGGCCCAGCGCGAAGATGTCGGTGGCCGGGGTCACCTTCCGCCCCGCCGCCTGTTCCGGCGCCATGAACGAGGGGGTGCCGATGGTGACGCCGCTGCCGGTGAGCGAGGTCGCGTCGGCGGCGTAGGCGATGCCGAAGTCGATGACGCGGGGGCCGTCGGCGGCGAGCAGCACGTTGGACGGCTTGAGGTCGCGGTGCACGATGCCCGCACCGTGGATGACGTGCAGCGCCTCGGCCATGCCCGCGATCAGCAGCAGCACGGCCTCGACGGGCAGTGCCCCGTGGGCGACAACGGCGTCGGCGAGGGAGGGCCCGGGCACGTACGCGGTGGCCAGCCAGGGCTGCGCGCCGTCGGTGTCGGCGTCGATGACGGGTGCGGTGTACAGGCCCTGAACCCGCTGCGCGGACTGCACTTCCTGGGCGAACCGGCGCCGGAACTCGGCATCTTCACCGAATTCGGGACGGATCACCTTGATGGCGACAGGGCGGCCGCCGGGCGTGTACGAGAGGTAGACCTTGCCCATACCGCCCGCGCCGAGCTTGGCCGCCAGCCGGTATCCGGCGATGGTGGTCGGGTCGTCCCCTTCCAGCGGTTGGAATACCTGAGAGGCACTGCCCCGGTCCGACTGCTGACCACTCATCAAACTCATGTCTCCCACACTGAACGCCGATATCGAACGGCACCCTATCCAACTTGAGGTATCCAAGACCCATGGCGCATATGACGGATTATGAAGTTCCGGCTGTCGCGGGGCTGCTGCTCGCCGCGGGCGGTGGACGGCGGCTCGGCGGGCGGCCGAAAGCGCTGCTCGAACACCGGGGCCGGCCGCTGGTCGAGCACGCGGTACGGGTACTGCGCGAGGGCGGCTGCGGCCCTGTCCATGTGGTGCTGGGGGCGGCGGCAGCGGACGTACGGGAACGGGCCGACCTGACCGGGTGCGTACTGGTCGACAACCCGGATTGGGAGGAGGGGATGGGGTCGTCGCTGCGCGCGGGTCTCGCGTCCCTGGCCGGTACGGGGGCGCCTGCGGCGCTCGTCTCGCTGGTCGACCAGCCGGGGATCGGCGCGGCGGCGGTGGGCCGGGTGGTGGCGGCGTACCGCTCACCCGCGAGCCTCGTGGCGGCGACGTACGACGGGAAGCGCGGGCATCCGGTGCTCTTCGGCGCCCAGCGGTGGGCGGCGGTCGCGGCGACTGCGACGGGCGACCGCGGGGCACGCGCTTATCTGAAGGAGCACGAGGCTTCGATCACGCCGGTCGAGTGCGGCGACGTGGCCGAGGCGTACGACATCGACACCGCCGAGGACCTGTTCCACTTGGAGTGACCGACCTGGCACTCAGAGACGACTTCTGTCGATCCGGAGAATCTCGATATCAACAGACCGTTGAACTTCCACCATGAGGAAACTAGTATCCACACGTCAGAAGCGCCCTGTACCACCAGCGGCGCCCGCGACCGTACCTCGGAGCCATGGCACTCTGTGCCGTTCGCAGGCGACCCGGCGGCCGTAAGGCGTCGCCTGCGAAGGAGTGACAGCTCATGTCCGCACCAGCGCCGTCCCCGCTGGCCATCGTCGATGCCGAGCCCCTGCCGAGGCAGGACGAGGTCCTGACCGATGCGGCCCTGGCCTTCGTGGCCGAGCTGCACCGGCGGTTTACGCCCCGCCGCGACGAGCTACTCGCCCGCCGCGCCGAGCGCCGCGCCGAGATCGCCCGCACATCCACGCTCGATTTCCTCCCGGATACCGCACAGATCCGTGAGGGCGACTGGAAGGTCGCGCCGGCCCCGGCCGCGCTCAACGACCGCCGCGTGGAGATCACCGGTCCGACCGACCGCAAGATGACCATCAACGCGCTCAACTCGGGCGCGAAGGTCTGGCTCGCCGACTTCGAGGACGCATCGGCTCCCACCTGGGAGAACGTCGTCCTCGGCCAGCGCAATCTGATCGACGCGTACACGCGCCGGATCGACTTCACCGACCCCGCGTCCGGCAAGACGTACGCCCTGAAGCCGGCCGAGGAGCTTGCGACCGTCGTGATGCGGCCGCGCGGCTGGCATCTCGACGAGCGTCACCTCAGGTTCGGCGACCGCCCGGTTCCGGGCGCCCTCGTCGACTTCGGGCTGTACTTCTTCCACAACGCCAAGCGCCTCATCGAGCTCGGCAAGGGCCCGTACTTCTACCTTCCGAAGACCGAGTCGCACCTCGAAGCCCGCCTGTGGAACGAGATCTTCGTCTTCGCGCAGGACTATGTCGGGATCCCGCAGGGCACCGTCCGCGCGACCGTCCTGATCGAGACGATCACGGCGGCCTACGAGATGGAGGAGATCCTCTACGAGCTGCGCGACCACGCGGCCGGGCTCAACGCCGGGCGCTGGGACTACCTCTTCTCCATCGTCAAGAACTTCCGTGACGGCGGGGAGAAGTTCGTTCTTCCCGACCGCAACGCCGTGACGATGACCGCCCCCTTCATGCGGGCGTACACCGAGCTGCTGGTGCGTACGTGCCACAAGCGCGGCGCGCACGCCATCGGCGGCATGGCGGCCTTCATCCCGTCCCGGCGCGACGCCGAGGTCAACAAGGTCGCCTTCGAGAAGGTCAAGGCCGACAAGGACCGGGAGGCCGCCGACGGCTTCGACGGCTCCTGGGTGGCCCACCCGGACCTGGTGCCGATCGCGATGGCCTCGTTCGACGCGGTGCTGGGCGAGAAGCCGAACCAGAAGGAGCGGCTGCGCGAGGACGTGTCGGTGGCGCCCGGCGACCTGATCGCCATCGACTCGCTGGACGCCAGGCCGACGTACCAGGGTCTGGTCTCGGCGGTCCAGGTCGGCATCCGCTACATCGAGGCGTGGCTGCGCGGTCTCGGCGCCGTCGCGATCTTCAACCTGATGGAGGACGCGGCCACCGCGGAGATCTCCCGCTCCCAGATCTGGCAGTGGATCAACGCGGGTGTCGTCTTCGAGAACGGCCAGGAGGCCACGCCGGAGCTGGCCCGCAGGATCGCCGCCGAGGAGCTGGCAGCGATCCGCGCGGAGGTCGGCGAGGAGGCCTTCGCGGCCGGCAAGTGGCAGCAGGCGCACGACCTGCTGCTGACGGTCTCGCTCGACGAGGACTACGCGGACTTCCTCACGCTGCCCGCGTACGAGCAGCTGCGCGGCTGAGTCCGGCCCGCTCTCACAGCTCCGCCCCCGGTACCGCACAGAACCGGGGGCGGAGGTGTTCTCGGAGCCGGTTCAGCGGATCGGCTCCGACAGCTCACCGCGCAACCGCTGGGCCCGCAGCACCAGTTCGAGCTCGAAGCGGCGGTCGGGGTCGTCGACCTCGTCGCCCCACAGTTCACGTATCTGCCGCATCCGATAGCGCACGGTCTGCGGATGTACGCCGAGCCTGGCGGCCACTTCCGGCGCTCCGCCCCTGGTCTCCAGCCAGGCCAGCAGTGTCTCCGCGAGCCGGCGGCCCTGCGTGGGCCCGCAGTCGGCGAGGGGTGCGAGGCAGCGGCGCGTCAGGTCCTCGATCAGCTCCTCGGGCGGCAGCAGGACCAGCGCCTCCGTGTACTCGGTGCAGTGCAGCAGCCGCCCCGACGGCAGCAGCCCCCGCTCCATGAGGCGTACGGCGGCCGCCGCCCAGCGCAGCGACTTCGCCGCCTCCGTCAGCGGTACGGTCGGCCCGATCGCCCCCGACCAGCCCTTCATGGCCCGGCGCAGCAGTTCGGGCCGCCCGGCGAGGGACGGGTCGGGGACGATCACGAGGGGCTGCTCGCTCTCCATGTCGAGCAGTACGCCCTGCCCCACGGCCGGTGCGACGGACTCGCGGGCCGGGCGCAGGAGCACGCCGACGGCGACGCGCTCGGGCAGCGTCCAGCGGATGCGGGCGGCGTGCTCGGCGAGGGAGCGGGTGCGGGCGGGGTCGTTGGGCAGGCGGTGCTCGTCGATCAGCGCCTGCGTCAACTTTCTTTGCAGACGCAGACGTTCACCGGCCTCACGGGCGGCGGCCTCGGCGTAGCCGCGTACCGACTGGTCCACCAGGCCGTCCAGATAGGCGAATCCGGATTCGGCGAGTTCGTACATCGCGGGTGGCGGGATACGTACCTGCTGGCCGATTTCGGCAAGGCGCCGCCAGGCGAGGCGGACGCCGAGCCGGTAGATGGCCTGGAGGGAGTCGAGCGAGCGGCCGTGCAGCCCTTCGCCGCGGCCGAACTCCTGGAAGACTTCGAGATGGACGCGCGGACGGCCTTCCCCCTGGACGAGGTGCTGCACGAAGTCTTCGAGGGCACGGCGGATGCCCACGAGTGCCATGAGCTCGCCGGATTCGTCGTGGACGACAGGCAGCCGTGGGTATTCGCGGCGGATGGCGTCGAGGATTTCCTGGGCGAGCGAGGGGACCTCGCGCATGGCGCGGTCGGTGAACCGGCGTAACTGGAGCCGGGGTACGTCGTCCCACGCCGAGGCGTCGGCCATGCTGCGTCCCCCGTCCACTGCGGTCACTTCCGTGGCGTCGCCGACTCGTAACTGATCAGCGGCACATTGGGCTGGTCCGGGGTGGCGTTCAGCAGGGCCACGATGGCGAAGGCCGCGCCCACGGCGAGTGCGGCGGCGGCAGCGATGGTCAGCGCTGCCGCAAGGAGTCTGGACATGGTCGGGTCAGCCTCTCTGACGCTGTGACCCACCGGTGGTCCCGCCGGCCCCGTCCGGCAATGGCCCAGTCTTGGCACTGCATTGACAGTCCGTCAAGAGGATGCCTACGGTTCCCGGCCCATACACGCATGTGCACGTATCTGCCGAGCCGCCCCCACTGGCCCCCACTTGGAGTGCCCGTATGCGTCGCACCGCTTCGCCCCTCTCGCTGGCCCTGCTGGGTGCCGGTGTTTTCCTCCTCGTCCTCGCTCCGATGCTGGCCTGGTACGTCGAGCCGCGCGCCAAGCGCACGCCCATCGACATCGACGCGACCACCGTGTTCACCGGCACAGGCAGCTATTTCGACACCGGGAAGATCGAGACCGTGTCCGGCAAGAAGATCACCGTCACCCGGCAGGTACGGGGGGATGTGGCCGACAGCGAGGAGAGCGGCCGGGCCGTCTGGGACGTCTCCACCTCGGTCGACACGGACGCCACGCTGCCGGCCGCCGACACCCACGACTCGCTCCAGTGGACGCTGGAGCGCTGGGTCACCGACCGCAGAACCAATGAGCCCGTGCACTGCTGCCAGGAGAAGCCCGCCTTCGACGGGGAGGCGTACCTGAAGTTCCCCTTCGACGTACAGAAGCGCTCGTACCGCTGGTGGGACAACACGCTCGGCTCGACCGTCCGCCTCCGCTTCGCGGGTACGAAGAAGATCCAGGGGTACGAGGGCTACCGCTTCACCGCCTCCGTGGAGCCGGCGAAGACCGGCACCCGGCTGGTGCCGGGGCGGCTCGTCGGACTGCCGAAGCGCAGCCAGGTACTGGCCGAGGAGTGGTACGCCAACCATGGCATCGAGCTGGTCGTCGACCGGCGTACGGGGCGCGTCATCAATGCCGCGATCGGTCCGCGGAAGACGCTGCGCGCACCGGGGGCGAAGAAGGACGCGGTGGTGCTGCTGGACAGCGAGCGGCTGGAGTTCACGGCGGCGACGCAGCGCGCACAGGTGGACCTGGCCTCGGCCGACAGCGACCGGCTGAAGCTGGTGGGCGAGACGCTGCCGATGGGGGGCGGTGGGGCGGGAGTGCTGCTGGCGCTGGCTGGTGCGGTACTCGTCGTGCGAGGGCGGGAACGACCGACTTCCCAGCAAATCATCACAATGTGATGACACATCAGCTCTCAGTGGGCCCGAAATTGTCACCGCGGTGAGTAGCCGCATCGAACAGCGTGGCGAAAACTGTCCACCCCACCCCGAGAACGGCCCCACCGGTTCCGCACCCTGAAACGAGTTGGAGCTCGCATGCCCCAGCACGTGCCCCCCACACTGCACGATGCGAACCCCCAGAAGAACCGCGCGACCCAGAAGTCTCAGGAAAACTCCGCCGCACCACTCCATCCCCGTCGCATCGTCTTCCTCTCCCGCCGCGACCTCGGCAACCCGGCGGCCGGCGGCTCCGAACTCCTCGTCGACCGCCTCGCGGACGGCCTCACCGCCCTCGGCCACCAGGTCACACTGCTGTGCGGAGGCCCGGCGGCGTACCGCGACTACCGGGTCGTCTCCGCGGGCGGCGACCTCGGCCACTTCATCAAGGCCCGCCGCGCCTTCACCCGTCAGGTCGGCGACTGCGATCTGCTGGTCGAGGTCTGCAACGGGCTGCCGTACCTCACCCCGCTCTGGCACCGCGGACCCACCCTGTGCCTGGTCAACCATGTCCACACCGAGCTGTGGGGGATGCGCTTCCCCGGCCCCGCAGCCGGACTCGGGCGCCGCCTGGAGCACTGGGCGCTGTCCGTCGCGCAGCGCGAGAACCTGCTGGTCGCCGTCTCCACGTCGACGGCGGGCGCACTGGGCGCGCTCGGCGTCGACCACAGCCGGATCCGCGTCGTGCACAACGGAGTCGAGCAGCCGGGCGCGCGTACGCCCCGTTCCAGCGAGCCGCTCTTCCTGGCGATGGGCCGGCTGGTCGAGTACAAGCGCATCGATCTCCTGCTGCGCCTGTGGGAACGGGTCAGACCGGTCACCGGCGGCAAACTCCTGATCATCGGTGACGGCCCCGAGCGCCGGCGTCTCGAAGCGCTCGCGGGCCCCGACGTGATTTTCAAGGGCCGGGTGTCGGAGGCCGAGAAGCATCAACTCCTCTGCGCCGCCTGGTTATTGCTGCATCCCTCGGCGGTCGAGGGGTGGGGCCTGGTCGTCACCGAGGCCGCGACCCGTGGCACCCCCGCGATCGGCTTCGACGTACCGGGCCTGCGGGACTCGATCGCGGACGGCGTGACGGGCGTACTGGCGCGGGGCGAGAGCTCGTTCGCCGCGGCCTGGTGCACGCTCGCCCTCAGCACCGAGCGGCGCGAGGCGATGGGCGGGGCGGCGGCCGCGCGTGCGGAGCGCTACCGCTGGAGCAGTACGGTGCGCCAGTTCCGGGCGGTGGCCGCCGAGGCGGCCGCGCCACGGCGGGGGTGACACCGCAGTGCTGCATTTCCCGGGGGACAACCCCCGGACCCCCGGCCGGACAAACAGCCGAGCCGGGCGACCCGGACCGTCCTCACGAGGTGAATTTCAGTGAAGGACCCCTCCCTGCACAGGTCCGTCACCCTCTTCCGGGCGTTCATGCGCGAGCAGACCGAGCCCGAGCGGTGCTACGCGCTGCTGGCCCGAGACGCGGCGGACCAGGTGGAGCGGTACGTTCCGCTGGCCGGCAAGGTCGTCGTCGACATCGGCGGCGGCAGCGGCCACTTCACCGAGGAGTTCCGGCGGCGCGGCGCGCAGAGTTTCCTTTTCGAGCCGGATGTACGGGAGCTGGGCGCGGGCGGCCGCAAGACCGAAGGGGCCGTGGTCGCCGACGGCTACCTCCTGCCCCTCGCGGACGGTGCGGCCGACGTCTGCTTCTCCTCCAATGTGCTGGAGCACGTCGAGGATCCGCGGACCTTCCTGAGCGAGATGGTCCGCGTCACCGCCCCGGACGGCCTGATCTACGTGTCCTTCACCAACTGGTTCTCCCCCTGGGGCGGCCACGAGTGGGCGCCCTGGCACTATCTGGGCGCCGACCGGGGCCGCCGCCGCTACGAGCGGCGCACCGGGCGCAAGGCCAAGCACACCGTCGGCGAGAACCTCTTCCCGATCCACATCGGCACCACCCTGCGCCAGGTGCGCGCCCGCACCGATGTGCAGGTCGTGTCGGCACGCGCCCGCTACTGGCCGTTCCTGCCCGGGATCGTGCCGAAGGTGCCGCTGCTGCGCGAGTTCGCCACCTGGAACCTCCTCCTCATCCTCCGGCGGTGTCCATGACCAGCACCCTGCAGGCGCCCCCCAGGACTCCCCCGCCCGGGCCCCCTCCGGCGCCGGATCCCGCCGATCCGCGTTCACGCCGCTGGCTGTTCGGGTTCTGGGCGGTGGTGCTCCTGGCCTTCCTGGCGGTCTCGCCGGGCCGGATGACGTTCGAGACCAAGCTGGGCGTGGCGCTCGACCCCTTCAAATTCCTGTCCGACCTGGGCGAGTTGTGGCACAGCAGGTCGGGTTTCGGCGGCATCTTCGACCAGTACGTCGGCTACGCCTTCCCGATGCTGCCGTTCTACGCCCTGGCCGACCTGGTGCAGCTGCCGGTCTGGCTCGCGGAACGGCTCTGGCTGTCGATCATCGTCGCCACCGCGTTCTGGGGCGCCCTGCGTCTCGCCGAGCGCCTGCGCATCGGCTCGGCCCCTGCCCGGCTGCTCGGTGCGGTCGCGTACGCCCTGTGGCCGACCTACACCATCGTCATCGGGTCGACCTCGGCCGCCGCACTGCCCGGGGCGCTGCTGCCGTGGGTGCTGCTGCCGCTCACCGATCCGCGCACGAGCGCCCGTATCGCCGCGCTGCGCTCCGCCCTCCTCGTCACCTGCATGGGCGGCGTGAACGCGGCATCCACCCTGGCGGCGCTCCTGCCCGTAGGGCTGTATCTGCTCAGCAGGCCGGGCGGACCCCGTCGGCGCGCGCTGATCGGGTGGTGGGTGCCGGGGGTGCTCCTGGCCACGGCGTGGTGGGTCGTACCGCTCCTGATGCTCGGCATCAACGGCGAGAACTTCCTCCCGTACGTCGAGCAGGCCGAGACCACGACCGCCACCATGTCCGCCACCGAGCTGCTGCGCGGCGCCGGGAACTGGACGGCGTACCTGCACTTCGGCGAGGCGTGGCTGCCGGCGGGCTGGACGGTGGCCACGTCGGTCGTCGCCGTCCTGGGCTCGGCGTTCGCCGCCGCGCTGGGGCTCGCGGGGCTCGCCCGGCGGGACATGCCCGAGCGCCGCTGGCTGCTCCTGGTGGTGCTGTCGGTGGCGGTCGTCACCCTTGCCGGGTACGGGGGTTCGCTGGGCGCCCCCTTCCATTCGGCTGTACAGGACTGGCTCAATAGCTGGCTGGTCCCGTTCCGCAACATCTACAAGTTCCAGCCCGGCCTGGCGCTGGCGCTGGTCCTCGGCCTGATGCACGTGACGGCGGTGGCCGCCGAACGGCGCGGCGCACGCCCACTGCCGGGACGCCGCTTCGCGCCGCTGGTCGCCGCGCTCCTCGTCATGCCAGGACTGGCGCTCCCGTACGTCAACGGCAGCATCCTGCAGCCGGGATCCTTCAGCAAACTCCCCGGTCACTGGGAGGCCACGGCCGACTGGCTGAAGAAGTACTCCCCGGACAGCCGCGCCCTGGTCGTCCCTGCCACCGCCCACGGCATCTACACCTGGGGTTCGCCCATCGACCAGCCCCTCGACGTCCTGGCCGACTCCCGCTGGGGGCAGCGCGACTACGTGCCGTTCGGTACGCCCGGCAACCGGCGGGCCATGGACGCGGTCGAGCAGGCCCTGATGTCGGGCACCCAAGTCCCCGGCCTGAGCGACTACCTGGCCCGCGCGGGCCTGCACTACGTCGTCGTACGCAACGACCTCGACCCGGACCAGATCGGCTACGTACCGCCGCAGACGGTGAAGCGCACGCTGGAGGAGTCCGGCTACCGGCGGGTCACAGGCTTCGGCCCGGTGCTGACCGGCGGGCGTATCCCGGACGACACCCCGGTGCAGGTCGAGGGCCTGTACCCACGCCAGCAGGCGGTCGAGATCTACCAGCCGCCGACGTCCGCCCGTCCGGGCCCGGCGGCGCTCAAGCCGGTGGCGGACACGACGGTGGTCAGCGGCGGACCTGAAGCTCTGCTGCGACTCTCGGCGGACGCCGCAATGCGAGAGCGTCCCGCGGTGCTCACAGGGGACAGCCACCCGGGCCTCGGCGACCCGGCTGTGCAGGCGACAGCTGACGGCCTGCGGCGGGCGGACACCCGCTTCGGCCTGGTCAACTCGAACACGTCCTACACCTACACGGCAGAGGAGAGGAACCACCCGGGAAGCGTGCAGGACCCCGGGCGGACGCCGCGTCAGATCCTCCCCACCAAGGGCATCGCCCACCAGACGACATCGGTCCTGCGCGGCGCGGACTCGGTGACGGCGTCGAGCAGCGGCAACTGGCTGTTCCATCTGCCGCAGTACGACCCGGTGAACGCCTTCGACGGGAATCCCGACACGGCATGGACCGAGGGCAGCGCGGCGTCGCCGACGGGCGAGTGGCTCCGGATCGCCTTCGAGGGAACGGTGTCCGTGCCGTCCTCGATCCGCCTGACGCCGCTGCCCGGGGACGGCGTGCGGGCGGCGCCCACTGTCGTACGAGTAGAAACGAACCGGGGCAGCGAAACGAGCCCGCTCCAGCCGAACGGCATGCCGCAGTCGGTCAAGGCACCGCCGGGCGACGCAAGTTGGCTGCGGATCACCATCACAGGCGCACAGCAGGGCCGACCGGGCCTGATGGGCGCGGGCTTCTCGGCGGTGGACATCCCCGGCGTCCAGGTAACGCGTCTGCTGTCGCTCCCCTCGGACGCCGACCCGGACCTGATCTCCCTGCACCGGGGCAGCGACCCGGGCGGCCTGTCGCCGGTCTCGGCGGAGGTGGGCCTGCACCGCCAGTTCACCACGCGGACAGGGGGCGCGTACGCCCTGAAGGCAACCGCGCTGCCGGTACCGGGCGACGCACTGGACGAACTCCTCTACCGCCTGGCACCCGAACAACGCCGCCGCGTCACCGCCACCGCCGACTCGACGGCCCGCCTGGGAGCGTCTCTCACCCCCCGGAACCTGGTGGACGGCGACCTGACCACGTCCTGGATCGCCGGTGACCGGGCGGTGCTGCACCTTCGATGGCCGGGGAAACGGCCGGTCGGCGAGATCGTCTTCGCGGCGGCCGGCGGTCTCTCGACCCGCCCCGAGCAGGTGGAAATCAGCTCCCCGGACGGAGCGACAACGGCCTCGGTCGACGAGAACGGCCTGGCCCGCTTCGAGCCCATCACCACCGACCGCCTGGACATCACGGTCTCGCGCACCGCCCCGCTCACCGTGCACAACCCGGTGGCGGACGGCGAGATGCAGCTTCCGGTAGGCCTGAGCGAGGTCTACGTACCCGCTCTGAACGAATTCCGAGTCCCGCAACCCAACCCTTCTCAGACTTTCCGACTCCCCTGCGGTCAGGGCCCGATCCTCGCGATCGACGGCACGCTGCACGCGACGAGCGCGAAGGGAAAGATCAGCGATCTGACAGAACGCCGCCCGATCAAGGTCTCGCTGTGCGCGGGCGAGCAGCGCAACGGCAAGGCGAGCCTGACCCCGGGCACGCACCGCGTGGAGGCGGGCGACGCGGGCCCCCTGGCCCTGACGGACATCACTCTGACCAAGGGCAAGCCGGCGCCGACGGCACGTGACTCCCGCCCGCTCTCGGTACAGGACGGCACGGGCGACCGCCGCTCGATACAGGTGGGCGAGGGCGAGGCCTCGTACCTCCAGCTGTACGAGAACGCGAACCCCGGCTGGCACGCCACCCTGAACGGCAAGGAGTTGCCCTCGGTACGGCTGGACGGCTGGCAGCAGGGCTGGCTGATCCCGGAGGGCTCGGGCGGCACGGTGCGCCTGGAGTACGGCCCGGCAAAGCTGTATGAGGCGGGGCTGATCGGCGGCGGAGCGGCGGTGCTGCTCCTGGCGGCCCTGACCCTGTTCCGCCGCAAGGCCACACCCGACCCCACCTCCACTCCTCCGCCCGCCCCGGGCCCGGTCCTTGGCGTGGCGGTACTCACGCTGGCGGTGGCTGTGGTGGCGGGCCCACTGGCGGTACTGGTCCCGGCGCTGGCCCTGCTGTCCCACTTCCGCCCGACCCTGCTGCCCCCGATCGCACTGCTGGCGATGGCGGCGGCGGGCACAGCGGCGGCCCTGGAAGCGGGGGCACCGGCGTCGGCGGACGAGGGCGCGTTCGGCCCGGCGGCGCAACTCCTGGCGCTCACGGCACTGGTGGCGGCCTTGGTAACGACAACCCGCAACGCGACCCACGAGCCCCCAAACCCGAACACCCCCCGCACTCCCGGAGCACCGGCCACTGCGCCCGCCACCCCCGTCGGCGGAGAGGGAGGCACACCCACCACCCCATCCGCACCCGAAGTCCCGACCGCCCCGCCCCCGCCCCCAGCCGGAAGCGCGCCGGCAACCTCAACCGACGCCGGCGGCGCTGTCACCTCCCAGCCCCTCCCCACGGTGGCATTTGCGGCTCCGCCGCGTGGCGGGGGCAAGCTCGGGAAGGGCAGCTAATGCACGGAGCCGACCGACACCTGGATGCCGCAGGCCACGGCCCACGACGAGCCCCACGCCGCTTCGTAATCCGGGTTGCGGGAGGGGACGTGCAGGGGCGCTCCCCGCAGGGTGTCGAACACAGTTTGGGCGGCGTACAAACAACTCTCCCGCCCGTTCGGCACCCGAGGAGACGCCCCAGCGCGGCACCGACCCCAAAGCCACCGCACCACGCCCCGCATCCGACGCAGCCGCACGAAGCCCGGCAGGCCCCCAGGGGCCGAACGGCGCGAGCGCGGCACTGACCCCAAAGCCACCGCACCCGCCCGCCCCGCCAACCGCACCGCAAGCCCCGACCCCTACGCCGACCCTCCGACGGGAACGGAAGATGACCGCACTTCAGCACCCCGCCCGCCCCGGAGGCCCACCGCAGCCCCCGCACGCCCGTGTGCCCTTCACCGTCGTCGACGAAGTAACCCGGCACTGCCTGCAACCCCGTGAGCCCGAGACCGTACACATCGAGGTCCACCTCCCCACGCAGCCCGACCCCGCCCGCCTGCGCGCCGCCTTCGCCGAGGCCTTGCGCCGCCACCCCCGCATCCTGATGCGGGAGGCGCCCGGCCCCTGGTACCGGCGCCGGTACGAGTGGGAGCTCACCCGGACCCCCGACACCGACGTCGTAACGTTCCCGCCGGCCACCCCGGACGCACTGCCCCGCGCCCGCGAGCGCGCCCTCGCCTTCGCTCCGCCCCTCGCCCTCTCCCCACCCGTACGCCTTGAAGTGATCGGCCGCGTACTTCTCCTGACGGTCAACCACACCGCCCTCGACGGCCCCGCCTGCCTCCGCGTCCTCGCCACCGCCGCCGAGCTGTACAGCGGCCACAGCGAAGGCAACGCCCCCGCGACCGCCGCCCCCGCGCGCCCCGCCGCACCGCAGTCGCCCCAGGATCAGCCCGGCCCCCTGAGCGGCACCGGATTCGCCCCTATCGCACGCGTAGCCCCCGGCTCGCCCACTGTCGCCGGCGGCAACGGGATGCTGATCACCGAGCTCCCCGTACCCAGCCGCCCGCGCACCGCGCCGTACACGGTCAATGACCAGCTCATGGTCGCCACGGCCCGCATGATCGCCCACTGGAACAACGAACACGACCGCCCCCCACGCCCCATGCGCATCACGATGCCGGTGGACGACCGCCCCCGCGGCCCGGACATGCCGATAGGCAACGGCACCCGCTTGGTAGAAGTCCCCTTCACGCCAAAGGAGTTGGCAACGCACACCACCCCCAGCCTCCTGCACCTCACCGCCCGCCGCACCCGCGCCCTCAAGGCCCTGCCCCGCCCCCAGCTAGGCCACGGCGCGGCCCTGCTCACCGCCCCTGTACTACCGGTCGGCGTCCGCGCGGCGATCACGCGCGGCCTGCGCAGAGCCGTCGCACCGTGGACCTCGACCACACTCCTGAGCAACATCGGCCGTGTCCCGTACCCCCTGGACTTCGGCGAGGGCACAGGCCGGGCGACAGCCGTCTGGTTCTCCGCGCCGGCCCGGATGCCACGCGGCCTGACGGTCACCACGGCAAGCACAGCGGGCAAGCTGCATCTGGCCCTGCGCTGGTCCAGCGCACTGCTCGGCGCCGGCGACGGCGAGCGGCTGCGCGACCTGTTCACGGAGTACCTCGCCGCAACCGCGACCGCAGAGGGAGGCGAAACCCAGTGAAAAGCACATCCGCACCACCACGCCCACCCACCCTCCGCGACTTCTACGAGGACCCCACCGTCCCCGTAGCCTCCGGCGCCCCCCGCAGCCTGCGCCAGGCACGCATGCTGGCCGCCGCCCTGGGGCCGCCCACTCCCCCGGCCACGGTCCTGGACATCGGCTGCGGCGACGGCACCGCGGCCGCCACCGCCACGCCGCTCCTCCGCGGGCACCGAATCATCGGCGTCGACTGGTCGCAGGACGCGCTGCGCCGCGCATCGACCCGTATCGAACACGTAATACGGGGCGAACTGACCGACGGCGGCCTCCCGTTCGGCAACGGCGCCGCGCAAGCGATCCTCTTCAGCGAGGTCATCGAGCACCTGGTGGACCCGGACAGCGCCCTCGACGAACTGCGCCGCGTACTGGCCCCCGGCGGCCATCTGATGCTCTCCACCCCCAACCTCGCGGCCTGGTACAACCGCGCACTGCTCCTCGCCGGAGTCCAGCCCGTCTTCTCGGAGGTGAGCCTGCGCGCGATCCACGGCCGCCCCGGCCGCGAAGTCGTAGGCCACCTACGCCTCTACACGGCCCGCGCGCTGCGAGAGTTCCTGACAGCCTCCGGCTTCGAGGTAATAAGAATCGCCGGAGCCCCGTTCCACGGCGTACCACGCGCCCTGCGCCCCCTCGACCGCCTCGCCTGCGCCGCACCGAGCGCCGCGTCGATCCTGCTCGCGCACGCCCGCCGCCGCGCCGGGGACTGAGCCGGATGTGGTGGGGCGTAGCCTCCGCACTCCTCGCGAACGTGCTGTACAGCACGGGCTTCGTCCTGGAGAAACGCGCCCTGGCCGCGCTCCCCGCCCTGAACGTCCGCCGCCCGGCGCACCTGATCCGCCAACTCCTCGGCAGCCCACTCTGGCTGGCCGGCTCATTCGCACTGGCAGCCGGCTTCGCCGCCCAGCTCATCGTCTACCGAACCCTCCCGATGGCCGCCGCCCAGGCCCTCTTCGTCTCCGGCCTGGTCCTGCTCCTCCTGCTCTCCTCCGCCGCCCTGGGCGAACGCACCTCACACCGCGAGCGCTACGCCATAGTCGCGATCCTGCTGGCGCTCCTCATGGTGGTCGGCTCACTCAGCCAGAGAACGGACAGCATCGGCCACAGCTCCCCCGCCCCCCTGATCCTCCTGATCAGCGGCTTCTCACTCGCCGCAGGCTTCTCGCTGTACGTCAGCACAGAGCGCCGATCGGCCCGCCGCCACCGGCCGCCCACCTCCGGCGTCGAGTACGGCGTAGCGGTGGGCCTGGTCTACGGCGTGAGCTCACTGGCGATCAAGGGCGTATCGGCGCACCTGACCCTCACCGACCCGACAGGCACCGCACTGGCACTACTGAAGTCCCCGTACCCGTACCTACTGCTCATCACGGGAGCCACGGGCCTGGTCCTCTCCCAAACCGCACTCCAGCGCTGCCGGGCGTCACTCATCGTGCCGGTGTGCACAACAACGTCCTGTCTCTACACGGCCGTCCTCGGCACGTTCGCCTTCGGCGAGTCCCTGCCGACCGACCCACTGCGCCTGACCCTCCGCCTGGCAGGCGCAGCGCTGGCAGTGGCAGTGCTCCTCACACTCACCACCAACACTCCCCAACCCACCTCACCACCAAGGCAGTTGACCCATGAACCCCGATGACCCCCTGCTGAAGATCCTCGCCTGCCCGCTGGACAAGGGCCCCCTGACCCTCCTCCCCCTGGAGGACACCCTCTACAACCCCCGCCTGCGCCGCCGCTACCCCATAGTCGACGGCATCCCCCAACTGCTCCCGTCCTCGGGCGAACAGGTGCCGGAGGCGGAACACCACCGCCTGCTGAACCAGCTGAACTAACGGCCTCGGGGGAAATTGAGATCTGGGCGTGGTGGCCTGGCGGTTCGGCTGGTGGTGATCAGCAGGCAGTGTCGCGGACGAGGACGAGCTCGGTGCTCGTCTGTCGGCGGGTGGCCCGCTGGGCGGATCGGTCGGATACGAGACAGGCGATCGCGAGGTGGGTCTCGGCGTAGGTGTCGCGCCGTCCGGTGAACCTGCGCAGGGGCGCCCACTGGCGGAGCTCGGCGTTGGTGTGCTCGACGCAGATCCGGGCCGAGGACTGGCGGCGCCTGGCCTCCTGCCAGGCGTACTTGTCGCCGTCGCACGCCTCCTCCGCGGGCTTCTTCGGCGGTGCGCTGACCTGGTCGGGGAACTCCTTGGCCAGCCCCTGGTATCCGGAGTCGACCCGGGCCTTGACGTGGGACGGGTCCGGAACTGCTCGCCGATGCCCTCGGTGCGTAACGCGGTCTGATCGTGAACGCGGCCCGGCCGTACCACGCCGGACAGCAGCATGCGGCCCTGGCCGTCGCTGAACGTGGTGGTCTTGATGGTGTTCTGCCTGCGCTTGCCGGAGATGAACGCTTGGCGGCCCGGGCGCCCCGCCTGAGGGCGGCGGACCTGAGTCTCGGCCCCGTCCATCCGCAGCTCGATGCCCTCGGCCTCGGCATAGGCGAAGACGTCCTCCAGGGTCTTCAGCCGCAGTCCCGCCCGATCGGGTACGGCGAACCCGCGGGCCGCGAGGAGCGGACGGACCTGACGGGTGGCCTCGGAGACGGTGGAGCGGTCCACGGCGAAGAGTTCGGCGAGGACCGCGTGCGGCAACTGGTGGCGCAGATGGACCAGGGTGACCAGCAGCCGGTCGAAAAAGACCAGCTTCGGGTTGCGCCCAGCCCCTTCCGCCCGTCGGCGCGGGCCACCCCGTGCCGCACGCAGCGCGGACTGGCGGGCCGCTTCCCACGGTCCGGCGAGTTCGGCGAACAACTCGCCGAAATGTGCGCGGGAGACACCGGACAGGGCAGGATGGGAACAGACCGCACGGGCCCAGGTCAGCTTCACAACTCACCCAACCCGTGTGGTCCTTCTCATGTCACGGCTCGACCGGGGCGATCACGATTTCCCCGAGGTCGTTGGACGCATTGCGGCGATCACCGAGTTGCTGGAACGGGGGGCTCCGGTTGAAACGATCATGTGCCGCACCAGCGCCGCTGTCTCCGGCCGCCTGATACAGGGGCCGACCCGTGGACCGGCTGTCGCCCCCTGTCGCTACGGTGACCCGCATGACCGATACCAAGTACTGGACTTCTGCGCCGGACCGGATAGTTCGCGGCTCGATGGGCCTGTGCCACCTGACGGTGGCCCAGTCGCCGTTCAACGTCGATGCACGCAGCCTCCCGCCTCAAGACCCGGCGTGGGCACGTGCGTTCGCCGAGTCGTTCGAGGGCATTGAGGAGGTGTTGGAAGACCTCGGCCCGCGCTCCGTGCAGACCCCGTTGCCCTCAGCGGTGCGTGCCGATCTGGACATCGTCCATGCCGCCGCGTGGGGGGGCATGTTGAGCATCGTGAATCCGGCGTTCGCGACCGACGGGAATGACGAGCCGCTGAGGTCGGCGGCCGGTGCGCTGCGTGAGCGATTCCCCAATGCGCGGATCGTGGGCCGGGTCGCCTACCACGGTGGCATGGAGCACACCGAGGACATCGTGTGGCTGCCGGACGGCGCCATGTTCCACGCCTCCGGCTGGCCCGGGGACGAGCCGTTCGTCGTCAGCGGTGACGCGAAGGCGGTGATCGCCTCCCTGGATCTCAAGAGCTGGATGCTCGACAACGCCGGCGTCGACCTGAACGAGGCACTGAACGAAATCGAGTGGTCCCGCCTGGCGGGTCTGGCGCTGGGCCATTCAGACCCGTGGGGGTGGGAGGAGATGCAGGCCACCGCGTTCCGCGTGCAGCATTCGGAGGACGCGGTGCGGGACATGGAGGGCCTGTACTTCATCTAGGGCGTAAGGCGGCGGCCACTGGCTGGAGGGTCCGAGGATCGAAACATCTGAACGCTTCACTGGACGGCGCGACACCTACGCACAGACCCACCTCGCGATCGCCGGTCTCGTATCCGACCGATCCGCCCAGCGGGCCACCCGCCGACAGACGAGCACCGAGCTCGTCCTCGTCCGCGACACTGCCTGCTGATCACCACCAGCCGAACCGCCAGGCCACCACGCCCAGATCTCAATTTCCCCCGAGGTCGTAAGACTTGTCCGGGCGATCTTGATGATCGCCCGGATGGAAGACCTGGGCGTACGCGGTCACGTGCGGCGGAACGTCTCCACGGGCAGGCCTGGACGCCAGAGGCGGACGACGAGTTCGTCGCCCTCGACGGCTGTGAGCACGACCTCACGGAGATCGAGACGGAAGGCGTGGAAGTCACCCGGCGGCTCTTCGCCGGTCGTATAGATCTTCTTCTGCTCAGGGTCCGTCACCTCGAACGCGACCCCGGAGACCTTAGCGTCCCCTTCACCCGGATGGGCATGGATTGCGCACCGGCCGTCCCGCCGCAGATCCAGGGCTTTGACCGCGTTCAGCATCGATCCGAACGACAGTTCCGGCCCCCGGAAGGCGACCTCGGATCCACTGACGCGCGGCGACCCGCCCTTGCGCAATGTCGCCAAGATGTGCGTCTCGGCCTTCTCGAACCGAGCCCTCACCACAGACGCGAGGTCACTGGCCTCGCTCTCGAACTGCTCCCATGTCGCCATCCCCCCACTCTCGCACCGCAGATGGGACAGCGAAGAAGCGGTCCCCTGAATCGGACTGACTTGTATGACCCATCATGTGGCTGCTTCATGGCTGGCTCGTTGTTCCGGACATGGGGCGGGGCGATCTCACAGATGTTGACTGGGAACGGCTGCAGCCGTTCCTCCCGGTGAGCAACAGACGTTGCAGACCGACGGCGGGACCATCGACAGGTGATCGATGGGATTCTGCACCGGGTGCGGACCGGGGTGCCGTGGCGTGATCTGCCCGAACGGTTCGGGCTCCGCGTCCCGAGGGGCGGACTGGGCAGGTCCCGCAAGAAGCCGGACAGCCTTTCGGCCGACAAGGCATGCAGCAACGGACCTTGCCGCGAATACCTGAGACGTCGCAGGATCCCGCACACCATCCCGGAGAAGACCGACAGCCAGGCCGCCCGCCTGCGCAGAGGCTCACGCGGCGGACTGCCACCCGGATTCGATGAGGAGCGGTACAAGAAACGCAACACCGTCGAACGAACGATCAACCGCCTCAAGCAGAACCGAGCCGTGGCCACCAGATACGACATCAAGCGTGGCTAACGTCTTCCTAGGAGCTGTCCGACGGGTCGGTCCCGACCAGGCTGGCACCGGCCCGCCGGCGTTCCTGGCGCCCCGGGCGCTCAGCCCCGCAGTTCACCCGCCTCGATACCGTTGCGGAACTCGGACCACTCGGCTGCGGTGAACCGCAGCGCCTCACAGTGAGGGTTCTTGGAGTCGCGCACCGCGACCGCGCCACCAGGTAACTGCGCCACCTCGACACAGTTGTTCATTCCGTCGCTGAAGGACGACTTCACCCACCTCACGCGCGAGAGGTCCAACTTGTAAAGCTCAGCCTTCTGCACGCTGTTCTCCTCGTCTGGGCCGGTTGTGCTGCATCACTACCCCGCGCGGAGGGCCCTTACCGGCCAACACCTTGGAGCCGGGTGACCCATCGGACAGGCCCTAGGAGCTGTCCGGCCGATCACGTGACCGCAGCTTGTTCTGCGCGTTGTTCCGGGTGTGGGGCGGGGTGAACGCGGTGATCTGTCGGACGCGGAGTGGGAACGGCTGCTCAAGGTCGACGGTGATGATCTCCACGGAGATCTCCTGGCCCTCGCGCAGGGTTTCCGCAGGATCCAGAGACGGCTCGCTGAGCGGAAGGAGCCCCTCGACGCATTCGGCGAGGCGCACGAAGACTCCGAAAGGCGCGATCGTTGTGACACGTCCGACGACGACTTGACCGACCCGCTCCGCGAAGCGAGCCGTCAAGTCTTCATGCCGGGCCCACTCGCTGAGAGTGATGCCCACCTGGTGATTGTGGTCGGAGTGCCACACAACCTCGCCCGTGACGCGTTGCCCCACGGTCGGCAGCTCCATGCACCTGGGCATCCTGTTCACCCTGGTCAGGCCAATGGCGTCAGGGTGGCCTTCAATGGAGAGGAAGGCGCCGAAGGGCTGCCGGCCGATGACCTCACCGGTGATCCGAGTGCCGACAGGCAGGACGCGGACGGCCACGGACCAGGCCGCAGCGGGATCGACTGCCGGGCTCCAGCCATTCTCCGAGGGCCAGGAGTACTCACTCATAGGCCGATCATGGCAGGCGGCAGATACGCGTGGACCGGTTCCAAGGCGCTGGTCACATGATCGGCCGGACAGGTCCTAGCTGAACTGGCTAGGAGCGGCTCGCGCCCTCAGGCCACAACACCCGCACGGGCACTCCGTTGCGCTCGGCGCATGCCACTACATCGGCTGTACCGCCATATCCCCAGGCCGGTTTTCCATCCCACACCGCAATCAGTTCGTCGGCCAAGCCGATGAGGATCTCACTGCCCGCCATGTACGCCTCCGAGTCAGAGACCGTCATGCCCGTGTGGTGGACCTCGACCGCAAGGCGCATCAGCTCGTCGTACACCGCCCAGTGATCTTCCGGCAGACTCTCGCGGAATTGCTTTGCGGGGACGACGACTTCGAGGCGTCCGCCGTGGGCCAGCACGGCCTCGGCGAACCAGGCATCGGGTCCGTCAGCAATGCACGACAGGCCCACCAGCGCGGCGGCGTCAATGCTGCGGACCGTCTCGTCGAGTAGCTGGCGGACCTGTCGCTCAACCTCTCGGCTCAGATGGCGACGCTTCCAGCCCGCTCGCCGTCTGGGCTGCCGCTGACGTCCTGTCTGTTTGGGGCACTACCGCCCGGCTCCGGACGAGTGCACGGTCGACGCCGCGCCGGTCACCGTTCGCCGCATGGGCGAGGGCTTCTCGATGAGCGCCTTCACGGCGCATACCTGTAGGGGCAGCGGATTATGCGCGTGGGGATCGCCGGGCACCGTGGGAGCGTGCGACGCACCGCGCGGGCGCGCTCGACGATTCGGCAGCCACACCGCTCACAGCAGGGCAGCTCCTCGGCGCCCTGCGCGCCGAGGGCGTCAAGATCGTCGAGGTCGGAAACTGGCGCACCCACAACCGCAACCACAAGGGAGGGGGCGTCTTCCTGCGTCCGGGGGTCAGTGCAGGGTCTCGATGGCGTTCACGATCAGCGCGCGGGCGGCCGCGCCGTACACAGCCATCCCGCGCAGTTCCTCGAACGCCTTGAGGTACAGGGCGATCTCACTCGGCTGTGTGATGTTCACCTGGGCGGAGAGCATTTCGACCGACACCAGATTGTCGTCGTAGACGTGGAACGTCTCCTGTGGCCAGATCCGTCGCTCTTTCGTCGCCATGGGGATGATGCCGAGCGACACGGACGGCAGCGCGCCGGCGGTCAGCAGGTAGCCCAGCTGTGCGGCCATCGCCTCCGGGCTGCCGAGTTGATAGCGCAGGGCCGCTTCCTCGATCAGGAGAACAAAGCGGTGCCCAGGCTCGTGGATGACGCGGGACCGCTCAACGCGGGCTGCTGCTGCTTCGGGTCCGTCGTTGACAGGGACATCTCGGAAGTCCGCGATGGTGCTGAGCAGCGCGGCAGCGTATCCCTCGGTCTGTAGGAGTCCTGGCACCATCGTCGACGAGTAGACGCGGAAGAGGCTCGTCTCGTGGAAGAACTGGACCCAGCTGTCTTGCAGCTGCTTCATGCCGCTGCGGACTTGGTGGCGCCATTCGCTATACATCGACTCAGCGTTCAGGGACTGAGCGATGAGGTCGCCGGCCTGTGCGACATGTCCGCAGGCTTCACACCAGCGCCGGATATCCGTGGCTGATGGGGCGGTCCGGGAGTTCTCGATGCGGGACGTTTTGGCGTGGTGCCAGCCGCACTGGCTGGCCAGCTCGCTGACCGTCAGCCCCGCGCTCTTCCGGATGTCGCGTAGGCGCCGTGCGACTGACTCGCGGGCGGCCTGCGCGGACGAGGAGGGGGAGATGGGCATGAGCTGGCCTGCCGTTGTCTTCTGCTAGTGGATCTTGTAGTCGTCGTGTGGGGTGGCCTTCGCCCATACGGACTCCAAGGCTTCTGCACAGAGCTTGGCCGCTGCCGGGTCGTCGGTGATTTCCTCACCAATCCAGGAGCCGTCGCCTGCGAAGTGGTTCCAGTGGACCCAGCGTTCGTCGAAGAGCCAGAAGTCGTTGCCGGGCAGTGCGATCTGAGATGCCTTGCGACGGGGGAGCCAGCGGACCTGTTCGCCGGCCGCGACGTTAGTGAAGGTGCCGTCGTAGAGGAACTTGGTGTACTCGCTGACGGGCTCGGAGACGATGCGTGCCCGGCGTACGACGATGCCACGGGAAACGGTGGCTTCGATCAGGTCGAGCCACGGACGCCACCACGAGTCCCTATCCGCCGGGTCGTGGCGGAAGCCGTCCTTCCAGGCAGAGAAGGGGCCATCTTCGTAGTCGACGGCGTAGGAGTCTCGCATCTCGAGGTGCACAGCGGAGCGCGTGCAGGACTCGATCAGCTCATCGAATGTCGGCTCGCTCGACGGCATCGCACGCCTCCCTGATCATGTGCACCATCCTGGCGGGGATACGGATTACGGCCTCGCCTTCCGGAATTCCCTTGGCGTGTCCGGGAACCTCTGTGGCGGCGCACTGCGCTTCGAGCTCGGGGCCCGGCTTCCAGCCCTGGAAGACGAGTTCCTGCTTCTCCTGGTCGATCCAGACTGTGGGGCTCTGCTTGTCCCCGGTGCTGGGGTCGATACCGATGAACACTAACGACATGTCAGCCTCCTGCGTCAGCATGTGCAGTTGTGTGCACCAGCCTCTGTCGAATGGGCCGGGTGGTCAAGAGTGCGATACGCGATTCCAGGCGTGCAGCGTGTTGTGTGCACAGTTCTGCACATCGCTGGAGTGCGTGCACATCGGGTCCCTACGGTCAGGTCATCCCTGCTGGCTGACTCGACGGGGGCACGACCCGTGATGACGATCAAGGTGTATGAGGCGAACTCCGGGACGGGCAGACGCTTCCCGCCGCGCACTCAACTCACGGTGCGCGAGGGTGACCGCGAACGCTTGCCGGAGACTCTGGCTTTCCCGCCGTGCACCTGTGCGCGATGCAAGGCCGCTCGGTGAGCGCGCCAGGAGGCGTCCTCTCCCGACACGTGGTCGCCGAGCTCATCGACTGCGGACAACTGCCGCTCACTGAGGGGGCCCGGTGACAAGGAGCATCATTCGAGCTGCGGAATGGACTCTCGGGCCCGACACCGAGCCCGGTGCTTCCGGCCCCGTCTACGAAGCAGAGTGCACCACGTGCGGCGACGCCTCGGAGGCGGGCCACGAGCAGAGCACGCCGGAGATCTGGGCACTGAAACACACCGGGTCCCACCCAAGCCATCGCTCCTTCCGGGCGATCGCCACATCGTTCTGGCGCGTCACTCCCGCGCCCGGCAACCCCTTCTGCGAGGCGGACCGATGCCAGACGTGATCCCTGCGGGCATTCCGGTGACGGCACGGATGCTGATCGCCGCGAGGCCGGCGTACCGCGTCGCGTTCGTCCACACGATCGGCAGGCGCCCCGCTTGGATTCTGCCCGGCGGTCTCGTCGAGCCGGGAGAGTCGCCGCGCGCGGCCACGGAGCGGGAGGTCCGCCAGGAGCTGGGCCTGGACCTGACGGCCGGCCCGCTCCTGGCCGTTGAGTGGATCCAGGCTCGCACACCCGGTCGGCGCGGCAGGCTGAACTTCGTGTTCGCGGGCCCCCGGCTCACCGCTGACGACGTCGACCGCATCGTCCTCCAGGAGACGGAGGTTGATGGCATCGAGTGGGCGGACCACACCCGTGCCAAGGAACTCGTCCACTCCCGAATCGCTGCCCGCGTAGGCGTCCCGCCCGGCCTCCCCGGCCCCACCGACTACATCCACCGCACCCCGGAGACACCGTGACCCTCACCGACCGCCCGCTGCGCATCGGTACGCGCAAGAGCCCGATGGCTCTCGCACAGACTGAGCACGTGCGCGCCCTCCTCCACCAGCTCGAGCCGGACCTGAAGACGGAGGTCGTCCCCACCCAGACCGAGGCCGATATGTGGCAGGGCGATCTCGCCAAGCTCGGCGGGAAGGGCCTGTTCGTCAAGGCCATCGATGTGCAACTTCAGCGCGGCGACATCGACATGGCCATCCACTGCCTCAAGGACGTTCCCGGCGACGTCCCCATGCCCGATGGACTGATCTTCGCTGCGATGCTGGAGCGCGACGACGTGCACGACGTCCTCGTCACCCCCGCAGGATCCACCGTGCAGACCCTCGACGACCTGCCGCCGGGCGCCTACGTCGGCACCTCGTCCGTACGGCGCAAGGCACAGATCAACAGCGTGCGCCCCGACCTCCAGATCATCCGCATCCGCGGCACCGTCGGCACCCGCATCCACAAACTCGACGGGAAGAAGGCCTCGGATACCAAGCTCGACGCGATGGTTCTGGCCGCCTCCGGACTGGAGCGCCTGGGCTTGAGCGATCGGGCACGGCAGATCTTCACGCCTGCCGAGATTCTCCCTGCCGTCGGGGCCGGCGTTCTCGCCCTAGAGTGCCGCCGCGACAACAACGTGGTGACCGGTCTCCTCCTGCGCCTGAACCACGCGCGTACGCAAGCCGAGGCAACGGCCGAGCGCGTGATGCTGCACGGCCTGCGCGGGCACTGCAACAGCCCGATCGCCGGATACTGCGTCACCGAACCCGACGGACAACTCAGCCTGCGCGGGATGGTCTTCAACCGCGACGGCTCCAAATTCGCCAACGCCCACTTCTGGGGCGAATCGGCCAACGACCCCGCTGTCCTGGGCACTCGCGTAGCTGCCGACCTCTTGCACCAGGGCGCCCGCGACATCATCGAGGGCATCCCGCACTGAGCCCCCCCCCATTGACTCCTGCCTCGGCTGCCACGCTCCTGGGGACGTTGACAGCCGAGGCAGGTTATCCACACCCATCGCATCGAACCGGGAGAGCCACATGTCCGATGACGGTAAGCACGCCGGTCAGCCTGCCGACAAACCGTGGACGCCTCCGCCCCCGTCGCCGTCCCCTGACAGGCCGCCGCCCAAGGTCACCAACCAGCAGACGAAGGACTGACGGTGGGCAGCAC
>NZ_JAGGPB010000036.1 GCF_018614055.1 Streptomyces sp. ISL-98
TGTGCTGTGCTGTGCTGTGCTGCCACGGTGCGGTGCGGGTTGCCTGCGGCGCTTTCCCCTCCCCGCCCCTTCCCGAAACTGGGGCTCCGCCCCAGACCCCGGTCCTCAAACTCCCCCAAGGACTGCGTCCAGGGGGGACCCCCACGGGCTGAAAAGACCAGCCCGTCCGGGGGTCCGGGGGCTTGCCCCCCCACGCGGCGGCAGCCGCAAATGTCACAGCCGGGAAGGGGGCGGGTGGGGGCAAAGACCCGTCCCGGGTCCCTAACCGCCGGTCACCACGTCCGCCCAGCGCCGCGCCACACCGCCCCACACCGACCGCAACGCCCCCTCCTCCCCCTCCACCTCGCGCATGATCTCGCCCGCGTCCAGGCCCAGTTCGCGCAGCGGGCCCGCGTCCTCGCGGCCCCAGTGCGCGATGTCCCCGGCCAGCACCTCCGGATGGAACTGCACCGCCCACACCCGGCGGCCCATCCGGTACGCCTGATGCGCGCAGCGCTCGCTCGTGAGGAGCGGTACCGCGCCGTCCGGCAGGACCGCGCTCTCCTCCCAGTGCCACTGCACCGCACGCAGCGCCGCTCCGGAGGCCGCCGGAGGGCCGAACAGTGCGTCCTCCGCACACTCCTGAAGCGGCGTCAGTTCGCAGAGCCCGACCTCCGGACGCGCGGCCCGCCCCGCCTTGCCGCCACAGGCGACGGTGAGCAGCTCCGCGCCCAGGCAGATGGCGAAGGTCGGCAGATCACGTGCCACGGCCTGCCGCAGCAATCCCCGCACGCCCTCCAGCCACGGCGCCCGCTCGTCCTCGTACGGACCCATGGAGCCACCGAGGACCAGCAGCCCGTCGTACGCGTCGAGAGAAACGGGCAGGTCCTCGCCCCGCCAGGGTCGGCACAGCTCCAGCGCCGGCCCCCGCTCCTCGATCCACTCCGCCATCCTGGCGGGCCCGGTCCCGTCCTCGTGCTCGACGACGAGGATCACTTTGCCCGGCACACTCGACACCCCGGCACCTCCCGGCGCAGACCATTCGGCGGCCGCTCATCACGGCGAGGGAGCGACTCTATTCGCCCTTAGCATTGCTCCGATCATTTCTGACCGAATCTGTACGGGAGTCACCATGAATCTCGGGGTGCGCTGGACCCTGCACGGCGACGGGCGGACCCCCGCCCCCGGAGCCGTGGTACGCCCCGACGAGCGGCTGTCCTGGCCGCGTACGGCCGGGCTCGGCGCCCAGCACGTGGTGGCAATGTTCGGTGCGTCGTTCGTCGCGCCGGTGCTCATGGGCCTGGATCCCAATCTGGCCATCATGATGTCCGGTGTCGCAACGGTCATCTTCCTGCTGGCCACCCGCGGCAGGGTGCCGAGCTACCTGGGCTGTTCGCTGTCCTTCGTCGGCGTGGCCGCGACGATCCGCGCATCGGGCGGCGACAGCGCGACCGTCACCGGCGCGGTTCTCGTCGTCGGCGTCGTGCTTTTCCTCGCGGGCCTCGCGGTGCAGAAGTTCGGTGCCCGGATCATCCACACGGCGATGCCGCCCGTCGTCACCGGCGCCGTCGTCATGCTGATCGGCTTCAACCTGGCGCCTGTCACAGCATCGACGTACTGGCCGCAGGACCAGTGGACCGCGTTGCTGGTGATGCTCTTCACCGGCCTGGCCGTGGTCTGCCTGCGCGGATTCTTCTCGCGCGTCGCGATCTTCCTCGGCCTGCTCTTCGGGTACGGCATCTCCTGGGTCTTCGACCGGGTCTTCGGCAAGATCTACTCCCCTGTCGGCGGCGCCGAGGCCGTCGATCACTGGCGGCTGGACCTCTCCGCCGTCGGCCGGGCGGACTGGATCGGGCTCCCCTCCTTCCATGCGCCGAGCTTCGAGTGGTCGGCGATCCTCGTCGCGCTGCCGGTCGTCATCGCGCTGATCGCCGAGAACGCCGGGCACGTCAAGGCCGTCGGCGAGATGACCGGCGACTCGCTCGACGACAAGCTGGGCACCGCGATCGCGGCCGACGGCGCCGCGTCCATGCTGTCCACGGCGGTCGGTGGGCCGCCGAACACGACGTACTCCGAGAACATCGGCGTCATGGCGGCCACCCGCGTCTACTCGACCGCCGCCTACTGGGCCGCCGCCGGCTTCGCGCTGCTCTTCGGCCTCTGCCCCAAGTTCGGCGCGGTCGTGGCGGCCATCCCCGGCGGCGTACTCGGCGGAATCACCGTCATCCTGTACGGCATGATCGGGCTGCTCGGCGCCCAGATCTGGACCAACGCCCGGGTGGATCTTCGGAATCCGCTGAACCTGGTGCCCGCCGCGGCAGGCATCATCATCGGTGTCGGCGGCGTCAGCCTGAAGATCACCGACACCTTCGAGCTCAGCGGTATCGCACTCGGCACGATCGTGGTCATCACCGGCTACCACGTGCTCCGCGCCCTGGCTCCTGCCCACCTCAAGGACCAGGAGCCGCTGCTGGACGCGGGGACGTCGACGTACGACACGGAGGAGACGCCCGCCGGGCGCTGAGCGCCGAGCCTAATCGCCCCGCGCCAGCTGATACGCGTAGTCCGGCGTAAAGGTCCCCGCCGCCCCCTTGCAGCCGTCCGACTCCCCCGGCAGCTTGATCCACAAGTAGGCGTCCACCCGCGCCACGCCGGTACGGGTCGTCGGCGTTCGGCCGAGTGCGCGGCCCGCCGGGTCGCACCACTGCCCTGCGGCCGGCGGCCCGTTGCCGTTCCTGCTGGTGTCGATGACCGCGCCGAGCCGCGACGGGCCGCCCAGGGCCGCGAGTACGCTCCGGGCGTAGGCCGTCTCGTCGGCGGTGCGGTGGAAGTTCGAGACGTTGGTGAAGATGCCGTCGCCGCTCGTCGCGGCGCCCGCCTCCCGCAGCGCCGCGGCCTGCTTCCGGGCAGAGTGCCAGCCGGAATGGCCCGCGTCGAAGTAGACCCTGGCCTTGGGGTTCGCGGCGTGCAGCGTACGGCCCGCGCGGGCCAACGACGCGAAGCGCGCGGCCCTTTCGCCTGCGGAGAGGCAGTCGGCGAGCGCGATCGAATCGGGCTCCAGAATGACGATCACCTGGCCACTGCCGAGCCCCGCGGCGAACTCCCCGATCCATTCGTCGTACGCGTCCAGGTCCGGCGCACCGCCCTGCGACGCCCCTCCGCAGTCCCGGTCGGGTATCGCGTACGGCACCAGGACCGGCACCCGCCCCGCCGACGCCGCGGCCGAAGTCACCGAGCCGACCTGCGCGGTGACGGCTCCAGGGTTGTACGCCGCGAACCAGACGGCGGCGGGCCGGTCGGCGATCCGCGACGCGATGAGCGCCTGCCTCGGGTCGCCGCGGTTCGCCCGTACCCAGTCCAGCACCTGGGACTCGGAGTGCCGGTAGAGCGTGCCGTTCACGGGAGTGGTCGGCGGCTGCGGCGCGGCCTTCTTCGTGGGCTTCGCCGACGGCTCCGGCGGCTGCGACGTCGACGGCGAGGCGCTCGATGAAGGTGCGGGTGAGGACGACGGAGCCGCAGGCGTCGTGGGGCTCGGCCGCGCCGGCAACGGCGGTTGCAGCGTGGGCGTTCTCGTCAGCCGCGGCTCGGCGGTCGTCCTGTCCCCGCCGCCCTCGACCGCGGACATCATGCCCGTGACCGTACCGACGGCGACGACGGCCGAAGCCGCGACGACCATGACGGCCCGGCGCTTGGCGCGCCTGCGCTCGATGCGTGCGATACGGCGCTGCGCACGAAAGCCTGACACCGTGAACTCCCCCCCAGGCAACCGGTCCCCCGGTGCCGCCGGGGCCGTTCGTTCCCCCGTTCTGGGGAAGCCCCGGCCGACGGCACCCGTCCGGAAGCCTAAGGCTGGGACGCTGCCCATATGGCGCAGATCGAGCACTTCCCAGCTCAGGCCGACCACTCCCGGACCTCGGTCGACACCGTAGTGGCGCGGATGCGCGCCTTCCGCTCCGACTGGCCTGCGTCCGACGGCCTCGCGGTCTTCAACCGGGTCTATCTGGCGGTCACGGAGGAGATCGGCCTGCGCATCGACTGCGGCCTCTTCCCCGACGCCCGCACCGCAGCCACCCTCGACGTGCTCTTCGCGGAGCGCTATCTGGCCGCGGTCGACGCCACGTCGGCGGGGCGGCGGCCGCCGGACTGCTGGCGGCCGCTGTTCCAGTACAGGCGCCATCCGGGCGTACGGCCGCTGCAGTTCGCACTGGCCGGGATCAACGCGCACATCGGGCACGATCTGGCGCTGGCGGTGGTCGACACCTGTCACGCGCTCGGCTGCCTGCCTGCCGACCTGGAGGGGGACTTCGACCGAGTGGGCGACACGCTCGTGGCGCTGGAGGAGCGCATCCGCGAGGAGCTGATGCCGGGGCCCGATCTGCTGGAGATCGCCGATCCGCTGACCCATCTGCTGGGCTCGTGGAGCCTGGAACGGGCCCGCGACACCGCCTGGTCTGCTGCCAGGCTCCTCTGGGGGCTGCGTCAACTGCCGGAATATGCCGAGGAGTTCAGGGAGCGCATGGACGCGGGGGTCGGGCTCGTCGGGCGGATGCTGCTGACTCCGCTGCCCGGCGGGCGGCACGACCGATGAATCCCCGGTGAACAGCGTCCGTCGGACCGCCGGAGGCCTCTCTTCCGCCCCACACCCCGCCCTACCCTGACCCGCACAAGTGCACGATCAAGGAGTGCACCGGCCGCTGGGCGAGGACACACGTGAAGTGGTTGAACCCCGAGAACGTGGTGGCGCTGCTCACCGCGGTGGTAGGTGTGGCGGCCGCTGTCGGCCCGTTCTGGTACGAGCGGAGGGTGCCCCGCCGCAAGCGGATCGGCTACCGCGTACAGATGGACACACCGATAGGCGGCGACGCGCGCAACGGTCACGGCACCGTGCGGCTCGGCCTGTTCGACGACTCCCCGGACATGTCCGACGCCACGCTCGTCCTGATCCGTATCGAGAACGACGGCGCACAGGGCATTTCGGCCGCCGACTACACCGGGCCCGACACCCACGGCCTCACGGTCCACTTCACCGATCGTACGGTCCGCGGCCTGGCAGTCACCCAGACCAATCCCGAACACGCCCATCTGATGGCGCACTTCACCCCTGCCGCCGGGATGCGGCACGACCTGAACCGGATCCATCTCCCGAAGGTGCCCCTCAACCGGGGCCAGCACTACAAACTCCTGGTCCTGCTCGGTGAGGGCGGCGTGGGCAGTCCGGTCCGGGTGACCGGCGGCCTCCAGGACGGCGACGTGATGCCCAACGAAAGCACCACCCCGGACGACAAACCGCCCCTCTTCAGCAGACCGGCCCGCATGATCACCGTGGCGCTCGCCGTCTGCGTCGTCGCCCTGGCCACCCTCACCGTCCTGCGCGACGACGCGGCACCGCCGCCCATGGGCTGCGCCACGGGGAAGCTGACCGTCACCGGCTCCACAGCGTTCACCCCGGTCGCCGAGGAACTGGCCGAGAAGTACCAGCAGCAGTGCCCCGGTTCGGAGGTCACCGTGGACACGCACGGCAGCACGGCCGGGATCCGCGGCCTGGACGAGGAGGGCCGGGCCGCCGAGGGCGGATCGCCGCCGCTGATCGCCCTCTCCGACGGCCCCAAGCCGAACGGATACCCCGCGTTGCGCGAGAGCCGGGTGGCCGTTTCCGCCTTCGCCCTGGTGCTCAATGACCGGGTGCCGCTGAAGGGTCTGACCACCACGCAGGTACGGAAGCTGTACGCGGGCGACATCCGCAACTGGAAACAGCTCGGCGGCCCCGACCTGCCCGTCCGCCTGGTCAGCCGGGACGCCAACTCCGGGACCCGCCAAGTCTTCCAGCGCCGCATCCTCGGGCGGGGCGAGCCCGCCAACTCCTCCCAGGACTGCGTCGGCCCGGACGACTCCACCAGCACGGTCATCCGCTGCGAACTGGACTCCACCGAACAGGTCCTGGCCAGAGTGGCCGCCCTCCCCGGCGCCATCGGCTACAGCGAACTCCGCTCCGGCACAGGCCCCCAAGGCCTGCACCGCCTGCGCCTGGACGGCCGGAAGCCGAGCATCGAGCACATCGGCGCCGACGGCTACCCGTACCACGAGATCGAGTACGCCTACACGTACGGCAGCCCGCCCGCCGACTCCCTGGTCTCCAGCTTCCTCGCATACATGACGCGCGGCAGCGGCCAGGACGTCATGCGCACCCACGGACATCTGCCCTGCGCGACCCCGGAGGCCGCGGAGCCCTGCGCGGGAGAGTGAACGAGGCGGTTGAAGGCTGTCCGGGGCCGGCCGGATCGCGGCCGACCCCGGACAGCACGTTTCAGTCCTCCGGCAGCTCGACCGGGGCGATCTCGTCGTAGAGGTCGCCGGGACCCGGGTTCGTCGGGTCGGTCGTACCGCCGAAGTGGTGCATCACGCCCCACACCGCGTTGAGGGCGGTCTGCACGGCGCCTTCGGCCCACCCGGCCGTCCAGGAGATGTCGTCGCCCGCGAGGAAGATTCCGCGCTTGTCCTCGGGGAGGCTGTCCTGCATGAAGTGGGTGAACAGGCGGCGCTGGTAGCGGTAGTGGCCGGGCAGGTTCGCCTTGAAGGCGCCCATGAAGTACGGCTCGTTCTCCCACGACACCGTGACCGGGTTGCCGATGATGTGCTTCCGGATGTCGACCTTCGGGTAGATCTCGCCGAGGGACTTCAGCATGACCTCCATCCGCTCGTTGGCGGACAGCGGCAGCCACTTGAGGCTGTCGTCGCACCAGGTGTACGAGAGGCAGATGGTGGCCGGCTTGTCCGGACCGTCGTCCAGCAGGTACGTCCCGCGGGTCATCCGGTCGGTCAGCGTCATCGACATGACGTCCCGCCCGGTCTCCTCGTCCTTGTCCAGCCAGAACGGCCGGTCGACGGGCACGAACAGCTTGGACGACTCCATGTAGTGGGTGCGCTCCATCGCCGTCCAGTGGTCGATGGGGAACAGCGAGTCGTCGCACGCGATCTTGGAGAGCAGCATCCAGGACTGGGCGGTGAAGACCGCCGCCGGGTACGTCCGGATGTCGCCCGAGGCGTCGGTGACCGTGATCCGGTTGCCCGCGGTGCGGTGCAGCCGCGTCACGGCGGGCTTCGGCTGCCCGTCGTGGAGGGACTTCAGCGACGTACCGAGCGGCCAGTGCACGATCTTCTGCGGCTCGCGCTCCCAGAGCCTGACCGGAAGCTGCTGGCTGCCGCCGACGATGCCGCGGTGGTGGTCGTCCGCCTCGGTGTAGACGACACGCAGGATCTCCAGGATGGAGTTCGGGAAGTCGGTGTCCCAGCCCCCGGTGCCGAAGCCGACCTGGCCGAAGATCTCACGGTGGCGGAAGGACTTGAAGGCCTCCGACTCGCACAGGAAGCCGTAGAAGGTCTGGTTGTCGAGCTTCTCGACGAGCGTCGCCCAGATCTCGCGGATGCGCGGAACGTCGCGCTCGCGCATGGCCTGGTTCATGTCGGAGAAGTCGGCGCCCTCCTCCAGGCAGGCGTTCCACGCGTTCATGACGTCGCGGTAGACCTGCGGGAGGTCGTCGACGGTCACGGCGTAGTGGGACTCGCCCTTGAGGTCGACGATCGTCGAGGGGGTCTCGGGGGCCAGCGGGTTGGGGAACGCCTTCGTCTCCAGGCCCACCAGGTCGATGTAGTGCTGGAGCGCCGTGGAGGACGGCGGGAAACGCATCGCGCCCATCTCGGCGGTCAGGGACTCGTCGCAGCCCTCGAAGCCGACGGTACGCAGCCGGCCGCCGATCTGGTCGGCCTCGTAGACGACGGGCTTGAGGCCCATCTTCATCAGCTCGTACGCGGCGATGATGCCGGAGAGTCCACCGCCGATGACCGCTACCTCGGTGCCGTGCTCGGTCGCGGGTATCTGGCCGAGCCCTGCCGGGTTCGCGAGGAAGTCGTCGTACGCGTACGGGAAGTCCGGACCGAACATGGTGATCGGCGGCTGCGCGTCGGTGTGCTGGACAGCGGTGGGCACCGTTGACGTCATGAGGGTACGGACTCCTTGCAAAGCGGCAGAAAGGTGTGAGGCGGGGAGGGCTCAGACCAGGGACGTGTACAGGGCGGGGCGGCGGCCCTGCAGATACGGGTTGTTCTCGCGCGAGGCCCGCAGGAGCTCGGGGTCGACGTCGCCGAGGACCAGCTCGGGGTCACGGCTGGCGCGGGCGCGGGCAACGCCGTCGGGTCCGGCGAGGCAGCTCAGGCCGACGAACTCGAACTCGCCCTCGGGGCCGGTCCTGTTGACGTACGCGATGTACATCTGGTTCTCGAAGGCCCGGACGGGGACGACCGATTCGGCGACGAACTCGGCCGGGTGCATCAGGGCGGTCGGCACGAGGAGGAGGTCGGTGCCCGCGAGCGCGTGGGCGCGGACGTTCTCCGGGAACTCCACGTCGTAACAGATCATGATGCCGACGCGGAGCCCGCCGAGCTCGGCCTGGACGACGGTGTCGT
This sequence comes from Streptomyces sp. ISL-98, assembly GCF_018614055.1. Lineage (GTDB taxonomy): Bacteria > Actinomycetota > Actinomycetes > Streptomycetales > Streptomycetaceae > Streptomyces > Streptomyces spiramyceticus. The sequence goes on from NZ_JAGGPB010000036.1 coordinate 8,440, forward strand.
CGCCGGGCGTGAACCACTTCTCCTCGAAGCAGCCGAAGAGGTGGGTCTTGCGGTAGTTGGCGAGGCGTACGCCATCGGGGCCGATCAGCTGGGCGGAGTTGTAGACGACCTCGCCGTCGCGCTCCGGGTAGCCGTAGAGGACGGCGAGTCCGTGGCGTACGGCGATGTCTGCGACGGTGTCGGCCGCCTCCCCGTCTGCGGGCTCGGCCAGCCGGTGCACGTCCGCGTCGATGGCGTAGCCGGTCAGGAACATCTCGGGGCAGACCAGCAGCCCGGCACCTGCGGCCGCCGCACGGCCGGCGGCGGCGTCGAGAGCCCTGAGGTTGTCGTCGACGGAGCCAGGACGGCCGGAGCTCTGGAGCAGGGCGGTGCGCAGCGGCGGCATGGCAGTCCTCGGGCAGGTGGGGCGGGGTGTGAGGGAGACGTTTAAGACGGTACGTTCCGCGCTCGTGCCCGGACAAGGCGCGACCGTTGCGGACCGACCGTCGATCTGTTGCGCAGTTCGGCGGAGCGGCGGTGATTCATTGCGCGGGCTCTCCTGCTGGGGAACGAGCCCGCCCCGCCGTGCGGCGGAGAGCCGTACCCGACTCTCGCGCGATGTGGCGGAAGGGGTGCGGGCGGAACAGTAGCGGGCGTCGGAACACCCGCATCGGAACACCTACAGAGGGGCTGTCATGAACCGTCGTCTCACGCACCGCCGTACCAAGATCGCCGCGATCGCCGCCGTACTCCTGATCACCACCGCCACGGCGGCAGGTTCCGCGGTGGCCGACGGAAAGGGCGGCCCGGGGAAGGAACGTGAGGCGGCCGCCCTGACCGGCACGGCCAAGCTGCAGCGGCCTGCGGGCGACGACGTGACGATGTCCTTCGACGCCCACCTGGACGCGAAGGACAGGCAGAACCCACTGGCCGCGCACGGCACCTTCCGATTCAGCCACTACATGGGCGACTGGGGCGGCGCGGCCGAGGCGAAGGTCGACTGCCTGATAACCGGCGGCAAGGTGGCCGTGGTGTCGGGCGTCGTCACCAAGGCCGACCGGGACCTGAAGGACGCGGTGGGCAAGCGGGTCGGCATCACGGTCCACGACACGGGCAAGGTGGACGGGCTGGGCTACAGCTGGGCCGCACTCGGCCTGCCGCAGGAGTCGCCGGACGACTTCCCGAAGTGCGTGAGCTCGGCGCCGTTCGAGAAGACGAAGGCGGGCACGGGTGACCTGAAGGTCCTGCCGTGGAAGTTCGACCGCCCGGCGAATTAGCTCCGTCCGGGGAAGGGGCGGGGACGGGAAAGCGCCGCAGGCACCCGCACCCGCACCTACGCCGGCGCCCCCGAAGAGAACCGCCGCAACAGCGGCGAAAGCACCAGCACCGACTTCGTCCGCTCGACGAACGGCTCCCCCGCGATCCGCTCCAGCACCCGCTCGAAGTGCCGCATGTCGGAGGCGAAGATCTGGACGACGGCGTCCGCGTCGCCGGTGACGGTCGACGCGGACACCACCTCCGGGTAGCGCGACAGGCCACGACGGATGTCCTCGGGGGACGTGTTGTGACGGCAGTACATCTCGATGAAGCCCTCGGTCTCCCAGCCGAGCGCCGCCGGGTCCACCCGTACGGTGAACCCGGTGATGGCGCCTTCCGCCCGCAGCCTGTCCACGCGCCGCTTCACAGCGGGCGCGGACAAGCCGACCTCGGAGCCGATGTCCGCGTACGAGCGGCGGGCATCCTCAGCGAGGGCGTGGACGATGCGTTCGTCGAGATCGTTCAGTCGCACTACGGTGTGGATCACTTCTCTGCGGTGGCCAGACTGGAGCGGCGCAAGCCGTAGAAGAAGTAGATCACGAGCCCGACCACCATCCAGACACCGAAGACCGCCCAGGTGACTCCCGGCAGCTCCAGCATCAGGTAGGCGCACAGGAGGAAGCCCACGATCGGGGTGACCGGGAAGAGCGCGACCTTGAAGGTGCGGTTCATACCGGGACGCGTGTAGCGCAGGATGACGACGGCCACGTTGACCAGCCCGAAGGCGAAGAGCGTGCCGATGCTGGTGGCGTTGGCCAGCTCGCCCAGGGGGATGGTGGCGGCCAACGTTCCGCAGAACAGGCACACGATGATCGTGTTGATTCGCGGCGTGCCGGTCTTCGGATCGACCTTGGCGAAGACCTTGGGCATCAGGCCGTCGCGGGACATCGCGAAGAGGACGCGAGTCTGGCCGTAGAGGACGGCGAACACGACGCTGGCGATGGCGACGACCGCGCCGGCGGCGAGGACGACGCTCCACAAGGCGTGCCCGGTGACGTTCTCCATGATCTGCGCCAGTGCAGCCTCGCTACCCTCGAAGTCCTGCCACGGCATGGCGCCGACGGCGACCAGCGCGACGAGGCAGTACAGCGCCGTGACGATCAGCAGCGAGAGCATGATCGCGCGGGGCAGGTCCCTCGTCGGGTTCTTCGCTTCCTCGCCGGCCGTGGAAGCCGCGTCGAAGCCGATGAACGAGAAGAACACCAGCGAGGCGGCGGAGGTGACAGCGGTTACGCCGAGCGGGGCGAGCGGGGTGTAGTTGCCCGCCTTGATGCCCATGAAGCCGATGACGCAGAAGAGCACCAGCGTGGCGATCTTGATGACGACCATGATCGTGTTGATCCGGGCGCTCTCCTTGGCCCCGCGGAGCAGGAACACCATGCAGAGCAGCACCACGACGAGGGCGGGCATGTTGATGTAGCCACCCTCCCCCAGCGGTGCGGAGAAGCCCTCGGGGATGGTGATGCCGATGGTGCCGTCGAGCAGCTCGTTGAGGTACTGGCCCCAGCCGACGGCGACAGCCGCGACTGAGACGCCGTACTCCAGGACCAGGCACCAGCCGCAGATCCAGGCGACGAGCTCACCCATGGTGGCGTAGGTGTACGAGTACGAGGAGCCCGAGACCGGGATGGAGCCCGCGAGCTCGGCGTAGGACAGCGCCGAGAACAGCGCGGTCAGACCCGCCAGGATGAAGGCGATCCAGATGGCCGGACCGGCCATCGCGGTGCCCTCGCCGAGGACGACGAATATGCCGGTGCCGAGCGTCGCACCGATGCTGATCATGGTCAGCTGCCACATGGTGAGCGAGCGCTTGAGCGCGCCGCCCTCGCCCTGGCCGCCTTCCGCGACAAGCTGCTCGACGGGCTTGCGCCGCATCAGCCGGTTGCCGAGATGCGGACGCTCGGATTCCGGTTGGGGGGTGACGGGTGGCGCTGCGTCCAACACTGGGGTGGCTCCTTATCGCTGCCGATCGGGAAGGCGGCGACCGCGGCGGATCCGCTCCGGGGGTGACTTGAAACACCCCGGAGCTCGGGAACCGCCGAGCAGGCGGTCCCCGCCACTCCACGTACAGCGTTGAACCCTACGAGCTGTGCGTTCAGATCCGTAATGCAGCAACCTTGCGCATCGGCGAACGATCATTGCGCACAAGCGCGACGGGTGACTCTTTGTTGCGCCTCACCTTTCGATTTCCCTTTTGTCCGGTTGACGTGCCGTCAGCCCTGGCGCATCCTGCGGCGCCCGTACGTCGGCCAAGATGCGGAGGCAATCGATGCGGAGGCAACCGATGACGTGGCTCGACCCGAAGCCCTACCTGCGCGGCGTCGCCTGGTTCGACGGCGGACGGGCGGTCCGCGCGGATCCCGCCGACCTCGACCGGCTGCCGTGGGACATCCGGGAACGCTCCCGCGTCCCCGTCGGCGTACGCCTGGAGTTCACCGCCCGGGGCGCCACCGCCGTCGACATCCGCTACCGCGCCGCCCTGCCCGGCCCCACCGACGCGTTGTACGGCCTCGCCCACACCTTCGCCCTGTGGCACGACGACGCTCTCGTCCAGGAATTCACCCCGGACCCGGCGGAGGAGGCCGTCGTACGGATCCAACTCCCCGCCCTCCAGGGCAGTTTCACCGTCCATCCGCCCGAGAGCGTGTCCCCCGAGATCCTCGGCCTGCGCCCGGCCGACGGCACCATCGCCCCCGCCGCCCGCCGGCCCCGCTGGCTGGTCCACGGCGACTCGATCACGGAAGGCTGGTGGTCCACCCGCCCCGCCCACGCCTGGCCCGCACGGGCCGGCCGCGCGCTCGGTCTGGACGCCGTCAACCTCGGCTACGCGGGCGCCGCCAGGGGCGAGCTCGCCACCGCCGAGCAGCTCGCGGCCCTCCCCGCGGACCTCCTGACGCTCGCCTTCGGTACCAACTGCTGGTCCGGCGCCCCGTTCTCCGCGCCCCTGCTGTACGAGACGGTGCGGGCCTTCATCGGCCTCGTACGCCGCGGCCATCCCGATACACCGCTGCTCGTCCTCTCGCCCGTCCTGCGCCCGGACGCGGAGCGGACGGCGAACGCCCTGGGTGCCACCCTCGGAGACCTCCGTACGGCCCTGGAGGAGGCCGCCAGGGCCCGTATCGCCGAGGGTGACACCCTGCTTGCTCTGCTCCCGGGCCGCGACCTCCTGGCCCCGGAACACCTGGCCGACGGCCTGCACCCGAACGACGCGGGCCACGCGGTCATGGCGGATGCCGTCGCGGCCGCTCTGCGGGAGGCGGGCTTCGTCGCCCGCTCCGGCCGGGACGCGTGTTCGCCCACGGCGTGACCGCTGACGGGTCGTGAGGGGCCATGGGTTCGCGATGGCCGGGTATGCGAGCACGTGATGACTGAGGAACCGCCCATGGTGGTCCTGGATTCGCCTGTCCAGGATTCACCGCAGGGAGACAGCGCGAAGGCCCGGGAAACCGCTGCCCATTACCTGGCACAGCACTGCCCCTGGGCCGACCTCGACGCCGTGCTGCTCGTCGTCAGCGAGCTGGTGACCAACGCCGTCAGGCACACCCCGGGCTGGTGGCGGCTCAGGCTGCTGGCGGGCCTGGAGGAGCTGGTGGTCGAGATGGACGACTCCAGCGCACAGCCGCCCGTGCCCCGCGAGCCGGACTTCTCCGGCGGCGGCGGATTCGGCTGGCCCATGGTGCTCAGGCTGGCGGGCCGGGTCGAGATCCGACCGCTGCCGCAGGGCAAGCGGGTACGGGCGACCTGGCCGCGCCCGGTCCATGCGTACTAGAACACGTACACAACACCGCGGCCGGTCCCCGCGGAAGCGGGAACCGGCCGGGAGTGGACAGACAGCGGAGCGTCAGCTCCAGCTGGCGTGCAGCGGCTTGCCCTCGGCGTAACCGGCGGCGCTCTGCACACCGACGATCGCCTTCTCGGCGAACTCCTCCAGCGAGCTCGCACCGGCGTACGTGCACGAGGAACGGACGCCCGCGATGATCGAGTCGATCAGGTCCTCGACACCCGGACGCACCGGGTCGAGGAACATGCGCGAGGTGGAGATGCCCTCCTCGAACAGCCCCTTGCGGGCCCGGTCGTACGCCGACTCCTCGCTCGTACGGTTACGGACGGCGCGTGCGGACGCCATGCCGAAGGACTCCTTGTAGGCGCGGCCGTCGGCGGAGTGCTGAAGGTCGCCGGGCGACTCGTACGTACCGGCGAACCAGGAGCCGACCATCACATTGGACGCACCGGCGGCGAGCGCCATGGCGACGTCGCGCGGGTGACGGACGCCGCCGTCGGCCCAGACGTGCTTGCCGAACTTCTTCGCCTCGGCGGCGCACTCCATCACGGCGGAGAACTGCGGGCGGCCCACGCCGGTCATCATGCGGGTGGTGCACATGGCTCCGGGGCCCACACCGACCTTGATGATGTCCGCGCCGGCCTCGATGAGGTCGCGCACACCCTCGGCGGCGACGATGTTGCCCGCGACGATCGGGACCTGCGGGTCGAGCGAGCGCACGGCCTTGACCGCGGCGATCATCGACTCCTGGTGACCGTGCGCGGTGTCCACGACGAGCACGTCCACACCGGCGTCCAGCAGCTGCTTGGCCTTGCCCGCGACGTCGCCGTTGATGCCGACGGCGGCCGCGATGCGCAGCTTGCCGTCCGCGTCGGTGGCGGGCGTGTAGAGGGTCGCGCGCAGGGCGCCCTTGCGGGTCAGGACACCGGCGAGGCGGCCGTCCTTGTCGACGGCGGGCGCGTACTTGTGGTTGGCGGCGTCGAGCCGGTTGAAGGCCTCGCGCGGGTCGATGTCGGCGTCCAGGAGAACCAGGTCCCTGGTCATGACCTCGGACAGCTGCGTGAAGCGGTCGACGCCGGTCAGGTCGTGGTCGGTGACGACACCGATCGGACGGCGGTCCGCGTCCACGACGACGCCCGCGCCGTGCGCCCGCTTGGGGAGCAGCGACAGCGCGTCGGCGACGGTCTGCGTGGGGGCCAGGACGATCGGGGTGTCGAGCACCAGGTGGCGGGACTTGACCCAGGAGACGACCTCGGTGACGACGTCGATCGGGATGTCCTGCGGAATGACGACGAGCCCGCCGCGACGGGCCATGGTCTCGGCCATCCGGCGGCCGGCGATCGCGGTCATGTTCGCGACGACCAGCGGGATGGTGGTGCCGGTTCCGTCAGGCGCTGCGAGGTCCACGCCCTGGCGGGAACCGACGGCCGAGCGGCTCGGCACCATGAATACGTCGTCGTACGTCAGGTCGTACGGCGGCTTCAGATCGTTGAGGAAACGCACGTGCTGAACATCCCAGTCGTTCGGAGTTGGCCCCCGGGCATTTCAGCCGGGGAAAAACGCACGTACTTCAGTGTCCCACGACCGCACGGTTACACCCTCCGGGTCAATCCTCCAGGTCACAGGGGGTGCCCTGGTCGGATCCTCCAATCACCGCGCCGCGTCGTCGGGGTCTGCCCGGTCCAGCGCGGGCCGAGGCGCCGTTCCCGTCTCTCCCAGCAGGTAGTCCGCCGCCGCGGTGTCCGTGACCAGGCTGGTGACCAGACCGGAGCGCAGTACGGCGTCGATGGCGGACGCCTTGCGCAGTCCGCCCGCGATCGCCACCACCTCGGGGATACGCCGCAGCCGGTCGGCCTCGACGGTGATGCACCGCTCGCCCAGGTCGCGCCCGACCCGGCGGCCCTGCGCGTCGAAGAGGTGCGCGGACATCTCGGCCGCGACGCCCAGCGAGGCGTAGTGGGCCCGCTCCTCGTCGCTGAGCATGTCGTGGACCGTGGAGATTCCCGGCTCCCAGGAGCCGATGGAGACGGCCGCGACGGTCACCTTGTCGAAGTACTCGAAGGCGCGCGCGATGCCGGTCTGGTTGCGCAGCGCCGCCGCGGTGGCCGGGTCGGGGAGCAGCATCGGCGCGTAGATCGGGTGCGCCTCGCCGCCCGACACCTGGGCGGCACGCCGTACGGCCTCGACCGAGCCGCGCTCCGCCGTCCCGGCGTCGTACACACCCGTCAGCTGGACGACCGTGCACGGCGGCAGCTGGTGCAGGGCGGCCGCCATGTGGATGGTGGACCGGCCCCAGGCCAGGCCCAGCACATCGCCTTCCGTCACCAGCTCGCCGAGCAGGTCGGCCGCGACCTCGCCCAGGTTCTCCGGGTCGGTGGGGGCGCTGCCGGTGGTCGTCTCGTCGACGGCGTCCGCCGGGGACTCGACGACGACCGCGTGCCGCAGGCCGTAGCGGGCCCGGAGCGCGTCGGAGCGCTCGGCGTCCAGCTCGGCGGGTACGCGGATTTCGATGCGTACGAGATCACGTTCGAGCGCCGTCTCCAGGACCCGGGCCACCTTGAAGCGGCTGACGCCGAACTCCTCGGCGATCTGGATCTTGGACTTGCCCTCCAGGTAGAAGCGGCGGGCCATGGCCGCCGCCTGCACCAGCTCAGCGGGTCCCATCCGCAGGGCTGACCGACCCGCCGACATAGCAGACACCGCGTTCTCCTCACTGCTGTTCACACTCTGGACTCGCAGTTCATCCTGTCAGACCGCGAGTTGTTGATCAGCCCCGAAGGGCAGGCGTTCACCGAGCCGTGGCTCAGTGGTTGCATGCCCAGGCGGCGGAGGCCGTCGCCTCGGTCGCCTGGTTGCGCAGCATGCGCACCGCTGCGGCCGGGTCCTGGGCCCCGTACACGGCGGAACCGGCGACGAAGACATCCGCGCCCGCCTCGGCGCAGCGCTCGATGGTCGAGGCCGATACGCCGCCGTCGACCTGGAGCCACATCTCCAGGCCGTGCTTGGAGATCAGCTCCCGGGTGCGGCGGATCTTCGGCAGCATGATGTCGAGGAACGCCTGGCCGCCGAAGCCGGGCTCGACGGTCATGATCAGCAGCATGTCGAGCTCGGGGAGCAGGTCCTCGTACGGCTCGATCGGTGTGGCGGGCTTGAGGGCCATGGAGGCGCGGGCGCCCTTGGCGCGGATCTCGCGCGCCGTGCGTACGGGCGCGGCGGCGGCCTCGGCGTGGAAGGTGACCGATCCCGCGCCCGCCTCGACGTACTGGGGGGCCCAGCGGTCGGCGTCCTCGATCATCAGGTGACAGTCCAGCGGGATGTCCGTCGCCCGGCTGAGAGATTCCACGATCGGCACACCCAGTGTGAGGTTGGGCACGAAGTGGTTGTCCATCACGTCGACATGCAGCCAGTCGGCGCCTTCGACTGCCTTCGCCTCCTCCGCCAGGCGGGAGAAGTCGGCGGAGAGGATACTGGGATTGATCTGAACGGCCATGGGCCAAGCCTGCCACGTTCCGGGGCACTTCCCCTCCCCGGTACGTCCCCAGTAGGTCTTCGGTACGGACCAGAGGCTCCCGGGATCAGTACAGTCGGTGTGAATCCCGGCGATTCGGCCCACCGCGAGGGGCTATGAGGGCCTGTTGGGGGCGTCATGCCGGACGCACAGGAGCTTCGACCGCCGTCGCGAAAAGGCGTGGCCCACCTGGTCTGCGGACGCCGCAGCAAGTGGGTCGTGGTGGCTCTGTGGCTGTTGGTGATGATGCTGGCCTTCCCGCTGGCAGCGAAGCTCACCGACGCCCAGGACAACGACGCCGCGTCGTGGCTGCCCGGCAAGGCCGAGTCCACCCAAGTCCTCGAGGAATCCGAGGAGTTCAGGCCCGAGGTCATCACCGCGATCGTCGTGTACGCACGGGAGAGCGGCCTCACGGCGGCCGACCGCGCGCGCATCGCGGAGGACGTGGCAGCCATCAAGGAGCTGCGGGACCACGGGCTGCGCGGCGACGAGACCCGCGGCCCTGTCTTCGACCGGCCCGACGACCCGCGGGCCGCCCAGGTCTTCGTACCGATCACGATGGACGAGAAGGGCTGGGACCGGATCGCGCCCGCCGTCGACTCCATCCGCGCCGAAACCGGCACGGGTGACTCCGGGCTGGCTGTGCACATCACCGGGCCCGGCGGCACCGCGGCCGACTTCTCCGAGGCCTTCGAGGGCATCGACTCGACGCTTCTGCTCTCGGCGCTCGGTGTGGTGATCGTGATGCTGCTGATCACCTACCGCAGTCCGTCGCTGCTGATCGTCCCGGTGATCTCGGTCATCGGCGCGCTGTCCGCCGCGCAGGCGCTGATCTACCTGCTGGCGGAGCATGCCGATCTGACGGTCAACGGGCAGAGCGCGGGCATCCTCACGGTCCTCGTCTTCGGCGCCGGTACGGACTACGCCCTGCTGCTGGTCGCCCGCTACCGCGAGGAGCTGCGCCGCCACGAGGACCGGCACGAGGCGATGGCCCTGGCGCTGCACCGCGCGGGCCCTGCGGTGCTGGCCAGTGGTGCGACCGTGGTGCTCGGCATGCTGATGCTGATCTTCGCGGAGATGAACTCCACCAGCGGGCTCGGACCCGTCGCCGCGATCGGCGTGGCGGTCGCCCTGCTGGCCATGCTGACGCTCTTCCCCGCCCTGCTGGTGATCTTCGGCCGCTGGGTCTTCTGGCCGGTGATCCCGCACCTCGGCTCGCCCGAGCCCACCGAGCGCGGCATCTGGGCGCGCTCCGGCCGGCGCATCGCCCGCCGCCCGCGCATGATCTGGGCCGCCACCACCCTCGTGCTCGCCGTTTTCGCCCTGGGGCTGACGCAGCTGCGCGCCGCGGGCGTCAGCAACGCCGACGCGTTCACCGGCACACCCGATTCGATCACCGGTCAGGAGGTTCAGGCCAGATACTTCCCGGCGGGCAGCGGCGATCCGCTGGTGATCATCACCAATGCGGCGCAGGCCCGGCAGGTCGGCGAGACGGTCGCGCAGACCCGTGGCGTGCTGCCGCAGTGCCGAACCGCCGGGTACGAAGCCCGTGCACGAGGGCCGTGTGCTGATCGAAGCGACGATGACGGATCCCGCCGACAGTGCGGCGGCCAAGGACACGGTGGAGCGGACACGGGACGCCGTGCACGCCGTCCCGGACGCCGACGCCCAGGTGGGCGGCGGTACGGCCGCCCTGCTCGACGCGGAGGAGGCCACCACCCACGACAACATCCTGATCATTCCGCTGGTGCTGGCCGTGGTGATGCTGGTGCTGATGGTGCTGCTGCGGGCGGTCATCGCCCCACTGCTGCTGATCGGGACCGTCGTGCTCTCGTTCGCCGCCGCCCTGGGCGTGAGCGCCCTCGCGTTCCGGTACGTCTTCGACTACGCAGGCGAGTCGACGGACTTCCCGCTCTTCGTCTTCGTGTTCCTCGTGGCGCTGGGCATCGACTACAACATCTTCCTGTCCACCCGGATCCGCGAGGAGGCCCGCTCCCAGGGCACCAGGGCGGGCGTGGTGACCGGCCTGGCGGCGACAGGCGCGGTCATCACCTCGGCCGGCCTGGTCCTCGCGGGCACGTTCGCGGCACTGGGCACACTGCCGATCGTCGCCTTCGCGGAGATCGGCTTCGCGGTCGCGCTGGGCGTGCTGCTGGACACCTTCGTCGTACGGTCCGTGCTGGTCACGGCCCTGTTCCTGGACGTCGGACCGAAGGTGTGGTGGCCGAGCCGGCTCGCCCGCGAGGACGCCCCGCCGGACACGGGCGGGCCGCCCTCACCGGAACGGGTGCGGGGCGGTGCCCCCTAGGGGGTGTCCGGTCGATCTCCGTGGGTGAAGGAGCGGGGCTTGGTGCGTGCAGCTGCAAGGCGGAGAAGGGAGGCGACGCGATGGGGGTCCCCCCTGTTCGAGCGCAGTCGAGAACTTGGGGGAGTCGCCGACCGACGACAACGCCGCAAATGTGCGTGCCAAGCCCCGCGACGCCACGGAGATCGACCGGACACCCCCTAGGCCGTACGGCGCAGCAGCGCGAGGTACATCGCGTCCGTACCGTGCATGTGCGGCCACAGCTGTACGTCGGGTCCGTCGCCCAGCGCCGGAACGCCCGGCATCAGCGGCCTCGCGTCGATCCACTCCACCTCGACCGGCCGGTGCCCGCCGCGGCCCTTCAGCACGTCATCCACGACAATTCGCGTCTCGGCGAGGTGCGGTGAGCACGTCGCGTACCCCACCACACCGCCCACGCGCACCGCGTTCAGCGCCTCGCGCAGCAGCCCGCGCTGGAGCGGGGCGAAGCTCTCCAGGTCCTCCGGGCGGCGACGCCAGCGCGCCTCGGGACGGCGGCGCAGCGCGCCGAGCCCCGAGCACGGGACGTCCATCAGGACGCGGTCGAAGGTGCCGGGGCGCCACGGCGGGTTCAGGCCGTCGGCGGCGATGACCTGGTACGGGCCGGGGTTGCCCGCGAGTGCGCGCTCGACGAGGCGGGCGCGGTGCGGCTGCTTCTCAGAGGCCAGCAGCGCGGCGCCGCGCCGGGCGGCCAGTGCGCCGAGCATGGCCGCCTTGCCGCCGGGACCCGCGCAGCCGTCCAGCCAGCGCTCGTCCGGGCCTTCGAGCGGCGCGTTGGCGAGGGCGACGGCGACGAGCTGGCTGCCCTCGTCCTGGACGCCGGCCCGGCCGTCCTGCACGGCCTCGATGGCTCCGGGCTCGCCGCCCTCGGCCAGCCGCACGGCGTACGGCGACCAGCGGCCGGGCAGCCCGGAGTCCTCGCCCAGTACGTCCAGCAGTTCGTCGGGCGTGGAGCGGCCGGGGCGGGCGACAAGTGTCACCTCGGGCCGCTCGTTGTCGGCTTCGAGGAGGTCCTCGATGCCGGCCCGCCCGCCGCCCAGCGCGTCCCACAGGGCGGTGACGATCCAGCGCGGGTGGGAGTGGACGACGGAGAGGTGGGCCTCGGCGTCGTCGTCGTACGGCGGCGCGACCTGCTTCACCCAGGCGTCGAGATCCTGCGCGGCGATCTTGCGCAGCACGGCGTTGACGAACTTGGCCCGCCCTTCGCCGAGCACCACACGCGCCAGCTCCACGCTCGACGAGACGGCGGCGTGCGTGGGGATGCGGGTGCCGAGCAACTGGTGCGCGCCGAGCGCCAGTACGTCGAGGACCGGCGGGTCCACCTCGCGCAGCGGCCGGTCGATGCACGCCGCGATGACCGCGTCGTACGTGCCCTGGCGGCGCAGCGTCCCGTACACCAGCTCGGTGGCGAGCGCCGCGTCGCGCGCGTCGAAGTCGCCCTTGGCGCGGGCCTTCTTGAGCAGCGGCGGCAGGACGAGGTTCGCGTACGCGTCGCGCTCGTCGACGGCGCGCAGCGCCTCGAAGGCGAGGAAGCGGACCGGGTCCTTCTGGGGACGCCGGTGCGGCTTCGCGGGGCGCTTGGCGGGTCGGCTACGAGGCTGGTCGTTCACGTAAAAGGTGCTCCGCTTGAGAGGGGGACGAACCCTCTCAGCGTACGTCCGCCACGCCGAGGTGTTCTCCCGGGGCGATCCGCACACCGCGCGCCCAGTCGGCGGCGAGCATCGGCTTCTTGCCCTGCGGCTGGACCCAGAGCAGCTCGACGGCGTGCGATCCGGTTCCGGCATACACATTCTTCTTGGCAGCGGACAGCTCGCCGGGGCCCAGGTCCGCGCGGTCGGGCAACGGCTTCACGGCGACCAGCTTGAGCCGCTCGCCGCGGAACAGCGTCCACGCCCCCGGCGCGGGCGTGCAGCCGCGCACCACCCGGTCGACGCGCAGCGCGGGCGCCGTCCAGTCCACCTGGGCGTCCTCGACGGTGAGCTTGGGCGCGAGCGAGATGCCTTCCGCGGGCTGCGGCACGGCGTGCAGAGCGCCGTCCTCGATACCGTCCATGGTGGCGGCGAGCAGCCCGGAACCGGCGAAGGCGAGCCGGGTGAGCAGGTCGCCGCTGGTGTCGGTGGGCCGTACCTGCTCGGTGAGTACGCCGAACACGGGCCCGGAGTCCAGCCCCTCCTCGATCAGGAACGTCGAAGCGCCCGTGACCTCGTCGCCCGCGAGGATCGCGTGCTGGACGGGGGCCGCGCCGCGCCATGCGGGCAGCAGGGAGAAGTGGAGATTGACCCAGCCCCTGGGCGGGATGTCGAGGGCGACCTTGGGCAGCAGCGCGCCGTACGCGACGACGGGGCAGCAGTCGGGCGCGATCTCGCGCAGCCGCGCGAGGAAGTCCGCGTCACGCGGGCTGAACGGCTTGAGCACCTCGATGCCGGCCTCCGCCGCCCGCTCGGCGACGGGGCTGGCGACCAGCCTTCGGCCGCGTCCCGCGGGGGCGTCGGGCCGGGTGACGACGGCGGCAACTTCGTGCCGGTCGGAGGCGATCAGGGCGTCCAGGGCGGGTACGGCGACCTCGGGGGTGCCTGCGAAGACAAGCTTCATCGGTGGCGCGGGCCTCTCGGGCGGGAAGGTATCGGCAGCGTACGGACGATGGCGGAATCGGCAGGCGCACCAGTCTATGGGCCGGGCCGACAGGGGGCGTACGCGCATCCGTGCGCCCCGCGCACAGACGGGTACGCCCCATCAGCGTGACCCCGGCGCCCGGTGGCGCGTTGTCAAGAGAGATTGACCGAACGGCCCGACAGCGGCCCCGACCTTCCTTCCCTCCCTCCCTTCTTCTACGCCGGTTCGAGAGGCTTGTTCATGGCCGACCACGCCACCCACGACGCCCAAGCACGGGCCAGCCTGCATCTGTTGGTACGGGACATCGAGCGGGTCCGGCGGCAGGTGGACGCACTGCGCACCCTCACCGCCCAGCTCGGCAACGTCTACCGCCCGCGTCGTTCCGGCCCGTCCACGGGCTTCGTCGTCTACGGCAGGGCGCCCGCCCCGACCGTCCGCCTCGCGCAGGAACTGCGGGACAGCGTCGAGACGCTGGTGACGGCCGCCGTGGACTTCGACCGTTCGCTCGGTTTCTCCTGGGACGCGGTGGGCTCGGCCCTCGGGGTCACGAAGCAGGCGGTGCACCGGCGTTACGGCGCCCGGCGGGCGGCGGCGCAGACCGGTGCCTCCACCGAGGGCGAGCTCGCCGTCGAAACGCCGGCCGCGACCACGACGCGCACACTGCCGGCCCCGCCGGTCCTGCCCGCGGTGCCCGCAGCCCGCTCGATGCCACCGCAGCCGACACCGGCCGGCCACGCCCTGCGCGAGGAGGCCCGTCCCAACGCCTTCCCGGGCCCCCGCAACGGCTGACGTTCCCTACCCCCGTCGGCCGCCCCGCGAGTACGCCGACACGGCGCGTACGCCGGGGCGGCCGAAGTGTGCGGCGTGCGCCGGGGGCGCGACCAACCGCTGTCGACGACCGTGCCGACCGTGCCCCTGGAGGCCGTGGCCCCGTAGGCGATACGCCGGTGGGCCACTGGCCGCAGGCCTTGGGCCGCAGCCCGTGGGGCCACCTTCCCGTCACCCCACCTCAGCCGCGAGCGGCGCCATGGGGGCTGGGAACTTGCCCCCCGCGGCGGAGCCGCACATGTCACAGCCAAGAAGGGGCGGGCAGGGGGACAGCGCCGCGCCGCAGGCAACCCAGATTGACGCTCCCCTCCGCACCAGCCGGGCCGCCCCTACCCAGGCGCCCGTACGGCGGGGCCACACTCACGCGGGCGAGGCCGCCCACTCACCCAATGTCGAGCGGATCGATCCTGATCCGAACAGGATCCCCGCCCCCGCGAACCAACCGCGCCACCTGCGCAGACTTCAGCGCCGCAGCCAGCGCCGCACCGCTGCCCGGCGGCACCCTGAGCAGTGCGCGCTCCCACACCTCGCCCACCGGAGGATCCCCGGGCCTGCGCGGTCTGCCCGGTTCCGCCACGGGCAGCGGCACCGGCCCCAGCACCTCGGCGTCCCCCGGCAGCTCGGCAGCAGCCAGAAACGCGGCGACCGCCTCGGGGTGCCCACTCACCGCGGCCATCCGGGACACCGGCGGAAAGCCCAGCTCCGCACGCTCCGCGAGCTCGCGCTGCGCATGCCCCACCGGGTCCCACCGCACCAGCGCCTGCACCGGCCGCAGCGTCGGCTCGGCCACCACGACCACCGTGCCGCCCTCGCCCTGCGCCCTGACCAGCGCCGCAGCGCTGATCCAGCGCCGCAGTGCCTCCTCCCCGGCCCGCAGATCCGGCCGCCCGAGCATCGCCCAGCCGTCCAGCAGCAGCGCAGCGGCGTATCCGCCCTCGGCCACCGGCTCCGCCCCCGGCGTACTCACGACGAGCGAGGGCGCACCCGGCACCGAATCCAGCACATGATCACGCCCCGACGTACGCACCGGCACCGCCGGAAACGCCCGCCCCAGCTCCTCCGCCGTGCGCTTCGCACCGACCACCTGGGCCCGCAGCCGCACGCTCCCGCACTCGCCGCAGCGCCACCCGGCCGCGTCCCGGCCGCACCAACCGCAGTGGAGTTCCTGCTGGTCGGCCGCTTCGAGCGGCCCGGCGCAGTGCCGGCACCTGGCGGGCGTACGACACCGCTCGCAGGCGAGGCTCGGTACGTACCCACGCCGCGGCACCTGCACGAGCACCGGACCGGTCTTGAGCCCGTCCCGCACGGTCTGCCAGGCCAGGCTGGGCAGCCGCGCAGCCCGCGCCGCACCGTCCCGCGCCAGCTCCGCGTCGCCGACGGTACGTATCAGCGGGGCCGCGGCCCGCACCTGCTCGCGCCCGGCGCGCAGCGGCGCCGCCCACGTCCCCTCGACGAGCTGAGCCGCCTCCACCGTGCAACTGACGGCCCCCAGCAGAAACGCGCACTTACTGTGCTGCGCCCGCAGCTCCAGCACCTCCCGCACATGCGGAAACGGCGCGTTGTCGTCGCTGTGGCTCGAATCCCCGTCGTCCCACACCACGACGAGCCCCAGGTCCGCCACGGGAGCGAACATCGCGGCCCGCGTCCCGACAACCGCCCGCACCGACCCGCGCCGGACGGCCAGCCACTGCCGGTATCTCTTCTGCGGCCCGGCATCGGCGGTCAGCAGAACATGCTGCCCCTTCCCCACCAGCGCGGTGAGCGCAGCATCCACCCGCGCCGCACTGCGCCCGTCCGGCAGGACGACCAGCGCACCCCGCCCCGAAGCGAGTGTCGCCACCACCGCACGGGCCAGCTCGTCCGGCCAGTGCGGCCCCGGCAAAGCGGTCCACACGGCCCGCGGCGCCCCGCCGCCCGCCAACTCCCGCAAAAAGGCGGGCCCTTGGGCATACCGCTCCCACGTCCCCGCCTCCGGCACACCGGGCGGCGGCAACGGCTCCGGCGACGGCTTCGCCTCAGCGGGCCCGTTCCTCGGCGGGATCGCCAGCTGCAGTACGTCGGCGAGGCTCCCCGCGTAACGGTCGGCGATCGCCCGCGACAGCTCCAGCAGCTCCGGGCTGAGCACCGGCTCCGGTGACACCACATAGGCGAGCGCCGCGAGAGGCCCGGCGTAGTCCGACTCGGCCCGCCGCTCTATGAGAAAGCCGTCGATCATCCCGCCGCCCTCACGACGCCCCTCACGCACGTTGTGCGCTCCGGCACCGAACCGCACCCGCACCCGCACCCCGGGCTGCGCGACGGCGTCCAGCTCCTCCGTCACGGCATAGTCGAAGTACTTGTCGAGGTGCAGCACCCCCTTGTCGACCATGACCCGCGCGACGGGCAACTCCTTCGCCAGCGGCGCCCCCCGCCACGTCCGCGGCTTGGCCTTCGGAACCTTCGCCTGCCGCACGGTCTCCCGAATGAGCGCAAGCTGCTCCGGCACCCCTGCCCGGGGCTCTTCGGACCGCTCGTTCTCCCTGCTCACAACCAAATTCCTACCAGACACCACTGACAGCCCGAACGCACAGCCAGGGCGCACGACGGCCCCGGACCATCCCGGTCCGGGGCCGTCGCTGCCGAGCAGTGCGGGTTACAGCCCCGCGGCCTTGCGCAGTGCCTCCACGCGGTCGGTGCGCTCCCAGGTGAAGTCGGGGAGCTCGCGGCCGAAGTGGCCGTACGCGGCTGTCTGGGCGTAGATCGGGCGCAGCAGGTCGAGGTCGCGGATGATCGCGGCCGGGCGGAGGTCGAAGACCTCGCCGATGGCCGTCTCGATCTTCTCGGTGCCGACCGTCGCCGTGCCGAAGGTCTCGACGAAGAGACCGACCGGCTCCGCCTTGCCGATCGCGTACGCGACCTGGACCTCGCAGCGCGCGGCGAGGCCCGCGGCGACGACGTTCTTGGCGACCCAGCGCATCGCGTACGCCGCCGAGCGGTCGACCTTGGACGGGTCCTTGCCGGAGAAGGCGCCGCCGCCGTGGCGGGCCATACCGCCGTACGTGTCGATGATGATCTTGCGGCCGGTGAGGCCGGCGTCGCCCATCGGGCCGCCGATCTCGAAGCGTCCGGTCGGGTTGACCAGCAGGCGGTAGCCCTCGGTGTCCAGCTTGATGCCGTCGTCGAGGAGCCCCTTGAGGACGTGCTCGACGACGAACTCGCGGATGTCGGGAGCGAGCAGCGAGTCCAGGTCGATGTCCGAGGCGTGCTGCGAGGAGACGACGACCGTGTCGAGGCGGACGGCCTTGTCGCCGTCGTACTCGATGGTGACCTGGGTCTTGCCGTCGGGACGCAGGTAGGGGATGGTCCCGTTCTTGCGGACCTCGGACAGGCGGCGGGAGAGGCGGTGCGCGAGGTGGATCGGGAGCGGCATGAGCTCCGGAGTCTCGTCGCACGCGTAGCCGAACATCAGGCCCTGGTCGCCGGCGCCCTGCTTGTCGAGCTCGTCCTCATCGCCCTCGACCCGGGTCTCGTACGCCGTGTCGACACCCTGAGCGATGTCGGGGGACTGCGCGCCGATGGACACCGACACGCCGCAGGAGGCGCCGTCGAAGCCCTTCTTCGAGGAGTCGTACCCGATGTCGAGGATCTTGTTGCGTACGAGCGTGGGAATGTCGGCGTAGGCCTTGGTGGTCACCTCGCCGGCCACGTGCACGAGGCCAGTGGTGATCAAGGTCTCCACGGCGACCCGGGAGGACGGGTCTTCCCGCAGGAGCGCGTCGAGGATCGTGTCGCTGATCTGGTCAGCGATCTTGTCGGGGTGGCCCTCGGTCACGGACTCCGAGGTGAACAGGCGGCGGGACACATCGCTCCCTGGGGTTGCAGCGGCTGCTGGCTGATCATTGATGGAAAGAGCCGGGAGCTGCGCCCGGCGTCGTTCCGGCATCAGTTTATCGGTCGCATCCGGTCGGCGGACCACGTGTCTCGCTTCGTGGGAGCCCTGTGACCAGCGGCACTGCATTGTGCAGCACCTCCAACACCGGCCGCCAGAGGGCACAACGCCGGAATTTCCCCGGTTTGGGGCGACCCGTGAAGCGGCCAAGAATTAACCCAGTCGACGTGTCACAAGGTCCCAGACCGTGTCGGCGAGGGCTTCCTTGGGGCCGTACGGAACCGGGGTCTCGTCCCCGTCGGCGGCGAGCACCACGGCTTCGTTCTCCTCGGAGCCGAATGTCTTGCGCTCCCCCACCTCATTGACGACCAGCAGGTCACAGCCCTTGCGCCGGAGCTTGTCCCGGCCGTTGGCGAGGACGTTGTCGGTCTCGGCGGCGAAGCCGACGACCACCTGGCCGGGCCTGCTCCGCTCTGCCGAGATCTCCGCGAGGATGTCGGGATTACGGACCAGCTCGACGGCGGCGGGCTCCTGGCCGTCCTTCTTCTTGATCTTTCCCGAGGCGTATGCCGCCGGGCGGAAGTCGGCGACGGCCGCCGCCATCACCACCGCGTCGGCGTCGGCGGCCGCCTTGAGCACGGCTTCGCGCAGCTGCACCGCGGTCCCGACGCGGACGACGTCGGCGCCGGCCGGGTCCGGCAGGCCGGTGTTGGCCTCGATGAGCGTGACCCGGGCGCCGCGCGCGACGGCGGTGCGGGCCAGGGCGTAGCCCTGCTTGCCGGAGGAACGGTTGCCCAGGTAGCGCACGGGGTCGAGCGGTTCGCGCGTACCGCCCGCGCTGATCACGACATGGCGGCCCGCGAGGTCCGGCTCGCTCACACCGCGCGCGAGGACCCGGCGGCAGAGCTCGAAGATCTCGTCCGGGTCGGGCAGCCGCCCCTTGCCCGTGTCGACACCGGTCAGCCGGCCCACCGCGGGCTCGACGACGACCGCCCCGCGGCGGCGCAACGTCGCGACGTTCTCCTGGGTGGCCGGGTGCTCCCACATCTCGGTGTGCATGGCGGGCGCGAAGACCACCGGACAGCGGGCGGTGAGGAGCGTGTTGGTGAGGAGGTCGTCGGCGAGGCCGTGAGCCGCCTTGGCCAGCATGTCGGCGGTGGCGGGGGCGACGACGACCAGGTCGGCGTGCTGGCCGATGCGTACGTGCGGGACCTCGTGGACGTCGGACCAGACCTCGGTCGAGACGGGGTTGCCGGAGAGCGCCGACCAGGTGGCCTCGCCGACGAAGTGCAGGGCCGCGTCGGTCGGCACGACCCGTACGTCGTGACCGGACTCGGTCAGCCGTCGCAGCAGCTCGCACGCCTTGTACGCGGCGATGCCCCCGCTGACCCCCAGCACGACCTTCGGCTTGCGTGCCTTGTCCACTGCGTCTCCCCGCTGGCTCTCCGGTTTATGTCCCTATGACACACCACAGGCCCGGCAGTCGTACTGCCGGGCCTGGGATGAAAAAGATTCCTGCGCCTGCTGACTACTGCGCCGGACCCTCAATGGCCTCGGAGGTCAGCAGACCCGCATTGATCTCGCGCAGGGCGATCGAGAGCGGCTTCTCGTGGACGTGGGTGTCCACCAGAGGGCCGACGTACTCGAGCAGACCCTCACCGAGCTGCGAGTAGTACGCGTTGATCTGACGCGCGCGCTTGGCCGCGTAGATCACGAGGCTGTACTTCGAGTCAGTAGCCTCGAGCAGCTCGTCGATCGGCGGGTTGATGATGCCCTCGGGCGTGGAAATGGAAGAGGACACGCTCTACCTTCCGAAAACTTCTGGAAAATGGGACAAAGATCAAACAACTTCCATCAAGGCTAGCAGCTCACGCGCCACGTCCTCGACGGAGGTGTTGACCAGGGTGACGTCGAACTCCGCCTCCGCGGCGAGTTCGACCTTTGCGGCCTTGAGACGGCGCTCGATGACATCGGGCGCCTCAGTACCGCGACCGGTCAGCCTGCGGACCAGCTCGTCCCAGCTGGGCGGGGCCAGGAATACCAGCAGAGCCTCCGGCATCGACTCACGGACCAGCCGTGCGCCCTGGAGATCGATCTCCAGGAGCACGGGCACGCCCGCTTCGAGGTGCTCGTTCACGGCATGCCGGGGCGTGCCGTAACGATTGCCGGCGAACTCGGCCCACTCCAGCAGCTCACCATTGGCGACCAGCTTGTCGAACTCCTCGTCGCTGACGAAGAAGTACTGGACGCCGTGGCGCTCGCCGGGGCGTGGTTTGCGCGTGGTGGCCGACACCGAGAGCCAGACCTCGGGGTGGACCTTGCGCATATGGGCGACGACCGTGCTCTTGCCGACCCCGGAGGGGCCGGAGAGCACGGTCAGCCGCGGACGTACGTCCGGGGGCACGGGGGTCGTCCCCCGGGATGTTGCAGCCATGGATGCGATTATCCAGGTTCTCGGGAGTGCCCGAGAACGTCAGGCGGGGCCGCCGCCGAACTCGCGCTCCAAAGAGGCGATCTGGTTGGAGCCCAGACCACGCACACGGCGGCTCTCGGAGATCCCGAGTCGCTCCATGAGCTGCTTGGCGCGGACCTTGCCCACGCCGGGCAGAGACTCAAGAAGGGCGGAGACCTTCATCTTGCCGATGACGTCGTTCTCCTGTCCCTGCTTGATGACCTCGTGGAGGGAGGCGCCGGAGTGCTTGAGTCGATTCTTGACCTCGGCCCGCTCCCGGCGAGCCGCGGCGGCCTTTTCGAGCGCGGCTGCGCGCTGTTCAGGGGTAAGGGGCGGAAGAGCCACGCCTACGTCACCTCGGATGTCGAACTGTCGGATACGGACCGGTGAGGAAGCTAGTCGCCCCACACCAGGGTGAGCAACGAACAGCGAGCTGCGCGTTTGCTCTCGACGGAGACTAGCGGCCATGACCGCTCCAGTCAGCGAGAACAGACGAAAAGTCCTGGTCAGCCTCTGTCGAGCTGGACATTCAAGACATAACACCCTGGTTTTGGGTCAGGATTCCGTCAACATGACTCGCGCAGCCGTCGGCGGGTGCCGGATCGGCCTCCTGTCACGCTCCTGAGACCGCCGTACGGACCTCGTCCGCGAAGCGAGAAGCGGAATCCCGCAGTCCGGCAATATCGGGGCCGTGCCTGAGCACACCGCGGCTCACGCTCGGCACGACATTGCCGACCGCCGAGCCGAAGACGCCCGGCAGATCGGCCGGAGTCGCACCCTGCGCGCCGATGCCGGGAGCCAGCAGCGGGCCGTTGATGGCGAGGTCGACACCCGCGTCGCCGAGGGTCGCACCGACCACCGCGCCGACCGATCCGAGCGGCTCGGCGCCCTCGTTCTCGGCCGCGATGTGGTCGAGCATCAGCTGCGCGAGGGACCGGCCGTCGGCGGCGGACGCGCGCTGCACCTCGGCGCCCTCCGGGTTCGAGGTCAGGGCGAGGACGAAGACGCCGCAGCCGTTGATCACGGCGGCGTCCAGGGCCGGGCGCAGCGAGCCGAAGCCGAGGTACGGCGAGACCGTCACCGCGTCCGAGAACAGCGGCGAGTCCTTGTCCAGGTACGTAGCGGCGTACGCACCCATGGTCGAGCCGATGTCGCCGCGCTTGGCGTCCATCAGGACCAGCGCACCGGCCGCCCGGGACTCCTCGACCGCCTTCTCCAGTACGGCGATGCCGCGCGAGCCGAAGCGCTCGAAGAACGCCGACTGCGGCTTGAGTACGGCAACCCGGTCGGCCAGGGCCTCCACGACGGTGCGGGTGAAGGTCTCCAGGCCCTTGATGTCGTCGTTCAGGCCCCAGGCGCCGAGCAGCGAGGCGTGCGGGTCGATGCCGACACAGAGCGGTCCGCGGGTGTCCATGGCGCGGCGCAGGCGGGCGCCGAAGGGCTCGGGAGTCTTCACTTGGCGGCCTTCCGGGTCTCGGCGCCGACGGCGTCGGCGAGGGTGGCGTACGGGCTGTTGGCGAGGCGCGCGGCCAGACCCTTGTGGATGGCGCGGCCCCAGAACGGGCCCTCGTAGATGAAGGCGCTGTAGCCCTGGACGAGCGTGGCGCCCGCGAGGATGCGCTGCCAGGCGTCCTCGGCGTTTTCGATGCCCCCGACTCCGACCAGGGTGATCCGGTCTCCCACGCGGGCGTACAGGCGGCGCAGGACCTCCAGGGAGCGCGCCTTGACGGGCGCTCCGGACAGTCCGCCGGTCTCCTTGACGAGAGCCGGGTCGGACTTCAGGCCGAGGCCCTCGCGGGCGATGGTGGTGTTGGTGGCGATGATGCCGTCGAGGCCGAGCTCCAGCGCCAGGTCGGCGACGGCGTCGACGTCCTCGTCGGCCAGGTCGGGTGCGATCTTGACGAGGAGCGGGACGCGGCGGTCGGTGACCGTACGGTCGGCCGCCTCACGCACGGCGGTCAGCAGCGGGCGCAGCGACTCGGTGGCCTGGAGGTTGCGCAGTCCGGGGGTGTTCGGGGACGAGACGTTGACGACCAGGTAGTCGGCGTGGGCGGCGAGGCGCTCGGTGGAGGTGACGTAGTCGGCGACGGCCTCATCCTCCGGGACGACCTTCGTCTTGCCGATGTTGACGCCGACGACGGTCCGGAAGACAGGGTTACGGGCCGCCAGGCGGGCCGCCACGGCTTCGGAGCCCTCGTTGTTGAACCCCATGCGGTTGATCAGCGCGCGGTCCTTCACGAGGCGGAAGAGGCGCTTCTTGGGGTTGCCGGGCTGCGGCTGGGCGGTGACCGTACCGATCTCGATGTGGTCGAAGCCGAGCATCGACATGCCGTCGATCGCGACGGCGTTCTTGTCGAAACCGGCGGCGAGACCGAACGGGCCGTGCATGCGCAGGCCGAACGCCTCCGTGCGGAGCGAGGAGTGGCGCGGCGCGAGTACGGCGGCGACGAAGGTGCGCAGCACCGGTACGCGGGCGGCGAGGCGGATCCAGCGGAAGGCCAGGTAGTGGGCCTGCTCGGGGTCCATGCGCTTGAAGACGAGGTTGAAGAAGAGTTTGTACATGGTGTGCCTTCTGGGCGAGGTGCGAGGGGTGCCGGGCTCATGAAGAGGGGGACACCGGTCGGTGTCCCCCTCGTTCGCCCTACTCTGCGCGGGCCGCGGTCAGATGTTCCGCGTGTTCCTGGAGTGAACGGACGCCGACGTCGCCGTGGTTGAGCGCGTCGATGCCCTGGACGGCGGCGGCGAGCGCCTGGACCGTAGTGAGGCACGGGACGCTGCGCGACACGGCAGCCGTACGGATGTCGTAGCCGTCGAGGCGGCCGCCGGTGCCGTACGGGGTGTTGACGATGAGGTCGACCTGGCCGTCGTGGATGAGCTGGACGATGGTCTTCTCACCCGCCGGGCCTTCGCCCTCGCTCTGCTTGCGCACGACGGTGGCGTTGATGCCGTTGCGCTTCAGCACCTCGGCCGTGCCGGAGGTGGCGAGCAGCTCGAAGCCGTGGGCGACCAGTTCGCGCGCCGGGAAGATCATCGAGCGCTTGTCGCGGTTGGCGACCGAGATGAACGCGCGGCCCTTCGTCGGCAGCGGACCGTACGCCCCCGCCTGCGACTTGGCGTACGCCGTGCCGAAGACCGAGTCGATGCCCATGACCTCACCGGTGGAGCGCATCTCCGGGCCGAGGACCGTGTCCACGCCGCGCCCGTGCATGTCGCGGAAGCGGCTCCACGGCATGACGGCCTCCTTGACGGAGATCGGCGCGTCCGGCGGCAGCGTGCCGCCGTCGCCGGTCCTCGGCAGCAGGCCCTCGGCGCGCAGCTCCGCGATGGTGGCGCCCAGCGAGATGCGGGCGGCGGCCTTCGCGAGCGGCACCGCGGTCGCCTTCGAGGTGAAGGGGACGGTGCGCGACGCACGCGGGTTGGCTTCCAGGACGTACAGGATGTCGCCGGCCATCGCGAACTGGATGTTGATCAGTCCGCGTACGCCGACACCCTTGGCGATGGCCTCGGTCGAGATCCGCAGCCGCTTGATGTCGAAGCCGCCGAGGGTGATCGGGGGCAGCGCGCAGGCGGAGTCACCGGAGTGGATGCCGGCTTCCTCGATGTGCTCCATGACGCCGCCGAGGTAGAGCTCGGTGCCGTCGTAGAGCGCGTCGACGTCGATCTCGATCGCGTCGTCGAGGAAGCGGTCGACCAGCACCGGGCGGGTGGGGCTGATCTCGGTGGATTCGGCGATGTACGAGGAGAGGCGCGTCTCGTCGTACACGATCTCCATGCCGCGGCCGCCGAGCACGTACGACGGGCGTACGAGGACGGGGTAGCCGATCTCGTCGGCGATGGCCTTGGCCTCGTCGAAGGTCGTCGCCGTGCCGTGCTTGGGGGCAGGCAGACCGGCCTCGGCGAGGACGCGGCCGAAGGCGCCGCGGTCCTCGGCGGCGTGGATGGCCTCGGGCGGGGTGCCGACGACGGGTACGCCGTTGTCCTTGAGCGCCTGGGCGAGGCCCAGCGGGGTCTGGCCGCCGAGCTGGACGATGACGCCCGCGATCGGGCCCGCGAGGGACTCGGCGTGGACGATCTCCAGCACGTCTTCGAGCGTGAGGGGCTCGAAGTACAGGCGGTCGGAGGTGTCGTAGTCGGTGGAGACGGTCTCCGGGTTGCAGTTGACCATCACGGTCTCGTAGCCCGCGTCGCTGAGCGCGAAGGAGGCGTGGACGCAGGAGTAGTCGAACTCGATGCCCTGGCCGATGCGGTTCGGACCCGAGCCGAGGATGATCACGGCGGCCTTCTCGCGCGGCGCGACCTCGCTCTCCTCGTCGTACGAGGAGTAGAAGTACGGCGTCCTGGCAGCGAACTCGGCGGCGCAGGTGTCGACCGTCTTGTAGACCGGGCGGACGCCGAGCGCGTGCCTGACCTCGCGTACGACGTCCTCGCGCAGGCCCCGGATCTCGGCGATCTGGACGTCGGAGAAGCCGTGCTGCTTTGCGTCCGCAAGCAGGTCGGGGTCGAGCTTCGGGGCGGCAGCCAGGCCGTCCGCGTGCTCCTTGATCAGGTACATCTGGTCGACGAACCACGGGTCGATCTTCGTGGCGTCGAAGATCTCCTCGGGCGTCGCACCGGCACGGATGGCCTGCATGACGGTGTTGATGCGGCCGTCCGTGGGGACCTTGGCGGTCTCCAGGAGCGCGGCCCTGTCGCCGGGCTCACCGACGAAGGTGAACTGGCTGCCCTTCTTCTCCAGCGAGCGCAGCGCCTTCTGCAGCGCCTCGGTGAAGTTGCGGCCGATGGCCATGGCCTCGCCCACCGACTTCATGGTGGTGGTGAGGGTGGCGTCGGCGGCCGGGAACTTCTCGAAGGCGAAGCGCGGCACCTTGACGACGACGTAGTCGAGCGTGGGCTCGAAGGACGCGGGCGTCTTCTCGGTGATGTCGTTGGGGATCTCGTCCAGCGTGTAGCCGACGGCCAGGCGGGCGGCGATCTTCGCGATCGGGAAGCCGGTCGCCTTCGACGCGAGCGCGGAGGAGCGGGAGACGCGCGGGTTCATCTCGATGACGATGATGCGGCCGTCGTCGGGGTTGATCGCGAACTGGATGTTGCAGCCGCCCGTGTCCACGCCGACCTCGCGGATGATCGCGATACCGACGTCCCGCAGCCGCTGGTACTCGCGGTCGGTCAGCGTCATCGCCGGGGCGACGGTGATCGAGTCACCCGTGTGCACGCCCATCGGGTCGAAGTTCTCGATGGAGCACACGACCACGACGTTGTCGTGCTTGTCGCGCATCAGCTCCAGCTCGTACTCCTTCCAGCCGAGGATGGACTCTTCCAGGAGCACCTCGGTGGTCGGCGAGAGCGTGAGGCCCTGTCCGGCGATGCGGCGCAGCTCTTCCTCGTCGTGCGCGAAGCCGGAGCCGGCGCCGCCCATGGTGAAGGAGGGGCGTACGACGACGGGGTAGCCGCCGAGCGTGTCGACGCCCGCGATGACGTCGTCCATGGAGTGGCAGATGACCGAGCGGGCGGACTCGCCGTAACCGATCTTGGCCTTGACGGCCTCGACGACGCCCTTGAAGAGGTCGCGGTCCTCGCCCTTGTTGATGGCCTCTACGTTGGCGCCGATGAGCTCGACGCCGTACTTCTCCAGCACGCCCTGCTCGTGCATGGAGATCGCGGTGTTGAGCGCGGTCTGGCCGCCGAGGGTCGGCAGCAGCGCGTCGGGGCGCTCCTTGGCGATGATCTTCTCGACGAACTCCGGGGTGATCGGCTCGACGTACGTGGCGTCGGCGATCTCCGGGTCGGTCATGATCGTGGCCGGGTTGGAGTTGACCAGGATGACGCGCAGGCCCTCGGACTTGAGGACGCGGCAGGCCTGGGTGCCGGAGTAGTCGAACTCGGCGGCCTGGCCGATGACGATCGGACCTGAGCCGATGACCAGGACGGACTGGATATCGGTGCGCTTAGGCACGCTGGCCCTCCATGAGCTGTACGAAGCGGTCGAACAGGTACGCGGCGTCGTGCGGGCCTGCGGCTGCCTCGGGGTGGTACTGGACGCTGAATGCGGGCTGGTCGAGCAGCTGGAGGCCTTCGACCACATCGTCGTTCAGGCAGATATGTGAAACCTCTACTCGCCCGAACGGGGTCTCGGAGACCTTGTCGAGCGGGGCGTCGACGGCGAACCCGTGGTTGTGCGCGGTGACCTCGACCTTGCCGGTCGTACGGTCCTGCACAGGCTGGTTGATGCCGCGGTGGCCGTACTTGAGCTTGTACGTGCCGAAGCCGAGCGCCCGTCCCAGGATCTGGTTGCCGAAGCAGATGCCGAAGAGCGGAGTCTTGCGCTCCAGGACAGCCTTGATGACGGTGAGGTCGACCGTGGACGGGTCGCCCGGGCCGTTGGAGAGGAACACGCCGTCCGGGTTGAGGGCGTACACATCCTCAACACTGGCGGTGGCTGGCAGGACGTGCACCTCGATGCCGCGCTCGGCCATGAGGCGCGGGGTCATGCCCTTGATGCCCAGGTCGATGGCGGCGACGGTGAACTTCTTCGCACCGATCGCGGGGACGACGTACGGCTCCTCAGTGGTGACCTCGGCGGCGAGCGAGGCGCCCACCATCTGGGGCGCTTCCTTCACGCGGGCGAGCAGCGCTTCCTCGTCGCCCAGTGCCTGGCCGGAGAAGATGCCGACGCGCATCGCGCCGCGCTCGCGCAGGTGGCGGGTGAGGGCGCGGGTGTCGATGCCGCTGATGCCGACGACGCCCTGCTGGACGAGCTCGTCGTCCAGCGAGCGCCGGGAGCGCCAGTTGGAGGGGACGCGTGCGGGGTCGCGTACGACGTAACCGGCGACCCAGATCTTCCTGGACTCGTCGTCCTCGTCGTTGACGCCGGTGTTGCCGACGTGCGGGGCGGTCATCACGACGACCTGGCGGTGGTACGACGGGTCGGTGAGGGTCTCCTGGTAACCGGTCATGCCGGTGTTGAACACCGCCTCGCCGAAGGTCTCCCCCACGGCCCCGTAGGCGCGGCCGCGGAAGATGCGGCCGTCCTCCAGGACGAGTACGGCGGGAGCCTTGGCGGCTCCCCGGGTGGAGATCGTCATCGTGCGGTGCCTTCCGTCGTGATGAATTGCTTCATGGAGTTGATGGCTTCGACCCAGGCGGCGTGCTCCGCCGCGCGGTCGGAGCGGAAGCCGGAGTCGAGCAGCTTGTCGCCGTGCTGCCAGGTGACGACCAGCAGGCCGCCCTCGGCGAGGACCTTGCCCGCGATGCCCTTGTCGAGGCGGGCCTCGCGCAGCGCAGCCGCGGGGACGAAGAAGTCGGCAGCCCCGGGTCGTACGACATCGAGACCCGCGTCGGTGAGCGTCAGCTCGGCCCGGCTGCGCGTGCCGAGGCCGTGGGCCACGATCCGGTCGAGCCACTGCCCGGCGGTCGTGGAGCCGTGGTAGCGCCCGCTCATGCTCAGCTTCGCCTCACCGGGCGCCTCGGGCGCGGTGGGCAGCTCGGGCAGGTCCGACTGGAGCGTGCCGCGCCACTTCCATCCCTGGCGCATCAGCCAGTAGAGGAGCGCGACGAAGAGCAGCAGGCCGACGACCCAGCCGATCCGGGCGGCCACGTCGGTGACTTCCGCCGACTTCTGCTCCGCGGCGACGGCCTCGGCCGCCAGATGGATGAAAGGTGTCACGCCAGATTCCCGTCGACGACCGTTGCGCGGCCCCGGAGCCAGGTGTGGGTGACGCGCCCCGGCAGCTCACGGCCCTCGTAGGGGGTGTTGCGGCTGCGGGAGGCGAAGCCCGAGGGGTCCACGGGTCCACGGTAAGCCGGATCGACCAGCGTGAGGTTGGCGGGCTCGCCTGCCGAGACGGGGCGGCCGTGGCCCTCCAGGCGGCCGATGGCGGCCGGCCGGAACGACATGCGGTCGGCGACGCCGGCCCAGTCGATCAGGCCGCTGTCGACCATCGTCTGCTGGACGACGGACAGGGCGGTCTCCAGGCCGACCATGCCCATGGCCGCGGCCGCCCACTCGCAGTCCTTGTCCTCGTGCGGGTGCGGGGCGTGGTCGGTGGCGACGCAGTCGATGGTGCCGTCGGCGAGCGCCTCGCGCAGGGCCATGACATCGGCCTCGGTGCGCAGCGGCGGGTTCACCTTGTAGACCGGGTTGTACGTACGGGCCAGCTCGTCCGTCAGCAGGAGGTGGTGCGGGGTGACCTCGGCAGTGACGTTCCAGCCCTTGGACTTGGCCCAGCGGACGATCTCGACCGAGCCTGCGGTCGACAGGTGGCAGATGTGCACGCGGGAGCCGACGTGGGCGGCGAGGAGGACATCGCGGGCGATGATCGACTCCTCGGCGACGGCCGGCCAGCCGCCCAGACCCAGCTCGGAGGAGACGATGCCCTCGTTCATCTGGGCGCCCTCGGTCAGTCGGGGCTCCTGGGCGTGCTGCGCGACGACGCCGTCGAAGGCCTTCACGTACTCCAGTGCGCGGCGCATGATCACGGCGTCGTCGACGCACTTGCCGTCGTCGGA
The DNA here is from genome assembly GCF_018614055.1 of Streptomyces sp. ISL-98. GTDB lineage: Bacteria > Actinomycetota > Actinomycetes > Streptomycetales > Streptomycetaceae > Streptomyces > Streptomyces spiramyceticus. The sequence continues at coordinate 37,635 of NZ_JAGGPB010000036.1, forward strand.
GAAGACCTTCACACCGGCGGCGGAGTCGTGCATGGCGCCGAGCTCGGCGAGCTTCTTGCCCTCCAGGCCGACGGTGACGGCGCCGACGGGCTGGACGTCGCAGTAGCCGGACTGCTTGCCGAGGCGCCAGACCTGCTCGACGACGCCGGCGGTGTCGGCGACGGGGAAGGTGTTGGCCATGGCGTGTACGGCGGTGAAGCCGCCGACGGCCGCCGCCTTGGTGCCGGTCAGGACGGTCTCGGAGTCCTCCCGGCCGGGCTCGCGCAGGTGGGTGTGCAGGTCGACGAGCCCGGGCAGCAGGACCTTGCCCTCGCCCTCGACAACGGTCGCGCCTTCGGCGCTCAGACCGGTTCCGACCGCCGCGATGGTCTCGCCGTCGATCAGTACGTCCTGGGGCTCGCCGCCCAGCACCTTCGCGCCACGAATAAGGATCTTGCTCATGGTTACTTGGTCTCCTCGGTGCGGGCGTGGTTGGAGCCGGGGGTGGCGCTGGGGCTGATGGCGGGCTCGTTGCCGCCCAGAAGCAGATACAGGACGGCCATCCGGGTCGAGACACCGTTGGCGACCTGCTCGACGGCCGTGCAGCGGTCGGAGTCCGCGACCTGCGCGGTGATCTCCATGCCGCGGTTCATCGGGCCGGGGTGCATGACGATGGCGTGCCCGGGCATCCGGGCCATGCGGTCGCCGTCCAGGCCGTAGCGGCGCGAGTACTCGCGCTCGGTCGGGAAGAAGGCGGCGTTCATCCGTTCGCGCTGCACACGCAGCATCATCACCGCGTCGGACTTCGGCAGCACCTCGTCGAGGTCGTACGAGACCTCGCAGGGCCAGTGCTCGACGCCGATCGGGACCAGGGTGGGCGGCGCGACGAGCGTCACCTCGGCGCCGAGGGTGTGCAGCAGGTGGACGTTGGAGCGGGCGACGCGGCTGTGCAGTACGTCGCCGACGATCGTGATGCGGCGCCCGTCCAGGTCACGCCCTATGCCGGCGTCCGGGCCGACCAGGCGGCGGCGCATCGTGAAGGCGTCGAGCAGCGCCTGGGTGGGGTGCTCGTGGGTGCCGTCGCCCGCGTTCACGACCGCGCCGTCGATCCAGCCGGACGTCGCCAGGCGGTACGGGGCGCCGGAGGCGTGGTGGCGGATGACGACGGCGTCGGCGCCCATCGCCTCCAGGGTCAGCGCGGTGTCCTTGAGCGACTCGCCCTTGGAGACGGACGAGCCCTTGGCGGAGAAGTTGATGACATCGGCGGAGAGGCGCTTGGCGGCGGCCTCGAAGGAGATGCGGGTCCGGGTCGAGTCCTCGAAGAAGAGGTTGACGACAGTACGTCCGCGCAGGGTCGGCAGCTTCTTGATCGGCCGGTCGGCCACGCGGGCCATCTCCTCGGCGGTGTCGAGGATCAGCACGGCATCGTCGTGGGTGAGGTCGGCGGCCGAGATGAGGTGGCGCTTCATCTGGTGCTCCGTGGTTCGTGAAGGGGCGCTGGTGTGAAGGCGGGCAGGGCAGGCTCGGGTACGGGCCCGGTCTCGCTCTTCGGGTCCGTACGGGAAAGCGCTACTGCTCGCCGGCCGGAGCGGTCTGCTGGAGGCCGAGCAGCACGGCGTCGCGGCCGTCCTCCTCGGACAGCTGGACCTTGACCGTCTCCCGCAACGAGGTGGGGAGGTTCTTGCCGACGTAATCGGCGCGGATCGGCAGTTCGCGGTGGCCCCGGTCGACGAGGACCGCGAGCTGCACGGCGCGGGGGCGGCCGATGTCGCCCAGTGCGTCGAGCGCGGCCCGGATCGTCCGCCCGGAGAAGAGCACGTCGTCGACGAGGACGACGAGCCGGTCCTCGATGCCGTCACCGGGGATTTCCGTCCGCGCGAGAGCACGCGCGGGGCGCATGCGCAGGTCGTCGCGGTACATGGTGATGTCGAGGGAGCCGACCGGCATTTTGCGGCTGGTGATCTCTTCGAGCTTGGCGGCCAGCCGGCGGGCCAGGAAGACACCGCGGGTGGGAATGCCGAGGAGCACCACGTCGTCGGCACCCTTGGCGCGCTCGACGATCTCGTGGGCGATGCGGGTCAGTACCCGCTCGATGTCCGGACCCTCGAGGACGGGGCGCGGCGCATCGGAATTCATTGCGTCCATTGGAAACGGACCTCCTTCTCCGCCTCACGGGACGGACCTTAAAGGACGTCGGAATTGCGTCGTCAACGGTACCAGTACGTTTCCCGGGTCTTGTCGCCACCCCTCGGAAGGGGTGGCCCGGACTCATTCGGCTTGACGCACCCAAGTAACGCTGCGTAACCTCACAGTGAGTTACCAGCCGCGCGGCGGAGCCGCACGTATTCACAGCGTCCGGGGAGCCATATGTCCAGCGAATACGCAAAACAGCTCGGGGCCAAGCTCCGCGCCATCCGCACCCAGCAGGGCCTTTCCCTTCATGGTGTCGAGGAGAAGTCCCAGGGCCGCTGGAAGGCCGTCGTGGTCGGCTCCTACGAGCGCGGCGACCGCGCTGTGACCGTACAGCGCCTCGCCGAGCTGGCGGACTTCTACGGCGTCCCCGTGCAGGAGCTCCTGCCCGGTACGACGCCCGGGGGCGCCGCCGAGCCGCCGCCGAAGCTCCGTCTTGACCTGGAGCGCCTCGCCCATGTCCCGGCCGAGAAGGCGGGCCCGCTCCAGCGCTACGCCGCGACGATCCAGTCGCAGCGCGGCGACTACAACGGCAAGGTGCTGTCGATCCGCCAGGACGACCTGCGCACTCTGGCCGTCATTTACGACCAGTCGCCTTCGGTCCTTACCGAGCAGCTCATCAGCTGGGGCGTGCTCGACGCGGAGGCTCGCCGCGCAGTTGCCCACGAGGACATCTGAGCAACGCAGCAGAAACGTAACGCCGGGGTCGGCGGAAGCTTTCGGGCTTCCGCCGACCCCGGCGTTTTTCTGTGCTGAGGGTGCTGAGGCTTTCCGCGGCGGCTCGGCGTGCGGCGGGCACGGCAAAGGGCCCGGGGCACGCTCTGAAGCATGCCCCGGGCCCTTGAGCCGTAATACTCCGAGTCGGTGGCTAGTCGCGACGCAGACTCGGCTTGAGGTCCTTGAAGCGGCCCAGCAGGCCGTTCACGAAGGACGGGGAGTCGTCGGTGGAGAACTCCTTGGCGAGTTGCACCGCCTCGTCGATCACCACCGCGTCGGGAGTCTCGTCCACCCACACCAGCTCGTACGCGCCGAGCCGCAGGATGTTGCGGTCGACGACCGGCATCCGGTCGATGGTCCAGTCGACCGCGTAGGTCGCGATGAGGTCCTCGATGCGGTCCGCGTGGTCCGCGTACCCCTCGACGAGCTGCATCGTGTACTCGCTCACCGGCGGCTGCCGGGTGTCGGTCCGGGCATGCCGCATCCAGTCCGCGAGGACCGTCTGCACGGACTCACCGCGCTGGTCGGCCTCGAAGAGGATCTGGAAGGCGCGCTTACGCGCCGTATTCCGGGCAGCCACGGTTAGCTGTTCACCCGGCCGAGGTACTCGCCGGAGCGGGTGTCCACCTTGATCTTCTCACCGGTGGTGATGAAGAGCGGGACGCCGATCTCGTAGCCCGTCTCGAGCTTGGCGGGCTTGGAGCCACCGGTGGAGCGGTCGCCCTGGACGCCGGGCTCGGTGTACTCGATGACCAGCTCGACGGCAGCGGGGAGCTCGATGTAGAGGGGGCTGCCCTCGTACATCGCAACGCTGGCCTCGAAGCCCTCGAGCAGGAAGCGGGCGGCGTCGCCGACGACCTCGGGGGTGACGTAGATCTGGTCGTACGTGTCCATGTCCATGAACACGAAGCTGTCGCCGTCCTTGAACGAGAACTGCATGTCGCGCTTGTCGATGTTCGCCGTCTCGACCTTCACGCCGGCGTTGAAGGTCTTGTCGACGACCTTGCCGGAGAGAACGTTCTTGAGCTTGGTGCGCACAAAGGCAGGGCCCTTGCCGGGCTTGACGTGCTGGAACTCGACGACGGACCAGAGCTGGCCCCCGTCGAGCTTGAGCACCAGGCCGTTCTTGAGGTCGTTCGTGGAAGCCACGGTTGCGGAATCTCCTGGACTGAAGGCTGGTGGGACCTCGGATGCGCGCTGCGGCACTGGGCTACAGCGCGAGCAGCTCCTTGGTCGTAATGGTGAGTAGCTCGGGTCCGCCGTCCGCCTCGGGGCGCACGACGAGCGTGTCATCGATCCTGACACCGCCCCGGCCCGGGAGGTGGACCCCCGGTTCGACGGTGACCGGCACGCAGACGTCCAGTTTACCCATGGCCGCAGGTGCCAGCTGCGGGTCCTCCTCCATTTCGAGTCCGACACCGTGTCCGGTCTGGGGCGCGAGGCCCTCGCCGTGGCCCGCAGCATCCAGTACGTGGCGTGCGGCGCGGTCGACTTCGCGGTACTCGACGCCGGGGGCGAGAGCCTCCCTGCCCGCCCTCTGAGCGGCGAAGACGAGGTCGTACAGCTCGATCTGCCAGTCTGCGGGCGTCGTACCGATGACGAAGGTACGGCCGATCTCGCACCGGTAGCCGCGGTAATTGGCGCCGAGGCAGACGGAGAGAAAATCACCCTCTTCAACGCGCCGGTCGGAGGGCCTGTGCCGGCCCAGACCCGAGTTCGGCCCTGTGGCCACCGAGGTGGGGAAGGCGGTGCCGTCGGCGCCGTGGTCGACGAGGCGGCGCTCCAGCTCCAGCGCGAGGTGCCGTTCGGTCCTTCCGACCAGGATCGATTCGAGCAGCTCGCTCAGCGCCTGGTCGGTGATCTCGGCCGCGATCCGCAGGCATGCGATCTCGTCCTCGTCCTTGACGATCCGCAGCTGCTCGACGGCGCCCGCGAGGTCGTTCAGGCGCAGCCCCGGTGCGACCGAGCTCAGCGCGCGGTGTCTGGCGACGGTCAGGTGGTGTTCCTCGACGGCGAGCGATGCGGCGCCTGACGCCGCGACGAGATCGGCCGCGGCGACGACAGTGTCGCCGCCGGGGACCGGCAGGACCCTGACCCGCAGCTGTTCGTCCGGGCGGCCGTCCAGAGGGTCGGTGGCGGCCGTACGCGAGCAGAGCAGCGCGTCCTCGCCGGGGCCGACCAGCAGCACGGACCCGGGCGGCGCCCCGCCCGCGAGGTAGCGGACGTTGGCCGGACGGGAGACCAGTGCGGCGGCGCTGCCGGAAGCGGCGCACCGGTCGCGCAGCCGCCCGCGGCGAACCGCATACAGCTCTGACATGTTTCGAGCGTACGAGCGGTGCCGCGGCCCGGCAGTGCGAGCGCGTCCGACCGGGCCGCCGCATGGAGGGGCGGCCTACCAGGCAGGCGGGCTCGCGATGGAGCGTGCCAGCACCTCGTCCAGGACACGGGCCGTGGTCGGCACGTCGTACTGCGAGTTGTCGATGATCGGCAGCCCCGAGCCGTACCAGCCGGCCATCCGGCCGTGGATACGGGCGACCTCCTCGTCCGACAGACGGCGGTTCCCACTGCGCTGGGCGTTGCGTTCCAGCACGATCTCCAGGCCGGGGAGGATGACGACGGGCAGCAGCCCGGGACCGACGTGGCGCTTCCAGCCGCCGAGCCCGACGACGGGACGGTCCGGGAAGACGGCGTCGTCGACGATGCACGATATGCCGTTGGCGAGGAAGTTACGGGCGGAGAAGCCGCAGGTGCGGCGGGCGAGCCGGTACTGGGCCTCGGACTGGTCGTTCCAGCCGGACTGGGGGTCGGCGAACCCGGAGCAGACCCATTCGCGTACGTCGTCGAGGCTGATGTGCGCGGTCGGCACGCGGCGGTGCTGTGCCCAGTACTTGGCGACGGTCGTCTTGCCCGCGCCGGCCGGCCCGATGAGCAGCACGGCCAGCGTCGTACTGCCGGTGTCGGTGGGCGCGGCGGCCGGCGGCGGCGCCGGAAGCGCGACGGGCCCGCCGGGCGGCAGCTGAATGTGCCCGGTGGTGTCCCGGGGCGGCGCCCCCTGAACATGTTGCGAAGCGGACCCGCCCCAGCCGGAACCCTGGGCATGCCCTTGCGCGCCACCGCCAAGGCCCGCCCCGGAACCGTGCGTGGCCTGTGGGGCGTGGGGTGCGTGAGGCGCCTGTGGAGGCGCAGGGGGGCCGCCGGGGTGCGGGGCACCGTGGGCCGCTCCCGGGGTCTGCGGGGGGCCCTGGGGCGCCGGTGGCCCGTCGGAGTGTGGGGCACCGTAAGCGGGATGCGAGGCGCCTGAGGCGGCACCGGAGACCTGCGGGGAGCCCTGCGGCGCCGGTGGTCCGGCGGGGTGCGGCGTGCCGGGAGCGCCGTGCTGGGCGCCGGAGATGGCTTCCGGGGCCTGGGGGTGTCCTTGGGGTGCCGGCCCTGTGGCGTGCTGGGTGGGCTGGGCCCATGCGGTGCCGGGCTGGTGGGGTGGTGGCAGCGGAGCCCCCACTGCGTGCTGCATCCGGTGCCACTCCGTCTCGTACAGGCGACTCGTGCTGGGCGGCCAGGGCGGACCGGGCCTACCGAACGGTACCTTCCCCGCCCGCCCTACTGTGAACGGGCGGGGACGGTCCAGAGTGCCCTGTCAGCCGTCGAGTTCGTCGGCGAGGGCGCGCAGCGCGAGCCGGTACGAGCCGATGCCGAAGCCCGCGATCGTGCCGCTGGCGACGGCCGCGACCACCGAGGTGTGCCGGAATTCCTCGCGTGTGTACGGGTTCGAGATGTGCACCTCGATCAGCGGAGCGGTGCGCTGGGCCGCCGCGTCCCTCATCCCGTACGAATAATGCGTGAACGCACCGGGGTTGAGAACGACCGGAATTGACCCGTCCGCGGCCTCGTGGAGCCAGCGGATCATCTGGCCCTCGTCGTTCGTCTCGCGTACGTCGACGTCGAAGCCGAGCTCCTTGCCGAGCCGCCCGCACTCCTCGACGAGCCCGGCGTACGAAGTCGCCCCGTACACATCGGGTTCCCGCGAGCCGAGCCTGCCGAGGTTGGGCCCGTTGAGGACCAGGACCCGTCGCGTCACTTGGACACCTCGCCGTACGCGGCCAGCAGCACCGCCGGGTCGGGGCCTTCCAGCACGGTCGGCTTGGCGAGGCCGTCGAGGACGATGAAGCGCAGCAGGTTGCCGCGGGACTTCTTGTCGACCTTCATGGTCTCCAGCAGCTTGGGCCACTGGTCGCCGCGGTAGGTGAGCGGCAGCCCGACGGACTCGAGCACGGCTCGGTGCCGGTCGGCTGTCGAGTCGTCAAGCCGGCCCGCCAGACGGCCCAGTTCGGCGGCGAAGACCATGCCGATGGAAACGGCCGCGCCGTGGCGCCAGTTGTAGCGCTCGTTCTTCTCGATGGCGTGCGCGAGCGTGTGACCGTAATTGAGGATCTCGCGCAGACCCGATTCCTTCAGGTCGCTCGACACGACGTCGGCCTTGACCCGGATGGCGCGCTCGATCAGCTCGGCGGTGCGCGGCCCCTCGGGCGTACGGGCCGCCACCGGGTCCTCCTCGATCAGGTCGAGGATCACCGGGTCGGCGATGAAGCCCGCCTTGATGATCTCGGCGAGGCCGCTGATGTAGTCGTTGACCGGCAGCGAGTCCAGCGCCGCCAGGTCGCAGAGAACACCGGCGGGCGGGTGGAAGGCGCCGACGAGGTTCTTGCCCTCGGCGGTGTTGATACCGGTCTTGCCGCCGACCGCCGCGTCGACCATGCCGAGCACGGTCGTCGGTACGGCGATCCAGCGCACCCCGCGCAGCCAAGTGGCGGCGACGAATCCGGCCACATCGGTGGTGGCTCCGCCGCCGACGCCCACGATGACGTCGGTGCGTGTGAAGTTGGTCTGGCCGAGCGCCTTCCAGCAGTACGCCGCGACCTCGACGGTCTTGGACTCCTCGGCATTGGGCAGCTGGATGGCGATGGCTTCGTAACCCTGGCTCGCGAGGTCCTCGCGGATCGCCTCACCCGTGCCGGCGAGTGCCTCGGGGTGCAGGACGGCCACGCGCTGGGCCCGTTCGCCGATCAGCCCGGGGAGCTCACCGAGGAGCTGCCGGCCGACCAGCACCTCGTACGGCGCAGCGCCCTCGCTGCCGCCGACCTGGATACGGGTGGGTGCCTGCTCGGTCATACGTCCTTCAGCTCCAGTGCGTCGAGGACCGCCTGTGCGACCTCTTCGGGGGTGCGGTCGTCGGTGTCGACGACCGCGGTGGCCACCTCGGTGTAGAGGTGACGGCGTGCTTCCATCAGCTGCTTCCACTGCTGGCGCGGGTTGACGGCCAGCAGAGGGCGTGCGGTGTTCAGCCCGACGCGCTTGATCGCTTCGCCCACGCTGATGGAGAGGTAGACGACGCGCTCTCCGGCCAGCGCGGTCCGCGTGCCCTCGTCGAGGACCGCGCCGCCGCCGAGCGCAAGGACGCCCGTGTGCTCGGCGAGCGCCGCCTTCACGGCCTCCCGCTCCAGCTCACGGAAGCGCGCCTCGCCCTCCTCGACGAAGATGTCGGAGATCTCCCGGCCCTCGGCCGCGACGATGTCCGCGTCGCTGTCGCGGTACTCCGTACCGAGCCGCTCGGCGAGCAGCTCGCCCACGGTGGACTTGCCGACCCCCATGGGCCCGACGAGGACGACCAGCGGGCCGGTCACCGTACGACCAGGTTGTCGAGGTACGACTGCACGTTGCGCCGGGTCTCACCGACGCTGTCGCCGCCGAACTTCTCCGCGACCGCGTCCGCGAGGACCAGCGCGACCATCGCCTCGGCCACGATCCCGGCGGCGGGCACGGCGCACACGTCGGAGCGCTGGTGGTGCGCGGCGGCGACCTCGCCGGTGACGACGTCGATGGTGGCGAGCGCGCGCGGCACGGTCGCGATGGGCTTCATCGCCGCCCGTACGCGCAGCAGTTCACCGGTGGACATGCCGCCCTCGGTGCCGCCGGCCCGCCCGGTGGTGCGGCGTACGCCGTCCTCGGTGGGGACGATCTCGTCGTGCGCCTTGGAACCCGGCACCCGGGCCAGGTCGAAGCCGTCGCCGACCTCGACGCCCTTGATGGCCTGGATGCCCATGAGGGCGGCGGCCAGCCGGGCATCGAGCCTGCGGTCCCAGTGCACGAACGACCCCAGTCCGACGGGCACGTTGTACGCGAGCACCTCGACGACGCCACCGAGGGTGTCGCCGTCCTTGTGGGCCTGGTCGATCTCCGCGACCATCGCCTTCGACGCGTCCGCGTCCAGGCAGCGCACCGGGTCCTCGTCCAGCCGCGCCTCGTCCGCGGGCACGGGCAGCACACCGTACGGCGCCTTGGCGGCGGCCAGCTCCACGACATGCGACACGATCTCGACACCGGTGGTCTGCTTCAGGTACGAACGGGCCACCGTGCCCAGCGCGACCCGCGCCGCGGTCTCCCGCGCGCTCGCCCGCTCCAGCACCGGCCGCGCCTCGTCCAGCGCGTACTTCTGCATGCCCGCGAGGTCGGCGTGGCCGGGGCGCGGGCGGGTCAGCGGGGCGTTACGGGCCAGCTTGGCGAGCTCGTCGGGGTCGACCGGGTCGGCCGACATGACCTGCTCCCACTTGGGCCACTCCGTGTTGCCCACCATGATCGCGACGGGGCCGCCCATGGTCAGCCCGTGGCGTACGCCGCCGAGGAAGGTGACCTCGTCCTTCTCGAACTTCATGCGCGCACCGCGCCCGTAGCCGAGCCGCCGCCGGGCGAGCGCGTCCGCCACCATCTCCGTGGTGATGGGGACGCCGGAGGGAAGACCCTCCAGCGTCGCGACGAGTGCGGGTCCGTGGGACTCCCCCGCCGTCAGCCAACGCAACCTGCTCAACGGTGCTCCTCGATGCTCGCGCCTGGGTCTGAATCGGCGCGGCCGGGTGCGCGGCCCTGGCCCGCCACCACTGATCCTCCCACGACCGGGCCCCGATCCGGCCGCCGGTCCAGCAATCGGACGACGTCAGCCGACGTCAGCGCCGGTCGCCGTCGACGGGTGCGTACGAGCCGAGGTAGTCGGCGCCGCGTCCCTGGCCGTGCTGCGCGGCGGCGTGGACGGGCCGCCCGGCGCGCACCGCACGCCGGTACTCGATCTTCCGCTTGATCTTCACGGCCCAGCTCACGAGGACCACGACCACGACCAGCACAATGAACGTGATCTGGACCCAGTCGGGCATGAAGGTCAGCAGACCGTCCAGAATCTTGCTGGCGCCGGAGGCTTGTGGCAGGCCGGATTCCATGGATGTTCTCCCCCTCGGGTGTTTCGACCGGCAGACCCTATCGGGCGGCCAGCGCCTGCTCCCCGGCCCCCCTCATGACGGCGAGCGGCGCGGCGGCGCAGCCCGTCATCTGCTCCACCTGGAGCACGGCCTGATGCACGAGCAGGTCGAGCCCGCCGACGACCGAGCCGCCGTGCGCCGACCAGGCGGCCGCGAGCGCGGTCGGCCATGGCTCGTACAGCACGTCGAAGAGCGTGCCGGGCCGCTCGGGCACGGCCTCGGCGAGGGCATCGGTGGTGCCGGCCGGGGTGGTCGCGATGACGAGCGGCGCGTCGAACGCCCGCTCCGCCTCCGCCCAGTCGGCGATGCGCACGTCGACCCCGAGCCGCTCGCCCCACTGCCGCATCTCGTTGCCGCGGGCCGCAGTGCGCACGTACGCGGTGACCGGGCCCGTACACAGCCGGGAGAGCGCGGCGAGCGCCGACGAGGCGGTGGCCCCGGCGCCGAGGACGGCTGCGGAGCCGACCTTCTCGACGCCGCGCTCGCGCAGGGCGGCGATCATGCCGGGGATATCGGTGTTGTCCCCGATGCGTCGGCCCTCCTCGGTGACGACGACCGTGTTCACCGCCTCGACGGAAGCCGCCGTGTCGCTGATCTCGTCGAGCAGCGGGATGACGGCGCGCTTGAGCGGCATGGTCAGCGAGAGGCCGGCCCAGGACGCGTCGACCTTCTCGAAGAAGCGGGGCAGGGCGGCCTCGTCCACCTCGAAGCGGTCGTACGACCAGTTGGTCAGGCCCAGTTCCTCGTATGCGGCGCGGTGCAGGACGGGTGAGAGCGAGTGGGCGATGGGCGACCCGAGTACGGCCGCCCGGCGTGCCTCAGTCACTTCCCTGGCTTTCATTGAACTTGTCCTTCAGCTCCTGGAACTCGGAGTAGGTCTTGGCGAACTCCGTCTTGTGCTTACCGTCGGTCGCCACGAAGTACAGCCAGCCGTCCTTGGTCGGCTTCAGGGCGGCAGTCATCGCCGCGCTGCCCGGGTTGCCGATGGGCCCGGGGGTAAGGCCCTTCTGCGTGTATGTATTGTACGGGTCCTGATTGCTGTTGATCTCGGACTCGCTGATGTCGATTTTGCTCTGGCCCTTGAGGTAATTGAAGGCCGAGTCGAACTGCAGCAGCTGATTCGTCTGCGTATTGGTCGGCTTCAGGCGGTTGTAAATGACCTCGGCCATCTTGCGGAAGTCGTCGTCCGTCTTGCCTTCCGCCTGCACAAGGCTCGCGACCGTGATGAGCTGCAACGGAGATTCCAGGCCCAGCCTCTTGGCCTCCGCTTCGATGCCCTGGCTCGCATATTGCCCATTGGCCCGCGAGACCATTTCCTTGAGCACGGACTCGGGCGTCGACTTCTTGCCGACGTCGTAACGCGAGGGATACAGGAAACCTTCGAGCGGGTCCTTGATCTTCTCGTTGTCGTTGGCCCACTCGGGCAGTCCGAGTTCTTTGAACTCGGCCTTGGCGACGTCCTTGGTTGTACCGGGTTTGAGCTTCAGCTTCTCGTCGATGGCCTCGTAGACCTTCACGTTCCGCTGGCCCTCGATGATGACGAGGGCATTCAGGTTCGCCGGATTGGCCATGAGCTCGACGGCCGCCTTCGCGGACATCTCCTTCTTCATCGGGTAGACGCCGGGCTGGATCGACTTGCCCTTGGGGTTGGCGGTCGCCGCGGAGACGAAGGCATCCGAGCTCTTGACCACACCCGCCTCGGTCAGGATGCCACCCATCTGTCCCAGTCCCGCGCCCTGGGGGATCTCGACCTCGACGGAACCCGTGCCGCTGCCAGTGAAGTCGGCAGGCGCACCGAACTGCTCCTGCCAGAACTGATAGCCGAAGTAGGCGACGCCACCCCCTCCGCCCACCAGGACCAGCGCGACGAACAGGCACGCCGTGCCGTTGCGGCTCTTCTTCTTTTTGGTCTTTCCGCGGCGGTCGCCGCCCCGGCCCCGACGCGTCTCACGCGAGTCGTCGTACCCGTCGTCATCGTCGTCGTCGTTGCCGCCCGCGAAGAAGGGGTGCTCCTCCGGACCTTCGAGGTCGGCGTCCCACTCGGGCTCCGGTGCCTGCTCCGGCACCGCGTGGCGCTGGTTCGGGGGCTGCGGCGGGGGGTATGCGTCCGGGGCGGCGTAGTAGTCGGGGTGCTCCGCGCCGCCGTAGGCGGGCTGCTGGCCGCTGTACGGGTCGGCGGGGTTCATGCCGTACGGCACGGCTCCCTGCTGCTGGCCCGTGTCCCAGCCGCCGTTGGCGTACTGCTGCTGGTCGTTGTACTGGGGCTGCTGCCCGCCGTAGTACGGCTGCTGCGGCTGCTGTTGCGGTTCCTGCTGGTAGTGCTGCGGCTGGCCGCCGTACGGACCCTGGCCCTGTACGGCCTGCTGTCCTGCCCATCCCTGGTCCCCGTACAACGGGTCCTCGGGATGCCACGGTTCGTGGCCTGCGCCCCGGCCGTACTCAGTCATGAAACCCCATAGTGTGCCGCGAGGCGGCGGCTGCGCGCGCGTGGGGCACGGCATCCGGTCCGCCTCTTCTTTGTGCGGCAGTTGTTCGAACACCGCCGCATCGCGCGGAACGTTACCGTATCGCGATCAGACAACCACTTCGACGCCCTCGCCCGGGGGAATGCCTGAGACCCGTTCGGCCTCCAAAGCGTTCTGAAGAATGACAATTGCGGCCGCTTGGTCGATCACAGAACGGCCCTTCTTGGACTTCACGCCCGAAGCGCGCAGTCCCTGACTGGCCGTCACTGTGGTCATCCTCTCGTCGACCAGTCGCACCGGAGTGGGTGCGATGCCGCGAGCGAGCTCCTGGGCGAAGACCCGGACCTTGGCCGCCGCCGGCCCCTCGCCCCCACTGAGGGAGCGAGGGAGGCCGACCACGACCTCGATCGGTTCGTACTCCTCGACGAGCTGCTTCAACCGCCGGTGGGCGGCCGGGACGTCACGTCCCGGCACGGTCTCCACCGGCGTGGCGAGGACCCCGTCGGGGTCGCACGAGGCGACCCCTATCCGGGCGTCCCCGACGTCGATCGCGAGGCGACGGCCGCGTCGCATCAGGCGATCTCGCCGACTGCGCGTTCGACGGCGGCCACGGCGTCGCCGATGGCGTCCGGGTTCTGGCCGCCGCCCTGGGCGACGTCCGGCTTGCCGCCACCGCCGCCGCCGAGGGTCTTGGCGGCCGTACGGACCAGCTCGCCGGCCTTGAGACCGCGCTCGCGGGCGGCTTCGTTGGTTGCGATGACCGTCAGCGGGCGTCCGTTGGCCGTGGTGAACAGGGCCACGACCGTCGGGCGGTCGCCCGGAATGCGGCCGCGGACGTCCAGGACCAGCCTGCGCAGGTCGTCGGCCGACGTGCCGTCGGGCACCTGGCCGGTGACGAGAGCGACACCGCGTACGTCCTGGGCACCGGAGGCGAGTCCGGCGGCGGCCTGGAGGACCTTCTCCGCGCGGAACTTCTCGATCTCCTTCTCGGCGTCCTTGAGCTTGGCGAGCATCCCGGAGATCTTCTCCGGCAGCTCCTCCGAGCGGCCCTTGACCAGCTCCTGGAGCTGGGCGACGACCGTGTGCTCCCTGGCGAGGAAGTTGTACGCGTCCACGCCGACCAGGGCCTCGATACGCCGTACGCCCGAGCCGATCGACGACTCGCCGAGCAGCTTCACCAGACCCAGCTGGGCGGTGTTGTGGACATGCGTACCGCCGCACAGCTCCTTGGAGAAGTCGCCGATGGTCACGACGCGGACCCGCTCGCCGTACTTCTCGCCGAACTCGGCGATGGCGCCCTGCTTCTTGGCCTCGTCGATGCTCATGACCTCGGCCTGGACATCGAGTTCCCGGGCGAGCACCTCGTTGATCTTGTGCTCGACGTCGGTGAGGACCGTGCCGGGTACGGCGTTCGGCGAGCCGAAGTCGAAGCGGAAGCGGCCGGGCGAGTTCTCCGAACCGGCCTGGGCGGCCGTCGGGCCGAGAGCGTCGCGCAGCGCCTGGTGCGTGAGGTGCGTGGCGCTGTGGGCGCGGGCGATGGCGCGGCGGCGCTTCTGGTCGATGACGGCGTAGGCGGAGGCGCCGAGCGTCACCTCGCCCACCTGGACCGTGCCCTTGTGGACGGAGACGCCGGGGACCGGCTGCTGGACGTCGCGGACCTCGACGACGGCGCCCGAGTGCAGCTTGATGCGGCCGGTGTCGGCGAGCTGGCCGCCACCCTCGGCGTAGAACGGGGTGCGGTCGAGGACGATCTCGACGTCGTCGCCCTCGGTGGCGGCCGGGGAGGGCACACCGTCGACGAGCAGGCCGACGACGGTCGACTCGCCCTCGGTGGAGGTGTAGCCGGTGAACTCCGTGGTGCCGGACTGGTCGGCGACCAGGCGGTAGGCGGACACGTCGGCGTGCCCGGTCTTCTTGGCCTTTGCGTCGGCCTTGGCCCGGTCCCGCTGCTCCTTCATGAGGCGCCGGAAGCCGTCCTCGTCCACGGAGAGGCCCTGTTCGGCGGCCATCTCCAGGGTGAGGTCGATCGGGAAGCCCCAGGTGTCGTGGAGCAGGAACGCCTTGTCACCGGCGAGGACCTTGCCGCCGGCGGCCTTGGTCTCCGTAACGGCGGTGTCGAGGATGTTCGTGCCGCCCTTGAGGGCCTTGAGGAAGGCGGCTTCCTCGGAGACGGCGACGGTCTCGATGCGCTTGCGGTCGGTCAGCAGCTCCGGGTACTGCTCGCCCATGGTCGTGATGACCACATCGGCCAGCTCGGCGACGACGGGCTGGGTGGCGCCCATCAGCCGCATGTTGCGGATGGCGCGGCGCATGATGCGGCGCAGGACGTAGCCGCGGCCCTCGTTGCCGGGGGTGACACCGTCGCCGATGAGCATCACGGACGTACGGATGTGGTCGGCGACGACGCGCAGGGAGACGTCGGAGGCGTGGTCGGCGCCGTAGCGGACGCCGGTGAGCTCGGTGGCCTTGTCCATGACGACGCGCAGGGTGTCGGTCTCGTACATGTTCTGCACGCCCTGCAGGATCATGGCGAGACGTTCGAGGCCCAGACCCGTGTCGATGTTCTTCGACGGCAGGTCGCCGAGGATCGGGAAGTCTTCCTTGCCCTCGCCGGCGCCGCGCTCGTACTGCATGAAGACCAGGTTCCAGATCTCCACGTAGCGCTCGTCGTTGACGGCCGGGCCGCCCTCTTCGCCGAACTCGGGACCACGGTCGTAGTTGATCTCCGAGCAGGGGCCGCAGGGTCCGGGGACACCCATCGACCAGAAGTTCGGGCCCATGCCCAGCCGCTGGATGCGCTCGGCGGGCACACCGATGACGTCGCGCCAGATCTGCTCGGCCTCGTCGTCCTCCTTGTAGACCGTGATCCACAGGCGCTCGGGGTCGAGGCCGAAGCCACCGTCCGCGACGGAGCTGGTGAGCAGCTCCCACGCGTACTTGATGGCGCCTTCCTTGAAGTAGTCGCCGAACGAGAAGTTGCCGCACATCTGGAAGAACGTGCCGTGGCGCGTGGTCTTGCCGACCTCTTCGATGTCCGGCGTACGCACGCACTTCTGCACGCTGGTGATGCGCGGGGCGGGCGGCTTGACCTCGCCGAGGAAGTACGGCTTGAAGGGCACCATGCCCGCGGGGACCAGCAGCAGGGTCGGGTCGTCCGCGATGAGCGACGCCGAAGGCACGACGTTGTGTCCGCGCTCCTCGAAGAAGCGCAGCCAGCGGCGGCGGATTTCAGCCGACTCCATCAGTGGTCCTCATTCCGGTTGTACGAATGCTGGGTGTAATCGAGTGCGGCGATGCGTCGCTGCACGGGAAGCTCGGGGTCGTTGTGCGCGTCGAGGCCGAGGGCCTCGCCGAGTTCGGCCTCGCGCTGCGCCATCCCCGCCTTGACGTCGAGCGCGAAGTCCTTGAGCCGGTGGCCTGCTTCGACCGCCTTGTCGGCGGCCTGCGCGGCGAGGCTCTCGGGCGTCAGCTGCTTGAGCTTGCGGTTGACCTTGGTGGTGGCCCACACACCGGCTGCGGCGCCTGCGGTGAACCAGAACGTACGGCGGAACATTGCGGCTTCAGCCCTTCCGCTTCCTGCGCCGGGGGGACGGTACGGTCCGGCCGACGATCACAGTGCGACGGGACGGTTCCGCCGGGGTGTCCTTGCTGCGGCCGATCGCCCGGCGTACGCCGTATCCGAAGGCCGCGACCTTGACGAGCGGGCCGCCGAAGGTCGATGCGACGGTCGTGGAGAGCGCGGACGCGTTGGAGGTGACTTCCTGGACGTCGGAAGCGATGGCGTCGACCCGGTCGAGCTGGGTCTGCGCGGAACGCACGGTCGCGGAGGCGTCGGCCAGCAGCGGGACGGCCTGCTCGGTCACGTCCGCCACGAGCTTGGTCGTCGCCTTGAGCGTCTGGGCCAGCCTCACCAGCACCACGGCGAGAAAGGAGACCAGGATCGCCCAGAAGACGGCCACCAGGATGCCGGCCACCTCTCCACCGGACACTTTGCACCGCTCCCTGTACGTGAGAAAAGTCGTCCTGCGAGCCTATCGCGCCGGGGCTCGGGGTCCGTACCGCATTACGTGTGCGTGGAGCGGGAGTTGCGCAGCGTGATTGTACGGAGTGCTTACGGATGGGTACGCTCCGTGTCCCATGCGACGCACTTTTCATTCTGTGTCTCCCTCGTCCCCCTCCCCCGATCACGGCAATCTGCCCGCTGAGCTGAATCCGTTCGTGGGGCGGCGCGAGGAACTGGCGGAGTTCGGCCGTCTGCTGGAGGAAGCCCGGCTGGTCACCGTGACCGGGGTCGGCGGGGTCGGAAAAACGCGATTCGCCCTGCGGGCAGGTGCCAGGCTGCAGGAACGGTACTGCGACGGGGTGTGGCTCGTGGAGCTGTCCGCCCTCGACGACGCCGACCTGCTGGAACACGCGGTCGCTGAGGCGCTGGGGCTGACCGATCACACCAGCAAGCCGCCGCGCGATGTGCTGGTCGGGCATCTCGCCGGGCGTCAACTCCTGCTCGTACTCGACGGTTTCGAGCATTTCGTCGACGCCGCTGCCGGCCTGGTGCGGGAACTGCTCCGGCGCGCGCCGGACCTGCGTGTGCTGGCCACGGGCCGGCTGCCGCTGTGCGTCGACGGCGAGCAGAACTTCCCGCTCCCGCCGATGCCGGACTCCGACGCGGTCCAGCTCTTCGCCGACCGGGCCGCCGCGGGGCAGCCCGGTTTCCGGCTCACGGAGGCCAACAACTCCGCCGTCCGGGAGCTGTGCCGTCGCCTGGACGGGATTCCGCTCGCCCTGGAGCTGGCCGCCGGGCGGCTGCGCGCTCTGTCCCTGGAGCAGGTGCTCGACCGGCTCGACGACCGGTTCCGGCTGCTGACCGGCTCCACCCGGGGTGCACTCCCCCGGCACCAGACGCTTCGTACCGCCATCGGCTGGAGCCATGAGCTGTGCACGCCTGAGCAGCGGCTGCTGTGGGCTCGGCTTTCGGTGTTCGTGGGGCAGTTCGACCTGGAGGCGGCGGAGTACGTCTGCGGCGGACCGGAGCCGGCGGGCAACAGCGGGCTGAGTGGCCCCAGCGTCCTCGATGTGCTCGCGGAGCTGCTCGCGCAGTCCGTCGTGACCCGCGAGGACACCCCGTCGGGCGTCCGCTACCGGATGCTGGACACCGTCAGGGAGTACGGCGCCGACTGGCTGGCGGCCACGGGCGACGCGGTGCGCGTGCGCCGCAGACACCGGGACTGGTACCTGGGGCTGGCGACGTGGTGCGAGCTGGAGTGGTTCAGCCCCCGCCAGGCGGAGGTGGCGGCACGCGTCGACTGCGAACTGCCCAATCTGCGCAGGGCGATGGAGTACTCGCTGGAGAATCCGGAGGACGTGCATCTGGGCCAGTACCTGGCGGGCACGCTCTGGTTCTACTGGGTCGGCTGCGGACGTCTGTCGGAGGGGCGGCACTGGCTGGACCACGCGCTGGAGGCGGAGAGCGCGCACGAGGCGCACCGCCTGAAGGCGCTGTGGGTACTCGGTTACGTGGCCGTGCTGCAGGGCGACGCGATCGGGGCACTCGCCGCGCTCCAGGAGTGCCGCGAGAGCGCCGACCTCACCGGCAACGCCGTGGCGGCGGCGTACGCCGTGCACAGGTCGGGCTGTCTGGCGCTGGTGTCCGACGACATGCCGCGCGCGGAGGAGCTGCTGCGTGAGGCGCTCGCGCGGTACGAGGAGATCGGCGAGCTCAACAGCAATGTACTGATGGGGCAGGTCGAGCTGGCGATGGCGGTGGCCTTCAGCGGCGACCTGGAGCAGGCCGTCGCGATCTGCGAGGAGGTCAGGGAGGTCTGCGAGGACCACGGTGAGCGCTGGGCTCTCGCGTACGCGCTGTACGTCCTGGCCTATGCGGCATGGACGCACGAGCGGACCGACCGGGCCCGGGAGCTGCTCGAAGAGTGCCTCGCCATCGACCACGCCTTCCACGACCTGCTGGGCGCGGTGCTCGCACTGGAGCTGCTGGCGCTGGTCACGCTGGACCAGGGCGATCCGGCGGAGGCGGCCGTGCTGCAGGGGGCGGCCGAGCATATCTGGCCGTCGGTGGGGCTGCCGCTGCTCGGTTCGGCGTACTACAACGCGCCGCACGCGCTGTGCGAGAAGCGGGCGCGCGAGCGCCTCGGCGACGGCCCGTACGAAAAGCTACGGCGCGAGGGGGCACGCCTGGGCCTGGACGCGGCGGTGCGAAGGGCCCTCGATGGGCCGCCGGCTCCGGCGGATCCTGCCCCGCCCCGGTCGCGCATCGCGCGTTCGCCCCGCAGCAGCGGACCGAAAACGCGCGAGCCCGCCGCCTCCCGCTCCGTACGGAACGAGGAGACGACGGGCTGAGGCACTTGCCCGACTACGGCCGCTGGATCAGCGGGCGTAGTACTCGACGACGAGCTGCTCGTCGCAGATGACCGGGATTTCCTTGCGGTTCGGGTCGCGGTCCAGGCGGAAGGCCAGGGCCTTCAGGTTCACCTGGAGGTAGCGCGGCGTCTCACCCTCGGTGTCGTAGCCACCCTCGCGAGCGACCTGGAAGGGGTGCTTCTCGCGGCTGCGCTCGCGGACCATCACGACGTCGTCGGGACGGACGCGGAACGACGGCTTGTCGACCTTGCCACCGTTGACCTCGATGTGGCCGTGAACGACCATCTGACGGGCCTGGTAGATCGTGCGGGCGATGCCCGAACGCAGGATGAGCGCGTCGAGGCGGCGCTCGAGCTCGATGACCAGGGCCTCGCCGGTCTTGCCTTCGGCCTTCTTGGCGCGGTCGTAGGCGCGGGCCATCTGCTTCTCGCTGATGTCGTACTGCGCGCGCAGACGCTGCTTCTCGAGCAGACGGACCTTGTAGTCCGAGTTCTGCTTGCGCCCACGGCCGTGCTCGCCCGGCGGGTACGGACGGGCCTCGAAGTACTTGACAGCCTTCGGCGTCAGCGCAATACCGAGCGCACGGGACTTCTTGACCTTGGGACGCGACTGGTTAGGCACGTTCTCCAGACCTCCGTTGTAGGTTAGGTTAGGCTCACCTTACTCAAGGAGATCGCATGTCTCGCCCGGGGAACACCACACACCTCACGGACAACACGAAGAAGGCCGACAGCGAAAGTGTCGACGCGACGGAGGTCCGATCAGATCGTGGTCAGCCGCGTCCCAGCGGACTTGAAATCGCGCGGATGCCGTCAGCAGCCGAGCGCACACGAACTCTCGTACAGAGTACCTGCTCCGCGGTGGTACTTCTGCCCGGTCCTGCCGTGGCCCGTCCCGAGCAGCTGGTTCCCGAGGAGCGGAGCGTCGGTCCCGACGGCGAAGTGTTCCTGCTCTTCCCCGCGGATTCGCCGGTTGTACGCGCCGCCACGCACGCCCAGGACGACGAGCTGGCCGTGACGCTGGAGATCACGGATGTCGCGCCGGTCTCGGTCCCCAACCGTATCCGGGGCCGCGCCTGGGTCTCCGGCTGGCTCACCTGCGTACGCGGGCTGGCCGGGCCCGGGCGCATGCTGCTGCGGCTGGAGGTCGGCGAGGCCAGCGTGGACGATCTGTGGGGCGCCGGATCGGTCGAGCCCGAGGAATTCGCGGCGGCGGCCGCGGACCCGATCGCGGAGCACGAGGCGGAGCTGCTCCAGCATCTGCACTCGGCGCACGGCGACCAGGTGCGGCAGCTGTGCGGGCTTGCGGGAGAACGGGCCGAGTCCGGCAACGGCGATGGGGCCACCGAGTACAGCACGGTGCCCGTGGCGCTGGACCGGTTCGGGCTGCGGGTGCGCTTCAGCAGTTCCGACAGGCACGGTTTCGACGCACGGTTCGACTTCCGCGAACCGGTGCGCGACATCATCGGGCTGCGCCGTGCCATGCACCAGCTCTTCGAGGCCGCCGCCCACTGACGCCGCCCACTGGAACGGTGTGTCAGGGGCGTGCGTCCGACGGGCCGTCCCCGCGCAGCCTGCCGCGCACCTTCTCCACGACGTCGGCGTAGCGGGCTTCCGCTCCGTAGCGCGTGGGCTCGTAGTAGGTCTTGCCGTGCACAGCGTCCGGGGCGTACTGCTGAGCGGCGATCGCGCCCGGCACGTCGTGCGGATACACATAGCCCTGCGCATGGCCGAGCTTGGCCGCGCCCTTGTAGTGCCCATCGCGAATATGCGGCGGGACGGGGCCCGCCAGTCCCTTCCGTACGTCCTCCTGGGCGGCGAAGATCGCATTCGTCGCGGCGTTGGACTTGGGCGCGAGGGCCAGCGCGATGGTGGCATGGCTGAGGGTGAGCGCGGCCTCCGGGAAGCCGATCATGGCCACGGCCTGGGCCGCTGCCACAGCCGTCGGCAGCGCGGTGGGGTCGGCCAGGCCGATGTCCTCGCTGGCCGAGATCATCAGCCTCCGGGCGATGAATCTGGGGTCCTCGCCCGCCTCGATCATGCGGGCCAGGTAGTGCAGCGCGGCGTCCACGTCGGAGCCTCGGATGGACTTGATGAGGGCGCTCGCCACGTCGTAGTGCTGGTCGCCGTCGCGGTCGTACTTCACCGCCGCGCGGTCGACCGTCTCCTCGACCGTTTCGAGCGTGACCTCCTTGTCGCCCTTGGCCATGGCCGCCCCCGCGGCCGCCTCCAGGGCGGTGAGCGCACGCCGGGCGTCGCCGCCCGAGATCCGCAGCAGATGCGCCTCGGCGTCGTCGGCCAGCGTGACCGCGCCGCCGAGACCGCGCTCCTCGGTGAGCGCCCGGTGCACCAGGGAGCGCAGATCGTCGTCGGTCAGCGATTCCAGCGTGAGCAGCAGGGAGCGGGAGAGCAGTGGGGAGATGATCGAGAAGTACGGGTTTTCGGTCGTCGCGGCGATGAGCGTGACCCAGCGGTTCTCGACGGCGGGCAGCAGGGAGTCCTGCTGGGCCTTGCTGAAGCGGTGGATCTCGTCGAGGAAGAGGACGGTCTCCTTGCCGAAGCCGCCCGATGCGCGGCGGGCGCCGTCGATGACGGCCCGCACTTCCTTCACGCCGGCGGTGATCGCGGAAAGCTCCACGAAGCGCTTCTGGGTGGCCTGGCTGACGACGTACGCCAGAGTCGTCTTGCCGATGCCGGGCGGGCCCCAGAGCAGCACCGACGAGGGGCCCGCGGGGCCGCCGCTGCCCTCACCGACCAGTCGGCGCAGCGGCGCTCCCGGCTTCAGCAGGTGCTGCTGGCCGACGACTTCGTCGAGGGTGCGCGGGCGCATCCGGACGGCCAGGGGGCTGCTGGACGGATCCTTCAGCTGGCGGTCTTCTGCGGCTGCGGTGAACAGGTCTGGCTCCACGCACGAAGCCTATGTCAGCCCACTGACAACGCCGACGGCTCAGCTCTGGCCGGTCCAGAAGTCCCACCAGCGGGTCAGGATCAGCATGCCGATGATCCCGATCCACAGCACCGGCGGCACCCAGTGGAATTCCACCAGTGCGCTGCGCAGGCCCTCGGGGGCCCGGATGATGCGGTGCTTGATGTTGTGCGTGGTGACGTAGCAGAACATCACGATGGTGGCGACCCAGGCCAGGCAGCACCACAGGCACAGCGAGCCGATGTTGTACAGCGACTGGTACTGGAGCCAGGTGCAGAAGCCGACACCGAAGAGCGTGCCCGCGTTCAGGCCGAGCCAGAACCAGCGGCGGAAGCCTGCCCCGGCCAGCAGGGCCACGCCGATGCAGACGACCATCGCGTACGTGACAAGGCCGAGCATCGGGTTGGGGAACCCGAAGGCCTCGGCCTGCTCGCTCTTCATGATGTTGCCGCACGCGACAATGGGGTTGAGGCTGCAGCCCGGTTCGAACGTCGGGTCCTCGAGCAGCTTGATCTTGTCGATCGTGATGATCCAGGAGGCCAGCAGTCCCGCCAGACCGGTGATCACCAGCAGCAGGGCGAACCCACGGCCGCTGCCTGTCGTGCCCTTCGGATCCTCTCCCGCACGGTCGGAGGAGACGTCGTCTACCGCTGCAGTCGTCATATCGCCGTTCCATCGCTCAGTGGCCTGCCGGGCAGGGCCATTCTGCCGCACCAGCACCCGTGTCCACCGTTCGATGGACATAAGGAAGTACGCATGTCCGCGCAGGTTGACGGGTGACCGGACGGCAAGGGCCCGGCAGTCCAGTGGACGGCCGGGCCCTTGCACGCAGGTCAAGCCGGGTCAGCCGAGGCGGCGCCGGATCTCGTCCGTCACCTTGTCCAGGGCGACGGCCTCCTGCTCGCCGGACTCCATGTCCTTGAGCTGGACCACGCCGTCCGCCAGGTCCCGTTCACCCGCGACGATCGTAAACCGGGCGCCGCTGCGGTTGGCCGCCTTCATGGCCGCCTTGACGCCCTTCCCGCCGTACGCGAAGTCGGCGGCGACACCGGCCTTGCGCAGCTCGGTGACCGTACCGAACAGGAGCCGGCGGGCCTCCTCGCCGAGCGGCACCGCGAAGACACTGGTCGTGGCGGGCAGTTCGAGCTCGATGCCCTCCGCCTCCAGCGCCAGGACCGTGCGGTCCACGCCGAGCGCCCAGCCGACCGACGGCAGCGAGGGGCCGCCGATCATCTCGGACAGGCCGTCGTAGCGGCCGCCGCCGCCCACCGCGGACTGCGAGCCCAGACCGTCGTGGACGAACTCGAAGGTGGTCCGCGTGTAGTAGTCGAGGCCGCGCACGAGCTTCTCGTCGTCCTCGTAGGAGACGCCCGCCGCGTTCAGCAGCTCACGTACCTGCTCGTGGTACGTCTTGCACGCGTCGCACAGGTAGTCGCGCAGCATGGGAGCGCCCACGAGCTGCTTCTGGACCTCGGGACGCTTGTCGTCGAGTACGCGCAGCGGGTTGATCTCGCTCCGGCGGCGGGTGTCCTCGTCGAGGTCGAGCCCGCCGAGGAAGTCCTGCAGCGCGGCCCGGTAGACGGGACGGCACTCCTTGTCGCCCAGCGAGTTCAGCAGGATGCGGAACTGGGAGAGGCCGAGCGAGCGGTACGCCTGGTCGGCGAGGATGATCAGCTCGGCGTCGAGCGCCGGGTCCTCGGTGCCGATGGCTTCGGCGCCGACCTGCGAGAAGTGCCTGTAGCGGCCCTTCTGCGGGCGCTCGTAGCGGTAGTACGAGCCGGAGTACCAGAGCTTGACGGGCAGGTTGCCGGCCTTGTGCAGGTTGGCTTCCAGCGCCGCGCGGAGCACAGACGCGGTGCCCTCGGGGCGCAGGGCGAGCTGGTCGCCGCCCTTGGTCGTGAGGGTGTACATCTCCTTGGTCACGATGTCGGTGGACTCACCGACTCCGCGCGCGAAGAGCTCGACATTCTCGAAGCCGGGCGTCTCGATGTAGCCGTAGCCGGAGTTCTTCAGCGGTGCGGCGATGGCCTCGCGTACCGCCAGGAACGTCGCGGACACCGGCGGGATCAGGTCGTACGTGCCCTTGGGGGCCTTGAAGGTACTCACAGGAAGTCTTGTCACATTCCTCGTCGGGGAGCGGCGGCCAGACCGTTCAGATACGGGTTGGTGGCGCGCTCGCGGCCGATGGTCGTCTGGGAGCCGTGGCCGGACAGCACCACGGTCGAGTCGTCGAGCGGCAGGCACACGCGGGCCAGCGACTCGAGCATCTCGGCGTGGTCGCCGCCGGGCAGGTCGGTGCGTCCGACGGAGCCGGCGAACAGCAGGTCGCCCGAGAAGAAGACCGACGGAATGTCGGCCTGTTCGGGCAGCCTGAAGGTCACCGACCCCTTTGTATGGCCGGGCGCATGCGAGACGGTGAAGTCGAGACCGGCCAGCTTCAGCTCCGCGCCGTCCGCCAGCTCCTTGACGTCGTCCGGCTCACCCACGGTCAGCTCGCCCATCAGCGGCATGCCGATCGAACGGCCGAGGGCCTTCTCCGGGTCGCTCATCATGTACCGGTCGGCGGGGTGGATCCACGCCGGTATGTCGTGCGCTCCGCACACCGGGACGACCGAGGCGACGTGGTCGAGGTGGCCGTGCGTGAGCACGACGGCGACAGGCTTGAGCCGATGCTTGGCGAGCGTTTCCTCGACTCCCGCGGCGGCCTGGTGGCCCGGGTCGATGATCACGCACTCCTCACCCGCGGCGGGGGCGACCAGATAACAGTTGGTCCCCCAGGCCCCGGCGGGGAACCCGGCAATAAGCACGATCGTCCTCAATATGTCGTCCGGCGGGAGGCTGCTGTGGTGATTTGCAACAGGTCAGAGCCTACCGGCGCCGCTCAGCCCACAGCGAACCCATATACGGTACGGGCAAGCTCGGCTCGGCCGGACACCAGTGACAGACGAGACGTACGAGGAGAACACCGGTGGTCAGCAACGATCAGCGGCGGCGCCAGCTCGCCCGGGAAAAGTTCGAACGGCAGCAGCAGCGCCGCGCCGCGGCCCGGCTCAAGTCGCGCCGCCGCAACGCCGTGATCGCCTCGGCGCTGGCCGTGGTGCTCGCGGCGGGAGCGGCGGCGTTCGCCACCGGCGCTCTGGGCGGCAGCGACGACGGCAAGCAGAGCGTCGCCGACTCGACGCCCAGCAGCTCGCCGTCGAAGGCGCCCGACCCGTGCGAGAAGCCCGCCGCCGGTTCGGTCAAGAAGATGTCGTTCAAGAAGGAGCCGGCGCTCACCATCGACAAGTCGGCGTCGTACGCGATGAAGTTGCAGACGACCTGCGGCGACATCACGCTCGCCCTGGACGCGACGAAGGCTCCGCGCACGGTGAACTCCTTCAACTTCCTCGCCAGGAAGGGGTACTTCGACCACACCAAGTGCCACCGCCTGACGACGGCCGGCATCTACGTCCTGCAGTGCGGCGACCCGACCGCCCAGGGTTCCGGCACCCCCGGCTACAAGCTGCCGGACGAGAACCTCAAGGACCCGAAGCTCAAGGGCGGGGTCTACCCGGCGGGCACGGTCGCGATGGCGAACGCGGGCCCGGGTACCGGCGGCAGCCAGTTCTTCCTCGTCTATCAGGACAGCAAGTTGCCTCCCAACTACACACCGTTCGGAACCATCAAGGGCGGTCAGGACGTGCTGAAGAAGATCGCTGATGCCGGTGAGGCGACCGGGCAGGGCGACGGGGCGCCGAATGCCACGGTCGTCATCGACAAGGCGACGGTCACCAAGTAAATCCGGCAGGGCGGGATGCGGACAGCCGCCCTGCCGTTCGCCTATGTTGGCGGTGTGCGGGGCGCCTGTGGCTCCGCGAAGAAACTGTGGACGATGCCCGGGGGTCTCAGGCCCTTCGCAGGCATCATGTGGAGGAGGCGCTGTGAGCAGCGACCCGTGGGGCCGTGTCGACGAGACCGGCACCGTGTACGTGCGTACGGCCGATGGCGAGAAGGTCGTCGGATCCTGGCAGGCAGGCTCTCCCGAGGAGGCTCTGGCCTACTTCGAGCGCAAGTACGAGGGCCTGGTTGTCGAGATCGGCCTCCTCGAGCGGCGGGTGAAGACCACCGACCTGTCGGCCAAGGACGCCCAGACCGCGATCGACCACCTGCGCAAGCAGGTCGACGAGCACCATGCTGTCGGTGACCTCGACGCGCTGAGCAAGCGCCTCGACGCGCTGGTCGCGACGGTCGAGTCGCGCCGCGAGGAGCGCAAGGCCGAGAAGGCGAAGCAGACCGACGAGGCGAAGCACGCCAAGGAGAAGCTGGTCGCCGAGGCGGAGGAGCTGGCGCAGAGCGAGCAGTGGCGGGCCGCCGGTGAGCGGCTGCGGGCGCTCGTGGACATCTGGAAGGGCCTGCCCAGGCTCGACCGGAAGTCCGACGACGAGCTGTGGCACCGCTTCTCGCACGCCCGCTCGGCGTTCTCCAAGCGGCGCAAGGCGCACTTCGCATCGCTGGACGCCCAGCGCGAGGAGGCCCGCAAGGCCAAGGAGAAGCTGGTGGCGGAGGCCGAAAGCCTTTCGGGCTCCACCGACTGGGGTACGACCGCCGCGCGCTACCGCGACCTGATGACCGAGTGGAAGGCCGCCGGCCGCGCCCAGCGCGACGCCGAGGACGATCTGTGGAACCGTTTCCGCGGCGCCCAGGACGTCTTCTTCGCCGCCCGCAGCGAGGTCTTCGCCGAGCGGGACGCGGAGCAGTCCGAGAACCTCAAGCTCAAGGAGGAGCTCGCCACCGAGGCCGAGAAGCTGGTGCCGGTGAAGGACCTGAAGGCGGCCAGGGCCGCGTTCCGTTCCCTCAACGAGCGCTGGGAGGCCATCGGCCACGTGCCGCGCGACGCCCGCCCGAAGGTCGAGGGCCGGATGCACGCGGTGGAGCGGGCGCTCCAGGAGACCGAGGAGAACGAGTGGCGCCGTACGAACCCTGAGGCGCGTGCCCGCGCCGCGGGTCTGACGGGCCAGCTCCAGGACGCCGTCGACAAGCTGCGTACGCAGATCGACGCGGCGCGCGCCGCGGGCAACAACGCCAAGGCCGACAAGCTCGCCCGCGAGCTCGAAGGCCGGCAGGCGCTGCTCGACCAGGCGCTGAAGGGCCTGGAGGAGTTCGGCGGCTGATGTGCCGACGCGAAGGCCCCGGTACGGATCTCCGTACCGGGGCCTTCGTTCGTACCGCTCGTGCTGCTACGGCCTGCGGGCCGAGGTCACCCGGTAGACGTCGTACACGCCCTCCACGCCCCGTACGGCCTTCAAGACGTGTCCCAGGTGCTTGGGGTCGCCCATCTCGAAGGTGAAGCGCGAGGTGGCCACCCGGTCGCGGGACGTCTGGACGGCCGCGGACAGGATGTTGACGTGCTGGTCGGACAGCACGCGGGTGACGTCCGAGAGCAGCCGGGACCGGTCGAGGGCCTCGACCTGGATGGCGACCAGGAAGACCGAGGACTGGGTCGGGGCCCACTCGACGTCGAGGATGCGCTCGGGCTCCTTCGACAGCGACTCGACGTTCACACAGTCCGCGCGGTGAACCGAGACGCCGCTGCCGCGGGTGACGAACCCGATGATGGGGTCGCCGGGGACGGGCGTACAGCACCTGGCCAGCTTGACCCACACGTCGTCGACGCCCTTGACGACGACGCCCGGGTCGGCGTTCGCGCGGCGCTTGCCGCGGCCGTGCGTGGGCGGTGTGCTCTCGGCGATGTCCTCGCTGGCGGCCTCCTCGCCGCCGACGGCCTGCACCAGCTTCTGTACGACGCCCTGCGCGGCCACATGGCCTTCGCCGATCGCCGCGTACAGGGACGAGATGTCGGGGTAGCGCATCTCGTGCGCGAGGGTGACGAGCGAGTCGCCGGTGAGGATGCGCTGGATCGGCAGGTTCTGCTTGCGCATGGCGCGCGCGATGGAGTCCTTGCCCTGCTCGATCGCCTCGTCGCGGCGCTCCTTGGAGAACCAGGCGCGGATCTTGTTGCGGGCGCGGGGCGACTTGACGAAGCCGAGCCAGTCGCGGGACGGTCCGGCGCCGGCCGCCTTGGAGGTGAAGACCTCCACCAAGTCGCCGTTGTCGAGGGTCGATTCGAGGGGTACGAGCCGCCCGTTGACCCGCGCCCCTATGGTCCGGTGGCCGACCTCCGTGTGGACGGCGTACGCGAAGTCGACGGGTGTGGCACCGGCCGGGAGCGCTATGACGTCGCCCTTGGGCGTGAAGACGAAGACCTCGTTGCGGGACAGGTCGAAGCGCAGGGACTCCAGGAACTCGCTGGGGTCCTCGGTCTCCTTCTGCCAGTCGAGGAGCTGGCGCAGCCACGCCATGTCGTTGACGGTGTCCTGGCCGCGCCCGGTGTTCTTGGGTACATCGGTACGGACCTTGGAGGCACCTGCTACGGCCTCCTGCTTGTACTTCCAGTGGGCGGCGATGCCGTACTCGGCGCGGCGGTGCATGTCGAACGTACGGATCTGGAGCTCGACGGGCTTGCCGCTGGGGCCGATGACCGTCGTGTGCAGCGACTGGTACATGTTGAACTTGGGCATCGCGATGTAGTCCTTGAACCGGCCGGGGACCGGATTCCATCGCGCGTGGACGGTGCCGAGGGCCGCGTAACAGTCGCGGACGGTGTCGACAAGTACCCGAATGCCCACCAGGTCGTAGATCTCGGCGAAGTCGCGGCCTCGCACGATCATCTTCTGGTAGACGCTGTAGTAGTGCTTCGGCCGGCCGGTGACGGTGGCCTTGATGCGGGCGGCGCGCAGGTCGGACTGGACCTCGTCGGTCACTATGGCGAGGTATTCGTCGCGCTTGGGGGCGCGCTCGGCCACAAGCCGCACGATCTCGTCGTACATCTTGGGGTAGAGGATCGCGAAGGCGAGGTCCTCCAGCTCCCACTTGATGGTGTTCATGCCCAGGCGGTGGGCCAGGGGCGCGTAGATCTCAAGCGTCTCGCGGGCCTTCTTCTCCTGCTTCTCCCGCTTGAGGTAGCGCATGGTGCGCATGTTGTGCAGGCGGTCGGCGAGCTTGATGACCAGGACGCGCGGGTCCTTGGCCATGGCGACGACCATCTTGCGTACGGTCTCGGCCTGTGCGGCCTCGCCGAACTTGACCTTGTCGAGCTTGGTGACGCCGTCGACGAGGAGCGCGACCTGGTCGCCGAAGTCGCGGCGCAGGGTGTCCAGGCCGTACTCGGTGTCCTCGACCGTGTCGTGCAGCAGGCCGGCCATCAGCGTCGCCGGGTCCATGCCCAGCTCGGCGAGGATCGTCGTCACGGCGAGCGGGTGCGTGATGTACGGGTCGCCACTCTTGCGCTTCTGACCGCGGTGCCAGCGCTCGGCGACCTGGTAGGCGCGCTCGATCTGGCGCAGCGTCGCCGTCTCGATCTTGGGGTCGTTGCCGCGCACGGCCCGCAGGAGCGGTTCGAGGACCGGGTTGTACGGGCTGGAGCGCTGTACGCCCAGACGGGCGAGCCTGGCCCGTACCCGGTTGGAGGAGCCGCCGCCGGTGCGCGGGGTGGAGCCCTGGACGGGCTTGGGCGCGGAGACGGGCGTGGCGCCGTTGGCCCTCTCGGGGGCGGCTTTGGGCTTGCCGGCCGGTTCGTCGTTCTTCGCGGGAGGGGCGCTCTTCGCGGGTGCCGCGGCGGGTGCGCTCTTCGCGGGCGGGTTGCTCTTCGCCGGAGCGGGGCTCTTCGCGGGCACAGTCGACCCTGCCGCGGCCTTGTCGGCCTGCTTGGGGTCGGGCTGCGCGGCTGCGGGTCCCCCCGGACGGGCGCTGGGGGAGAGTGGCTGGGCCTCGTCTGGCAAGAGCGCTCCTCGTGCGGGTCCGGGTCCCCCGGTCAGGCCCGGAAAGCCCATGGTATCGATCCCCGGGCCCCGGTTCCCCCCGGGCCTGTTACTTGGGGGAACGCGAGAGGCGGGTCCGGGAATTCCTCCCGGACCCGCCTTTTCCCGTATGTCGATCCTGGTCAGACCGTGATCAGGGCCTCCAGCGGAGCGCCCTCGAGAGCCGGTTCCAGACGGGCACGCCCGTCGAGGAAACCGAGCTCCATGAGCACCGCGACCCCTGCGACCTGCGCACCTGCCCGCCGGATGAGCTCCAGCGAGGCTTCGGCGGTGCCGCCGGTGGCGAGGACGTCGTCGATGACCATGACGCGGTCGTCCGCGTTCAGGTCCTCGGCGTGGATCTCGATCTCGGCGGTGCCGTACTCCAGCTCGTACGCCTGCTTCAGCGTCGCACCCGGCAGCTTCCCCGCCTTGCGTACGGGGATAAAGCCGAGGCCGGCACGGACCGCGACCGGCGCGGCCAGGATGAAGCCGCGCGCTTCCAGGCCGGCGACGCGCGTGGCGCCGTACCGTACGCACAGCTCGGCGAGGGCGTCGGTGAGTGCGGAGAACGCCACGGGGTCCGCGAGCAGGGGGGTGATGTCCTTGAACATCACGCCCGGCTTCGGATAGTCCGGGACGTCCCGGATGCGGCTGAGCAGGAGCTCCTGCGTGCTCGTGCCCGTCATCGCCGCTTCCCCGAAGGCTTGCCGCGGCCACCACTGCGGCCACGGGGCCGGCCGACGACCGCACCGGCGGTCTCGGCGTCGTCCTCGAACCCGTCCTGCGGCGCGTCCGAGCCGTCGGATTCCTCCGCCGACTCGCCCTTGGCCGCAGCGGCCGCCCGCTTGGCGAGCACCCGCTTCTTCAGGGCCTTCATCTGCGGCTCGCGCTCCTTCAGGTCGGCGACCAGCGGAGTGGCGATGAAGATCGAGGAGTACGCACCGGCGGCGAGGCCGACGAACAGCGACAGGGAGATGTCGTTGAGCATGCCCGCGCCCAGCACACCGCCACCGATGAACAGCAGGCCCGCCACCGGGAGCAGCGCGACCACGGTGGTGTTGATGGAACGCACCAGCGTGCCGTTGAGGCTGCGGTTGGCGATCTCGCTGTACGTCCAGCGGGTCTGCTTGGTGATGTCCTTCGAGCCCTCCTTGAGACCGTCGAAGACGACGACGGTGTCGTAGAGGGAGTAACCGAGGATAGTCAGCAGACCGATCACGGTGCCCGGGGTGACCTCGAAGCCGACCAGTGCGTACACACCGACGGTGATGGTGAGGTCGTGGATCAGGGCGATGAGGGCGGCCACGGCCATCCGCCACTCGAAGGCGATGGCGAGATAGATGACCACCAGGACCATGAAGATCGCGAGACCCGTCCAGGCCTTGTTGGCGATCTGCTCACCCCAGCTGGGGCCGACCAGTTCGGCGTTGATGGACTCTGCCGTGACGCCCAGTTCCTCGGCGAGCTTGTCCTCGACCGGACTGGAGCTCGCGGTGTCCAGACCACTGATCTGGATGCGCATGCCGCCGTTGCCGAGCTCCTGGACGATCGCCTCGTGCCCGGAGGCCTTCTCGGCCTCCTCCTGGACGTGCGCGACCGATACATCGGTCTTGGGCGTGGTGAAGACGGCACCGCCCTCGAACTCGATGCCCATGACCAGACCCCGTACCGCCAGGCCGACGATGGCCGTGATGGTGATCAGGATCGAGATTCCGTACCAGATCATCCGCTTGCCGACGAAGTCGTAACCGACCTCACCGCGGTAGAGGCGGGCGCCGATGCTGCCGAGTCGAGACATCTCAGGCCTCCTTCGTGTCGATGGGGGCGGAGACGCGACGCGTGCGGCGCAGCGGGGGCTGGACGCCGAGTCGCTTCGGGTCCAGGCCGGACCACGGGTGGCCCCGGCCGAAGAACTCCGTGCGGGCCAGCAGGGTCATCAGCGGCTTGGTGAAGAGGAACACCACGACCACGTCGAGCAGGGTGGTCAGGCCGAGCGTGAACGCGAAGCCCTGGACCTTGCCGACGGTCACGAGGAACAGCACCGCGGCGGCGAGGAAGGACACGAAGTCGGAGACCAGGATGGTGCGCCGGGCACGCGGCCAGGCACGCTCGACGGCCGGCCGGAGCGTACGGCCCTCGCGGATCTCGTCACGGATGCGTTCGAAGTACACGATGAACGAGTCCGCGGTGATACCGATCGCGACGATGGCACCGCACACCGCAGGCAGGTTCAGCGCGAAGCCGATGCCCGGGCCGAGCAGCGTCATGATCGTGTACGTCAGGATCGCCGAGACGATGAGGCTGACGATCGCGACGAACGCCAGGCCGCGGTAGTAGGCGACCAGGTAGATGACGACCAGCGCGAGACCGATCGCACCGGCGATCAGACCCGCCTGGAGCTGCTCGCCGCCGAGCGCCGAGCTGACGGTGGTGACGCTGGCCTCGTCGAAGGAGAGCGGCAGTGCGCCGTACTTCAGGATGTTGGCCAGGTCCTGGGCGGACTCCTGGGTGAAGCTGCCGGTGATCTCGGCGCTGGCGCTCAGGGTCTGGTTGACCGTGGGGGCCGAGACGACCTCGCCGTCGAGGACGATGGCGAACTGGTTCTGCGGCTGCTGCTGCTGAGAAAGCTTGCTGGTGATCTTCTGGAACTTCTTGGAGCCACCGTCGGTGAACTCCATGTTGACCTTCCAGAGGCCACGCTGGGTGTCCAGCTGGGCGCTGGCGGTGTCGACGTCCTTGCCGTTGACCTCGGCCGGGCCCAAGATGTACTTCTCCCACTGGCCCTGGGAGTCCTTGCCGCAGGCGACCGACGGGTCCTCGGGCCTGACGCCCTCACCGGCCTTGACGCGCTGGGCCTCCTTGGTGCAGTCGAGGGCCAGGAACTTCTCCTGAAGCTTGGTGACCTCGGGGTCGGCCGAAGGTGTGGCCGAAGGCTTGGTGCTCGCGTCCGGGCTCTTCGAGGGGCTGCCCGTCGGAGTCGGCGTCGGGGCCTTGAGCGCGTCCGTGACGGCGCGGCCCTGAGTGGTGGGGCTGGTCGACGGGGTGGCGGTCGGCGTGGACTTGTCCTTGTCGCCGTCCTTGCCGCTCGTCGAGGCACTCGGGGAGGGAGTGGCCTTGGGGTCCGGCGTCGGGGCGCCCGCGGCGAGCGTCAGCACCGGCCGGAAGTAGAGCTGAGCGGTGGTACCGACCTGCTCCCGGGCCTGCTTCTCGTTCGTTCCCTTGGGGATGTTGACGATGATGTGCTCTTCGCCCTGGGTCTGAACCTCGGCCTCGGAGACACCCAGACCGTTGACGCGGCGGTCGATGATCCCGACCGCGGTGTCCATGTTGGTCTTGTTGACCGCGTTGGGCATGCCGGGCTCGCTCTTCGCCTTGAGCGTGATGCTCGTACCACCGGCGAGGTCGATGCCCAGACGCGGTGTGAGCTCACCGGTCGCGAACATCCCGCCGGTGAGGGCGACCATGGCGATCAGGATCAGAGCCAGGGCACGCCCTGGCCTCCCCGGAGCGCCCGCGGGCCTGCGGCCCTTCTTCGGTGCTGCCACCTTCTCGTTTCTCCCTGTCCAACCGCCCCCGCGCCGGGTGAGCGCCGGGGGCGGCCACGAAGTATGTGGGGCCCAGCCCCGCAGAAGCAGAAGTCGGCACGGTCCGGGGACCGCGGTACGCCGGTAGGCGTCGCCGCGGTCCCCGTGCGTGACTACTTGGCGTCGCCCTTGCCGTCGGCCTTCTTGTCCTTCGGCTCG
Source organism: Streptomyces sp. ISL-98 (assembly GCF_018614055.1). Classification (GTDB taxonomy): domain Bacteria; phylum Actinomycetota; class Actinomycetes; order Streptomycetales; family Streptomycetaceae; genus Streptomyces; species Streptomyces spiramyceticus. Next base: position 71,168 of record NZ_JAGGPB010000036.1, read on the forward strand.
TCGCCGGCCGCGGCGACAACGTCGTCCGCCTCATCGGCCTCGTCCGCCTCGGGCTTCTTGCCGAGGTCAATGCGCGCGTCGTCGTCCGAGTCCGCATCTGCGGCTTCGGTCAGCGAGGAGGCGTCGTCCGGAACGAGGGGAGCGTCGGTCTTGAGGTCGTCCTCGCCGTGGACGATGCGGTTGTACTCCTCGTCGTCGAGGACGGCGCCGACGGAGTTCTTCGCATAGACGGCGTGCACGCCGGGCGCGACCTCGAGCAGGATCGTGTCGTCGTGAACTTCCTTGACGGTCGCGTACATGCCCCCGATCGTCCTGATGCCGGTGCCGGGCTGCATCTCGTTGCGCATCTGCGCAGCCGCCTGCTGCTTCTTCTTGGCGGACCGGGTCATCAGGAACATGGCCCCGATGAGCACGATGAAGGGGAGGAGGGTCACGATATCCACGGGACGAAATTCCTTCGCACGACCGCGCTGGGAGGCGGCCTGATCTACGGGGGTGGGCACGCCGACCTGGAAGGGCGGCATCGGCGGAGTCTAAGCGAGTCCGCATCAATGGAACAACGCCCAGCATCGCACCGTGGTTCCTTGCCGGGCGAGCCTCCCGCGCCGTCAGGCCCCGAAGAGGCCCTGTTGTCCGCTTCCGCCGGGCCCCTGCTGGGGCGGCACGAGCCCGAGATGCGCCCATGCCGCGGGCGTGGCCACGCGCCCGCGCGGCGTACGGGCCAGCAAGCCCTCCCGTACGAGGAAGGGCTCGGCCACCTCTTCGACGGTTTCCCGCTCCTCCCCCACGGCCACCGCGAGCGTCGACAGCCCCACCGGTCCGCCGCTGAACAGCTTGAGCAGGGCACCAAGGACGGCGCGGTCGAGGCGGTCCAGGCCCCGGGCGTCGACCTCGTACACCTTGAGGGCCGCGGCGGCGATGTCGCGGTTTATGACGCCGTCGGCCTTGACCTGGGCGTAGTCCCGGACGCGGCGCAGCAGGCGGTTCGCGATGCGGGGCGTGCCCCGGGAGCGTCCGGCGATCTCGGCGGCGCCCTCCACATCGATCTCGACGTCGAGGAGACGGGCGGAGCGGTGGATGACCCGCTCCAGCTCGGCCGGTTCGTAGAACTCCATGTGCCCCGTGAAGCCGAAACGGTCGCGCAGCGGGGGCGGCAGCAGGCCGGCCCTGGTGGTCGCGCCGACGAGGGTGAACGGCGGCAGTTCGAGCGGGATGGCGGTGGCGCCGGGGCCCTTGCCGACGATGACGTCGACGCGGAAGTCCTCCATCGCCATGTAGAGCATCTCTTCCGCCGGGCGGGACATCCGGTGGATCTCGTCGAGGAAGAGGACCTCGCCCTCCTGGAGGGAGGAGAGGATCGCGGCGAGGTCGCCGGCGTGCTGGATGGCGGGGCCCGAGGTGATGCGGATCGGGGCGTTCATCTCGGCCGCGATGATCATGGAGAGGGTGGTCTTGCCGAGTCCGGGGCCGCCGGAGAGCAGCACGTGATCGGCGGTGGCGCCGCGTGCGCGGGCCGCGCGCAGGACCAGGTCGAGCTGCTCGCGGACCTTCTCCTGGCCGACGAACTCGTCGAGGTCCTTCGGGCGCAGCGCGGCCTCGACGGCCTGGTCCTCGCCGTCGGCGCCGGAGTCGACCAGGCGCTGGTCGATGTCGGATCCGGTCTCGTCCCAGTTCATGTACGGATCTCAGTTCTCGCGGGTCAGCGGGCGCGGTTGAGGGTCTGGAGCGCGGCACGCAGCAGTTGCGGTACGGGCGGCTGTTTGCCCCCGGCGAGGGCGGCCTCGGCCTGCGGCGTGACAGCGGCGACCGCTTCCTCCGCCTCGCGGGACGCGTACCCGAGGCCGATGAGCGCGGCCTGCAGCTGCTCGCCCCAGGGTGCGGGCCCCGAGGCGACGCGCTGGGCGCCGAGGTGTCCGCCGGTGCCGAGCGGTGCGCCGAGGCGGTCCTTGAGTTCGAGGAGAAGCTTCTGGGCGCCCTTCTTCCCGATGCCGGGGACCGCGGTGAGCGCCTTCTCGTCACCGGTGGACACGGCGACGCGCAGCGCGTCCGGGGAGTGCACGGCGAGCATGGCCTGGGCGAGCCGGGGGCCGACGCCGCTGGCGGTCTGGAGGAGCTCGAAGACCTGCCGCTCGTCGTCGTCCGCGAAGCCGTACAGGGTGAGCGAGTCTTCCCGTACGACCAGGGAGGTCGCGAGCTTCGCGTCCTGGCCGATGCGCAGCGTGGACAGCGTGTTCGGCGTGCACTGCACGGACATGCCGATGCCGCCGACCTCGATGACGGCGGTGGTCGGGGCGAGTGCGGCGACCGGGCCGCTGACGAACGCGATCATCGCGTGACCTTCCGTACGGGGATGCGGGGGGCGCGGGCCGCGGCGTGCGCCTGCTGGAGGCGGTTGAGCGCAGGAGCGCGCCAGATGTGGCAGATGGCGAGCGCGAGCGCGTCGGCGGCGTCGGCAGGTTTGGGCGGGGCGTCCAGTCGTAGCAGCCGGGTCACCATGGCGCCGACCTGGTCCTTGTCGGCCCGGCCGCTGCCGGTGACGGCCGCCTTCACCTCGCTCGGTGTGTGCAGGGCGACGGGCAGTCCCCGGCGGGCCGCGCAGAGCATCGCGACGGCGCTGGCCTGTGCGGTGCCCATGACCGTACGGACGTTGTGCTGGCTGAACACCCGCTCCACGGCGACGAATTCGGGCTCGTACTCGTCGAGCCACTGCTCGATGCCCCGCTCGATGGCGACCAGCCGCTCACCGAGCTCGGCGTCCGCCGCCGTACGGACGACTCCGACGCCGACCATCTTCAGGGGACGGCCCGCGACGCCTTCCACCACACCGACACCGCACCGGGTCAGCCCCGGGTCCACGCCGAGTACACGCATCGCGCCCCTCCCCCCACTCGACCAACTGTTCCTGCGTCCATGCCTGATCAGCACAGTAGCGGCTGGCTCTGACAACGCACGGACGGGCCGCCGGGAGCGTGTCCCGTCGGCCCGTCCATGCTTGTTGAGGCACTGTCGACGTGCTGATCAAACCTCAGGCCGCGTCGACCTTCTCCATGACCTCGTCCGAGACGTCGAAGTTGGCGAAGACGTTCTGCACGTCGTCGCTGTCCTCCAGCGCGTCGATGAGCTTGAAGATCTTCCGCGCGCCTTCCTCGTCGAGCTCGACCTGCATGGTCGGGACGAAGTTGGCGTCGGCCGAGTCGTAGTCGATGCCGGCGTCCTGGAGCGCGGTGCGGACCGCGACCAGGTCGGTGGCCTCGCTCAGGACCTCGAAGGACTCACCGAGGTCGTTGACCTCCTCGGCGCCCGCCTCCAGGACGGCGTCCAGGACATCGTCCTCGGACAGCTCGCCCTTGGGGACGATGACAACGCCCTTGCGGTTGAAGAGGTACGAGACGGAACCCGGGTCGGCCATCGAACCGCCGTTGCGGGTCATGGCGACACGTACGTCGGAGGCGGCACGGTTGCGGTTGTCGGTGAGGCACTCGATGAGCACCGCGACACCGTTCGGGCCGTAGCCTTCGTACATGATCGTCTGGTAGTCGACGCCGCCCGCCTCAAGACCGCCACCGCGCTTGACCGCGGAGTCGATGTTCTTGTTGGGGACGGAGCTCTTCTTCGCCTTCTGGATGGCGTCGACGAGCGTCGGGTTGCCCTCGGGATCGATGCCGCCGGTACGCGCGGCGACCTCGATGTTCTTGATCAGCTTCGCGAAGAGCTTGCCGCGCTTGGCATCGATCACGGCCTTCTTGTGCTTCGTCGTAGCCCATTTAGAGTGGCCGGACATCCGCCTGTCTCCTTCGCGTAACCAACTTCTGCTGCGTTCGCCAGAGATCCTACCGGGATACGGTCAGCGCCCGGCGCGCACCATGTCCGTAAAGAGCTGATGCACCCGGTGGTCACCCGTCAGTTCCGGGTGAAAGGACGTGGCAAGGGCGTTTCCCTGCCGTACGGCGACAATGTGGCCCTCGTGCTCGGCGAGCACCTCGACCTGGGCGCCGACCGACTCCACCCACGGGGCGCGGATGAAGACGCCCTCGACGGGGTCGCCCTCGATGCCCGCGACGTCGACGGTTGCCTCGAACGACTCGTTCTGACGGCCGAAGGCGTTGCGGCGCACGATCATGTCGATGCCGCCGAGCGTCTCCTGGCCCGAGCGCGGGTCGAGGATCTTGTCGGCGAGCATGATCAATCCGGCGCAGGTGCCGTAGACGGGCATGCCGTCCTTGATGCGCTCGCGCAGCGGCTCCAGCATGCCGAAGAGCACGGCCAGCTTGGACATCGTGGTGGACTCGCCGCCGGGGATGACCAGGCCGTCGATCTCCGCGAGCTCCTCGGGGCGCCGGACCGGCCTGGCCGTGGCGTCGGCCACGGCCAGGGCGATCAGGTGCTCCCGTACGTCGCCCTGGAGAGCCAGGACTCCGATCACAGGGTTGCTCATCACAGGTACTACCAGCCGCGGTTGGCGTAGCGCTCGGACTCGGGGAGGGTGTCGCAGTTGATGCCGACCATGGCCTCACCCAGGTTGCGCGAAGCGTCCGCGATGATCTTCGGGTCGTCGTAGAAGGTCGTGGCCTTCACGATGGCGGCGGCGCGGGCTGCCGGGTCGCCGGACTTGAAGATGCCGGAGCCGACGAAGACGCCCTCGGCACCGAGCTGGCGCATCAGCGCGGCGTCGGCGGGGGTGGCGACGCCGCCCGCGGAGAAGAGGACCACCGGCAGCTTGCCCAGCTCGGAGACCTCCTTGACCAGCTCGTACGGGGCGCGGAGCTCCTTGGCGGCGGCGTACAGCTCGTTGTTGTCGTAGCCGCGCAGGCGGGCGATCTCGTTCTTGATCTGGCGCAGGTGACGGACGGCCTCGACGACGTTGCCGGTGCCGGCCTCGCCCTTGGAGCGGATCATGGCCGCGCCCTCTGCGATACGGCGCAGGGCCTCGCCCAGGTTGGTGGCGCCACAGACGAAGGGGGTGGTGAACGCCCACTTGTCGGAGTGGTTGACCTCGTCGGCCGGGGTCAGGACCTCGGACTCGTCGATGTAGTCGACGCCGAGGGACTGGAGGACCTGGGCCTCGACGAAGTGGCCGATCCGGGACTTCGCCATCACCGGGATCGACACGGCCTCGATGATCTCTTCGATCATGTTCGGGTCGGACATCCGGGCCACGCCGCCGTCCTTGCGGATGTCGGCCGGCACGCGCTCCAGCGCCATCACGGCCACGGCGCCGGCGTCTTCGGCGATCTTCGCCTGCTCGGCGTTGACGACATCCATGATGACGCCGCCCTTGAGCTGCTCAGCCATGCCGCGCTTGACGCGTGCGGTGCCGGTCTCGGGGGCCTGGGTGGTGCTGGTGCTGGACACGGGTGGACCTCGCTGGGTAAGGAGAAGGCTCTTGCTTCCCCGAGGGAACAGTTCCCGACCAGTCCACCGCAAGGGCCAATGGATGGGCGGTGGCTCGTTTTGCTAGCTCCCTGGGCGGGTTTTGCTAGCTGCCAGGGCGGTCGGCCAGTGCCACAGGGGGCGCGTCGTCCATCTCGAACGCCAGGGGGAACGGGGCGTGGCCTGCCAGTCGGAACCAGCGGACCTTGCGGTGGCGGCGCAGTGCGCGGGCCGCGCGCACGGAGTCGTTGTGGAAACGCCGGGCCATCGGGACGCGCCGTACGGCCGCTGCGAGCTCCCCTGCAGCCTCCTCGCCGCCGGACGCCTCCTTCACGGCCTCGACCTGCGCGGTCTCGCCGAACACCGCTCGCAGCGCCTGGCTGAGCTCGCTCTCCGCGACCTCGCGGTGGTCCTCTTCGGCCTGACGGGCGGCGTGCGCGGCCTCGTACAGGACGATCGAAGCGGCAGGGTCGAGCACGCCGGACGTTGCCAGCTCCTGGGTGACCGAGGCGCGGCGCAGCAGCTGGGCGTCCAGGGCGGCGCGGGAGGCGTCGATACGGGCGTGCAGACGGTCGAGGCGGCCTGCGGTCCAGCTGAGGTACAGCCCGATCGCTACGAGGGCTACGACGATCCAGATGATCAGGGTTACGGTCACGGGCCGCAAGGTTACCGGGGACGCCGGTGTCGGCTCTTCGCCGGCGCCGCGTGGGTCCGTGCGGGGGTTGGCTTGCGCCGCGTGGGTCCGTGCGGGGTCGGGCCGCTCCGGGGGTGCCATTCGGGACTGCATGATTTAGCTGCCCGGCGGGGGCTGCGTTCGCGAAGCCAGTAATTGGCGCACAAATCACGCTTTACGTCCCGAACAGCGCCCCCTGCGCGACCCGCCCCCTCGCCGCCGTTCGCATCCTGGTTCAGACGGCCCCGTACCAAGGCCCCCCGCCGGCGTCAGCCGCGGGCCGCCAGGCCGAAGCGGGCGCGGAGGCCCGAGCGGTCGTCCGCGGCCACCGAAGCCGCGCCGTCGGTCACCGTCTCGTACACCGCCAGGATGTCCGCAGCGACCGTCGACCAGTCGAACCGGCGTACGTGCGCACTCCCCCGCTCCCGCAGCTCCACCAGCCGCTCCGGGTCCGCCAGCAGCCGTACGGCCGCCGAGGCCAGCGCGTCGGCGTCCTCGTTGGCGAAGAGCTCGCCGGCCGCACCCTGGTCCAGGACCTGGGCGAAGGCGTCGAGGTCGCTGGCCAGCACCGCCGCGCCCGCCGACATCGCCTCGACCAGGATGATGCCGAAGCTCTCGCCGCCGGTGTTGGGGGCGACGTACAGGTCGACACTGCGAAGCAGCCGCGCCTTGTCCTCGTCGCTGACCATGCCGAGGAATTCGACCTGGCGGCGCATCTCCTTCGGCAGCGAGGCGACGGCCTCCTGCTCGTCGCCGCGCCCCGCGACCAGCAGCCGCGTGTCCGGGCGCTCGGCCAGGATCTTCGGGAGGGCACGCATGAGGACGGGCAGGCCCTTGCGGGGCTCGTCGATGCGCCCTATGAAGCCGATGGTCTGCCCCTGCCACGCGGGCTTGGCCTCGGCCTTCGCGAAGAAGTCGACGTCGACCCCGTTGGGGATGACGACGGCGTCGCCGCCCAGGTGCTCGACCAGGGTCCGGCGCGCGTACTCGCTGACCGCGATGCGGGCGCTTATTTTCTCCAGCGCCGGCTGCAGGATCGGGTAAGCCGCGATCATCGCCCGGGACTTCGGGTTCGAGGTGTGGAACGTCGCGACGATCGGCCCCTGCGCGGCCCAGCAGGTCAGCAGGCCCAGCGAGGGCGCGGTCGGCTCGTGGATGTGGATCACGTCGAAGGTGCCGTCGTGCAGCCAGCGCCGGACCCGGGCGGCCGAGAGGAAGCCGAAGTTGAGGCGCGCGACCGACCCGTTGTACGGGACGGGAACGGCCCGCCCGGCGGAGACGACGTACGGCGGCAGCGGCGTCTCGTCGTCGGAGGGGGCCAGGACGGAGACCTTGTGGCCGAGCCCGATCAGGTGCTCGGCCAGGTCGCGGATGTGGAACTGGACGCCGCCGGGGACGTCCCACGAGTAGGGGCAGACAATGCCGATCTTCACGAGGACTCCTGACGCGGCTCGAGGTCGGCGAGCCACAGCCGTTGCAGCATGTGCCAGTCCTCCGGGTGTTCGGCGATGCCGGTGGCGAAGGCGTCGGCCAGCGCCTGCGTCATGACGGACGTCTTCTCGTTACGGGTACCCGTCTCGGGTACTTCGACGGGCGGATGGATCCGGCCCCGCATCAAGGATTCGTCGTACGACAGGGTCACCGGCAGCAGCAGCGCCCCCGTCTGCTGCGCCAGCAGCGCGGGCCCGGCGGGCATCCGCGCGGTCTCGCCGAAGAACTCGACCTCCACGCCCGAAGCCGACAGATCGCGGTCGGCGACCAGGCAGACGAGACCGCCGTCGCGCAGCCGCCGCGCCAGCGTCCCGAAGGCGCTGCCGCCGCTGTGCGGCAGGACCTCCATACCGAGGCTCTCGCGGTACGCGACGAACCGGTCGTACAGCGTCTCGGGCTTGAGCCGCTCGGCGACGGTCGTGAAGGGCACCTCGAGCTTGGTGGTGACCCAAGCGCCGGCGAGGTCCCAGTTGGCCAGGTGGGGCAGCGCGAGCACGACGCCCCGCCCCTCGGCGAGGCCCTCCGTCAGCCGGTGGATGTCCTTGATCTCGACGGCGGTCTTCACGCGCTCCGCACTCCACGCGGGAAGCCGGAAGGATTCCATCCAGTAGCGCATGTACGAGCGCATACCGGCCTTGGAGAGCTCTGAGAGGCGCTCGGGGCCCGCGTCCGGCACCACCCGGGCGAGGTTGGACTCCAGCCGCAGCACGCTCTTGCCGCGCCGCTTCCACACCGCGTCGGCGATGGTGCGCCCGAGGGCGACGGACACCGGCTCGGGCAGTTTCTTGACCGTGCCCCAGCCGAGGCCGTACAGGGCGTCGGTCAGCCGTTCCTTGCCACCGCTCACGACGTCGCCCCGGTTCCCGCCTCGGCATCGGCCTCGGCCGATTCGCGGCGTACGGTCACGACTCGCTGTCCCAGCGTCACCACGCTGCCCACGGCCACGATCCACAGCGCGATCGGCAGCAGCACGTCGATCCCGGGAACGCCGAAGTTGTGCAGCCCGGCCAGCCCCGCGGCGACGAGCGTGATGACGAGCCGCTCGGCCCGCTCCACCAGACCGTTGACGGCCACCGGCAGGCCGATCGATTCTCCGCGTGCCTTCGTGTACGAGACGACCTGGCCGCTGGCCAGGCAGAAGATGGCGACGGCGCACAGGATGTTGTCGTTGCCCGTGCCCGCGTACCAGAGGGCGATCCCGCCGAAAATCGCCGAGTCGGCGACCCGGTCGAGCGTCGAGTCCAGGAAGGCGCCCCAGCGGCTCGAAACCCCGGCCTGTCGCGCCATATTGCCGTCGACGAGGTCGGAGAAGACGAACAGCGTGATGACGATCGTGCCCCAGAAGAACTCTCCCCGGGGGAAGAAGACCAGCGCGCCCGCCATCACTCCGGCCGTGCCGATGAGAGTGACCGCATCCGGGCTCACCCCGCGTCGGAGGAGAAATGCGGCGAACGGTGTGAGGACACGCGTAAAGAATGCACGCGCGTACTTGTTCAGCATGGCCTTCCCGAGGGTCGGTGGCCGTGCGACCCCTTGCGGCCACCGGCTGGCCCATCGTAGCCACGACGGCGCACGCCCAGTGCCGGGGCCCGGCCACCCGTCGATCGGGTACGACGTATGGACGCAATGTGAGCCGAGTGCAAAGCTCGAATGACCGCGGGCGTCATCGGCGTCGCCTCGCTACTGCGGCTCCCAGATGTCCGCGCCCCCTCTCCTCAGCGTGCTCTCAGACTGGGAGGCACAGATCATGGGCGACAAGGCGAACGCACACCCCGGGGCCGCCGGCAGGGCAACAGCGGCCGACCGGCCCTCGTCCGTACGGAACGTAGTGCTGGTCGGCCCCAGCGGATCGGGAAAGACCACCCTGGCCGAGGCTCTCGCACTGGCGGCGGGAGCGGTCAACAGGGCGGGCCGGGTCGAGGACGGCGCGACCGTCTCCGACTACGACGAGATCGAGCACCGGCAAGGACGGTCGGTCCAGCTCTCGCTGGTCCCCGTCGAATGGGGCGGCATCAAGATCAATCTCCTGGACACACCCGGATACGCCGATTTCGTCGGCGAGCTGCGAGCCGGTCTGCGCGCTGCGGACGCGGCCCTCTTCGTCGTCTCGGCGTCGGACGGCGTGGACGGCGCGACCAGGGCGGTGTGGGAGGAGTGCGCGGCGGTCGGTATGCCGCGGGCCATCGTCTTCACCCACCTCGAAGCGGCCAGGTCCGACTTCGACGAGATGACCCGGCTCTGCGCGGAGACTTTCGGGGGCGACGACCCCGACGCCGTACTGCCGCTCTATCTGCCGCTGTACGGGCCCCAGGGACCCGACGGGCACGCCCCCGTCAAGGGCCTCGTCGGCCTGCTCTCGCAGCGCATCTTCGACTACTCCTCCGGCGAACGGAAGGAGGTGCCGGCCGAGCAGGACCAGCTGCCGCGCATCGAGACCGCCCGCAGCCGGCTCATCGAGGGGATCATCGCCGAGAGCGAGGACGAGACCCTCATGGACCGCTATCTCGACGGCGAGGAGATCGACTACAAGACCCTCGTCGAGGACCTGGAGAGGGCCGTCGCGCGCGGCACCTTCCACCCCGTCCTGGCGGCCGCCCCGGCGGCCGAGGGATCCCGCGAGGGCATCGGCACGATCGAGCTCCTGGAGCTCGTCACGGGCGGTTTCCCGACCCCCTCCGAGCACGAGGCGCCCGCGGTCACCACCCCGGAGGGCAGCCCGCGCCCGCAGATCACCTGCGATCCGGACGGGCCGCTGGTCGCCGAGGTGGTCAAGACCGCGTCCGACCCCTACGTCGGCCGGGTCAGCCTGGTGCGGGTCTTCTCCGGCACCCTCCGGCCGGACGAGACCGTACATGTGTCGGGGCACGGACTCACCGACCGCGGCCACGAGGACCACGACGTGGACGAGCGCATCGGCGCGCTCTCCTCCCCCTTCGGCAAACAGCAGCGCACCCTCAGCCAGGCAATCGCCGGCGACATCGCGTCCGTCGCGAAACTGATGCGCGCCGAGACCGGGGACACCCTGTCCGCCAAGGACGATCCGCTCCTGATGGAGCCCTGGACCATGCCCGACCCGCTCCTGCCGCTCGCCATCCAGGCGCACAGCAAGGCGGACGAGGACAAGCTCTCCCAGGGCCTGTCGCGGCTGGTCGCAGAGGACCCGACGATGCGCCTGGAGCAGAACCAGGACACCCGTCAGCTGGTCCTCTGGTGCCTGGGCGAGGCCCACCGGGACGTGGCGCTGGAGCGCCTGCGCAGCCGTTACGGGGTCCAGGTGGACGTCGTGCCGTACAAGGTGTCGCTGCGCGAGACCTTCGGCGAAAGGGCGGGCGGGCGCGGCCGCCATGTGAAGCAGTCCGGCGGCCACGGCCAGTACGCGATCTGCGAGATCGAGGTCGAACCGCTGCCCCCGGGGTCCGGGATCGAGTTCGTCGACAAGGTCGTCGGCGGCTCGGTACCGCGCCAGTTCATCCCCTCCGTGGAGAAGGGCGTACGCGCCCAGGCGGCACGCGGCGTCGCGGCGGGCTACCCGCTGGTGGACGTACGCATCACCCTCCTCGACGGAAAGGCGCATTCGGTCGACTCCTCCGACGCCGCGTTCCAGACAGCGGGCGCGCTGGCGATGCGGGAGGCCGCGGCCGAGGCGAAGATCCATCTGCTGGAGCCGGTCACGGAGATCGTGGTGATGGTGCCCGATCACTATGTCGGCCCGGTGATGAGCGATCTGTCGGGGCGGCGCGGCCGGGTGGTCGGCACGGAGCAGGCAGGGCCGGGTCGTACGCTCGTACGGGCCGAGGTCCCCGAGATCGAAATCGGACGGTACGCCGTCGACCTCCGGTCGATCTCGCACGGCACCGGGCAATTCAACCGCTCGTACGCCCGCCACGAACCCATGCCGCCGCAGCTTGCGGGCAAGATCCGCGAACAGGCCGAAAAGGGATCGTAGTTGACAGTGCCGTCCGCCCAATTGCCTTGCGGCGGGCGGCATTCCACTGTCCCATTACGGGCAGGGAACACCCGGATACGCTGTGTCCCAGCTCAGAAGGTGTGCCGGGAGCAGTAGTCGGGAACAGGCCGCAGGAGCGGTTGCGTGCGGCGATGGGGGCAGCAGTGGCGGACGACGGATACGACTTCTCACCCGGGGCACAGATCCCGCTCCAGGGCTCGGCGGGGCAGACCGCGGCGACGCACGCGCTCGCATCGGCGGCGTACCGCGACAGCCCGGTCGACGAGATCCTCGGCGCCAACAGCGACTGGCACAAGTCCGAGGTCAAGAAGGGCAAGCTCTCCCTCTTCGAACCGAACCTGGGCGAGGCGTTCTCGCGGGCCGTCCAGGTGCGCATGCTGGGCGGCGCCCGCAAGCCCCTCATCCAGTCCTTCGGCACCGAACCCCAGACCGTTGTCGAGCACTGCCTCGCGGCGACCCGCATCCGTAAGGAGCGCGACGCCAAACTCACCGGCGTCATGGTGGTCTTCGGCCTGGCCTTCCTGCCGGGAATGCTGATCTGGCTGGCCATGTTCCAGCTCCGCCGTACGATCGCGGGCTCCAAGGACAAGCGCGCCGGAGCCCTCGCGACCGCCGCCCTGGTCGCCGCCGGCGGTCTCGCCGTGATCTTCCTGATCAGGCTGCCCTTCGGCGGCTTCTGGGCCATCTACCTGCGGGCGATGGTCGTCACCCCCGTCATCGGCTGGCTCTGGGCCAAGCAGATCAGCGAGACCACGGCCAAGGACATGCGGGCCCGCTGGGAGAGCCTGCTGGCCGGCGGCGGCGTGGGCGCCAAGATCCCCGAGGCCGTACCCCGCGACCCCAACGAGTCCGCCGCCGAGCAGCTGCGCCAGTCGCTCGCCAGGCTCACCGCCGAGCAGCACAGCAACGCCGTCTTCTACGCCGGCCCCAAGGGAATACTGGGCATGGGCACCCGCTGGGGCAGCTGGCAGCTCGCCGAAGAGCTCGTCCCGCGCGACTCCGGCAAGGAAATCCACGGCTTCCGCAGCTGGGACGTCGTACGCGCCATCCACGACCAGCTCCGCATGCTGGAGCGCGGACCGCTGCACACGGGCGGCTTCCCGACCCCCTCCGTACGGCACTGGGTCGTCGCACCGGTCGGCGAGAACGCGGCCGAGGTGGCCAGGCCCGAGGGCCAGAATGTCGACGCGTTCCAGATCAAGGGCCACGAAATACAGCGGATCTGCAACGAGCAGCAGTTCGGCGCCGGCAACCGCCACTATCTGGGCGTTCAGTTCACACTGTGGGACGGCCAGCTGGTCATCACCATGCTGATCACCGTCACCGTGCTGCACGAGACCCTGCGCATCGAAGTCACCGGCCACGCGCTGGGCCCGGTGCACTCCCTCTTCACCACCAAGCCCAAGCCCAAGACCATCACGGTCAGCAAGACGGTCAAGTTCTGGGAAACCGTCGACAAGAACCAGCCACTTGTCGACGCCGACGAGGTGGTGCGCCTCGCCGTCCGCGCCCCGCTCACCTGGTTCCCGCCGATCCTGGACTTCTTCGGCGGCAAGCTCGTTCTTCCCGAGCCGTTCGGCCTGCGGCACGCCTGGGCGGAGAAGCCCTGGCGCCACCGCTTCATGGCCGACGACGCGATGCGCGCGGCCACGCCCGTCCTGCGCGTCGTCCACGCGGCGGCCATCCGCGTCCTCGACGACCACGGCGTGGACACGGACCGCTTCAGCAACCGCTCGCTCATCCTCAGCGGCATGGTCCAGGACCCGGCACCGAGGAACGCGGACCTCTACGACGCGTAGAGCGACACGTAAGGCTTCAGGAGGTCAGACGGAGGCGGCGGGCGGCCAGGCGTCCGCCAGCATCTTGCGGGTGTCCCCCAGCAGCTGCGGCAGCACCTTGGTGTGCCCCACGACCGGCATGAAGTTCGTGTCCCCGCCCCAGCGCGGCACGAGATGCTGGTGCAGATGCGCCGCGATACCCGCCCCTGCCACCGCGCCCTGATTCATCCCGATGTTGAAGCCCTGCGCCCCGGAGGCCGTACGCAGCGCGATCATCGCGCGCTTGGTGAACTCGGCGAGCTCGGCGGTCTCCGCCGCGTCCAGGTCCGTGTAGTCGGCGACATGGCGGTACGGGACGACCATCAGATGCCCGCCGTTGTACGGGTACAGGTTCAGCACCGCGTACACCTGCTCACCACGCGCCACGACGAGGCCGTCCTCGTCGGACTTGGCCGGAATCGAGCAGAACGGGCAGCCGTCCTCGGCCCCCGGACCCGTCGGCTTGTTCTCACCCTGGATGTATGCCATCCGGTGGGGCGTCCACAGGCGCTGGAACGCGTCCGGCGTCCCGACTCCGATCTGCTGTTCCGGCTCAATCGTCATGCGAGCCAGCATATTCGCTCACGGTGAGGGAGCAGCAGTGAGGGGCGGCCCCTGACGGGACCGCCCCTCGGGGCACTGGTTTGCGCGGGGGCCGGTGTCAGACCTGTACCCGGCGCTCCACCACGTCGACGAGCTCGGCAATGGCTTCGTCGCGGGGAATGCCGTTCTTCTGCGACCCGTCGCGGTAGCGGAAGGAGACCGTGCCCGCATTCATGTCGTCGTCGCCCACGATGACCATGAACGGGACCTTGCTGCGCTGCGCGTTGCGGATCTTCTTCTGCATACGGTCCGAGGAGGCGTCCACCTCGACCCGCAGGCCCTTCTTCTTCGCCTCGGCGGCGAACTCCTGCAGGTACGGGACGTGCGCGTCGCCGATCGGGATGCCGGTGGCCTGGACCGGGGCCAGCCACGCCGGGAACGCGCCCGCGTAGTGCTCGAGAAGCACTGCGAAGAAGCGCTCGATGGAGCCGAACAGCGCGCGGTGGATCATGACCGGCTGCTGCTTGGTGCCGTCCGCCGAGGTGTACTCCAGGTTGAAGCGCTCCGGCAGGTTGAAGTCCAGCTGGACGGTCGACATCTGCCAGGTACGGCCGATGGCATCCTTGCACTGGACCGAGATCTTCGGGCCGTAGAAGGCCGCGCCGCCCGGGTCCGGGACCAGCGGGAGGCCCTGCTTCTCGGCGACCTGGCGCAGGGTCTCGGTGGCCTCTTCCCAGATCTCGTCCGAGCCGACGAACTTCTCCGGGTCCTTGGTGGACAGCTCCAGGTAGAAGTCGGTCAGACCGTAGTCGCGCAGCAGACCGAGGACGAAGGTGAGCGTCTTGTCGAGCTCCTCCGCCATCTGCTCCTTGGTGCAGTAGATGTGCGCGTCGTCCTGGGTGAAACCGCGGGCCCGGGTCAGGCCGTGCACCACACCGGACTTCTCGTACCGGTACACGGTCCCGAACTCGAAGAGGCGCAGCGGCAGTTCACGGTACGAACGCCCGCGCGCATCGAAGATCAGGTTGTGCATCGGGCAGTTCATGGGCTTGAGGTAGTAGTCCGTGCCCTCGTCGAGCTGCATGGGCGGGTACATGCCGTCGGCGTACCAGTCCAGGTGGCCCGACTTCTCGAAGAGCTTCCCCTTGGTGGCGTGCGGGGTGTAGACGAACTCGTACCCCTCCTCCTCGTGGCGCTTGCGCGAGTAGTCCTCCATGACCCGGCGGATGATGCCGCCCTTGGGGTGGAAGACCGCCAGGCCCGAGCCGATCTCGTCCGGGATGGAGAAGAGGTCCAGCTCGCTGCCGAGCTTGCGGTGGTCGCGCTTCTCGGCCTCGGCGAGGAACTCCAGGTGCGCCTTCAGCTCGTCCTTCGACGGCCACGCGGTGCCGTAGATGCGCTGGAGCATCGGGTTCTTCTCGCTGCCGCGCCAGTACGCAGCGGCGTTGCGCATGAGCTTGAAGGCGGGGATGTTGCGGGTGGTGGGCAGGTGCGGACCGCGGCACAGGTCCTTCCAGCACAGGTCACCGGTCTTGGCGTCCAAGTTGTCGTAGATGGTCAGCTCGCCGCCGCCCACCTCGACGTCCGCGCCGTCGTCCGTCGAAGCGGAGCCCTTGATGCCGATGAGCTCCAGCTTGTACGGCTCGTCGGCCAGCTCCTCGCGGGCGGCCTCGTCGGTGACGACACGGCGAGAGAAGCGCTGTCCGCGCTTCTGGATCTCCTGCATCTTCTTCTCGACGGCCTTGAGGTCCTCGGGGGTGAAGGGACGCTCGACGTCGAAGTCGTAGTAGAAGCCGTCCTTGACCGGCGGGCCGATGCCCAGCTTGGCCTCGGGGAAGAGCTCCTGCACGGCCTGCGCCATGACGTGCGCGGTCGAGTGGCGCAGGATGTTCAGGCCGTCCTCGGACGAGATCTCGACCGGCTCGACCTCCTCGCCGTCGGCGAGGACGTACGCCAGGTCCTTCAGCTCGCCCGCCACGCGCGCGGCGACGACGGTGCGCTCGCCGGGGAATAGCTCGGCCGCCGTAGTGCCCGTTGTCACCACGCGCTCTTCCCGCTCGGAATCGCGTTGGATGAACACACGGACGTCTGACACCGGTCTCTCCTGACTGAGGGGGACGCACGCGATTTGCTACGCGCGCAATCACTTACTGTACCGAGCCCGGCGCCCCCATCGCGAAACGGTTATTCCCCGCCGCACGCCTCCTCGAAAAAGTCCAGGTTCTCGTGGAGCGACTTCATCAGCCGGTCCCGCTCCGCATCGTCCACCTGCACGGGCACCACACTGTTCGCCCCGGTCAGCCGCCGGAAGCCGCCCCGGCTCTCCAGCTGCCCGTGGACCCTGATCGGCAGCCCGACCAGGTGTGCGTGGCCCGCTATCCGGTACGCCTCCTCGTCGAGCACCATGCGTACGTGCGGCACCTCCGCGCCGGCCAGGACGCGCATCCGTACCGTGCCCGCCCCGCGCGGCCCCGAGCGCCGCATCCGTACCACCGCGCCCGTGATCCGTACGGGTACGGACGGCTCGTCCAGCATGTAGCGGGCGCCTGCCTCGCGCAGGGCCGGCAGGTCGCCGGGCGAGAACTCGACCGGCTCGGGGTGCACCGCGCAGCCTGCCGGTACGCCCGCGGCGGGCGACCAGTCCAGGGCGATACGGGCGCCTTCGGAGCCGTGCACCAGCGCGATGAGCGCGTCGGTCAGCTCGCGGCTCACGCCGGCCTCGACGGCGGAGTCGAAGGCCTCCATGCCGCCGGTCGCCCGCTGGTAGTCGGTGGCCTCGCGGGCGGCGTGCAGCGCGTGGTGCAGCCGTACGACGGCGCCGCGTCCGCCCTCGACCGGTACGAAGGCGGTGAGGGTGCGTCCGCCGGGCGAGGTCCCCACCAGTACGCCCTCCAGGGACGTCTGGGCCTGCCGCCGGTGCCGCGCGCCGTAGTACCCGGCGCGGCCGCGGGCGGCGAGCGCTGCGGCGAGGAGCATCTGGCGTGCCGCGGACCGCAGTCGTTCCTGCGCGGTCCAGGAGGCGGCGCCCGAGCGCCCGTCGGGGACGTCGCGCCACCAGCGGATCTCGTCGCTGGGCACGGCGAGGGAGACGAGCACCTCGCGGGCCGACGGGGCGGCGCAGCGGGCGAGTGCGGTCAGTGCCTCGCCGAGCAGGTCGTCGCTGTCGGGGAACGCCCTGCTCTCCGGTACGAGCAGGCTCGTACCGCCGCCGGAGGATCCCGGCAGGGTCCAGCGCGCGTAGCGTCCGGCCGCTCCTCCGCGCCGCTGCCAGCCGTGCCGGTCGAGCAGCGCGCCGAGTACGGCGGGGTCGACCTGGCCGGGGTCGGGGCCTTCCCCGACGTCCCAGATTCCG
Organism: Streptomyces sp. ISL-98; assembly: GCF_018614055.1. Taxonomy (GTDB): domain Bacteria; phylum Actinomycetota; class Actinomycetes; order Streptomycetales; family Streptomycetaceae; genus Streptomyces; species Streptomyces spiramyceticus. Next base: position 88,381 of record NZ_JAGGPB010000036.1, read on the forward strand.
GGTGCGTCGCTCGGGTGTGGTCGTACGGGCTCGTCGATCGGCCGGTGCATCAGGGTCTCCCTCCCACCCCGACCCGGGTCATGATCTCGCAGAGTGCTCGGTCGTCGAATATCCGCGAGGTCGGGATCCGCACGGTCGTCCTGCGCCTGCCTGTCACCGGGTGTCCGGCCAGGTTGGTCCAGTAGCAGCAGTGCCGCAGGTCGAGGCGGTCGTGGCTGGCGCGCAGCCAGTCGTCCTGGGTCCGCGGTACGAGCATCACGACCAGGATCTTGTGCACGGAGACCGGGCTGCGGGCGAGCTTCTCCAGGTGGGGGTTGTCGAGCGTGAAGGAGAAGGCGGGTCCTGCCGGGTGCGGCGGGATCTGGTACGTGCACTTGAGCTGCACTTTGATGGTGACTTCGTCGTCGACCGTGTGCCCGGGGGCGCTGTGGCTCACGTGCCAGTCGATGCCGTTGTCCGGAAAGGGCTGTGAGAGGGAGCATCCGGCGGCTGCCGCGACCGCGTGGAGGTAGCCCACCTGGAGTGTCTCCATGCAGGCGGTGGTGGCGAGAGCGCCGCGCAGTGGCGCGGTCCGTCCGGGCAGCAGCCCTCCCCCGTGGCTCTGGGCACGGGACGTTCCCCCAGGTTCGGGCTGCGCGAGCGCCATGGCTGACGAGTGCCTTCCGGGCCGTGCCGGTCAGTTCCCCGCGACGCGCCGTCAACTGCGCGTCCCGTCACCTGTGTTGTCTCCGTACCACCTCTGCCGTAAACGGCGTACCGCACAAACGACCCGGGTATCACCGATTCGGGCAGGGGACGCACGCCATCTGCCAAGGGAGCAAGAGGAGTTCGACATGACGTGCTGGTACGAAGGACCCTTGGCCGCGTTCGACACCGAGACGACGGGGGTGGATGTCGAGGAGGACCGCATCGTGTCGGCCGCCCTGGTCGTGCAGGACATGCCGGGCGCGCGGGTGCGGGTGACCCGCTGGCTGGTGAATCCGGGGATTCCTGTGCCCGCGGAGGCCACTGAGATCCATGGCCTGACGGACGAGCACCTTCAGCGCAACGGCCGCTGGCCGGCGCCGGTCGTGGAGGAAATAGCCCGGTCGCTGGCCGAGCAGAGCATTGCCCGCCGGCCGCTGGTCGTGATGAACGCCCCGTTCGATCTGACGCTGCTCGACCGGGAGTTGAGGCGCCATCGGGCGTCGTCGCTGGCGCGGTATCTGGACAACCGGCCGCTGTGCGTGCTGGATCCGCGCGTACTGGACAAGCATCTGGACCGCTACCGCAAGGGCCGCCGTACGCTCACCGATCTGTGCGCGCAGTACGAGGTCGAGCTGGACGGCGCCCATGACGCGGCCGCCGACGCGGCGGCGTCCCTGGAGGTCGTACGGGCGGTGGGGCGCCGCTTCGCGTCGCGTCTGGAGCGGCTTTCGCCTGCCGAGCTGCACACACTGCAGGCGGTGTGGCACGCGGCGCAGGCGCGTGGTCTGCAGGCGTGGTTCGCGCGCAACGGGTCGGAGGAGGAGGTCAATCCGGCCTGGCCGCTGCGCCCCGAACTCCCGGCCGCCGCCTGATCGTACGGTCGCTCAGCGGGCTGCCTTCTTCATCAGCACCAGGCCGGTGATCGCGCCGAGGCCGAAGACGCCGGAGACGACACTGAGGGCGATCTGCAGCCCGCTCTCGTCGACCATGAGGTTGAAGAAGAGATTGGCGGCCACGCAGGCGATCAGCAGCAGCCACAGAAGCGTCTTGGTCGCGGAGTTCATCGGGTGCCCCTTCGTCGAGCGTCTAGCGTTCTTCGCGTTCGTGGATCACGGTATAGAGAGCGGCACGGCCCCTACCATCCAGCAGGCACCCGAGTCATGGTGCGGTCGGCTGCACCCCGGCAGCGGCAGTGGGCTACCCGTGACGACGTGAATTTCACCTATTGACAGCGGCCGGTTTTCTTGATGGCGGCCTGGGGCGGCGGCGTACGGCGGCATGAAAAAAGGCCGGTCCGTCTGTGACGGACCGGCCTTTCCCGGTGGGCGATACTGGTTTCGAACCAGTGACCTCTTCGGTGTGAACGAAGCGCTCTCCCACTGAGCTAATCGCCCGGGAACGGACTGAACCATACAACCCCCTGCGGGTTTCGTTCAAACCGCGAGGGCCGCCGCGAGCCCGCGCCGCCCCGCCCGCATCATCAGCGCGTGATTGGCGATGAAGACGGGACGCCCGGGGACGGCGAACCGCCGCACCAGGGCCTTGCGCACCTCCACTTCCTGCTCGTAGACGGCGCGTGTGCCGGTGCCGTGCGGTCGCACGGTCCAGCGCGCCCAGCCGTCCATGTCGCCGGTCATGGCCGCTTCCAGTACGCCGGCGGCCGCGTCGCGGCGCGTCTCGCCGACCGTGACGACGAGTTCGTACGGCAGGAGGGAGCGGAACCGGAAGGTGCCTGTGCGATCGTCGACGCGGGTTGCCTCGCGCACCTGCGGCCACCACCTCGGGTACTCCTCGGCGCGTTCCAGCACGGCGAACACGGCGTCGGGGGATGCCGTCAGATCCCATACGGTGCGGAAGCGGTAGTGGCACCAGTCCATGCCTGAAGTCTGCGCGTATCCGGGGGTACTCACACACATCTGAGTATCCGAGCCCATGCCCCGGTGTGTGGCCCGAGCCACACTCCTGGCATGGAGAATGCGCCACCACCCGCCGAGGAACTGATACTCCTCGACCGCGAGCTGGGTCAACTCGAGATCCGCCGCACGCAGTTGCTGACCCGAAGGGCGTGGCTGATCAGCGCCATGCAGGCCGCGCAACCGGCCCCGCAGAACCCCTTCGCCGGCCACGCCCGGGGCTTCGGCGGCGGGCAGGTGCCGCGTGCGCCCATGGCCGCCGCGTCGGCGCCGGACGCATCGTCGCCGAGTGCGCAGAACGTACTGCTGACGCTCGGCGGCATTCTGCTCACGATCGCCGCCATCGCGTTCACGCTGGTCAGCTGGGGCCACATGGGCATCGGCGGCCGCTCTGCGGTACTGGGCGCCGTGACGGCGCTGGCTCTGTCCGCACCGGTTGTACTGCTGCGCCGCGGGCTCGTCTCGACCGCCGAATCGGTGGCCGCGCTCGGGCTCGTACTGACGGTGCTCGATGCGTACGCCCTGCACCGGGCCGCGCTGCTCGCCGTCGACGGCCTCGCTTACGCGGCGATCAGTTCGGCCGCGCTGGCGGCGCTCTGGGCGGCGTACGGTCTGGGGCTCGGCCGGCTGCGGATGCCGCTGCCCGCCGCTTTGGTCGCCGCTCAACTCCCCTTCCCGCTCTGGGCGCTGGCTTCCGGTGCGGGCCCGCTGACGCTGACCTGGTCGCTGCTGGCGACGGCCGCGCTCGACGTCGTCGTCGCTCTGTGGGGCAAGGGCCGTGGCGTACGTCCGATGGCTTGTGCCGCCGCCTGGCTTGCGGGTGCGTGGGCGCTGCTCAGTGCCGGTGCCATGTCCGTGGCCGCCGGTGACGCCGCCGACGCGGTGCGTCCCGGTGTGCTGCTCCTGGCGATCGCGGCCCTGGCCCTGTTCGCTGCCTGGCGCGCGCCGTCGCCGCACGCGGTGGCGCCTTCGGTCGCGGCGGGGCTTGCGGCGATCGCGGCGGGCGGCGGCGTGGTCCGGCCTGCCGTGCCGGACGCGTGGGCGGTGCCCGCGTACGTGCTGTGCGCCGTGGCCCTGTTGGCCGTTGTACGGGTGAGCCTGCCGCGGCCCATGGTCCTCGGCCTGGCCGGTGCATCGGGTGCGGTGCTGGCCGGAGGCACGCTGTGGGCGCTGCCGCCGCTGGCGGTCACGCTGCTGGGCCCCGTGGCTTGGGCGGAACGGGCATGGTCCGGCGCTCCGTCCGGCGTCCGGGACGCGCTCTCCGCCGACCTCCCGTGGTCCTGGACGACGGCGACTCCGCTGGTCCTGCTGACGACCGCAGCGGTCCTGGTGGCGGCCCGCCGCCTGACCACGGCCGACCGCCCCTGGCACACCCCGGCGGCGTGCGCGGCGCTGGCCCTGACGTGGGCGGCGGCTTTCGCGACCCCGGCGGCACTGGACCTCCGCTACGCGGTGGCAGTCCCGCTGTACGCACTGCTGACGGCGGCCCCGATGGCGCTGGCGGCACACCCCACGGCGCTGACGCGCTTCGCCGGCAACGCCACCCGTGCCCCGGCCCGAACCCTCAGCGCACCGACCGAGCCCGCGCCCACCGCACAGGGCGAGGCACCGCACACATGCACCTCCGCAACACCCGTTACCCCCGCACAGGGCACAGGCCGCCCCATGCCCAAACACCACCAGCACACCGCCACCCACGCCGCCCCGCCCGGCGAAGCACCGGCCACAGGCACCTCGCCGGCACCCGGGACCCCCGCCCCGGCCCCCGGCACCGGCCCGGCACCCGAGGCATCCGCCTCGGACACGCCCGCCACTCCGCCGCACGCCGGTACGCATGGCCCCGCGCAGTCCCCGCCCGCCGGCACCGCCCCCGTAGCGGACGCGGCCGCCCGGCCCGGCCCCGGCTCCGCCCTCGCCCTCACCGGGCTCGGCTGCGCCCTCGCGTCGGCCGTTTCCGTTTCGCTCGTGGCCCTGGCCTCCCAGGCGGCCACCTTCGCGGTCCTCGGCTTCCTGCTGGTGCTGTTCGGCGCGGCCGCCGCCCTTGCCGCGGGCAGCGTCACACAGCCCGTCTCCGCCTGTGCGGCCGTCGTCTTCGCAACCGGGCTGGCCGGAGCCTGTGCCGCGGCGTTCGAGCTCCCGGCCCATCAGGTCGCGTTGGCGGTACTGGCCGTCCCGGCGGCGGTGGCTCTCCTGGCCGCCCGTATCCGTGGTCACCTCACCGCTCTGCCCATGGAACTCACCGGCGCCGCCGCGGCCCTCCTCGCGGTCGGGCTCGCCTCCGGCGATGCGCCGACCCTCGCGCTGGTGCTGGCCCTGTGCGGTGTCATCGCAGCGGGCACGGCCGTACGCGCCGACCGCCGGTTCGTCGGGTACGCCGCCGTGGCGCTCTTCGTACTGGCCACCTGGGTCCGCCTCGGCGCCTCGGGGACGTCACCACCCCCGAGGCGTACACCCTGCCCGTCACCGTCCCGGCGCTCGCCGTCGGCGTACTGCGACGACGACGCGACCGCGAGGCCTCGTCCTGGACGGCGTACGGTCCCGGCCTCGCCGCGACCCTGCTGCCGAGCCTGATCGCGGCCTGGGGCGACGAGCAGTGGCTGCGCCCGCTGCTGCTCGGGGCAGCGGCCCTGGCCGTCACGCTCACCGGCGCCCGGCAGCGGCTCCAGGCCCTCCTGGTGCTCGGCGGCTCGGCCCTGGCCCTGGTCGCCCTGCACGAGCTGGCGCCGTACGTCGTCCAGGTCGTCGGCGTACTCCCCCGCTGGCTGCCGCCGGCCCTCGCGGGTCTCCTGCTGCTGGCGGTCGGCGCGACGTACGAGCAGCGGCTGCGCGACGCCCGCAGGCTGCGGGACACCCTGGGCCGGATGCACTGAACCGGCACACGGCAACGACGAAGGCCCGGAAGACTTTCGTCTTCCGGGCCTTCGGTCCGGGTGGGCGATACTGGGTTCGAACCAGTGACCTCTTCGGTGTGAACGAAGCGCTCTCCCACTGAGCTAATCGCCCCGGCGCTCCGCAAACATTACCCCATGGCCGGGGGTTCCCCCGGCCATGGGGGAAGGTCCCGCGGACCGATGACCGGTCATTCGTCGATGTTCCACGGCATCGCCATGCCGAACTTCCAGACGTAGATCCCGACCAGCACAGCGATGATCACCAGGCCGACCGCGGTGAGGATGATGTTCCTCCGGCGGACCTTCGGATCGAGTGCCTTCACTGCCGCTTCGGTGACTTTCCGCTTCGTCCAGCGGAGCACCAGCTGCGCCCATACGAACTCGGTGGCCCAGATCGCCATGCCGCCGAAGATCACCAGCCACCCGGGGCCCGGCAGCGGCAGCATGACGACGCCCGCGGCCACGACGGCGAGGCCGATGATGAAGACACCGACCTGCCAGCTGAGGTGCAGCGTTCTGTACCGCTTGATGATCTGCGGCGCTCGCGAACCCAGCTCGCGCTCGCCCTCGGTCACGTCCCCCGTGGCGGGCTCTGCTGCCGCCGGTGCGACGACTTCTTCCCGCTCGTTACTCTCCGCGTTCATGTGGCCCAACCTACCGGATTCGGCCGCATCACCGGAATGGCCGTATCGCATCAAGTGACGCTCCGCCGTACGAGCTATCTGAAGAGCCACAAAAAGGTCAGAGGGGTTTACAACGGCACCGTAGGTGGCATGTCGATTTCGCCGACGTGCGAATCCCCGAGCGCACACTGAGCGAAAGGCCCTGGCGCTTATGAACACCACGGTCAGCTGCGAGCTGCACCTGCGCCTCGTTGTGTCGAGCGAGTCATCACTGCCTGTACCCGCGGGCCTGCGGTATGACACGGCCGATCCTTACGCCGTGCATGCCACCTTCCACACCGGAGCCGAGGAAACCGTCGAGTGGGTGTTCGCCCGCGACCTCCTCGCCGAGGGCCTGCACAGGCCCACCGGCACCGGAGACGTCAGAGTCTGGCCGTCGCGCAGTCACGGCCAGGGTGTCGTCTGCATCGCCCTGAGCTCCCCGGAAGGAGAAGCACTGCTCGAAGCCCCGGCGCGGGCGCTGGAGTCGTTCCTGAAGCGGACGGACGCCGCGGTGCCACCCGGCACCGAGCATCGTCACTTCGATCTCGACACCGAACTCTCACACATCCTGGCGGAGAACTGAGCCAGCCCGAGAGCCCTCCATCGCCGTCCGACTCGGGGCGACGGCGAAGGACGGACAACCACATACGGCAGACACCGGCGCCGTCTCCGCGGAATCCACCGTGGCGACGGCGCCGGTGTCTGCGCGCGCGAGCCGCTAAAGTCGGCCAGCATCGGCGGGCACCGGCCCGCAGCAGGCCAGGGAGCGAATCGTGCTGATCCCCCACGACACCCGGCGCGCACTCGACGTCGTCGTCGATCTGGTGAACACGGCGCCCGAGAGCGAGCCGGAGAGCGAGCAGACCGACCGGCTCGCTGACATCGAGGCGCTGTACGGCTTCGTACGGCTCCACAATGTCAGCGACGTGGGTGAACTCACCGAGAAGGATCTGAGGGCCGTACAGGACGTACGAGCCCGCTTCGCGGACGTGTTCGCGGCGCCCGACCCCCGTACCGGCGCGGAGCTGATCAACCAGCTGGTGGCGGCGGCCGGGACCACGCCCCGGCTGACCGACCACGACGGCTTCGACTGGCACGTGCACTACTTCGCGCCCGGCGCCTCCATCGCGGACCATCTCTCGGCGGACTGCGGGATGGCCCTCGCCTTCATAGTCGTCTCCGGCGAGCAGGAGCGGCTGCGGCGGTGCGAGGCGCCGGACTGCCGGCGGGCGTTCGTCGATCTGTCGCGCAACCGCTCCCGGCGCTACTGCGACAGCCGCACCTGCGGAAACCGGCTGCATGTGGCGGCGTACCGGGCACGCCGCAAGGAAGCCGCAGGCTGACGCCTCACAACACGCCCCACAGCACGCCTCACAGCAGGAAAAGATCGTGCATCGCGGCCAGCAGCAACAGGAAGCCGATCAGCCCGAGGAAGATCATCAGGGGTGGCTGGGAAAGCGCGAAGAGGCAGCCGCGCGATTCTTCGGAAGGTGCAGGGGCTTCGGCGGGTACGGGGGCATCGCCCCGGGATGTGTCCAGCATCTCGGAGTGATCATGGCGCAGTACGACCGCCCCCGATGACCAACACGCCCATCTGCGGGGGGAGTTCACCGGATCCCGCCCATCCGTTACACGGCGGCAATCGCTTCCGTGTCCGAGATACCAGGCTTTCGGGTCTCTCGCCCGGTGCAGGCGGTCAGATGCCGTGCTTCTTCAGGATGGCTTCGATGTCGCTGAAGTCCTCCGCCGGCGCGGCGGGCTTCTGCTTGGCCTTGGCCTGCGGGGCAGGGGGCTGCGCCTCCGCCTGACGGCCGGCCGCGAGTGACGGCGCGGACGCCTGCGGGGCGACGGCCTCGCGCTGAGCGGCCTTGGCGGCCTTGCGCTCCTTGCGGGTGCCGCCGGTGCGGCGCTCCACCGCCCTGGTCGTCATGAAGAGCAGCCAGGCGAGTCCGAGCAGAACGAACCCGGCCCACACGCTCGGCTTGAAGGCGATTCCCGAAACCCACTCGACGACGCCGGTCATGACCAGGCCGACAGGGACGAGCGAATAGGCGGCGATACGCGTGGCAGCCAGGAATCGCTTGCGGTACGCGGTGATCGCGGCGATGCCCAGACCGGCCGCGGACACCGCGGAACAGACGGTCTCAGCCAGCATCCGGTCCTCCAGCCTCGTGGGTTACGTACCCCTCCATCCTGCACCGGCCGAGGGTGCCGGGGCCACGCCCCCGTACGACCTCCGAGAGATCTCCGGGAGATCTAGGGGGCGGGATCCTCCCCAGGTCCTGGTTGGGAACCGGCCGGTGTGGCTGGGACACTGGCTCCATGAGCGACTCCATCCCCGCCCGCCCCGTCGTCCTCGACATCTGGTGCGACCTCCAGTGCCCCGACTGCCACTCCGCGCTCGACGACGTGCGCGCCCTGCGCGAGCGGTACGGCGACCGTCTGGAACTGCGGCTGCGGCACTTCCCCCTCGAAAAGAACAAGCACGCCTACGCCGCCGCCCAGGCCGCCGAGGAAGCGGTCGACCAGGGCAAGGACTGGCCGTACGTGGAGGCGCTTCTCGCCCGTACCAAGGACCTGGCGGCGAAGGGCGAGCCGGTGCTCCTCGATGTGGCGCGCGAACTGGGGCTGGACACCGAGGAGTTCGACACCGCCCTGATCGACGGCCGGCACCTCCTGATCGTCGACGCCGACCAGGCCGAGGGCAAGGCCATCGGCGTCACCGGCACCCCGACGTACGTCATCGACGGGGAGCGGCTGGACGGCGGCAAGAGCCAGGAGGGGCTGCGCGAGCGCATCGAGGAGATCGTCGACCGTCTGCTCGCCCGGTCCTGATCCGCCGGACACGCCCTAGAGCAGCTGCTTGTAGAAGTGGTACATCACCGGCTCGTAGCCGAGTGATTCGTACAGCCGCCGGGCCGGGGTGTTTTCCGCGAAGACATTGAGCCCGATGCGCTCGGCCCCGGCCGCCAGCGCCTCGCCCTCGGCGAGCAGCATCAACGAGCGCCCGTGCCCCTCACCACGATGCTCCTCGGCCACTTCGACGTCGAAGACGAAGGCGCCGCTCCGGCCGGGGAGCGGGTGCCGCAGCGACAGCCAGAGCATGCCCACGACCGTGTCGTCGCGGGTCAGGACGCCGAGGTACGTGCCGGGGGTGGCGGGTCCGACGAGAGCGGCATGATCGGCGTCGGCCTTGGCCTGCGCCGCCTCCTCGGGGAGGCCGCGCTCGGCCAGAGTCCGCGCGTAACGGGCCTTGGAGTCGGCGAGCCAGGCGTCGTACTCGCCCTCGGTCATCGGTCTGCCCGCGACGCCTTCGGGCAGCGCGGGGGCCCGTGCGGGCAGTGTTTTGACCATGTTGCGGCTGCGTTCGGTGTAGCCGAGAGCGACGGCCAGGCTCAGCGCCGCCGTCGCCTCGGGCGGCACGGAGACGTCCACGCGGTCGCATCGCCAGCCGCGCAGCACTTCCTCGGCGGCGAGCGCGGCGACCGTCGCCCGCCCGCGGTGCCGGTCGGCCTCGTTGATGTGCAGTGCGGTGATGCGGCCGGCCCCTGACCCGTAGCGGGGATCCGTCGCGAGCTCGATCGTGCCGACCGGGCGGCCGTTCACGCACACTTCGTACGTACGTGACTTGGCGTCGTCTGGGGCCTGCTGGAGCGGCGCGGTCGGCCGCAGAGTTGTGGTCATCACGGGAGTTGTACCCGCAGGGCCGCCGCACGTCATCCCATTTCACGGCGTCTTACGGCCCCGGGTCCGCTTTACGGGTCCAGGTCCGACGCGGCGCGCTCGTCGAAGACGCGCATGGCCTTGGCCGTCACCGGTCCGGGGGCGTCCGGCAGCAGGCGCCCGTCGATCCGGTGCACCGCCTGGACATCGCGCAGGGTGGACGTCAGGAAGACCTCCTCGGCCCGCTCCAGCACGTCCAGCGGCAGGTCGGTCTCCTCGGCGCCGGTCCATTCGACGGCCAGGGCGCGCGTGATCCCGGCGAGGCAGCCGGACGAGACGGGCGGGGTGAGCAGCCGGCCTTCGAGTACGACGAAGACATTGGAGCCGGTGCCCTCGCAGAGCTGTCCGACGGTGTTCGCGAACAGCGCCTCGGAGGCGCCGTGTTCGCGTGCGCGGGCGAGTGCGACGACGTTCTCGGCGTACGACGTGGTCTTGAGTCCGGTGAGGGCGCCGCGCTCGTTGCGCGTCCACGGGACGGTGATGACGGCGGTGCTGTCGGGGCGGCGGGCGCACTCCCCCAGCGCCACGACCAGCGTGGGACCGGCGTCCCCGCGCTCGGAGCCGAGCGGCGAGGTGCCGCCGGTGTAGGTGATGCGCAGGCGGCCGAGCTCCATGGGGTTGGCGTCCAGGACGGCGGCGCAGGCGCGGCGCACCTCGTCGAGGTCGGGCTCGGGCAGGCCGAGGCCACGGGCGGATCGGGCCAGCCGGTCCAGGTGCCGGGTGAGGGCGAAGGTCCGTCCCCGGGTCGCCTTCACGGTCTCGAATATGCCGTCCCCCACGGTCAGACCGTGGTCCAGTACGGACACCCTGGCAGTGGCCGCGTCCTGCAGCCCGCCGTCGACCCAAAGCTTCATGAAACGGTCCTTTCCGTCGCCCGGTACGCGCCCGACGCTACCGCGAGCAGCCTGGAGGCCTTGAGTTCGGTCTCGTCCCACTCCCGCTCGGGGTCGGAGCCCCAGGTGATGCCCGCGCCCGTACCGAAACGCAGGACCGGGCCGCCGGGAACGGTGCGGTCGATCCAGAACGTACGTATGCCGACGGCCAGCTCACCGGCGCCCCGGTCGGCGTCGACCCAGCCGATGCCCCCGCAGTACGGACCGCGCGGCGCGGTCTCCAGCGCCTTGATGATCGTGAGGGCGCTGGCCTTCGGTGCGCCGGTCACCGAGCCCGGCGGGAACGTCGCCGCGAGCAGCCCGGCCCATCCGGCACCGGGCGCGAGCTCGGCGCGCACGGTGGAAACGAGGTGGACGAGGCCGGGGTGCGGTTCGACCACGCACAGCTCGGGGACGGTCACCGATCCGGTCGCGGCGACTCGGCCCAGGTCGTTGCGGACGAGGTCCACGATCATGACGTTCTCGGCGTGGTCCTTCTCCAGCAGATCGTCCGCCGTACGCCCGGTTCCCTTGATCGGCCCGGACTCGACGGTCCGTCCGTCCCTGCGCAGGTAGAGCTCGGGCGACGCGGTGGCGATCTCCACGCCGTGCGCGGGCAGCCGGATCGTTCCTGCGTACGGCGCCGGGTTGCCGCGGGCGAGCAGCGCGGTGAGCGCGTCGACGTCGGCGCCCGCCGGGTCGGGCAGTGGCGCGGTCAGGACGCGGCAGAGGTTGGCCTGGTAGACCTCGCCGGCGGCTATGTGCTCGCGGATGCGGCGTACGCCCTCGGTGTACGCGGCGCGGTCCATGGAGGACGTCCAGGCGCCGGCGGCGGGCCCGTGCCACTTGCCCGGTACGGGGGCGGGGACCGGCTCGTTGCGTACGTCGCCGAAGCGGGCGCAGACGAGACGGCCCTCGAAGTCCGCCGCGACGGCCCAGAAGCCGGCGGAGTCGAGAGCGGCGGGGTCACTGGTGACATCGCGCAGGTCAGAGGCGACAAGGCCGCCGAAGCGGGCCAAAGGGGGAAGGTCGTGCACGGCCCTGAGTCTAGAGCGGAGCGTCATGACCTGCGCCGGGGCGAACGCAGCGCAGCACGCTGCACAAACGCGTTTTTGTACTGGCCCGGGAATCCGCTAGAGTTCAACACGTCGCCGGGACGTGGAAGCGCCCCGGAAGACAAGCGGACGTGGCTCAGTTGGTAGAGCATCACCTTGCCAAGGTGAGGGTCGCGAGTTCGAATCTCGTCGTCCGCTCGGTGTGGGGGATCTTCCCGAACCCCCGATTTCACTCCTGGTGGAGTGGCCGAGAGGCGAGGCAACGGCCTGCAAAGCCGTCTACACGGGTTCAAATCCCGTCTCCACCTCCAAGGACGATTAGCTCAGCGGGAGAGCGCTTCCCTGACACGGAAGAGGTCACTGGTTCAATCCCAGTATCGTCCACTGGAACCCCCGGGAACGGGGTGTCCGTCCCGCGCGATTAGCTCAGCGGGAGAGCGCTTCCCTGACACGGAAGAGGTCACTGGTTCAATCCCAGTATCGCGCACGCAGTTCGCAGCACCATCGGTACGTAGTGTCGGCAGTACGCAGGATCATCCCCGCGCGATTAGCTCAGCGGGAGAGCGCTTCCCTGACACGGAAGAGGTCACTGGTTCAATCCCAGTATCGCGCACCAGCAAGAAGCCCCCGGCCGTCTCGACGGCCGGGGGCTTCTTCGTGCCCTGGTCCTGGTCCCGTCCCGGGATCAGGAGGAGAAGAGCATCCGGCCGAAGCCCTTCTGCCGGTGGTGGCCGCCGTGGTGGCCGTGCTGCGGGGCGCCCCAGGCGGGCGCTTGGGCGGCGGGGTAGGCCTGCGGGGCCGGTGGCGCGGGCGGCGCCTGCTGGGTCCACTGGGATTCGAGGCGGGTCAGCGACTCGAGCTCGCCGTAGTCGAGAAAAATCCCGCGGCAACCGCTGCACTGCTCGATCTGGACACCATTGCGGTTGTACGTGTGCATGGGCGCATGGCACTTGGGACACTGCATGGTCGGCTCAACTCCTCGCCGTTGGTTCGGCATCGCCGGAATGTATGCCCGGCGGCGGTCCGCTCACCCTACGGCGTCGCTCAGCACTCCAACTCGGGCGGTAGGGCCGCGATTCGGACACACGCCTCGATCATCATCTCCTCCACCTCGTCCAACGGCCGTTCCTCGGCCGCCGACTTGGCGAGGGCGAGGGCCGCCGTCTGGACCGTCAGAGCTCGGGCGGGCACGTCGAGCTGTGGCCAGGGGTCGCCCTCGGGACGGACGGCCGTACCGCCTGCGGCGCGGTACGAGCCGAGGAAGCGGTCCCAGACGTCGGGCGCGAGCAGGCCCGCGGCGTACCAGGCGGCGGGGCGGGCCAGGTCCCAGGCGGGGTCGCCGAGGCCCATGTCGTCCACGTCGATGAGCAGCCACGGACCGTCGGGGGCGGGGTGGCGGACGAGTTGGCCGAGGTGCAGGTCGCCGTGGCAGAGGGCGATGCGGTTCTTGGGGGCGGGGGCCTCGTCCCGGGCCCAGGCGGGGAGGCCGGCCCAGGCCCGGAGGATGGACGCCGTGGCGGGATGGGTGCCGGCCGCCGCCCGCATGCGCGCGACTGCACGGGCTGCCTTGGCGGGGCCGCGCATGGGTGGCAGCGGCTCGGGTCGGAGCTTGCCCGGGGCGACCGCGTGCAGCCGGGCGAGGAGGGTTGCCGCGTCCTCCCAGGGGGCGGCGTCGGGGTCCTCGGGGTCGACCGGGGCTCCGTACGGCCAGAGGCTCAACGGCCGTCCGTGCAGCAGCGTGGTGAACCCGGTCTTGGCGGCCGGTACGGGCAGCGGGGGCAGGAGGATGCCGGCGAGGGGCGGGGCGGCGGCCGTGGCGATGCGTGCGGCGAGGGCGGTGAGGTCCGTGTCCGGGGCGTGGGATTTCGCTACGACGTCTCCGTGGCGTACGACCATGCCGTCCGGGCGGTCGGCGAGGACGTCGGGGTGCGGGCAGGCGCAGGGGTCTGCGGTGCCTTTGCGCGGGCGGCGCGGTGGGGGGAGCTGCGCTACGTCGTGCGCCACGGCGCGCAGCGCTTGCGCGACGGTTACGGTCACGGGCTCCCCGGAGTGCGGTGCGGTGCGGTGCGGTCGATGCCGCTGGGGAGCCTACGCGGTGCCACCGGCGGTGCCCTGCGGGCCTGTCCTCAAACTCCCCCAAGGACTGCGTCCAGGGGGGACCCCCACGGGCTGATCCGGGTCGGGAAAAGGCGTTGCCCGGACAGCTCCCCAGCTGTCCGGGCAAACGCAGCCGTCCGCCGCACCCCCGTCCCCACGGGGTTTTGAAATGGCCGGATGTCCTGGCCCGGTCCGCTCTACCGGGGCCGTGGGCGCCGCTCAGCGCCCGAGCATCACACCCACGGACGACGCCTGTGTGACCACTGCTTCCCAGCCTCCGAAGAGGACGACGAGCAGCGCCGCGAGGGGAAGAACCATGGCCGTCGCCACCAAGGGGTGGCGCGTACCGGACGGGCGGCCGCCGAACGAGGCGAATGCCCTGCGTCCCTGCGTGCGGATCATCGTCCGCGATGCCGTGTCCGCCATGGTCCCTCTCCTGTCATGTATGGGCAGCGGCGGGTGTCTGACCTCGGGGGACGAGTGCTCCACCCGCCGCTTGAGCTCAACATTAGGGGCGCGTCAGGACCGGGGCGTCATGCCCGCGTACCGATTGGCGGGCCTCCCGGAGGATGAGCCGCCACCCCCCGGCGTACTCCCCAGGGTGGAGAGGCGGTCCTAGGTCTTGGGGTCTTCCCGGAGGGGACGCTCCTGGTGTTCGGACCGTTCGGAGGCGTCCTCCCTCGGGACCGGCTGTTCGACCAGGGCGAGCACCCTGGTCGCCATGAAGCGCGCGGTGCGCACCACGGAGCCGCTGCGCGTGACTTCACTCACTTCTACCACTCCCCTGCGGACCGCTGTTTCCACCCGTCGGCCAGCCCTGCTGGCCACCACCTCGTACGTACGGGTCGTGTCTCCCGCGTCCACGACTATCTCCACGCGATCGCCCTTCATTGATCCAATCCCCCTTCTGCGACGGACCTTTGAGATCTCGCACGGGCCGGGGACGGCGGATCGGCCGCCCCCTGACCACTCTTCAAGTTTCCCACCCGGCACTGACAATCGATCGATTCGCGAGGGCGCGGCCTATGAGCACACCGGGCCGCAGGTACGTAAGCTGTGCCACGTCGAACGGACCGGTCAGCAGCAGGGGTGGGGGAGGCCCCACCGGAGGTAGGGGACGGACATGGCGATGATGCGGCTCCGGCGCGAGGACCCGCGTGTCGTCGGCTCGTTCAGGCTTCACCGGCGGCTGGGGGCGGGCGGCATGGGTGTCGTCTATCTGGGCTCCGACCGGCGTGGCCAGCGCGTCGCGCTGAAGGTGATCCGGCCGGACCTTGCGGAGGATCAGGAGTTCAGGTCGCGCTTCGCGCGCGAGGTGTCGGCGGCGCGGAGGATCCGGGGCGGCTGTACGGCGCGGCTGGTTGCGGCCGATCTGGAGGCGGACCGGCCGTGGTTCGCGACCCAGTACGTTCCCGGCCCCTCTCTGCACGACAAGGTCGCCGACGAGGGTCCGCTGGCCGCCTCCGAGGTGGCCTCGATCGGTGCGGCGCTGTCGGAAGGACTCGTCGCCGTGCACGAGGCCGGGGTCGTCCACCGGGACCTCAAGCCGTCGAACATCCTGCTGTCGCCCAAGGGCCCCCGGATCATCGACTTCGGTATCGCCTGGGCGACCGGCGCGAGCACCCTCACGCATGTCGGTACGGCCGTCGGGTCCCCCGGCTTCCTCGCGCCCGAGCAGGTGCGCGGCGCGGCGGTCACTCCGGCCACGGACGTCTTCGCGCTGGGCGCCACCCTTGCGTACGCCGCGACCGCCGACTCACCCTTCGGGCAGGGCAGTTCGGAGGTCATGCTGTACCGGGTGGTGCACGAGGAGCCGCAGCTGCTCGGGGTGCCCGACGCGCTCGCGCCGTTGGTACGGGCCTGCCTCGCCAAGGATCCGGAGGAACGGCCCAGCACACTCCAACTCTCGATGCGGCTCAAGGAGATCGCGGCACGGGAGGCGCAGGGCGTCGCGGAGGTCAGGCCGCCCGCGCAGCGCGGGGAGCACGACCGGCCGACGGGGCGGGCCGCCGAGCGGTACGCCGATCAGGACATCGAGCGTGTGCGCGCGACGGGTACGCCCACGCCCCGCGCGCAGGTCCCGCGCACCTCGTCATCGCGTACGGGTGCACGACCTGCCGCGACGCCGCGCAGCACGACGCGTTCCGGTGCGCGTACGAACGGACGGCCCGGGACCAGGCCGGGGACCAGGCCCGGGGTGCGGACGACGTCGACCGGGCGGCGCCCCGCGAACACGAGGCTGCTGCGGCAGCGCATCGTCGTCTTCGTCGTGGTGACGCTGCTGGTGGCGCTGGGGATCGCGGCGGCGCAGGGGTGTCAGGGGCCGGCCAGGAGTCTCGGCGTAACTCTCGACGGCCAGGACACGGCTGCCCTCGGTGCCGCTGGCGCCGCTCTCGACCTCGACGTGACGCGACGGGGTCGCTGAGCCGCCGGGGCCGTCAGGACTCCGGGCGGCCCGTCGCCACCGCGTAGAACGCGACCGCCGCCGCGGCGCCCACGTTCAGCGAGTCGACGCCGTGCGCCATGGGGATGCGTACCCACTCGTCGGCAGCGACCAGCGCCTGCCTCGACAGCCCGTCGCCCTCGGCGCCGAGCATCAGCGCCACCCGGTCGAGGCGGTGCGGGGCGGCGTCCTCGATCGCCGAGGCCTTCTCGTCGGGGGTGAGAGCGAGGAGCTTGAAGCCCGCCTCCCGTACATTTTCGAGGTCCTTGGGCCAGGATTCCAGGCGTGCGTACGGCACGGAGAAGACCGCCCCCATGGAGACTTTGACCGACCGGCGGTAGAGCGGGTCGGCGCTGTCCGGGGAGAGCAGTACCGCGTCCATGCCGAGCGCGGCGGCGCTGCGGAAGATCGCGCCGATGTTGGTGTGGTCGTTGACCGCCTCCATGACGACGACCCGGCGGGCCGTCGCGAGCAGGTCGTCGGCGGTCGGGAGCGGCTTGCGCTGCATCGACGCGAGCGCGCCGCGGTGCACGTGGTAGCCGGTGACGCGCTCGGCGAGGTCCGGGCTCACGGCGTACACCGGAGCCGGGACCTCGTCGATGACGTCGCGCATGACGTCGACCCACTTGGCGGAGAGCAGCATCGACCGCATCTCGTAACCGGCGTGCTTGGCACGTCTGATGACCTTCTCGCCCTCGGCGATGAAGAGGCCCTCGACGGGCTCGCGCTTGCGTCGGAGTTCTACGTCCGTCAGGCCCGTGTAGTCGCGCAGGCGCGGGTCGTCGGGGTCGTCGATGGTGATGAGATCGGCCACAGGGTGATACTGCCTTGTCGTGGGTGCGGTGCCAACGGCTCGGCCGCCGTGGGTTACCGGGGGTTACTGATTACTTCGACTTGGTCTCGCGGGCGTCGGCGTACCCGACCCGACCTACTTCGACCCTACGGTGACGACCTCGCCGATGACGATGACGGCCGGCGGGCGTACGTCCTCGGCCCTGGCCCTCTCGGCGACCGTCGCGAGCGTCGCGTCGACGCGGCGCTGGGCGGCCATCGTGCCCTCCTGGATGATCGCCACGGGTGTCTCGGGCGAGCGACCGTACGCCGTCAGGGCCTCCGCGATCGCGCCGATCCGCTCGACCGCCATGAGGAGTACGAGCGTGCCGCGGAGTCCCGCGACCGCCTTCCAGTCGACGAGCGAGCGCGGGTCCTCGGGGGCGACGTGGCCGCTGATCACCGTGAACTCGTGGGCAACTCCCCGGTGGGTCACCGGGATTCCGGCCGCGCCGGGGACGCTGATGGAGCTGGAGATGCCGGGGACGACGGTGCACGGGATGCCGGCCTCGGCGAGTGCCTGGGCCTCCTCCATGCCGCGGCCGAACACGAACGGGTCGCCGCCCTTGAGGCGTACGACCGCCTTGCCCGCCTTGGCGTGCTCGATGAGCGCGTGGTTGATGGCCTCCTGGGCCATGAAGCGGCCGTACGGGATCTTCGCGGCGTCGATCACCTCGACGTGCGGCGGGAGTTCGTCGAGGAGGTCGCGCGGGCCGAGGCGGTCGGCGATGACGACGTCCGCCTCGGCGAGGAGGCGGCGGCCGCGGACCGTGATGAGGTCCGGGTCGCCGGGGCCGCCGCCGACCAGGGCGACGCCCGGGGTGCGCGTGCGGTGGTGGGGGGCTACGAGGGTGCCGTCGCGCAGGCCCTCGACGATGGCGTCGCGCACGGCGGCGGTGCGGCGGGGGTCGGGGCCTCCGCTGGTGAGGACGGCTACGGTCACGCCTTCGGAGCGGCCGGTGGCCGGGGTCCAGGCGGTGGCCGCGTCGGCGTCGTCGCTGCGGACGCACCAGGTGCGGGTGCGGTCGGCTTCGGCGGATGCGGCGTTGTTGGCGGCCGTGTCGCTGGACGCGATCAGGGCGTACCAGGCGTCGGCCAGGTCCCCCTCGGCGTACGGACGGCGCTCCCAGCGGATCTCGCCCGCCTCGGCCATCGCCTCCACGGAGGGGCTGGCGGTCGGCGATACGAGAACGATGTCGGCGCCGGCCGCGATGAGCGCGGGGAGGCGGCGCTGGGCGACCTGGCCACCGCCGACGACGACGACGCGCCTCCCGGCGAGGCGGAGTCCGACGGGGTAGGCGGGATGCGGGTCGCCTGCGGCGGCGTGCGCGGTCATGGCGTGCGGCTCCTCTGGCGGGGAGTGGTTACGGCTCTGTACCGCTGCGACGGCGAAGCGGCTGGTGGGGCGAGGTTTCGACACCTCGCCAATACCTTACGGGCCGGGGGCGGGAGGGTGGTGGGCGGCTGGGGGCGGTGCGGGGGTGGGGTGCGGCTGGGTGTGCGGGGGCGGGTGCGGTGCGGCTGCCGTGCCGGTGCGATGGGTGCGGGCGCTGTACAGCTGCGGGGGTCGACGGGTGCGGTGCAGTTGTCGGGCGGGCGGGCGGGCCGCTGCG
>NZ_JAGGPB010000037.1 GCF_018614055.1 Streptomyces sp. ISL-98
GATCCGAGAAACAGTGCCTAGGTCTTCAGGCGGTCCTCTCACCGGCCTCCAGGAGGGAGCCCATCACAAGGGCCGGTTCTCAACTGACCTTCCGTGGCGATGACTTGATGCCAACGAGCAGGAAGGCCATTCCGCTCGAGCCACGGTCCCGGCCCGCGCCTGACACCGTGCACCGTTCCTAATCAGTGAGCAGGAGTGAGTCTTGGACGCACTGCCTGTCGCTGCGCGCATCCCGAACGGTTTTGGGTGCGCTGGTCGCCCGCGTTCCTTGTTGTCTCCCTGTCCGGGCGTGTGGCTCCTGGCCACGGTCCGTGACGGGGCGGCGGGTTTCCTCACGTCCAAGGGCACGCCGGTCAGCCTGGGCGGTCCGATGCCCGTGCACATCGCTCTGGTGTGCGCGGGGCGGTGTCGTCCGTCGCCGGATCGGGTGTCCTTGGGCGCGTCGGCCGATGGCGATGCTCGCGGCATCGTGTCGGCTGGTCTTACGGGTTGTGCTGGTGAGGGGCTTTTGCCAGTGCTGCGCGCCCCACATGCTGGTGTAGGCCGGATCGACGGCGATGATCGCGATGCCCGTGTGGTCGGCCATGGAGATGAGCCGGGCGCGGAGCTTGCCTGTGGGCATGCCGGAGATGAGCTGGCGGAAGCGTCGCTTACGGCCGTGCTTCTCGCGGGTCTTCTCCGCGGCGAAGTCCAGGTCCTCAACCGCTATCGCGGCAACGCCGCAGGTCTTCGCCCAGTTCAGCAGCCGGGTGAGGGCGTGCCTTACTTGTGCGTCCCGGTGGTCGGCGGTGCCGGACAGGTCGTAGGAGAACCGGCGGGGCTGGCCGACCGGGTTGCCGTGGGTGTCCAGGCGCCAGGCGGCGAGGTGGTCGGCGTTGGTGTCCACGCCGATCACACCGTCCGCGAGGGCCGTCTCCATCGGGATGGTCCGGGTGACGGGATGCGTCCAGGAGGCATCGACGTACCAGCGCTGCCGCTGGACGTTGTAATGGATGCGGTAGGCCACCGCCCGGTTGGCTTCCACGCGGTCGGCCCACTCCTGTCCCCGGTGCGGGAACGACACGCGTGCGGCCAGCGTGTACCGGCCGTGCTTGGCGTTCGCCAGCTCGGCGAGCGGGGCGGGCAGCTTGATGCTGACCTCGCCGTCCGGTGTGATGCGGATGGTTTCGTTGCCGTAGCGCTTGCCGGACTCTCCGTCAGCGGACAGGAACCAGCGGGAGGTTTCCCAGCGTTCCCGCCACTGCGGCTCGGTGAGCTGTGCGGCGACAAGGTTGTGGCGGGTGTTCAGCAGCTTCCGCCCGCCTCGCACCACCCGCACTACACCCGCCTCACGGTCGGCACGGACCTCGGTGAGACGGTCCTCAAGCCTCGCCAGACGCCGGGTCTTTTGGAACCACTCGCTCTTCGAACGGTAGCCGCCGGGGGCGCGCTTGCTGCCCTTCTCCCTGATCGGGAGAGACAGGCGGTGCGCGATGGTGCGCACACCGGCCTCCAACGACTGGAGATGCGCGGCCTGTCCGCGCCGGGCGAGCGCCCACTGATCGTGCGTCGCCTTCGTCAGCGCCCCGGCCCACCGCGACGACGACAGCGGCGTCAGCTCCCGCTTACGGGACGCCCACGACTCGGTGGAGTGCTCCAAGCCGTCCACGCACCGCGCCTTGAGATCGCGGGATGCCAGCGACCCCAGATGCGCGCCCACCAGGCGCAGCACCTTCTCGTCCTCGATGGTCAGACCCTTGAGCCGGTCACGTATCGACACACCAGAGGGGCCGAGGGCGACGAACGACGGGGCGATCTGGCGGAGTTGCTTCTTCGTCTCAGTCATCGCACGCCGCCGCTTCCAGAGCTTTCTTCGCCCGGCTCTTCGCGGAGCGGCGTCCGTACAGGCGAGCACAGAACGAGGTCAGGACCTCCACCATGTCCCGTACCAGGTCGTCTTCGACCTCACCGTCATCCAGCACCACCAGGCGACGCCCGGTCGCGGACAACGCGGCTTCGATCAGCTCCACGTTCATCCGCCCGAGCCGGTCCTTGTGCTCCACCACCACGGTCGTCACATCCGGATCGGCCAGCAGACGACGGGCCTTGGTACGCGAGCCGTTCATGCCCGAGGCGATCTCCGACTCGATGCGCACGACACGGTGACCTGCCTTCGCCGCCCACGCGGACAGACGGGCGGTCTGCCGCTCAAGATCGGCCTTCTGGTCATGGGACGACACACGGGCATACAAACCCACACCGCCCGTCACGGATGGTGAGGAGTTCGCCTCGATGTTCACCAGGATCGTGCGCGGCCCGACCCGCTCAGCGGGGACCGGCAAAGTGCCCTCACGGAACCAGCGATAGGCGGTATGCGGGTGCACACCGTTCGCTATCGCCCACTCCTTGAGGTTCATGGAGCGACCGTAACACACACTCAAGAACACCAACGCACACTAGAGTTGGCTTAACCCCGAGCAGTTCGCCACCCCCTCTCCCCCCGACGCTGCCGCCCGTCCGCGGACGGCGGGTAGCGGGTCGAGCCCCGGAAGTCGGGAGCCGCGCGGCGCCCTTCCCCAGAAGAGTGCGAGGCGGCCGTGACTCGTATCCAGAGCTTGGTCCGCGGTCGAGAGCACCGGCCCCCACCTCCTGCGGTCACTGCAAGGATTCGCAGAGCAGGCTCTGCGCATGCCTCCCGCGGACGCGCCACGCTGGATCTACGGCGGCCGATAGGACCGGGCGGCTGAGCCTGACATCTTGATCGCCCTGGTGGGGTCTCTCGGAGCAGGCCCCTGGCTCATGAGCCAACAGCCCGCGCCACGCCACGACGGCGCTCCGTCCTCACCGACCTCACCGCCCATAGGCACGGCCGCGGCGGTGATGGACACGTCAGAGAGTGTCAGCAGCTGCCTGTCCGGCGATCGAGACCGTCCGTACGGCTCCGGATGAGATGAACAGCTGGACACAACGGTGAGTGCCGCGCCTCACGCCCGACCCGTACGCGATCTCCGAGCGACGCACCGGCCTGGGCGGGGTTTGTATCGGGTGGGTATCAGGGAGCGCTTGGTTGTCCATCGGATCAGTGCGCCGGGTCATGGCGAAGGGGGCGCAGTGCCTTGGATCTGGCAGCTGCTCGAGCGGTGCCGTCCAACCTGACCTGGGCATTCGCCGGGGTAGACGCGGTGAGAGTGTGCCGCGTGTCTCCTGTGCGACGCGGTTGCCGCGTCCGATGTCTGCCATATCGTTTCTTTCAGGTCGCCGTCTGCGCGTGCGTGCATACGGGACCCGTGCCTCACGACCGTCCGAACAGGAGTCATGTACCCCGTGTCCTCGCCCACCCCGGCCCCGGCCTCTCCGCGACCTGTGCGCGTGCTGCTGGTGGAGGACGACGATCTGATGCGCCGGTCCTTCACCGTCGCCCTCGAGCGCTACGGCTACCAGATGACTGCCGCGGACGACGGGCTGGCGGGGCTGGAGCTCTTCCGCGACGAAAGCTTCGACCTGCTGATTCTGGATGTGATGCTGCCCGGTCTGGACGGGATCGGCCTGTGCCGCAGAGTCCGGGAGACCAGCTTGGTGCCCGTGCTGATGATGTCCGCCCGCGGCGACGGGCTCGACGTCGTCGCCGGTCTGGAGGCCGGGGCCGACGACTACGTGGTCAAACCCGTGGACACCTATGTGCTCGTGGCGCGCATCCGTTCACTGCTGCGGCGGGCGACCTACGCGCCCACCGCGGGGCCCGGGCAGGCCGCAGGCGAGGGACCCTCACCGGCCGGGGGAGAGCTGCTGGTCTTCGGGGACCTGACCATCGACACCGGCGGTCTGGAGGTGTCCGTCTCCGACCGCCCGGTGGCGCTGACCCCGACCGAACTGAAGCTGCTGCTGGAATTCGCCGCCCACCCGGGCATCGTCCTGGAGCGGCACACCCTGCTGCGGAACGTCTGGGAGTACGGCTGGGACGGCGACAGCCGCGTCGTGGACCTGTGCGTGCAGCGGCTGCGCAGCAAGCTGGGCCGGGACCGGATCGAGACGGTCCGCGGCTTCGGCTACAAGCTCAGGCGCTGAGGCCGGTGCCCCCCTTCCACCGGACGCAGCCGGCCCGCGTGCCCCTGCGCTGGAAGATCGCCGCGCTGGCCGCGTCCACGGCATGCCTGGTCGCGGCGGCGGTCGGCGTACTGGTGCACATGTGGACCTCGAGCGACATCCGGAGCCAGGCCGAAATGCAGGCCTTCAACCGGCTGTACTCCGCCATGGACACCTACCGGCGCACCGGCACCCTCACAGACGGTGCCAAGCTCGATCCGGCCGGCCTCCCCGCCGCGCTGCGGCACCCGTCGGACGGTGCCCGGCACACGGCCTACGACGGGCGCATCGACGGGAATGTGGGCCCGAGCGCCTGGGCCGCCCAGCGCGTCGGCGGCCCGGACAGCCCGGTGCTGGCCTTTCAGGTCAATATGAGCCCGCAGCTCCACGATCTGCGCCGGCTCGACGTGACCATGACCGTGGCCTCGCTCGTCGCACTCGCGGCGGCCACGCCCCTGGCGGTCTACGGAGCCGGGCTGCTCGGCCGCCGACTGCGCCGGGTCTCTGAAACCGCGGGCCGCATCTCCGCCGGAGATCTGGATGCCCGGACGGGGCCCACCCAGGGCCGCGACGAGGTGGACGACATCGCCGCCACTGTCGACCTCATGGCGGACAGTCTCGGCCGACGGCTGCGCACCGAGCGCCAGTTCACCGCGGACGTGGCCCACGAGCTGCGCACCCCCGTCGGCGGTCTGCTGGCCGCCGCCGACCTGCTGCCGTCCGGTGAGACGGAGGACCTGGTCCGGGCCCGGGTGCGCGACCTGCGCGACCTGGTCGAGGACCTGCTGGAGATCTCCAGGCTGGACGCCGGCGCCGAACACCCGGTCCGCGCCCGGGTGCCGCTCGGGGCGGTCGTCTCCGAGGCGGTGGCGCGCACCGGCCTCGACACCGACGTCACCGTCGCCGACGTACAGCCCGAAGAGGCGGCCGAGACCGTGGAGACCGACCCGCGCCGCCTCGAACGGATCGTCAGCAATCTCGTCGTCAACGCCCACCGGCACGGGGACACCCCGGTGCGGGTCTCCGTCGAGGGCCATACCGTCGTCGTACGCGACCATGGCCCCGGCTTCCCGCCGGATCTGCTGCGCGACGGCCCGCGCCGCTTCCACACGGGCGCGGCGGAGCGCGGCTCGGGTCATGGCCTGGGCCTGACCATCGCCCTGGGCCAGGCCCGGCTCCTCGGCGCCGAGCTGCGCCTGGACAACGCCCCGGACGGCGGCGCCGTCGCTACCCTGCGCCTGCCGGTCTGACCGCCCGGCCCGTACCTACCGAACTGCCCCCTTCAGAACCGCCCCTACAGAACTGCTACAAAGCGGAGCGGACGCCGATACACGGCAGCCCAGGCTCCGATACGTCCCCCGGACACCCTTCGATCCGTACCCCTTGGCACACCGAAGAGGAGTCCTTGTGACCGCCGCACCCCTAGACCAGCACGGCACGCTCATGCCGCACCCGACGGCCGGGATCGCGGCCGCCGTCACCGACCTGTCGAAGGTCTACGGCAGCGGTGACACCCGTGTCGCCGCCCTGGACGGTGTCAGCATCTCCTTCCGGGAGGGCGAGTTCACCGCGATCATGGGTCCCTCCGGCTGCGGCAAGTCGACCCTGATGCACTGCGCCGCCGGGCTCGACTCGTTCAGCTCCGGCTCGGTGCGCATCGGCACCACCGAGCTGAGCACGCTCAACGACCGGCAGCTCACCCAGTTGCGCCGCGACCGGATCGGCTTCATCTTCCAGGCGTTCAATCTGCTGCCGACCATGACCGCACAGGAGAACATCACCCTGCCGCTGACCATCGCCGGCCGGCGGCCCGATCGGCAGTGGCTGGAGCGCGTGGTCGCGATGGTCGGCCTCTCCGACCGTCTCGGCCACCGGCCAGGACAGCTGTCCGGCGGGCAGCAGCAGCGCGTCGCGGTGGCCCGCGCCCTGGTCTCCCGCCCCGCGATCGTCTTCGGCGACGAGCCCACCGGCAACCTCGACTCCCGCGCCGGGGCCGAGGTCCTGGGCTTCCTGCGCGACTCGGTGCGCGAGCTGGGCCAGACCGTGGTCATGGTCACCCACGACCCCCTCGCCGCCGGCTACGCCGACCGCGTGGTCTTCCTCGCCGACGGCCGCCTGGTCGACGAGATGGTCCGTCCCACCCCGGAGCGGGTCCTGGACCGGATGAAGGGCTTCGACGCCCGATCGCGCACGAGCTGACCCGCCCTCGCTCCGGCACCCCACCAGCCGCCCGCTCGCCTCCGTCGAGCCCGCATCCCAGGATTCCGTACCCCATGTTCCGTACCGCTCTGCGCAATGTGCTCGCGCACAAGGCCCGCTTGCTGATGACCGCGTTCGCGGTGATGCTCGGGGTCACCTTCGTCACCGGCAGCCTCGTCTACGGCGACAGCCTCAAGCAGGCCGCCGTCGACCGGGCGCCCGCCGGCTATGACCGCATCTCCCTCAACGCCGCACCCGATACCACCCCTGACGGCCCGTCAGCCACCCTCGACGACCGCACACGAACCACGCTGGCCGAACTTCCCGGCGTCACCGCCGCCGCCGGGCGCGTCAGCGGCTTCGCCGCCGTGGCCGATCCCGAGGGCCGGCTGCTCGGCAACGGCGAGTTCCGCCAGGGCGGCAACTTCGCCCCGAACGCGCAGGGAACGGACCCCGCCTACCGGTTCACCCAGGGTTCCGGCCCCACCGGCGACAAGACGATCGCCCTCGACGAGGCCAGCGCCGCCAAGGCCGGCTATCGCGTAGGTGACACCGTGCGCGTCGGTACGAACACGGGAGCCGACTCCTACCGGCTCACCGGCGTCTTCCGCACCGACGGGTCCAAGCTCTCCGCCGGTGGCAGTCTGACGCTGTTCAGCAACGCCGTCGCCCAGCGGCTGTTCCTCCAGCCCGGCCAGTACACGCACATCGAAATCACGGCCGATCCCGGCACCGACGTGATCCGGCTCGGCAGCCGCGTCGAATCGGTACTGCCCAAGGACACCAGCGTCATCACCGGGGTCCAGCTCGCCCGGCTCCAGGCGAACCTCGCCTCCGGCGACAGCGACACCATGAGCCAGATCATGCTGGGCTTCGCCGCGGCCGCCCTGTTCGTGGCCACCTTCCTCATCTCCAACACCTTCACCATGCTGGTCTCCCGGCGCACCCGGGAGCTGGCCCTGATGCGGGCCGTCGGCGCCTCCCGCCGACAGGTGCGCCGCATCCTGCTGACCGAGTCCGTCCTCGTCGGACTGATCGCCTCCGTGGCCGGCATCATGGCCGGCGCCGGGGTCGCCTCCCTGCTCCAGACCCTCTTCTCCCCCGCCGATGCCCCGCCCGCCCCACTGGTCCTCACCCCCGTCACCGTGATCATCGCGATGGTGGTCGGCACCGCCCTGCCCGTGATCGCCGCATGGCTCCCGGTCCGCCGGGCCATGGCCATCCCGCCCGTCGCCGCGCTCGGCGCGGCCGAGCCCCCGGTGCCCGCGAGCGCCGACTCACTGCGCAACCGCCTCAGCGCCACGCTGCTGCTCCTCGGCACCGCCACCGTGGTGTACGGGGCCCTCACCACAGGGACGGACGCCCGGACCGTCATCGGCCTCGGCGCGGGCCTCACCCTCATCGGGGCGATCGGCCTCATCCCGCTGCTGTCCCGGCCGTTCGTCGCTCTGGTCCGGCCGCTGCTGGTCCGCCTGAGCCCGGTCCACGGCGACCTCGCGGCCCGCAACACCGTGCGCGACCCGCGCCGCACCGGCGCCACCGCCGCCGCACTCGCCATCGCCCTCACCCTCGCCTCGGGCCTGTCCGTCCTCGGCGCCTCCGCCTCCCAGTACCTCGAACGCGCGACCACCCACGCCCTCACCGCCGACTACGTGGTGAAGGCCCCCTCCGGCGGCCAGCGGATGACCCCCGCCACCGCCGGGCTCCTCAAAACGCTGCCGGACGCCACCTACAGCCCGCTCAACCAGTCCACCCAGTACGAGTTGGGCGGCACCACCTCCGTACTGACCGGCGTCGACACCGCCACCATCGGCACACTCCTGCGGTACGACGTCATCGAGGGCTCCCTCGACAGCCTCGCCAAGGGCCAGATCGCCATGGCCGACTTCAAGGCCAGGGCGGCCGGCTGGAAGGTCGGCCAGAGCCTGCCCCTGAAACGGCTGGACAAGCAGGGCAACGTCACCATCGGCGCCATCTACAAGGCGGACGAGCAGAGCGATCTGACGCCCAGCATCACCGCACCCGACTCCCTCGTCGCCCGTTACGACTCCGCCCCGAACACCCACGCGATCCTCGTCGCCACGAAGGGCGGCCCCAGCCGGGCCGCGCTCGCGGACGTCACCCGCGCCCTCGGCGACAACCCCGCCCTGGCCGTACTCGACAAGGAGACCATCGCAGGCGAGGACACCAGCGGCATCGGCGACCAACTCAACGTCTTTTACGCCCTGTTGAGCATGGCCCTGGCAATCGCCGCGCTGGGTATCGCCAACACCCTCGCGATGTCCGTCCTCGAACGCCGCAAGGAGATCGGCACGCTGCGCGCCATCGGCCTGGACCGCGCCGGTGTGACCGGGATGATCCGCCTGGAGGCCCTGCTGGTCGGCGCGCTGGGCGCGACCCTCGGCACGGTCCTGGGGATCTTCATGGGCTGGGCGCTCGGGCGCACCCTCCAGGAGAGCGTCGCGGGCTACGCATTGGTCCTTCCCTGGGGGCGCCTCGCTCTCGGCGTGCTCATCGCCCTGGCAGGCGCACTTCTCGCCTCGCTCTGGCCGGCCCGCAGGGCCGCCCGCGTCGACATTCCCGCTGCGACAGCAGCGCAGTAGCCGCTCGTCCAGAGGAACGCCGCCGATGTCCCTGCCGCAGGGTCGCCGCACGTGAACTGCCACGCAGTGCGGTGACCGTGCGGCCCGGCGGATGGCCGACGACCGCAGGCTAATCCCGCGGGCACGCTCACCGGCGCGCCGTCTGCTCGATCGCGACCCTCTCGTTGTCGCGCTGGCGGCGGACGATGTCGAGATCCTTTGAACTGAGGACGTCCAGGTCGGCCGGGCGGGGGCCGACCTGGACGTCACGATCAGACGAGGTCGAACCGGTCGAGGTTCATCACCTTGTCCCACGCCGCGACGAAGTCGTTCACGAACTTCTCCTTCGCGTCATCGCTCGCGTAGACCTCCGCGAGTGCCCGCAGCTCGGAGTTGGACCCGAAGACGAGGTCGGCGCGGCTGCCGGTCCACTTGACCTCGCCCGTGGCGGCGTCGCGGCCCTCGAACGTGTTCGCGTCCTCGGACGTCGCCTTCCATGTCGTGCCCAGGTCGAGCAGGTTGACGAAGAAGTCGTTGGTCAGAGACCCGGGGGCTGTGGTGAAGACGCCGAGCGGCGACTGCTGGTAGTTCGCGCCCAGGACGCGGAGGCCACCGACGAGGACCGTCAGCTCGGGGGCGCTCAGGGTCAGCAGGTTCGCCCGGTCGATCAGCAAGTACTCGGCCGGCAGCCGGTTGCTCTTCCCGAGGTAGTTGCGGAACCCGTCGGCGGTCGGCTCGAGCGCGGCGAACGACTCCACGTCGGTCTGTTCCTGCGACGCGTCCACGCGGCCCGGCGTGAAGGGGACCTGGACGTCGAAGCCGGCATCCTTGGCGGCCTGCTCGACGGCCGTACTGCCGGCGAGCACGATCAGGTCGGCGAGCGAGACCTGCTTGCCGCCGCTCTGTGCGGCGTTGAAGGCGTTCTGAATTGCCTCCAGGGTGCGCAGCACCGTCGTCAGCTGGTTGGGGTCGTTGACCTCCCACCCGCTTTGCGGCTCGAGGCGGATGCGCGCGCCGTTGGCGCCGCCGCGCTTGTCGCTGCCGCGGAAGGACGAGGCCGACGCCCATGCGATGGATACGAGCTGGGACACCGACAGGTCCGAGGCGAGGATCTGGTCCTTGAGGGAGGCGATGTCCTGTGCGTCGATGAGCTCGTGCGTCACCGCGGGTAGGGGGTCCTGCCACAGCAGGGTTTCGCTCGGGACCTCGGAGCCGAGGTAGCGCACGACCGGGCCCATGTCACGGTGGGTCAGTTTGAACCACGCGCGGGCGAAGGCGTCCGCGAACTCGGCGGGGTTGTCGAGGAAACGCCGAGAGATCTGCTCGTAGGCAGGGTCGAACCGGAGCGAGAGGTCGGTCGTCAGCATCGTCGGTGCGTGGCTCTTCGACGGGTCGTGGGCGTCGGGCACGGTGCCCGCCCCGGCGCCGTCCTTCGGCCTCCACTGGTGCGCACTGGCGGGGCTCTTGAACAGCTCCCACTCGTGGCCGAAGAGGATCTCGAAGAAGGTGTTGTCCCACGCGATGGGGGTGTTCGTCCAGGTGCCCTCGAGACCGCTGGTGATCGCGTCGCCGCCCTTGCCTGTGCCGTAGGCGTTGTTCCAGCCGAGGCCCTGCTGTTCTATCGGGGCGGCCTCGGGATCGGGGCCGACGTTGTCCGCCGGGCCTGCGCCGTGGGTTTTGCCGAAGGTGTGACCGCCCGCGATCAGGGCGACCGTCTCCTCGTCGTTCATCGCCATCCTGCGGAACGTCTCACGGATGTCGCGGGCCGCGGCGAGCGGGTCCGGATTTCCGTTCGGGCCCTCCGGGTTGACGTAGATGAGGCCCATCTGGACCGCGCCGAGGGGGTTCTCCAGCTCTCGGTCGCCGGTGTAGCGCTCGTCGCCGAGCCAGGTGGTCTCGGGGCCCCAGTAGACGTCCTCGTCGGGCTCCCAGACGTCCGCACGACCGCCGCCGAAGCCGAAGGTCTCGAAGCCCATCGACTCCAGGGCGACGTTGCCGGCGAGGATCATGAGGTCCGCCCACGAGAGGTTCTTGCCGTACTTCTTCTTGACCGGCCACAGCAGGCGGCGGGCCTTGTCCAGATTCCCGTTGTCCGGCCAGCTGTTGAGGGGCGCGAAGCGCTGCTGCCCGGCCCCGGCGCCGCCGCGGCCGTCGCTGATCCGGTACGTGCCCGCGCTGTGCCACGCCATCCGGATCATGAACGGGCCGTAGTGGCCGAAGTCGGCGGGCCACCAGTCCTGCGAGGTTGTCAGCACCTCCGCGATGTCCTGCTTCACCGCCGGGAGGTCGAGGGTCTTGAACGCCTCGGCGTAGTCGAATTCCTCGCCGAGGGGGTTGGCCACGGCGGGGTTCTTGGCGAGGATCTTCAGGTTGAGCTGCTCCGGCCACCACTGGCGGTTTCCGCCGCCCTGGGTCGGGTGCGGGGCTCGTCCGTGCGCGACCGGGCAGCCACCTGCGCCCTCCGTCTTCGCGTCTACGACGATTGCATCATGGTTCTCAGACATGGGAATCCTTCCGGACCAGACGGATTACGGTGCTCAGCTGCGGGGCGGTGGAACATTCGGGGCACAGGTCTCGGTAGATGACCTCAGGCTCGTCGATCGAGAAGCCGTGGTCGTCGTCGGACGCGGTCAGCAGGCGCCTCGCCGACCGCGCAGGCGACCGTCAGCGACGGCACCGTACGACCGGCACGCGACGTGAAGGGAGATATGGCCCACGCGACCACGCTCCCCGGAGCAATCGTCTCGACGCCGACGTCTCTGTCTCCTGCCGTACTGGAATCTTCACTGTCTCTTGGCTATTACCGGAACCGATCCTACGATCGACTGAGTCCAAGTCAAGAAGCGCACCAAGCCCATATCCGATGGGAACCCGGACGTCCGCTGATAACTTCGGCCGCCCCACCGAACCTGAATAGGTGAACCGATATGAGCGACCTGCTGGAGCGACTGCGAGGGCGGGGCTGGCGGATGACCTCCCAGCGGCGTGTCGTTGCGGAGGTCCTCGACGGCGACCACGTGCATCTCACGGCCGACGAGGTGCACGCCCGCGCGGCACAGCGGCTGCCCGAGATCTCCCGGGCGACCGTCTACAACGCCCTTGGCGAGCTGGTCTCCCTCGGTGAGGTCGTAGAGGTCTCCACCGACGGCCGCGCCAAGCGCTACGACCCCAACGCGCACCACCCGCACCAGCACCTGGTGTGCTCCAACTGCGGCACCATCCGCGATGTCCACCCGACCGGCAATCCGCTGACCGACCTCCCGGCGGAGGAACGGTTCGGCTTCACGGTGTCCGAGGTCGAGGTCACCTACCGCGGGCTGTGCCCATCGTGCACCTAGGCAATACCTGCCCCCTCTCCGAGGAGAGGCGGCGCCTCAGTGACCAGGAAGTCGGCCGGCTCGGTCAGGCTCCAGGTCGAGAACGGCAGGCCATCGCCCTGTCGGGGAGCACCGCTACGACCAGTCGGCCGCCGGGGGCGTCCACGATGCAGCGGGCAGCTCCGGGTGCCAGCTACGGCTCAGGGCCGCGGCGGCTGCGCAGACGCCGGTGCCGCACGCTCGGGTCTCTCCGACGCCGCGTTCGTACACTCGTAGCGCGCCATATGCCCCATTAGAACGCCGGATGCCAGATCAACTCCGGATATGATCCATTTTGTGATCATGCCCGGACGGCTCCGGCGCCGTCGTCCCCCCTACGGCGGCCAGTGGGAAGCTGCCCGGCTGTCACCGCTGATCCTTACCGTCCTCATCGCCGGCCTGGCGTTCTCCACACCGAGGGAGATCGCCTTCAGCCGCCTCCTGCCCGCCGCACCCGCCCTCGCCGCCGCGATGTGGCCCGTGCTCCCCACCATCCTGCTGGGGGCGTTCTGCCTGCTGGTCATGATCAGCCTCAGCTTCTTCTACACCGACCTGGGGACGCCGTACACAGCGGCTGCGATCATCGCGGTCACTTTGGCGGCCGCATACGCAAGCCATGTCCGGCTCCAGCGAGAAGAGGCCCTCTTCCACATCCGACTCGTCGCCGACGCGGCCCAGAAGGTGCTCCTGCGCCCCCTGCCAGGCCGCATCGAGGGCGTCGAGATCGAGTCGCTGTATCTGGCAGCCCAAGAGGAGGCCCGGATCGGCGGCGACTTCTACGAGGCAGCCGACACGCCGTACGGGGTCCGGCTGCTCATCGGCGACGTACGCGGCAAAGGCCTGTCCGCGGTGGGGGCGGCCTCGGCGGTGATCAACTCCTTCAGGGAGACGGCGTACGACGAGCCCGACCTGAGGGGCATCATCCGTCGCCTGGAGATCAGCATCACCCGCTACAGCGCGTCCTTCCCCGGCCAGGACCTGCCCGAGCGCTTTGCCACCGCTCTGCTCGCCGAGATCCCCCATGGCGGCGGCCACGTCAGGCTCCTCAACTGCGGGCACCCCGCGCCGCTGCTCGTGCACCGCGGCGAGGTCCGCGTCTTGGAGCCCACTACCGCCTCGCCGCCCCTCAACCTCGCGACGCTCCTCGGTAACCAATACTGCGTGGATAGCGTCGCGTTCGCCCCGGGCGACCAGCTGCTGCTCTACACGGACGGCGTCACAGAGACCCGGGACCGCACCGGCGAGTTCTTCCCACTGCCGGACTGGATGCGGCGGCAAGGCCCGACGCTGCCCCGGGAGGTGCTCGACCGGCTTCACCGGGACCTGCTCCACTACAGCGGCGGAAGGCTCGACGACGACATCGCGGCCCTCGCCGTGCAGTGCTCGAACACCCGGGCCCGAAAGCACCTCGCTTGAAATCCTCTGCCCCGTAGACGGGGCAGAATCCCATCCGTGTCAGAGTGCGACTGGATGAGTGGTTGACGTTTCACGGCCTGCCCAACGGCTAAGGCTCCACGTCCTGAC
>NZ_JAGGPB010000038.1 GCF_018614055.1 Streptomyces sp. ISL-98
CCCTTCGTCCAGGCGGCCTACGAGATGCTGTGCGCCCTGGAAGGGCCAGTCCCCGGCGACATGCCGGGTGACCGTGTCCGCGAACTCCTGGGCAGAGGGCGAGAAGACCGACCACTGCCGGGCGGCCCAGTCGACCTCCAGTGACGGGATGCGGGCAGGAGTACGACTACTGGTTCCTGTACTCCTGCCACGCGCTGGCCTGGGCCGTCGAGCAGTACGACACCGCGCTCGTGCCCGTCGGCTGACCCCGCGGGGGCCGGTCGCTGCTACAGCCCGGCTCCGGGCTCGTCCACGGCCACGGTCCGCAGGGGCCGGTGACCCTGGTCGTCGAGCTGGGCGAGTTCGCGTTCGTAGTCGACGGTGATGGAGCCGTAGTAGTTGACCGCCGAGCTGCGGGCCGGGGAGATGTGCGCCAGGACCTCGGCGTCCACCTCACGGCCGGCGCCACGCAGCTCGTCCACGGCCAGGCCCAAGTACACCGTGTGCCAGCACACGACCGCGTTCGTCACGATGGTCAGACACCACGCCTGCGCGTTCTGCTGGTCGGGCTGGCGCCGGGTGACTTTGCCCTCGCGGGCGTAGTGGAGCTGGCGACGCAGGGCGTGGAGGGACTCGCCCTTGTTCAGCTGCCGGGCGATCTTGCGGCGGTACACCGGATCAGACAGATATTTCGCGGCGTAGATCGTTCTCCGGATCGCCCCGTACTCCCTGAGCGCGGCCGCCAGGGCGTTCTGCCGGGAGGACGCGGAGAGCTTGCCGACGATCAGGGAGGCGGTGGCGTGCCCGTACTTGAGCGATCCGGCGAGCCGCAGCAGGTCGTCCCAGTGGTCGGCGACCAGGTCGAGGTTGGCCTTCTTCGTCAGCAGCGGCCCCGCGGTGGGGAACTTCTCTTCGTAGTCGGTCTTCGCGCCCATCCGGTGCAGGGTGATCTTGCCGAGGTCGCGGATGCGCGGTGAGAGCTGCTTGCCCACCAGGTCGAACAGGGCGAAGTTGACCAGGGTCACCCCGTGCGTGTCGGTGGCGTGCTCGGTGATCGGCAGGTCGGTGGCGTTGCCAAGGATCTCGTCCAGCACGTAGTGCGCTTCGCGGTGCGTGGCCACGATGACCTTCGTGCCGAACGTGGAGTGCTGGTCGGAGACGTGCGTGTAGGTGGAGATCCCCTCGTTGACGAAGTACTTGTTCAAATGGCGCGCGGTGATCGACTTGCCCCGGGTGGGAAACCGCTGACCGTCCGAGGACGACAGGGTTCCCGAGCCGAACATCGCGGTCATGGGCAGCTTGTGGTGGTAGTTGACCAGGCAGATGTTCGCCTCGCGCAGCGTGTCCTCGCGGATGTACCACTCCGCGGTCCACGCCAGCACGTCGTAGGGAATGCCGCAGGAGGAGGCCATACCGTGCAGCCCCATATTCGTGGACAGCCCGATCAGGCAGGCGATCAGATTCCGTTTCAGCTGCGGCGAGCGGGCCTGCTTGCCGCCGGCGTGGGTGAAGCAGTCCAGGAAGCCGGTGTGCCGGTCCATCTCCACCAGCAGCGAGGCGATCGGCACGTTCGGCAGCATCCGCTCCAGCTCGCCGTGCAGCTCCTCGGCCTCGCTGGGGATGTCCTCCGCGGTGAGCGGCGAGATCACCAGTTCGCCCGCGTCGTTGAGACGGACCGGCCCGTCCCCGCTCGTGAGGGTGTCCTCCAGGTCGGTGAGGGCCTCATCCAGTTCCTCCATCACCAGCGGCAACGCCTCGGAGGCGTCGGGGCTCTTGCCGACCAGACGGCAGAACTCCGCCCGGTGCCCCTCCCACTGGGCGGGCTTGAACAGGTAGGCGGCCGGGTTGTCGTACCGGCGCGAGCCGGGCACGAAGACGTCCCCCGAGCGCAGCCCGTCGCGCAGCGCGAGCAGCACGCACAGCTCCCAGTAGTGCCGGTAGGCCCTCGCGTCCCCCTTCGCCGCCGCCTCATCGAGGTAGCCCTGCCAGCGGGCCGGGACGAACAGTGTCGGCGCCTTGTCCGGGACGTTGCGGGCACCGGTGGCGTTCAGCTCCCGCAGGATCTCCAGCGCCACGACCAGCGGCTGTGCCTCGGTGCCGCCCTTGAACCGCACCGCCTCCAGCACCTTCGGGGCGAACTGGCGGATGTAGGTGTAGGAACCTTCCAGCAGCCGCAGATGCCCGTGGTCGCGCGGGAGCCGCATCGTGGCCCCGGCGTTGGCGGCGATCAGCCGGGACATGCCGATCTTCCCCCGCAGCAGCGTGCCCACCGCCTCGTCCTGGATCCCGGCATCGGCCAGCACGGGCAGGATCTCGTCCAGCAGCGCGAGCCGGTCCTCGGAGAGCTTGGCCCGCTCGGCGAGCTCGTCGCGCAGCTTGATCCGGGCCCGGGACTCCGAGCCCGACAGCGTCTGGTCGAAAAGCTGCACGACGCAGTCCAGGACATCGACTGCGGACTGGGCCACCAGCGTGAGCAGGATCGGGTAGCGCCGGTTCGGCTCGCGCCGCACCAGCGCCTGCGCGGTCAGACGCCGCCCGACCTGGGCCAGGAAACGGCGCCGCTCGGCGGGCAGCGCGGACAGATCCAGGGTGTGCGCCTGAAGGCCGCGCAGGAACAACAGCTTCTCCACCTCGCCGCCCACGCTGTTGGGCGACGCCTGCACCGGCCCGGTACCCAACCAATGCAGCCGCGAGGAACGCAGCTTCGCATCGAAGACCAGCAGCCCGTCCAGAGAGCCGGCGAGCTCGCCGGTCAACAGGTGGGCCACACGGGCGTGGGTCTCCGCTTCGGCGGTGGTACGGGCGGTGGCGACCTTCTCCAGCAGCAAGACCACACCGGGCCGGATCACCTTCGCCGAGCGCAGGTACTCGCAGCCCAGGCGGAACAACAAGCTCGGTGAATCGTGCTCCATGGCGCGGGCCAGCAAGAACTCGTCCAGCTCCTTGTACTCGATGGCCTTCGCCTGCTTCCACCCCAGATACTCTGCGATCTCCCGCAGATGGCCGGTACGGGTCTGCTCCCGCTCGCCGTAGCCCCCCAGATCAGCCACGGCAAGCCCCAGCTGGCGGGCCAGACGGCCGACCGCCGCGGGCGGCCCGGCGGGCACGTCGTCGGGGACGAAGCCAAGCCAGGGCAGAGTGGACAGCTGCACGGCGGCGCCGAGCACGTTCTGAGCGCGGCGGAACTTCCGCAGGAACGCCTCGTCGGCCGGGGTGAGGGTGAAATAGCGGATCAGCTCGTCCTTACCGATCGCCGGGAAGGACCGTAAGCTTTCCAACTCCTCATCCGAGAACACCCGCGTGGCCATCGGCCCCTCCACCCCACTCGATCAACACCGACGGGCACCACCCGTACCCGGTCGGCCGATGCAGGCAGACGAAAACCCCCGAACTTGCCTCGGCAGTACGGGGGTTGGGCTGCTCTGCCACGCCCCTGAGAAGCGCGGGTCTCTAATCCCGGAGGTTCGCCATGGTCGGGTCGGCCTTGATCTGCTTCGCGCCCCGCACCGCGCCAAGCACCCCGGCCGGTAGCTCATCCGGCCACTCCTCGGGCTCGACCATCGTCTGCCGGCCGACCGTGAGCACGTACATCAGCAGCCCCTTGGCGACCTGCTGCTGAAGCGCCTCGCGCATCCCGCCCTCGCGCGGCGCGATGCCCGCGGCCTCCCGTACCGCCCGCTCGCAGTCCCGGGCCAGATACGGATGCGCAGGAGCGGACAGCGCCATCATTAAGTTCATCGCCTCGTGCGCGAGCCCGTCGCAGATCCGGTTCCACGTCTCGCGGTCGTAGCCGCCCTCCTTGTAGTAGTCGATCGCGAGGGTGACCCCCTCCACCAGCTCCTTCACCTTCGGGCCGATCTCGCCCAGGAGCTTCTGGACCTGCTCGTCACTCAGGTCGTTCAACGGCGACTCGTCGTCACTCAGCATGGCCGCGACGCTACCGACCCACCCATGGTCACCACGCCGATTCCCGAAGATCAGCCCAGATCAGAGGCTGCCGCACGGCTTAGCGTTGTCTTTTCGGCGAGAACTACCTCGACCCCAAGTCGGCGGGCATGGACCTCCACTTGATGCCGTTGTCGACCAGATAGCGGATGCCGTCGATGATCTCCCGCCGGGGATGGGCCTCGGGGTGTCCGCCGGTCGGTTTCTGGCATGCCGGAACCGGCAACAGCGGCTCGATCAGGCGCCATTCGGCATCGGTGATATCGGAGGGGTAGCGGGGTTCGCGCATCAGGTGGTGGGGCCCGGCCCGGGTGGAGAGCGTTGCGGACGCGTGGACCGGACCCCGGTCTCCTGATTCTGCGGTGAGCGTCTTGGCCGCGACGACGTCAGCGTGGTGGCCGGGCGGCCATCGCGAGGTTCGACTCGATCGCCTTCATCTGATCGCTGAGGTAGCCGGCCCATGTGCTTTTGGGGAACAGGACCAGGTGCGGGCCGATCGTGCCCGTGATCATCCGGCGGAACTGAGTGAGCTTCTCGCTGAGCCAGGCCCGCTCCCATTCCTCCAGCTCGGCCTCGCTCGCGCAGAAGTGGTAGCCCAGGTCACGCCCCCAGATGACGGGTGGCCAGCCGCGTTCGGCGCACAGGTCGCGCAGCGTGGCCAGTCCCCGTCTGGTCTGCCAGCGGCTGAGTTCGCACGCACCCATCAGCTGGCCCAGGACCATGCCGGCGGGCGCGACCTCGAACAGGGCGGTGCGGATCAGGTCGGCGTGGCGCTCCGCTGCCGGGGAGCGCTTGGCCACGGTTACTCGCCCCGCAGGATGCGGGCGAGTTCCTCGTCCATGTCGACCTCGCCGGTTTCCGCGGCGGTTTCGATCCAGTCCAGGACGGCCGGCAGCGGGCGACGTTCTGCGCCAGTACGGCCCGCTCGTCGCCGCTCAGGTGCCGGTCGCGCAGCTGGGGAACCGTCTTCCCGGAGGCGGAAACGAACCGGTGGCAGGCGCCGACCAGGTCCAGGAACTCCTCGGTCCGCTCAATCTTCCTCACCGCCCGACCCACCGGTGTCTCCCTGCGGAAGGCGTCCGCCTGCTGCTGGGAACGGTCGGTCTGCGCCCGGTTCACCGCGTGCCGGGCGGTGGCATCGGCGACCACCCTGGCCGCGACCTCCGGCCGGCGCAGCACGTCCGAGGCGACCTGCGCCGCGACCTGGTCGTCCTCGATGAGGTCATGGACGACTTCCGTCTTGTGCTGCGTGGCTTCCGCAACACACGGCGGTTGGGAGGCGCCGGAGACCTCGGTGTCGGCGTGGACGTCACCGCGCGTGACCCCGACGGCCGGCTCGTGATCTTGCAATGTAAGCAGTATCAGAACCCGGTCGGCTCAGGGCACGTGCAGAAATTCAACGGGACGGCACGCCTCCACCACGGAGCCGACGTCCCCATCATGATCGGCCTCAACGGCTTCACCCAGCCTGCCATCGACTTCGCCACGCACCACGACCTCATCCTCATGGGCCGCCCCGAACTGAAGAGATGGGCCCACGGCCAACACCTGTACGACGTCCTGGGCATCCCCAGCACGACCCAGTGAGCCCAGCTCGCCCCCACCCCGCTACCGGGCCGGCACTCATGCCTCTCGGCGTGGCGGGTGGGGCTGCTCCCCCTCCAGCGTGGGCAGTACCGCGATGCCCTTGCGGCCAAGCCTCTTCTTCAGGGTGAGGTTCTCGGCGTAGAGGTTCGCCGTCACCGTGGCGAGAGCGTCGAGCTTGCCTTGGGTCTCGGCGGACTGCGCCCTCGCCTCCCGCAGCTTCTTCCTGAGGTCGGCGATGGTCTCGTCGCGCTGAACCTCACCGGGCGTACGCAGGATGGGGCGGGCGACCTGCGCGTCCCACTCGGCGAGGATGTCTTCGGCGCGGTGCACGGTCGCGTGGCTCACCTGGGCCTCGCGGGCGAGATTCTCCTTGGTGAGGGCGCCGTCGGTGTGCACGGGCTCGCCGGCCAGCAGCCGGGCCATGGCCGCCCTCAGCTTGTCGGCGGACGCTGCGGATACCGGCATCAGGCGCGGCCTTCCTCTTCGAGTGCGCGGGTGATGCGCTGGACGTCGGCAAGTCGGACGAAGACCGCCTCTCGCCTCGGCGGTGACAGCCGCGGGTCCTTGGACCGGACGGTCAGGTCGTCCTCCTCGGAGACCCAGTACGGGGCGTGGGCGCGGGTGATGGTCGAGTTGCGGCAGCGGGACGGCTGGCAGGCGCCGAGCAGTGGGGCCAGTCCGCGCTGGTCTTCGGGGAGCTCGTCTTGGCACTCGGCCTGCGGGGCGTCGAACATGCAGTGGTTGATGGTGCCCAGGTGCAGGTTATGGAACTCGTCGGCGAGCAGGGCCTCTTCGACCCGCGCGTCGGCGATCTGCGCCCGGAGCTGGGGGTTGTTGTTGATGGTGTCGATGACCTTGTCGAGGCCGGCGTGGAGGCGGGCGGCGCCGGGGCCGACCGCGACGCGTTCGCCCTGACGGCGCCCGCGGAGCAGGTCCACGAGCTTGCGGGCGGCGGCCTGCTGCAGTTCGGTGTCGAATTCCTTGGCCCAGCTCGCGTCCATCTGTGCGTACGCCTGGGTGGTGCGGTTGGCCAGTGCCCGGCGTGCGGCGTGCTTGAGCTGCAGGCCGAGCGCGACCTCGGAGTCCGGTTCGCGTCCGGCGAGCTGTGACATGGTCTTGCGGAACATGTGCGAGCGGACGTGCGAGGGCGGGATCTTGGCCAGGCCGTGCCGGTGGGCGATGGTGTTGATGCCGTTGATGAAGAAGTCGATCTCGGCGTCGGAAGAGATCCCGGGCTCCGTGTGGGTCTGCTTGCCGGTGGGCGGGCGCAGGGCTGCGAACAGGTGGGTGGGATGCCAGGACAGCTGCTCGAGGACCGCGAGTGCCTCGGCGACCGGTTCGATGATCCACCAGTACAGTTCCGGGCGCGTGGGGTCCAGCTTGGTCTTGCGGGAACGGACGGCCGGGGAGCCGAAGTACGTCCGTACGGCGTCGCGTTGGATCTCTTGAACCTCCGAGTCCCGCATCAGGGTCAAGGCCGCGACGAACACGTAGATCGCGGCTCTGAGCATGTGCAGTTCGAAGGCGACCTCGATGGCGCTGATCTGCGTACGCCACGGCGCTGACGTCCCGTCCGCCCGCAGGATGTGCGCGGCGTCCGGGCGCTGAACAGGGTAGGCGCGCCAGCCGGCCCACAGGTCCGAATCGACGGGAATCCCTCGCCCGTCGGCCACGGCCTGCGAGATCAGGCGGGCTCGTGCCGCCCCTGACCGGTTGCGCCGGTCAAACCGCTTCAAGTTCCGGTGCCGGTTGACGTCCGGCGGGGTGGGCCCCCAGATCATGCGGGCGGCCATCCCCCAGATCGGCTCCCCGGCCTTTCCGTGCTCGTCGGTCGCGTACACCGGCACCACGGTGCCCGGGTCAGCGAGCCACCGTCGTACGTCGTCGTCCAGCTTCTCTTGGGTGACGCCCACACTGGTGCCCGGTGCGATGTAGCGCGGCCCGGCGGGGCCCTTGCCGCGGCCCACGCCCGCCGTGACGGTCATGACGCGCCCCGCGTTGAGCGCGGCCAGAACGGTGGCCCGCCGCGTGCGGGGCCGGTCGCTCTGGTTGTCGGCGAAGATGTTCATGGTTCTGCCGTCGGTGACCATCTTGCTCAGCGCGGTCCACATCGGGGTGCCGGCCGTGACGTTGTTGTAGTCCACCTCATGGACAGGCACCGCGTTGCCCGGCGTCCTGAGCCACTTCTCCAGCAGGGCATCCGTTTCCTCAGGGCGCACCGGCCGGGCCTTGGTGGAGCGCGGCTGGTCGGCGGGGACTTCCCGCTGCTGGGCGAAGTGGTCGCGCCAGCGGAAGATGTCCGGGGCGAAGGTGTGTATGTACGTCCAGGCGCCGCGCAGCAGCGGCCACCAAGTCTCGGGCGGGATCGCGGGAGTGGCGAGAGTGTCGCGGCTGGGTGCCTCCTCGTCGTACGCCTTGGCTGCAACGGTCGAGGCAGGCTCGTCGCCCCAGGGGTCGTCGAAGGCGCTGATTCCGGTGAGGACCGGGGCGAGTTGGCGCAGACGGCGGATGGCCGTTACATGGAACGCGACGGTTTTCACGCCTTCGACCTGGGACGCCTTGTGGGCTATCTCCTCGTGCCAGTCCTCCGGGTCCCACAGCCCAAGATCGTCTGGCAGTCCCTGTTCGCGGCCCCAGTCCATGATCTTTCTGATTTCCATCATCGAGGGGCGGATGGTGGCCACGGATAGCGGGACGACGGACAGGAAGATCAGGGATTGCCGCAGGACGGGGTGGGAGGGGTTGAGGAGGGCGAAGCAGTACTCACGCAGTTGCAGGTTGATCAGCGGGTCGTCCAGCGGGAAGACGAAGCGCCACTCGCCCGGCTTCCTGCTGGCGGGGCGGCCGATGCAGTCGGCCGGCCACCGGTGGCTCTCGCCGAACCGCGGCACCACGATGTCGTCGAGGAGTTGGTAGCCGCCGTAGCTGAAGACCTTCTCGTCGTCGCGGAAGGCCGACGATGCCAGCGCCTGGGGTGCGGGACGGGCCATCATCGGTCGAACTCCGTCCTCATCCCCAGGGGGAGGTCGAGGCGCAGGCCGAGCTCGGCGATCTCGCGGCGGGCCGCGGGGAGGAGGTCGGCGCACTCCTCGAAGACCTCCGCCAGGGCCGCTGCCTGCCGCCCCCACAGCGCCTGCCAGTGGCGCGGGGTGAGGCTGGCGCGCATGTGCTCGATGTGATCGGACAGCAGCAGAAGCCGCGGGATCTGGGAGGTGAACACGACGGCGTTGCGGCACAACATGCTCATCGCGGGTGCGACATGGCAGACCTTGGCGTCGTTGCGGTGTGGCGAGGCCCAGGGGTTACGGCAGTTGACCAGCCCCATGTCCAGCTCTCCCGTCCGTAGGGCTTGGGCCTGCTCGGCATCCAGGCCGAGGTCCTCGGCGACCTCGGGCTCCTCCAGGTGCTGCTCGGCCTCGGCTGTGACGAGCACCGGCCGCGAGGGTGTGGTCATGCGGTCGAAGACCCACTTCTGAGCTCGGTTGATCGACCGGCCGGCCAGAATGTGCGCGGTCGTGCCGTGCGCGTAGTGCAGGCGGTAGACCTCCACGTGGTGGTCATCGCCCGCCAGGTCGCTCACGGTGCCGCCGAGCGCGACTGCGCGAACGACCTTCGTGGTCTTGCGCAGCCGCCTGATCTCATACGGCTCGGAGATCTTCAGCGCCTTCCCGGCAGCATCGCGCTGCTCGGCTATCCAGCCGCCGAAGCGCCGCTCGCGGTCGGTGAAGTCGGCGAACTCGGCGTCCAGGACACCCCGGCGCCGTCGTTCCACCGCGAGGAACAGCCACGGGTCGGCGTCGGGGAAGACCGTCCGGGACAGTTCGGTGGCGGCCAGCAGACGCCGGAGCAGGCCCGGAACGTCCCAGGCACCGTCCCCGGCGAACTCCGGCGCCTCCTCTTCTGGCTCCGGATCCGGGTGCAGGTCGGCACGGACACGGTGGGCACGCATTTTGCGCTGAACCAGGCGAACACCGCCATCGGTCAACCCGATGTCGGGCAGCTGGAGAAAGTGGAGTTCCTCCGGGCTCGTGTCGCTCATGCCCAGCATCAGCAGCACCCGAAAGGCCAGCAGATCCACTTCGGTCGGAAACAGAAGGCGGCCCAACTCTGCGACGAGATAGCGAAATCCGCGCTTGAGGAGAGTGCCGTCCGGCGCGGTCGGGAGCAGGGCCTTCACTGGCTCCGGCCAGCTCAGCACGTTCTGCCGGAATTGCGGCTTGAGGATCTCCACGGTCAGCAGCCAGGGGTGCGTCGCCGCCCACAGCAGGTTCGCCGGCTCGTGCCACCCGCCTTCTCGGGGATCGACCCCGTGCTCCAGCATGTCCCGGCCCCGAGCCAGGCGGGCCTCCAGCGCCCGGACCGCGTCCCGCGCCGCGTCACGCAGAGCGATCCGCTCCGCGTTCGAGAACTCGTCCAGCGGCTCGCCCTGGTACGTCGGATAGGCGGGCGGGGCCTGCGCACGCACCCGCAGCGCCTCCGGCATGCTCGTGTCCTTCAGTGCGCGCTGCTCGATCAACGTCAACAGGGAATTTGTCTTCGCGTACGGGGAGTTCGAGCGGAGCCCATGGTGCTGACGCAGGTCTTCCTCCCACGAGTGGATGACCTCGACCAGATCAACCTTGTGCCCGTCCAGGCGGGCATCCGCCGGGTCCACACCGAACGGGGGCAGATGCTTGTCGACGAACTTCGCGAAGGACCGCACCGCCTGGGCGAGGCCCGCGCCCCCGTCGGACAGAGCCATGGAACGGGTGTAGGTGATCCACTCGTCGGCCAGCTGGGCCGCCAGAGTGCTGCACTGGTATTTCGCCGGGTCCACGAAGTGGCTCGACTTGCCGCCCCCGCGCGTCCAGGTCACGGTCCGGATTCCGACGTACTCCAGGTCCCGGGTGGGCAGCGGCTTCGGGGCGCTGCTGCGTACGCGCTGCTTGCGCTCGCCGCGGCGGGGCATCAGGCGACCCTCTGTTCGGCGATCGCGGCCGCGTAATCGGCGTAGGTGGCGTTCTTGTTGTTCCACTCGGCAATCGCCTTCGCCACCAGCACGTTGGTGTCCCGCATGTACCGGAGGTAACGCAAAGTCGATTGTGGACGGCGATGCCCCAATAGGTCCTGCAGCATTAGCAGGGGGTTCCGCGAGATGTGGTCCGTCAGGTAGCCGGTGTGCCGGCCGGCGAGATACTCCTCGGCTTCCTCCTGGAGGATCAGCTTGGTCAGCAGCCGCAGCATGTACACCGCGAAGGTGTGCCGCGTGTCGTGGATCCGGACCTCGCGCGGCATGACAATGTCGACCTTGTCCTCCTCGCTCAGCCGCACGGCGCGCAGATGCGCGGCGCCGAATATCTGCTCCCAGCGCTGCCGAGTCGGCATCCGTCCGCCGCGGCCGACAAACATCGCCATCGGCTCCAGCCCGTGGTCGCCCTCGAAGACCGCACGACGGCGCTTGTCCGCGTTCATGCTCTCGACCCGGAAAGTGCGGCGCCGACCATCGAGCATCCCACTCACCTTCATCCGCCGCAGGTCGATGTCATCGACGATGAACAGCTCCTCGCGGCGCCTCCACAGAGCCTTCGCCGCCGCCCGCACCTGCGCCGCACGCTCGGTACGCCGGTACATGTCCAGCTCCCGCAGCGTCGGATCC
This sequence comes from Streptomyces sp. ISL-98, assembly GCF_018614055.1. Lineage (GTDB taxonomy): Bacteria > Actinomycetota > Actinomycetes > Streptomycetales > Streptomycetaceae > Streptomyces > Streptomyces spiramyceticus. The sequence goes on from NZ_JAGGPB010000038.1 coordinate 11,147, forward strand.
TGGATCACCACCCCGCGAGGCAGACCGTATTTCGCGATCGCCTGAAGCTGAACCTCCGCAGGAGAGGCGTCCCGTCGCGGCGGCCCCACCTCGATATCCAACAGGCAGTTGAACTCCTGCAGCCGCATGCCCGTCGTGATCGACAGTTCGGGTGCTGCGCTATCGCGCAGCGGCGAGCGCCCGCGGAACGTGCGATCGACTCGCCCGTCGGGCAGATAGCCACGCAGTCCGACCTGCTTGAGGAAGTTCCACTGCCGCCAGGTCAGATGCCGCACGTCCAGCTGCGTCGTGGCACCCCAGGACAGCACGTCGCGACCGTTACGACGACGGAAGTAGGGACGCTTGTCGATCAGCTTCTCGTCGTCGGCCCACCCGTAGAAGCCATTGATCATGGCCCGGCGCCGCTTCCAGGTCGCCGGCGCATCCGGCGACTCGCGATGCCCTGTGCAGTCCTCCCGATACGCCAGGAGGTCCTCCTCGATCACCAACAACAGATCGACCGGCGGGTCGAGCTCGTTCTCCAGAAAGTCGGTCAAGTCGAGGGCGTCGTACGTGTAGTCCTGCAACGACTTCGCCTTCAGCGTCTTGGCCATCTCAAGAAAGAACGAAACCAACGGCTCCGCCGGGCGCATCTGCGAGTCGAAGAAGAACGGAGTGCCCTCCTTCAACGCACCCTTCCGCGACACATACGCGAAAGCATCAAGATCCACGCCAGGCGGCGCCTCGTAGAAGCGACGCACCTTGCTGCGTGACACAAAGAAGTAGTCCACCCCGCACCACCATGATCATGAGACATCCAGAAGCGTGGAACCTAACAGCCACACCTGGGGGCTCATGTCACCCGGGGATCACACCTGAGACATCTGAACTTCCTTTGCATAATCGGGGCCGTGGCGGTTGACGGGCTCCCAGTAGGTCATGACGACCGTCGGCCGCAGGCTGGCGGCATGCTCGACCGCGCGGAGGGTGCGGTCGATGACGTTTCGGTTCTGCAGGGCGCGGCGGTACGCGGTCTGGATGACGGGGCCGTCGAGGAAGGCTGTGTGGTGTGCCAGCCCGACCTCGAACAGGCCGCACCCCGCGCGGGCAAGTGCGTCGAGGTGACGGCGTGCTTCGGTTGCCGTATGCAGGCCGGCGGGGACGAACACGCCGAGCGAGCAGCCGGGTTGGGTGAGGAGGGTGTGGAGGGGGTCGGCGGTGGCCAGGGTGGTGCCTTTCCCGGCGGAGGTGCGGTCGCCGGAGGTCAGCGGCGGCGTCCGGCCGGTGGAGTCGGGTGGTTGCGGGGGTAGCGGCGCTCCGGCCGTGGGTGTGTTGCGGTTGCTGGCCGGGCGCGGTGTCCGTGGTGGGCCGGCTGCTGAGGGCGGGAGCGACGCGGTCGAGGGTCTCGGCGACCTGCTGGGCCTGGTCGTGGGCGTGACGGAGCTGTTCAGCGACGTCGTCGGGGAGCCGGTCCCATTGGGCTCGGTACTGGTAGCCCTGGATGATCTCGGTGGCGTTGCGGAGCTGGTCGGCGAGCTGTCGCAGGATCGCGGTCCTCTGCTCTGGGCTGGTCGCGGCGTGTGTGGCCTGCAGGAGCGCATCGAGGGCGGTAGGCAGCGGGCCGGCGTCCGCGGGGAGGCCGAAGAGGTGGGCGTGCAGTGCTTGGGCGAAGACTGTGACTGGTCCGCCTCGGGAGCGGTGGCCGAATTCGGCTGCCGCCTGGGGCCGGACGCGGAAACTGACGATCACGTCGCGGGGCGCGGCGTCGGGGTGGATCTGGTCGGCGAGGGCGCGGGCGACGTCGTGCGCTGTCGGGGTATCGGAAGACGTGGTGGCTCCAAGGAGATCTGGTCAACGGGTCGCGGCGTGTGCGGTGGTCGCGGCCGGGCGGCTCGCCGGGCGGGCTGGAGTGAGCGCGGGCGGTCGAGGCCGGCCGAAGGTGGGGGCCAGGCCATGGCACCCGTCGGCGGTGAGGTGGACCCGCTCGTCGTGGAGCCAGAGTGGGCAGTGTTCGCGGGCCACGAGGCCGCGGGACTCAAGGGAGCGGATGGTGCTGATCGTGACGCGAATGTCGTCGCGGCGGACGTACGGCTTGTCGTCGGTGATCGTCACCTCGCCCCGCGCGACGGCGCGCAGTGCGGCGTCCTGAGCGGGAGAGAGCGCAGGCGGCTGATGCAGGGGACTGACGCCCCGGCGGCGCCGTTCGGTGACGAGCAGTTCGGCGGTGGTCAGTGCATCCTGGGCGCCGAGTGCGGTCAGGTCCCGTACGAGGGTGAGGCGGCTACCGGCTTCTCCCAGGGCTTGCTGGTAGGTCAAGAGCGGGCCCTCGTCCTGGACGGGGATTCCGGCGCGGGTGTCGTCGAGGATGTCCACGGCGTCCAGGAGGTGGTCGGCTGCGTCCGTGGCCGGGTGGGCGAGCTGCCGTACCCGTGCGTACACGGTGCGGATCGCGGGGCTGTGGTACATCGGCTGGGCATTGAGGGTGTCCACGATGTGCAGCGCCGAATTGGCCAGGTGCTGGGTGGAGGCGGTCTGGTGGGTGAGGGCGGTGGCAGGGCTGGAGCCGTTCAGCCGGAGCCGGGTAAGGGCGTCGTTGTGTCGGGTGAAGTCGGCGGCGAGTAGCAGGAGGTGCTCGGCTGGCGCGGTGGGGGTGGTCATCTGGGGCGGATGGTTTCGTTCGGCGGCGGTGTCAGCGGCGGCGTACGGCATGGGCGAGCTGGGCTCCGGCGTGGTGGACATGCGGGTTCACGGCGGCTCTGCGGACGGGCGTGATGAGCGCGTCGTCCAGGTGCTGCACGAGGTAGGGGATGTCGCGGAAGGCGCGCTCCACCGGTGTGGTCGTCGCGAGGTGGGTGAAGAACTGGGCGACGAGTTGCTCGGGGGTGTCCTGCGTGAAGGTGGCGTGCCAGTGGGTGTCGAATCCGTCGTACACGTGGTGCTGGAATCGCCACGGGGTCTCGTCGCCGGGGGTGTGCTGCAGGAGGCAGTGGCCGTCGGGTGTGGTGAAGGTGCCGTCGCCTGCTTGCCAGTGGTTCATGTCGGCGATCTGGGCGAGGGTGCTGGTCGTGAGCGGGATCCGGTCGGCGTGGCGGCGGTCGCCGAGCAGCTGGGGCAGGGCCTGGGTGACGGCTGCGATGGCCTCGATTGGGGTTTGCCGGCTGAACTGCACTTCCCAGTAGGGCTCGTGGTGGGCGATGGTCCACCATCTGCCGGCTGGGTGGCTGGGGCTGAAGGTGAGGAAGAGGCTGCCGTCGGGGCTGTCGATGGCGATGTGTCCGGTCGCGGCGTCGCGCTGTGAGGGCCAGCTGAAGAGGTGGATCAGGGGGCCGAGCGCGTCGGTGAGCCGGTCGAGGCCGGCTCCGGCGAGGTGCCGGGGGGAGACGAGCACGCGGTCCTCGGGCGCGAAGTGCGTCACCGGCGCGCTCGCTGCACCGCGGGAGGCTTGGCGGCGGCTACCGCAGTGGTTGCCGGAGCGGCTGCGGGGCGTGGTTTGGCCAGGGCCTGCTGTCCTTGTTCGGTGACGGTGATCTTCTGTCCGTGGAACAGAGAGGTGCTGGTGTCCGCAGCGACGAGTCCGCGTTTGGCCAGGGCACGGAAGGTGGCGATGGAGACGCGGGTGCCGTCGTGGGTGGCGACGCGGGTCACGCCCAGCCCTCGCTGCGAACTCTCGTACAGCTTCCCTTCACCGAGGCTGAGGGCCTTGAGGGCGTCGTATTGGGCATCGGTGAGTGCGGGGCCGGTCGTCCGCTGCACGGGCGTCGCTTGATCTTGTGCGGTGGCGAGGTCGCGGGTGATGCCGGTGGTGACGTAGTGGCACCCGATCGCGCTCAGGTCGAGCTGGTGGGCGGCATCGGCGAGGTGACCGGTCATACGCGGTATGGCCTCGGCGTGGCGAGCGGTGCGCACCGCCTCGTCGTCTGCCGGGTAGCCGGGGAACGGCGCGCCTTCGTACGGGTTGGCGTACAGCGCGCTGGCGAGGTCGTTGCCGGCCAGGGAGGAAGCGACCACGATTGAGGACAGGCACTCCAGGCTGGCGCGGCTGCCGGCGATGTCGGCGTACGCGCTGCCGTCGAGCGCGCCCAGGCGTACGAGGGTGGTGGCCGTCAGGTCCTGGGCCTTGAGCAGGAGCGGGCTGATCTGGCGTAGCGCGTCGGTGCCGGGGGTGTAGGAGAGGTCCCGGACGCGTGCGTGCAGGGCCTCGAACTCGCGTGCCAGATTACGGAGTTGTTGTGCCTGTTCTGCCAGGTTGAGCGAGGGCATGGGGTGGTGTGGCTCCGGAGGATCGGGTCAGCGGCTGCGCCGCTTGGGCTGGGGCATGGGGGGCGGCACGGGGGCGGATCCGGTGCGGGGTCGCGCTGGTGGAATGTCCTGCACGGTCGCGATTCCGAGATCGATGCGCACGTTGAGGCCGTGGGCGAAGAGATGGGCCTCGGTGCGGACCACGGCGCCCAGTGCGTCGCGTTCAGCGAGCCCGGCGGGCAGCTCGTGCTGCTGGGGTGTGCCGGTGGAGGTGAAGCTCTGCTGAGTGAGGATGGCCTCTGCCTCGTCCGTGGTGACGCTCGCGGTGACGTGGCCGTCGGTGAAGCTGATGGTTACTTCGTCCTGGGCCGTTGCGCTCGCAGCGTGCTGACGTGTGGTCCAGGCGAGGTCGACGAGGTCATGCGTGTGGGCCATGAGCCCGTACGCCGCGACGCCGGCGCGTTCGTGGGCGTCCTCGGCGGTCTCCGGCGGCAGGAGGTAGAGGGTGCGGCCCTGGTGCTCGCGAGCGGTGAATCCCGCCCCGGTCAGAATGCGGCCGGCGTTGGGGATCGGCCGGTTGAGGGCGACGAAGGTCCAGCCGTCGCGGGTCGAGCCGATGAAGACATCGTGGTGGTCGGTAAGTGCCATGCTGCTTTCGGTGGATAGGTGGGTCAGGCGGCTGTGCCGTAATCGCTCTGCTGGGGGGAGTGCTTGGCCACTGCGCGGGCGGTGATCGCCTTCGATGCTCGCGCGGAGGCCGCGGACAGCTGCTCGGCGCCGGGTTCGAGGTACCAGGGGCGCAGGTCGAGCATGGCGGCGCGCATGCCGGTTGCGAAGCAGAGCGCTGTGCCCTTGGGGAGGGCGCGGATGGCGTCGGGGGGCAGGATCCGCTCCTGTCGCATGCTGACCGAGGTCGACTTGCCGGACTCCGAGTGTGAGGTAGACGTGGTCTCCACGTCGTGGTCGCCGATCAGACGGGACAGCTTGTCCGCGAAATCGGGATCATCGATACCGGAGCCGATGACCTTCACCGTCGAGGCGGACCACATGGCGTCCATGCCGGCGTCCCCCCAGACTTTCTGGCCCTGGCGGTAGCTCTGCAGGATCGTGATCGGGATGATGCCGCGGCTGCCGAGGTGGGAGTACAGGTCCGGAAGGTCGGAAATTTTGCAGACGTTGGCGGCCTCGTCGAGGATCGCGAGCATCGGTGGGTCGAGTCGGCCCCCGGCGCGTTCGGCCTGGGCGGTCGCGGCGCGCATCACCGAGTCCGCGCATGCCGCGATCAGCGCGGAGGCTCCGCCGTCCTTGCTCAGGAGGAAGAGTGTGTCGGTGGAGGTGACGAACTCGGCGGGTTTGAACTCGCGCACGTCCTTCTGCGGGGTGACCCACGCGGCGATCTCGGAGTTGAGCAGGGCCGCGGCGTACTGGCGGGCGGTCTCGTAGATGCCGTCGCGCGTCTCCGGCGGTCCCTCGACGGTTCCCTTGAGCTGGGCGGCGACGGCGGCGAAGTCGTGGTCTCGGAGGATGTCGAGCGGGGTGCGGTCGGCCGGGAAGGCGAGCCACTGCATGATGTCGGTGATCGGCCTTTCGTCGAGGGCTGCGGCCAGGAGCAACTGGGACAGGATGTTGCTGCCGGCCTTGGACCAGAAGTCGCCCTGTTGGGAGGCGTCCACGGAGGCGGCGAGGAAGTGGCCGGCCAGCCGGTTCGCCCCGTCCAGGGTGGTCGCGCTGGCGAGGGGGTTCCACCACATCTCACGGGCAGCGTGGGCGATCTGCTGCGGGTCCATGGTCCACACCTGCCCCACCTCCGCGCGGGCGTCGTAGGCGGTGGTGAAGGCATCGCCGGCGGCCTTGTTCGAGGTCAGCAGGACCGGGCCGGGTGCTCCGAGGATGGAGGGGATGGCGAGCGAGGTGGTTTTGCCGGAGCGGGGGGCCATGATCGCGACGGCGACGTCCTCGAATCCCATCCGTACCTCGTGACGGCTGCCTTGGAGGTTGCCGAGCAGGATGCCGGTGTCCTTCGCGTCGATGTGCTTGGCGTCCTTCAGGCTCGGGCGCAGGGAACGGGCCTTGTCGGTGATCGCCTTGGCCATCAGCGGCTCGATGTCCCGGGCCTTGGCCATGTCGGTGATCTTCTTCTTCCGGCCGCCGTTGCGGTTCTTGTGCCGGGCCCACAGGACGCCCGCTGCTGCCCCGAGAGCCAGGAGGAGGAGAACGGGAACGATGCGGACACCGATCAGCAGGGACGTTTCCCCTGCTTCAGGCCACAGCTGGTCGGGGTGGAGCAGGGCGGCGGTCGGCTGGTACGGCGCCCAGGTGGTTCCGGTCAGGTAGGCGGTGATGTTGCCGGAGAGCCAGGCGAGGTGGGACAGGGGGACGACGATGGCGAGCACGCCGAGGAGGAGTCGCAGGACGAGGTCGTACCCGTCGGTGGAGCTGTTGGAGGAGGGTGGCAAAGGGCTACGTGCTTCCGGGCGGGGACGAAAGGAGTCAGCGGCTGCGGTTGTTCTTGGCCGGTGGCCGTTGCAGGGGGCTCGGACTCGGCGGGGGGCCGGCGCGGCGGGCGGCGAGGGCGTGGACGCGTTCTTCCAGGGCCGAGGCGACCTGCACGGCGGGCACCTCCCGGCGTGTGCGGGTGACGACATTCGGGTTGCGGGTCGGGAGACTGCGCAAGCTGTCGGTGCGCGGCACGGGGCTCGCATCGGTGAGCGCGGCGGTGAACGCGGCGATCAGGTGCGGCGGGGTGTGCTCGCCGAAGCGGGCCTGCCACACAGGCCGGTCCGGGCCGAGCGTGGCGGTGACGAACCAGGCGCCTGGTTCCTGCGCGCTCCCCGAGCGCTGGACGTACGCGGTGCCGTCGGGCGAGGCGAGGCCGTTGTCCCCGGTGGCGGGCAACCAGGCGATCTGCTGGAGCGGTTCGTACGGATCGGATGGTGCGGTCGCCGCCGTGGCCGGGTCGGTGAGGGCGTCGGTGACGGCGGCGATGAGTTCGACCGGGGTGCGGGCACCGAAGCTGGCGTACCAGGCGGGCCGGTTGGGCTCGGGGGCGTGGTGGAGGGTCCACCACTGTCCGTCGGGGTCGGGCTCCAGGCGCAGGAGGGCCTTCTGGTCGGGGCTGGAGAGGATGACGCGCGGCATGAGCGGGTCGTGGCCGTGGCTCCAGTGGCAGGCGCGGTGGAGGGGGACGGGTGATCCAGGCGGGATCGCCGCCGCCGGCCAAGTGGCGGGGTGCGATGAAGTCGACCTCGACGGTCTCGGGACTCGGGGGCATGTTCACCTCCGTACCGAGGTCCGTCGCCCGGGTGCTGGGGCCGTGGTCGGTGGCGGGGCCAGGGACGAGGGGGCGCTCAGGGCGGCGGAGTTGATCTCGCGTAGTGCCTGGCCGTGGGAGGCCCAGTCGTCGAGGTAGCTCCACGATTCGGCGTGATGCTCGGCGACGGCGTCATCGAACGCCGGGGTACCGGGCTGGGCGCTGGCGGGAAGGCTGTCGCGGGTCGCCAGCCACTGCTCGTGCAGCTCGTCGAGCCGGTCGAGCGCGGCCTGCAGGACGCCCAACTGGTAGACCCAACGGTTCTGCACCGCGGTGGTGGGGAGGTTCCTGAGCTGCACGTCGGCCGTGGCCAGCAGGTGGCGGGCGCCGGCGCGGATGTTCTCGAATGCTTCGGCGGTGTCGGCGTCTCGCTGGCTTGCACGCAGTCCGTAGGCGTGGTCGTCGTACGGCCAGCCGTCGAGGTCGGTGTGCTCGTCGGAGTAGACGTCCCAGGCGTCGAGGATCTTCTTGCCGTCGCTCAGGTAGCCGTCGAGGTGGCGGAGGAACTCGCGGTGGGTGGTGTGATCGGCGGAGATGGGGAGGGGTCCTGTCGGTTCAGCGGCGGGCGGCCGGCTGGGCGGTGCCGGTCGGCGCCGGGGCCGTCGCGGGTTTCGTCTGCTGCCGGCGGGCGGAGCGTGCCTGCGCGCGGAGCGACTTGATGCGGGTGGTGTGCGCGTCGAAGGTCTGCTGCGGGGTGAGTGGGCTGGGCCGTTGCACGACGCTGTGGTGGGCGGTGCGGTCGAACATGGCGCGTTGCAGCGGTTCCGGGTCGGCGAGCGCGGTGACGAAGGCGGTCACGAGGTGCTCGGGCGTGTTGCCGTCGAACCAGGCGTGCCAGATCCGGGGGCCCGCAGCGGAGGGTCCGGGGTGGTCCCGGACCTCTACGTGCCAGGACACACGGTCTGGCTCGCGCCACGGCACAGTACCGTCGCCCTTCTCCGGCCGGCGCTCCACCCTGCACCCCGGTGGATCGGAGACGGCGGCCCCGCGGCCGTCGATGAGCCAACCGGCTGCTTCCAGCACGGGCAGGGGGTTGGTCGGCTCCGCGGGCGAAGGAGCGACGAGGGCGTCGGTGAGGCCGGCGAGGACCTCGGCAGGGACGAGTTCACCGAACTCGGCATACCAGCCGCGCTCGGTGTCGGTGGGCTCGGCCCGCAGCCGCCACCACGCGGAGGTGGCGGACTGCGGGTCGAACTGGAGGCGGTGCCGGAGATCGGGGCTGCGCAGGATGATCTCGGCACTGAGCGGGTCGGAGGTGGGTTTCCATCCGGCGGCAGCGAGGCCGTGGGTGATGTGGCGGGCGTCGCCGGATCCGGCGAGGTGGCGTGGGCTGGTGTCGAACGGGATCTGCCAGGCGTGCTTGTCGGCGAAGGCGGCGAGCTGCCGTTCGCTCAGCGGCACCAGCAGCACCCCGGCTCTGTCTCGGCGGCGCTGGCGTAAAGGACGCGGAGGTCGTCCAGGGCGTAGTGGAGGGTGTGCTGGTCGGCCTGTTCCCACGCGGCGGTGCGCAGTTCCGTGATCAGAAGGTCGACTTCTGGACTGCGCAGCGTGTCCGGGTGGTCCTGTACGGCGCGGGCGAGGGCGCGCAGGGTGTCGGCGAGCTGGACGGGCAGGCCCGTGTACTCGTCGAGCAGAGGTTCGACGAGGGTGAGCGCCTCTTCGGGGTCGGGGCTCTCGCGCAGGTAGTCGGTGAGGCGGGACAGGGTCTCGGTCGCGGTGCGGATGGTGTCCGGGGTGAGTGCGGGCATCAGGCTCCTCGGTTGGTGGGCGTGGGGGGTCAGCGGCGGGTTCGGGCGCCACCGGCGTTGGCGTGGGGGCGGGCCGTGGTGTGGGGCCGGCTGCTTCGGGCGGCGTTGCGAGCCCAGGTGGCGGTGCGGGCGGCGGTGATCCGGGCCTGTTGCCAGGCGCTGAGCTGGGAGGGCAGGACGGACACGGACGTGGTGCGGATCTGTGCGCTCTGTGGAACACGTCCGAGCGGGCGCATCACGGGTTCGGGGCTGGCGAGCGCGGTTGAGAAGGCTTGCACGAGGTGCATCGGGGTGCTGGGTGCGAACTGGGCTGTCCAGCCGTTGCCTTGCTTGTCCTTCGCTCCGGACCACCACATCGCCTCGCCGTCGGGGCCCTGGTGGTACTGCATCCAGGCGCTGCCGTCGGGGCTGGTCGCGGTCACGTGCTCGGTGTTGGGCGGACGGTGCCATCCCTGGTCCCGCAGAGGTGCCCAGACGTTGGGGGCGTGCGCGGAGCGGGGCCGGGTGAGGGCGTCGGTGAGACCGGCGACGATCTCCACCGGCGTTTGCCGACCGAGGACTGCCCGCCATTGATCTTGGTGGCCGCTCGCGGCGCCGTGGATTGTCCACCCGCCGGGCAGTACGAAGGGGTCGTAGGTGATACGGACCGCGCGGTCCGGGCTTTCCATGGCGAGAGGACCGCCCGCCTTGGACTTGTCCCGCCATCCGGAGGCGCGCAGGAATTCGGAGACGTGCCGGACGTCGCCGCCGCCGGCGAGGGCGCGGGGCTCGACGAGGTAGTGCTGCTGAGCCTGCTCGCCCGCTCCCCAGCCCTGCCACTGTTTCCTCTTCACCGGTGCCGCCGGACGACGAGCGGAGCAGGGGCTGGCGGCTTCGCGCTGGTGGTGGCGGGCTGCGCGGCGACGCGCCCGAGAGTGGCGCGGTGTTCGTCCAGGTCCCCGCCGATGGCGTCGAGTTCGTTCGAGGCGCGGCCGAGGGCGAGCCACACCTCGGGCGGCAGCGTGCCGCGTTCGGCTTGGTCCTTGGCGAACGCGCTGCCGGTGGCCACAAGGTGGGTGACGCCGCCCAGGAGACCGTCATCGGGGTCGAGGACGCGGGCGATGACCTGTGTGGCGTGGTGTGGAGGCAGTTGGGTGAGGTGCTCGGCGAGTTGGCGGAGCTGGCGGGTGATCTCGTCGGCCAGCCTCACCGGGTACGGGGTGGGGTGGGACATGCTCCTCCAGGTCGGGGGTGGTCAGTGGTGGTGGCGGTGTCCGGTCCGCTGTGATTCGGCGAGCACGGTCTCCGGGCGTGCGCCGGCCAGCGGGGAGGTGCGGTCGGGCCCGGTGGGGATGCAGGCACGCAGGTAGCGGCGGAACAGGGCCGTTGCGAGGCGGGGCTTGAGGCGGTGGGTGATCGGTGGGGGTGTGCGGGGTGCTACGGGTTTCTCCGATGGGTCTGTCGGTGCGGGGTGGGCGCTACGGCCGGGGGCCGGAGCCGCCCGGTGGGCGCTACGGGATACGCCAGGATGGAGCGGGGCGCGAGGAAGAGGCCGGCGCCGGGTGCTGTGCGGCGGGGCGGGGCTTGTGAGCGCGGATCTCGCGCACGGTCTGCTGGTAGGCGGCCTCGTCGAAGACTTCGGGTGCGCAGTTGACCTCGTAGCCGGCCAGGAGGAGGGCGGGGATGGCGCGCGTCGCCAGGCGCTTCTGTTCGTCGGCGTCGAGATGTTCGGGCACCACATGCCAGATGTAGACGGGGCCGGCGGTGCGGACCTCCTGGCGTTCCAGGCCGAGCTGGTCGAGCAGGTCGTGGAGCTTGCCGGGAGCGCCGGTGGCGGTGTCGGCGTGGATGGTGGTGGTCAGGGCCTTGACGTAGATCTCGACGTCGGTGCCGTACTCGTCGGCCAGATTGGCCATGGAGGTCTCTCCAGTTCAGCGGCGTCGGGGCGCCACGGCGACCGACTGCTGCGCGGGACTCGGCAGCGCCGTGGTGGGTGTCGACCGCTCCGGCGCGCGCGGCGTGATTGCGGGCAAGGAGGATGAGGCGGGAGGCGCGCGACAGTGCGTCCGCCGTGTCCCCGAGCCGGGAGACCGGTTCGGGTTCTTCGCCGACGGCGCACAGACGGTGGGACCATGCGGTCCAGGAGTCCCCGCGGGGGCCGGGAGCGGTGAGGAAGCCACCGGTTCGCTGGAGGATGTCCGCCGCCCGCTCGGTCCCGCCGACTAGCCCGGTGCGGGGGTCTTTGGTGATGGTGACGTACTCCAGCACCAGGAAGTCGGGCTCCCCTTGCTTCATCGAACCCTGGCGGCCGGTGTACGTGTGGCGGCCGGGGCCGGCGGCATGGCGGCGGTGGGGGCGGTCCGAGCTGCGGGGTGCTGGAGCGCCGTGCCGATGCCGAGCGCGTCGAGCTGCGGGCCTATCTCGCGCAGGGCGCGAGCCTGGGCCCTGGTGTCGTCTGCGCCGAGGCGGTAGATACCGGTCTGCGGATCCTGGATGAAGCCGTGAGCCACCAGGACGGCGCCGGCCGTGTCGTCGACGGGCGCGGCGGCGACGCTGCCGTCCTGCTGCCAGGTCAGGACGACCCGATCCGGCTGGGACGGCTGGATGCCGCCCAGGGCATTGTGGCGGACCTGGGCGAGCGCGCTGTCGTAGCGGGCGAGCAGGTCGCCGGCGACCTGCTCGGCGCTCAGGAACGGGTCGTCCGCGAGCGCAATGCCGTTGGGCTCGGGTACTGCGCGGTATGCCTCGTCGGGCAGTGCGCGCGGGGCGACGGCGGCAATGAGGAATCCGTTGCGTTCGTCGTGCCGGTTAAGGACGACGAGCTGGGCTCCGTCCGGGCGGCTCAGGACGGCTGCCTGCTGGAGTGGGTGCTCAGCGAGGGAGGCGGTGACGAGGTCCAGGTCCCAGATGCGGTCCGCCAGTTCGGCGAGGTCGTCCTTGTTCTCGGGCGGGTGGTAGGAACTGGACCAGGTGCCCGGGAGTTCGCCGGCGAGGACGTCGGCGTACGAGGCGAGGCGCTCGGAGTTGTCGTAATCGTGCATGGTGTCCTTGGGCGAGGTGAGGTCAGCGGCGCAGCCCGGCGGCCACCGGGGGCGGCGGGGCCGGCAGCGTGCGCGGCGGGGGCGGGCAGGCGCACACGGCGGAGCGCTCGCGTTCGGTGGCGGGGACCTCTTCGGCGCAGGTGCTGCGGCCGGGATGCGGGGCGTGCCGGTCGGCGAGGGCGTTGCGGGTGGCGGAGAGGTCGGTGCGGATGGCGTGCAGGTGCTCGTCGGCGAGGTAACGCAGCCGTCGGGCGATGTACGGGTCGGCCGCCTCGCCGAGCCCGTCATGGAACTCAGCAACAGCGGTGAGGATTTCGCCCAGGGCGGTGAGGATGCCGTCGTGGGTGGCGGTCAGCTCGGTGAGGGCATCGGCCGCCTCATCGGTGGTGGTGGCTTCGCGGATCCGCTCGGCGAAGTGGGCCACGGAGGCACCCAGCGGCAGGTAACTGGCCGGGCGGGAGCCGGAGTCGAAGTCCTCGTCGCAGTCCACGTGGTATCCGGCGGATCGCAGCCGGGCGACGGCTTCGGTGGCGAGGCGGGTTTCCTCGTCCTGGGCGAGGCCGGTGGGGGCGCGGTGGTAGGTCTCGTGGACGCGGACGACGGCGACTAAACCGGCGCGCTGCAGGACGCTGTGCGCCTCAGGGTCTCCGCCGCGGGCGAGGAGTTCGTCGGAGTGCGGATCGCGGCGGATGTCCAGGAGGCGGTCGGCGAGGGGCAAAGAGACGTTTCTCCTACGGCGATCGGTATGCGGCGCGGTGGGCAGCGGGCGGTGCGGCGGCTACGCGGGGGTGGAACGCGGCACTCAGGTGGGCTGCCGTGTCGTCCAGGTCTTGCTGGACGGCGTACAGACGGCGGGCGATCAGTTCCAGGCGATGCGCCGTGTCGGCGCCGGCGGCTCTGGGCTGGCGGGCGACCTGGTGGGCGGTGTGCTCGACGAGTCCGCGCACTGTGGCCAGTGGTCCGGTCTGCTCGTCGGCGAGCTGCGAGATGATGGCCGCGAGCTGGGCCATCGCTGTGGGAGCGGGCCGTGCGACGGCCTGCGGCCTTGGAGTGCTTCGTACGGGGATCAGGCGCAGGTCTTGCTCGATGCGGCGGGATTCGGCCGAGAGGCGCCGCAGGACATCACCAGGCTGCGTGTGCCAGGAGCCGTCGAGGCGGATCAGGTTGGCGATCAGGTCGAGGCGTCCGGGCTGGGCTTGGACGGCGATCCACCGGCAGCCGTACTCCTCGCCGGGGACTTCGATGTCGGCGGCACGGGCGAGCCGGTGGGCGGCTTCGGCCCATTCGGGGCCGGTCAGCTCACGGTCGTCGGGGTGGAGCCGGATGTCGAGGTGGAAGATCGCCCGCCGGTCGTCGTTCGGGCTGGCGGTGAACGGGTGCTCCAGGTACGGGTCTTCGAGGTGTTCGGCCCACTGGACGGACGTCCAGATCTTCTGCTCGTCGTCCAGGGTGTAGTAGTCGAGGCCCGGCCAGTGGGCGACGACCGTGTACTCCGTCAGTCCCTCGTCCGGCGACACCGGGCGCCCCAGCGCCTCGGTGAGCGGGTCGTGCGGGGTGTGGGTCCGCTCGTTGAGACGGGGAATCACCGGCCGCCCCGGGCATCGGCGATGTGCACCAGCTGGTTGAGGGCGGTGGTGGTGTACCAGCCGCAGTCGATCAGCTCGTTGCGGCCGATGTACTTCGGCAGGAGGGCATCCTCCATGGCCCGCAGGTGGACCAGGCAGTCCGGGCAGCGACGCGAGAGGTGCACGAGGTAGCGGGGGTGGGCGGTGATGTACGACTGTGCGCCGCCGGTCGCATCGCGCAGCCGCCATCCGTCCTCGTCGGTCGGGGTGTGCCAGGACGGGGCGACCACACGCATGGCGTCTCCCCACAGTTCTCCGCCGGCGACACCCTTCAGGACGACGACCGTGTCGCCTGCCTGAAAGTGGGCGTGGGTGATGTCCCGGTCGGGGGTGAACGGGTCGGGCGTCGGAGCGAACACCGGAGTGGGTGGGGGCAGGGACATGCGATTCCTTCCACGCGAGGCGGGCGGCGTTGGGAGGAACAATGGTCCGGAGGATCGCCGGTTTGGCTAACCGGCGATCACCGGCTATGTTCCGCCTCCGTCAGCGGAACGGGTTCTCCGTCCCGCGGTCGTCCTCGCCTGCGGCGTCGAGCAGTTCGAGCAGGTCGGTGCCCTCAGCGTCCCGCTGGTCGATCCACCACCCGGCGAGGGTGATCGAGCGGGCCTGCTCCTCCAGCTCCGCCCAGTCCGCCTCGTCCCAGGCACCTTCGACGACCAGGGCGGTGTGGGCGGCGGTCATCAGCTGGTGGCGGGAGCGCTCACCCCAGTCCAGGGCCTTCTCCGGGCCCTCCAGCGGCGGCATCTCGAACTTGGCGGCCCACTCGGCAGCGGCCTGCTGCTCCTCAGCGCGCTTGGCGGCGAGCCACTGCTCCTTGGACTCGGTGCCGGCGTCGCGCGATGCCTTCCAGCAGTCGGTGCAGTCCCGGCCACTGAGCCAGCGGGCGAACCCAGCACGCTTGTCGGCGGGACGGTTCGCGAGGTCGTGATCCACGCTGTGCCCACAGGTGTGGACAACGTTCCAGGTCGTGCGGACAGCCATGGATGAATCTCCTTGATATCGGTTGCAAACGGGGGAGTTGAGGGGGCCGGGCCCCTTCAGGGGCGTGCGCCGTGGGCCGGCCGCAGGCGTCTGCCGCGCCCGCTCGGAGAAGGGCCGGGGCCGGCGAGGAGTAGGAAGGCCAGGGCGAAGGCTGCTCCGGTGGCGGGCAGCGCGGCGCTGGCGAGGGGGTGGTCGGCGAGACGGCCGGCGAGGGCGGTGCCGGCGGCCTGGCCGGCGCCGATCGACAGGATCAGCCACGCGTACGCCTCGCTGGTGCGACCCGTGGGGGTGAGGGCGTCGGTGGTCACGTAGGCGCAGGCGACCACGACGGTGAGGAACGCGCCGGGCAAGACGACCGCGACGGTGGCGGCGTACGGGCTCGGGAGGGCGAGAAGCGGCAGCCACCCCACCAGGAACGCGCCCGCTCCGAGCAGGAGTTGGTGCGTGGGCGACCCAGGCCAGGTGCGGCGCCCGTAAACGAGTCCGCCGAGGAAGCTACCGGTCGAGAAGGCTGCGGGCAGCAACCCGGACAGCATGTCCGTGCCATGCGTCTCGGCCATGGCGACGGCCCAGACGTTCAGGGCGCCGATCGCGAAGCCGATGCCGGCGAGGGAGGTGAACAGCAACACCAGCTCGGGGGAGACCAGCCGCCGCGCCGGTGTGTCGTCGGCGGTCCTCGGCGCGGGATGCCAGCGGCGCGACGGCGGCGCGGTCGCGACGACGGCGGTGCCGGCCAGGCCGAGGACGGCGGTGGCCGCGAGCGCGAGGGAGGGAGTGTGGGCGGAGGCGAGCGCGGCGGCGAGCAGGGGCCCGACGATGTACAACAGGCCCTGCGTGCCGGTATCCAGGGCGAGCGCGGCGTGCCGCAGCCGCTGGTCGGGCAGCAGACTCGGCCACAGGGCTCGCGTGCCGGCTTCGAGGGCCGGCGTGCTCAAGCCGGCCGCGACGACGATCACCGTGGCGAGCGCCGGCCCGCCGTGCGGTCCGGCCACCGGAAGGGTCAGCAGCAGGCTGGAGTTGAGCAGGGCGGTGGGGACGTGTACGGCGGTCTGGCCGTAGCGGTCCATGAGGCGTCCCTTGACCGGCTGCGCCAGCGCGGAGACCAGCCCGTACAGGGCGCTGAGCAGTCCGCCGAAGGCGATGCTGCCGCCGTTCGCGGTGATCCACAGCAGGATTGCGATGGGAGCCATGCCGTTGGGGAGACGGCCGATGAGGGTGCCGCCGAGGAGGCGAGCGACGTACGGGTTCCCCAGCACCGCGCGGTAGGTGATGCGCGGTGCCGGGGCCGCCGAGGGAGCGGTCAGGGACAACTGGAACTTTCGGTCAGGGAACGGGCGGGGCAGTGCTCTACCGGTGGTGCGCGGACGCCGAGGGGCGGGACGGCGGGGCCGGGGGTGTGGTGCCGAGGGCGGGGCGAGGCCGGATCCGCGGCTTGGGGGTGCGGTGTGGCGGCAGGACGGCGACGGTCGCTCCGAGGTCCTCCGCCGCCTCGTGCACCTCGCGGGTCAGGAAGCCCAACTGCCGGCCGAGAGCATCGAGCCGGGCGGCAACCTGCTTGCCCTGCACGCTTTCCAGGGCCTTCGCGAACTGCGCGGCTGTTTCGAGGAGCTCCTGAAGGCGGATCATTGGCCCCGCATTGTGACCGTGCTGGGTGGCGGTCAGCAGGGCTTCGGAGACGTCGCCTGCAGCATGGGCCTCGATGACGTCCTGGAGCAGTTCCTGCAGGGACACCTCGGGCGCGGGTTCCGGGCGGTTGAACCGGGAGACGTCCGGCCGCAGCACTCCGGGCGGGACCGCTCGCGGCAGCGCCTGCACGGCCGCGTACTCGTTGGCGTAGTGCCCGATCACCTGCCAGGCCGGCCCACCCGGGTCGCCGGCCAGGGCGATCACGGTCGAGGTGTCGTCCTCGACCAGGTAGGCGAGCGTGATCGGCCGGCCGTCGGCGGCGTACCACGACTCGATCAGATCCAGCTCACCTCCACGCTGCGCAGAGTGCGCCATCTCGGTCCACATCTGCCGTTCCTCGCCGGTCATCTCCGGCTCGGGCTGGTGGTGCTGGTCGGCGAGGTCGGTGGCGATGTAGCTGTGATCCGCCCAGACGGCGAGGTGCGGCCACACGGCCGTGTGCTGCTCGCGCTCTGCGGCCGAGCCGGGGTCGGCGGGCCGGTCGAGGACGCGGACGATCTCGGCGTGGGAGGCAGCGAGGCCGTCGAGCAGGGCCCGCCACGCGGGGATATGCCGGGCGGGCGGCAGCTTGTCGAGAGCGCGACGGGCTGTGTCCAGCAGTTTGTCGGCATGCCGAGCGAGATACGCGACGTATGCCTCGACGGCGGCCTGGTTGCGCCGGGCATGGGCGGCGGCAGCGGCATCGTGGTGGACGGTTCGTCCGTAGCGGTCCTGCGTGGTGTCGAGCGCCATCTCGGTCTCGCGGTCGATGATGGCCATCCGAAGCCTGAAGTCGCGGGCCCGGGATACGAGGTCGGTCGCCGCGGTCGCCGCGGTCGCTGGGGTGTCGGGGATCGGTTCCTCCTAGTGGTCGGTGTCAGCGGTGTCGGCCCGCACTGGTCACGGCTGTCGGTGGCGGAGGCGCCACGGCGATCGCGACACTCGCGGGCGGGCTGGTGGTCGGCGGGTGGGCGACGGCGCGGACCAGTTCGATCAGTAGCGGGCCGTCGCCGAGCCAGACGGCCATGGCGTTGCCGGCTGCCGTGGCACTCGTGTCCTCGCCGGTTGTGGCTGCGGCGAGGCTGGCCTCGACGCGGCTCAGGAGGGCCGTTTGGCCGGCGGTGAGGGGTGGGTGTTCGGCGCGGCGCAGGATGTCGATGAAGGCTGATGCGTGCGTCTGGAACCGGTCGAGTGCGGCGTCCAGGCCGGTACCGGTGCCGGTGCCGGGCTCGAGGTTTTGGACCCAGTGCAGGTCTTCGTCGACTTCTTCCAGCCGTGACAGGAGCACAGCGCGTTCGTACTGGGGCAGGAGCCGGACGCCGATGCTGGCAGCGAGGCCGGGTGCGGTCGTGGCATTGACGCAACCAGGGGCCGGCGCTGTGGCGTTGAGGTGGTCGGGGCTCGGGAGGAGGGCCCCAGCCAGATACTGGCCGTCCCATGGGCGTTGGACCAGCAGCAGCTCGGTACCGGCGCCGTCGCGGAGTATCGCGGCACAGGGCACGCGGTAGTCCTGCATCGTGGACAGCAGGGGTCCGGCGTCCCACAGCCAGGATGCGAAGTCGTCCTGTTCCGATTTCTGAGGGAATCGCTCGATGGTGGCCTCCCAGCTGCCGGGCAGGCGGGCGGCAACGGCGGATGCGATGTCCCCGAGGAACGGGTGCGGGCTGGTGACGACCGCGATGTGGAGGTCCGCAGCGGCCTGTTGGAGGCTGTTCAGCGAGGCTCGTGCCGTGCCGGGCTCGCTCAGTGAGAGGCGGTGCAGGCCGTCGTTGCCCTGGGCGAAGCCCGACAGGGCCAGGGCGGTTTCGGCCCACTGGTAGCCGTCTCCGCCGGCCAGGCCGACGATCGTGTCCTGCCCGCTGAGGTGGAGCGTGACGGTGGTGGAAGAAGTCAGGGCACAGTCTCCGTGAGCGGGGCGGTCAGTGGCGGGGGCGGCGGGCCGCGGTGAATGGCGGTGGCTGGGCGGTCATCGCCGTCCTGGTGAGGCGGCTGGTCGTCGTCGGCACTGCATCGGAGGGAGGCGTGCGCAGCGACGGGTCGAGGTCGACGCGGTAGCGCGCGGCGGACAGCATCTCGGCGGCCCAGGTCGCGTGCTCGTTCTCCCACACCTCGCCCATGTCGAACGGCAGGCGGATCCAGTGCCCTCGCAGGGACGGCTCGAAGAGGAAGCCCGCACGTCGCAGGACGTCTGCGGCGAAGGAGTCGAAGGCGCCGTCGACCTCGACCTCGCCGCCCCGGCCCCGGGTGATGCGGATCGGGTCGCTGTCAGCTCTCACCGGCTCCGCCCCGTCCCCGACGCCGTCAGGTGGACGGTCGGTGCGTAGGCGGGCTTCGGCGGGATCGGCCGCGCGACTGGCCGTGAGGTGGTGAGTGCCGGACCGCGCTGCGGTGAACGGGCGGCGGCGGCCTGCGCGAGGCGGCTGCGGCGCTCCATCAGCCCATTCGGCAGGGACGGGCGCGGCGGGCTGGGCGCCTCTGCGGGGTCGAGGGCGACGTCGGCGTGCACGGTGTAGCCCTTTTGGCGCAGGTCGTGGACGGCCTGGCGGGTGCGGCGCGGACCGTCGCGCTCGGGCTCGGTGAGCCGGAAGAGCCCCGGTTGGTCGGGGACGGGCTCGAACTGCTCCCGCACGAGGAACCAGTGGGCGAGATGCGCGGGCATGGAGGAGGTGAAGGCGGCGACGAAGCCGTGCTGCTCGTGGGTGCCGAAGGCGAAGTGGGTGCCAGGATCCAAAGGGAGGTGTCTCCTTACGGTTGTGGTGCCGCAGGTCAGCGGCGGGGGGCTGGGCGGCCCGGCGGGAGAGCGCGGGGCGGCGCCGAGACGCCCAGGGCGGGGCGCTGGTGCGGTGTCGCCGCCCGGGCCTGGCGCAGGAACGGTTCGCCGTGGGCGAGCCAGGTTTCGACGGCCGGCCACGTCCGCGTGTTGCGCTCCGGGCGGCTGAGCGGAGTGCCGCAGGCCAGCCCCTCGCGCACGGTCTCGGCGTCACCGAGGGCTCCGGCCAGCCGAGCGAGAGCACCGGTGTCCTCGGGCCACGGGGTCGCGGCGGGACGGCACCGGTCGAGCAGCGCGGGAGCGTGATCCAGGACGGTGCGGAACTCGCGCCAGATGCTGTCCAGGAACTGCTCGGTCGCGGCGCCGAGCGCGTCGATGCCGAGCGGACTGGCGTCGCTGTACCGGCCGGAGGCCACCATCCCGGTCCAAACATCGTGCTCGGTGCGGATGCGGTCGAGCGCGTCGGCCACGGCCGCGGTCCGGCGGGCATGGACGGCCCGGTCGTACGCGGGCAGGAACCACTCGGTGATCGCCTTCGCCGCCTGGCCGGGGAAGGGCGGCAGGACGATGCTCGTCGGGGCGTGGGGGTCGCCGTAGCCCTCTTCGAGGGACTCAGGAGCGAAGGCACCGAGCAAGTAGTCGAGTTGGTGGCCGGGGCGTTCGACGAGCAGCAGGGTCGTGCCTGACGTGTTGGTGAGGGTGGCGGCGTACGGGATGCGTGCGCTCTGCACGGCGCGGCCGAGTTCGTCGCTGTCCCACAGCCAGGGCACGAGGTCCTCCTGCCACACGGGGTGGGAGTAGATCTCGACCTGTGTTTCCCACTGCCCGGGCAGCAGGCGGGCGATGTCGCGAGCGGCGTCGCCGATGAAGCGCCGGCTACTGGTGGACACGCTCGTGCGGTGCCGCTCGGCGCAGCGGATCAGTTCGGCCACCGTGGCGCGGGAGGCATCCGGGTCTTCGGCCGCAAGGGCGTAGACGCCGGCGGCGCCACGGCGGAAGCCGGACTCCTCCAACGCGGTGTGTGCCCAGGGGTATTGCTCGCCAGCGGCGATGGCGACGATGCCAGCATCTCGGCTGTAGGCGAGGATGATCTGCGCCTTAGCCACGGGCGCGGGCCTCGTGTAGGGAGCGCGACTTCATGAGCACTGGCTCCTGCGGAATCACCGGATTCCGCGCCTGGTGGGCAGCGCGCGTGCTCGGTGATCATGAGCAGAATCGCCCGCCAGGCTCTGAGCGGTAGTCACTGCGGGTAGCGGGCTCCGCTTCTTGGGCGGCAAGCAGGATGTGTTTTCCACGTTCTCCTCTGGAAGCTGGGGGGAGGGGGTGAGCTTCAATGGTCTCGACGATCGCCGGTTACCCAAACCGGTGATTGTCGGCTATGTTGCGGCGGCCGGCTCGGCCCAGGGCGTCAGGCGCGATCAGACCGGCCGCTCGTGGTCGAGGCGCTGTAGCAGTAGCTGCGCTTCGTCCAGCAGGGCCTGGCCGCGTGCCGTCGGGGCGACCGGCCGTTTGCGGTGGTTGAAGATCGCGAAGCCCGCGGCCGTCTCCAGCTTCTTCAGACGCCCGTTGAGGGAGGTTCGGGGGATGCCGAGCGTGAGGGCCGCCGCGCGGCGCGTGCGATACCCGGGAAGCAGCAGGGCAGTCCGTAGTTCTTCCAGTGCGCCCACGCGCGTGCTGATCCGTTCCATGTCCGGCGACAGCGGCACACCGAGGTCGGCGAAGGGACTCGGCTGCCACGCCGGAGGCGCACTGTGGCCAGCCGCATGGCGGGGGATGCCCCACGCGTCGAGGAGCTGTGAGACGTTCGTGTCGGGGGCGGCCAGTTCGCGGGCGATGTCGGCCACCGTTCTGCCCTTGTCGTGGTACTCGGTGCGCAGCCACGTCGGATCGACCGATCGTTTCAGTTCGCCCGGTGCGCGGCGGGGCCGCAGCGGGATGTTTGCTTGCTTCAGCGCGGTCCTGACGATCGAGGTGGTGCATCCGGCGAGTTCGGCGATCTGCAGCTGCTGCAGGCCCTGCCGCTGGTAGAGGTCGCGCAGCTGGTCGGGTACCAAGTAGCCCTGGCGCGGTGGGCGGGGGTAGTTGCCCTTGTTGTGCGGGCGGGTCTGCGCGCTCAGGCGGCGGTTCTCCATCAGCAGGCGCAGTTGGTGCACCGTGAGACCGAGGGTCTGGGCGACGTCACGGGCGGTGGAGTTGGGGGTCAGCAGGGCGCGGACGCGCTCGGTGGGGGTGCCGACGGGCGGTTGGGGCAGAGCGATGTTGTCGAGCCAGTGTGCTGGCGGCTCCCACGTCGCCGGCTCGTCGGTGATGTGGTGGGCGGCGAGGTTGCGGTGCGCCTGCTCGTCGAGGAAGGCGAGGATCTCCGGGTGCGTCCGGTAGGCGAAGCGGTGTGTCCAGGCGGGTGCGTGGTTGCCGAGCTGCGGGTCGGCCCCGAGCAGTAGCCGCCGCAGCTGCCAGCGCAGCCGGTAGAGGTGGACTTGTTGGAACTGCCGGGTGCCCAGGCTCTTGCAGATGCGCCAGTGGGCGTTCTCGTCGAGGAGCAACGGACTCGTCTCGTCGGCGAATAGGGCTCGGCGGCGTGCGTAGTCGATCGGCACCTCGTGCGTGTCGAGCACGCGCGCGTAGGTGGGACAGCGTGCTGCAGATGTGATCGATGTCGACGAAGGCCAGCAGGGCCTCCAGGTTGCTGCGGAAGTGCGGATTGCCCATGATCCGGGCGGCCTGGCGGTGTCCGGCCGGGCCGCCGGGAATGAGCATGAGGCTTGCGCAGGCGCGTCGGAGGCCGGCGATCCTCGGTTGGTGCGGGCTCTTGGGCGGCAGCAGCCGCAGCGTCCAGGACGGCCAGAGCATGCCGGGCGTCTTGGACGCCCGCACGGTGATGTCGGTCTCGCTCAGGTAGGGCTCGGCGGGCTCGGCGGTCGCTGTGCCGTAGCGCAGCCGGGCCTTGAGCGTGAGCTGGCTGTCGGAGGCGGCGAGGATGCGCTTGATCACGCGGGGGCCTGCGGACTTCCAGTTGGGCAAGTACCGCGTGGGGTGTTCGCGCAGCTCACCCACTTCGCGGTCCGGCGCGAGGCAGATCCACGCGAACACGTCCTCGCGCAGCGGATGCTCGGGGTCGGTGGCGATGGCGGCCAGGGTGGTCCCGATGGCAACGTTGCGCGCGTCGTGGATCTCCATCGCCGCGGCGCCGGCGAGAAGCTCGCCGCCGCAGGCCGTGATGATGTCGCGTGCGATGGGTGGCACGACTTCGGGCCGGGTGCCGATGTTGCGTAGCGCTCGTCGTCCCAGGTGTGACAGTTCGCCGGCCCGTTCGCGCGCGGCAGCACTGCGATGCTCCGCGATGACGTGCGCGTTGACGCTGGCCTGCGACAGCAGGACCGCACCGCCTTCGGCGAGAGAGACGGCGGGGGCTTCGGTCAGGGGGTAGCCGCAGCGGGTGCCGCGGCCGTCGCGCTCGGTCAGGGAACGGCAGGCTTGTGGCCGGGACAGCATGCGGTGGTTGCCGCCGCTGAGTACGGGCGGGTGCTTGCCGCAGCGTGGGCACCGTTCGAGGAGCAGGAGCCGGTGGCGGGTGCAGGCGAAGGTCCAGCCCAGGCGCCAGTGCAGCTGCCACCGGCCCCCGTTATCGGCCAGGCAGGCGGGGCAGTAGCGCGAGGTGGTGCCGTAGAACCGCCAGTTGGCGGGCGCTGTCAGCCGGCGGGTCTGCCCGGTGATCCGCACGAGGGAACCGTCGAACGCCTCCAGTGTCATTGCCCTCAGCTGCTCGGCCCCGACGCCGGTGCGCCGCTCCAGCAGCTCCAGCTCGCCCTCGGTCAGGCGGCGGACCATCCTGCGCACGGACGTGTGCGGCAATCCCAGGTAGTCGGCGAAGTCAACGGTATGCGTTCGCAGGCGGTGCGCGTAGCGCTCGCACCAGCTGTCCAGGGCCTCCCCCGGGGAGGGCAGTACCCCGATGGGGATGCGCTCGTCGGTCCAGCCCGTCATGCCGACTTCCTCCGGCGTCGTGGATCCTGGTTGGGCCGCGTGGTCTTGAGACCGGCCTTGATCTCGGCCTCCAGTTCCTTGCGGGCCTCCTCGGCCGCGGCGTCGTTCTTCACCTGGTTCATCAGCTCCTCGTCCAGGCGCTCGTGGCCACCTCGGATCGCGCGCAGGCAGCCGCGGTTGATTAGCGACATGAGCGACGCGAAGTGCCCGGTGGAGCGGGCGAAGAGGTAGTCCGAGAGGTCCTCGGCGAGCATGCCGGGGTACTTCTCGGCCAGGACGAGCTTCTGCTCGATCGTCTTGAGCAGTTGGTGCCACTGCAGGCGGCCCTCCTCGTCATCGACCTGGAAGGGCAGCAACGTCAGCGCCGTGGTACGGCGCCCGAACTGCGCGAGCGGGCTCTCCCTCGGTGAGAAGCCCTCATGGAGGATGCCGCGCTCCTGGACGCCGACGCCCACGTAGATCAGGGTGACGGGGAAGACGTTGGAGAGGTACTTGAGCTGGTTGGCCATGCGGACCGAGTTCGACGTCGAGCCGGCCAGGAAGTGGATGTCGTCGATGATCACGGCGACCGTCTTCATCGACAAGACCGCGTCCACGGCCCGCTCGGCCAGCGTGTCTGCGTCTCCCTTGACGGGCAGGCCGTAGAACCGGCAGATCGCCGCGTTCAGGCCGCGGATCTGCGTGTTGCCGCTGAGCGCGATGTAGATGACCGGCACCCGGCGGGCGCCGCCCGGCGTGGTCTCTCCGCGCAGGTTGACCTGCCGCCTGAACAGGTCGCAGCCGTACGCGCGCACCGCCGTGCTCTTGCCCAGCCCCGGGTGGGCGTCCACCAGGGCGACCGGTTTGGTCTTGTTGCCGTCCTGCCGGTTCGACTCGATGATCTCGCGCAAGTCCTCGTGGAGTGCAAGCAGTTGAGGGGTGTCGATGGGACCGATGTTGGCGTGCCAGACCTCCCGGTTGTCGTTGTGTACCGAGAGCGCCCGCGGCGAAAGGTCGGCGAGCTGGGACCGGCTCAGGTGCTCGGGCCGGATCCGGTCGGGTCCGTGGACCTCCTGCAGCCATCCGGGCAGCCGGGTCGGGCTGTACTGGCGGTCGTCGCCTTCGAACGGCTCGGCGTCGGCGGCACCGCCTGCCGTGCTCAACGGCTCTCCCAGATGTCGGCGTAGTAGTCGTCCTCGTCGATCGCGGCGCCGTTCTCCTCGCCCGGGAAGACGGCTTCCAGCTCATCGTCCTCGTCATCGTCCCCGCCCGGCACCTCGGCCACCCCTTGGATGACCCGCAGGTCCGGGTCCTCCGTCTCGCTCCGATCGGCCCCCGGCCCGCCGGCGGCTGCCACTTTCCGCAGGGACGGGAGGGAGGCGACGACGTCGGTGTCGCCGGGCGCTTCGTCGTCTCCGACCATGCGCAGTCGCTCCTGGGACAGCCGCACCGCCATGCGTCGCTCGGTGCGATCTCGCGTCAGCCCCGCACCCCAGCGCTCCAGCAGTTCGACCAGTGCGCGCTTGGTGTCCGGGAACCGGTCCTTCTGCCTCGCGAGCCGACGGGCATACCCCAGCGCCTCACGGCTCACCGGCATACCCAGAGCAGCGGCATGCTCCCAGTTCAGGACGTGCCAGCCCCGTGTCTGCGGGTCCTGGAAGTACGCCTTGGTGACGTCGCCGGAGTCGATGGCGATCGGCCACTTCCCCGCGTCCACGCCCCGGTAGGGGCTGGGCTGGTTGCGGTGGCCATCCAGCCCGTCCCCGTTGTAGCGCAGGCCGTCAATGTCCACGCCGTAGTGGTGGACCGGGACGCGGAACTCTTCGAGGAAGTCCAGGGCGAGGTGCGGCCGGAGAGGAATCCGCAGTGGGCCGGCGCGGGTGACGCCGTGCTCGAACATCTCCAGCGGGCTCAGCTTCAGTCCCGGCACCTCCGGGATGCACAGCCCGCGGTGGCGGCGCCGGTGATACACCGTGGTGATCCAATCCCGGATGACCGCTTCGAGCTCGTCGAGGAAGAAGAACGCCTCGTCCTCGACCTTCTCGCCGCGGCTGTGCACGTCGGAGCCCTTGTAGCCGGGCAGCGCGGCCAACAGGCCCTGGTTCAGGGTCCGAAACCATCGCTCGACCGGCTTGTCGGTCGGGGTCTTGGGACGGGCGGGCTGCAGCGAGATCCGCAGCTTCGCGCAGACGCTCTTGATGTGGTTCGACAGATAGACCTCTTGCCGTGGTCGAAGATGATCGTTTCCGTGGCCACCGTCGGCAGAAGCGGCTGACCATCCCGGTCCACGACCTTCTCCGCGTCGACCACCACGGTGGACGGCACCCCGGCATACGGCAGAGTCTCCCCGTCGTCCGTGCGGGCCTGGCGCGGACGCACGGTCTCGTACAACACCCCGGCGACGTCGACGGACTTCGTCGAGACCGGCGTCAGCCGCAGGCCCACGATGCACCGGCTGTAGAGGTCCATGGCGACCGTGAGCTCGCACCGGACCCACCGGCAGGTCAGTGGCTCCATCGCGAAGACGTCCAGACTGTTGGTGTCCAGGACCACGTACTCGCCGGGCCGGGTGGCGCGCAGGCGGCCGTACGTGCCCTGCGGGGCGTCCGCGATCGACCGCTTGCCCTTGGTGCTGCCCTCGAACGCGTTGGTCCCCTTGGCCAGTTGCCGCAGCAGTTCGTAGCCCATCGTGCTCGCCGGCAGCGGCACCGCACCCTTCCCGTGCTCCTTGACCAGCCGCTCCTCGATCTCGGTGAGGACCAGCCCGCGCACCGGACGGCTCGCCTTGACGTGCGCCTTCAAGACTTCCTCGGCCATCTCCACCCAGCGGGGGTCCGCCCTCTCCACCACGCTGCGTACGGGGCGGTCGATCACAAGCCCGGCCGGGCCGGCCTTCTTGAAGGCCGCGGTCCACCGGCGGATCGTGGTGAGCCCGACGCCGAGCTCGGCGGCCTTGACGGCGTAGCGGTGCAGCAGCGGCGTTCCCGGCGTGAAGTCCGCACGCGGCTCGCCGTCCAGCGCCAAGGCCGGGTCGCCGAGTCGGTATCCGGTCAGGACCTCCTGGAGGTGCTGGACCTTGACGGTCAGCTCGTCGTCCTCCTCACGTGCCAGGCCGCTCAGCAGGGCAGCGGAAGCCGTCGTCTCTGCCGGGGCCGGCGCCAGGATCTCGGTCGTGGGATGGGTGAGCAATACGGAGATGTCGACCTGCCGCAGCTTCGGCGGACCGGCCACCGCGGACTGGCGCAGGAGAATACGCCGTCCTTCGATCTCCGCGACGGTGAACTGCTCACCGTCGAAGGCGATCGGCAGCCCCGTCCGCAGCGTCGTCGTCCACTGATTCATCCGTGCCTCCGCAGTACGCATTCGCCTGACAGCGGCTGGGCCAAGAGGTCGGTGGTCAGCCGCCCCGACCACAGCAGGGCCATCAGCGCCGGACGGGCTTCTTCGGGCTCGCGGTCTCCGGCCAGGCGTCGCTCGGCGAGCGCCAACTCCTCGCCGTCGACGACCTCCTGCCAAGCACGTTCGACGTCGTCGACGGGTACGACACCGGGGTGGCGATAGGCGGCCAGGAACCGGACGTTCTCCAGCAGGGCCGGCTCGGCGCCCGACCAAATCTCGTACTCCCAGCCATGGCGCTCGATGAGATGCCTCGGCCAGGCCAGCGCCTGCGCGACCTTGGGGTCCTTGAGGCGCGAGGCCGGCTTGACGTTGACGACGCGCACCGTCCCGGACCCCCTCACCAGAAGGAAGTCCGGAACGTGGCTGCGGACCTTGCCGTCGATCCGCGCCACCATGCGCAAGGGCTGGGCGTAGATGCCGCACACCGACGGGTCGAAGTCAGCGAG
This sequence comes from Streptomyces sp. ISL-98, assembly GCF_018614055.1. Lineage (GTDB taxonomy): Bacteria > Actinomycetota > Actinomycetes > Streptomycetales > Streptomycetaceae > Streptomyces > Streptomyces spiramyceticus. Next base: position 38,292 of record NZ_JAGGPB010000038.1, read on the forward strand.
CAGCAGGCGGGCCAACTCCAGCCGGCTCTCGTAGACGACCTGGCCGCCCGTCGTCGCCGAGGCGTAGTCGCCCGAGTAGTGCGCCATGCCGTGCACCGAACGAACCCGGCGCCACGGGTCCGACTCGTCGAAGTCCCTCAAACGCAGCAGGTTGAAGGGGACTTCGCGAGTCGACCCGTCGGTGTACCGAATCGACGCCGTAGGGGTGTTGCGCTTGCTACGGCTCTTTCTCGGGTGCTGTGCGGCCATACTGAAACGGTGCGAAAAAAGCGCGCCGCCCAAACCGGAGGATCGTTAACAGTCGACAACTGACCGCTACTGAGCGTTACCGTTGTCCATGATCATGCGGAAGTGTCCATACGGTGTCCATGGTCACGCGGAAATGTCCACGGCAACACCAGTGCGTTAGGGCTGTGACCTGCGGTGCAACCCGTCCGGGGAGGGGCGTCGGGACCGAGAAGCGAGTCCGTTCTCCATGTACGTGATCTCTGCGTGGACGGTGTAGTGCCGGGCGCTCTGGGGGTGTTTACCGGCGTTGGGGCCGTACTTGCTGGTCGGGTTCTTTAAACTGCGTGCCTTGACGCGGCGACGTCGGCGGGCGGGCCAGAGGCCGGCGGCGCCGATCGCGCCGACCAGGTCGACGTTCCCGGTGGTGAGGCCGTGTCCGGTGACCACGGGGTCGGCGGCGGTCTGGAGCAGGACAGCGAAGCTGAGGCGGTCCATGTCCAGGTCGGGCCGGTGGGCGACGGCGTCCGAGGCGGCTCGGATGAGGGCCTGGTAGGTGGTGAGCATGGCCCAGACCTCCTGATCGATGCCGTCGATGCTGTGGGAGCGCAGGACCCGGCCGTCCAGCAGGCTTGCCTTGATCGAGAAATAGGTGGTCTCCACCTGCCACCTTTCGTGGTAAAGATCCACCAACTCGGCGGCGGGGTAACGCTGATGGTCCAACAGGCTGGTGATCAGGCGCCACTGCTCACGACGCACGGTGCCGTCGTCCAGGGTGACGGTGATCCATGCCTCCACCACCCGCACCGACAGGGACGAGTAGCCCCGGCCGGCCTGGTAGGGGCCGCTCAGCCGGGAGAGGTAGGAACCGTCGGGCAGCCGGCGCACGACGGTGGGGCAGCGCGAAGCACCGGAGCGCACCAGGAACTGCGCTCCGGTATCCCGCACCCTTTCCAGCAGGTCGCGGGCGTCGAAGCCGGCATCGGCCAGCAGCAGCGCCGTGTCGTCCAGGACGTGCAACAGCCGAGCGGCATAGGTGGTCTCGCCATCGCTCTCGGGGCCGAAGGCCGCGGCGAGCAGGGCCCGGGTGCCGCACTCGACGATCACCAGCAGCCGCAGCAGCGGGTAGCCGAACTCCATCTTCTCCCCGGCCCGCTTGGGATAGCGCCAGAGAACCTGCTCGTCTTCGGGGACGTGCAGTCTGGTGCCGTCGATCGCGAGGGTCCGCAGGCCCCGGTAGTACACACCGGGCCGGGCCTTCTGTCCGACCGGCCCGGCCAATATCTCGAACAACACCTTCAACGGGCGGGCCCCCAGACGGCGCCGGGCCCGCGAGAGCGAGGAGACGGCCGGACGCGTGATGCCCGCGGCGGGCAGGTGCACGGTCAACTTGCCCCACACCGCCCGGTAGGAGCACTGCTCGAACAGCGCCAGCGCGAGGACGAAGTAGACCACCACCCGGGCTGGCAGCAGGCGTATCCGCTTCTCCCGCGCTCCGGTCTCGACGAGGACGGCGTCCACGAGGTCGACGTCCACGATCTGGGTCAGCTCACCGAGATGCCCCGGCGCATAGATCCCCGACGCCGTACCCATGGACGGCGTGATGGCAGACTGATCCTGCAACGGGACTCCCGACGATCTTCGAGCTTGGTCGCAAGACGATCTATCAGGAGTCGGTAGTCCGTTAGATCTTGTTTTGTGGGGGTAGGTGTTGGCTGCTGGGGGAAGGGGGCGGCGATGTCGAGGCTGGTGTCGTGTCCGCCGGCGCCGGGGCCGTTGGAGGGCTTCGCGGCGGAGTTCGATGGTCTGTTCACGCACCTCGCGCAGCGGCGGAAGTTTCGGGAGTATCTGGCGGGGCTGCTGGCGCCGCGGGAGCGGAGCAAGACGCTGACGTGTCTGGCCGGGGCGGAGCCGGTTGTCGGCAGCAAGGACGCGGCGGTGCAGCGGCTGCAGTACTTCCTGTCGGAGTCGTGCTGGGAGCCGGATGCGGTCAACGGGCGGCGCCTGGAACTGCTGTTGGCCAATCCGGCGCTGGCGCCGCACGCCGGCGGGGTGCTGGTCATCGATGACAGCGGGGACCGCAAGGACGGCACCGCCACCGCGTTCACCGGCCCGCAGTACCTCGGCCGCATCGGCAAGACCGACAACGGGATCGTCACCGTGACCGCGGTGTGGGCCGACGAGCGGGTCTACTACCCGGTGCACGCCGAGCCGTACTGTCCCGCCCGGCGGCTGCCGCAGGGCACGCGGGACCCGGCGTTTCACACCAAGTGGTGGATCGCCGCCGACCTGGCCGTGCGTGCCGCCGAGGACGGCTTCGGCTTCCGGGCGGTGACCGGTGACTGCGCCTACGGCGACACCGACAACTTCCGCGCCGCGCTGCGCGAGGCCGATCTGCCGTTCGTGCTGGCCGTCCGCCCCAGGCGCGGGACCTGGGCCCGCGAGAGTGACGCGCACACCCCCGTCGAGGCGGCCCGGCGCCTGGCCTGGGGCGGCCCCGCCGCGCCGGGCGGGTGGACACCGGTGACCCGGTGCTTCCGCGATGGTTCCACCCGTGTGTGGTGGGCCGCCGACGCGGTGCTGGGCGGCTGGGGCCCCGACAGTCCCACCCGGCTGGTCGTGGCCACCGCCGACCCGGGCACCCTGCCCCAGAAGGCGACCTGGTATCTGGTCACCAACCTGCCCCGCCCCGGCGGCCCCCGCGATCCGGCCCGCGGCGCCGGCCAGGAACACCGCGCCGCGAGCCTGCCCGAACTGGTCCGCATCTACGGGCTGCGGCACTGGATCGAGCAGTCCTACAAGCAGGTCAAGGACGAACTCGGGTGGGCCGACTTCCAGGTCCGCTCCGCGCTCGCGATCCGCCGCCACCAGGCCCTGGTCCACTGCGCCTTCACCTTCTGCTGGGAGCAGTGGTTCACCCCGCCCGGGCCCTCGGATGCCACCGCACCGGAGACCGGCCCCGTCCGCCGGCCAGAGAGGGGGACCAGCCACGTCCCACCAGCCCCAACCTCCCTGCTGGCTCAGGGCCCTGCGCGCGGTCCGCTCCTGGCTCACCCCCGCCCTCACGCTGCGGCGCTGGTGGAACACCTGGTCCACCAAGCCCCCACCTCCTGAACTGCAGCACCTCATCGACACCGTCACCGCAGGCCAGGGCATCTATCTCTACACCCCACCTTGATCCGACGGACTACCGGTATCAGTGCACACAGGTAACGCGCACCCAGCGCACAATGCATGACGCGCATCAGGGGCTGGTCCCCGCGGCCGGGCTCGGGGTAGAGAAGGAAGGCCCGCACGGAACCGGGCGGTCGGGGATTCACGTGCGGGCCGCGCTCATGGGGTCGGGGTCGTCAGACTCCCGTCAGGGTGTACGTACTCGTGCCGTCCTGCCTGCCGCTGGAGTACTGGCGGATCAACTCTCCGTCCGCGTACCGGTCGTGGCCCATCATGGAGCCGGTGTACTTGTTCTGCAGACCGATCTTCGAGCTGCCGGGTACGTCGCGGTAGATGTAGAACCGCTGGAGGTCGTCCTCCCCGCAGGTGGCCGTCGTCAGGTAGGCCTGTTCCTGGTTGGCTATGTTCGCCGGGATGGTGGCGCATCCGCCGTTGCCCCAGTTCCACAGGGTCGCCTCGAGGACTCCGTTGTTCTCCGTGACGTTGCACAGGCGCCAGTTGTCCAGGTGGGCGCTGGTGAAGTTGGATTTGCGCAGGCGGATGCCGTCGTTGGCCAGGAGCGGTGCGCTCCAGTTCAGGGGCTTGCCGGGGACGTCGATCTTGTAGGCGCCGGGTTGGCAGTTCAGGGCGGCCCGGGTGGCGGGCTTGGCGGGCTGGGTGGCCTTCGTGCTCTGGGCGGCTGTGGCGGCGTTGTTGGCGTCGTGCTTGGCCTGGTCAGCCTTGGGCGAGGAGACGGGCCCGGCCGGGTGTTTCGCGGTGGCGGCGGGGGAGCCGCAGTCGAGGAGGTCCTGTGCCTTGCGCATGATGCTGGTGGCGGGGACGGTGTCCTCGCAGCGGACCGCGCCTTCTTCGAGAGTGGTGTAGGTGGTGTAGCTGCCGCTCTCGGGCCCATCGACCCACTTGGTGGCGTAGGTACCGTTGCCGGTGTCGACGCGGTTGCAGTTCAGGCTGCCGTACTGGCCTGTGACCTTGCGGGTCCCCTCGTACAGGGCGTAGTAGCCGGGTCGGCGGAAGTCCCAGGAGATCGACTTGGACTCGCTGCTGGTGGTGCTGGAGGCTATCTGCACGTTCAGGCCCAGGCTCCCGCCCACCTGGCCGAGCAGTTCGACCTGGAAGCTGCCCTGGATGTTGGCGGAGAGGCCGACCTGGACCGTGACCACGGTCTGTGTACTGGTCTCGATCGTCTGGGAGCCTGTTGACCCCTCGGTGACGTACCAGCCCTTGAAATGCGTGATCGTCGGAACGACCTGCGTGGACTTGATGTACGGGTAGCGCTTGCCGAGGTCAGCTGGCGTACAGGAATCTCCGAGCTTGGGCTGGCCGGCCGCCAGAGCGGCCGGCTTGGCCGCGGCCGGAACCGCTGGAGCGGCCGTCGCCGTCGTGGCGGCGAGCGCGGAGGCAGCGACCGCGGTGAGGACTGTCAGTCCTCTTCTCCAGAGGCCGGGTGATCGTGAATGACGCATCGTGCTCATCCCCCTTGGACCGGTCTCCGCGTGGGGCACGCGGGAGTCCCGGCCGGTGGTGTGGTCGGTGTGACGGTGAGTGGTTATTGATCAGGGTGAACTTAGCGTCGGCAGCGGTGGGGTGACGATGACGGAATCAGCCAGTTCCGGGTGCAACTCATGGCCCTTTATGGACTGTTCGGCGGCCTTGACTTGCCCAGTTTCATCAGAATTTCATGGGCGTAGAGATAATTCGCCAACACCATTGTGCCAATGGGCTGTTTGGTCGTGAATCTGCTGCCGTCAACCCCGACGACGGGCGACTTCCCTTGCAGTCCCTCGTCGTGTGCCGGTGCGTCCGACCGCCGCCGAACAGTCACGGTATTCGGCCAACTTCCGTAGTCCGAAACCGTGTTCCTTCAGTGGGTCACGGCGGCCTGGGTATTTGCGCGCTTGCCCGAACAGCTCTATGAACGACGGAAGCAGACCCTCACCAGCACGGTGAAGGGAATCCATCGGAGGCGGTGCGCCTGCACTCTGGGAGTTTCGTCGGAGCCAGAGGCAGGCATTTCGATCGAGGAGACCATGTCAGGGTAAATCGGCCGGCCCTCGCCGCGCGATATCACCGATGCCGCATCCCTCCCCGGACAAAGTCGCCTGCCCCAGGAGGGGCAGACCCGTCCATGGCCCATCTGTTCGGCGCAGAGGAATCACCTTGTGACCGGCGATCAGATGCGCTTGCAGGGCCGACTGTGGGTGCGAGCACCAGAGTCGGCCAGCGTTTGAGTAAACCATCGCGTAGCGGCACGGTACGACAATCCCGCCTGCCGCCATGCCGAACGACCCGTAGCTGATGGCCCGCTGCGCCCAACGTCGGCCGGCAACGTCCGCATGAGCCCCGAGGGCTTCCAGTACGCACTTCGAGACCGTACCCACCGGAAAACGCGGAGAAGAGGATGAACATGTCCATACCAGGTTCACGTCGCCACCGCGGCAGGCGAAACCGAAAGCCGAACAGGCTGCGCCGCGCCCTGTCACGGGCGACGGTGGCCGCGACGGCCGTCGCTGTCGCGTTCAGTGGCGGCACAGCGACGGCCGCCCCCGCGCCCACACATCCCGCCGACCGCGCAAGCACCGTCACGGAAGGCCCGACGAACCACACCATCACGTCCAAGATGACCACAGTGCGGGTGACGGAACTGGTCACCAGAACCCCGGACCGCGCGGGCAACGTCACCGTGCGGCTGGTCAACGGGAAGACCATTCCCATCCCCGCGGCCAACAAGGACCTTGTGATGCGCCGCACCGCCCAGCAGGCCAAGGCCCTCCCCAAGGACACCGGCGACATCACATGCGGCATCGCCTGGATCAAGCTCAAGGAGAAGTCAAACAAGCACCCGGTCGCCATTGAGACCGGGTTTCTTCTGGACAAAGTGGAAGCTATCGACTTCACCTGGTTCGCCACCATCAAGGGGCCGGACTACTCCTACGAGTACACCACTCGCGGCACCCCCGTTTACGGCGACAGCTGGGAAGGCGACTATCAGAGCGATAAGGATCAGGCCGAGGGAACCTACACGGCCATGGTCGACCGATCCAACATCGTGCTGACGAACGGCGCAGTCTGCACCAATGTGGGGACAGCAAAGGACACGCGGCGCCTCACTAAGCCGAAGGCCGCATGCCTGAAAATGATGCAGGCCAATTCCCGCGACGGGTGGATCCTCAACAGCACCCAACCGGTCAAGCACCGCAACAAGACCGACCCGAGCAGCCCGGCCGGGACCCGGGCAGCCGGGGCGCAGGCCTGCCTGCGGAAGAATCTCGGCGACGGCAGCCCGGCTTCGCATCCTAAGGAAGACATCACCGGCTGGCGCGACGCAGAGCAGTTCGTCGCCACGCACTCGCCCGGAACCTCGATCTCCCGGTGTCACCTGATCGCCAACATCCTCGGCGGGAAAGGGCAGATAGAGGACGGCGGTCAGAACAACCTCGTCCCCTGCTGGCAGGTGGGGATGAACACCGGAACACCCAGCATGCGGACCTACGAGAAAGCGGTGAAGGACGCAGTTGAGGCGGCCACCATGGGGCCGGATGATGCGGTCTACTACCAGGTGACACCCCTCTACAAGGACAGCGACAGCACGATCCCCACGGGTGTCACCATGAGCGCCGCGGTTCAGCGGGCGGACGGAACGCAGAGTCTGCTGCCCATCACCGGCGTTACCAACACCAAGGGGACCACCGGGCAGCTCAACCTCGGAAACTGATGCCAACCAGCTAGTGCCTACGGGAGCCAGTATGAGTCGCACCACCCCGCCGCGGCCGTTCGACGTCACCGCGCTCTTCCCTCAACTGGCCCCGCTGGCACGCACGGCGACCCGGCTGCACCCCCGCCCCGGATCGCCGTCGGTGCACGACAGCTCCGTCGGCGGGCCACTGCTGTGGCCCGCCGACAAGCCGTGGCCGCACTGCGAAGGGCCGCACGAGGGGCACGGTGCGGGCACAGGCCCCTCGCCGCAGGACGTGCGGCTGCTGCGCCGTCACCGGGCGGCACTGGAAGCGCGGCGGCACCGCGATCCCCAAGGCCCCTGGGCCACGCCTGAAGAACTGGCGACCGACAGCCGCCTCCAGGCCGCCCGCCCGTGGCCCCAGGGTCCAATCGCCATGCTGCCCGTGGCACAGCTGTACGCGCGTGACGTTCCTCAACTCCGCACGCTCGGGCCGTCCGAGGCCGATCTCCTCCAGGTCCTCTGGTGTCCCTTCGACCACCCGGCGAACCCCAGGCCCCTACTGCTCTGGCGGACCGCCTCCGAGGTCACCGATATCCTCGGCGCCCCTCCCGAGCCCTCCGCCATCCAGTTCTCCGACTACCTGCCCGAACCCTGCCTGTTCGCACCGGAGCAGGTCACCGAATACCCGAACTTCCTGGAGCTGAGCAAGGAGCTGCAGGAGCAGCTTCGCGACCAGAACAGGTGGCAGGCGGCCGGATCAGCGGTGGACAGCTCCTACGAAGCCGCCCCGGAGGAGTTCTACCAGAACCACCTCTCGGTCTCCCCCGGCTGGAAGGTCGGGGGCTGGAGCAACTGGGGCCTCACCGACCCCCTGCCCCGGCGCTGCCCCGAGTGCGACACTGAGATGGACCCGTTGCTGACGATCGCCTCGACCGAATGGGACGGTGGCAGCGAAAACTGGGCCCCCGTCGAGAACCAGACTGGCGACCAACCACCCCTACCTCAGGGAACTCCCCCGGCGAACTTCACCAGGGTCGTCCTAGCCGGGGGCTATGGCATGCAATTTCACATCTGCCCGGCATCCCCAGACCACCCGCACATTGAACTGATTCAGTGAGCCTCTTTCATTCTGAATATCCGCAGTTCAGCAGTGTGTGGACGAGATCAGGGAGTGTCAGCGGCGGGCGGTGGCGAGGAAACCCAGGAGGTGCGCGCAGGCGCGGGCCAGTTCGCGCAGTGCGGGCACGTGCCCGGCCGGTACGTGGGCGGGACCGGTGGCCAGTGTGTGGCGGGCATGGTCGTAGGACGCCTTGTGCCGGTCCCGTTTCAGGCTGGCGTGATCCATTGCGTTGAGCAGCGGATGAGCCTCGAACAACAAGAGGGCGAGGTGCCCGTGCAGCAGACGTGCAGCAGCAGACCCTGAACGCCGGCCGTTCAGATCGGCGTGTTCGCCGCTTACGCCACCAGCCGCGGTCACGCGCTGGTCGACCGCGAGCTCTACCTGCCCAAAGAGCTCGTAACACGATCACGAGTGGGTCTTCTTGAGGCGTCGCCAGCAGATGAGGCTGCAGGCCAATGAGACGAAGGCGTCATGGAGTTCGGGTCTGCGTTCCCAGCGGACGGCCAGGCGTTTGAAGTGGTGGAGCAGGGCGAAGGTCTGTTCCACGACGTAGCGGATTTTGCCCATGCCCTGGATGTTCGGGGCTCCCTTGCGGGAGATGACGGGCAGGATCTTGCGCTTGCGGAGTGCGTCCCGGTTCGGGTTCGAGTCGTAGCCCTTGTCACCCAGCAGGGCTTCGGGGCGTCGTCGCGGCCGGCCGGGTCGACCGGCGACGGGCGGGATGCCATCGACGAGGGCGAGGGTCTGGGTGACGTCGTTGACGTTCGCTGCGGTGGTGATGACCTTGAGCGGGGTGCCGCGGCCGTCACAGATCAGGTGGTGCTTGCTGCCCGCCTTCCGCCGGTCGACCGGCGACGGACCGGTTTTGGCACCCCCGTTTTCGCGCGGATGTGGGAGCCGTCCACGCACGCACGTGACCAGTCGAGTTCGCCGGCCGCGTGCAGTTCTGCCAGCAGAATCCGGTGCAGCTGGTCGAAGACTCCTGCCTTCTGCCAGCGGTCCAGACGCCGCCAGCAGGTCTGCCCGGAGCCGAACCCCAGCTCCGGTGGCAGGAGTTGCCAGGCGATGTCGTTGTAGAGGACGTACAGGATGCCCTGCAGACACCGCCGGTCCGCCACCGGACGCGGCCCCGGCCCCTTCATCGGCCAGGACGGCAACAACGGCTCGATCAGCGCCCACAAGTCGTCGTCCACGATCCACGGTCGAGTACCCACACCACGCGAACGACCGAAAAATCATACCGGTCACGCTCTGCCAGGGCACTTCAACAAGATCGTGTTACGAGCTCATACGGAAACGGTGCGAAAAACGCGCCGCCCAAAACTGGAGGATCGTTAACAGTTAACAACTGACCGCCACCGAGCGTTACCGTTGTCCATGATCACGCGGAAGTGTCCAAACGGTGCTCATGATCACGCGGAAATGTCCACGGAATCGCGGAACCTAGACGAGGATCTAGGGACCGCATCTTCGTGAGTACTGGCTCCTGCGGCGATGGCGTTTTCCGCATGGGATGAGCACTACTGGCGGGGGCGGATCATGAGCAGAACGTCCCAGCGGGCTGCCTTCGGTGGTCGCTCTGCGTGATTCGTGCCGTCTTCGTCCTGCCGCCAGTAGGGCAGCCAAATGGCGCGGGTGGTTCGTTGTGAACGAGTTCTCCATCGGTGTTGTTAGGGCCGGGGGTGCACCAAGGATCGGGGCGGATCCCCGGTCTCGATAGCGCGAGTGTCTCCAGTACTGCCCGCCGGGGCATCGAGGTCAATACCTCATGGATTGCGAGGCGAGAACGGCTGCCAGGTCTGGGGCGCCGAAGAACTTGCTGTTTGCCTCGGCGAACACAGTTAGGGGTACTGCGTAGGAGCTGTAGGCGCGTCCTGCGACCGGATTGAGGCTGGCCAAGCCGAACATATCTCGGTGCTTTTCGAGGATCGCGAGGGCTTCTTTCGCGAATGTGCGGGGATCTGGTTGATGTTTGCCGAGTCGCGCCTTTGCTGCCTTGACGGATCCGTTGACCTCTGGCCAGATTTGCCACAATGGCAGCCAACCAGGCTGCAGCAGGTCGTCGATGATGTCGGCGGCTCGTCGGCGCCGCTCCAACCATCTACGCGGTGTGGGATTCTCAAGCAGGTTGACCGCTTGGCAGATTTGGGTCTCGGAGCATTCCTTGTCAAGAATTACTTCCGCATCGAACCAGGCGCATGCGGCGAGCGCAAAAAGCGTCCTACCATTTTCAGAAAGAGACGTATGTACGATGCGACGGACTTCTGGACATCGGTCGAATAAGAATTCCATGATACTCAGCCCTGTTTCGGTGGGGCTGTTCAGGTCGAAATCTACAAATGCTGCAGTCCAGTCGGAATTGATTCCCGCCTCCACCTCATGCTTGCAAGTGTAGATGTCGCACGGGAGCTCGAGGACTGCTGCCAGTCCTCGAGCGAGCGTGGTGCGATGATCGTCGACGATCAATACGCGGGTCAAGATCCCTCCTGGGGAAGTTCCTCTCGTACGGCTGTACGCCAGGTGGCTGTTACTACCTTGCCGTCTGATGTCGAATCCCATGCCAGCGATCCATGTCGGTTGGCGAGGTGTCGTGCAACTCTCTCCAGACCCCCGGCGGGCCTTTGCCATGATCCAGGTTGAAAGGGCGGCCCGTCGTCGTGGATATCCGCGATGTAGAGATCGCCTTCAAGTCGCAGTTGGATGCTGATTTCGGCGGCGCCGTACTTTGCCGCGTTGAGCGCGAGTTCATGCAACACGAACCTAGCGGTCTCCTTGTCTTGATCGGCGAAGGGCTTCTGCGGTGGATCGAAGACGATGGGCACCGCATACTGCCCGCTTACCTGGTCGAGCTGCCCCAGAAGCAGGCCGGGCCAGTCGGAACGGCTGGTGGGATCCCGATCCATGTAGAGGGTCTCCCGCATGGCGCCGTCCACCTGAATTAGCGCGTACCAAAGCTCTGGATCCTGCTCTTTGTGTCGTTCGAGCTGCCTCCTGAGGGCTGTCATCTGGCCGCCGACCGTGGTGTGGGCTGCATCGGTGATGTCCCTGCGCCCTTCTTGACGTTGTGCCGCGCTATAGGGAGCGACCCAAGTCAGAAGCCGGTCAGTCTCCCTGATACGCCACTGAACAAGCAGGACTGCGCCGCAGACAAGGGCGACAACTCCTCGCTGCCCCGAGTCCCAGGAAGCTGGCATCACCTCCGCAGCCATGATGGCGGCCGCTCCTGCTGCGACTGCACTCCTGAGCCGCAACGCCAGTCCGGGCAGGCGGGCATCAGGGTTGAACCACGTCGTGTCCACGAAGATCGCCGAGGTAACGCTTGCCAGGTATCCAGCGGCACCCACCAGTGCCAAGAGGCGCGGATACCAAAGGTCACCCATCGCCCAAGCGGGCAGCAGCGGAAGGAGAAGCGCGCTAGCCGTCTCGATAATGCCGGAGGCGTTGGCGCTGAAGTCGCCCTTCGTGCCTTTCCCCGAGCGCAATGCCACGCGGGCGAGCCACTCGCCGGGCGGATCCTCCCGCCCCTCGTACAAGCCGTTGGCCAGGGACATGTACACGCCCAGGAAGGCGAGGCCCAGGATAATCCATCCCCACCAGGCGGAGGTCGTCAGAGCGTAAGCCACCACCAATGCCACTGCGGCACAGGAACGGGTTACTGCCGCACGGATCGTGTAGTCGGATTGCCGCGCTGAGGTGATCCAGTACGCGGCCGGGGACTGAGGGGACTTAGTCATGCCAACACCCTTGCTCCTCCGCCCCGCGGTGACGCGCACTTTTGTGCAAGTGTCGTACCGGCAAGGTGCTGTTCTTATCTGCAAGGACCGCACTCAGCGGACCCGACCGGAGGAGAACACATGCGATCGAGCAAGGAACAGCGGCCCGCCGAGTACGGCCGCAGGGTCTGGCGATGGATCTCGGCAACGCTGCTGGCGCTGGCCATGGCCCTGGGCGGGATCTCCGTCGCTGCGCCTGCGCAGGCGGCTGGGGGTGTGTACCACGGAATTAACGTGAACGCCGCCTGTGCCCAGACCTGGAATGATCCCTACCAGGCGGCATATGTGGTGAACCTGTGGAGTCCGTACTCCTGGGTGTGCGCGCACCAGAGGGTCGGCTACCCCTACGAGTTCTGGTACGAGGGCGGTGTCGACTTCCAGGCGTGGTGCAGTCGCCACTACCCGGGAAGTGCGGCGGTCATCGCGGGCTCGTGGTACAGCAAGTACCCGGCCTTCCAGTGGAGTTGCCGCGCGGACCACGAAATCAGCTACCGATAGGGCAGACGCGGCCTTACTTCTGGGTGGGTGCGCCACCGCCGCTGCGGTGGCGCACCCACCCGCTGATGTGGTGCGGCGGCAGGTAAGTTCCGCCGACCTCTCGTAGACGACCTGACCGCCCGTCGTCGCCGAGGCATACTCGCCCGAGTAGTGCGCCATGCCGTGTACGGAACGGACCCGCCGCCACGGGTCCGACTCGTCGAAGTCCCTCAAGCGCAGCAAGTTGAAGGGGACTTCGCGAGTCGACCCGCCGGTATACCGAATCGACGCCGTAGGAGTGTTGTGCTTGCTGCGGCTCTCTCTCGGGCGCTGTGCGGCCATACCGGAACGGTACGAAGTAAGCGCGCCGCCCGAACCGGAAGATCGTTAACAGCCGGCAATTGACAACTACTGAACGTTACCGTTGTCCATGATCACGCGGTAATGTCCAAACGGTGCTCATGATCACGCGGAAATGCTCGCGAAACCGCGGAACCTACACCTCGCGCGTGCGCAGGGCGGAGCGCAGGCTGAGTCCGTAGCCGTGCGCGTGCTCGCGGGCCGCTGCCTCCAGCTGGTCGTACGACGTCTGCTGCGTCATCTGCCCCGGGTGCTTGCGGTACCTGTACACCGGCAGGCCCAGCAGGATCCCAGGGGCTAGAACCGCAACGCCGACGGCCGCCATGTAGTCCTCCCCCTGGACGAGTCCGCCCATCGGGGCGGCGCGCACGAGCTCGGTGCGGGCGAGGATCGTGGTCGGCCCGATCGGGATCGTGTCCTGCGGCCGTGCCCAGTAGTCCATGACGTGCCCGGCCTCGTGCCGACCGGGCGGCGTCGGGCAGCGCCACAGACGGGTCGAGCCGTCGGGGTGCAGATCCTCACTCCACCCTGCGCACCAGCCCACCCCGGTCGATTCCAGGACGGTCAGCCGTGCCGCCATGGCGTCATCGGTGAACTCGTCATCGTCGTCCGCCCAGTTCACGTACGGGGTGCGGACCTGGGTGAGAGCGAGGTTGCGGGCGCAGGCGGCGCCGACCGGGCGGGGCAGCGCGAGGGTGCGGATGCGCGGGTCGGCCGCGAGAGGGGCGGGCAGGCGCGCGGGGGCGGCGCCATCGAGGGCGATTACAGCCTCCCACGGCACGGACTGCCGTGTGAGGCTGGCGTGCATGGCGGTCAGGTAGTCGAGGCGGTCCTCGCGCAGGCGGGTGGCGATAACGACCGTGGTCAGGGGCGTGGGCAGGGAAATCTCCGAAAAGCGCGGATGAGGAGGGTCAGCGGCGGACGGCCGTGGGGGGATTGACCGCAGCTGTGACGGGAGCGGTCCGGGGCGAACGTGCGGCGGATGAGGCGGTGGCGAACGGGGCCTTCGCGGGGGCGGGCCAGTGAGCCGGGTGGTTGCTGAATCCGGAGCGGGGGTCGGTGTCCCAGGCGACGACAGGACCGGCATCGGCGTGGAGCACGCTGATCACTTCGATCCCGTGGGGGCGCAGAACGTAGCCCCACTGCAGGTCCTGGTCGGCGGCGGTCTTCTCGGTGACCGTCATGCGGCCCGGCGGGGAGCCGTCGGGGGTGACCAGGTGGTCCAGGGTGCTGCTGGGCCACTGCTCTCCGCCGGTCAGGGCGGTGACGATCTCGGGCGGGGCACCGTCGAGTAGGTCGCTGCCCAGCTCGTCCCACCCAACGGCGACGCCGTCCACAAGATGCCTCGCCATGACCTCGATGTCTTGCCCGAACCGGTGCTGGTAGGCGGCCAGGAGCATGGGCAGCTTCTCGCTCGGCTGGCCGTCGAGATGGACGTGTATGCCGGTGTAGCCGGTCTCGGTGGGGCGGGCGATGAAGGAACGGGTCGACAGGAGGAGCCTCCAAAAGGGCGGGAGGTTACCGGCCGGGTGTCGGGCCGGAGGGAGGGGCGGGCTGCGCCGGGGGAAGGCTGGACGACGCCTGTGTCTGGCCTGACGGTGGGAGCTTCGGTGGTGGCGCGGGGTCGTACACGGCGCGCAGGGTCATCAGGTCGGCCTGATCCGCGATGGCCAGCACGGACAGACTGCGGCTGGCCGCTTCCATCAGCAGCCTGGGCGGTGACCCCTTCGCTGCGCCGCGGATCTGACCGCGCCACTGGGCGGCGGCGAAGAAGTAGTCACTCACGGCACGCAGGACGGGTTCGGCGGCGTCCAGAAGGCGCTGGGTGACGGCGCTGAACTCGGCAGGCGTCTCGGCCGCGGCGAGTGCGGCGAGATACGGGGCCAGGTCCCCGCTCGGCAGGGGCTCGGCCGGCAGCGGATGCTCGGCCAGGAAGGGCTCGGCGTCCCGCTTCGCCCACCGGAGCAGGTCACCGCGGGTGGCGATGCCGTAGTGGGCGGCGGCGATCTGGTCGGCATCGCGGCCGACGTTGTCGTACAGCTCGAAGTCGGGGTTCTGGGGCACGGGTCCTTCTAAACGGAGGTGCTGGGGCCGGCGGCCTCGGCGTCGGTGCGGCGGCAGCCGTAGCCGAGCAGGCTCGATGGATCCGGCGTGCTGGGGACGGCGGCGATGTCCGAGCAGGTGAACGTGTAGGTGAAGGCGGGGCTCGGGGTGGTGCCGAGCCAGGCTCGGTCGTGCTTCTCCGGCACGATCCCCAGTCCCGGGGCGGTCACGGCGTCGTGCTGGCTGTGGGTGTGCGAGAAGATCACGAGTGCGCCCTTGGTGGTCTTCAGCGCGTACGTGTCGGTGAACTGCGGGGCGACGGAGGCGAAGCGTGTGGTGCCGCGTGGGCCGAATTTCCCGGTCGTCTCGTCGTGGACCTTGATCTGCCGCCGGGAGGTCTCGGTCGAGGTGAAGACCTTCTTCCCGGTCATCTCGCCGCCGGTGGCGAAGTTGTCGGTCACGGCCGAGTGGAGCACGCCGACCGGTGCGGCGAGAGAATTCGAGGCGGCGTCGACCGCGGTGGCGTACCCGTCCTTGTCGAGCACGATCTGCGGGAGCTGCTTTGGATCGTCGATGTCGACGGTGGCGACCATCTCCCACTGCTTCGACTTCGTATTCTCCGCCAGGACCAAGACGCGGGCGTACTGCTGCTGGCTGCCGGCCTTAGTGACGGCGGCGAACCACCGCTGCTGGCCGTCCTTGAGGCGCGGGATGTAGAGGTCGGTGGCCGAGAGGTCGTACGACCACGGTCGGTACGGCTCGCGATCGGCTTTTGGCAGGGCCTCGTCCTGCTTGATGTCGGCCAGCGACATCGCGTACCGGGGGCCGCCCTCGACGGTGTCGAGGAGGGCGCGGTCCTGGTTCATGTGCGCGAGGTTGTTGTTTGAGTAGTGGGTGATGGCGTCGCTTGCCTGCGCCGGGCTGAGCGCAGGGGTCGGCGTCGACGCGGCGGTGGTGTTGGGTGCCGTCTTCTTAGCGGAGGTGTCGCTGTCGTCGTTGGTGCAGGCGGTCGCGGCCAGGGCGACGGTGAGAGCCGCGGCGATCAGGGGCAGGGTGCGCCGGGCAGGACGGACGGGCACTCCTCGTGCTGGGGGAAAGGGCAGCGGTGGGCGGTGTCAGGACGGCCGACCCCGGCGATCGACCAATGGCTGAAAGGACTTGGGTACGTCGCTGGCTAGGCGGGGTGCCGGGGGCCGCAGTCCGTGCTGGTCACGATCCGAGGAGGCCAGCCTGATCGTCGTGGTCTTCGGCCCAGCCGAAGACCACGCGCTCCAGGTCTTCGAGGTAGAGGACATCGGTATGGGCGCGGAAGGCGTCGAGGCGTTCGTCCGTGTAGTCCTGGACCTCGTTGTCCGCCAGGTCGACGCGCACCCGGTTTTTCCTCGACAGCCGGCGCCACTCGAGCAGGTCGGAGTCGGTGGCGCGGGCCATCCATATCCAGATTCCGTTGCCCAGCTTGATGACGTCCTGGGGGTGAAAGAGGCCGTTGGTTCGCCTGCGGCGTGGGTTGCGGTGTTCGCCGAACCCGGTGACAAGGCTCTGGGCGAGTTTGTCCAGGGCTGCGGCCTTGATGTGCGGGTCGAGGTCCTCGCGTGTGAGTTGTTCGCGCACCGCATCGGTGAGATGGCGCTTGTGGAATCGGCCGGCGGTGTCGGTGAGAGCTACAGCGGTCTTCTCGACGATGTGCTGCAGGCGGAGGTCAGCGGTGGTCGTCACGGCAGGTCACGCTCCTGCCAGACCTGGTCCATCTCGGCCAGCGCCGTCATGGCGTGCGCGATGGTCTCGCGGGTGATGGGCGTGCCGCTGGCGTACGCGGGGTCGTACCGGCTGAACGTGCGCGTACCGCGGGCCTGGGCGAGCGGCGGGACTACCTCGTCCAGCAGTCGGGTGGCCACCCGACGCTGCCGCTTGTCCTCTTCGACGCGCTCGGTGCGCTCTGCCCACGCGCCTGCCAGCGTCAGGTCGCCCTCGATGACCCGGTCTGCCAGTTCGGGGTCCTCCTCACGCAGACGGGCGAGCTGGACCTCCGCGGAGTTGGCCTTGGCCTTGTTCTCCTGGGCGACCGCGTACGCCTCGTTGAGTCCCATGGCCCCGGTGATGACCGGGTCCACGAGGTCGGGTGCGTGCTGCAGGACGGTGTTTGCGCGCCCCATGACGGCCAGGGCGACTCCGAGTTGTTCCTTTAGGGAACGCGCGGTCTGTTCCCTCGGGGAACGGCCGTCTTGTTCCCTGAGGGAACAAGCCTTGACGGTGATCATCGCGGCCTGTCCCTTGGTCAGGCTGCGGCGGCGGAGGTTGACGGACAGGATGTAGACGTCCGGGGTGTCGCCCTCGTAGGTGATGAAGGCTGTTTCGATGCCAGCACGTTCGCAGGCGATGAGTCGGCCGCGTCCGTCGAGGATGCGTCCTTGACGGTCGAGGACGATGGGCTGCAGAAGCCCGTTCTCCTGGATGTCGTGGGTGAGGGCGGTCAGGTCGTCCTCGTCGAGCAGGGGGAGGAGCGAGGCGGTCGGGTGGGATTCGATGGGGCGTCTCCTGGGGGTGATGGAGGGGTTGGAGTGGCTGGTGTGCCCGGAGGGTTGGATGGGAGAGGGTTTCAGTGCATGCGGGCGTCGGTGTCGAACAGCGCCAGCTCGTGCGCATGCAAAAGATGTTGAACGATGAATGATCGCCCGGCTACCTTCCACAGGCCGCGTCCCCGGTTGAGGTGGGCGATGGCTTCGGTTTCGACGGAGGTCAGACCCAGCAGGGAAGCCGCGGCGTGGAGCTGGTCGGTTTCCTGCCGGTAGATGATGCGGGTGGAGCAGTCGGCCAGGAGTCCCTCGGCGAGGGCGCGGCCCTGGGATCCGGCGTCGCCTGCGGTGAGCAGGTCGCTGAGCCGGTGGATGACCATGAGGTTGGCGATGCCGAGGCCACGGGAGAGTTTCCACTGGGCTTGCATGCGCTGGAGGAGACCGGGGTGGCGCATCAGGCGCCATGCCTCGTCATAGACGATCCACCGCCGGCCGCCGCGCGGGTCAGTGAGAGCGGACTCCATCCACGCCGACGCGCACGTCATAGCGAGGACGAGGGCGGTGTCGTCGCCGGACCCGCCGAGTCGGGACAGGTCGATGGTGAGCATCGGGGAGTTGGGGTCGAACGCCACGGTGGAGGGGGCGTCGAACATGCCGGCAAGGTCGCCGTGGACCAGGCGGCGCATGGCGTGGGCGAGGTCGCGGGCTGCTTCGCCGAGCCGTCCGGACATCATCCCGGCGGCCTCGTCGAGCGCGGTGGGGTTGTTGAGTGCGGCGGCGACGTCGCCGAGGAGCGGTGTACGGCCGGTGGCGGCGGCGCGGGTGACGACGGCGTCGAGGGCGACGTCAAGGGCGGTGTGCTCCATCGGCAGCAGGTCCCGCCCGAGAACGGTCCGGGCTAGAGAACCGAGCAGCAGCAGGCGCCGCTTGCGGATCTCGCCGATCCAGTCGGCCTCCGAGACGCTGTCGGGTCGCGGTGCGGCGTCCAACGGGTTGAGCTTGCCGGGCAGTCCGGGCCCGAGGGCGACGGATGTGCCGCCGAGTGCGGAGGCGACGGGCGTCCATTCGCCCTTGGGGTCACACGGGACGTAGATGCGGTAGCCGAAGGCGACCGACCGCAGCGCGAACGACTTCGCCAGCGCTGACTTGCCCTGGCCGATCACGCCTGCGAGCAGGATGTTGGGGTTGGTGAAGCCCTCGACCTTGCCGTACAGCGCGAACGGATCGAACACGAACGAGGCTTCGGCGTGGACGTCGCGGCCGACGTAGATGCCTTCGGCGCCGAGGCCGCCTTCGGCGAGGAACGGGTACGCGCCGGCCGCGATGGCGGTGGTCATGCGGTGGGCGGGCAGCTTCAGCCGGTTTCCGCGGGCGGAGGCAGGGCCGGGGCGCCCGCTCGGCGGGAAGAGAGGAGCGGGCATTTCGTGCTCCGCGGGCGCGGTGCCAGCGGGGTGGGCGGCGGCCTCGGCTCGGGCCTTGGCGGCGGCTTCGGCGAGCTGGCGGCGGGCTGCTTTGCGGCTGGCCCGGTCGGTGCCGTGCGGAGTGAACAGCGGGGAGGCGGAGGCGCGGCGGGCTCGGCGTGCGGGCCGGTGATTCATGGCAGGTCGGCTTTCACGTGGCGGCGGTCTCGGTGTGGGCGGTCAGACCACCGGTGAGGCGCTGAACTGGTGCTTCCAGTAGCCCTTGCCGTCGTTGTTCCAGTCGAGGTGGAGTTCGCCGTCGGCCAGTCCGCGTCCGGAGCCGATCGTGTAGCTGAGTACGGGCGTGGTGTAAGAGTTGTTGTAGTTGGCGTTGGAGTCGCTGTTTTCCAGCCGCGATTCGATGCCGTAGTAGTTGGCGGACTTCTTCACCGGGTCGGTGCCGGCCTGCGACTTCTTGACCTGGAGCTTGAAGTAGGCGCCGTCGAAGATGGTGCTGTCGTCGACCTGGCCGTACGCCGGTCCGTCCCAGCTGACCTTGGCGTACGTGTAGACGGTGGAGCCGGAGCGCTTGGCGCACAGGGTGACACGGACGTCCCAGTTGTCGGCCCAGGGGCCCGTGTACGCAGGGTCGTCGATGGACTTGGTGCTGGTCGTGCACTTGTAGCTGGCGGCTGCGGCGGGGTTGGCGGTCGCTATGGCGGCGGTGCCGGCGAGTGCGGCGATGATGACGGCGGTGGAGGTGGAGCGCTTCAGCTTGCGCATGGAGTGCCTTTCGTCGGGGTGGGGGTTACTGGCTGCAGGTGGTGGTGTGGCCGTGCAGCGGGGTGTTGAGATCGCTTGGGGTGGTCTTGCGGCGGACGATGTGACCGGCGGCGAGGTGGCGCTGGCAGATGGTCAGGACTGGGGGGCCTTCCGGCAGCCGTTCGGGATGGCAGTCCGCCTCCGCAGCGCTCTCGTTGGCTGCGGGCAGGAGGTGGAAGGCGTCGTGCAGCGCGGTGGTGGCCTGCCACAGCCGGGTGTGGGCAGTGGCCAGGTGACGGCCCGCAGCTGGATGCGGTGGCCGGGTGGTCTCGGCGAGCTGGTCGAACAGCCGGTGCAGGGCGGTGAGGTGCGCGTGCAGCACGTCGAGGTGCACGCGGTCCGCGGGCTGTGGCGCAGAGGGTGCCGCCGTGGTGAGGGAGCGGGTGTGGTGGCGGACGCCGGCGGTGGCGGCACGTAGGTAGGGGTGCGCGTCGCCGACGGGGGTGGCAGAGGTCAAAGGGGCAGGGGTCCTTCCTGCCGTAGCGGCAGGGGCAGTGACGGGCGATCCGCCAAAGACGGCGAGGGGCCGGTGGTCAGCGCGAGCGCCGGGGCGCTGCCGAGGACGGACCGGGAGGCGGGGGCGCGGGGACGCTGCGGGATGCGGTGCGGGAGGCGAGGATCTGTTCCTGCTCCTGGCGCAGGTCGAGGTACGTGCCGGGCGCCCGGGTGCCGACATGGCTGTGGTCGCTCACGACGTCCGCGTTGGAGGCGGAGTCGGTGTCGCCCGGGGCGCGGGTGTCCACCAGCCAGTTTTTGTATGAGGGCAATTGCGTGAGGGTGCGGTGCGCGTCGTCGAGGTCGGTGGCGTTGACGACGAACAGCCAGGGGCTTGCTCCCTCGTCGTGGCCGGGGCCCTTGAGGGCGATGGTGAAGGCGCGGTGTGCGGGGGCGGCGATCAGTCGCTCCAGCCGGTTCCTGATGGTGTCGAGGGTGTCGCTGGCTTCGATGGCCGTGGTGTAGCGGGCCTCCTCGTAGGCGGCGTGGTGGCCCTCGATGACGTAGCCGTCTTTGGTGCGGTGTTCGTCGAGAGCCGCTTGGTGGCGGCGGTGCATCTGGCGCAGCGGGTCCAGCAGCGCCTGGATGTCGTCGATGAGGTGCGAGGGGTGGGGCACGGCGGCACGGGCCGGAGGCTGGCGGGTCACAGGGCGGTCCGGGCGAGGGGCAGCGCGGTGAGGGTGAAGGCGTCGGGCTGCTGGTAGTTGAGGCGGCGCAGGTCGACGCCGGCGGTGACGGCGGCGGTCTCGATCTGCGCGCAGGCCGCGTCGAGGAGGGCATCGGTGTCGGCGGTGACGGTGACCAGGCCGGTCAGGGCGACGTCGGCGTGCCCGGCGATGAGCTGGCGCTCGCGCTGCTTGACGTCGGCGTACTCGACGGAGTCTTCCTCGCTGTCGACCTGTCCCCGGCGGGCGCGCTCATTCGCGTCGGCGATGATCGCCGCCTTCTTCCGCTGGACGTCCCGCAGTGCAGACTCGAGCCCCTGGGGCGCGTATATAAGGGACAGGCTGCGCCGCACACCGGCCGTGAACATGATGCCGTGGAGGAAGCCCGCTCCCATTTCGGTGCGCGGCCAGTTCTCCACCCAGTACGTGGCGTGGCGGGCGGAGTCGGTGGCGAGCCGGTCGTACTCCTCGAACTGGACGACGGGCCCGGCGGCTGCGGGGTCCGCCTCGGCGCGGCCGGTCTCGGACCACTGCTGGAGTGCGGCGAGCGCCTTCGGGTCGTAGGCGGTGCGGATCACGGCGGCGATCTCCCGGGCACTCAGCCACCCGGTCACCATGAGTCCGGCGTTGCGGGCGGCCTGGGCGATGGACGCGGTCGTCTGCTCCATGACGGTGAACGCACCCGGCAGCCCTCCGCCTGCCTGCGAGATCAGACGCTTGGCGGCCTTCAGGTCCAGGGAGATGGCGAGGTAGGTCTCGTGCGGGGCGGCGGCGGGACCGGCCGAGGCGACCAGTTCGGAGTAGATCTGCCCGGCGACCGGGGTCTGGGGCTGGCCGTGCTGGGTCCAGTGGCGGGTGAGGGTGTCGCCGCTGTCGGGGACGGTGCGCTCCAGTACCTGCACGGTGGCGATGTGCCCGGTGCGGGCGATGCCTGCCAGTGCGCGTCCCCAGCTGTTGACGTTGTGGTTCTGGGTGGCGGGGTCGAGGAGGGCGAAGGCGCGGGAGGTGACGCGGGCGATGGCGGTCAGGGTCTGGCGGTGCGGGTCGTGCACGGCTGCGGCGCCGTTGGCGGAGTCGCCGGGCGTGACCACCTTGAGGGAGGCGGCGGTGCCGGGCAGATGAAGGACGCCGTCCTGCCGGGGGCGGGTGACGGGCCGGGCGAGCCAGAGCGTGTGGCCGGTGCGCCGGCGCTGTGCGTAGCGGGCGACGATCGGCGCCCAGTCGATCAGGGAACGGCCGTGCCGGCGGATCGCGACGAGCGCACCCGACGCAGCCCACAGCGGGGTCAGGGCGACGGCGCCGAGCAGCCCGGTGGAGACCACCGACATCAGTAGCAGCGCCAAGGCACCGGACACGAGGACGAGTTGGGGCAGGGAGAGGCCGAGGAGGATGCCGCGGCGGGACCGGTGCGGGAATTTCACCGTGACCGGGGCGACGGAGAGGTCAGTCAAGGGGCGGGTCCTGGAGGCGCGGGTGGGGACCCGGGGGCGGGAGGCGCGGAGCACGTCCCGCCCCCGGGAAACGGGCAGGGGATCAGAGGCCGGTCGGGGGCGGCGGCGGCCCGGCCGTACCGCTGGTCGGGGTGGCCTGTGCACCGGAGGACGGCGGTGCGCCCTGGGGCGGCGGGGTCGTGGTCGGCGGAGCGGACTGCCATCCGCCGCCCTGACCGGACGCGGCGCTCTGTCCGGAACCACCCGGTCCCGGGCTGCCGCCCACCTGGCCGCTGGTGTCGGCGGAGACGCTCGTCGGCGGAGGCTGGACGGCCTTCTCCAGGCCGGACTTGATGGCATCTCCACCGGGCGAGACGCCAGCTCCGCCGCCTTGCGAGTCTTCCTTGCCGCCCCCGCCCCCGCCTCAGCCGGTCGGGTTGGAGGCGATGTCGCCGGGGAAGCCACCTCCGCCTGCGGCGTCGGCACCTTGCGGGGCGGCGCCCGCTCCGGCTGCCGCGCCGCCGGTTCCGGCGGTGGCGGCTGCCGCGGCTGCCTTGCGGGCGGCCTTCTCGGCATGTGCCTTGGCGATCTGGGCTCCGGCACCGCCGGCGCGGTGGATGGACTCGCCGTCGGTTCCGTCGGCCGCCCAGTGCACGAACTTGAAGACCGCGTACGGGCACAGCAGCACCAGGACCATGATCACGATGCCGGACATGACGTCGGCGAGGGCGGCGATGCCGTCCTTGGCTTCGGTCTTGCCCATGGCAGCGATGCCGAGCACGAAGATCACGGTCATCAGGAGCTTGGAGACCACAAGGGTGGCGGTGGCTTCGATCCAGCCCTTGCGCCAGCGGCGTGCGACCTCCCAGCCGCCACCGGCGCTGGCGAAGATCGCCAAAGTGACCATGACGAGGATGCCGACCTTGCGGACCATCATCACGCACCAGTAGAGGAAGGCGCCGACGGCGGCTCCTAGGCCGGCGACCACCGGGACGAGCCAGCCCAGGCCGGACAGGGCGCCGATCTGGTTGACCTTCACGATGCGGCGAACGGCCGACTCAATGTTCAGGTGCGCGGTTTTGAACAGGCCGTCGGAGACGGCGTCGACCACCTCGACGGCGACCGTGGTGAAGGCGATGGCGCAGAACGCAAAAAGAACGCCCGACATAGTGCCGGTGAATGCTTGTGTGAGGGCCTGGCCGTCGCGTCTGACGGCGGCCCGGATGAGCTGCGCGCAGAACGTCGCGACCAGCAGAACCAGGCCCAGCGGCAAGAGCATCTCGTAGTTGTCGCGGAACCAGCCGGCGTTCAGGTCTACCTTCGTGGTGGTGTTGACCGCCTTGGCCGCCAGGTCGGCTGCGGCTGCTGCCAGTTCACCTGCGGACTTCGCCATCCAGTCGCCGATGGCCTTGCCGGGGTCCGTGGCGAAGTCGACCGCGTCGCCGACGGCGCACAGCTTGTCTGCCAGAGGGAAATCACAGAAACCCACGGGTTGTTACTCCTCCTTTCTTGTGTCAGGCGCGGGTCACTGAGTGACGCTCGGAGCGATGGCGGCCAGGGAGCAGTCGTGGTTGGGGCGGCACTGCACGGCGAGGGTCACGGCGCGTTCTTCGGCTCCGCCGCCGCCCTTCTTCCAGGCGATCTGCTGCTTGCCGTTGACGGTGACGACGTAGATGTACGCCTCGGTGATCGCGGACGGGTCCTCGGCCAGGGCCTGCTTGAACGCGCCGGGGTAGTGGCCTTCGGTGACGGTGCCGGTCGCGTGCTGGTCCTGGTCGGCCATCCGCGACCACAGCACCGGATCGGGGACCTGGCCGGAGACCGAGGCCCAGTCGGCGTACTTGGTCTCTTCGGTCATCCACGCGCGCATGCCGGCGAGCTGCTGGTCGCGGCTGGTGTCGCGGGTGTCGTAGGACCACAGCATCTGTGCTGCGGCCTTGGCGTAGGCAACCGGCTCGGCGATCTGCGGGGGCTTGAGCACGGACCCCGATCCGGCGGCGGGCTTCGGGGCGGCCTCGGAGGAGGCAGGGCTGTTCGCCGGCGCCGGAACGGCGTGGTCCCGGTCCTGCTGGCCGCCACCGCTCCCACTCAGCCAGGCGACGGTGGCGGCGATGGCGAGCAGGACGGTGACGACCAGAGCGACGATCGCGATCCGCTTGTTGGCCGACCAGCCGATGCCGTAGGAGGACAGAGTGGGGAATCGGTTCCGCATCATTGGACCTGCGAACCGAGGGCCGAGAAGAACGCGACGATTCCGTTCGCGGCACCCAGGCCGAGGGCGGCGCCCGCGGCGACGACGGCGCCCTTCTTGCCGTTGGCCTCGGCCTGGTGGCCACCGGTGTGATGACCCCAGGCCCACACGCCGAGGGAGACGGCAAGAGCACCGACGACGGCGATGATCCCGAACAGGTTGATGCTGTTGACGACGTTCTTCAGCACGGCGAGGCCGGGCAGGCCGCCGCCCTGGGGTGTGATGCCTGGGTCGTAGGCCAGCTGGATGACGCGGTCGGCGAGAGGGAGGGACATAGGTGTGGCGGGGCTCCTTGCATACGAGGGCCAGGCGAGGGGCCGACGGAAAAGAGGAAAGAGGAAGGGGCGCGGCGCTCGCGGCAGGGGGAGTGGCCGCGGCGGCAACCCGCCCGGAGCGGTGTCCGGGTGTAGGTTCCGATTTGACTTGTCGTCTGGCATCGCGCTGACCAGCGTCTTTGGTCGGCTATCCAGAGGACTTGTCGGCGGATTCGTCCGGCCGATCTGTCGGACTCTTCAACCGAGACGGCCCGTTCGGGCTCTGCTGACAGATCTCTCGGACAGCCGACCTGCGGGTTTGCCCCAGCGGGTGACAAACCGACGACAGAATGGCCGGACAGCGACAAGTTGAACCGGAACCTACACCGGGCGGGTGCTGTCAGAGGACGCGGCGGGCGGCGAGGATGTCCCAGTCCTTGATCGGGGTGATCCGGACCGGTTTTGATGTGCGCGGCGCCTCGATCACCAGGCCCTTGCCCATGTACATGCCGACATGCTCGGGGCGGCTTGCGGTGCCGCGGCTGAAGATCAGGTCACCGGGCTGGAGCTTGCTGGGCGAGACCGCCTTGCCCTCGGTGACCTGCGTGTACGTGGTGCGGGTGAGGGTCACGCCGGCGTGGGCGTACGCCTGCTGCATCAGCGAGCTGCAGTCGCAGCGGCCCATCGGGTCGGGGCCGTGCGAGTCGGTGCAGCTGCCGCCCCACTGGTACTGCGTGCCGAGCTGGTGCATCGCCCAGTCGAGGGCTTTGCGGGCTTTGGGGTCGGCGTCCTTGGGGATCTTGTATCCCTTCGGGACGCTGCCCTCGGGGATGCGGCCGAAGCCGGATCCGTCCTTGGCCGGAGTGCAGCCGGTGGTGCCGGTCGTGGACTCCTTGCCCTGGTCCGGCTCCTTGTCGTCCTTGTCCTTGCCGGTGCTCGGGAAGGTCTTGGCGATGGCGTCCTGGAGCGCGGTGGACAGGTCCTCCCACTGCGCGTACGCGTTCGGCAGGCCGGACTTCTGGACGGCCTGCGCGGCCTGGGTGACGGTCATCTGCTGCCAGCCGTCCACCTTGAGTAGATGCTTGTAGAACTGCTCGGAGGCGTAGACGGGATCGCGGATCTGCTGGGCGGTGCCCCATCCCTGGGAGGGACGTTGCTGGAACAAGCCGAGCGAGTCCCGGTCTCCGTAGTTGAGGTTGCGCAGCCGTGATTCCTGCATCGCGGTGGCGAGCGCGATGATCTGGCCCTTCTTGGGCACGTCGAGGCTGATGCCGCTGGCCACGATGGTCTGCGCGTTGGGGACTTGCTCGGCGGGCTGATCCAAGCCCTCGATGTGGACGTCCTTGCCGGACGCTCCGTCGAGGATCTCGGTGACCTGCTTGGCGACCTCGTCGGAGTCGATGTCGGTCAGGCAGCCGCTGAATGAGCCAGCGTTTTGCACGGCATCGGCGGAGGAGGCCAGCATCATGGCCGTCCCGGCGAGCAGGAGTGGGGAGAGGAAGACGACGCCGATGCCGGCGGCGACCGCCTTCAACCGGCGCGGACCGCTCGCGCGTCAGCGATTTCGAGCATGGGTGGGTAGCGAGGCGTCATGGACGTGTCCTTCGGGGTGCGGTGTCCGGCGTGCCGCGTGCGCGTGGCGTGGTGGAAGGGCGCGACGGCCGGGGTGGGCGATCGTGGGAGGCCGGTGCGGGAGAGTTGCCGCTCGCTCCACGTGGCCGTGCCGTGAGCTAGGTGTGCCGGGGCAGGGGGTACCTCCGTGAGGCGTGGTGGGGATGTAGCCAGCGGCGGTGTGTGCCGGGCGGTTCAAAAACAGTAGGCCCGGATTGGCGGCTGACCAAAAAGTTGGCATGAGGTGCCGAAATCCGGCACCTCAGCAGCGGACTTCTTGGTCGTCGGCGCATTCGCCTCTACAGTTTTTTAACTCCCCTCGCCCTCCTCGGTCTGCGGCCCCGGGCTTCTTCATGCCCCATTCCGGCCTGACAGGAGTCGTATGCGAGACGGGTAGTTCCCTCCGTGCTTTCACACCCGAATTGGGGTCCCTCTTTGCCTTTTTCCCTGCACCAGGGTGACGCTCTCAGCGTCCTCGCCGGCCTTCCGGACGACTGCGTCGACTCCGTCATCACCGATCCGCCGTACAACTCGGGCGGCCGGACTGCGAAGGAGCGCACGACACGCTCGGCGAAGCAGAAGTACACCTCCGCCGACGCCAAGCACACCCTCGCTGACTTCACCGGCGAGAACATGGATCAGCGTTCGTACGACTTCTGGCTGACGCAGATTATGACCGAGGCGCACCGGCTGACGAAGACCGGCGGGACCGCGCTGCTGTTCACCGACTGGCGCCAACTCCCCATCACGACGGACGCGATCCAGGCGGCCGGCTGGCTGTGGCGAGGGGTGTTGGCCTGGCATAAGCCGCAGGCCAGGCCCCAGAAGGGCCGGTTCACGCAAAACTGCGAGTTCATCGTGTGGGCCAGCAACGGCCCGATCGACGCGTCCCGTAACCCGGTCTATCTGCCCGGGCTCTACAGTGCCTCGCAGCCCTCGGGGGCCAAGCGCCAGCACATCACGCAGAAGCCCGTCGAGGTGATGCGCGAGTTGGTCAAGATCGCCCCGCCGGGTGGCACGGTGCTCGACTTCTGCGCCGGCTCGGGCTCTACGGGCGTCGCCGCCCTGCTGGAAGGCAGGGACTTCATCGGCGTGGAGAAGACCGAGCACTACGCGTCCATCGCGGCCGACCGGCTCACCGAGACGATCCGCGAGACCCTCACGCAGGACGACGTGGTCCTCACCGTCTGAGGCCGCAACAGCGCTTCCTATGCCGGAAACCGGCGCCTTTCCCGGTCCTGGGTGGCATCCCGCCGTGGCGCGCCAGTAGTCCGTCGGCCGGTCCGCTCACCACCGCTTCCGCTTTCCCTATTTCCGAGGCTCGTAGGAGGCCACACTTTTCATGCCTGAATCCATAGAACTCTCGGACGGCGGGGAGCTGGAGCCGGTTCGTATTCCGGACCCCCAGCTGGAGGGAATCGAGGCGAGCGTCCGGAGGCTGATGGAGCAGTCGGCGCAGCAGGCCCAGCAGCTCGACCATCTCGCCTCCGCTCCGGCCCCGGGCGGATCGCCGTTCGCGGCGTTCGGCATGCCGGGGCTCGGCGGACCGCCTCCGGCTGCGCCGCCGGAGCCGCGCCCCATCTTGGAACTCGACGGGGAGGAGCGCGAGGACGAGCTCGACGCCTTGTCGGACTGGGTCGACGACTTCTTCCTCCCGGTCTACGGGGCGGAGGTCACCACCGCGGCGCCCTGGTGCCTGCAGTGGCAGGAGCACGACGACGTGGTGGCCTGGCTTCATGCCCTGTGGCTCGCGTACCAGCAGCACAAGGACCCCGAAGCCGGGTTGAGCGGCCTGTTCGTGTGGCACCGGGACTTCCTCACCCACGCCCTTGCGGCGATCCGCGCGCCGGGCGGTCCATTGTCGGCCTGCATGACCTCCCCCGAGCGTCCCGCGCACCGGATTCTCCCCGGCCCGCCGCCCTCAGCGCGTACGGAGAAGGCGACGGCGAGCGCGGCGGATGATGCTGGGCCCGCTGAGCAGGACGAGCCGACGTCGTGAACGGGGGCCAGCAGCCGGCTTTCGGCCTGAGCTTCGACCCCCGTGCCCTGACCGATCTCCTCCAGGCGCCCAGCGACATCCGCGATCTCACCCTCGCCTACCTGCAAGAAGTCGTGAACGCGCAGCGCTTCGGGCTCCGGCTCACGGGCGACCTGGAGGGCTACCGCAAGCTGTTCGTGGACTCCCGGAAGGACTGGCGCGTCGTCTACGGCGTCCGCCCCGCCCCCGCGGAGTCCGCTCACCAGCGGGAAATCCACGTCGTCGCGGTCCGCCCGCGCGCGGGCAATGACGTCTACGACGAGGTCGGACGCCGCCTGGGGATGCCCCGCCGGCCGCTGAGCGCCCGCACTCACGCTGCTCGTTCCCGCTCCCCGCAGCTCACGACCCGCGGCCCCGCACCGCGGCCGGGTCCGCCGTCCTTCGCGCTGCCGGGCCTTCCCCGTCCCGCGCAGAGCCCCTCGCACCATCACGCCCGCTGATCACCTGGAGGCCCCGCCTATGCCCCCTGATCCCGCGCCGGCAGCAGTCCGGCGTGCGGTCTCCCCGCTCGACCATCGCATCGAAGCCGTCACCGGCCATGACGTCGACACACTGTGGGCCTACCGCGACCGCGGCGTCCTCGACGAGCCGCATGTCCACCTGGTCGACCAGCACCGCGAGCTGGCCCAGGCCGAGATCGGCGTGATCTTCTACCTCAAACTTCTCAACCGCCTGTCCAGCGGCGAGTTTCCCGTCGATGGTGCCCTGTTCGAGCGCATCGATCGCACCGTGGACCAGCTGGAGGAGGCCGCCGACGTACGCGACGCTGCTGCCCGGAGGGTGATCACCGCCCTGGAGCCCATTGAGGCCGCCGCCGCAACGGCAACGGCATCGGCGCCCGGCCGACGACCGCTCTCGACTGCCGACCAGGCGGCGCTGCTCGCCATCGCCGGCGGGGCCAAGCTCTACGAGCATCTCCTGACCGGCCGGATGTCCGTGACCGCTGCCTCCGGCACCCGCATCCCCTACGCCGAGCTGCAGCAGCTGGAGGGCGCCGGCCTGGTCTCCCGGGATACCGGCCACCCCGTGCACGCCGGCCAACCCGTCGCACTGACCGACGCCGGACGCGCCGCACTGTTCGCCGCCCGTCGGCCGCCCACCACGACCCAGGTACCGAAGTTGCCAGCGCGGCGCGGCGCTTGGC
The DNA here is from genome assembly GCF_018614055.1 of Streptomyces sp. ISL-98. Lineage (GTDB taxonomy): Bacteria > Actinomycetota > Actinomycetes > Streptomycetales > Streptomycetaceae > Streptomyces > Streptomyces spiramyceticus. The sequence continues at coordinate 67,763 of NZ_JAGGPB010000038.1, forward strand.
CTTCCCCTACCAAACACCGGCGCTGACCTACCCGAAAGGCCCTTGTTGTCCCGCACCGAACCGGCGCCCGCCCGGAAGTCCATTCCCGAGGTCGACTTCGAACTGGACGAATTCGACGCCGACGAACAGGTCTACCTCGACTTCTACCGCCAGGTCGCCGTGCGCGAGGACATGCTCGTCCCCCTCGCCGAACACCACACCGCCAACGGCGTGCACAGCTACTACGTCCTGTTCGACCGCACCGCCACCTACGGTCACCCTGGCATGCCGCAATACGTCGCCGTGCACCTGCAACGGGACCAGGAGAAGGGGACGTTCGACTTCGAGCGGGCTCTGCTGCCGCTGCCCGCGATGGCGCAGTCCTGGTTGATCCACCGCAGCTGCCCGGCCGACTCCATCAGCCTCAACCCCGAACTGGGGCCACCGCCGGCGGATGAGGCGACGCGGGCGCTGGAGTCACGCCTCGCAGGCGATGGCGACCACTACGCGATGGGCTACTCCTACACCCGAGACGACCCGGACGACATGGTCACCGTCGTGGCACTGCGCGCTCTGGACGAGCGGGCCCCCTCTCCGTTTCGCGTCGTGGTCGAGGAGGTCGACACCGACGCAGGGACTCATACCCTGCGCGAGGGCGGCTTCGCCACGGTCGACGAGGCCCTTCAGTGGTGCGACGACCGGCTCACCGGCGAGGCCGGCCCCCTCCCGCCGGTCCGCCCGGCAGCGGCATTCAGCCGCCCGGCTGTCATGCCGAAGGCTTCGGCTCCACGTCCGCCCGGCCGCTCGCGCTGAGTGCCGAGGTCGGCGGGCGCGGCGAAACATAGCCGACGATCGCCGGTTAGCCAAACCGGCGATTCTCCGGACTCTTATACAGCCGCCGGGTCAAACCCGCGGCGCCTTTCCACGTAATCCCCTATGCCTCATGGAGGTTTCTTCCGCATGCGCTCGACCCGAATTGCCATATCCGCTGCGATGCTCGGGGCACTCGCTCTGCCGGTGGTGTCCGCCACCGCAGCGAGTGCGGCCCCCGCCGCCACCGCGGCAACTGCCGTCCCTGCGAGCAGCTGCTCGTCTCTCCCGCCGCTCCCGTACGAGGTTCACGCCAAGGCCGTGACCATCCGGTCCAAGGCCACCACGAAGTCCACCGCGGTCGGGGTGCTCTACCGCAGTCACAAGTTCACCGTTCACAAGAAGAGCGGCAACTGGCTCTACATCACGGACAAGACCACCGGCGTAAAGGGCTGGGTCTCCGGCACGTACGTCTACCGCGACGTCCGCATGTGCCTCAGCTGACAGGCACGCAGCAGTAACCCTCTTACTCCATAGCCGAGTTGCCCGTCCGCCCGCCAATTTCCTTCCCCTGCCCCCAGGTGTCGCCTTCCGGAACGGAGTTTCCCTTGTCCGACGACATATCCGACGGCACTGAGGATGTCGTGGGCGTGCTCACCGAACGGATCGAAGCCCACTTCGGAATGGGCATGGATCAGCTGACGGCCGCAGTCGCCGTCGCGCCGACCGCGAATCCTGACGCCACCGATGTCGTCAAGTGGCACGGCCTTCTCGTCGACTCCCAGACGGTCCTCAATCGCGCGGAGGATGACCTCCTCGCCGCGCTGGAAACGCAGCCCAGTGAGGTCGACGACCCGACGATGGGCCTCGCCCAGCGCGTCAACGCGGCCGTCACGGCACGCGACGGCCGGGCCCTGGTCGTGCGGTGGCTTCTTGATCCGCACGCTCCGGGGAAGAAGGACCTCGCCGCCGAACGCCTTGCCCGTCTCAATCGCGGGGCCCGCAAGGGCCCGGCGGTGCAGACCAGTGCTCCGCACCGCCCCGCGGTTGTGCCGGCGTCGGTGCCGCGAACGGGAAGGGCCGTCCTGTGAGTTTCCGGCTCAAGTCCAGTACCGCGGACGGCCAGCTGCAGGAGGTCTTCGGCGCCCCGGTTGCCGAGCTGTACGCGGGCGCAACCGGGCCCGATGCCCCCGCCGCGCTGGCCCGCGCCCTGGAGCTGCGTTCCTTCCTCGCCCTGGCCGAGGAACAGGTCGCCCGCGTCCGCGACCGCGTGCACGAGGCGATGGCACCCGACCGGGACATGGGCGAGTTGTCAGCCGGCGACCTCCGCTTTGACGCGCAGTGGCTGGAGGCGGCGCTCGATGCCCGCGACAGCTACCGCGCCGCGCTCGGCGAGCTGCTGCGCACCATGCCACCACCCGACCAGCAGTCCCGCGCCGTCCGCACGGTGCAGCCGATGGTCGCCGCCGTCCTGCCCCCGTCCCTCGCCGCCCCGGCACCCACTCGTGCCGGGGCGGCGAGGGCCCGCCGACCGTGAAAGCCCCCGCTTGCCCCACCTCACGTCCACCGAGATAGCCGGACGGATCGAGGACCTGTACGGCGCACCGCTCGCCGACCTCAAAGCCCACGCCCAGGACCAGCCGCCCGGCATGCTCTCCGCCCTGCTCGGCATGCACGACGACCTCGCCCTCGCCGAGCGCAGCATCGACTTCCACCGCGACCACCTCGCCCGGCTCGTCCACCCCGAGCGGCAGATCGGCGGCCACGAGGTCTCCCACCTTCTCGACGGCGCCCGCCGGCTCGCCGAAGCGGTCGCTGTCCGCGACGTCCAGGCCAAGTCGGTCTCCGCCGTTCTCCAGAGCCTCGCCCGCGTCACCGCGCCCGCGCCTTCCCCGCCGAAGCCCTCAGCTGTACCCGCTCCGCCCGTTCCGGCCACGAGCACGGCACCAAGCCGCTGACCCGCAGGCAATTCCCTTCACCCACTCAGGAGTTCCTCCCTTGGCCCTCACCGGTCTGCCCCCTGACACCGACGCTGACATCGCCCGGGTCACCGAGGCACTCGCCATGATCACTCCGCGATGGAACGTGCGGATCCTTCTGGCCCTCTCCGGTCCACCGCTGCGGTACAGCGAGCTGGCCGCCAAGGTGTCCTGGCTGCAGAACGGCCAGCTCCACCCCAAGCTGCGGGCCCTGTGCGACGCCGGCCTCGTCCAGCGCACCGAACACACCTCGCGGCACGTCACCTACGGCCACACCGACCGTGGCGCAGCCTTTCTGCCGGTGCTGCCGATGATCGTCACCTGGGCCGAGGAGCATCTGGAGAAGGCGGACCGACCGCTGCCCGCGATCGAGCAGATCGAGGACAGCCTCACCCTGCTCACTCGGCGGCACGCTGCCGCGATCCTGTGGGTGCTGAAGTCCCGCGAAGAGGTCAGCGGCCAGGCCCTGGCCAGGATCGTCATGCCCAGCAGCGACTGGACCAACATCTACCCGCCGCTGCGGCAGCTCGTGGCCGACGGCCTGGTCGACACCGAGGGCATAGGCCAGCCCTACCGCCTGTCCGTCGCGGGCGACGGCCTGGGGCCCGTCTTCGGCGCCCTGTCCGCGTGGTCCTCCGGGAACCCACTCACGCAAGCTGCCCAGCACCCGGTATGGGGGCGCCCGGGGGCCGCGCCCACGCCGAAACCGTGGGTCAGCAACCTATCCCTGCCAGCTGCCACCGCCCCGTCGGCTGTCCGGGCTGCAGGGGCCTCTCTCCCGACGTGGCAGAACCGCGACCTGTTCTCGCACACCGCGACGGCCCGCCCGAAGGCGGCGCTCCCGGCGGGAGGTCCGCGCCGATGACTGCCTCCTTCACTCCGGCCGAACTCCGCAACGCATGCGCCTTGCTGTCCTCGCCGGGCCTGATCCGGCTGATCACTGAGATCGACGACAACGGGCCGATTCCGACCAGAAGGCTGGCCGGCACCCTGCCCGACCTCTCTGCGCACCACCTTCGCCGGACCACCGACGCTGCCCGCGCGCACGGTCTCGTCCGGGTCGCGCCCGGCGTCGGCCTTGACCTCACCGAGTCCGGCTCGGAGCTGGCCGACTTCTACGACGCAACCGCCCGGTGGGCGCGGCGTCACGCCTATCCCACCCGCGTGTGCGACTTCACCAACCGCCTCCGGCACACCCTCAGCCTCCTGGCGCCCATGCTCGTCGTCGGCCCGGCCGAAGGCTCCCACCGTCCGGCGGGCGAGCACCTGCCCAGTGCCGAGGCCGACGCGGACCTGGCCCGCCCGCGCGCTCTGCTGGTCCAGTGGCTGCACGCCAATCCACAGGTCACCGTGCTCCTTGAACCCGAGCCCGTCGCGTGAGCGCAGGCGCCACACCACGGCATGCCCGCCACACCGCCGGGCTGCTGCGCAGCATCTACCTGCCGCGCACGGTGGACGCCCTCGCGTTCGCCATGTCCACCTACGGCATCCCGCTCCTGGTCCTGGCCATCACGCGCTCCGCAGCGCTAACGGGCCTGGCGTTCGCCCTGGAATGGATCCCCAGGCTGGCAGCGTTCGGGTGGGCCGGCGCGATCGTCGACCGGCGCGGGGCATCAGTCGTCTTCTTCCTCGCCTCCCTCGGCCGCGCACTGGTCATCGCCGCCGGCGCTGTCCTTCTCTACCTCCATCCGTCCGGCACCGTGGCGAGCGTGACGGTCATGGCGCTCGCGGCCACCACCGGTGTGCTCACCGAGTTCAGTTACATCGCGGCTGAAACCGCGGGCGCCACCGCAGGCCGCCAAGCGGGCGCGCGAGCCCACCGCGTCCAGGCCGTTCTGCTCGGCATCGACCAGACCGCGACCCTGGCCGGGCCGGCGCTCGCAGGACTGCTCCTGCTCACCGGCCCTCCGCAGATGCTCGCGGTGATCACGACGCTCTCGCTCCTCGCCGCGCTGCTCGCGCTGCGCACACCTCCCTCGCCCGTCGCCCCGGCCCGAGCGCCGAAAGGCAACACGAGCGCCGGGCTGCTCACCGGGTGGCGGACCATCAGGTCCCTGCCCGCGCTCGGCTGGCTCGTGACCGGCCTGACCCTCTCCAACCTCGCGATCGGCTTCCTCCAGGCCGCCGGCCCCGTGATCGTCGTCAACCACTACGGGCAGTCCACCACCGCCGTCGGCCTGGTCTGGTCCGCCGCTGCCGGAGCGACGCTCCTCAGCGTCACGCTCTGCCGGTTCGCGATCGACCGCCTGGGCCTGTGGCCGGTCGGCGCCGCCTGCGCCGCATTCGCCTCGCTCGCCTCTCTCGCCGCCGCTCAAGCCCCCGATTACCTGTCCTACCTGGTCCTGGTCGCGGTCCTGATGGCCGCAGAGGGCGGCATGACGGTGGTCCTGCGCACGCTGCGCTCCCGCCTGATCCCGCAGGACCGGTTCGGCAGCACCTTGTCGACGACCATCCTCATCCTCCTGCTGCCCTTCCCGCGGGCGTGCTGACCGCGCTCACCCCGCCCGACGCGCTGGGCCACGTCATCACCGCGTGCGCCGTCCTGCAGGCCCTCGGGCTGTTCCTGGCCTTCGCCCGCCTGCGCACCGATCCCGCCCTGCGCACCTGACCCGTTGCGCTTCCCCAGCCTGTGGAGAACTTCCCCATGTCCCTTGCCTGCCCCGGGGCGAACCGTGCGAGCGGTCGCACCATCACCGAACAGTTCCGCGCCTTCGATAGAACCCGCACGTCTACCGCGCGCTGGAACGCATGGCCGCCCGCCGGCTTGCCGCCGGCGCCACGCGCCTCGGTCTCAAGGACCTCTTCGAGGACCTGCGGCGAGAACTTCCGTACGGCGTGGCCGGGCTGAACAACAACTTCACCGCCCTCTACGCCAGGCGCTTGATCGCAGAACACCCCCAGTGGGCCAGCGCGTTCGAGCTGCGCCGCCGCCGCGCCGACTGACAGCTCCTTGCCTCGTCCTGCCGTCCACCGATTCGGAGAACCCCTTCTTGTCCGCTCGCCCCCTCGTACTCGTCGTCTCTCCCGGCGACGAGACGTATCGCGGCTACTGCCTTGAGCAGGTTGCCGCCGCGTACGACGTCGTTCTGCTGACCGGCACCGAGCCGTCGTGGGAGAAGCCGTACATCGTCGACCACGCCGTCGCCAAACTCAACGACGTCCCCGCCCTGCTCGCCGCCGGCCGTGCCCTGGCGGCACGCCACAACCTTGCCGGCGTCGTTACCTGGGATGAGTGGCACCTCGTCCCCACCGCCCGCCTGGCCCGGGCGCTCGGGCTGCCCGCGAACTCCGTCGAGGTGATGCGGGCCAGCTACAACAAGGCCACCGCCCGCACCCTGTTCGCCCGACATGGGCTCCCGTCGGCCGCCTCCATGAAGGCCCGGACCCTGCCGGAGGCAGGACTGGCGACGATGACCATCGGCTACCCCGCCGTCATCAAGCCCACCGCGTTCTCCGGAAGCATCGGTGTGATCCGCATCGACCGACCCGAAGAACTCCCCGGAGCCTTCGCGTTCGCCTCGGCCGGTGCGAGCCAGAGCCGCGAGGACACCGGCGTTCTGGTCGAGGAGTACCTCGACGGGCCGGAGGTCTCCATCGAGTGCGTCACCCACCGCGGCGTGACCACCGCCGTCGGACCCGCAAGAGTCTCGGACCCGCCCCGTATTTCGACGAGACCGGGCACACCGTCGATGCCGCCGACCCGCTCCTCGCGCAGGTCGCCCCGGTGGCCGCCGCGGCGGTCAAGGCCCTGGGGATCACCGACGGCGTGCAGCACGTCGAGATGCGGGTGGTCGACGGCCGACCTCGGCTGATCGAGGTCAACGCGCGGATCGGCGGTGACATGATCGGCCACCTCGTCCGTCTCGCCACCGGCATCGACCTGCCGAAGGCCGCGGCCGACCTCGCCTGCGGCCACAGCCCGGACCTCACCCCGACCCGGCGCGGGGCCGCGGGTATCCGCATGCTCTACCCGGCCGCCTCTGGCACGCTCACGGAGCGGCAGATCAACCAGCCGTTCGCCGCCCACACTCCCTGGCTGCGGCAGGTGCAGTGGGTTCGCCAGGTCGGCGATCAGCTCCTTCTGCCGCCCGAGGGTGACCTGTTCACCGCGCGGGCCGGGTTCTGCATCGTCACCGGCCGCGACACCGCCGAGGTCAACGAGCGCCTTGATACGGCCGTCGACGAGTTCACCGTGACCACGCAGGCGGACCGATGAGTCACCAGCCCGATCCGCGCTACGACATCGACGGGGACGTCTACGTCTTCCCGCGCTACCTTGCCTCCACCACCGGGATCGGCGACCCCGCCCTTGCCCCGCTCCTTGACCTCGGCTGGGACCTCCAGCACGACGACCTAGAAGTTACGTGGAATCACTTGCGAGGCTGGCGGTCTCGTACGAGCACCCACGGACTGAAGGGATCAGCGGTACCAGATGGTTGAGCTGAGAGAGAAGTGGCCGATACTTGGTCGGCACGAGCAGGCGGCGGCCTGGTTGCAGGTGTGGCAGGACTTGGGGCGGGCGCCGAGGACGATCGATGCCTACGCCCGGGGGCTGGCGGAGTACCTGGAGTTGTGCGAGCGGGAGAGACTGGATCCGGTGCGGGCTACGCGGGCCCATGTCGCTCTGCACGTAAGGGAGTTAGGGTCGCGGCCGAGCCGTCGGGGCGCCAACGTCGTGGCTCTGGACTCGGGTGCCGGGTTGTCGAACGCGACGCTCCAGCAGCGTCTGGTGTCGGTGCGGTTGTTCTACGACTTCCTGGTCGAGGAGGGGCTGCGCCAGGACAATCCCGTCGGCCGGGGCCGCTACACGCCTGGGGCCCGTGGCAGCGGACAGCAGCGTGGGCTGGTGCGAAGGCTGGTGAAGCTTCCCTGGATCCCCAGCGACGAGCAGTGGCGGGCCGTGCTGGCGATAGCCGCCGCCGAGCCGGTACGCACCCGGCTCATGCTGGCCTTGGCCTACGATGCGGCCCTGCGGCGGGAGGAGCTGTGCTCGCTGCGCACCGACGACCTAGACCCGGGGCGGCGGCTGGTGCGGGTACGGGCGGAGACCACCAAGAGTCGCCGGGAACGAGTCGTGCCCTACTCGGCGGCGACCGGGGTCCTGCTGTCGCAGTACCTGGTGCACCGGGCCACGGTCAGCCGGGCACGCGGTGGGCTGTTCCTCTCCGAGTCGCGGCGCAACTTCGCCCAGCCGCTGAGCCTGTGGACGTGGTCGAAGGTGGTGCGCCGCATCGCCGTGGAGGCCGGGGTGGAGCGCTTCTCCACGCACACCACGCGGCACCTGTGCCTGACCGACTTGGCACGGATGGGCTGGGAGGTGCACGCGATCGCCACCTTTGCCGGACACCAACACACCGACTCCACCATGCGCTACATCCACCTCTCGGGCCGGGACCTGGCCGAGAAGTTCGCGCGCGGGATGGAACACATCCATGCCCAGCGGGTCGCGCTGCTGAGCGCCGGCGCCGAGGGCACCGGACGGCCGCGGTGACCGCGCCTGCCCTGGCCGCAGGGAAGACGGCACCCGACTGGGCCTGGCCGCTGGAAGGCACGTCCTGGAACCAGGACCCGCAACTGAGCGCCGACGAGCGTGCGGTGCTGGTACAGGCCGGCCCAAGGCTGTTCCACTCCTCCCGACTGACCCGGACGGAACGCGGTGCGCTGGCGCGGTTGCTCGGGCCGCTGGAGCAGGTGCGGTCCTGCCTGTGGATCCCGGACAAGGCCGGCCACCACCGGTGGGTCGACTACCAGGTGGTCGGGATGCTGTTGGCCCGCACCGCCGAGACCGAGTCGGCGTGGTGGAGTTGGGACCAGGCCGCGTGGACCCGTGTGATCGGGCCCGACGCGCAGGAATGGAGCCGACAGTGGCCTACACAGGCATCGCGGGCATGCCGCCCCCGGCTGCTGGCCTACGCCTACCTCCTGAGCGCGCCCGTGGACGAAGCCCTGTTCCTCAGCTTCGAACGGCTGCGCCTGGCCCGCACGGTCTTCGGCCCCGAGATCGTGGACCGGGAGGTCGACACCGTCTACAGCTTGCTGCGCGGCTGGGGCTACCGCTTGGACACGGCGGGCAACCGATCGGTGCGCACCTTGATCGCACACGCGATGCTCCTCAACCGCAGCCCGTTGCTGGCGGACTTGGACGCGGCGTTGCTGGAGCGCCTGCGTCAGGCGGTGCGTTCCACCGGGAGAGCCTCCGGTGATCTGCACCCGTTGCAGCGGGCGCTGGCGGCGCTGGGGCGGTGCGAGCCGCCCGTCGCACGCAACGAGACGCTGCTGCGAGAGCTGCGGGCCCAGCGGTGGACGGATGTGCCGGCACCGTGGGCCGAGATGGTCCGCCGGTGGTTCGACACCTCCACACTCAGCCGCAACGTCCGTCTGGCCTACCGCCAGGACCTGGCCCGCATGGGCCGGTGGCTGGCCGCCGAGCACCCGCAGATCACCGAGCCCGCCCAGTGGACGAGAGCGAACTGCGCGGCCTGGGTGGCAACGGTGGACCGGATGCGAATCGGTGACTACGTCGAGCGCACCGCCACCCGCGGCGTGTTCGGAGACCCGATGTCCCCCTCCACCAAGGACAGTGCGCTCACCGCCAGCCGCGCGTTCTTCCGCGACCTTCAGGAATGGGAATGGATCCCGCGCCGGTTCAATCCCGGGCGCGCTCTGGAGACGCCCCGCAGCATCCGCGCACTGCTGGGCCCCAACCCCCGCGTCATCGCCGACGAGGTGTGGGCCAAGCTGCTGTGGGCCGGCATCAACCTCACCTCCGAGGACCTGCCCACTACCAGCAGCGGCCCGCGCTATCCCCTCGAGTTCTCCCGAGGCGTGGCGCTGACCTGGCTGTTCAGCGGCCAACGCAGCGACGAGATCCGCCGCCTGCGCACCGGCTGCATCCGCTGGCAGCACGACGGCACAGCCGTCAGCCCGGACGCCGCCGACGTCCTCGCCCGCGACGCCGTCTGCCTGCTGGACGTCCCGACCCACAAAACCGGCACGAGTTTCACGAAGCCGGTTGACCCGCTGCTCGGACAGGCCATCGAGGTCTGGCAGGCCGTCCGCCCCGAGCAGCCGGTGATGCTGGACGCCAAGACCGGCGAGCGCGTGGAGTTCCTGTTCGCCCACCGCGCCAAACGGGTCTCCAAGGACTACATCAACCGCACGATCATCCCGGCGCTGTGCACGAAGGCCGGGGTCCCCGCCAGCGATGTCCGCGGCAAAATCACCAGCCACAGGGCCCGGAGCACCATCGCCAGCCAGCTCTACAACGCCAAGGAGCCGATGACGCTGTTCGAGCTGCAGGCATGGCTCGGACATCGGTCACCAAGCTCCACGCAGTTCTACGCGAAGATCTCCCCCAAGACGCTGGCCAAGGCATACAGCGAAGCCGGCTACTTCGCCCGGAACGTGCGCACCATCGAGGTTCTCGTCGACCGTGACGCCGTCGCCTCCGGCGCAGCCGCCGCAGGAGAACCTTGGCAGTACTACGACCTCGGCCACGGCTGGTGCACGTACAGCTTCTTCGAACAGTGCCAGCACCGAATGGCTTGCGCCCGCTGCGACTTCTACGCCCCCAAGGATTCCAGCAAGGCCCAACTCCTGGAAGCCAAGGAGAACCTCCAGCGCATGCTCGCCTCCATCCCCCTGACCGAAGACGAACAAGCCGCGGTCGACGATGGGCAGACCGCGATCAACGCGCTCCTCGCTCGGCTCACCGACATCCCGACACCCGCCGGCCCCACACCACGAGATCTCGGTCTTCCCGCCACCGTCACCATGCTGCCCATCGTGGAAGTCCGCCAGGGTAGACAGACATGAGGTACAAGCTCGCAACCTGATCACGCTCCTCCCTCGGTCCTCGGGTTGGACGCGGACAGAAAAGTGCGCGCAGCGGTGGATTCACCCGGGGAATGCACGGGATCAACTGTGAGAGGTGGTCAGGCGACGTTCGGCCGGATGGTGGCGCCGCCGTCGACGACGAGGGTGTGGCCGGTGATCCAGCTGGCGGCGTCGCCGGCGAGGAAGACGGCGGCCTTGGCGACGTCGTCGGCCTGGCCCAGGCGGCGCAGGGGCATGCGGCGGGCGGTGTGGTCTTCGCGGCCAGCGAGGGCTTCGTGGGTTAGGTGGGTGTCGATCAGGCCGGGGGCGATGGCGTTGACGCGGACGGTGGGGGCCAGTTCCAGGGCGAGTTGGCGGGTGAGGTGGATGAGAGCGGCTTTGGTGGCGTTGTAGTAGCCGATGCCGTGCTCGGTGACCAGGCCACTGATGGAAACGATGTTGATGACTGCGCCACCGCGGTTGACCATGGAGGTGTGCCAGGCCAGTGCGGTCCAGGTGATGGCGGCGAGTTGGTTGGTCTGCGTGGTCTGGTGGAGCTGGTCGGGGTCGGCGTCGACGAGGTTGCCGAGGTCGGGGCGGGTGCCAGCGTTGTTGACCAGGATGTCGATGCCGCCGAACGCGCGGACGGCCGTGTCGAGGCAGGCGCGGGCGGCTTGGGTGTCTGTGACGTCCGCGGTGCAGGTCAGGACGCGTCCTGCGGCCGGATGGGCGTCGTGCAGGGCGCGGGTTGTCGCGTTGAGGGCTTCGCTGTCGCGGGCGGTGAGAACGAGGTTGCTGCCCTGGTCGGCGAAGGCCGCAGCGATGGCCGCCCCGATGCCGCGTGAGGCGCCAGTGATCAGGGCGGTCTTGCCGGCCAGACCTGTCTGCAGTGCCACGGCCATGCTCCCTTCACCTGCGCTTGTCGAGGAACGTCAGGGCGTGCCGGGCGATGGTGTCGAGGTGGGGGAAGTACAGGTGGGCCGCGCCTGGTATCTCGACGCAACGAGCATCGGGGATCACTTGGGCGGTCCGCAGGACATGAAACGGTGGGAAGAGGACGTCGTGCTGGCCGTAGAGCACCAGCACCGGACGGGTGAGGGTTTCCAGCTCGGTATGGTGATCGGCGGTCTCCCAGTCGACACAGGCCAGGGCGTGTCCGAGTCGTCCGGCGGGCGGGGCGGAACGGGGGTCGAGGACGTCGCGGGACAGGGTCATCGCCCGGGCCAGGGCGTCTGGGTCGTGGTATGAGGGCGCCGGGAGGTTGGCGATGACCACGGCCATGTTCACGGCCGCCATGGGTGGCTTGGGAAGGGCATAGAGTTCAGCGGTCGCTTCGACGATCACCCGGCCGGCCGGTGAGAAGTTCCCTAGGCCATTGATGAGGACGGCGGACCGGACCAAGTCGGGGCGGAGCAGGCAGACACGCTGGATTGTGAGCGCCCCGCCGCTGCCGCCGAGGAGGTGGCAGGGGCCGATGCCGAGTTCTTCGATGAGTCCGATGGTGTCCTCGGCCATCTGCTCGTAGCTGTACGGCGGCTCGGGGACGTCGGAGGGAAGGTATCCGCGCTGGTCGAACAGCGTGACCTGATATCCAGCGGAGGTGAATGCGGGCAGCAGCGGGTGCCACGCCCTGGCTGTGTGCATGCCGTTGACGAGCAGGAGGGGCTCGCCGTACCCGTGGGTCTGACAGGACAGGTGGATGTCTCCCACTCGGATACGCGTCGTTTCGGTCACCGGCCCTCATCCTCTCCAGTAGGCGCTACCTGCCGTGCTGGGCCGCTTGCGGTGTGCTTGAGGAACACGTCGGGATCGAATGACCGAGCATCGGCGTTGCTGCGCGGCCGTGGCCCGTTGGGGATGCTGCCGAAGTCGTCCGTCTGCCCCGGGTCCGGCAGGGCCTCTCGCCATCCTGGTGCCACATGCGCGCCGGCGAGGAGGTATGAGAGGCGGGCGGGGGTACTGGGTGGGGCGTTCCACCAGGTGGTGATGGGCAGGTGGTGGCTGGCGATCTCCAGGGAGAGTCGCAGGGCGCGCCACAGTTGTTCGCCCAGGTCCTGGCCGGGGTGACAGGAGTCCCAGGTGCCGAGGAGGAGCCACAGTGCGTGGAGGCGGTCTGAGCGCAGAGCGCGGTGGAGCGCAGTGGCATAGTCGGTGTCGTGGACGCTGCCCACGATGGCGTTCAGCGCGGTGAGGGTGCCCTGGACGTCGCCAGCCGAGAGCCGCGCGGCGATGTCGGCAGCATCCTGTGCGCCGGTGTCCTGGGCTTCCTGCCGAGAGGCATAGCGGGCCAGGTCGGCGGTCGGGACCTCCGGGGAATCGATGGGGTGAGTTCCAAGGCGCCGGTTTCGGCCGGTGAAGCTGTCAAGGGCTCGGCGAAAGCCGGCGCCGCCGAACTGCGGCCAGGGCACCGGGTCGAACACCATCTCTGCGTATGCCAGCTGCCAGGGCAGGAAGTTGCTGATCCGCTGTTCGCCGGAGGTGCGGATGATCAGGTCCACGTCGGGAACATCGGGCAGGTACAGGTTATCGCGCACCTGCTGCTCATCGACCCCGGCGCACGCGACGTGTTCGTCCTTAACGCTAGCGACCAGGCGGCGGACGCCGTCGGTGATCTCCGCGTGGCCGCCGTAGTTGACGCACAAGATGAGGGTGAGGGCGGTGTGGTGGGCAGTGGCGCGCTCAACCGCGCGGATGCTGCAGGCCAGGGTATCGGGCACGAGGTCCGCGCGCCCAGCCCAGCGGATCCGCACTTGGCGGCGGTCCGGGCCGTCGAGAACCTGATCGCAGGTACGCTGGAGCATCCCGAGCAGGTAGGCGACCTCCGGGCCGGGCCTGCGCCAGTTCTCGGTAGAGAAGCAGTAAGCCGACAGGTACTCGACGCCGGCCTGCTGGGCGGCGTCCACGGTGTCCAGCAGGGAGCACAGGCCAGCTTCGTGGCCGGCGATCCGCGGCAGGCCCTGCTCGCGAGCCCACCGCCCGTTGCCGTCGAGGATGACAGCAACGTGCCGCGGAACCAGCCTGGGCGCGGGGTCTTGTGAAGCATCCAGCGAGGCGGTCAGCTCGTTCAGGCGCGCCGCCGTCCAGTGGGCCGCCGCCCTCCCGGCCTGGAGCAGGGCGTCGAGGTCACTAGGCATTGCGCACCTCGACGCTCTCGTCCGCTGGCATTCGGTGGCGGACGAGGAACAGACCCGCGGAGGAGACACTGCGGCGTAACGGGCCGGGAATCGCAGCCAATGCCACGCCTCCGCCACGCATCGTGATCCGCAACAGTCGGTCCTGCCCTGTGGTCCAGCGCAGGCCGTACTGTTCACGTATCGGCGCGGGCAGCAGCCCTATCGTGACCTGCCGAAAGACTGGCATGGCCAGGTGCAGCGGCTCCGGCAGCCGTGCACCCGACAGCAGCGCGTTCCCGAGCCGCTTTCCGGCTGGCGAGACCTGCAAGTCAGTCAGCATCTCCGCAACGTACAGACGGAATGCGAAGTAGTCCGGCGGTTGTTTGTCGCGCGGTGTACCGAGCAACTCGCTCAGCTGCATCGCCTCGCGGTAGTACGCCTGCGCCATGTCGTAGGAGATGTGGCCGAATGCGCGCGTATAGCAGTGCAGCGCGGAATCGATCAGTGTCGCGTTCACCCAGGTCTGCAACGCGGGGTCGTTTGCCGAGTATCCGTCACCGGCGACTGAGTCGTGGATCCGCCGCACCCGGGCGGCCGCTTGCTCTGCCTCGGCGCGGCTCCCGAAGATCGCCACGCCCAGAAACTTCAAGGTACCCACTAGGCGCGCAAGCGGCGCGTCCTGGAAGTGGCTGTGCTCGTCCACAGCTTTAGCGATCTGTGGATGCGCCAGCTGTAGCAACAAGGCGCGACCTGCGCCCAGGTACACCGCTGGCTCGGTGGCGATGGTGCGGATTGCGGCGTCGCGCGGGAAAGCAGGCTGTGCTGTGTCCATTAACTCCCCGATCCCGGAGAAAGGTGCGCCCCCGGACAGGCCCGACTAGGCCCTCACCCGAGTCATGCCCCGGTGATGGCCCCGCTGCACCATCGAGAGCTCGTCAGTTTCCAGTCCTGGGTCCGGGCCCGCCAACTGACGCCCTGCGACTTGACATTTCTGATTCCATATAATCGGCAACGCCTACGTGAACGCCCCCGACCGGCGAGTGCGCCTGGGATACCTGCCCGAAGGGGAGGACGACGGGCTGTGGCGCATCAACGCGTACAAGGACCCGTTTGGCCCGCCGACCTGGGGCGTTTGCTTCAACGATCGCACCCCAACCGAGTTCGTCCGCGCCTTCACCAGCGCTGTCGCCTGGGCGTACGAGCAGGGGCCGGACGCCTACCTCGCCAGGCCGGTCTCCGGGGTCGACGAGAACGACCCCTTTCTCGCCGTAGTCCCTCTCCTCAAGCAGGGCTGGGAGGTCGACCGCCCCCGCTGGGGCGTCTTCGCGGTCCAAGCGCCGGACGGGCTCGCCGGAATGGAATTCACCACCGGCGACCTTGACCCGGAAGCCGAACTGACCACGCGCGACGCCCGCTGGCAGCTGTGGGCCGGCAAGTCCATCGACCGGCCCGCCTGGTACGCGACCGCCAGCACCGACACCCCCGTCGCCCTGCTCACCGCCGTCACCCAGTGCGTTTCCGACCCGGCCCCGCTGCCCCGGTGGCAACAGGACACCTACAGCTACATCAAGGGCATGGCCCAGCTCACCCCCATCCTCCCGCCGCAACCGCCGGCCCCCACCCCGCTCGACGTCCAACGGGCCGTCGCATCCCGCCGCCCGGCCGCGCTCCCCGCTCCCAGCGTCCCGCGCTGGAGCACCACCAGCCGCCCGGCCCTGCCCGGCCCGCGCCGATAACACCAGCTCGACCTCGACCGGAGACACTTCTTGTCCCTGCAGGCCCCTGAGTTCTTCGCCGAACTGTGCCTCCCCTTCCACGACAGCACCGTCGTGGGCAACACCTACTACGCCATCCCCATCCCGGGCGCACCGCTGCGGCTCCGGATCACCTTCACCGGAACCATCTACGCGGACACCTACGGCGGCCTGCGCCTGGCGGTCGTCCACGCGGACCGGGGCGAGCTAGACGCTGTGGCACTCAGCTTCGTGGACCACGGCACCTTCCACCGCCGCGACGAGGCCCACCGCACCTCCGCGAACACCAAGCAGTACGGCACGTTCGACACGTACCACCGCCCCGGCGAGCCACCGTGGGAGGGCGCCGTCACGACCGGGCTGCGCGATGCCATCGAGCAGTACACCGCCGTCTGGTTCCCCGGTGCGTGGACCGCGTCCCCGCCGAGCCGCGCTGCGGGCCGGACCGCCCGCAAGTCTCCCGCCCCGCCGGTCGCCCGCAGTGGTGCCCGCGCCCGCTGAACCTCAGTCCGAACCCATCCGCGCGGGCTTCCCGGCAGGAGCCCCCCTCGTGTCTCCCGACCCCTTCAACGACCTCAACCCCGCCCAGACCGTGAAGGTCCTCCCTCGCCATCTCGCCGGCCCCGGCCCGGTGGACCTCCGTACGGCATGGCCCTTCCCCTTTGACGAGGACTGGTCACTGCACCAGCCCGACGAGGGGACGGCCTACGCCACCAGCCCTTGCCTTCGGCTGTGGACCCGCTTCGTCCCCGAACCCGAAACGCGGGGCAAGGGGACGTGGACCATCGGCGCGAACCGTGTCCCGTTCGGGCCGACGGCCTGGCAGATCACGTTCGACGCCACCACCCCCATCGAGCTGCTGCACGACGTCCACGTCGAACTGCTCGACCTCTACCTGGAAGACCGGTACAGCGACCAGGACCGGCTGTTCGAGGACGCAACGGCGCCGCACGAGGCGTACGCGCCGCTGTTCGCCCGTGGCTGGAGCCACGACGTCAAGACCGATGGCACGCAGACCTTCCTCGCGCCGGAAGGGCTCGGCGGCGTGCGGCACCGGTACGCCATCAGCGGCTCCAGCGGACCGGCCTGGCGAGCCTGGGGCGGATACCCGAGCGAACCGCACTGGAATGCGCACTTCTCGTTCGGGACGCCCACCGCACTTCGGCCTTCACCGTCTCGCTGATCTCCACCGAGCCGCTGCACCGCACCGTCCAGGACGTCCCCTTCCATACCCGCCGCCACCTCTATGTCGCCACCACGGCGCCAACCAAGCAGCCGCCCAGCTACTCACCCGCCCTGCCGCCTGCGGCCCCGGTCTCTGGCCGGACCCGATGACCTCCCCACCACCTGATCAAGGAGCCCCTCTTCTCGTGCATGCTCGTTTCGTCCGTGGCGCCGTCCGATCCGCTGCCGTCGCCGCCGCGGTGACCGGCACCCTCACCTGGGCACCGACCGCGACCGCCCAACCGTCCGAGCCGACGCCCCCGGCCTCCGCTGCTCCCGCCGAGACACCGGCCCCGGATGCGGGCAGCATCGCGATCACCAAGAAGGACGCGGCCGGGGACGCCCTCCCCGGCGCCGCGTTCCTCCTGCTCGACTCCACCGGCCAGGAGTCCGGACGCGGGAAGACCGACGCGCAGGGCAAACTGACCTTCCCCGACCTCGCTCCCGGCGTGTACCGGCTGAAGGAAACGTCCTCCGGCAGCCCGCTCCACGAGGTCGTCGCCGACCAGGACGTCATCGTCACCCCAGGCGCGACCACACGGCTGACGATCACCGACCCGTTCAAGGCCGCCAAGGTCCTCCTCCAGGCCAAGGACGACAAGACCGGAAAGCTGCTGCCGGGCTCGACCGTGAACATCGGAACGGGCAGCGAGACCCTGCTCACCCTCACCACCGGGTCACAGGGCACAGCCACCGGAGAGCTGCCCGTGACGAGCCGGAAGACCGAATTCTGGGTCAAGCAGATGAAGGCCCCGGAGGGCTACGACCTCTACAAGCCCGCCAAGAGCTTCACCGCCGGCCCCGGCGCCCCGGTCACCGTGACCGTCACCAACGCCAAGACCGCCACCACCCCGAAGCCCGACCCGTCCGACAAGCCCACGGACAAGCCCACCTCCACCCCCTCTAAGCCCGAGGACAAGCCGACCCACAATTCCTCCGACGGTACGTCCCCCGCCCCTACCGGCTCCGCCACGCCGAGTGCTGACTCCTCGCTCCCGGCGGCAGCCGCGACCGAGGAAGCAACGCCGAAGACCCCGGACGGCTCCCTCGCCCACACCGGAGCCGACGCCACCCCGTGGCTCCTCGGCGGTGGCGGACTCCTCGTCGCCACCGGCAGTGGCGCCCTCATCGCCGCCCGCCGCCGCAAGTCGGCCGTGACCGCCCAGGACGACAACGGCGAGACCAGCTAACCCACGATCACCTCTCGACCAGTAGGCCCCCGGATCCCCGGGGGCCTACTGCGTATACCGGCGGCAGAACGGCCAACCGTGGGAACGGACACGCTGGCCGACGCCCGGCAACGGGCTGGCACTCCACCGCCGCGGATCTGCGAGGCGTGAGGCGTACGTGAGCCTCATGGCGGAGGAACTCCTCGATCGCGAGCATGGCTAGGCTGCCGCAGTGACTGAGGCCCTCCGACCGCCAGGCGACCCGTCCGAGCTCCATCTGCGCATCAGCTATGCGGATGCGCTGCTCGACACCCCTCATGCGGATGCTCTTGAGCGTTGGGACGTGGCTGTTCTCCACGGTCATGGCGTGCATGACGACTCCCGGTGCCCTGCCGCGCCCGGCGCGTGCGCCACCCATTTCTGCCCGGCGTACGCGCGGGACGGCATTGAGGTGGGGAGTATGACCTTCTTTCGTGTTCACGTTGATCGTGGCCAGAATGCCTTCTGGGCGCTGGAGGAGGAGACAGAAGGGCTTTACGAGATCGCCCAGGCCGTCCTTGACCCGGACACCGGAAACTTCAACGAGTCCGCCAACGAGGAGCTGGAGTACGTGGGGACCGGTCTGCTCGTCATGGATCGCGTGACCCTGGACGAAAACTGGCGCGGGCACGGGCTCGGCGCGGTCCTCGCACTGGAGGCGATCCTCCGGCTGATGCCTGGATGCCGGGCCATCGCGTGCTCGCCGGGCGTCACCGACCTCACCGGCGAGCGTCTGCGTGATCAAGCCGAGTGGGAGCGCGTGACGGCCAAGATCACTCGCGGCTGGGAGGGGCTCGGTTTCCGACGCCACCAGGGGACGGTCTACCTCCTCTCTCCGGCCTCCCAGGACCTGGAGGAGCAGCGTGATGTGCTGCGCCGACGGCTCGCTGAACTCGGCGCATCCTGGCGGGCGGCGCAAGCCGGGGCCTCGTAGTGGGCGGTTCACCGGTACGGCGGACAGAAGCAGAATCCGCAGGCGCAAGAAGGACGGAATCGCAGTTGTCCGCTGCATTCCAATCGGGCGTTTGACAGGGAACCTGTTCGCCTTGGCTTGCGTGCCAGGGAACCTAGTCGTGTGAGGTGACGTGCTGGGGGTGCTGGTAGGCGCCGCCTCCTCTACCGAGATACCACCTGGTCCTGGAAGACCTCGTACGTCATTCGGTTGGGCTTACGCGCCGCTACCACCTGCGAACGGAAGTTGCGCAGCGCCCTATCGACCGCCGACCGGTTGCGCAGTGTCGATGTCACCAGTGGGTCCCGCAGTTGGCCCGGAGCGAAGGCAAGCAGCGACTCCACGATGGGTTCCCACACCTTGGCTGCCCCCGACATGGTGAGGTTCTTCTTGAACCTCAAGACGTAAGCGTCGCTGACGGCCTCTCCGACGAGGGTCTCCCTTGCGGCTCCGATGGCCTCCGCGGCGAGCATGATCGACCCTCGCAGGCCGAACCACTCGAACAGCTCGCTCTCGTCCTCGGTCCGTGCCTCTGCCGCGATGCGGCCGAGCCTCGTCTTCTCCAGCTCGATAGCGCGCAGCAGACTGGCGACGAACACGATGTGCACGGCGCTGACGCGTTCGGGGAAGACCCCGCTGTACTTGGCGTCCTGCTCCCAGATCTTGCTCTTCTCGTGGTAAGCCAGCCCAGATTCCCCATGGAAGGCAGCAAGGGCCTGCGCCGCGACCTCGGCGGAGAGATGGTTTTCTCCCGGGCGCCGGATGACATCCTCGACGCCGCCGCGCCGGCCGCCCCTGTAGCCGACGACCCCCAACTCCTCGAACTCGCGGACAAGCCGCCTCTGCACGCTGTCGTTGCTGCGGAAGTCCGATGCTTGCGTGGGGTTCTGCCGGTTGTTGAAGCGAACGATGCTCCTGACGGTCTCAGGGTCGTTGCAGCGGATGAACCGGGTGAGGACGTGACTCTTCTGGCCTGTCCTCCTGACCGGGACCGAGCCGATCGCTCCGGTCGTCTGGGCGCCGTTGACGATGCCCAGCCCCGTGATCTCAACGGTTCCGTCGGAGAAGCTGAAGTCGTGCACCAGAGCGGTGATGCCGTTGTTGTAGGCCCACAGGTTCGTCGGCTCGTTGCGTACCGTTTCCTGGATGCCGTTGTTGATGTTGCTCTGGGACCTGCGGCTTCCCAGGTAGTCGCGGACGTTTGGGGAGAACAGGCCAGCACCGTGCTGCGCGAACTGTTCATGAAGCCAGCCCACTGGCACGCTCGTGCACAGGGCCGTCCACTTGTCGCCGCGTTCCTCGAATGCCCCCGGGACCTCGATCGTGAACTTATCCGCCACGAGGATCGGGGTCTGCGAGTTTTCGTAGCGCTCGGACAGCCTCGCGCGGCCCAGCTCTTCCCAGGAAACCTCGATCTCGCTGTCCGGGTAACCGTAGTTCAACTGGGCATATGCGGCGTCGCGAGCCGCTCGGAGCTCTCCAGTGACCTGCTGCGATTCCGGGAGGTTGTGGACGTACCAGATCGCGACATCTCCGATGGCGTCCTCTGTGAGCGCATCGTGAAGTTCGCGCCAGGCGACCCGCAGGGCATCCGGTACCCCGTCGGGCTCGCTCTTGTTGAACAGCCAGTTGACCGCCTGATGGAGGGTGGCGGCCTTCCTCGCGGGCGCCTGGAGCTTCGCGGTGTTCTCGGACTCGTACCCCTGGGCGAGGACAACACGGCCAGCGCCGCGGTCGATGTAGAGCAGATCGCACGACTTGTCGTTGGGATGGTCTGTCAGCGACGTGGCGGCGACCGTGCTGATGTCCTCGATGTCGAACATCAGTTGCAGCGTAAACAGCAGCCGCTTGTTCGAGCCGTACTGATCGAGATCAGCGCGCTTCTGGAGTGCCACTTCGAGGCCATCTGTCACGACATCAGGCTACCCGTTCACTCGTACCTCCAGCCGATGCTCCCGGTGCTCGTACTAGATGCCCCAGGCTACCGATGGCGCTTCCGAGTCGACTCGATTCGATGACACAGCGGCTGGGTTCGTTGTGTAGGGTCTCGCTGCCCGTGGTGTCCCGTCTCTGCCGATCTGGTCCTTGTCTCAGTTGGGCGGGTCCGATTCGCTCGTCGTCTCAGACGATCTGGTCCGCCAGATTGTCTGAGACGAGCTGTCATGGGGCACGGGCGGAAGTCGCCGACCAGCGGGCTTGGAGAGCATGCTGCGGATCCCGCGCTAAGGAAGATCGTTTCCCGCGAGGAACCGATGGGCCGCCGGCAGACCTACCTCATCCAGCGCCCACCGCGCCTGCCCCTCCTGCTGAAAGAGTTCCGCGAACGTCCGCCACAGGTGTACCCCAACCGGAGACGACTTCACCGCATCACGCCAGTGCAGTCGAGTTCGGTCATCTGTGCAGGCGACTTCGGACATTGACAGCGGTAGGCCGAGCGCCACCGGCTCCCGGTCTACTCCCTCCGGTCGTCCTCGTCGGCCCTGTTCCGTATAGCTACGGCCAGGTGGCGAGTAGCTCTGAGTAACCGTCTGGCAGCAGTCCCCGGTGAGGCCGATGGCTGACACGGGCCGCAGCGTCATCGTGGTCATGCAGGTCTCACGCCGCACGACCGGGCGGGTTACCCGCGGCTGTCTCGGCGGGCGGCCAGGGCCTGGTCGATCTCGATGAGGTAAGGGGCGACAAAGCCGTGGTAGTCCGCTTTGCGTTCGGCCGGTAGATCCCGCCAGCCGGTGATACGGCCACGGCAGCGGCGCGAGCCGCACCGGCAGCGGGCGGCGAAGTAGTCGACCGAGTAGTTCCGCATCGCATAGTCAAAAGTGATCTCGTCGCCTACGGCGATGGGTGCACGGGCGACGTAGTCGTGAGCACCACTGGCATTGAGGCGGATCCCGCAGTTCGGTTCACACGAGTGGTTCACCTTCGAGACGAGCCCGCCAAGCAACACGAAACGTTCCGCACTGACCTGGGAGGCGTGGGAGTGATTGCGGTCCAGTTCACGGTCGATGACACCAACCATCACCGTCTCATCGATCTGGAAAGGCCGGGTGGCGAAAACACCTTCTCCTTTTTCATGAGTTCCCCGGAGTTCGAAGCCGTTATCCATCGTCGCCTGCTCTCTGCGGGATCAGCACGCCCGCGGGTGATCAAGCTGCGGGCACGACAAAATCGATGCGCCGCCGAGGGGCTCCTCGACCACGGTCTGTTGATCCTTGCATCACACCCAGACTTTCCAGAGCAACGTGTTCAAGCACTATCGGGCGCTCCTGGCCGCCCTTCAGGAAGATCCTGTCCGGCACGGCCTCGACGTCGCCACGAACTCCGCCTTCATCCTCGGCTTGGACGCTGGGACTTCCTGGAACATGCTCACCGGCTTCCAGGAATGGCTCGTCGTCCACCTCGATCGCGGCCACGATCTCACCTGGCCCGGGGCGGTTCATCGTCCGCCACCTCACCCCCAGCGGCTGGATCCACCCACTTACCCCGCAAGCCGATGCCGAGGCCATCGCCACCCTCTACCGGCTTCTGCGCGAGTACTTCGACCAACGCGAACAGCCCGCCAGCCTCTCCACGATCTTCAAGGACTACCAGTCGTGGCTGACCACCCAGGCGTGGTATCAGTTCGAAACAGTGGAGCCGGACCAGATCAACTGAGACAGCACCGGACATCCTGGCCTCCGGGGCCAGATCGGCTGAGATTTCCAGCGGCGCAGCGTCTCAATTCTTCTGGTCGCCGCAGAACACAGCCCTGCCCTCGGGCCAGATCATTTGCGACGGGACACGTGGCACAGGTCGTGCGCGCTACCAGCGGTTCTTCCGCTGTCTCAGGCCGATGGCACAGCGGCTCAGTCTCAGGAAGCTGGCATTTTCTCGCGGTTCCGGCATTGTTTCCCGGCCCTGGTCATCGACGTTGCGCACGGCGGGCTCTGCCGCCTCGCCCCTCTGGTTTCCCTGTCGGCGTACCGCTTCGAGCGCGCGCTCGTGGGTGAGCCGCCAGTCATCGAAGTGAAAGCGGACGCTGAACAGGCATCGAGAGGTGGCGGCAAGATCCCATGCAATCTCGTCCGCCCCTCGCTCTGCCGCCTGCAGGCACAGCGAGGTGATGGTCCCTCGGTCGGACTCGTACCAGCCCAGTGGGTCGGCGGCCATCCTTTCGACCACGTCGGCGGATACTGGGGGCCGGTGAGCCAAGCTGTGTACTACGGTGAAGTCCCCTCCGCACACGGCACGGTGAGCAAGGTCGGCCAGCGCCAGTGTGGTCGCCGCGGCTCGGTCGAGAGCCGCCGCCTGTTCCGTCCGTGGTTCGGCCTCGGTCATTAGCTCCAGAGCAAAGAGCCTCACGAGGTCATGCATGCGGTAACGGGGCTGTGTGATCCCTGCCGGGCTGGTTACATCTACCAGACGAGCATCCAGCAGCTGCTCCAGAAGGTCTTCGGCGTCGCGTAGGGACGTATCCATAAGCGGGGCGCAGATCCAG
Organism: Streptomyces sp. ISL-98; assembly: GCF_018614055.1. Classification (GTDB taxonomy): domain Bacteria; phylum Actinomycetota; class Actinomycetes; order Streptomycetales; family Streptomycetaceae; genus Streptomyces; species Streptomyces spiramyceticus. Next base: position 91,071 of record NZ_JAGGPB010000038.1, read on the forward strand.
TCCGGGAAGTCCGGGGTCACGAGGAGGGACAGCCGGCGAAGCAGCTTACGTGCCGCCGGACTCAGCCCCTGGTGCGACAGCTCCAGACTGCTACGCACCTCCAGGCTCTCGTGGGCAAGTTCATCCAGTCGGCACCGCTCGTCGGCCAGACGGGACGCCGCCTTCTGGAGCGTCCAGTGAGGCCTGGACGCCAGCTTGGCTCCCACGATGCGCACCGCCAGAGGCAACCGGCCGCAAAACTCGATCAATTGGGCGGCCACAGCAGACTCCGCAGACAGCCGCTGCTCGCCGACCAGCCGGTTGAGCAGGGAGTAGGCCTGCTGTTGCCCGAAGACTCCCAGCTCCAGCACCTGAGCGTTGGGAACGGTGGTCAGCCGCGTACGACTCGTGACGAGCACACCGCAGCTTCCCGTACCAGGCAGCAAGGGCCTGACCTGGCTGGCGTCTCCTGCGTTATCCAGGACGAGGAGCATGCGCCGGTCGGCGAGCAAGTTCCGAAACAGCGCGGCGCGTTCGTCCAATGAACCGGGTATGGATGCCCCCGACAGGCCGAGGTCCCGCAGAAACCGGGCAAGTACTTCCTCGGCAGCGACCGGATGACGGTCCATTCCACGGAGGTTGACGTACAGCTGGCCATCGCTGAACACAGGCCTCAGCTGGTGGGCCACATGGACGGCGAGGGCCGTCTTGCCCGTACCGCCGGGGCCCACGATCATCGCCACCGGCACGGTGGCTGTACCAGGAACGAGTACGGCGCGCATCGTGCGGATCTCATCCTCACGGCCGACGAACTCCGCGAGGTCCCCTGGCAATTGGCATGGAGCGTTTGGAGGGGTACTACGTGCATTGGGCTCGGCGCGTGAAGTGCGGTGCCGAGGTGTCTCGTGGGCGGGGTCGGCAGCGGAGTCGGCGCCACTCAGCAAGCGCTCGTGCATCCTCCGCAGCTCCTCACCCGGTGCCACTGCGAGTTCCTCCCGTAGCAGGTCGGCGGTGTCACGGTAGAGCTGGAGCGCGTCGGCCTGGCGGCCGGACCGAAAGAGAGCCAACATGAGTTGGGCTCGTGGGCGCTCCAGCAGCGGGTACTGTTGGGCAAATGCCGAGAGCTCGGTGATGAGGTCCTCGTACAGGCCCAGGCCGAGCTGGATGTCCGCGCAGGCCTCGCGAGTGGCAATGTACTCCTCTTCCCAGCGGCGGACCTCGGGCTGCCACGCCTGGGATGTGATGCCGGACAGAACGGGCCCACGCCACAATGACAGTGCCGCCTTGAGCCGCGACAAAGCCCGTTCGGAGTCGTTCGCCTCGGTGTGCCTGCGCGCTTCTTCCCGAAGCCCACGAAACTGGAGAGTATCGAGGTGAACGCCCTCCGTAACGAAACGGTAGCCGGGGCGTTGGGTGACAAGCAGATCCCGCCCGGCGCCGACTTGCCTCAACGTACGACGCAGCTTGGAGACGCAGGCGGCGATCTGATTGGCGGGATCGGTCGGCAGGTCTTCCCACGTGCAATCGACAAGATGCTGGACAGGGACCACTTCGCCGGCTCGCAACAACAGGGCGCCGAGGACGGTCCGCAGCCGCGGCGCTGACAACTCCCACAACTGTCCATCCAGCCGGATCTCGAGCGGCCCGAGCACCCGGAACTCCAGCAGCCCGCCCCCCGAAGGTGACGAATGCAACACTTTGCTCCCCCTTGCACGTAAACGTGTAACACCCCAAGACTTACCCACGCCTGTGACATGTCCGTCACAAGATGTGATGTTGATCATGATGGGGCGCGAGCTTGGCACGCAGGTTTTTCGCGCCGGGGGATCGAGGGTCCCGGAGTAGGTCTTCTCTTCCCGGCTCCTCGCAATCCGCTGCTTGGCGAGCAAGTACCGCGCGGGTCGGTACGCGGGCCGGTCGACTCGCCGACCTGCTCCCGTCCACGTACCGGGCGACATCCTGGTCCTGGAGAACCTCGCGCACGGCCGGCTGCCTCGCCCGAGGCACCGGCTCGCCCCTACCCGCCAATGCCCACGTGCCCCAGCCCACGCAGGGCGGGTGCCTCTCGCCCCAACGTCGTGTCAATTTCGGTGATACCGGCTCTGCGGCATAGGGCATCACCTTGACCAGCAGCATTGAGGGAGTCTCACGCCCCTGTCCGGGTGGTTGTGGTCTCAGTTCCGTGGCATTCCTTCAGGCGATCGGGCGCCTCCGCGGGGCGGGTGCCGGGCAGGCCTGCTTACTGATCGTTTCAGAATGAGGTGCGGAGGGCGTCGCAAGCAGATGATGCTGCAGGCGAGTTGGAGGAGCCCCAGGTGGAGGTCGGCTCGTATGTCGTAGCGGATCCGCAGTCGCTTGAACTGGTGGAGCCAGGCGAAGGTCCGCTCGACGACCCAGCGGGTCTTTTCCAGGCCGGAGCCGTGTGCTGTGGCTTTGCGGGCGATCTTCGGTGTGATGCCCCCTGCACGTAGAAGCCGGCGGTTGGGCGGGCGCGGTCAACCGGCGAAGGTCCGGTGTGAGCCTCCCTTTCAAGGCCCTCACGTGTGAGCCGTCGACCGCCGCGTCGTCCAGGTCCGCAAGGCTGGCCCGCCGCAGCTCCGTCAGAAGGACCGCGTGCAGGCGGGCCAGACGCCTGCTTCAGTCCAGTCCCGCAGGGCAGCCCGATCGCCCACCGGCAACCGCCCCAGTATCGCCGGCGCCGCGGTAGACGGGGCGGCAGCAGCGGAGCGACACGTTCCTACAGCTCATCAGGCACAAGATCATCCGACACCCGCAGAACTTGCCGTCGGCAACCTCAACCGCCAAGCCCCTGCACCCAACTCATTCCGAAATGATCAGTTGGCCAAATGAGTTGGCTTCTCACTCTCAGGATGAGTGTCCGTAGCGGGTGGCAATCGCGGCGGCGCGGTTGCGTAGGGAGGTGCGCAACGACTGCGGGGATAGGGCTTCCGCGTCCGTGCCGAGCTGCCACAGCGCCCATTCGGCGTGTCGTGAATCTTGGAAGGTCACCTCCAGTCGCAGCCAGCCGTCTGCGTCGGGTTCTTCTGCGCGGACGGCCAGCGCGGTGTCCAGCAGGTCCTCCCGCCGCGCCGGGTTCACCCGTACCAGCACGGTGATGTGGTCGCCGCCGGAGAGAAACTGCGCGGAGCGTTCCCGCCAGATCCGGTCCAGGTCGACCCGGTTTGGTCGCTGTGCCGTTTCGGGGAGTTCCTCGGCGGCCAACACCCGCGACAGCCGGTAGGTGCGGTCCGCGCCAGATCTCGTGGCCAGCAAGTAGACCCGGTCGCGTACGGTGACCAGGCCGATCGGGTCCACCGTGCGCCACTGTGGTGTCTGGCCTGTGGCCGCGTAGTGGATGCGCAGCTTGTGTCCGGCGAGCACCGCGCGCCTGACCTCGATCATTGTGGTGTTGGGTACCTCCTGAGTGCCGAGCCGGCGTGAGAGCAGGTCGGTCTCCGGGTCGACGAGAAATCGCTGGGCCGCGTCGCTCGCGGAGGCCCGGTGGCTTTCGGGCAGTGCGTCGACCACCTTCCGCATGGCCGAAGCGAGCGCCGAGCCGAGGCCGAATACCTGCTCGCCGCGCCCCGATCCGGCGGTCAGCAAGGCGAGGGCCTCGTCGTGGTTCAGTCCGGTGAGCTCGGTCCGGAAACCGGGGGAGAGCGCGAAACCGCCGTGCCTGCCGCGTTCGGCGTAGACCGGGACGCCGGCCGCGGACAGCGCCTCGATGTCGCGCAGCACGGTGCGGGTGGATACCTCCAGCTCGCGGGCCAGCGTGTCCGCTGTCAGCCGACCGCGCTGGCGCAGCAGTAGCACCAGTGAGACCAACCGGTCGGCACGCATACGAGAACTTTAACGGAATACATGACTGAGGGTGTCGTGATTTGTTGGGAGGCTCGTTGACGCGACGTCAAAGCCGGCGGCTACCGAGCCGATGGACGTACGTACTTCCCGATGAATCAAATGGAGCTGATGTGGCAGTGGAACGAACGGCGGTCAACCCGGTGACGTGGTCGGTGGAGATGGGATTCAACCAGGGTGAGGTCGTCTCCGGGCACACACGGACCCTGTACATCTCGGGGCAGACCGCGATGAGCGGCGACGGCAAGCCCCAGCATGACGGTGACATGGCGGCGCAGTTGACGCTGAGCATCGACAACCTGGAGGCCGTGCTCGGCGAGGCCGGCATGTCTCTCGCGAACCTCGTCCGGCTCAACGTCTACACGACCGACGTCGATCTGCTTTTCCAGCACTACGGCGTGCTGGCGGGCCGGTTGGGCGCCGCCGAGGTGGCGCCGACCACCACGATGCTCGGCGTGATGCGACTGGCGATCCCCGGCCAGATGGTCGAGCTTGAGGGAACCGCCGTCGCGTAATGCGACCTCGCCGCCCCTGCTACTCGTGCCGGTCGAACCGGCACGAGTAGCAGGCAGATGGGTGATTACCTGTGCTCAGAATGGTGACAATCGGCGTCTATGGCTCGACGGCGAGTCCTTCCTGCAACGACTGCGACACGCAGACGTCCGCCCGCTGCTCGACGTACGTCAGCGCCGCGGTGTCCGACGGACCCGAGTACGCCTGGGCGAACTCCACACCGACCGGAAGAACCGGCCCGACCAAGCCACCTTCACCTGCAGATCCTGCGGCTTCGTTGAGCACGCGGATCTGAACGCATCCCACCACATCAGCCAACGCGGATGGTCGACGTGGTCCGCGGGGGTCGAGTCACAGGGCCCTGCCCTCACGCTCATCGCGTAGGGCTGGACGCAGCCGGGACCCATCACCGCCAGCGATGACCCGAGCAGCAAGCCCGGGACTTCACGACTTTGTTGGCGGATTCGGTCAGGCGGCCAGTCTGAGTCCGAGGCGGGCGAAGCGGCTGATGTGGGTGGTGCCGATGGGAGTTTCGGTCCACCAGGCATCGAGGCGACGGAAGTTGAGTCCGGCGGCGATCAGGACATGACCGAGGCGGGTCTTGTGCAGCCCACGGTAGGGCGTGGTCGGTGTCCGTGTCGCCCGGACGGCTTGGGAGACGGCGCCTTCGACTCCGGCGCGTGTGCCCGTAGGCGGCCCTCCACTCAGCGGTTCCCTGTTCGCGCCGACGCTGGTCGAGAGCTTGCTGCTGGGGTTGGGTCAGCAGGGTGAGGCTTCGGCCGTACTGGTGGTTGGTGGCGCTGGTGCACCGGGCGCGTACCGGGCAGGCGTCGCAGTCCCTCTTGGCGAAGAGGACCCGGATGATCTCGGTGCCGGTGGGTTTACGCTGTGCGGACCAGCTGACGCTGCGCCGACCGCGGGGGCAGGTGACCGTGCGGGCCGGCCAGTCGACGGTGAAGGCGCCCTGCCCGAGGCCGTCCCCGGCCCGGCCCTGGGCGGTGGTGTCAGCGAAGACCGGTCCCATCAGCTCGATGTTCTGCTCGGCATGCCAGTCGTTGCGGCCTACCCAGGTGGCCCCGGCGTCGGCCGGCGGAGCGGGTGACTTCCTCACCCCGCCGGGAGCTGGTTGTTGTCAGATCGACTGCAGTAGGTCGGCCAGCGGTGTTCGCGCCGCGTCCGCTGCGGGACGTGACAGGAACAGCGCGGTGTGGAAGTAGCCGTCTGTCTCTTTGCCGCGCGGGTCTTCGCCAGCCGCGGTGACCGCCTGGATTGCGTACTGCTGCTCCTGTGCGCTGGTGAAGCGGCGCTGGGGGAAGGTGCGGTCGGCCGCCTTCTCGGTGACGAGCCCGTACAGCTTGAGGCAGTCGGCGATGGGCTGGTAAGAGCCGGTGCGCAGCACGAACGCGGCGACCCAAACCGGGCCGGGGATGCTGTCCAGGAGGGGCTGGAAGGTGCGCGGGGAGAGGAAGCTGGATCCGCCGGTGACGGTGATCAGGCGGGTGCGGCGGGCGGCGTGGAGCAGAGCCGTGCTGGCGGGCGCGGTTTCCAGATTCTCGGCAAACGCCTCGTCCAGCAGGCCGACGGCGCGTGCGTAGGAGACGGCGTGGGGAGCGGCGTCGAGCCCGATGACGCGGACCGGGTCCGGGCGGCGGTGGGCCGCGTAAAACTCCCGGTCCCACTGGATCAGCTCGGCGGTGGACAGGGCGGTGGCCTGCGCGGATGTGTAGTGGGCGTAGAGGTCGTCGAAGGCGAGGTCGTGGTTGAGCAGGGCGGCGTTGATGCCGTACGAGCAGCAGATGTCCAGCACCGTTGCCGGACCTTCGGAGTCCTGTGAGGATTCGCAAAAGGTGAGCATGCGACGGAAGACGCCCTGCGCATGGTGTGGACTCTGGTACTCCCAGGGACCCAGTGCTCGGAAGTACGCGCGCGGATCCGGCTGGTTGTAGATGTCGTCGAACGAGGTCATGCCCCCGCCAGCGGAGACAGTCCCCTCCGGGGAGTCGTGAACCGCAGGTGCTCCTGAGTCTTTCGACTCTCCAGGGGGCATCGCAATGTCCTTTCCCGCGATCCGGCACCACCTTGCGAGTCAGTCGCCGCGCAGCATTCTGCCGCGCGGCGAACCGCCTCGTCAGCGACGCAGGGAGATACTTCCGGTGTGTTCGAAGCCGAGCCTATTTGGCGTGAGCTGCATTCTGCCGCCCGTGACACGGAATCTGCGCGGATCGTCGACGTCGGCCGGGCGGCGTCGACGGCGGGATGAACAGCGGCGATCCCACCAGGCGGAGCGTGCCCGCCTAGAGTTGACCTCGCGCCGCGGTCTGCGCAACAGAGCATCGCTGCCCCGCAGATCGGCAGCGCGCGAGCGGCCGCCGTCGGCAGGCGAGCAGCACCGTGAACACCGCGTCCCCCGGAGTACGCCGCCGTGGGCGTGTGCATCGAGCAGCCCGCGTGGTGCCTCGAACTCGTCGTGGCGGCCAGTGAAGAGGCCGGGCCGCGCGAAGCTGGTGGTGCGCAGGTAGCGGATGACGTCCTCCGGCGGGCGGGATACCGGAAATTGATGTTCGGTGATGTCGCTGAACGCAGAGGCCGCGAGGTCATCCTCGTAGGAGCGGCGCCTTCCGCGCGACCTCGGTGGCCTGCCGGCGACGGTCACGAACGGGTGCGGCGTGCTGGTGCCGATCAGGTCGGGCGCCGCCGACTGAAGGAGGACTGGGGCGAGGGGGGTACCGGATAGCCCCAGTTCAGGCCCAGCACACACAAACTGACGAGTACGTCGGCCACTTACCGGGGGGCACAGTGCCGCGACGACCAGTTGGCTACCCGCCCATCCGTAGGACCCCGTTGAGCCCCGAGCACAGTCCAGGAGAGGCGCCCGCCCCAGTAAGCCGGCGCCTCCTATGGCTGACTGGGTTTGACCGGAAGCAACGCCGGGAGTAACCAGTGGTGGGCGGGTGGCGTCAGGTCGTGAGCCGATGCGGATCGTCCGGGACGGGCCCGGGCGTGAGCCGTGTGAAGTGCTCGGTCTGGATGATCTTGCGGCGGGTTTCTTCCGGCAGGCGGGCGAGGAGGCCGGGCAGGGGGCGTTCGCGGGCGGCTTCGCTCTGGTGCGCGAGGATGGCGCGCCACTTGTGGTCGCACCAGGCACTCACGTCGACCGTCGCGGTGACGAACTCGTCCGGCACGCTCAGCACCTTCTTGCCGACCCGCGTCAGGAGTGGGCTCAGCTCACCGATGCCCGAATGCGGATGTGTGGCCGCATACAGGGCCCGAGGCTGCCACGGCGCTCCCGCCTGCGGGTAGCGGTGTTCGAGGCCCGCGGCGTGGAACGCGAGCACGGTCACCTGATGGATGCGGACGTGATCGGGATGGCCCGTCAGCTGGCCGTACGCGTCGTGTGTGACGACGACGTCCGGCCGTGCCGTGCGGATGTGCCCGACGAGCAGCTCCACCACCTCGTCGAGCGGCGCATCGCACAGCCGGGGTTGGCCGGGAGCGGAGTCGGGGATGCGGGCGTCGGCGAACCCGAGCATCCGCGGACGCTCGGCTCCCAGGACCTTCAGGGCGTCGGCCAGCTCGACGGCCCGGTGGCTGTCTGGGGCCCAGGTGGCGGTAACGACGGCGGTGGCGGCGCCCGAGGCGGCGTGCTGCGCGAGGACGCCGCCGGCCAGGAGCGATTCGTCGTCCGGGTGGCCGAAGATACCGAGAAGGGACGGCCGGGGCGAAAGACGGGGTGGGGTCACGGGGGTGGAGCCTTCCTCTGGGAAGCGCCCAGAGCTGTCCGGCCTGTGGTGGGGGCCGGGCCAAAGTGCACGTCAGCAGGTGCGTTCGCCGTAACTAGGCACGCTCGGGATTGCTGTAGCGCTGGAACGTGGCGGGTGGATGATCGAGCGGGAGGTTGGCGTTCCAGGCCGTCAGCCACTGGCTGCTGGGCACGAACAGCGGTTGAGGCAGCGCGCCCAGGGGCCAGAATCGCCAGGCTCCGATGGTCTGCTCCCGCTGCTGCGGGATGCCGGTCCAGCTGGTGACCAGGACGGGCACCGTCAGCCGGACGACGTCGCCCACATGATCGAGGAGGGTGCCCAGCAACTGCAGGCCATCGGGAGCCGCCACAAGGCTGGCTTCCTCGGCGAGCTCGTGTGCCGCGGCCTCGGCGAGCGTCTCGCCAGGTTCCACGGAACCACCGGTTCTCTAGGCTGTCGGCACCTGTCGGATTGATCATGTTCTGCTCGGAGCTGATACGTGAACGACCTGAGGCGCTGGACTGTCGACTTCCACGATCTGACTGTCCCCTCTCCTGTCATGGATGACCCTGACATAGCCGGGTTCGGGGACATATCTGCCAGAGCGATATCAACGGGGTCAGCCATGGAACTCCGGTTATTCTCTCGCCGTCGGGGTGGCCGGACTGGCGGATCAATCTCTTCTTCCGCGAAGGCGCCATGGCCGACGCAGAGCCGGGCACTTGGCGTCGTTACGCGTACTCGTTGATCGTCTGGCTGGACTTCTTGGACGCGATCGACGTCGCGTGGGATCGCGCCACGGTACGGCACATGAACGCCTTCAAGGACTGGCGGATCACCGACCGGCGCAACGAGGAACGCGTCAGGGCCACGTCTTTCGACACCGACCGCGCAGGTCTGAACACTTTCTACAGGTGGGCCAACAGGCGCTTTGGGATCGCTAATCCGGTCGCGACGATCCAGGTCGGAAAGGAGCGGTCGCAGCCCTTTGGGTACGGTGTGCCCCGGCGTGACCCCCTTCGGCCGCCCGGCTCGACTCGGCGGCAGGTGAAGTGGCTGCTGCGATCTGCGCTGGAGCAGTGGCGAGACGTCGGCTTGCGCGGCTATGACTTCCACGGCCACCGGCCTGGCCGGTGGAGCGGGTTCAACGAGGACCGGGACATCGCCTTCGTTGACGGCCTGTACGGAACGGGATTGCGGCTTCGGGAGTGGGCCAGTCTCCTGGACGTGGAGCTTCCGAGCCACGCTTCGGCCCGGATGACTACCTCTGATCTTGGCCAGTGCCCCCGCCTTCAGGCGGGGGGGTGTGGGCCATCTCAGGGTTGCTCTGACTCTCGGGTCAGTACGGGTGTTTCTGCTGCTCGATGTATTGACGGACCATCGTTATCGGGGCTCCGCCGCATGAGCCGGCGAAGTACGAGCGGGACCAGAACCGGCCGTGCATGATGGCCCGGTTCACCTCCCCGGTGTACTCGAAGCGCAGCCGCCGGGAGCTGACGCCCTTCAGACTGTTGACCAGCTTCGAGAGCGCGACTTTCGGCGGGTAGTGCACCAGCAGGTGCACGTGGTCGCGTTCGCCGTTGAACTCTTTCAACTCCGCCTCGAAGTCCGTGCAGACGTCGCGCATGATCTCCTCGCAGCGCGTCAGCATCTCGGACGTGAATACGCCGTGCCGGTACTGCGTGACGAACACCAAGTGCACGTGCAGGTTATAGACGACGTGCGCTGACCGGCGGATATCGGGATCCGCTTCCCATCGTGGTGACATGCACCAACGGTAGTATGTTCAGCGCAACGGCCAACGGCCGGATGGGGGTGGGGACTTGAAGCGCCAGCGTGGACATAAGGCGAGGCTCGACCTCACCCCCGTTCAGTTGTGGAAGGTCGAGGATCAGGGCCACGCCGCCCGTGCGATGTGGAACCTGATCCATGATCTGTGGGCGATGACGCCGAAGTGTCAGCGGTCGCTGTCCCGGATGGACGCGGAGATCCGCCGCGCCCGGAAGGAAGTCGACTGGCTCGCCAAGCTCCCCGCCCAGGCCGCGCAGCAGGTACTCAAGACGTATATGCGGGCCTGGGTGAACTGCTGGGAAGGCCGGGCCCAGGCCCCGAGCTTCAAAGCCCGCTTCCGCACCCGCGCCTCCATCGACATCCCGCAGGGCCGCGACCTTCGCGTCACGCGAGTGACGCGGCGTTGGGGCCAGGTGTGGGTGCCGATGGTCGGCCTGGTCCGCTTCCGCTGGACCAAAGGCCTCCCCGGCGTCACCAAGAGCAGCCCCGCGGGCCGGGTGACCGGCGCGCGTCTGGTCAAAGACGCGCTCGGCTGGCACATCGTGTTCCGCACCGAAACCCTCGTCGACGAGCCCAAGCCCCACACGGGTCCCGGCGTCGGCGTCGATGTCGGCATCACCAAGCCCCTGGCCCTCTCCGACGGATCGTTCCGCGACCACGACGAGTGGCTTCGCCCGAAGGAAGCCGAACGGCTGCGCCGTCTGGAGCGCACCCGCGAACGACAGAAACAGCACCGCAAGCCGGGCGAGAGGACATCGAACCGGCTTCGCCGCACGAATCGCCTGATCGCCGGGTACCGGGCAAGAGCCAAGCGCCGCACCCTCGACTGGCAGCACAAGACCACCACCGGCATCGCCGACCTGTTCGGCGTCGTCGGGGTGGAAGCACTCAAGATCACGAACATGGTCAAGTCAGCCAAGGGAACCATCGAGGAACCAGGAAAGAACGTCGCGCAGAAGCGCGGACTGAACCGGTCGATCAGCGGCGAGGCATGGGGCCGCACGGTCACCCTGCTTGAATACAAGCTGACAGACCGGGGCGGACACCTGGTCAAGGTCCCCGCCCCGAACACCTCGCGCCGCTGCCACGCCTGCGGCTTCATCACCGAAGGCAACCGCGAGAGCCAGGCCGTGTTCGTGTGCAAGAACAAGACGTGCGGATGGTCCGGCAACGCCGACACCAACGGCTCGTGCAACATCGAGACAGCCACCAAGCACCAAACGCCCCAGGACATTGCGGGTGTCAGGACGTGGAGCCTTAGCCGTTGGGCAGGCCGTGAAACGTCAACCACTCATCCAGTCGCACTCTGACACGGATGGGATTCTGCCCCGTCTACGGGGCAGAGGATTTCAAGCGAGGTGCTTTCGGGCCCGGGTGTTCGAGCACTGCACGGCG
>NZ_JAGGPB010000003.1 GCF_018614055.1 Streptomyces sp. ISL-98
AGCACACCCGCCCCCGCCACCAGCCCGAACGCCAGCGTCGTCACCAGACCGAACGACACGACCAGCGACGTAGCGTCGGCGACCGCGCCGATTGCCGACGGGGCGATCAGGCCCGAGGTGTACGTAATGGTCGCGACGCCCGCGATCGCCTGGCTCGGGTTCGGGCCGCTGCGGCCCGCCGCCGCGAAGGCCAGCGGGACGACGACCGCGACGCCTAGCCCGATCAGCGCGAACCCGCCCATCGCGACCGCCGGATGCGGCGCCACCACGACCAGCACGCCACCGGCCGTCGCCGCCACCCCGCCCACCCGGACCGTACGCACGGCACCGAAGCGGTCGACCACCTTGTCCCCGGCGAGCCGCGCCACGGCCATCGTCAGCGCGAAGGCGGTGGTTGACGCCGCGGCGAGGCCCGGCGACGTATCCAGTACGTCCCGCAGGTACACCGCCGACCAGTCCAGGCTCGCCCCCTCCGCGAACACCGCGCAGAACCCGATCGCGCCGATCACCAGCGCCGACTTGGGCGGCAGCGCGAACCGCGGGGGCGCCTGCGCGTCAGGGGCGCTGCGCAGGTCGAGTACGCCCTGGCATGCGGCCAGGCCGAGCACGGTGAGCGCGGCGGCGGCGAGCACGTGGTGCAGGCGGGCATCGCTGCCGAGGTGTGCGGCAAGCGTCCCCGCGGCCGAGCCGATCAGTGCGCCCGCGCTCCACATGCCGTGCAGCCCGGACATGATCGACTTGTCGAGCCGGTTCTCGGTCTCGACGCCGAGGGCGTTCATCGCGACGTCCGACATGCCCGCGGTGGCGCCGTACACGAAGAGCGCGGCGCACAGAGTGCCCAGATTCGTCGCCAGGGCGGGCAGCGTGAGAGAGAGCGTCCACAGTGCCAGCAGCCCCCGCAGCGCGCCCCGCGCGCCGAAACGGTGGCTGATCGCGCCGGCCAGCGGCATCGCCACCGACGCGCCGATCGCCGGGAAAGCCAGCGCGAGGCCGAGCTGTCCCGCGCCGACGGAGGCGTGGTCCGCGATCCACGGGATGCGGGTGGCGAAGCTGCCCGTCACCGCGCCGTGCACACAGAAGACGGCGGCCACGGCGTAGCGCGCCCGCCTCAACTTCCCCTGACTGAAGACTTCGCCCGACATGCGTCGCGTCCTCCCCGGATCGTCCCCGGACCCTCGGTGCGTCCAGCGTGCCGGAGTAAATTATCAGGAACCCTGCCTGATAAATAGATCTGAGAGGATCCGCGGCATGCCCGCATCACCGAGCACCGCCCGGGCCATCAACGACCGGTTCGCTCTGAAGCTGCTTCAGGAAGAGGGCCCGTTGACGGCAGGGCAGCTGAAAACGCTGACCGGACTCTCCCGTCCCTCCGTCGCCGACCTGGTCGAACGGCTGCAAGGAGCAGGGCTGATCACCGTGGTCGGAGAGGCCGGGGCGCAGCGCCGCGGCCCCAACGCCCGGCTCTACGGGATCGTCGCGGACCGGGCGCACCTCGCCGCGCTCGACGTACGTACCCAGGGCGTCTCCGTCGTCGTCGCCGACCTGCTCGGCACGACCCTCGCCGAGGCGACCCTGCCGATCGACGGCGACACGACGGGAACCGAGCCCGCCGTGGAGCAGGCGGTGGCACTGCTGGAACACACCGCCCGCGAGGCCGGGGCGCAGCGGCTGCACAGCCTCGGGATCGGCGCGCCCGGCCTGATCGACCCGGCCACCGGCGAACTCCGCCAGACCACAGGGCTGCCCGCCTGGCACCGCAGACTGGTCGCCGCCCTGCAGGAACGTCTTCCCGCCACGGTGCTCGTGGAGAACGAGACCAACCTCGCCGCCGTCGCGGAACAGCGGCTCGGCGCGGCCCGCGACCGTGACACCTTCGTGCTGCTCTGGCTCGGCCACGGCGTGGGCGCGGCGCTCGTTCTCGACGGCAAACTGCGCCGCGGGGCGTCGGGCGGCGCGGGCGAGATCGGCTTCCTGCCCGTGCCCGGCACCGTGGGGCTGCCGTCGGCGACCGCCTGCGACGGTGGCTTCCATTCGCTGGTGGGTGGCGCGGCCATCGCCCGACTCGCCGCCCGGCACGGCATAGCGACGCCCGGAGACACGTCCGCCGCTGCCGGTGTACGGGCGGCCCTGGCGGCGGGCCGTCGCGGCGAGCCCTTCCTGGACGCCCTGGCCACGCACCTTGCCGTAGGCGCGGCGGCCGTCACCGCGGTCCTCGACCCGGGCTGCGTCCTCCTGGGCGGCGAAACCGGCCACACGGGCGGCGCCGCCCTCGCCGAGCGCGTCGCCGACCGGCTGGCCGCCCTGTCACCGCTGCGCACGGAGGTACGGGCGGGGGAACTGGGCGACGGGGCGGTGCTCCAGGGTGCGCTGCTCACGGCGCGGGACGCGGCCCAGGACGACGTATTCGCACCTCAGAACTGAGAAAGTCCGCACCTTCCGCACCCCAGAAGGGAGCAAGAGGGACCCGGCGGCGGGAAGGGCCGGTCTCCGCCGCCGGGCGTTCAACTGGGGTCAGCAGGCTCCGAGGTCCTGCCAGACGCCCCACTCACCGGTAGTACCCGGCTCCTCTCCCTTCGTCCACCACTTGGACTTCCAGGTGTGTGCCTTGTGGGAGACGGTCGTACTGCCTCCGTACTCGGCAGAGGCGCTCCAGGCGGGCGTCGCGGCGCACGGCCCGCCCGGGCTCGGCGTGGGGCTCGGGTCCGGCCCCGGGCCGGGATCGGTCCCCGGGTCCACCACCGTCGTACCGCGTGCCAAGTCCCCTGCCAGGGCGTACGACTGGCCGCCGAAGGTCACCGTCCAGTTGGACGGAGTGGACGTCGGCAGGTAGTAGACGAAGTCCAGCTCCACCGAGGCGCCGGGCGCCAGCGTCTGCCAGGCCGGGAGCTTCAGCGAGACGCGGTTGTAGTCGCCCTTCAGGCCGCCGATGTTGTTGGCGGCGGTGTGGTCGCTGCGCACGATCGTCGTGCTGAAGCCGGACTGGTCCTTGGCGTTGGCGGGCGCGGAGGTCGCGTAGTCGAACTGGAACTCCGTGCCGCCGGGCAGGGTCGCCTTCGAATTGTTCGTGATCTTCAGCTTGGGGCTGATGGGGTAATTCGAATCGCCGAGCGGGAACTGGCCGAAGTCGACACCGATGTCCAGCGCCTTCGTCGGCAGTGTGACCGTGGACCGCTTCGCGCCGTACGGCGAGGCCGACTTGAACGTGTCGTACATCGCGGTCGTCAGCGAATCACCGATCTCGTACTGCCCCTTGGTCGCGTTCCAGTCGTAGTCGCCCGCGAGCTCCCAGACCATCGTGCCGCCGATGCCCTTGTCCACCACGTAGTCGGCCTTCGCCTTGACCGACTGCTCGTCCTCCGTCGACAGGAAGACCTTCTTCTCCGCGTTCCACAGCCACGGCGCGACGAGCGTCGAGTCGTACTTACGGGCATACGTGCCGGTCAGCTTCGTGTCGGCCGGGAAGCCGTACTGCGTCACGTAGTCGCCGACGACGCCCTTCTCCAGGTTCTTCGCGTGCCACATCGGGTTGGACCCCGCCGGGGACTCCTTGCCCGCCGTGTCCTTGTCGTGCCACAGATTGTCGATGCCCGAAGCGCCGTCGCCGCACTTCGTCAGGCCTGCGCCGGCCGGGCAGTTCGTCGAAGGTGCCTTGCCCCACAGCCCGTCCGTTCCGCCCTGCACATTCTTGTGTCCACGGGTGTAGTACGGCAGGCCGATATTGATGCGCCCCGCCGGCATGGAGCCGCGGAAGTAGTGATAGGCCCAGTCGGTATTGAGATAACCGGTCCCGCCGTACTGCGCGGTGGAATACACGCCGGCGGCGGCCAGTTCGGCGTCCTTGCCGTCGTCGAAGAGCGAGGCATTGGGGCCGACGTATTCGTTCCAGGCGCCATGGAGGTCGTACGACATGATGTTGACGTAGTCCAGATACTTCTGGACCTGGAAAGTCTCCATGCCGCGCAGCAGATAGCCGGACGACGGCGCGGCGACCGTGAGCAGGTAGTGCCTGCCGTCGGCGGCGCCCGCCCGGTCGAGCTTCTCGCGCAGCGACTTCATCAGCGCGGCATAGCCCTTGACCAGCCCGGCACGGCGCCCGTTGGAGAACGAGAAGTCCAGCGGATTGCCCGCGTCCTTCATCGTCGTCGGGTACTCGTAGTCGATGTCGACGCCGTTGAATCCGTACTTCTTGATGAAGGCGACCGTCGAGTCCGCGAAGGTGTCGATGCCGGCCTGGTTGACCGAACCGTCCGCGTTGGTCGCCATGGAGTAGAAGCCGCCGGAGTTCACCCGGTCGCCGTTGTCGGCGAAATACCCGCCGGTCTCTGCCCAACCGCCCACCGAGACAAGTGTCTTGACGTCCGGATGCTGCTTCTTGAATTTACTCAGCAGGTTGAAGTGGCCCTTGTAGGCGTACGCCGGGTCCATTTCCGCACCGGCCACACCGGGCCAGGTCATCCCGGTCGCGGCATTCTTCTCGCCGTCGGAGCCCACCGAGATCTTGTTGTCGCTGCCGATGTGCGCGAAGGCGTAGTTGAGGTGGGTGACCTTGTCCCACGGGATGTCGGAGGCGAGGTAGGCGGGCTCGCCGTTCTTGCCGGTACGCCAGCCGGTGAAGTAGCCGATGACGCGGCGCTGGTGGTCGGCGCCCATCTTCTCGCGGCCCTCGGTGTCGTACACCGAGCAGTACGGGACATCGACGCCCGGCGTCTTGTACAGCCCGTCGGGACGGCAGAGCTCGTTGTCGGCTGCGTGCGAGACGCCTCCGGAGAGGGAGCTGAGCAGGAGTCCGGCGACGGCGGCGCCGGCGGCGAGCAGAGAGGTTTTCGCTCGGGTGGGGGACAGCACGGTCTGTTCCTCCTGGGGAGGGTCGGCCTGGCACCGCGAACTGGGGATTGGGTTCGCGTTGCGAGCAGACGCTAAGAGGACTAGACCAGAGCGTCAATAGGTATGGACCAATCTCTGTGAGCCGGACCACAAGGCCTCGCATGCATGACCGTCGATCAGGCGTGGCACACTGACCGTGTACCAGCAGCAGCGCACTCCGGGGTCGGTGTAATTCCGAACCGGCGGTTATAGTCCGCGACCCGGTCACCTCCAGTGGCCGGTTGAACAGGTGAAATTCCTGTACCGACGGTGAAAGTCCGGATGGGAGGCAGTGCGCGGCGGGCCGTCACAGGTCATTGGTACGCCGCTGTCGGCAGTCCGGCTCGCCCCCTGGGCGACCCCTCTTTCGGCCTCGGCGTTCCCAGTGCTCGTGGCGTGTTTCCCGCTCTCTGTCGTCATTGACAGGCCCCGGAGTCCGTGCCCGAAGAGGCAGGAGGACCCGGTGGCCACCGCAGCCGACGCAAACGCCATGCGCCGAGCCATTCTGCTCGCCGCACGCGGACTCGGCTCCACCAGCCCCAACCCGGTCGTCGGGTGCGTCGTCACCGACGCCTCCGGACAGACCGTCGGCGAGGGCTGGCACCAGCGCGCCGGCGGCCCGCACGCCGAGGTCCACGCCCTGCGCGACGCGGGCGAAAAAGCCCGGGGCGGCACGGCGTACGTCACCCTCGAACCCTGCAACCACACGGGCCGCACAGGCCCCTGCGCCCAGGCGCTCGTCGATGCCGGGATCGCCCGTGTCGTGTACGCGGTCGCCGACCCGAACCCGCAGGCCACCGGCGGTGCGGACACCCTCCGCGCAGCCGGGATCGACATCGAGCAAGGGCTCCTCGCCGACGAGGCCGAGGCGGGCAACATCGCCTGGCTGACCTCCGTACGCCTCGGCCGCCCGTACGTCCTGTGGAAGTACGCCGCCACCCTCGACGGCAGGATCGCCGCCGCCGACGGCACCAGCCGGTGGATCACCTCGCCCGAGTCCCGCGCCGACGTCCACCGGCTGCGCGCCGAGGCGGACGCGGTCGTGGTCGGCTCGGGCACCGCCCGCGCCGACGACCCGCACCTCGCCGTACGCGGCATCGAAGGCGCCGTCCAGCCGCTGCGCGTCGTCGTCGACACCGAGGCCACCGCCGTCAAGCCCGGCGCCCGCGTCCTCGACGACGCCGCGCCCACGCTCATCGCGGTCGCCGAGGACGCCGAGACCTGCCTTCCCGGTACCGATGTCGTACGGCTGCCAAGGACCGGGCGCGGCCTCGACATCCCCGCGCTCCTCGCCGACCTGCACGGACGCGGCGTCCGCTCCGTGCTCGTCGAAGGCGGCCCGACTCTCGCCGGAGCCTTCGTCGCCGCAGGCGCCGTCGACACCGTCGTCGGCTACCTGGCCCCCGCACTGCTCGGCGCAGGCCCCCATGCCCTCGCCGACGCCGGAATCCCCACCATGTCCGGGGCGTTGCGCCTCGACATGACCGAGGCCGTCCGTATCGGCCCCGATCTGCGCATCACCGCCACCGTCCAGCACGTCCAGCAGGAGGACTGAGTGTTCACCGGAATCGTCGAAGAACTGGGTGAAGTCACCGCCGTCGAGAACCTCGGCGACTCCTCCCGCTTCCGACTGCGCGGCCCTGTCGTCACCGAAGGCGCGAAGCACGGCGACTCGATCGCCGTCAACGGCGTCTGCCTCACCGTCGTCGACTTCGGCGGCGGCGAGTTCACCGCCGACGTGATGGCCGAGACGCTCGACCGCTCCAGCCTCGGCGCCCTCACCACCGGCTCCCGCGTCAACCTGGAGCGCCCGATGGCGGTCGGCGGACGGCTCGGCGGACACATCGTCCAGGGCCATGTCGACGGGACCGGCACCATCGTCGAGCGCAAGCCCTCCGAGAACTGGGAGATCGTCAAGATCTCGCTCCCCGCAGCCCTCACCCGGTACGTCGTCGAAAAGGGCTCCATCACCGTCGACGGCGTCAGCCTCACGGTCGTCGACGCGGGCCCCGACTACTTCACCATCAGCCTCATCCCCACCACGCTCGCCCTGACCACGCTCGGCATCAAGCAGGCCGGCGATCCGGTCAACCTTGAGGTCGATGTCATCGCCAAGTACGTCGAGCGGCTGCTCGGCGCCAATGCCGAGGAGTCCGCCAAGTGAGCGCCGTGTCCTGGCTGAACAGCGAGGCCTTCACCGCCTTCGACCAGCACATCATGTGGTCCGACATGATCGGCAACACCATCGGACTCGCCGCGCTCGCGCTCGGCTGGCGCCGCTCCATATGGACCTGGCCCGCCCAGCTCCTGTCCGGCGTCATCCTCGTCGCCGCGTACTACTCCGCGAACCTGAGCGGCGGCGTCGGCAAGCAGCTGCTGGTCATCGGTGTCGCGATGTGGGGCTGGCGGCAGTGGCAGCGCGGCAGGCAGCAGGCCCAGGACGGTTCGATCGCCGTCCGCTTCGCCACCTGGCAGGAGCGCGGACTGCTGCTGGCCGGGGCCGTGGTGGGCACGCTGGCTGTCGGCGGGCTGTTCACGCTGTACCCGTCGCTGTCCTGGAGCCCCTGGGCCGACGCGTACATCTTCGTCGGCACGCTCGTCGCGATGGTCGCCCAGGCCCGGGGCCTGGTCGAGTTCTGGTTCGCCTGGCTGCTGGTCGACCTGGTGGGCGTGCCGCTCGCCTTCAGCAGCGGCCTGGCCTTCTCCGGTCTTGTGTACGTCGTCTACTTCGCCCTCGTCATCTGGGGTGCCTACGACTGGTGGCAGCGCTCGCGTACGAGCGTGAAGCCGGCCATGGAAGGAGCAGCAGCATGAGTGCCCTGCCCACCTGGTACAGCACCGACAACGTCGAGGACCTCGCCCTCGACCCCGTCGAACAAGCCATCCGTGACATCGCGGCCGGGCGGCCCGTCGTCGTCGTCGACGACGAGAACCGGGAGAACGAGGGCGACCTCGTCATCGCCGCCGAGAAGGCGACCCCCGAGATCGTCGCCTTCATGATGAGCGAATGCCGCGGCCTGATCTGCGCCCCGATGGAGGGCGACGAACTGGAGCGGCTCGACCTTCCCCAGATGGTCGAGAACAACACCGAGTCGATGAGCACGGCCTTCACCGTCTCCGTCGACGCCTCGGCCGCCCACGGCGTCACCACCGGCATCTCGGCCGCCGACCGCGCCACCACCCTGAGGCTGCTGGCGAGCGGCGGGTCCACCGCGGGCGACTTCGTCCGTCCCGGCCACATCTTCCCGCTGCGCGCCAAGCCCGGCGGCGTGCTCGTCCGCAACGGCCACACCGAGGCCGCCGTGGACCTCGCCAGGCTCGCGGGCCTGCGCCCGGCCGGCGCGATCGTCGAGATCGCCGGCGAGGACGGGGTGATGCTGCGGCTGCCCGAGCTGATCCCCTTCGCCCGCAAGCACGGCCTGACGATCATCTCCATCGAGGACCTGATCGCCTACCGCCGCACTTCCGACCCGACCGTCCGCCGCGAGGCCACCGTCAATCTCCCCACGTCCTTCGGGGAATTCACGGCGTACGGCTACCGCTCCACCGTGGACGGCGTCGAACACGTCGCCCTGGTCCACGGCGAGATCGGCGACGGCGAAGACGTCCTCGTGCGGATGCACTCCGAGTGCCTGACCGGCGACATCTTCCACTCGCAGCGCTGCGACTGCGGCCCCCAGCTGGAAGCGTCCATGCAGGCCATTACGGACGCGGGCCGCGGCATCGTCGTCTATCTGCGCGGCCACGAGGGCCGCGGCATCGGACTGCTGTCCAAGCTGCGCGCGTACGAACTCCAGGAGCTCGGCCGCGACACCCTCGACGCCAACCTGGAACTGGGCCTGCCCGCCGACGCGCGTGACTACGCGGCGGGGGCGCAGATCCTCGAAGACCTCGGCGTACACAGCCTCCGGCTGATGACCAACAACCCCGAGAAGACCGCGGCGCTCGTACGGCACGGCCTGAAGGTCACCGGCCGCGAGGCCATGCCCGTCAAGGCGGGCGAGCACAATCTCCGGTACCTGCGGACCAAGCGGGACCGGATGGGACACGACCTGCCCTGGCTGGACGGCACCCCCGCCTCCACCTGCGGCAACCAGTAAAAAAGTCACCAACACAACTTTCAGGAGAGACGCGTGAGCGGCAAGGGCGCACCCGAACTGAGCGTGAAGAACTGCGGCGACCTGCGGGTGGCGGTGATCGCGGCCCAGTGGCACGAGAAGGTCATGGACGGCCTCGTCAACGGCGCCCTGCGCGCACTGCACGAGCTCGGCATCGACGAGCCGACCGTCCTGCGGGTCCCGGGCAGCTTCGAGCTCCCCGTCGTCGCCAAGGTCCTCGCGGGCCGCGGTTACGACGCGATCGTGGCGCTGGGCGTCGTCATCCGTGGCGGAACCCCACACTTCGAGTACGTGTGCCAGGGCGTCACCAACGGCCTCGTCCAGGTCTCCGTCGACACCGGCGTACCCGTCGGCTTCGGCGTGCTGACCTGCGACACCGAGGAGCAGGCCCTCGACCGGGCCGGCATCGAGGGCTCCAACGAGGACAAGGGCCACGAGGCGGTGACCGCGGCCGTCGCCACCGCGACCACGCTGCGCACGGTTGCAGAGCCCTGGCGCTGAGTGGCCACAGGCCACCCCGTACTCTTAGGACCATCATGGCGAACAAACCCCCCAAGAGCTTCGAAGAGCTCTTCACCGAGCTCCAGCTCAAGGCCGCCAACGGCGACCCCTCGACCTCCCGCACCGCCGAGCTGGTGGACAAGGGTGTCCATGCCATCGGCAAGAAGGTCGTCGAGGAGGCCGCCGAAGTCTGGATGGCCGCCGAGTACGAGGGCAAGGAAGCCGCCGCAGAGGAGATCTCGCAGCTGCTGTACCACGTCCAGGTGATGATGGTCGCCCGCGGTATCTCCCTCGACGACGTCTACGCCCACCTCTGAGCTCCGCACGCTTCAACGCAACGCACGTACGACTACGACTCCCATCGCACAGAAGGACCTGACCTCATGCTGCGCATCGCCATCCCCAACAAGGGCTCCCTCTCCGGACCTGCGTCGGAGATGCTCCATGAGGCCGGTTACCAGCAGCGCAAGGA
This sequence comes from Streptomyces sp. ISL-98, assembly GCF_018614055.1. GTDB lineage: Bacteria > Actinomycetota > Actinomycetes > Streptomycetales > Streptomycetaceae > Streptomyces > Streptomyces spiramyceticus. Next base: position 9,955 of record NZ_JAGGPB010000003.1, read on the forward strand.
GTCGAAGGAGCTCCGCCTCGTCGACCCCGAGAACGAGGTCGAGTTCTTCTACCTCCGCCCCCGGGACATCGCGATCTACGTGAGCTCCGGCCGCCTCGACATCGGCATCACCGGGCGCGACCTGCTGCTGGACTCCGGGGCGAACGCGGAGGAGATCCTCCAGCTCGGCTTCGCCCGCTCCACCTTCCGCTACGCCACCAAGCCCGGCACCGCGACCGGTGTCAAGGACTTCGGCGGCATGACGGTGGCCACCTCCTACGAGGGCATCGTCGCCAAGCACCTCGCCGACGAGGGCATCGACGCCGCCGTCGTCCACCTGGACGGCGCGGTCGAGACCGCCATCGAGCTGGGCGTCGCCCAGGTCATCGCCGACGTCGTGGAGACCGGCACCAGCCTGCGCAACGCGGGCCTCGAAGTGATCGGCGAGCCGATCATGAAGTCCGAGGCGGTCGTGATCCGCCGCTCCGGAGTCTCCACGGACGAGGCGGCCGACCCCAAGGTGCAGCAGTTCCTGCGCCGCCTCCAGGGCGTCCTGGTCGCCCGCAGCTACGTGATGATGGACTACGACTGCCGCGCCGAGCACCTCGAAGCGGCCGTGGCCCTCACCCCGGGCCTGGAGTCGCCGACCATCTCGCCGCTGCACAACGAGGGCTGGGTCGCCGTACGTTCGATGGTCCCGGCCAAGGAATCCCAGCGCGTCATGGACGACCTGTACGAGCTCGGCGCCCGCGCCATCCTCACCACGGCCATCCACGCCTGCCGTCTCTGACCGCCGGACGCGCCCGCGCCTGAGCCCCCGCCCTGTCCGAAGGAATCCGACCGCTGTGTCCCAGTCCGAACTCCCCGCCCTGCCGGTCACGTTCCGGCCGACCCGTACCCGGGCCGTCCTCCTGACCGTCGGGGTGGCGATGTTCGCTGTCATCACCACCGTCGCCCTCATGCTGGAGACCCTCAGCGGGGGCGAGCGGGTCTCCTTCATCTTCACCGCCGTGCTGCTCTTCGGCGTACTCCTTCTGCTGAGCCGCCCGAAGGTCGTCGCCGATGAAACCGGCGTCACCGTGGTCAACCTCACCACCACACGCCGGCTGGAGTGGGCTCAGATCCTCCAGGTCAATCTGCGTCCCGGCGACGCCTGGGTCTTCCTCGACCTCAGTGACGGCACCAGCCTGCCCGCCCTCGGCATCCAGCCCGGCATCGCCAAGGAGCAGGCCATCCGCGACGCCCGCGCGTTGCGCGCTCTGGCGGAATCCCGCGGCACCGGCACACACACCGGCTGAGCCCCTGCCCTGCGCGGCGCACTGTTGATTACTCTGTTGACCGGTGCGCCAAGAGCGCGCCGCCTCGCATTGCACAGCCGGTTCAGTACGGCTCGCGGGGCACCTGCGACCCGAGGAGTGACTCCCTCCAGCAATGGACGGATCGTCCGGTAGTACCTGCGCCGCCCTCTCTTCAGAGGCGGCGGCATGACCATCCCCCTTCTGCTGCTCGCCGCAGCCTTCCTCCTGATCCTCGCCAACGGCTTCTTCGTAGCCGCCGAATTCGGCCTGGTCACCGTGGAGAAGCAGGACGCCGAGCGCGCCGCCGCCGAAGGCGACCGGCGGGCCCGCACCGTCGTCGAAGCGCTGCGGGAGCTGTCCTTCCAGCTCTCCGGAACGCAGCTCGGCATCACCATCACCTCACTGGTGGTCGGCATGCTCGCCGAGCCCGCGCTCGCCCACCTGCTGGCCGGCCCCTTCACCGCCCTCGGCATACCCGCAGCAGCCGTCCCCGGCGTCTCCGTCGTGGTCGGCATGCTGCTCGCCTCCGCCGTACAGATGGTGATCGGCGAGCTCGTTCCGAAGAACTGGGCGGTCTCCAGGCCTTTGCAGGTCGCACGTTTCGTCGCAGGACCGCAGCAGCTGTTCTCGACCGTCTTCCGGCCCGTGATCTCCCTGCTGAACTCGGTCGCCAACCACCTCGTACGGGCGCTGGGGGTCGAGCCGACCGCGGAGCTGGCCTCCGCCCGCACCCCGGGCGAGCTCGTCTCGCTCGCCCGCCACTCGGCCCGGGCGGGCACTCTCGAACAGGACACCGCCGACCTGTTCGTACGCACCCTCTCGCTCGGCGGCCTCACCGCGCAGCACGTCATGACACCGCGCGTGAAGGTCAGCGCGCTGCAGTCCTCCGCGACCGCGGCGGACGTCCTCAACCTCACCAGGGCCACCGGCCTCTCGCGCTTCCCCGTCTACCGGGAGCGCATCGACGAGGTCGTGGGCATGGTCCACCTCAAGGACGCGCTCGCCGTGCCGGTGCACGAGCGGCACCGGACCTCCGTGGCCAAAGTCGCCGTGCCGCCGCTGATGGTGCCCGAGACCCTGCCCGTACAGCAGCTCCTCGAGCAGCTGCGCAGTGAGCAGCCGATCGCCGTCGTCGTCGACGAGTACGGCGGTACGGCCGGGGTCGTCACCCTGGAGGACATCGTCGAGGAGCTCGTCGGAGAGGTCAGGGACGAGCACGACGACGAGGGCGCCGAGCGGCCGGAGCTGGCTGCGGCCCCCGCCGAGGACGGCAATCCGGCCTGGGAGGCGGACGGCAGCTGCCGCGTCCTCACCCTGCGCCGCATAGGTCTGGAAGTGCCCGAGGGGCCGTACGAGACGGTGGCCGGGCTCGTCGCGGATCTGCTGGGGCGCATTCCGGCCCCGGGCGACCGGGCCGAGCTGCCGGGCTGGCGGCTCTGCGTACGGCAGGTGGACCGCTACCGGGCGGAGCGGGTGCGGCTCGTCCGTACCGCTAGTACCGCGAAGGTCCTGGAGGCCGTGCGATGAGTGTTCTCCACCTTCTCTTCGCACTGCTGCTCGTGCTGGCGAACGGCTTCTTCGTCGGCGCCGAGTTCGCACTCGTCTCCGTACGCCGCAGTCAGATCGAACCGCTCGCGGCCAACGGCTCGGCGCGGGCCAGGCAGGTGCTGCACGGACTGGAGAATCTGCCGCAGATGATGGCCGCGGCGCAGTTCGGGATCACCGTCTGCTCGCTGACGCTCGGCGCGGTGGCGGAGCCGACCGTCGCGCATCTGCTGGAGCCCGTCTTCCACGCGGTGCACATGCCGCAGGGGCTGATCCACCCGCTGGGATTCATGATCGCGCTCGCCGTGGTCGTCTTCCTGCACCTCGTCGTCGGCGAGATGCTGCCGAAGAACCTCGCCATGGCCGCCCCCGAGAAGACCGCCCTGTGGCTCAGCCCGGGCCTGGTCGGCTTCGCGCGGCTGTGCCGCCCGGTGACGGCGGGGCTCGGTGCCTGTGCGCGGCTCGTACTGCGCCTGTTCCGGGTCGAGCCGAGGGACGAGGTCGAGGCGGTCTTCACCAGCGAGCAGCTCAACCGTCTCGTCGAGGACTCCGGCCAGGCCGGACTGCTGGAGCCGGGGGAGCGCGAGCGCCTCGGGGACGCGCTGGGGCTGGGCAGCCGCCCGGTCACCGACGTCCTGCTCGACAGGGCCTCACTGGTCACCGTGAAGCCCTCGGTCACGCCGCGCGAGATCGAGGAGTTGACGGTGCAGACCGGCTACTCGCGCTTCCCGGTGTGCGGCGCCGACGGCGGGGCCTTCATGGGCTACCTGCACGTCAAGGACGTACTCGACCAGGAGGAGCGGGAGCGGGCCGTGCCCCAGCAGGTCTGGCGCCCGATGGCGACGCTGAGCGCCGAGCTCCCGCTGGACGACGCCCTGACCGTGATGCGCCGCGCCGCGACGCATCTGGCACAGGTCGCGGACGGGGCCGGCCGGGTGCTCGGCCTGGTCGCCCTGGAGGACGTACTGGAGATGCTGGTAGGCGAGGTACGCGACCCCGCGCACCGGGTAGTGGTGCCCCGGCTGCCCCGTGGGGCCTCCCCGGCACCGGGCAGGACAGCGGCCGACGACGCGTCGGGAACGGCGGCGGCGCTGGTGGGGTGATCAGGATCAGAGCGCGGGCGGTTCCTGCGGGCCCCGGCTCGCGGGGCCGCGGCCCGACAGGACCTCGCCGTACGCCTGCATCAGGTCCGGCAGCCGCAGCGTCGCCAGGTCGTCGCGGGTGGGAGTGGCGGCGTAACCGGAGAGCCTGAGGTCCCGGTACGCACAGCTCTTCTCGTACAGCGTGCGCAGGAAGCGGCCGTTGCCCAGCTCGTCGATCCACCCCTGGTCGACGACGTGCCCGCTGATGCTGCGCAGCTCGTCCAGGGCCTCCTCGTCCCAGGCGTCGCCGTTCTCGGCGGCCAGCACCTCGCCGATGGCGGTGAGCTCCAGCGGCCGGTAGCTGGGGAAGTCGACCCGGGTGGTGAAGCGGGACGAGAGGCCGGGGTTGACGGCCAGCAGGCGGTCCATGCCCTCCGGGTAGCCGGCCAGGATGACGACCAGGTGGTCGCGGTTGTCCTCGGCGCGCTTGAGGAGCACCTGGAGGGCCTCGTCGCCGTACGCGTCGCCCTTGCTGTATCCGGAGTTGGAGAGGCTGTACGCCTCGTCGACGAAGAGCACCCCACCGATCGCCGAGTCGATCAGCTCATTGGCCTTGACCGCGGTCTGACCGAGGAACTCACCCACCAGATCGGCCCGTTGGGCCTCCACCAGATGGTCGCCGCCGAGCAGCCCGAGTGCGTAGAAGACCCGCCCCAGAATGCGGGCGACGGTAGTCTTGCCGGTGCCTGAGGGGCCCGAGAAGACAAAGTGACGTTTCGGCGGCTGGACAGGGAGGCCCTGCCCGGCTCGTAACCTGGCCATGTTCAGCTGCGCGGACAGCGCCTTGACCTGGCGTTTCACCGGCTCCAGGCCCACCATCCGCTCCAGCTCCGCCAGCGCCTCGGCCAGCAGCGCGGGATCCGAGGGACCGGCCGGAAACGGCTCGGACTCCGGCCTGCGCGGTACGGCCGCCTTCTCCCGTACGCCGCTCTGGGCGACCGGCGGCACAGTGCCTCCCAGCGGGGTCTGGACGCCGTCGCCGAGCCGCAGGTCGCGCCCCTCCGGCGCGTCGGGCCCGGTCAGACTCTCCGCGTCGCCCGCGCCGTCCGCGGTGTCCTGGCCGAGCCCGCCCAAGGACACGGCGGCGAAATCGGCGGAGTCCTCGTACCCGTCGCCCTCGGCGATCGCCGCGAGCCGTGCCGCGGTGTCCATGAAGGCCGGATCCACCCGGTGCACGGCCCGGTAGAGCGGCAGGGCGGCGGCGCTGCGCCCGGTGCCCTCGTGAGCGCGGGCCAGCCAGTAGCGGAGCTCTTTGCGCTGCGGCTGTTCGCTGCGGCAGCGCATGAGGGAGGCGGAGAGCATCGGCTCGGCCTGCCCGTACATCTCCAGGCGCACCCGGGCCATGCCGCCGAAGAGCCCGGTCTCGATGCCGAGCAGGGGGTCGTCGACTAGCGGGTCCGTATGGCGTACGAGCTGTTCCCAGTCCTTGACCAGATACGCCCGGCAGGCGTGCAGGAACCGCACCTGCGGGTCGGCGTCCACCGGCGGCAGCCCGGCCAGCGCGCGGTCGAGCTCGGGAACGTGGCGGCCGTCGAGCCAGTGCGAGGCGTGCGCGAGCAGCAGGTCGCGCGGTTTCTCCAGGACGGGCTGGACCCACCAGCCCAGCCAGTACCAGGAGTTGAGGGTCCGCCGGTGCCGGGCGCGCTGCTCGCCGAAGCGGTCGCGGTGGCGGTACATGCGCAGGAGTGCGGTGGTCGTGTCGATGCGCAGGGCGTGCAGCCCGAGCCAGCCGTCGGCCATGCCGGGGTCCATTCGTACGGCGGCCCGGAACTCCTCTTCGGCCTGCGGATACGCGCCCATCGTGTACGCGTCGACGGCGCGCAGCCAGGCGAGGTCGGCCGGGGCGTTCATGCCCCTCGTACCGAAGTCCGTCACGTCCCCCACAGACCGAGCCCCCCGTGATGTGCCGCCGGGCGTGCGCCCGTCGGCAGTTCGCAGAACCGCCTTGTCGCGGACGGGAATTGACCGCACCGTGGGGCATCGTACCTGTGCAGAGGGTCAGGACCTAAGGGTGGTGCAGGCCTGACCCTGACGGTGACCGAGGGTGAGCGGAAGGCATCACCGGACGCCCGGAGGAGGGCTGTGAGGGCAGAACGAAGCCCCCGATCACGGGGGAACAACCGGGGGCTTCGCGTCTGCGACGGCTTCGGAAAGCCGCACATTGAGAACGTAAGACCTGTACGCCCCCTGGGTCAAGCGGAGTTGAGGCACTCACGGGGGAGGTTTTCAGGCCGTTTCGGAGGGTGGGGGCAGGCGGTCACGCGCGGTGACAGATTGGTCCGGCCACGCTGTCGCGGCAGGCCCCGGGCGCCACACGTACCCCTCCTGAAACTGCTCTACCAGCAGATCTGCGTAGGGCCGCGAGGGGTCCTCGGCGAAATGGCGCATCTCCGCCGCTGTCCATCCGTCCCAGAAACCGGACTGTGCCGTTCCGTCCCTGCGCCGTCCCCGCGCCCACGCCCGGGGCGCGTCCAGGTCCATCCAGAGCAGCCGCGCGAGACCGGGGCGTACGGCGCTGCGCCCGGCTCCCACCCCCTCGATGATCACGACGGGTGCGGGGGGCAGCGGCCGGGGCGGGCCGAAGCGGCGCAGGGTCCAGTCGTACGAGGCGTACCGCGCGGTTTCGCCCCGGGAGAGCGGGCCCGTCACCTGTTCGCGCAGCCTTCCCGTCCACTCGAAGAGCTCGTCGTGGGTCGCCAGGTCGTCGAGGTGCACAACGGGTGCGCCGCCGAGCGCCGCCGCGAGCCGTGCGGCGAAGGTGCTCTTGCCGGAGCCCGCGTGCCCGTCGACCGCGATCAGACGCACGGGGCCGCAGGAGGGCGGCAGGGCGCGGAGCTGCGCGGCGAGCGGGTCGAGGTGTTCCATTCCGCCCACCCTAGATCCCTGCGGGCCCCACCTCGCAAGGGTCCGCAGGGCACACTGGTGGCCTGCGCCAGTGGTCTACACCAATATTCCCGGTGCGACGCGGTCCGAGGTGCTGGCAGAAGTCGGCCGGGACCGGCCATAGTTGGCGGACCGTCGTGTACCTGCCTGTGCCATCCGCACCCGACTGGAGGGCCGTGATCATGACCAGACCCGCTTCGCGCCGCACCGTCCTGACCGCCGCGATCGCGGCAGCCGCAGGCACGACCGCGGCATCAGCCACGGCTCCGGCCGCCGCTGCCCCACCCGCCGCTGCCGCCTCGTCCGACGTCTCTGCCGCGCCGCAGCTCGTCGACAACCGCTTCTGGTCCTCCTACACCGACTGGCGCAGCGGCACCGCGGACGGCACCGAGGCCGTGGCACACCGCCGCCCCGGGCTCGTCATCGCCGCGCCGAAGGGGCGCACCGACTACCGGGACCCGCACACCGGCAAGACCTCCACCTGGGAGTACGCGACCTGGACCTCGCCGGTCCACCGTTCGACGGTCCCGGCGTCCGAGGTCATCGCGTCCTGGAACGCCGACACCCCGGCGGGCACCTGGCTGGCGGTCGAGTTCTCCGGCACATACTCGGACGGCGGCACGACGCCCTGGTACGTGATGGGCCGCTGGGCGGCGGGCGACGGCGACATCAGGCGTACATCAGTCGACAAGCAGACCGACGGCCGCAGCGCCGTCTGGACCGACACCGTCGCCGTCAATGCCTCGGCAGGCGGCCTGCGCGTGGCCTCGTACCAGCTGCGACTGACGCTGTACCGCACCCCCGGCACGACGCTCACCCCCACCGTCTGGCGCCTCGGCGCCATGGCCTCGGACGTGCCGGACCGCTTCACGGTGCCGGCGTCGCAGCCGCAGGTGGCCAGGGAGCTCGTGGTTCCGCGCTACTCGCAGAACACGCACATCGGTCAGTACCCGGAGTACGACAACGGCGGCGAGGCCTGGTGCAGCCCCACCTCCTCCCAGATGATCAGCGAGTACTGGGGCCGGAAACCCACCGCCGAGGACCTGGCCTGGGTCAATCCGGCCTTCGACGACCCCCAGGTCTGCCACGCGGCCCGCTTCACGTTCGACTACCAGTACAACGGGTGCGGGAACTGGCCCTTCAACGCCGCCTACGCCGCGACGTACGAGGACATGAGCTCCGTCGTCACCCGCCTGCACTCGCTCGACGACCTGGAGACGCTGATCCGCGCGGGCATCCCGGCCATCACGTCGCAGTCCTTCCTCAAGGGGGAGCTGACGGGCGCGGGCTACGGCACGGCCGGTCACATCATGACGGTCGTCGGCTTCACCCCCGAAGGGGATGTGATCGCGAACGATCCGGCGTCGCCGAGCAACGAGGCCGTACGCCGCGTCTACAAGCGCCGGGAGTGGGAGAACATCTGGCTCCGTACGAAGCGCTACAACGCGAGCGGAAAGGTGGTGTCCGGCGTGGGCGGCGTCTGCTACGTCTACTGGCCCGCCCACCCCACGACCACCCAGCAACGCGCACTCGAAGCAGTAGGCATCAGCTGACGCACGGCGCGTCCGCCCTCCAGTGCCGACCCGGGACCCCCACCAGGCCGTACAGCACCCGCACCGGCCCCCGCCCCGGCAGCAGCACCACACCCGCCAGCACCGCGAAAAGCCCCAGCCCGACCGTCCACCCCATCACGCGTACGAGGAGACTCGCGGCCAGTGCCCCGGCGAACGGCAGGCCGTAGACCCCGGCCGCCGCGACGGCGACGGCCACGACGCGCGGCACCTTGCGGTCCTCGTCCGCACCCGGCAGCCGCCACCCCTCCACCAGCCAGCCGATCTCGGTGAGCAGCATGGTCCCGATGACGGCCGCACCCAGGACCAGCAGCGCGAGGAACGTCCCCGACGTCAGGAAGTCCAGGACGTTGTTGACGACGCTCTCGCGGGGCCAGTCGGCGTACGCGCTCGCGCTGGTGGTCAGCAGCCGCCGGTAGCCGTTCCCGTCCCAGCCGTGGATCAGCGTGCCGAAGAGCAGGAAGTAGCCGCCCACGGCCTGCAGGTACGCCCAGTACCCCGCCCCCACCAGCACGAAGACCCGGGCCACCAGGAACCCGAGCAGCGTGGCGACGACGATCCCGCCGGCGTAGAACAGTACGAAACCGGCCCACAGGCCGTCGTGCCCGTGCGCCACGTGCATGGTCGCCCAGGACGGGTTCTGCCAGAGCAGGAAGAGCCCGGACGGCACCATCAGGACCGCCGCGAAGAGCAGCGTGAGTGCGAGATACGGATCGGCGGCGCGACTGCGTGTCCGTACGCCCTCGCCCTGCACCGACCGCTCCCACCACTGGAGCTGGCGGCCCGCGGACAGTGCGAAGGTCGCCCCGATCGCGTACGCCCAGAAGAGCGCCGCCTGGATCTGGATCACGACGCCTCCAGTGTCAGTCCGTCCGTAACGATCACGTCCGATGTGACGAGCGCCTGTTCGGCACTGACGTCGGTCATGAACACGAAGGGCGGCACCACGGGAGGTACGGGCAGGCCGTCCGGGGTGAAGGTGAGGCAGAGCACCCCCTGCAGGCAACCGCTGAACTTGGTGAGGTAAAGGGTGACGTTGCCGCTCAGGTCCAGGGTGTCCGCGCCGAGGGCCAGTTCGTCGCGGCCGTCGCGGGTCTTGAGGCGGTAGTCGGTGAGGGACGCCGACCGCATCTTGAGCACCATCGCCTTCACGGGCCCGTCCGCGGTCGGCACCTCCCGTACCCCCGCGATCAGAAAGCCCTTGGGGGCGAAAACAGTGGTGGTCACGGTCGGCGGCGTCCGGGGCGCGACGATCGGGCCGGGCGCCGGCGCCCTCCCGACCGGCGTCCCGCCGAACGTCGCGGCCAGCAGCACGACGGGCAGCGCGGCCGCGAGCGTGCGCGGCCCCTGCCCGTCCCGCAGCGGCACCCCCTGCTCGGCCTCCTCGTCCCGTACGGGCGTCCAGCCGAAGCCCATCGCACTGCCCGCGATCCCGAGGCCCATGCCGACCAGGAAGCCGCCCAGGTTGGTCGCGGCGAATGACAGTACGGACAGGATCAGCGCGTTGATGCTGACGTAATGCCGGGTGTGCGGCAGGAACCACAGGAACAGCCCCGCGGCGATCAGCGCGAGCCCGATCCCGATCGCCGCGAGCCCGCCGAGCCCGAGACTCACCAGCACCGTCAGCGGCGACAGCGGTACGAGCAGCAGCTCGGCGCCGCCCAGCATCAGCAGCAGCCCGCCCCAGAACGGGCGGGTCCGCCGCCAGGCGCGAAACCTGCGCCGCCCGTCCGGGTACGGCAGCCGGTCGTCCAGCCATCCGCTGGCCGGATTCGTCAGAAGCACTTCTTGCCGTCCAGGCTCACGTCGATGCTGAGCCCCTTCAGCCGGAAGTTCCCGCCGGTCGCGGACCAGGCGTGCGACTTCACGCCCGAGACCTCGATGTCCCCGGCCTGGAGCCCGAACTTTCCGGTCTCGCCCTTGACGCCCGGCACCTGGTCGAGGGTCGAGGCGTCACGGCCGATCTGCGCCGTGCCGAAGCGGGCGTCGCCGACCAGGTCCTCCGCGTCGATGACCAGACTGCTGGCCGTCACGTCACCGGCCTTGCCGCCCGCCGTCAGCTTGAAGACGACCTTGCCGACCGGAGTGCCGATCTCGGCGGCCTGGCAGATGTCGCTGAGCCGTGCGTCGCCGATGCCGAGCAGAGCGACGGGATGGCCCTTGCCGTCCGCCGACCGGTCCGTCTGTACGTAACTGGACAGGCCCTGGCTGGTCAGCTTCCCCGACGACACCTGGAAACTCGTGCCGGACACGGCGAACGAGGCGGCCAGGGCGCCCTCGCCCATCATGGCGGCCATCATCCCGACGGTGAGGACCGCCGGCATCGCGACGACCGCGGTCTTCTTCCATGCCGTTCTGCCTTCGACCCCAGCAGTCGGCTTCTTGGCTGCGCTGTTGGCTGCGCTCATGTTTTCGTTCCTCCCGTACGTCGTCCGTGCGCAGGGGAAGTGCGTGGAAGAGCACCTGCAGGACGGCGCAGAAAGGGAGTTGGCGCAGGTCTGCCATACTGCGGAGATCCTGTGGCAGTTGGAGACTAGGGCCGAATTTGAATATTAGTCAACAGCGCGGTTCCACCGAGCGTTCGCAGGTGCGCCGCGCCGAACTCATCGCGACCGGACGGAAGTTGTTCGCCGACACGTCGTACGACGCACTGTCGATGGACGACATCGCCCGGCACGCGGGCGTCGCCAAGGGCTTGATCTACTACTACTTCAAGAGCAAACGCGGCTACTACCTCGCCATCATCGAGGAGTCCGTGGCCGACCTGGTCGCGCGCGCCGGCAGCGACACCGACCTCCCGCGCACCGAGCGCGTCCAGCGCACCATGGACGGCTACCTGCGCTACGCCCAGCACCACCAGGCTGCGTACCGGACCATCGTCACGGGCGGCGTCGGCTTCGACACCCAGGTCCAGGCGATACGCGACGCGGTGCGCGAGGAGCTGATCGCCACCATCGCGGAGGGGGCGTACGGCCGCCGCGACATCCCGCTTGTCGCCCGCCTGGCGCTGATCGGCTGGATGACCGGCGTCGAAGGGGTCACGCTGGACTGGCTGGGCCATCAGGAGCTGGAAAGGGACGAAGTGCGCGAGCTGCTCATACGGCTGCTGCGCGGCACTCTTCGTACGATCGAGGAACTGGAGCCCGGCTGCCCCGCGCCGCCCGCCACCCCGTGACGGGAGCCCTTCCATCGGGCATACTCATCCCGCCACAGCCGCTGGCCAGCGACTTCCGTGATCCGGAGGGCGCGAAGGCGGCCCGGCAGCGAGACCCGGCGGCGCCGCCACACCCTGCGCGCGCGACCGCCGCAGTGCCCGACAGGGAGGAGAGCGCCGCAATGCCCGACCGCGCCCCGGAGACGGTGGAACGTCAGCTGCCCACGGAGGAGTCCCGGGATCTGCTCGCACTGGTGCGAGACATGATCCAGCGGGAGATCGCGCCCCAGGCGGCGGCCGAGGAGGACGCCGGGCACTTCCCGCGCGAGATCTTCACTCTGCTGTCCGCATCAGGTCTGCTCGGTCTGCCGTACGACGCCGAATACGGCGGCGGAGACCAGCCGTACGAGGTCTACCTTCAGGTCCTGGAAGAGCTCGCCTCGGCCCGCCTCACGGTCGGCCTCGGCGTCAGCGTCCACAGCCTCGCCTGCCACGCACTCGCCGGATACGGCACCAAGGAGCAGCGGGCCGAACATCTGCCCGCCATGCTGGGCGGCGGCCTGCTCGGCGCCTACTGCCTCTCCGAGCCCGCATCCGGTTCCGACGCGGCCTCGCTCCGCACCAAGGCAGTCCGCGACGGGGACGACTGGGTCATCAGCGGTACGAAGGCCTGGATCACCCACGGAGGGATCGCCGACTTCTACACGCTCCTCGCGCGTACGGGCGGGGAGGGCGCCCGGGGTATCACGGCCTTCCTGGTGCCCGGCGACGCCGAGGGGCTGAACGCCGCGCAGCCCGAGAAGAAGATGGGCATGAAGGGCTCGCCCACCGCCCAGCTGAACTTCGACGGCGTACGCATCCCGGACTCCCGCCGTATCGGCGAGGAGGGCCAGGGCTTCGCGATAGCGCTGTCCGCGCTCGACTCGGGCCGGCTCGGCATCGCGGCCTGTGCGGTCGGCGTGGCGCAGGCGGCGCTGGACGAGGCCGTCTCGTACGCCACCCAGCGGCAGCAGTTCGGCAGGCCGATCGCCGACTTCCAGGGCCTGCGCTTCATGCTCGCCGACATGGCCACCCAGATAGAGGCGGGCCGGGCGCTGTATCTCGCGGCCGCCCGCCTGCGGGACGCCGGGCGCCCCTTCTCGCGGCAGGCGGCGATGGCGAAGCTGTTCTGCACCGACGCGGCGATGCGGGTGACGACCGACGCCGTCCAGGTGCTCGGCGGCTACGGCTACACGCTGGACTTCCCGGTCGAGCGCTTCATGCGCGAGGCGAAGGTGCTCCAGATCGTCGAGGGGACGAACCAGATTCAGCGCATGGTCATCGCCCGCCATCTCGCCGGGCCCGAAACGCGCTGATCCGTTCCGCGTCCGGCCATGCCGGGGACGCCACGAGCCGCACCCACTCGGGGTCGCGGCGTCCCGGCAGGGTCCGGCCGCTGCTCTGCCACTGGTACATGAGGGCCCGGTAGAGGGGCGGATCCGGGGCATGCGGAAGCGATTCTTCGAGCGACAGGGGAGCGAGGCGCCGGCGTCCGTCACCGGCCTCGATGTACTGCAAGGTCATGCCTGGGCAACAGCCGGGGGTCCACCGGGGTTATCGCACGGACGGTCCGAGCGTCCGTTCGCACAGTGACCGTACCGTCCGGCGGTGACACGAGTATGGCCCCGGGCACCATTCCTGACGTACCGTCATGTCCGCCGCCGGGGCCCGCACCCTCGGGCGACGCCGTATCCCGCTACGTCCGCCCAGGAGGACCGCCGTGGCCGAGGACCGCCCCATCGCGCTCGACGAATACCCCATCCACCAGGCCCCGCTGTCGATGAAGCACGTCGCGACGGGCGACCGCAACGCCTACGACCGCTGCATCTTCCAGCTCGTCGACCACACCGGCCGCGCCCTGCTCATCGCCGGTCTCGGCGTCTACCCGAACACCGGGGTGATCGACGCCTACGCGACCCTGCGCATCGGCGACCGGCTGCACGCCGTCCGCGCATCCGACGCCCTCACCGACGACCGTATGAACCTCTCCGTCGGCCCGCTGCGCATAACCGTCGACGAGCCGTTGCGCCGCTTCTCGCTGCACTGCGACGCCGATCCGGCGGACCCGGACTCTCTCTCGTACGACGTCACCTGGACGGCGGAGTTCCCCGCCGTATGGGAGCCGCACCACGTCCAGCGGCGCGGCGACCGCCTGATGCTCGAAGGCCGCCGCTTCGTCCAGGCGGGTGGCGCCGCGGGCACGATCCGCGTGGCGGGAGAGGAGATACGCCTGGCGGCGGGGGAGTGGACCGGGACCCGCGACCGGAGCTGGGGCGTGCGGCCCATCCCCGGCGAGGACGGCGGCCGCGCCGCCGAGGAACACCGCCCCGAGGGCTTCCACTGGCTCTGGATCCCGGTGCGCTTCGACGACCGCTTCCTGATGGTGATCGCCCAGGAGGACGCCGACGGCCACCGCACCCTGAACGAAGCGCTCCTCGTGCGCGAGGGCGAACGCGACCTACAGCTCGGCTGGCCGCATGCCGACATCACGTACCGCCCGGGCACCCGCCACCCCGAGCGCGCCGTCATCCACCTCACGGACCCCGCGCGCAAGCCGCTGGAGCTGGGCGTCGAGATCCTGAACTCGTCGCCGCTGGCCGTCGGCGCCGGATACCCGCCTGCGGCCGACTGGCAGCACGGCAGCTGGCAGGGCCGCGGCTGGACGGACCGGCGTACGTACGACCTGTCCGACCCCACCGCGCACCCCATGGCCGCGTACGGCGTCACCGACCACGCCGCCCGCTTCACCCTGGACGGGCGGATCGGCCACGGCATCTTCGAACACGGCACCTTCGGCCGTCACGACCCGAGCGGCTTCACCGGCTATGACTCGGTCGCCGGTTAGCCGCCCGGGCCGCCGCATTGCCTCAGAGGACGAAGACGCTCTGCGCGGTCTCCGTGTAGTACGTCTCCCCGGGGTAGACCAGCCAGTCGACCTGACCCGTGCAGTCGGGCCCTGTCCAGACTTCGGCGATGGCATCGGTGTGGTTGCTGACAGACGACGGGAACCAGTCGATCGGATAGCAGCCGCTCGGATCGGTGTGTCCGACGCCATTGATCACCAGCACGCCTTCGGCAGCGTAGGCGGAGTTCGGCACGGTCAGTGTGAGAGTCACGGCGGCCACGAGCACCCCCAGGGTCGTCGCCATGCGTCGCATCATGCGCGTGCTCCTTCTGCTACGGCGAGCCGCGCCCGACGCGACCCGCTGAGGTAACCGAGCGTATGTGATCGCATACGACGCGTCATCGGCGTGCGGAGGCAACTCCCCACGCCGAGTGCGCTGTTCACCCCACCCACCTGCGAGGAGCACCGACATGGCCACCGCGCCCCGCCCCCGCACCACCACCCGCGACCCCGGAGAACTCGGCCGTCGGCTCACCGCCTGGCTCGGCACCCGGCTGCCCGGCGCCGAAGTCACAGGCGTCGGCGTCCCCGAGTCCAACGGCATGTCGAGCGAGACCCTGCTCTTCGACATCGAGCACCCCGAACCGCCGCTGCGCGCCTGCGCGTTGCGACTGGCCGCCGACCCGGACGCGTACACCATCTTTCCCACGTACGACATGGCACGCCAGCACCGCACCATGAGCCTGGTCGCGGAGCACACGGATCTGCCCGTGCCCCGTGTGCTCTGGCTGGAGGAGGACCCGGAGCCGCTGGGGGCGC
This sequence comes from Streptomyces sp. ISL-98, assembly GCF_018614055.1. Taxonomy (GTDB): domain Bacteria; phylum Actinomycetota; class Actinomycetes; order Streptomycetales; family Streptomycetaceae; genus Streptomyces; species Streptomyces spiramyceticus. Next base: position 25,230 of record NZ_JAGGPB010000003.1, read on the forward strand.
CCTTCTTCGTCATGGAGCGCGCCGAGGGCCGCGTGCCGCCGGACGTCATGCCCTATACGTACGAAGGGAACTGGCTGCACTCCGCCACCGACGCGCAGCGCGCCCGCCTGGAAGAGGCCTCGGTCTCGCTGATCGCCCGGCTGCACGACCAATTCCCCGTGAAGGAGGCGGAATTCCTGGCCGCTCCCGGCGAGGGAAGCGCACTGCGCCGCCATGTCGAGGCCCAACGCGCCTACTACAACTGGGTAGTGGCAGGGCTGCCCGCCTCCCCGCTCATCGAGCGCGGCTTCGACTGGCTGGCGGAGCACTGGCCCGCCGACGAGGGCGAGCCGGTGCTCAACTGGGGCGACGCACGCATCGGAAACGTCATCTACGACGGCTTCGAGCCGGCGGCCGTACTCGACTGGGAGATGGCGGCCGTCGCCCCGCGCGAGGTCGACCTCGGCTGGATGGTCTATCTCCACCGCTTCTTCCAGGACCTGACGGTGAGTTTCGGCCAGCCGGGCCTGCCGGACTTCCTGCGCCGCGACGCCGTCGAGAGGCGCTACGCCGAACTGACCGGCCACACGCCCCGCGACATGGAGTTCTACACGCTGTACGCCGCCCTGCGGCACGCCGTCGTGATGCTGCGCGTCGCCTACCGGCAGGTGCACTTCGGTGAGGTCCGGGTCCCCGCGGACCCGGACGCGATGATCCTGCACCGGGCATCGCTCGACACGATGGTCCGGGGAACGTACTGGAGTGAGCCCTGACTTCAGGCAGCGTGCCGCAGCTGCGCCTTGACGGGACGCGAGCCCGGACCGCCGACGTGCGAGAAGGGCTGCGTCCGCCAGTCCAGCTCCTGAGGGAGCGTCAACAGCAGTGCGGTGTCCTGCTCCTGGACCTCGAGCGTCTCGTCGGCGGGCTTCGCGTCCGCCGCCGGGCGGCCGGTGCCCGCGCATGCCGTGAGCCCGAACGGGTTCCACGGAGTGGGGCACTTCGCGTGCTCGGGCAGGACGGTCTCGTCCGCCAGCAGCGCGATCGGCTGGGCACAGTCCGGGCAGATCACCCGGTACATCTCAAAAGTGTCGTAGTCGTCGAGAAGATCATCGTCGTCGACGGATTCAACAGGCTCCGGTTCAGTACGTCCGGTGCGCTTCAGGCTCTGCATGGAGACACTCCCCCTCGGGTGGGCCGACAAGGCGCTGCGGCCTCGACCACAGCAACCAATTCCCGCCGCACACGCGCGGTAACCGCGCAGCCGCCGCGGACACGGCCGCAGGCCTGTGGCATTCGTCACATGCCGCCCGCAGGTGCCCGCCGGGGGAGCCCCAGGCTGTGCCTGGAGCGCTGGGGGGCATAGGTTGATCCGCTATGGAGGAGCTGGATCGTCAGATCGTGGATTTGCTCGTCAAGGACGGGCGGATGAGCTACACCGACCTGGGCAAGGCCACGGGCCTGTCCACGTCGGCCGTGCACCAGCGGGTGCGCAGGCTCGAACAGCGGGGCGTCATCCGCGGCTATGCCGCCGTTGTCGACCCCGAGGCCGTCGGGCTGCCGCTCACCGCGTTCATCTCGGTGAAACCGTTCGACCCCAGCGCCCCCGACGACATCTCGGAACGCCTCGCGGGCGTCCCCGAGATCGAGGCGTGCCACAGCGTGGCGGGCGAAGAGAACTACATCCTCAAGGTGCGCGTCGCCACCCCGCTCGAACTGGAGCACCTGCTGACCCGCATCCGTTCCCTGGCCGGCGTGTCCACCCGTACGACCGTGGTCCTCTCCACCCCGTACGAGGCCCGCCCGCCACAGGTCTGACCCCGGGCACAGAACACCCCTTCCGAGGGGCGAGACTGGTCCCCATGACCGAGCACAACGCCCCCCGGGCCGAACACCGCACCGTGCTGCTGCGCGGTGGAGACGTCCACAGCCCCGCCGACCCCTTCGCCACCGCGATGGTCGTCGAGCGGGGACACGTCGCCTGGGTCGGCTCCGAGGGAGCGGCCGACGCCTTCGCCTCGGGTGTCGACGAGGTGATCGACCTCGAAGGCGCCCTGGTCACCCCCGCCTTCACGGACGCACATGTGCACACCACGTCCACCGGTCTCGCCCTCACCGGCCTCGACCTGTCCGGGGCGCGCTCCCTGGCCGACGCGCTGGATCTTGTACGGGCGCATGCCGCGGCCGGCCCCGCCGGCCAGATCCTCCTCGGCCACGGCTGGGACGCCACCCGCTGGCCCGAGCAGCGCCCCCCGTCCCGCGGCGAACTCGACGAAGCGGCGGGCGGACGGCCGCTGTACCTGCCCCGGATCGACGTCCACTCGGCCGTCGTCACCACCGCGCTCCTCGACCTCGTCCCCGGCGTCACAGGGCTGGCCGGCTACCACCCGGACGCCCCGCTCACGGCCGCCGCCCACCACGCCGTACGCACCGCCGCCCACGGAGCCGTCACGCCCCAGCAGCGCGCCGAGGCGCAGCGCGCGGCGCTCGCCCGCGCCGCCTCGCTCGGCATCGGCACGGTCCACGAGTGCGCGGGCCCCGAGATCTCCGACGAGCAGGACTTCACCGGCCTCCTGAAGCTGGCCGCCGAGGAGCCGGGCCCGCGCGTCTTCGGTTACTGGGCCGAACGCGTCGCGGATGCGAAGGACGCCGAGCGGATCCGGGAACTGGGCGCGATCGGCGCGGCCGGAGACCTCTTCGTCGACGGCTCGCTCGGCTCCCACACGGCCTGCCTGCACGCGCCGTACGCCGACGCCGCGCACACCGGCACCGCCCATCTCGACGCGGCGGCCGTCGCCGCCCACGTCACCGCCTGCACGGAGGCCGGACTGCAGGCGGGCTTCCACGCCATCGGGGACGCCGCGATCAGCTCCGTCGTCGACGGCGTGCGCGCCGCCGCGCAGAAGCTCGGCCTCGCCCGGATCCGTGCCGCCCGCCACCGCGTCGAGCACGCCGAGATGCTCACCCCGGACACCGTCGCGGCCTTCGCCGACCTGGGCCTGACCGCCTCCGTGCAGCCCGCTTTCGACGCGGCCTGGGGCGGCGACGAAGGGATGTACGCGCAGCGCCTGGGCGTCGAGCGGGCCCGTACGCTCAACCCGTACGCCGCCCTGCTGCGCGCCGGTGTGCCGCTGGCCTTCGGCTCCGACAGCCCGGTCACTCCGCTCGCCCCGTGGGGCACTGTCCGGGCGGCGGCCTTCCACCGCACGCCCGAGCACCGGGTGTCCGTACGTGCCGCCTTCACCGCCCACACGCGCGGCGGCTGGCGGGCCGTCGGCCGCGACGACGCGGGCACCCTCGTGCCCGGGGCCCCCGCCGACTACGCGGTCTGGCGGGCGGACGAACTCGTGGTGCAGGCCCCCGACGACCGGGTGGCCCGCTGGTCGACCGACCCGCGCTCCGGTACGCCCGGCCTGCCCGATCTCACTCCGGGCGCCGAACTCCCGGTCTGTCTGCGGACGGTGGTTTTCGGACAAACAGTTTTCGTACACCCGGACGAGTGATGTGCGCGGGGCGCGTACCGCCGATCGGTGTTCCCAGGGGTCTTCCTGCCACGTGCGTATCTTCCGCACTGACCTGGTGATTTGGGCAAACACCGCAGGTCACACGACTGTTGACAGAAAGCGGCCAGCGGCGGGTAGGTTCGGCCGAGTCCACCGCAGGATGTCCGACCGGCAAACCTCCACGCAGTCGTCGAACGCCGCTGGGTCATGGGGTGGTGCGCCGCACGGGCGCACCAGTACTCGGAGCCAGGTTCAGCGCCCGCGCCTCGGGGGCGAGGGAAGGTTTCAGCCGGGAGGATGTCCCCTCCTGCTCCTCGCGAGCTCGGGGGAGGGTGTGACCCGGGTGGGGCCCGGATGTTCAGTAGACAACGGCTCTCGGCCGACCCGCAGCCGGCGGGTCCGAGGCCGGCCCGAAGGACGCCGGGCCCCGATCCGCAGAAACGAATTTCTGTTTTCCCCGATTTCCCCGATATCGGGAAGCCTTCCGTGCGGGCCCGCGGAGCACGATCGCTATGGTGGTGCATCTGTGTACGGACATTAAGGGGCAGCAGTGAACGACGGCGGTCAGAGGCGTTACGGCCCGCTCGGCAGAGCCTTGGTGATCATTCCGACCTACAACGAGGCCGAGAACATCAAGCCGATCGTCTCCCGGGTGCGCTCCGCGGTGCCCGACGCGCACATTCTCGTGGCCGACGACAACAGCCCCGACGGCACCGGCAAGATCGCGGACGAGATCGCGGTCGGCGACGACCAGGTCCACGTCCTGCACCGCAAGGGCAAGGAAGGGCTGGGCGCGGCCTACCTGGCGGGCTTCCGCTGGGGCACCGAGCACGGTTACGGCGTACTGGTGGAAATGGACGCCGACGGCTCCCACCAGCCCGAGGAACTGCCCCGCCTGCTGACCGCCCTCAAGGGCGCCGACCTGGTCCTCGGCTCGCGCTGGGTGCCCGGCGGCCGCGTCGTCAACTGGCCCAAGCACCGCGAGATGCTCTCCCGGGGCGGCAGCACGTACTCGCGGGTGCTCCTCGGCGTCCCGATCCGCGACGTCACGGGCGGCTTCCGGGCCTTCCGCGCGGAGACCCTGGAGGGGCTCGGGCTCGAAGAGGTCGCGTCCCAGGGGTACTGCTTCCAGGTCGACCTCGCCCGCCGCGCGGTCGAGGCCGGATACAACGTCGTCGAAGTGCCCATCACCTTCGTGGAACGCGAACTGGGCGACAGCAAGATGAGCCGCGACATCGTCGTCGAGGCGCTGTGGCGGGTAACGGCCTGGGGCGTCGGCTCCCGGGCGAACAAACTCCTGGGCCGCAAGCCCTCCTCCTGATCTTTTACGCCGCCCAGGCGCCCAGCCAGGCACACTGGAAGCATGACGACCGGCTCACCGACTCCGACAGCTCCGGGGCGCTCGCGCGCCCGCACCTTCGTACCTCTTGGCGTCGCCGTCTGGCTGGTGCTCGAGATCTGGCTGCTGACCGTAGTGGCCGACGCCGCGGGCGCACTCACCGTCCTGGCGTTGCTGATCGCGGGCGTCGTGCTCGGCGCCGTGGTCATCAAGCGGGCCGGCCGCCGTGCCTTCAAGAACCTCACCGAGACCCTCCAGCAGCAGCAGTCGGGCGCGACGCCCGCCCAGCGCGAGGGCAGCAGCGGCAATGGCTTCCTGATGCTGGGCGGCCTGCTGCTGATGTTGCCCGGCCTGATCTCCGACGTGGCGGGGCTGCTGCTCCTCGTGCCGCCCGTGCGTTCGCTGCTCGGCAGGTACGCCGAACGGTCGCTGGAGCGCAGGATGCGCGCGGCGACTCCCGGCAGCCTGGGCGACGCTTTCCAGCAGGCCCGTATTCACCGCCCGGACGGCAAGGTCGTACAGGGTGAGGTCATCAGGGAGGACGGGGCGCCCGCGCCGCGACGCGACGACGGCCCGAGGCCGCCGATCGCCCCCTGATCAAGAATCTTGGGCCCAGGATCATGGGCCGGAGATCATTGGCCGGAAATGAAGCCGGAAATGAACAAGAGCCGCGGGGGTGTGACACAGACTCGCTGTGTCACACCCCCGCGGCTCTTGCCGTTGTGCTGACTGCCGTCAGGCGCAACGCCGAAGCATTACGCGGACTTGCGGCTGTCCCGCGGATGCACCGCAATGTTCATGGCGCCTGAACGCAGTACCGCAAGCCTCTCGGCCAGGACCTCTTCGAGCTCCTCGCGGGTGCGCCTCTCCATGAGCATGTCCCAGTGCGTACGCGCGGGCTTGCCCTTCTTCTCCTCAGGCCCGTCGCCGTCTACAAGGAGTGCCTGGGCGCCACACGCCTTGCACTCCCACTCCGGCGGAATTTCTGCCTCAACCGAGAACGGCATCTCAAATCGATGTCCGTTCTGGCATGCGTACTCCACCGCCTGGCGCGGGGCCAGATCGATGCCGCGGTCCGTCTCGTAGCTGGTAACCACAAGTCGCGTGCCGCGGAGAGCTCGCTCACTCATGAATCGTGCCTCCCGGGCTTGTCGCCCACAGGACAGGTGTCGCTGTCGTCGTCATCCGGTCAACGTCCGGTCGGCGGTAAAGATTCCCGTTGCGGGTCATGCGTCGCCCGTCGTGCCGCCCCTTGTTGTACCCACCAGTGCCCGGTTTGTCACTTCTGGCAGCAGATGTCACCCAGCGTTGTCGATGTCCGAGCGCGCAGTAACGGTCCGCCTGGCAGGCCAAAGGCGTACACTACCGGCCTTTCACTTCAAGCACTAAATCCGCTCCGGTACGGGGTTTCCCGCCGCCTCCACAGCTCGCCGTACAGGCACCCGTGCGAGTAGTACGAAGCCCAGCGCGAAGAAGGCCACGAGAGAGATGATCGCATCCCGGTAGCTGCCGGTCAGCTGGTACGCGAGGCCGAAGACCAGCGGTCCCAGCCAGCTCATTCCCCGGTCGCTCATCTCGTACGCCGAGAAGTACTCGGCCTCCTTGCCGCGCGGCACCAGGTGGGAGAAGAGCGAGCGGGACAGGGCCTGGCTGCCGCCCAGCACCAGCCCGATCGCCGACGCCAGGGCGAAGAACCAGACCGGAGCCCCGGCCGGCAGGAAGTAGCCCGCGCCGATCGTCAGCGTCCAGGCCGCGAGGGAGCCGAGGATCGTGCGCTTGGCCCCGAAGCGCTGGGCCAGGCGGCCCATGCCCAGCGCGCCCGCCACCGCGAGCACCTGCACCAGCAGGATGGCAGTGATGAGGGTGGTCTGGTCGAGGCCCAGCTCCTCGGACCCGTAGATCGAGGCCTGCGAAATGACCGTCTGTACACCGTCGTTGTAGACCAGATAGGCCAGCAGGAAGGACAGCGTCAGCGGATGGCGGCGCATGTCCTTGATCGTCGCGACCAGCTGGCGCCACCCCGCACCGACCCGGCCCGCGGCCTGCGGCTCGCTCCGCTCCACCCGGCGGTCGCGCAGCCGCCGCAGGGGTATGAGCGTAAAGGCGCCCCACCACAGGCCGGCCGAAGCGAGGCAGATCCGTACCGCTGTCCCCTCCGAAATCCCGAAGCTCTCATGGCCGGAGTAGAGGACGAGATTGAGGACGAGGACGAAGGCGCCCGATGTGTAGCCGAACGCCCAGCCCCGTGAGGAGACTCTGTCGCGCTCCTCGGGCTCGGCGATCTGAGGGAGATAGGCGTTGTAGAGCACCATCGCGACGGACTGGGAAGCGTTGGCGACGATCAGCAGGAACGCGCCCAGCAAATAGCGCTCCCCGTCCAGGAAGAACATGCCCGCTGTAGCGGTCGCTCCCAGGTACGCGGCGGCAGCGAGCAGCGGCTTCTTTCTGCCCGTACGGTCCGCGACCGCGCCCACCAGAGGCATGACCAGAACGGCCACTACGACCGATACGGAGACGGTGTACGCGAAGAGAGAGCCCGCCCGCACCGGGATGCCCAGCGGGTGGACGAAGCCGTCCGCGTCGGCGGCTGCCTTGGCGACCGTCGTCAGGTAGGGGCCGAGGAAGACGGTGAGCACGCTCGTCGAGTAGACGGAGCAGGCGAAATCGTAGAAATACCAGCCCTGTTGCTCGCGTTTGCGGGCGGTGGCCCCGTCCGTACGGTCCACGGTGTCAGTTCTCACCGTGCGCCCCCCTCGCTCGTCCCCGTGCCGGTGCGGGCCACGGGGCGTGCGGGTCAGTTCCAGGTACCCCGCTCGGTCAGCACCGTGCGCAACGTCTCGATGTGATCCGTCATGATGCCATCCACGCCGAGGTCGAGGAGCGCCGTCATCCGGCCCGGATCGTTGATCGTCCAGACGTGGACCTGCAGGCCGAGGGCGTGCGCCGTCCGCACGAAGCGGCGGTCGACCACCCTGATGCCGTTCTGTACCTCGGGAACCTGAGCGCATACGGCGCTGCGGCGCAGGGCGGCGGGCACCGAGCGTGCGCGCAGCCACAGACCCAGGACGCCTGTGGTGCCGTACGAGGTGGCGAGGCGGGGGCCCGCGAGGCGCTGCGCCCTGGCGACGCGGTTCTCGTTGAACGACCCGACGCACACCCGGTCCCAGGCCCCGGTCCTGCGGACGAGGTCGACCAGCGGGCCCAGGGCGGGCTCCGCCTTGATGTCCACATTCCAGCGGGCGTCCGGGAACTCCTCCAGCAGTTCCTCGAAGAGGGGCAGCGGTTCGGTGCCCGCCACGCGCGCCCGGCTGACGTCCCTCCAGGGCAGCGCGGCGATGCGCCCGCGCGCGTCCGTCACCCGATCGAGGGTCGCGTCGTGGAACGCGACGAGCCGGCCGTCCGCCGTGGCGTGCACATCGGTCTCGAAGTAGCGGTACCCGGAACCGGCAGCGCGCCTGAAGGCCGCCGCCGTGTTCTCAAGACCGTCACCGGCCCCGCCCCGGTGCGCGAAGGCGATCGGAGCGGGGTGGTCCAGATAGGGATGGCGTACGCGAATCACCGGGGGATTATTGCGCGTTCCTGTGTATGCGTGGCGACGACCGTACTGCGGGAGCCCGGCGAGGGGACGGCGAAGAAGCGCAGGAAGAACTGCGCGAGCGGCCCGATCGCGAGCGCGTAGACCACGGTCCCGGCGCCGACCGAGCCGCCCAGGGCGAAACCGGCGGCGACGACGGCGACCTCGATGGCGGTACGCACGAGCCGGATGGAACGCCCGGTGAGCCGGTGCAGCCCGGTCATCAGCCCGTCCCGCGGACCCGGCCCGAAGCGGGCGGCGATGTACAGGCCGGTCGCCAGCCCGTTGAGCGCGACGCCACCGAGCATCAGCGGAACCTGCCCGGCGAGTCCGTGCACGTCCGGCACGAGGGCCAGCGTGCCGTCCATCGCGATGCCGATCACCACGACGTTGGAAACGGTGCCGAGGCCCGGGCGTTGCCGGGCCGGGATCCAGAGCAGCAGGACCGCGGCGCCCACGATGATCGACACGACTCCGATCGTCATCCCGGTCCGCTCGGCGAGCCCCTGGTGCAGCACTCCCCAGGGTTCGAGGCCGAGGCCCGCCCGTACGAGGACCGCCGAACTCACTCCGTACAGCACCAAACCGACGTACAGCTGAATCAGCCGACGGGTGAGTTCTCTGGACAAGGAGTGCTCCCTGGGTAGTGCTGGTGGACCGACACGTGACACCCTGTGGCTTGGCAGGAGATGCCATCCATGGCCAATTCGGGTTAGGTGGACTGGAAATCATGGCTCAGTGGACTTCAGCGGTCGGGGTGGCTCAGCTCGCCAGGCAGCTCAATGCCCAGCAGCCCCGCCCCGCGGGGCCCGGTACGCGCAAGCCGCCGGCCTACCGAGCCCTCGCCGACGGCATAAGGCTGCTCGTCCTGGAAGGACGCGTTCCGGTCGCTGCCCGGCTCCCTGCCGAGCGCGAGCTCGCCGTGGCGCTGGCCGTCAGCCGTACGACCGTGGCCGCGGCCTACGAGGCGCTGCGCGCGGAGGGCTTCCTGGAGTCGCGCAGGGGAGCAGGCAGCTGGACCGCCGTCCCGGCCGGCAATCCGCTGCCCGCCCGGGGCCTCGAACCCCTGCCGCCCGAGTCCCTCGGCTCGGTGATCGACCTCGGGTGCGCCGCCCTGCCCGCGCCCGAGCCGTGGCTCACGCGCGCGGTCCAGGGCGCCCTGGAGGAGCTGCCGCCGTACGCGCACACCCACGGCGACTACCCGGCGGGCCTGCCCGCGCTGCGCGAGATGCTCGCCGACCGCTACACCGCGCGCGGCATCCCGACCATGCCCGAGCAGATCATGGTCACCACGGGCGCGATGGGTGCGATCGACGCGATCTGCCATCTCTTCGCGGGCCGCGGCGAACGCATCGCCGTCGAGTCGCCGTCGTACGCGAACATCCTTCAGCTCATGCGCGAAGCGGGCGCCCGGCTGGTGCCCGTCGCCATGGCCGAAGGGCTCTCGGGCTGGGACCTGCCGCGCTGGCGCCAGGTCATGCGCGACGCCGCCCCCCGTCTCGCGTACGTCGTCGCGGACTTCCACAACCCGACCGGCGCCCTGGCCGACGAGGAGCAGCGTCGCGGGCTCGTCGACGCGGCGCGCTCGGCAGGGACCGTACTCGTCGTCGACGAGACCATGTCGGAGCTGTCCCTGGACCTGGACGAGGGCGTCGGCATGCCGCGGCCGGTCTGTGCCTTCGACCCGGCGGGCAGCACGGTCCTGACGGTGGGTTCCGCGAGCAAGGCGTTCTGGGCGGGCATGCGCATCGGCTGGGTCCGGGCGTCGCCCGATGTGATCCGCAGCCTGGTGGCGGCGCGCGCGTACGCCGACCTCGGGACGCCGGTCCTGGAACAGCTCGCCGTCACCTGGCTGATGAGCACGGGCGGCTGGGAGCAGGCCGTGGGCATCCGCCGTACCCAGGCACGGGAGAACCGCGACGCGCTCGTGGCGGCGGTGCGCAGGGAGCTGCCCGACTGGGAGTTCGACGTTCCGCGCGGCGGGCTGACGCTCTGGGTCCGTACCGGCGGGCTTTCCGGATCGCGGCTGGCCGAGATGGGCGAGCGGGTCGGCGTACGGGTGCCTTCCGGGCCGCGTTTCGGTGTCGACGGTGCGTTCGAGGGGTATGTGCGGCTGCCGTTCACCGTGAGCGGCCCGGTGGCGGACGAGGCCGCCGTGCGTCTGGCGGCGGCCGCGAGGCTGGTGGAAAGCGGAGCGAGCTCCGGTTCGGAAACGCCGCGGACCTTCGTCGCCTGACAGGTCGCCGGACAAGGCCGCTCGGGAGCTTGAGAGGTCGCTTGCCGGGGGCTCAGCCCTCGGCAGGCACCGGTTCCGGTCCGTGGACCGGGGCCTGGCCCTGGGCCGGAGTCTGAAGTCCCGGACCGGGATCCGGCTCCGACGGCTCCGGTTCCGGCTCCGACTCCGGCCCCAGCTCGGGCTCCGGAAGTACCTGGTACTCGGGGAGCAGGTCGAGTACGGCCTGCCGGTGCGCCTCGCTCGTCGCGTCGTCGTACGGGTCGGGCGTCGCCGGGACCTGGAGCCGCATCACAGGCCCGGTGCCCAGCCGTGCGTAGCCCCGGCCGGGCGGCACGTCGCGGGTCGGTGTGGTGTGCGGCGGCGCTCCCAGTACGGCTTCCACCTGGGCGGGGACCGCCGGGCCGAGCACCGCACGTGCGCGCGTGTGCGTCCGTACGCTCTCGCTGAGGGCTTCCATGGTGTCGAACTGCTCGGCCACCACCACCGTCACATTCGCGGCCCTGCCGTGCCGCAGCGGCACCTGGAGCAGCTCCTGGGGGTCGGTGCGCCCGTCGGCCGCAGCCAGATGACCGAAGACGCTCGGCCGGTCCAGCAGGATCCACAGCGGCCGCCTGGTGTCGTCGGGCGCCGGATGCCCCGACTGACGCGCCCGGTTCGAGGCGATGAGCCGCCGCTCCGTCTCGTGCGCGGCCCACTCCAGGCTGGCCAGCGCACCTGTGAGGCCGCATTCGACGGCCAGAACGCCCCTGCGCCCGGTGAGGCAGGCGTACTCGCCGGTACCGCTGCCCTCGACGATCACTACGTCGCCGTGCTGGAGGGCCTGCAGCGCGATCGAGCGCAGCAGACTGGTCGCACCGCTCCCGGGCTGTCCGACGACGAGAAGGTGCGGCTCCGTCGAGCGCGCACCCGTCCGCCAGATCACCGGGGGAGCGTCATTCGTCTTGTCTCCCTGAGTGACCGGCACAGTGCGCTGGACCGCATCGGCGTCGGTGAAGCCCAGCACGGTCTCACCGGGCGTGGTGACGAAACGCTGTGCCGCGATGGAGGTGGGGAGTCCGGGGAGCACCTTCATGAGCAGCAGGTTGCCCTCCTCGTCCCAGTCGAAGTGGTACTCGCGGCCGCGGCCCGACTTGGTGTGCAGGAGCTGCTCGATGCGCCGGCGGCTCGCGGCTTCGCCGTCGGTGAAGTGCGCCGGGTACTGCACGAGGAGCCGGACGAGCCGTCCGTCCTCGAAGGTGTACTCGCAGAAGGCCTTGTCCCACTCGCCGCCGTGGGTGAACAGAGGGCTGGGGTCGTCGGCCACCGCGAAGTACGGGACCAGGGCTTCGTAGATGGCCCGGAGCCGGTCGGTCTCGGCCGGGCTGGGACCGGCGTGCACCGCGATGTATCCCCTTCCCTTCCAGGCGGCCGCGCCCATCACCGTAATCAGGGCGAGCAGCGGCCCGTACGGGATGAGCGCGACCACCAGGACGATCGCCGCCACCAGAAACAGCGCGGAACCACGCCGCTCCTTGGGCGTATCGGTCCACTTGCACCGGCCGGCGGCAGTCAGCTGCCGCAGGCCACGGGTGATGACGATGAGCGGATGGAGGACGTCGGTGGCGCTGTCGGCTGCAGTGCGCGCGATCTCGCGGCTGCGGGTGATCGAAGCACTGCCGCTGCTCAGAATGCGGGGGAGTGGACGAATTCGCCGGGCCACTTCGGTCTCCTGGGGGTGTTGAAGCGGTTACGGCAGGTCAGAACTTGATCCCGCCCAGAAGGCTGGCGAGGCTGGCGCCTCCTGCCTTGATACTCGGGGCGATCGCCGTACCCGCGAGGTAGAAGCCGAACAATGCGCAGACGAGCGCGTGGGACGCCTTGAGGCCGTCTTTCCGGAAGAACAGAAAGACGATGATTCCAAGCAGCACGACGCCTGAGATGGACAGGATCATGTGGGTCTCCTGGTTGATGGGGACAGTCACCCTGAGTTCTTCCAGGCTCACAGCATGTATCTATACGGCAAAAGGTGCAAATGGGTTACTTTTCAGTTTTTTCACTGGACTGGCCGATGATGGTCCGCTCGCGTGGATCTTTGCCGCAGGTGGGCCGGGTCATGTCGTCCGACGGGCAGTACCCTGACGATTCACTCGTACGGCGCTGCTGCCGTACGCACAGGTCACAGCAGTGAACGGCAGAGGAGGGCGGTCCGTCCGATGAGCGAAACCCCGGATCCCGAAGTGGTCGAACTGGCTACGAAGATCTTCGACCTGGCACGCCAGGGAGAGGCCGAGGCGCTTGCCGCGTACGTCGACGCAGGCGTATCCGCGAACCTCACCAACGACCGGGGCGACTCCCTCGTGATGCTCGCCGCCTACCACGGCCACGCGGCGGCGGTCGACGCCCTGCTCGCCCGCGGCGCCGACCCGGACCGGGCCAACGACCGCGGCCAGACGCCCCTCGCCGGCGCGGTATTCAAGGGCGAGGACGCGGTGATCCGCGCCCTCCTGAGCGGCGGTGCCGACCCGGCCGCCGGAACGCCGTCCGCGCTGGACACGGCACGCATGTTCGACAAGAAGGACCTGCTGGAGCTGTTCGGCGCCCAGTGAGGGCCGCCGCCGCGGGGCGCCGTAAATGTGGTCGCGTCGGCGAAATGGCTGGGTCATCATGACGTCGGATTCACATGCACGAGGTAAGGGCAGAAGTTGCCGGACCACGGGAATGTGAGCGGGCCCGCTCCGGGCCCACCGACGAGAGGCAGAGGAAAATGGTCTACAGCGAGCACGAGACGACGACGGACGGCCGGACATGTTGTCGCGCGGCCTAGACACGGCACGTCCCCGGTTGCGTCGACAGCTTGATGTGAGGCTTTTCCCATGTTCGATCCAGTCATAGCGCCGAGCGGCACCTTGCTCGGCCTCCTGCAGAGGGGCCGCGGCGACGGCACGCTGCACGCGCTCGCCGCGCCCCGCTCCGAAGCGCTCGCGGCCCTCAGCCACTGTGTTCTCGACGATCCCCGCCACGACTGGCAGGTCGAGAACCGCTCCCTGTACTACGCGCGCCTTTATCTGGATCTCGACGGTCGGCTCGAATCGATCGAGCAGCACCTCTTCGACCCCGAGGACCTCGTCGACTCCGACGAGGCCAGAACCGGCCTGGCACTCGCCGTCCTCGGCCACCTCGCCTCGTACGGCAGGAACGACGCCCTCGTGCTGCTGCGGCGGTACGCCAGGACCGGTGCCAACTGGGCCTGGGCTCTGGACGAGCTCGCCCTGCGCGACGACGACGCCGGACTGCGCGGCCTCGCCGTGCCCGTCCTCGATCGATTCCCCGCGACCCCGCAGGGCGAGGCCGATCTGGCCGCCGCCGTACGGGACGCCTACGAGCCCCGGCCCTGGCGCCTGTGGGCGGAGGACCCGCGCGAAACGGTCGGCGCCCGAGTGCGGGCGGCGGGTGAGCGGGGATCGTTCGACCGCTGGCAGCGACAGATGCGGCCGACCGGGCCCCGCCCCGGCTGGAGCGTCCAGGCCGTGTTCGACTGGGCACAGCAGGGCCTGGACCGGGGTACGCCGCTCCATGTGCCGGCCGCCCGCTGTCTGACCGCGGTGGCGGGACCCTCCGACCGCGCGGCGATCGTCGAGGCCGCCCGCAGCGGCCAGGACGGGGCGCGCAGCACCGCGCTGCACTACCTCGCGGAATCACGGGACCCTGCCGTCCTCGACCTGATCGAAGCGGGCGCGCAGGACCCCTCACGTACGGTCGCGGACGCCGCAGTCGCCGCCTTCGAGCGGATGTGCGGCGACGATGCGGTGGACCGGGCCCGTGGGTGGGTCCACCGTCCCGACGCCCTCGGCGCATCGGCGGCGGGCGTGCTCGCCTGCCGGGGCGGGGCACAGGACGCCCCGCTCGTACTCGGTGCGCTGCGGGAGACCGTACGGTCCGACGGGCCGGACGCACTGCTCCTGTGGACCCTGGTCGACGGGGCGGGCCGGCTCGGCATCTGTGCCGCCGCACCCGTACTGCGGCACATCTACCGGGAGACGGCCTCCTCGCACCTGCGCGGCCGCGCGGCGCGCGCCCTGGCCGCCACCGACCCCTCCTACGCCACGGGCTTCGCCGTCGAGTGCCTGTGGGACTGCGAGGAAACCACCAGGGAAGTGGCGGCACTTCACGCCGAGACAGGCGACGCACGCGTGGCGGAGAGACTGCGGCGACTGGCCGCCGACCCGGCCGAGGAGGCCGAGGTACAGACCGCCGTACGCAGCAGGATCGGGCCCGACGCGCCCGCTCTCTGAGCGGGCGCTACGGGGGCGCCGAGCGGGCGCTACAGTCCGGCCCCGGGCCGGCTGTGAGCGGGCTACGGGCACGGGGGGCCAAACGCTCATAGGACGTTCCCCGCACGGAAAGATCCAAGTCGGCCGGGCCACTCCCGGCGGGACGACAACACGAATATGCGTGTCGCCATCGTCACCGAGTCCTTCCCGCCCGACGTCAACGGCGTTGCCCACTGCGCCCTGCAGACCGCCCGGCACCTCGCCGCCCGCGGTCATGACCCGCTCGTGATAGCCCCGGCCACCGCGGCCGGGACAGGCTCAAGATCCGGCACAGGATCTGGATCCGGCTCCGGATGGGGCTCCGAGTCCGGCTCAGGAACCAGCCACGAAAACGGGCCGCCGTACCCCGTGGTGCGCGTGCCCTCCCTTCCGCTGCCCGGCTATCCGCAGGTACGGGTGGCGCTGCCCAGCCGTAGGGTGGCCGCCGCACT
The DNA here is from genome assembly GCF_018614055.1 of Streptomyces sp. ISL-98. Taxonomy (GTDB): domain Bacteria; phylum Actinomycetota; class Actinomycetes; order Streptomycetales; family Streptomycetaceae; genus Streptomyces; species Streptomyces spiramyceticus. Next base: position 40,599 of record NZ_JAGGPB010000003.1, read on the forward strand.
CACCGCGCACCGGGCCGAACTGGTCCACCTGGCCAGCCCGTTCGTCCTCGGCGTGCGCGGGATGGCGGCCGCCGCCCGGCTGGGCATTCCGGCCGTCGCCGTCTACCAGACCGACCTCGCCGGCTATGCCCGTACGTACATGGGCACGGGCGAAGGAACCGCCTGGCGGCGGATCCGGGCCGTACACAGCGCGGCGGATCGCACTCTCGCGCCCTCCACGGCCTCCCTGCGGGACCTGGAGGAGCACGGGGTGCCCCGGGTCCGGCTGTGGGGGCGCGGCGTGGACACGGCGCGGTTCCGGCCGTCCCTGCGCGACGAGGCGCTGCGGCGCGCGCTCGCGCCCGGCGGGGAACTCCTCGTCGGATACGTCGGGCGGCTGGCTCCCGAGAAGCAGGTGGAGCTCCTGGCGGGCGTGTGCGGCCTCGCGGGAGTACGGGTCGTGATCGTCGGGGACGGGCCGAGCGAGCCGTCGCTGCGGGCCGCACTGCCGGGCGCCGTCTTCATGGGGCGCAGGACCGGCGAGGACCTCGCGAGCATCTTCGCCTCCCTGGACGTATTCGCGCACACCGGACCGTACGAGACCTTCTGCCAGACCGTGCAGGAGGCCATGGCGAGCGGGGTGCCGGTGATCGCCCCCGCGGCGGGCGGCCCGCTCGACCTCGTCGACCACGGGCGCACCGGCCTGCTGGTCGAACCGCGCGACGCCGGGGCCCTACGGGCGGCGGTGTCCCTACTCGTGGCCGACCCCGCACTGCGGACGGCGTACGGAAGGGCGGGGCGGGTGGCTGTCGAAGGCAGGACCTGGGCCGCTGTCGGCGACCAACTGCTCGGCCACTATGCCGAGGTGCTGTACGAGCGCACGGTGGTGGCGGCATGAGCGGGTCACTGCGGATCGTACGGCTGGCCAATTTCGTCACGCCTTCGTCGGGCGGCCTACGCACCGCCCTGCGGGAACTGGGCCGGGGCTACTGCGCGGCGGGGCACGAGCCGGTGCTGGTGGTTCCGGGCGAGCGGGAGAGCGACGAACTCACGGCACAGGGGCGGGTGATCACGCTGCCGGGCATCGTGCTGCCCGGCACGGGCGGCTACCGGGTCCTCGCGAACCGGCGCCGCCTGCGCCGCCTCCTCGAAACCCTCGCACCGGACCGTCTGGAAGTGTCCGACCGTACGTCGCTGCGCTGGACGGGGGAGTGGGCACGGCGCCACAGGGTCCCCTCGGTGATGGTGTCGCACGAGACGGCGGACGGCGTGCTCCGTACCTGGGGCCTGCCCGAGGCAGTGGCGGGGCGGACTGCCGACCGGCTCAACCTGCGCAGTGCGTGGGCGTATTCGCGGATCGTGTGCACCACGGAGTGGGCGGAGCGCGAGTTCGTACGTATCGGCGCACGCAATGTGGTGCGTGCCCCCCTCGGTGTCGACCTGCGCAGGTGCAGGCCGGGGCGCCGCAGTACGGCGCTGCGCGCCCGCCATGCGCGCGGGGCCGACGTACTGCTGGTCCTGTGCTCACGCCTGTCGGTCGAGAAGCGCCCCGGCACCGCACTCGACGCGCTGGGCGCGCTGCGCGGGCGGGGCGTACGGGCCGTGCTGACGGTCGCGGGAGACGGGCCACTGCGGGACGGGCTGGAGCGCAGGGCGCGGGCGCAGCGGCTGCCCGCGGTCTTCCTGGGGCACCTGGGGGACCGCGAAGAGCTGGCGGACCTCCAGGCGGCGGCGGACGTCTGCCTGGCCCCCGGCCCCGCCGAAACCTTCGGTCTGGCCGCACTGGAGGCGCTCGCCTGCGGCACTCCGGTCGTTGCCAGTGCGTCGTCGGCGCTGCCGGAGGTGATCGGGGGCGCGGGACTGGCGGCCGCCGACTCGGGCGATGCGTTCGCCGACGCCGTACAGCAGCTGCTCGCCCGCCCGGAAGCGACACGCCGCACGGCGGCCAGGGCACGGGCGGAGCTCTTCGGGTGGCCGGCGGCGGTGGAGGCGTTCTTGGCGGCGCACGACGCGCAGGCGCGAGTGCGGATGCGGGTGCCGGGGGTGCCGACGTGAAACCTTCAGCCCCTGGGGATCCCCTCTGGACGAAGTCCTTGGGGGAGTTTGAGGAGCGGGGTCCGGGGCGGAGCCCCCTGCGGCGGCAGCCGCAAACGTCACAGTCGGGAAGGGGCGGGGAGGGGAAAGCGCCGCAGGCAGCCTGCCACCGTTCCGCGCCCGCCCTCCGCTTCGCCGCGCTCGGCGACTCTCTCACCGAGGGTGTCGGCGACCCCGTGCCCGGCGGATGGCGCGGCTGGGCCGCACTGCTCGCCCCCGGACTCGCCGCGCCCGGCCAGCCCGCGGAATTCCGCAACTTCGCCGTCAGCGGCGCCCTCACCCGCGACGTCGCCGAACGCCAGGCACCCGACGCCCTCGCCTACGCCCCCGACATCGCCTCCGTCGTTGTCGGCGTCAACGACACCCTCCGCCACACCTTCGACATCCACGACGTCGCGGTGCGGCTCGACGGGGTCTGTGCCGCGCTCACCCGATGCGGCGCCGTACTGCTGACGGCCTGCCTGCCGGACCCCGGGACCATGCTGGGTCTCCCGGCCCCGCTGGCCCGCCCACTGGCCCGCAGACAGCGCGCAGTCAACGCCGTCGTGCACGCCCTGTCCGCCCGCTACGGCGCCGTACACCTGCACATCGCCGACGGGCCCTGGGTCGCCGACCGCGACCTCTGGAGCGCCGACCGGCTCCACCCCGGCGAGCGAGGGCACCGGCTGATCGCCGCACGCTTTCACGCCCTCCTCGCCGTCGAGGGGCTCGCCTCCGGTGCCCCGCCGCGACACGAACCTGAGCAGCCCCCGCCCACCCGCGCAGCCTCGCTCCTCTGGCTGCTCACGGCGGGCACGGGATGGCTGGCCCGCCGGTCCACCGACCTGCTGCCGCAGCTGCTCCAGCTGGCCGCCGCAGAGCTGCAGCACGGAGCGCGCGGCACCAGCGCGCGCCTCGATCTGCGTGCGTCCCAGGCGCTTTCGGCCGCGCTCGCCGCCGTAACCGCACCGGTTTCGGCGCCGCCTCTTGCCAGAATGGGGGAATGAGCGGGCGCTGGGAATTCTGGATCGACCGTGGCGGCACCTTCACCGACGTGGTGGGCCGACGTCCCGACGGACGGCTCGTCACCCGCAAACTGCTCTCGCACAATCCGGAGCGCTACCGGGATGCCGCCGTCGCCGGAATCCGGCTGATGCTGGCGCTCGGCCCGGACGAGCCCGTCCCGGCCGACCGGATCGACGCCGTCAGGATGGGCACGACGGTCGCCACCAACGCGCTCCTCGAACGCCGGGGCGAGCCGACCGTACTCGTCGTCACCGAAGGCTTCCGGGACGCCCTGCGCATCGCCTACCAGAACCGTCCCCGCCTCTTCGACCGCCACATCGTCCTGCCCGAGGCGGTGTACGAGCGAGTCGTCGAGGTACCGGAGCGGATCGACGCGCGCGGGGCGACCGTACGCCCGCTGGAAATCGGCGCCGTCACCGAGCAGTTGCGCGCCGCGCACGCCGACGGCTTCCGCAGCGCCGCCGTTGTGTTGATGCACGGCTACCGCCACCCCGACCACGAGCGCGCCGTCGCGGACGTGGCCCGCGAGCTCGGCTTCACACAGGTCAGCTGTTCGCACGAGGTCAGCCCGCTGATCAAGCTGGTGCCGCGCGGCGACACGACCGTCGTGGACGCGTACCTGTCCCCGATCCTGCGCCGCTACGTCGACGAGGTCGCCGACGAACTGCGCGGCGTCCGGCTGATGTTCATGCAGTCCAACGGAGGCCTGCGCGAAGCCGCCCACTTCCGTGGCAAGGACGCCGTGCTCTCGGGCCCCGCTGGCGGCGTAGTCGGCATGGCCCGTACGTCGGGGCAGGCCGGTTTCGACCGCGTCATCGGCTTCGACATGGGCGGAACATCCACCGATGTGTCGCACTACGCCGGTGAGTTCGAGCGGGAATTCGGCACCCAGGTCGCGGGCGTACGGATGCGCGCTCCGATGATGAACATCCACACCGTCGCCGCGGGCGGCGGCTCGGTCCTGCACTTCGACGGCCAGCGCTACCGTGTCGGACCCGACTCGGCCGGCGCTGTCCCGGGCCCCGCCTGCTACCGGCGCGGCGGCCCGCTCACCGTCACCGACGCCAATGTGATGCTCGGCCGGGTCCAGCCGGAGCACTTCCCCGCCGTCTTCGGCCCGCACGGCGACGAGCCCCTGGACGGCGAGACGGTGCGCCGTCGCTTCGCCGAGCTGGCCGACACGGTGGCCGAGGCGACAGGGGTACGGCGCAGCCCCGAGGAGGTCGCGTCCGGCTTCCTCGACATCGCCGTCCTCAACATGGCGAACGCCGTCAAGAAGATCTCCGTACAGCGCGGCCGCGACATCACCCGGTACGCCCTGACCAGCTTCGGCGGCGCCGGCGGCCAGCACGCGTGCGCCGTCGCCGACGAGCTCGGCGTCGACACGGTGGTCGTGCCGCCGCTCGCGGGAGTGCTCTCCGCGTACGGCATCGGGCTCGCCGACGCCACCGCCATGCGCGAGCAGTCGGTCGAGGCCGAGCTGGACGAGGGGGCGCTCGGGCGCGTACGCGAACTGTGCGACCGGCTGGCCGGGCGTACCCGCGAGGAGCTGCGCGCCGACGGCATCGCGGATTCGGCGATCACCACACGCGCCCGGGTGCTGCTCCGATACGCCGGTACGGACGCGAGCCTGCCCGTGGCGCTGGGCAGCGTCCCGGACATGACCGCGGCCTTCGAAGCAGACCACCGGGCGCGCTACGCCTTCACCATGGACAAGCCACTGGTCGTCGAGGCCGTCTCGGTCGAGGCAGTGGGCGCGGCGGGACCGCACAGCCCGGTCGGAGTGCAGACCACCATCGGAGAGAGCGCGGGCGCGTTGAAGGCGCGTGCGACGGTGCGGATGTTCACGCAAGGGAGCCGACAGGACACCCCGCTGTACCGCCGTGAGGATCTGCACCCCACGGACACGGTCGAAGGGCCCGCCGTCATCGCAGAGGACGACGCCACCACCGTGGTCGACCCGGGCTGGCAGGCGGCCGCCGGGGAACACGGCCATCTGCTCCTCACGCGGGTGCGCCCGCGGCCCGGCAGGACGGCGGTCGGCACGGACGTCGACCCCGTGATGCTGGAGGTGTTCAACAACCTCTTCATGGCCATCGCCGAGCAGATGGGCGTACGCCTCGAAAACACCGCCCACTCCGTCAACATCAAGGAGCGGCTGGACTTTTCCTGCGCGCTCTTCGACGCGGACGGCAACCTGATCGCCAACGCTCCGCACATTCCCGTGCACCTCGGCTCGATGGGCGAGTCCATCAAGGAGGTGCTGCGGCGCAATGAGGGCACCATGCGCCCGGGCGACGTATACGCCATCAACGACCCGTACCACGGTGGAACGCACCTGCCGGACGTCACTGTCGTGACACCCGTATTCGACCGGGAGGGAGGGCCGTTGCGGTTCCTGGTGGCCTCGCGCGGACACCATGCGGAGATCGGCGGCATCAGCCCGGGATCCATGCCTGCCTTTAGTCGTACGGTGCACGAAGAGGGGGTGCTTTTCGACAACTGGCTGCTCGTGAGGGACGGCAGGCTGCGCGAGGAGGAGACCCGCGAATTGCTGACCACCGCCGCGTACCCCTCGCGCGACCCGGACACCAATATCGCCGACCTGCGGGCCCAGATCGCCGCCAACGAGAAGGGCATCGCCGAACTGCGCCGCATGGTGGACCAGTTCGGCCTCGATGTGGTCCATGCGTACATGCAGCACGTACAGGACAATGCAGAGGAGTCCGTACGCCGTATCGTCGCGGGACTGCGGGACGGTTCCTACCGCTACGAGACCGACAGCGGGGCGGTCATCCAGGTCGCACTGAGCGTGGACCGTCAGGCGCGCAGTGCGGTGCTGGACTTCACCGGGACCGCACCACAGCAGGCCGGGAACTTCAATGCCCCCAAGTCCGTGGTCATGGCGGCTGTTCTGTACGTCTTCAGGACACTCGTCGACGACGAAATCCCACTCAACAGCGGCTGTCTGAAACCGCTGGAGGTCCGCGTCCCTGAGGGGTCCATGCTCGCGCCCGTCTATCCGGCCGCGACAGTGGCGGGCAATGTCGAGACCTCGCAGGCCGTCACCGGTGCGCTGTATGCCGCGCTCGGCGTCCAGGCGGAGGGCTCGGGGACCATGAACAACCTCACCTTCGGCAATGAGCGCGTGCAGTACTACGAGACCGTGGCGAGCGGCTCGGGCGCGGGCGACGGATTCAACGGTGCCGACGCCGTACAGACCCACATGACCAACTCGCGCCTCACGGACCCCGAAGTGCTGGAGTGGCGCTTCCCCGTGCTCCTGGAGAACTTCTCCGTCCGCGACGGCAGCGGGGGAGACGGCCGGTGGCAGGGCGGGTGCGGTGTGGAGCGCAGGATCCGCTTCCTCGAACCGATGACGGTGGCCCTCCTGTCCGGACACCGCCGCGTCCCGCCGTACGGCATGGCGGGCGGCGGTCCCGGCGCGACGGGCAGCAACTTCGTCGAGCGCGCCGACGGTACGGTCACGCCGCTAGAGGGGTGCGACACGGCCGAAGTGGGGGTTGGGGACGCGCTGGTGGTGCGTACGCCGGGCGGGGGCGGATACGGCGTGCCTGACGGCTCCTGATGGCCCCTGAGGGGCCCCTGGGGCGCCTCAGGGGCCATCAGCGCCGCCCCGCCGGGACGAAGCGGACGGGGGTGCCCGGGGCGGCCTGCGCCGCAGCGGCGAGATCCGGTTCCCTGACGACCCCGATCACCGGATAGCCGCCCGTGGTGGGGTGGTCGGCCAGGAACACCACAGGGCGCCCGTCCGGCGGCACTTGTACCGCCCCGAGGACCATGCCCTCGCTGGGCAGTTCAGCGTGTACGGCGCGCTCCAGAGCGGGGCCTTCGGTGCGCAGCCCGATCCGGTTGCTCGCCGAGGAGACCCGGTAGGTGGCCGTTACCAGGGTGCGCAGAGCGCGCCCGGTGAACCAGTCCGCACGAGGCCCCGGCCCCACCCGCAGCACCAGTTCGCCGGGAGGCCCCTGCCACGGCAGCGCATCGGCGTACACAGGCGCCCCTGTTACGCCGCCCAGCGGCAGCACCGCTCCGTCGGTGAGCGGCGCGGGGCCCAGCCCGGACAGCAGATCGGTGGAGCGGCTGCCCAGCACGGGCTCGGCGGCGACCCCTCCGGCGAAGGCCAGGTAACTGCGTACGCCGCGTACCGCCGGCCCCAGCTCCAGCACCGCCCCCGCCGCCACCCGTACCGGCGCCCCCCACGCGGCGGGCCGCCCGTCGAGGGTGACGGCGCACGGCGCACCGGTGACCGCGACGGTGACCGCACAACGCGGCCGCACCGCACAGCCGTTGAGGGTCGTCTCCAGGACAGCCGCGTCCGGCCGATTGCCCACCAGGCGGTTGGCGAGGCCGCTCGCGGGCCGGTCCAGCGCCCCCGAGCGCGGCACGCCCAGATGCGCGTGGCCGGACCGCCCCCGGTCCTGAACGGACGTCAGCGCCCCGGCCCTTACGACCGCGAAGGCCCGGTCCGTCACAGTGCCTCCGCCGGGACGGGGACGAAGCGCACCCGGGCGCCCGGCGCCAGCAGCGCGGCAGGCACGCGCTGCGGGTCCCACAGCACGGCGTCGGTCGAGCCGATGAGCTGCCAGCCGCCGGGGGAGGAGCGCGGGTACACGCCGGTGTACGGGCCGGCCAGAGCGACGGCGCCCGCCGGGACAGCCGTACGCGGTGTGGCCCTGCGCGGTACGGCGTACCGCTCCGCGAGGCCGGTCAGGTAGCCGAAGCCGGGCGCGAACCCGCAGAAGGCGACCCGGAATTCGGCCGCGGAGTGGATCCGGCCCACCTCGTCTCGCGGTACGCCCCACAGTTCGGCCACCTCCGCGAGGTCGGGGCCGTCGTACCGCACAGGGATCTCGATCGCATCCCGGACGCCCGGCGTGAGCGGCGGTATCTCCCAGCCGGCCAGCCGCTCGGCGAACGCTCCCGGATCGTCGAGGCCGTCGAGCAGTACGGTGCGCGCCGCGGGCACGATCTCCCGTACGGCGGGGAGGGCGCCCGCCGCACGGCGGCGCAGCAACTCGGCGTGGAGCGCCTCGGCCTCCTCGCCACTGCCGAGTTCGAGCAAGAGGGCCCGGTCGCCGACTGGCAGGGCCCTCATGCTTGTCGTGGCTGTGGCAGCGGTCATGCGAAGGCCTCCACCCGTACGCCCGCGTCCTCCAGACGGCTCCGTACGCGCCGGGCGAGGCCGACAGCGCCCGGCGTGTCCCCGTGCAGGCACAGCGACCGGGCGCGGACGCCGACGGGCTGCCCGCAGTGCGAGGTGACCACACCGAAGCGGGCCATGGAGACCGAGCGCTCGACGACCGCCCCCGGATCGGTGACAACGGCGCCGTCCTGTCCGCGCGGTACGAGCGTCCCTTCCGCCGTGTACGCACGGTCCGCGAACGCCTCGGGGACGACGGGCAGTCCGGCCTTGTCCGCGATGTCGAGCAGCCGCGAACCCGGCAGCCCGAGGACGGGCAGCGACCCGCCCGCGAGCAGCACACCGGAGATGACAGCAGTGGCCTGCTCTTCGTCGTGAACCACGCGGTTGTAGAGCGCACCGTGGGGCTTGACGTACGAAACGGGCGCCCCTGCCGCCCGTGCGAACACTTCCAGCGCCCCTATCTGGTAGGCGATTTCGGCGGTGAGTTCGTCCGAAGGGACGTCCATCGAGCGTCGGCCGAAACCGGCCAGGTCGCGGTACGAAACCTGGGCACCGATGCGTACCCCGTGCTCGGCCGCGAGGTCGCAGACCCGCCGCATGGTGGCGGCGTCGCCGGCGTGGAAGCCGCAGGCGACATTGGCGCTGGTGACGACGGACAGCAACTGCTCGTCGTCGGTCAGCCGCCAGCGTCCGAATCCCTCTCCGAGGTCGGCATTGAGGTCGATCGAAGCCCAGGTCATGTACGGATCCGTCTTCCGGTCAGGCCACGCGGTACTGCTCGTCGCGGGCGTCGGTGATGAACATCTGGCCCGGCGCGTGGGTGATCGCGAAGGGCGGGCGCGAGGACATTACAGCGGCCTGCAGAGTCACTCCGCAGGCCCAGAAGACCGGAATGTCCCCGGGCAGAGCGTCCACCGGATCGCCGAAATCCGGTTGCCCGAGATCCGTGATGCCGAGCCCGGCCGGATCACCGCAGTGCACGGGGCTGCCGTGCACGTCGGGCAGCAGGGCACTCTCCCGGATCGCCGTGGAGAGCAGTTGCGGAGGGACGGGCCGCATCGACACCACCATCGGGCCGTGCAGCCGCCCAGCAGGGCGGCAGGGGCGGCTCGTTGTGTACATCGCGACATTGCGGCCCTGCTCGATGTGGCGCATCGGCACGCCGGCCTCGGACAGGGCCGTCTCGAAGGTGAAGCTGCAGCCGATGAGGAACGACACCAGGTCGTCGCGCCAGTCGCCGGTGACTTCGGCCGGTTCGTCGACGAGTTCGCCGTGTTTCCAGACCCGGTAGCCGGGAAGATCGGTCCGCAGGTCGGCGCCCGGCGCCAGCGGTGTGGTCCAGGATCCGGTATCCGTGACGTCGAGGACCGGACAGGGCTTCGGATTGCGCTGGCAGAAGAGCAGCACTTCGTACGCCCAGTCGGCAGGCACCGAGATGAGGTTCGCCTGTGCGTGGCCGGGGGCCCACCCGGCGGTGTTCGCCCTGATGCCGGTACGGAACCGGGCGCGGGCCTCGGCGGGGGCCCTGGTGGTGGCCGTCGCACTCACAGGAGCTCCCTTCCGCGGGTCTCGGGCAGCCCGAACAGGGCCAGGACGGCGAGCCCGTAGCCGACAGCGCCGAAGATCAGCGCGCCCCCGACTCCCCAGCTGCCGGCCAGGAACCCGACCAGCGTCGGGAAGAAAGCGCCCACAGCACGGCCCGTGTTGTACGTGAACCCCTGACCTGTGCCGCGTACCGCTGTCGGGTAGAGCTCGCTGAGGAACGAGCCGAAGCCGCTGAAGATGGCCGACATGCAGAAGCCGAGCGGGAAGCCGAGGACCAGCACCACACTGTTCGCCCCGGACGGGATGTTCGTGTAGGCGAGGATGCACCCGGCGGAGAGGAAGGCGAACAGCGCGATGTTCTTCTTGCGGCCCAGTTTGTCGGTGAGATAGCCGCCGGTCAGGTAGCCGATGAAGGCGCCGGAGATGAGGAACGTCAGATAGCCGCCTGTGCCGACGACGGTAAGACCCCGCTCTGTCTTGAGATAGGTGGGTACCCAGGTGGCGAGCGTGTAGTAGCCGCCCTGTACGCCGGTCGAGAGCAGCACACCGAAGAGCGTGGTGCGCAACAGGTCCTTCTTGAAAATCGCGGTGAAGGACCCCTTGTTGCTGCTCGCCAGACGCCGCTCTGTCGCCTCCGGTGCGTCGCTGACATGGCGCCGTACATAGATCACGAGGAGTGCGGGAAGGGCGCCGGTCCAGAACATCACGCGCCAGGCCGTGTCCGGGTCGACGTACTGGAAGACCACCGTGTAGACGATGACCGCGAGCGCCCAGCCGATCGCCCAGGAGCTCTGGATGGCGCCGAGCGTACGGCCGCGGTGCTTGGCGGAGGCGTACTCGGCGACCAGGATCGCGCCGACCGCCCACTCGCCGCCGAAGCCGAGGCCCTGGAGCGCGCGGAACACCAGCAGAGTTTCGTAGTTCGGGGCGAAACCGCACAGGACGGTGAAAAGCGCATACGTGACCACGGTGATCATCAGCGCCTTCACCCGGCCGATTCGGTCGGCGGCGATCCCGGCGACGGCACCGCCAATGGCGGAAACGACCAGCGTGACGGTGGTGAGCAGGCCGGTCTGGCCGGTGCTGAGACTGAAGTACGCGGAGATCGCGACCATGCTCAGCGGCAGCGTGAAGAAGTCGTAGGAGTCGAGGGCGTATCCGCCGAACGCGCCCCCGAACGCGCGCCTGCCGCGCGGCCCGAGGGCGCGCAGCCAGGCGAACGCGCCCGTGTCGTCGTGGAGTTCGTCCTGCTTCGTCTGTGCCTGGGTGGTACTCATCTGCACCTCGCAGAGGGGGAGGAGAGTGCTGGAGACCGTGCGGTGACGACAACGTAGGGGATTGTTGAACGATCCGACAAGAGTCATGTCGGGTCGTTTCTTGCTTCTACGATGAAGACCGCGCGCCGGTGGGAGCAGCCGATGCGGCAGACGTGAGGGAGAGAGTGCTGTGAGGACGACGGAGCCCGAGGCCGGCGGGCTGGCCGACGACCGCCCGCTGCTGGGCCGCACCAGCACAGCGGAGCGCGTCGCGGACATCCTCCGCACCCGTATCGCGGAGGGCTACTTCCCTCCCGGGGAGCGGCTCTCGGAGGAGAGCATCGGCAAAGCGCTCGGTGTCTCGCGCAACACGCTGCGCGAGGCGTTCCGGCTGCTGACCCACGAGCAGCTCCTCGTGCACGAGCTCAACCGCGGGGTCTTCGTACGGGTCCTCGCCGTCGAGGACGTCGAGGACATTTACCGCATCCGGCGCCTCGTCGAGTGCGCGGTCGTCCGCGGTCTGGGCGCGCCGCCGTTCGCCGTCGCCGGCCTCGACAAGGCCGTCACCGACGGCGAACGGGCGGCCGGCAACCGGGACTGGAAGGGCGTGTCCACGGCCAACATCCACTTCCACCGCGAACTCGTCGCCCTCGCCGCGAGCCCGCGCACCGACGAGCTGATGCGCAGCGTCCTCGCCGAACTGCGCCTCGCCTTCCATGTGGTGGCCGATCCGCGCCGCCTGCACGAGCCTTATCTCGTACGAAACCGGGAGATTCTGGAATGTCTGCGGGCAGGCGACAGCGCGGCCGCCGAGCAGCTGCTCGCGGGCTATCTCGACGACTCCCGCACCCAGCTCGTCGAGGTGTACGCACGCCACATCGCCGCCGGGAGCTGGGGGTCTTGAGGGGTCGCTTCTGCGCTGTTTCGACCGTTGTCGGTGCGAGGACCTAATCTGTGCCACGTGACTTCGCCTGCATCGACGGAATTCGTTCCGCCCCAGCTCAGCGCGGGGCCGCGCCCCGCACAGGGCCCGGCCGCCGACGAGGGGCTCGCGCGGCGGCTTCGCGCGCTCGCCTGCACGGCGCCGCTGCACGATCTCGACGTACGCAAGGCGAATCTGGCCGGTGAGTACTCGGTCTACGCGATGGCGGAAGTCGCGCTGGCCGCGATCGACCTCGTCACGCTCAACATGGACTTCGACACGGGCGCCGACCACGAGCAGATAGTGGCCAGGCTGCTCCCCCGGGTCGCCGCCCAGGCCCCGGAGCGCCCGCTCGCGGAGCACGAGCGGGTCGCGCGCTGGGTCCTGGAGAACCTGGTCAACGTCGGAAGCGTGGACCGCGGCTTCCGCGCCGTCTACGGCACCTTCGGCCCCGACGGTGCCTATGTGCGCAGGGACTACGACTTCAAGCTCATCGAGGAGGTCCCCGGATACGGCGGCAGCGTCTATCTGCGGACCACCGACGAAGCGGTCAACGTCCTGGTCGGAGCCCTGGACACGGACGTCACCAGCGCACAGATCGCCGCCGAGGTGAAGCTCGAAGTCCTGATCAGCCGCGGCAGGCTCGCCGACGCCCAGCTCGCCGCCGAGCAGGCGCGCTACCGGACCGTGCAGTACGCCGAGACGCTCCGCAGGACGCTGGAGGCCACCCGGCGCAATGTGCGGGCCGTCGACTGGCTCAATGCCGTGCCCGACATGATCGCCGAGGCGCTCGACCACGTCGCCGACCGCTACCGCCACGAGAACGCGATCCTCACGAACATCCGCAAGGCGCGCGACGAGGCCGAGACTGGTTTTGATCCAAAGACAGGCGAGCACAAGCGGCGCGCTGCCGAGCTCGTCGACATCGTGAAGGACTGCATCCGCCGGCACACGCAGCTGCAGTCGCGGCTCCTGGAAGCCGGACCGCTGTTCCGCGCGGAACAGGACCGCCAGGCCTTCGCCACGCCCACCGCGGAGGCGGGACTCGACCTGTACGGCCAGCTGGTCGCCCCACTGCTGCCGCTCCCGGTCGAGCAGGCCATCCGGGTCACCGACGCGTTCTTCGCGAGGGGCACCGGCCTGCGCACCCCCGTATCCGTACGCGTCGGGGATCTGATCGACATACTGCTGACGCCGCCGGTGGAGCGGGAGCACCTGGGCGCCGAAATGCCGGAACCGGATCTGATCGCCACACCCGACGACAGCCGGTTCAGCGAGGAGCAGCTGGCGAGTGCGATGGAGCTGCTCGACCTGCCCCCCGACGCACCACGCAGGCTCTCCGGCCTGCTGGCCGACGCCCGCCTCCGTGACCCCGAGCTCCCCTACCTCGTCGCGCTGCTGGCCGTCCACGCGGCAAGCCCGCCGGTCGGCACCGCCTACCGGCAGGGCGAGGAGCGGCTGCTCTTCGCCGTGGACGACGGGACCGAACTCGACGACCCGGAGTTCGGCGGGGCCGACCTGATCGTGGGGATGGCGCTGCTGAACGCGGCCGGGATGGCAGCGGACCGGACGGAGGCGGCATAGGCATGCGTACGAGCACCATCACCGGGCTCCTGAGGAGCCCCGCCTCCTGGACAGCCAGTGCGGGACGGGACGGGCAGGCGGGCGCGAAACTGACATCGGCCCGCCGTAACTTCGGGTCGCCCCTCTCGGCAGTTCGCCGCACACGGCCCGGCACGACGCCAATGCCGACGCCTCGCGCCGGGAGGCCGGAGCTGGGGCCGGATCACGCAAGGGGCGACCGCCCGCTGATCAGCCCACTCCCGGCCGCCCCAGGCCCCGCCATCGCATCCGTACCCGAGAAGATCCGTATCGAGGAGCAGCAGCCGTGAGCGACCACCACGCAGAGCACGCCGACGCGTGGAGCGAGCAGGGCGGTGGCGAGGCAGCCGAACCGGCCGGGGTGCCCGCGCCCGCCGGGAGCGGCGCCGTCACACCCGCCGACGCGGCCGACGCCGCCCGCCTCGTGTCCTTCGGGCTGCAGCCCAAGCTGCTCCCCGCCCGCGACCTCGAGTACGCCGACCTCCTCCGCCGCTACCGCGAAGAGCCCGCCTTCGCCCGCCTCGCCGACGCCGTCGCGACCGGGCTGGGACTGGTCGTGCTCGAAGTCTCGACGCGCGCCGGCATGGCCGTCTCCGCCGACGAGGACTCCGTCTTCGCCGTACGCATGGGCGACTACGCCCGCCGCGCTTCCGCCGACTCCGCCGACCGCTTCCTGCACGGCCTCGCGCACCTCGCCGTCGCCGCACTGGCCTTCCCCCGCCCCGAAGACCTTGCCGACGACGGCTACATCGGCCGCATCACGGTCAACGGCGTCGACGCCTTCGTGCGCCAGGCCTGCCGCCGCCTGGAAGAGCGCGCCGACGAACAGGGCGAGAACACCGACCCGGCCACCGAGGCCCCCGGCCTCGAAGCCGCCTGGCGGGTCTACGCCCGACGCAGTGCGACCGGCGCCACCAAGGACGCGCGACGGCTGGCCGGTTCCACGACCGGCATCGTCGGCAAGGCCGTCGCCTTCCTCACCGACTCCGGCTTCCTCCAGCGGACGGGCGACGACGCGGGAGGGGCGTACCGCACCACCGCCCGCTACCAGCTCCAGGTCCGCGACATGGCGGGCAGCGCCGCTATGGCCGAGCTGCTGGAACTGGGCGTCGTGCCCGTGACCGACGGCAGCGCGACCCTCGTGCCGCCCTCCGACGCCGACGACCTCGAACTGGCCGCCGACGCGGGCCTGCCCTTCCACGCCTGAGCCCGGCCCCCCAGGGTCCCCCCCCAAACCGCCCCCAGCGCCGCCGAACACCTGCCGCTTCACGACTTACGACGAGAGTCCGCCGCCATGTACGAGTTGTCCCGGGTCCGCCTCTACTCCATCGGGCCTGCCGGTGCGCGCTACGCCGACACCGTGCTCGACCTGCGCGGAGTCGGCGAGCCCGTGCCCAACCCCGCCCCCACTCAGGCGGAGTTCTTCGAGGAGGAGCCGGTCGGTCCGCCGCGCAGGCCCGCGCCCGCCGGCGTCCTCTTCCTGGAAAACGGCGGCGGCAAGTCCGTCCTCCTCAAGCTGATCTTCTCGGTGATGCTGCCGGGCCACCGCAACACACTCGGCGGCGCCAGTTCCGGCGTACTGCGCAAGTTCCTGCTCGCGGACGACTGCGGCCATGTCGCGCTGGAATGGCAGCACACGCTCACCGGCGAGTGCGTGGTGGTCGGCAAGGTCAGCGAGTGGCGCGGCCGGCAGGTCTCCAACGACCCGAGGAAGTTTGCCGAGGCCTGGTACTCCTTCCGCCCCGGGCCCGGCCTCAGCCTCGACTCGCTGCCGGTCGCCGAGTCCACCGCCGTCCGCCCCTCCGCCGAGGGCGCGTCGGGCGCGCAGGGCCGCCGCCGCACGATGAAGGGCTTCCGCGACGCGATCACCGACGCGGGCAAGGTGTATCCGCACCTGGACATCCACTGGGAAGAGATCCACGACCGCTGGAACGAACACCTCGGCGACCTGGGCCTCGACCCCGAACTCTTCCGCTACCAGCGGGAGATGAACGCGGACGAGGGCGAGGCGGCTGGCCTCTTCGCGGTCAAGAAGGACTCCGACTTCACCGATCTGCTGCTGCGCGCCGTCACCGATACCCGGGACACCGACGGCCTCGCCGACCTCGTCCACGGCTTCGGCAACAAGCTCGGCCGCCGGGCCGAACTCACCGCCGAGCGGGACTTCACGGCGGGCTCCGTCGACCTCCTCGGCCGCATCGTCGACGCCGCCGAGACCCGGCTGCGCGCCCGCGACATCCACGCGGGCGCCGAGCGCAGGACCCGTACGCTCGCCCGCAGGCTCTCCGCGCGCGCCGCCGAGGAGCGCGGCCGCACCGCCGAGCTCGCCCAGCAGGTCACGGCCACGGCGCACACCGTCACCGAGGCCGAGCAAGCGCGCAGCCGAAGCTCCCTCATCGCCAGCGAACTCGCCTACCGGCACGCTTCGCTGGCCCTCACCGCCGCCGAGAAGGCGGCGGGCGCACAGCGCCGCGAGCTGGCCGACGCCCGTACGCTGCACGCCGCCTGGCAGGCCGCCGAAGTCGTACTGCGCCACCGTGCCGCCGCCGACCGCTCCGCGCGCGTGGCCGTCGCCATCCGCGAGGCGGAGCGGGACGCAGCCCCGGCGCTGGCCGCCCGCGCCACGGCCGCGGCTGAGCTCGTACGGGCGCTGCAGTCCGCCGCCGAGGACGGCGAGTGCGTCGCGGGCGAGGAGGAAGAGCGCTCCGCCGCTCTCCAGGAGGCCGGCGAGGCGGCGCACCGCGACGCCACGACAGCCGCGACCCAGGCCCAGCGCGCCCGGAGCGAGGCGGGACACCTGCGTCAGCGCCTCGCCGAGGTCGAACAGGAGACGGCGGAGGCGGTACGGGCAGGCTGGCTCGACGACACTGCCCCCGACGCCGACCCGGCAAGGGCGGCGCTGGCCGCGACCGACGCGGAGAAGACGGCGGTCGCAGCCTGGGACGCGGCGCGGGAAGCCGCCCGGGCGACGGGCGACCGCGCGAGGGAAGCCGCCGGTGCGGAGAGCCGCGCGGAACTGGCGGCGGCGCGGGCGGCGGACGCCGCACGGGCCGCAGAGCACGTGTACGAGGCGGAGCGCCGCGAGGCCGAGTCGATCGCCGCGGAGGAACGACTGGCGGAGCTGCTCGGTCTCCCGTCGGCACCGTCCGCGACGTCGGGTGTGCCGCACCCCCGGCGCGGCACGGACGGCGGCGCGGCCAAGCGAGCAGTCGGCGCCGACGCGAGCCCGCCGCGCCGGAGCGTGCACGCCGCCGTCGGCGACGAGACAGGCACCGACTCCGCCGCCAACAGCCCAAGTGCGGTTGTAGGCCGGTCGCCTGAAGCAGACGCCGGTACGCCGCGCACCCAGAACGCGGTCCCGGAGGGGCCGAGCGCGACCGCGGGTACTGCACCTGAAGGCCCCGCCTCTGATGGCGCGGGCACCGCAGGCGGCCAGGCAACGACGGAGCCGAGGGCCGACGGGCACACCGATGGCACCGCAGCCGACACGGCACTGAGCACCGGAACCGCTACCGGACGGACCGGTGACCCCGGTACGGCACCGGCTACCGCCGGGAAGGTAGGCGGCCCGCACGGCCCGGGCACCGGGCCGGACGGTGCCCCAGCCGCACTCGGTGCCGCGCCGGGTGCCCCCGACCATGAGGCCGCAGCCGCAGCCGCAGCCGCAGCCGCAGCCGCTTCCGCAGCCCAAGCAAGCGCCCCGCACGCCGGCCGCACGCCCCGGCGCGCGGCCGAAGGCCCTCTCACCGTCGAGGAGTTGGACCGTAACGCCGAGGACCTCCTCGTACTCCTCGACCAGGGCGTCACCTCCGCCGAGCGGCAGCTCTTCGAGCTGCGTACCGCCGCCGCCGACGACGCCCGGATCCTCGGGGCGCTCGGCGACGGCGGCCTCCTGCCCCCGGGCCCCGACGTCCTTGCCACCGTCGAGTTTCTCGGCGAGCACGGCATCCCCGCCCTGCCCGGCTGGCGCTACCTCGCGCAGGCCGTCGACCCGGCCGACCACGCCGCCGTGCTCGCCGCACGGCCGGAGCTGGTCGACGGCGTCGTCATCACCGACCCCGACGCGCACGTCCGGGCCCGCGAAGCCCTCTCAGGTGCCGCACTGTTGCCCCGCTCCGCCGTCGCTGTCGGCACCGCCGCCGCGCTGCTCGCGCCCGTACCGGCGCCCGGCGCCGGCCCCTCCGACCTCGGCGACGTCTTTCTCGTACCGCCGAACCCGGCCATGCACGACGAGCACGCCGCCGACGAAGAGCGCCAGGCGCTCAGGTGCCGCGCGGCCGCCCGCGACGAGGAGATCCGCAGGCTCGCGGCCCGGCTGTCCGGCGACCGTACGCTCGCCGCGCGCCTCGGCTCCTGGCGTGCGGACTGCCCGCCCGGGATGCTCGCCGAGCTGGCGGAGACAGCCCGGGCCGCCGGCGAAGCGGCCGAGGCCGCCGAAGCGGTGCTCGCCGAGGCCCGTACGGCACGCGCCGAGGCCGACGAGTCCGCCGCGGACGCCGCCCGCGTCCGGGACGAGCGCCAGGACGCCACCCAGCGCGCCCGCCGCGTCGCCGACGCCCTCGCCGGCCTCGCCCACCGCCTGCGAGAACGCGCAGGATGGCAGATCAAGGTGCGTGAACTGGCCGACGAGGCCGCCGAGTCGGAGGCACGAGCCACGGTGTGCCTGGAGCGCGCCAGGGCCGCCGACGAGGACCGCCGCGCCGCTCAGCGCGCCGCCGACGATGCCCACAGGACCGCGCGCACCCTGCGCGCCGAGCGGGCCGAGATCGCCGGCGCGCCCGAAACGCTGCCGGAGCCGGACCCGGAAGCTCCGCGCGTCGCGCTGCCCACGCTCCGGGAGGCCTACCGAGCCGCGTCCCAGCTGTACGAAAAGGTCGGCGTAGGTGCCGACCTGCGCGCCGAGCAGGCCAGAGCCGAGAGCGACGAGAGCGCCGCCCTCGCCGAGCTCAACCGGCTCACCAACAAGGTCCGCACCAGGGCCGCCCAGATGCTGGAAGGCACGGACGGCGCCGACGGCCCGTCCCGTCAGGCAGCGGCAGCCCGCGCCGAATCCCTCGTACAGCTGCTGGAATCGAGGGCGTCCACCGCGAGCGAGCAGCTCGGCCGACTGCGAGGAGAGGCCGAGCGCCTCGCCCCGGAGGACGGCACGGCGCACACCGAGCTCCCGGAGGAGCTCGTGCCCGCCGACGCGGAGCAAGCGCAGACCCTGCTCCGCACCGCCACCTCCGAACTCGCCTCCCGCACCGACGCCCTGGAGTCGGCCCGCGCGGCCCACGCCGAGCTGCTGCGGGCGCACCGCACGGCCGAGGACTCCGCGGGCGGCTTCGACGAGACGGCGGCGCTGCTGCGCGACCTGCTCAGGGACCACCAGCATGCGGACGAGGAAGCCGACGCCCCCGAGCCGTACCCGGGCACCCTGGAGGACGCCCGGCAGTCGGCCGCCGAATCCCGCCGCTCACTGCGCGGCTGCGCGGCCGACCTGTCCGCCGCCGAGGCATCGGTGCGCGAGGCGAGCGACGTGCTCGTACGGCATGCCAATGCAACGCGATACGAGCAGGTCCGCACCCCCGCGCGCCAGCAGATCCGCGAGCTGCCGGCCGCCGCACTGCCGGAGCACGCCGCGGCCTGGGCGGCGGCGTTCGCGCCCCGGCTGCGCGTACTGACCGACGAGCTGGCGCAGCTGGAGCGCAACCGCGACAGCATCGTCGACCGACTGAGGGGCCTCGTCGAGTCGGCCCTGACCACGCTGCGTTCGGCCCAGCGGCTCTCCCAGCTGCCGGGAGGGCTCGGCGAGTGGTCCGGCCAGGAATTCCTGCGGATCCGGTTCGAGGAGCCCGACCAGGCGACGCTCGTCGAGCGGCTCGGCGAGGTCATCGACGAAGCGACGAGAGCCGCCGTCAAGAAGAACTCCGACCTGCGCAGGGACGGAATGTCCCTGCTCCTGCGCGGTGTTCAGGCCGCGCTCGAGCCGAAGGGCATCTCGGTCGAGATCCTGAAGCCGGACGCCGTGCTGCGCGCCGAGCGAGTGCCGGTCGGCCAGATGGGCGACGTCTTCTCGGGCGGCCAGCTGCTGACGGCCGCGATCGCGCTGTACTGCACGATGGCGGCACTGCGCAGCAACGACCGCGGCCGCGACAAGCACCGGCACGCGGGCACGCTGTTCCTCGACAACCCCATCGGCCGCGCCAACGCCACGTATCTGCTGGAGCTCCAGCGGGCGGTCTCGGACGCCCTCGGTGTCCAGCTGCTCTATACGACAGGGCTGTTCGACACGACGGCGCTCGCCGAGTTCCCACTGGTCATCCGGCTGCGCAACGACGCCGACCTCAGGGCGGGGCTGAAGTACATCAGCGTGGAGGAGCACCTGAGGCCGGGGCTGCCGCAGCAGGACCCGGACGTCGAGACGGTGCACGGCGAGATCACGGCGACGCGGATGTTCAAGCGCACACCGGCACAGGCCGAGTAGCGAGCGCGGCGTACGCAACAGCGCGTAAGCGACAACGCGTACGCCGCGACGAGCACGTACGCCGCGACGAGCACGCACGCCGCGTACGCCGCGACGACCACGCACAGAGGGATACGCCGCGACGAGCACGCTCAGCGCATTCGACGCAACGAACACGGGCACAGCACTTACGGCGCTCCCGGACTCACGCCTGGGAGAGCCTGCCCGTACTTCGCTGCGACCGCTCGTCGCGTGGCCGTATCCGCGCCGACCTCCGGGCCGCCCGGCGTGCCCGCCGCCGCTCACGCCGCAGTTGACGCGCCGTACTGCTCGGCACGGACACCACGCCGTTGCGCTGGTTCCACACCTGGCGGGTGACCCACACGTCCAGCACGCCCCACGTGGCGACCACCGTGCTGCCCACACTGCTCAGCACCATCGGGAAGGCGAGCCACGACCCCGCGAGCGTGCACAGATAGGCCACCATCGCCTGGATCATCGTCAAGGACGTGATGATCACCGCGCGAACGGCGGCCGTACGCACCGGATCCGGCAGCCGCGGCCGTACAGCAGGCTCCTCGACCCACAACTGCCGTTGAGCTCCCGCCCCGGCCGTTCCCGCCGCCCGCTTCTCGACGCCTTCGACGTCTTCGGACCCCTCGAACGCTACTGGCGCTACGGACGCCGTACGGCGTTCTTCCGTGTCCATCGAACCTTCACTCCCCACCACCGCCTGGCGTACCACTCAACTCGGGCGCGGATCCCCCGTCTTGACGCGCCTTGACGATTGGCTGCCCGTGTTGAGCCTATTTACGCCGTTCCCCCGGGCCGAATGTGGCACGTGCGCCCTCATGCGGAACCCGCTCCCCGTACAACAGGACGAACGGGCAGCGCCGAAGATTCCCGCGGAACGGAGAATTCCAGCCATCTGCCCCCCGTACGGCCCCAGACGTACTGTGCAGGTGTCCTCCGCCACAGCGGCGCCCGTCAACTCCCGTAATTACAGGACAACTCATGATCAACTCACCACAGCACGGCTGAAAATCGCCCGGACGTCTCTTCGAGTTGCGGGAGTGGCAGTAGTAGGCTCACGCCGTTTGTTGACAGTTGACGGAAGACCACCCCGCCCCGGCGGGGTCCGAGCTGGGGGAGGCCATGCGCTTTCGCGGGAAGTCAATCCGCCGGAAGATCGTGGCGTTGCTGCTGGTGCCGCTCGTGTCCCTCACGTCGCTGTGGGGATTCGCCACCGTGATCACGGGTCGCGAAGCCAACCAACTGCTGGACGTCGCCTACATCGTCGAGCAGGTGGGCTATCCCATCGAGGACACGGTCAGGGTAATCCAGCAGGAGCGCCGCCAGACGCTGATCTACCTGGCGGACCCGCGGGCCTCCGACGCCCTCGCCGCCCTCCGCCGCCAGCGCGCGGCCACCGACGAATCCGTCGCGAAGATCAAGGCGCACGCGCAGGAACCCGCAGTGCGCGACGAGATCCGCCCCCAGGCGGCGAAGCGCCTCGGCACTCTTCTCGAAGCCTTCGAAGACATCGAAACCCTGCGCCGTTCCGTCGAGAACAGCACGGTCACCAGGCGTCAGGCCCTCGACCGCTACAGCCGCCTCGTCGACCCCTGCTACTCCTTCCTCATGAGCCTCCACGCCCTTGAGGACGTGGAGATGGACAAGCAGGGCCGCGCCCTTGTCGGCATCACCCGCGCGCGGGAGATGCTCTCCCGCGAGGACGCCCTGATTGCGTCCGGCCTTGTCGCCCGCCAGTTCAACGCTCCCGAACTGCGTGAAGCCTCCGCCCTCGTCGCGAACCGCAAGCTGCTCTACGACTCCAACCTGGAGGTCCTGCCGGCCACCGAGCGCCGCGCCTTCGCGGAATACTGGCGCAGCCCGGCCACCGAGCCCCTGCGCACCGCCGAGGAACGGCTGATCGACGCGGGCCCCACCAAGAGCCCGCGCGGCGTCACCGCCAAGAGCTGGGACGAGGCCTCGACCGCCGTGCTCGACCACCTCGCCCGCGAGGGAACCGAAGCGGGCAACCGCT
Organism: Streptomyces sp. ISL-98; assembly: GCF_018614055.1. Taxonomy (GTDB): domain Bacteria; phylum Actinomycetota; class Actinomycetes; order Streptomycetales; family Streptomycetaceae; genus Streptomyces; species Streptomyces spiramyceticus. The sequence continues at coordinate 62,661 of NZ_JAGGPB010000003.1, forward strand.
ACCAGGACCGCGTGGAGCCCGTCGCCCTCGACGTCCTCGTCAGAGCGGCCCTTGCCGGTGTGCTCGGCTTCCTCGCCCTGATCGTCTCGCTGTTCCTGTCCGTACGGATCGGCCGCAGCCTCGTCCGCGACCTCTCCCGCCTGCGCAAGGAGGCCCACGAGGTCTCCGGCGTCCGGCTGCCGAGCGTCATGCGCAGGCTGGCCGCCGGCGAGCACGTCGACATAGAGACCGAGGCTCCGCGCCTGGAGTACGACAAGAACGAGATCGGCCAGGTCGGCCAGGCCCTCAACACCCTCCAGCGCGCCGCCGTCGAATCGGCCGTCAAGCAGGCCGACATGCGCCGCGGCGTGTCCGAGGTCTTCGTCAACCTGGCCCGCCGCAACCAGGTCCTCCTCCACCGCCAGCTCACGCTCCTCGACACCATGGAGCGCCGTACCGAGGACACCGACGAGCTCGCGGACCTCTTCCGCCTCGACCACCTCACCACCCGCATGCGCCGCCACGCCGAGGGACTCGTCATCCTCTCCGGCGCCTCGGCGTCCCGGCAGTGGCGCAAGCCCGTCCAGCTCATGGACGTCGTACGAGCGGCCGTCGCCGAGGTCGAGGACTACGAGCGCATCGAGGTACGCCGCCTGGCACGCATCGGCGTCGGCGGCCCCGCCGTCGCCGACCTCACGCACCTGATCGCCGAACTCCTGGAGAACGCCACGGTGTTCTCGCCGCCGCACACCGCGGTCCAGGTGCACGGCGAACGCGTCGCAAACGGCTTCACCCTCGAAATCCACGACCGTGGCCTCGGCATGACCGCCGAAGCCTTGCTGGACGCGAATCTGCGGCTCGCCGAGACGCCCGAGTTCGAGCTGTCGGACACCGACAGGCTCGGCCTGTTCGTGGTCAGCCGGCTCGCCCAGCGCCAGAACGTCCGCGTCTCGCTCCAGCAGTCCCCGTACGGCGGGACCACCGCCGTAGTGTTCATCCCCGCCACGCTGCTCACAGACGCGCCGGAGACCAACGGCACCGGCTTCCGGCTCGACCGTAAGCACACCGGTGGCACAGGCGGGCCCGGAGAGGGCCGCCCGACGCTGACGACGCTCACCCGCGTCCCCGTGGAACTGGCCGCCCAGGCCGTCCTGGACGGCCCGGTCGAACTGGAGCCCCCGCTGGGCGCCCTGGGCCTCGAAGAGGCCTCGCTCGACGGCGTAGGCAGCACAGGGCCCGGATTCGGCGGCCTCGGCGACATCGACGATACGGAGAGCGAGCGCGGCGGCCTGTTCCGGGCGCGCGAGCGCTCCCGTGACCGCGCCCGCGATTCCGCCCGCGAGCAGCACCAGCAGGCATCCGACCAGGTGCCCGAGGCAGGCGAGAGCGCGCGCCCCGGCGAGGCGGTCCCGCTGCCCCGCCGCAAGGCACGGGCCATGCCGACCCTCGTCGCCGACAACGGCCGCCGCGTCAGCGGCGCCAGGCGCACGCCAAGCAGGCCGACCAGTCCCACCACGCCAGCAACACCGACAACACCGACCACGCCAACCAGTCCGATCACGCCGACAACACCGACCACGCCCACCGCACCACCCGGATCACCCGCACGGGAACAGGCACCCACAGACCAGGGTCCCGGCCTCCCGCCGGGCGGCCTGCCCCGCCGTGTCCGCCAGGCCAATCTCGCGCCGCAACTGCGCGAGGCCGCCTCGGGCCGCACCGAACCCGCGAACGACGCACCCGGCACCGAGCAGGACGCCGAGCGTGACGCGGAGGAGGTGCGCAGCCGTATGGCCTCGCTCCAGCGCGGCTGGCAGCGCGGCCGCAGGCAGAACGCCGAGGACGAGCCGGGCCCGGGCGAGACAGCACCAGGAACCACACCAGAGGGGGACGGTCGATGACCGCACCGAACGCCGCAGCACACGACGCCACGAGCCGGGGTTCCGGAGAGCTCAACTGGCTCCTCGACGAGCTCGTCGACCGCGTCGGCAGCATCCGCAAGGCGCTGGTGCTCTCCGGCGACGGGCTCCCCACCGGCGCCTCCAAGGACCTGACGCGCGAGGACGGCGAACACCTCGCCGCCGTCGCCTCCGGCTTCCACAGCCTCGCCAAGGGCGTCGGCCGTCACTTCGAGGCGGGCCGGGTCCGGCAGACCGTGGTGGAGCTGGACGACGCGTTCCTCTTCGTCACCGCGGCGGGCGACGGCAGCTGCCTGGCCGTGCTGTCGGACTCCGACTCCGACGTGGGCCAGGTCGCGTACGAAATGACGCTGATGGTCAAGCGGGTCGGGGTCCACCTGACGACCGCGCCACGCTCCGGTCTGCCCGCCGGAGGGTGAGTGGGTGGCATGAGCGAAGCAACCCAGCAGGGTTCGCCGCACTGGTTCGACGACGACGCGGGTCCGGTCGTACGCCCGTATGCCATGACGCGCGGCCGTACGAGCAGCGCGAGCCGGCACCGGCTCGACCTGATCGCGGTGGTCGTGCCGGAGCCCGCGGCGGACGATCCGGGACGAGACCAGACGCTCGCTCCCGAGCACGTCGAGATCGTCGAACTCTGCAGTGAGGCGCCGCAGTCGATCGCCGAGCTCGCCGCGGGCCTCGACCTCCCCGTCGGGGTGGTCAGGGTGCTCGTCGGCGACCTCGTCGAGGACGAGCTGGTGCACGTGACCCGTCCCGTACCGCCGGCGGAGCTGCCGGACGAGAGCATCCTTCGCGAGGTAATCAATGGTCTTCGGGCGCTCTAGCCGCAAGAAGCGGCCGGTTGAACCGGTCACCCTCAAGATCCTGGTGGCAGGCGGGTTCGGGGTGGGCAAGACCACCCTGGTGGGGGCGGTCAGTGAGATCAGGCCACTGCGCACCGAGGAGACGCTCACAGAGGCGGGCCGCCCTGTCGACGACATCGACGGTGTGGAGGGCAAGAACACCACCACTGTGGCGATGGACTTCGGGCGGATCACGCTCCGCGAAGACCTGGTGCTGTATCTCTTCGGCACGCCGGGACAGGACCGTTTCTGGTTCCTGTGGGACGAGCTGGCACAGGGGGCACTCGGCGCGGTCGTGCTCGCCGACACCCGGCGCCTGGAGGACTGCTTCGCGGGCATCGACTACTTCGAGCGCCGTGGCATACCCTTCGCGGTCGCCGTCAACTGCTTCGACGGGGCCGCCCGTTATCCGGTGGAGACGGTACGTACGGCACTTGATCTCGACGAGGAAGTGCCGCTCCTTCTGTGCGACGCGCGTGACCGCGAGACGGTCAAGGGCGTACTCATCGCGGTGGTCGAGCACGCGCTGACCCGCTCGGCCGACCGGCGCCAGACGGCATCTACGTAACCGCATCGCTGTATCGGCAGCGCCGTAACCGCCCCTAGCGGCCCGTACCCCCACCGACAGGGGTACGGGACGCCGTCCTCGGGGGACCGGCCCTTTGTCAGCCCTGCCCGTCCTCTTCCTGCCAGCCGAAGCTCCGCTCCACGGCCTTGCGCCAGTTGCCGTACTCCCGGTCGCGCTCCTGCGCCTCCATCCGCGGCGTCCACTCGACGTCGCGCTGCCAGTGCGCCTTCAGCTGGTCCAGGTCCGACCAGACGCCCGTGGCGAGCCCGGCGGCGTACGCAGCGCCCAGGCAGGTCGTCTCGGAGACCTTCGGCCGGATGACCGGAACGCCCAGGACGTCGGCCTGGTGCTGCATCAGCAGGTTGTTGCCGGTCATTCCGCCGTCCACCTTGAGCGTGGTGATGGCCACGCCCGAGTCCTGGTACATCGCGTCGACGACTTCCCTGGTCTGCCAGCTGGTGGCTTCCAGGACCGCACGTGCCAGGTGCGCCTTGGTGACGTACCTGGTCAGCCCGGTGATCACGCCGCGGGCGTCGGAGCGCCAGTAGGGGGCGTACAGCCCGGAGAAGGCCGGCACGATGTACGCCCCGCCGTTGTCGTCGACGCTCGCCGCGAGGGTCTCGATCTCGTCCGCGCTGCGGATGATCCCCAGCTGGTCCCTGAACCACTGGACCAGTGCCCCGGTGATCGCGATCGCCCCCTCCAGGCAGTAGACCGGCGCATCGCTGCCGATCTTGTAGCCCATGGTGGTGAGCAGTCCGTTCTTCGAAGGGACCGGCCTGTTACCGGTGTTGAGGAGCAGGAAACTGCCCGTCCCGTACGTATTCTTCGCGGTCCCTGTGTCGTAACAGGCCTGCCCGAACACGGCCGCCTGCTGATCGCCGAGAGCGGAGGCGACCGGCACGCCCGAGAGCTGCCCGACAGCCGTCCCGTACACCTCGGCGGACGACCTGATCTCGGGCAGAACGGCCTCGGGAACATTCATCGCGGACAGGATCGCGGGGTCCCACTGGAGCGTCTGCAGGTTCATCAGCATGGTGCGCCCGGCGTTGGTCACATCCGTGACGTGTACGCCGCCGTCCGTGCCGCCGGTGAGGTTCCAGATCAGCCACGAGTCGATGGTCCCGAAGGCGATCTCACCTCGCTCGGCGCGGCCGCGCAGCCCGGGCACATTGTCGAGCAGCCACGCCGCCTTGGGGCCGGAGAAGTAGCTCGCGAGCGGCAGACCGGTCGCGTCCCTGAAGCGGTCCTGCCCGTCCGTACCCCCCAGTTCGTGGCAGAGGGCCGCGGTGCGGGTGTCCTGCCAGACGATCGCGTTGTGGACCGGCTTGCCGGTCGCCCGGTCCCACAGCACCGTCGTCTCGCGCTGGTTGGTGATGCCGAGCGCGCTGAGCTGTCCGGCGCGCAGTCCCGCTTTGGCGAGGGCGCCCGCCACGACGGCCTGCACCTTGGACCAGATCTCGGTCGCGTCGTGCTCCACCCACCCCGGTTTGGGGAAGATCTGACGGTGCTCGCGCTGGTCGACGGCGACGATGGCACCGTCGTGGTCGAAGATGATGCAGCGGCTCGACGTGGTGCCCTGGTCGATTGCGGCGACGTACTTCTCGGCTTGCCCGGAGTGTTCCGTCATGACGTCCCCTCGTCCGAACTTGGCTGAAGCTGTCAGTACTCAGAAGACTGCACTCAGAAGAGACCGCACTCAGAAGGCTGCGTTGTAGATGAGGCCCGCGACGGCCCCGCCGAGCAGCGGGCCGGCGACCGGCACCCAGGCGTAACCCCAGTCGGACGTGCCCTTGTTCGGTATCGGCAGCGCCGCATGGATGATGCGCGGGCCCAGGTCGCGGGCCGGGTTGATGGCATAGCCCGTGGGCCCGCCGAGCGACAGGCCGATGCCGACGACCAGGAGGGCCACGATAAGCGCCTGGGTGCCGGACTCGCCGAGTCCCTTGGTCATTCCGAACGCCAGGACGGGCAGGACGAGCGCGATCGTCGCGATGGTCTCGGTGAGGAGATTGGCGACGGGACTGCGGATCTCCGGAATGGTGGAGAAGATCCCCAGCGTCGGCAGCGCCGTCGCCCCGCCTCTGTTGGCCGCGAACTGCGCGTAATAGACCAGCCAGGCGAGTACGGCCCCGAGCATCGCGCCGACCATCTGCCCGAGGACGTAGACCGGGACCTTGCCCCACTCGCCGGTGTCGACGGCGATGCCCAGGGTCACCGCCGGGTTGAGATGCCCTCCGGACAGCGGGGCGGCGGTGTACGCCCCGGCCAGTACGGCGAATCCCCAGCCGAAGGAGATGACGATCCAGCCGGACGCCTTCGCCTTCGAGTAGTTGAGAGTGACTGCGGCGCACACACCTGCGCCGAACAGGATCAGGATGGCGGTGCCGATGACCTCACCGACAAAGATGTCCCCGTTGCTCATGGCGGCTCCTAGGCCCTCGCCCGGGGACGGATCCCCGGTTCTGAAGTGCAGGGGGGGGTGCCGGCGGAATCGCCCGTGGGGGAAGCCCCTGGCCCGCGACAGGGAGGGCCCCGGAAGCAGGCCTGTTTCCCGCGCTCCTGGGAGCCGTCGTACGGCGACGCCGACTGACAACGGGAAGTGTTCACCGGTGCTGATGGAGCGTCAAGGTCGCGGACAGCAACCGCTGTCCGAGTGCACCGGACTCGAAACCGGCTCGGAACCAGCTTCGAACCGGCTCCGGGCCGCCTCTGAACCGATCGCTGTACCGCCCCTCAGCGGACGGCGATCACCGAGGAGCCGTGGCCGAACAGACCCTGGTTCGCGGTGAGTCCGACGCGCGCTCCCGGCACCTGCCGCTCACCCGCCGTACCGCGCAGCTGCCAGGTCAGCTCGCAGACCTGCGCGATCGCCTGGGCGGGCACCGCCTCCCCGAAGGACGCCAGGCCTCCGCTTGCATTGACCGGAATCCGGCCACCGAGAGCCGTCGCGCCCTCCTGTACGAGCTTCGCGCCCTCCCCTGTCCCGCACAGCCCGATGTCCTCGTACCACTCCAGCTCCAGGGCGGTGGAGAGGTCGTACACCTCGGCGAGCGAAAGGTCCCCGGGGCCGATGCCCGCCTCTTCGTACGCCGCCCCGGCGATCGAGGCGCGGAAGGAGTCGGGGGAGGGGGCCACCGCGACGGACGAGTCGGTGGCGATGTCGGGCAGGTCGAGCACGGCCTTCGGGAAGGTCGGGGTGACGGTGGAGACCGCGCGGATACGGACCGGATTCGCGGCCCCGTGCCGACGGGCGAACTCCATGCTGCACAGGACGAGCGCGGCGGCCCCGTCGGAGGTCGCGCAGATGTCGAGCAGCCGCAGCGGATCGGCGACGACGGCGGAAGCCGCTACGTCCTCGGCGGTGACGGCCTTGCGGTAGCGGGCGTTGGGGTTGAGCGCGCCCGCCGCCGCGTTCTTGACCTTGACCTGGGCGAAGTCCTCGACTGTGTCGCCGTACAGCGCCATGCGGCGGCGCGCGTACAGCCCGAAGTACGCCGGGTTCGTCGCCCCCAGCACCCGGAAGCGCAGCCAGTCGGGATCGTCGGGGCGGTCACCGCCGGCCGGCGCGAAGAAGCCCTTGGGCGCCGCGTCGGCTCCCACCACCAGCGCCACGTCAGCCATGCCGGACAGGATCTGGGCGCGGGCGGTGTTGACGGCCTGCGCGCCGGACGCGCAGGCGGCGTACACGCTCGTCACGCGAGCCCCCTGCCACCCCAGCGCCTGCGCGAACGTCGCCCCCGCCACGTACCCCGGATAGCCGCCGCGGACCGTGTCAGCACCGACCACCGACTGCACCTCCTGCCAGCCGATCCCGGCATCGGCGAGCGCGGCACGGGCCGCCACCGTCCCGTACTCGACGAAGCTGCGCCCCCACTTGCCCCACGGATGCATCCCGGCGCCGAGCACCGCCACGTCGCCGGTCACGACCGCACCTCCGCGGGAGCCGTGGGGACGGGCTGCCAGTGCCAGGTCGTCCAGGTGGTCTCCGCGTCCTCATGGAGGACACCGGGCACGACCTCGACCTCCATGCCGACCGTCAGATCGGCGGTCGTCAGGCCGGGCGCCGCCTGCCCGAGCACCACGATGCCCTCGGCCGCGAGCTCGACGGCGACGAGCGTGTACGGCGCCCACGCGACGGCCGGGTCGGACACGTACGGCGAGGGCGGGCGGTATCGGCTGTCGGTGTACGACCAGACGCGGCCCCGCTTGGACAGGGGCACCTCCGCCGGCTCACCGCCGTGGCAGGCCGGGTTGCGGCAGAAGGCGTCCTGGCGTGGGAAGAAGACCGACGCGCAGGCCGAGCACCGGGTGCCCAGCAGCCGGAAGTCCTCCTCGTCCGTGTCCACGGTGAACCAACCGGCCACCACGGGTGTGCGCGTACGCGACAAAGCCCCTCCCCGACACGGAAACTGACGGTACGTCAGAAGTGTGCCACGGTCAGCGGTTCTCCGCGAGCCACTTGGCTGCGATCTCGGCCAGCTCCCGGTCGCGGCCCGCCAGCATCATCCGGATCATCTGCACGTCACCGCGCAGGGACCAGGCAGGGTGTCCGAAGGTGGCCGGGTTGTTCTTCTCGATGAAGAAGTGCGCGGGCCAGGCGGTGCCGTAACCGATGAGCGGCAGCGCCGCGGCGTACCGCTTCCGGCCCCGCGCCAGGCCGTACGCGCTCACCGCGAGCCCGGTGAGGGTGCCGGTCAGATGGACCCACCGGGTCGCGGCCCGGGAGTGCATCGCCACGTAGTAGGGCCAGAATTCCTCGTACGTATCAAAAGTCTGTGGCTCCATACGGGCACCGTAATGACTCGGCAGTCAACCGTATACGCGCGATCCGCGTCCGAAAGAAGTGTGCGGGCGGCCGGGACCCACGGGGGTGGCCCTGGCCGCTCGTTCCGTCGGTCTCTCCCTGCTCTCCCTGTCAGTGCCCTGCGACCGAGCGGCGAGCGACAGGGAAGTCGAAGTAGGTGTCCGGGAACGGCTCGGGCTTGTACGTGAAGTGCCACCACTCCTCGGCGAGATTCACGAAGCCCAGCTCGCCGAGCAGCCCCTTGAGCAGCTGCCTGTTGGCCCGCTGTACGCCCTGGATGCGCGGGTCGTCCGTGTGGGACAGGGTGTCGAAGCAGTCATATCCGGTCCCCATGTCGACGGAGTTGTCGGGGAACCGGTCGGCTTTGGGCGCGTAACAGGGCGCGAGCTGCTCACCCGGGACGTACGGCCTGGTGTCCTTCGCCGGCAGTTTCACGATCGTCAGGTCCACCGTGCTGCCCCGGCTGTGCCCGGACTTCTCCGCGATATAACCGTCGGCGAACAGCCGCGACTTGTCGACATGAGGATAGAACTCTGCCTTCATCGCCTCGTCGTCGAGATCCTTCGCCCACCGTACGAAGTGGTCGACGGCGCGCTGCGGCCGGTAGCAGTCGTACACCTTGAGCGAATAACCCCGGCTCAGCAGCTTCGTCTGCGCCCGGTGCAGCGCCTTCGCCGCTGGCCGCGTGAGGATGCAGACCGGCTGACGGTAGCCGTCCACCGGCACGCCCACGAAGTTGTGCGGGGTGGTGTAGCGCATCTCCTCGATGATCGTCGGGTCCACGGACCGCAGGGAGACGAACCCCTTGGGGGCCTTCGGCTCGGGCTTCGCCTGCGCCGTGGGGGAGGCGGCGGTGACGGCGAGCAGGGTGGCGGCCGCGGTGGCCAGGGTGCGCAGTGCGGAGGCAAGTCCTGTCATGGCCCCTCCCTCTATCAGGTCAACACCCGGCTGGGGAAGGGGAATCGGATACAGTCCGCGCGTGTCCGGACCTATGAACGAGCCCCTCAGGGACGCCCACTGCTCCAGCTGCGGAGCCCCGCACAGCCCGTCCGCCGGCTGGCCCCGCACCTGCCCCTCGTGCGGCGCCACGGCCTATCGCAACCCCCTGCCTGTCGCCGTCGCTCTGCTGCCCGTACGCGACGCACAGGGCACCGGACTGGTCGTCATCACACGCACCATCGCGCCACAGCGCGGCGGGATCGCGCTGCCCGGCGGCTTCATCGACCATGGCGAGGACTGGCGGCACGCGGTCGTACGCGAACTGGCGGAAGAGACGGGCATCGAAGCCGACGAGGGACAGGTGCGCCTCGCCGACGCCCTGAGCTCCCCGGCCGGCCACATCCTCCTCTTCGGCCTGCTCCCCGAACGCGCGGCGGCGGATCTACCACCCTCCGCCCCCACCGACGAAACAACCGGCTGGCACCTACTGCGCGAGCCCACAGAACTGGCCTTCCCCCTCCACACCCAAGCGGTACGAGCCTGGTTCGCCGGCCGCTACAGCGGAGCGGACTTTTCCCGCCCGTCCGGCGATTGAGGCCACGCGGAGGAGCCGCACTGTGCCACAGCGGTAAGGGTGGGGTCGCGACAAGCTGCACAGGCCCGTCTACTGACCGCCCCGCACGCGCACCGGCAGCCCTACCTTCCCGCCGCCCTCCCGCTCCACAACCACCCGCCCTCCATTCACCCGCGTAGTGAACCGCTCGATCTCCGCGGTCTCCCACCCGTCACCCGCGTCCCTGACCACCAGCCCGCCTCCGGTACGCCCCACAGCCGGCGCCCACACCTCAAGTTCGAGCCCGCCGCCCTCACCCCGCACCGGAATCACCGCACCGGCCCGCGCCAACACAGGGATACGGGACAGCGGTGCGTCCAGCAGTACCTGCCCCGGGCCTTCGTACGCCTCGCCGGTCGCCGTGTCGTACCACCGTCCGCGCGGCAACCGCACCGCCCTGCGGTCCGAACCGCGCTCCAGTACGGGCGCCACCAACAGACAGTCCCCGAGCAAAAACGCGTCCTCACAGTCCCGCAGCGCCCGGTCCTCCGGCGCCCCCCACCACACCGGACGCACATACGGCGCACCAGTGAGGCGGGCCAGATGGGACAGCGTCACGAAATACGGCCGCAGTCGCTCCCTTTCGGCCAGTGCGGCCCTCGCGTGTTCAAGCACCTGCGGGCCGAACTCCCAGGGCTCCCTACGGCCCGCCGTGAGAGCCGCATGCGTACGGAACAGCGGGAGATGGGCGCCCAGCTGGAACCAGCGCAGATACAGCTCCGGTGAAGGCGTGCCGTTGAACCCGCCGACATCGGGCCCCGAATACGGCACCCCGCACAGCCCGAGACCGAGAACCAGGGACAGCGAGGCACGCAGCCCGGGCCAGCCGGTCGACACATCGCCGGACCAGGTGCCGCCGTACCGCTGCATCCCCGCCCACCCGGAACGCGAAAAGAGAAACGGCCGCTCATCCGGTCGCTGCTGGCGCAGACCCTCGTAACCGGCCCGGGCCATCCCCAGCCCGTAGACATTGTGGGCCTCGCGATGATCGCCACCGTGGCCCTCCAGATGGTGCCGCGCGGACCGGGGCAGCGTCGGATCCCCGAAGGCAGCGAAGGAAACCGGCTCGTTCATGTCGTGCCACACCCCGGAGAACCCCTGCGCGAGACGCTCCTCGTACAACGCGCCCCACCACGCACGCGCACGCGGATCGGTGAAATCCGGATAGACGCACTCCCCGGGCCAGACCACCCCACGCACCTCATTGCCCCGTGCGTCCCTTACGAAGGCCCCCGCAGCCGACCCGCTGTCGTACAGCGCATTGCCCCGCTCGGCCCTGATGGCAGGATCGACGATCGAAACCAGCCGCACCCCCGCCTCCCGGAAATCCTTGGCGAGCTGCGGCAAACCGGGAAACCGCTCCCGGTCGACGGTGAAGACCTGATGCCGGTCGTAGTGATCGATGTCCAGGTGCAATACGGACAGAGGCAGATCCCGCTCCTGATAGCCGGCGACGATCCGCCTGACCTCCTGCTCGCTGCCGAACCCCCACCGCGCGTGCTGCGGGCCCAGCGCCCACGACGGAGGAAGCGCGGGGGCCCCGGTGAGCGCCGTCCAGCCCTGCAGCACGCGCGCGGGCGTTCCCGCGACGACCCAGCAGCGCAACGGCCCGCCGTCCATGCGCAACTCACTGGTGCCCGGCCGGTCGTGCCCCGACCCCGCACCCTCCTCACCCTCCCGCAGGATCACCCGGCCCTCCCACGTGTTGTCGTAGAAGGCGAGATGAGTGCCCGCGTCCGAGACAACGAGCTGCACCGGCATCGTGATGTAGAGCGGATCGTCACCCGGCGCGAAGCTCCCACCGGGATCGGTGTTCCACAGCTCGTACGTGCCGTCGCGCAGCCGGGGCCCCGAAGCCCGCCCGCCGAGACCGAAGAAACGCGCGTCCGCCGGCACCTCGCTGCGCTGCAGCCAGCGCGCGGGCCCCCCGGCAACCGGCTCCCACCAGCGCGGCGGCAGATCCCGGCGGAGCACCACGCCGCCCGGCGTACGGACCTCGACGGCCCCGTTCCGCGACACGGCGACCATGACCCGTTCCGACACGACCCGCCAGCCGCCGTCCTTGTCGGGCTCCAGTTCGGCCCTCGGATCCGGCTCGGGACAGGCACCGGCGAGCGCGTACGAAGGCTCGGGATCCGCCCCGTCCCAGCCCCAGAACACCGCGCCGCCCGCCGCCACCATCACCCGCAGTTCCGAACGGGCGAAACGCACTGTGCCGCCACCGGGCCGGGGCTCCGCACCGGTGACAGGACCGGGCACACGAGCACGCTCCGCCCCTCTCGGCGGCAGCCCCCACGCATCCGTACGACGCCGCCGCCAGGCCGCGCGCACGGCGCGCAGCCCCTGTACCGAGCTGACCAGTTTCACCGAGCGCACCAGGTCACGACCGTCCATGCCGGTCACCCTGCCACCCGGCCGGGTGCGTGCGTGGGGCGTTCAACTTCCGTTCACCCGTGGTGGGACCACATGATCAGGTGTCCGGCTGTGGGCGGCCCGCCCTGGTGCGGAAGAGGATCACATGGCATCGTCCCTGTCAGCCGCCGCGTGCGCACACCCTTCCGCACGTGCGCGCGACACACGCACACGACGCGTACAGCCCGGGAGAGCCGCCACCATGACCTCAGCAGCGAACACAGCGCCCCTCTGGCAGCCGGACGCCGGCCGCATCGCCGCAGCCAGGATCACCCACTTCCAGGCATGGGCCGCCGAGCGGTACGGAGCACCGGCCGACGGCGGCTATGCGGCGCTGCACCGCTGGTCGGTCGACGAGCTCGACACCTTCTGGAAGGCCGTCGCGGACTGGTTCGACGTACGCTTCTCCACCCCGTACGAAACGGTCCTTTCCGACCGCTCCATGCCGGGCGCCCAGTGGTTCCCCGGAGCCACCCTCAACTACGCCGAGCACGCCCTCCGTACAGCGGAGGACCCGGCCCGCGCCGACGACCCCGCCCTCCTCCACGTCGACGAGACCCACCGCCCCACGCCGGTCAGCTGGTCCGAACTGCGCCGCCAGGTGGGCTCGCTCGCCGCCGAACTACGAGCCATCGGCGTGCGCCCGGGAGACCGCGTCAGCGGCTACCTGCCCAACATCCCCCAGGCCACCGTCGCCCTGCTCGCCACGGCCGCCGTCGGCGGAGTCTGGACCTCCTGCGCCCCCGACTTCGGTGCCCGCAGCGTCCTCGACCGCTTCCAGCAGGTCGAGCCCGTCGTCCTGTTCACCGTCGACGGCTACCGGTACGGCGGCAAGGAACACGACCGTACGGACACCGTCGCCGAACTCCGCAGCGAACTGCCCACCCTGCGCGCGGTGGTCCACATCCCTCTCCTGGGCACACAAGCCCCCGAAGGCGCCCTCGACTGGACCGCCCTGACCTCCGCCGACACGGAGCCGGTCTTCGAACAGGTCCCCTTCAGCCACCCCCTGTGGGTCCTGTACTCCTCCGGCACCACCGGCCTCCCCAAGGCCATCGTGCAGTCCCAGGGCGGCATCCTCCTGGAGCACTTCAAGCAGCTCGGCCTGCACTGCGACCTCGGGCCGGAGGACCGCTTCTTCTGGTACACCTCCACCGGCTGGATGATGTGGAACTTCCTCGTCTCCGGCCTGCTCACAGGCACCACGGTCGTCCTGTACGACGGCAGCCCCGGCTACCCGGACACCGGCGCCCAGTGGCGCGTGGCCGAACTGACCGAGGCGACCCTCTTCGGCACCTCGGCGGCGTACGTCATGGCCTGCGCCAAGGCGGACGTCCACCCCGCCCGCGACTACGACCTCTCCCGCATCAAATGCGTGGCAACGACGGGCTCCCCGCTCCCGCCCGACGGCTTCCGCTGGCTCCACGACGAGGTCGCGCCCGACCTCTGGACCGCCTCCGTCAGCGGCGGCACAGACGTCTGCAGCTGCTTCGTCGGCGCGGTCCCCACGCTCCCCGTACACATCGGCGAGCTCCAGGCCGCCTGCCTCGGAACCGACCTTCAGGCCTGGGACCCCCAGGGCAAGCCGCTCACCAACGAGGTCGGCGAGCTCGTCGTCACCAACCCCATGCCATCCATGCCGATCCACTTCTGGAACGACCCCGACGGCAGCCGCTACCACGACAGCTACTTCGACACGTATCCCGGCGTCTGGCGCCACGGCGACTGGATCACCATCACCGACCGCGGCTCGGTGATCATCCACGGCCGCTCCGACTCGACCCTCAACCGCCAGGGAGTCCGCATGGGTTCGGCGGACATCTACGAGGTCGTCGAGCGCCTCCCGGAGATCCGGGAGTCTCTCGTCATCGGCCTGGAAGAGCCCGAAGGCGGCTACTGGATGCCGCTCTTCGTCCACCTCGCCGAAGGCGCCACTCTCGACGACGGCCTGCGCACCCGGATCAAGCAGGCCATCCGGGAACAGCTCTCCCCGCGCCACGTCCCGGACGAAGTCATCGAGGTCCCCGCCATCCCGCACACCCTCACCGGCAAGCGCATCGAGGTTCCGGTCAAGCGTCTCCTCCAAGGCGCGGCCCTCGAAAAGGCCGTCAACCCGGGCTCGGTCGACAATCTCGACCTCCTGCGCTTCTACGAAAACCTCGGCCGCACCCGGCGCTGAATCCCGCCGCCCCCCGCGGCCGGTCACCGCTGTCAGTGCCGTCGGTTACTGTGAGTGAGCAATGATCGACTGCGCTCAGGGGGAATCATGGCGCACACCAATGGCACGAAGCACGGCAACAACAAGATCATGAGGCGTACGCTCCGTCGCGAAGTCCCCAGCACCGTCGGCCTCTTGGCCGACGAAGAGGACTTCGCATCCATGACGGAGTACCGCACATTCACCTTCGACAACCACACGGCCTACCTCCAGCAGGTGGAGGGACTGCTCCGAGCCCTCGCGGCCCAGGGCGTGCACACGACCGTGGCCCTTTTCGATCCCGAGGAGTTCCTGGAGTTCTGTGAAGCCATTGGACTCGACCCCGACACGGCCGAGAGCCGTACGCGCTTCACCGCGGAAGTCGCGGTCCGCGGCACATCCGTCCCGTACACCGGCCAGCCCATCGACCACCTCGTGCCCCAGCTCATCAGCGAGGCGGTCCGCCAGGCCACCTGGGACTACGCGACCCTGCTCCTGGCCCGCCTCGGAGACTGCGCCGAGTGCGGCCAGGGCATCGGCCGTGAAGCCTTCGACCGGGCCTCGCGCCTCGTCGCACGCATCCTCGAAGAGGCCGGCCCCGGCAGCCACCACCTCGTCTGCAGCGTCCCGGCCGAGGAAGAACAACTGATCGCCGTTCTCCATGCGGAGCGGGCCCCCGGTGAACCGGCCCATGTGACCGACACCGAAGGCGCCGAGTTCGTGACCGTCCTGGCGGCCGGTATCGCGGTCGAAAGCCCTGGGGGAGTGGTGCTCAGGACCACCAGGGCCGGCGCCCCCGACCAGCTCCACGGCTGGCGGCTGCACCGCGGCCACCTCATCGCACTCACCGCGGGAGAAGTCTTCAACGCCTACTGCACAGACGCTGCCACAGGCGACCCTCTCGCCCCGGAGCCGGACGTCGAGTACTGCGCCGGCTTCGACATCGAAGAGCCCGACATCCACCGCTGAACGCCCGAGGGGCTCCCGGCCAATCGGCCGGAAGCCCCTCGGATCAGAACAGAAACAGCACCTGTCCGGTCACTCCCCGGACAGCACTGCCTGCGCGGCCGCACGGGCCTCGTCGGCGGTGTCGGTGGCACGCGCCGCAGCGGCGGCACGCTCGCACTGGGCGAGGGTGTACTTCGCCAGCGTCGCGCGGACATAAGGGATGGCCTTCGCGCCCATGGACAGCGAGGTCACCCCCAGACCGGTCAGCACACAGGCGAGCAGCGGATCGGCCGCAGCCTCACCACACACGCCACAGCTCTTGCCCTCGGCCCGAGCGGCCTCGGCCGAAGCGGCCACCAGGTCGAGAAGCGCAGGCTGCCAAGGATCCTGAAGCCGGGACACCGCACCGACCTGACGGTCAGCGGCAAAGGTGTACTGAGCCAGGTCATTGGTCCCCAGCGAAAGGAACTCGACCTCTTGCAGGATCGAACGCGCCCGGAGCGCGGCGGACGGAATCTCCACCATCGCGCCGAACTTCGCCTGCAGTCCGGCCTCGCGGCACGCGTCCGCGAACGCCTTGGCGTCGGTACGGTCCGCGACCATCGGCGCCATGACCTCGAGGTACACCGGCAGTCCGGCAACGGCCTTCGCCAGCGCCGTCAGCTGCGTCCGCAGTACGTCCGGGTGGTCGAGCAGCGACCTCAGCCCACGCACACCCAGCGCCGGGTTCGGCTCCTCGGCCGGCGTCAGGAACTCCAGCGGCTTGTCGGCGCCCGCATCCAGCACCCGCACGACCACACGGCCCTCGGGGAACGCCTCGAGCACCTTGCGGTAGGCCTCGACCTGCTTCTCCTCCGACGGCGCCCGCTTGCTGTCGTCGAGGAAGAGGAACTCCGTACGGAACAGCCCCACGCCCTCGGCGCCCGCCTCGACCGCGGCCGGCACATCGGCGGGACCGCCGATGTTGGCGAGCAGCGGCACCTTGTGACCGTCGGACGTCGCACCGGGACCGGTCGAAGCCGAAAGCGCGGCCCTGCGCGCCGCAGCAGCGGCCTCGAGCTCTGCACGCTTGTCCGCGGTCGGCTCGACGAAGACCTCGCCCGTGCTGCCGTCCACCGCGACGACTGTGCCCTCGGCCAGCTCACCGGCGCCCGGCAGAGCCACCACAGCGGGCACACCCAGAGCACGCGCCAGAATCGCGCTGTGGCTGGTCGGCCCACCCTCTTCGGTCACAAAGCCCAGCACCAGCGCCGGGTCGAGAAGCGCCGTGTCGGCGGGAGCAAGGTCCCGCGCGATCAGTACGTACGGCTCGTCACTGTCCGGCACGCCCGGCATCGGAACGCCCAGCAGACGGGCGACGATACGATTCCGCACATCGTCGAGGTCAGCGACCCGGCCGGCCAAGTACTCGCCGGCATTGGCCAGCAGCGCCCGGTAGGCGGCAAAAGCGTCATACACCCCACGCTCGGCGGTGCTGCCGACGGCGATGCGCCGGTCCACATCGGCCATGAGCTCGGGATCCTGCGCCATCATGGCCTGCGCCTCAAGCACATGCTGTGCCTCGCCGCCGGCCAGATTGCCGCGCGCAATCAGGTCGGCCGCCACAGCTTCCACGGCCTGGCGAGCACGCCCCTGTTCGCGCTCCGCCTCATCCGTAGGAATCTGCTTGGCCGGCGGCTCGAGAACCGCCGTACCCATGTGCCGGACTTCGCCGATCGCCACACCGTGGCTCACGCCGACGCCTCGCAGCGTTGTCTCCATTTCACCCGTCTCCGATTGATGCGGCGGACCCTGCCACCGCGATGGATGTCGTACCCGCGACCGTCACTACGGCGCCGGCGTCACCGCCAGCTGAAGAGAGAGTCGCCGGCCTTCACGTCACCGTCATCGACCAGACCGGAGAGGGAGTCGGCCGTAGCTTCGAGTGCCACGATCGGGCACACCGGCGACTTGCCGGCTTCTTCGACGGCTGCAGGGTTCCACCGCACGACCGCCTGGCCGCGCGTCACGGTGTCCCCCTTATTCACGAGCAGCTCGAAGCCTTCACCATTGAGCTGAACGGTGTCGATACCCAGATGGGTGAGCACCCCATGACCGTCAGCGTCAACGACAACGAAGGCGTGCGGGTGCAGGGAGACGATCACACCGTCTACGGGAGCCACGGCTTCCGACGGCTCACGCACGGGGTCGATAGCGGTGCCGGGACCGACCATCGCCCCCGAGAACACGGGGTCGGGGACTGCGGCGAGTCCGATGGCGCGTCCAGCAAGTGGCGACGTCACGCTGGTCATTGGGGAGCCTCCCAGGGGTGGAGATTCGTGTGCCGCCGTCACTGCCTGTCCTGGACGGCGTACTGATCAGAAGACTAAGTCATAGGAAGTCCCGGTTCCGCCTGATGTGTTCCACGCGGGCGGGCCCCATGCACCTAGTGGACTAGACCATACGCCCTGAATCAATTTGCCCGGGCCCCGGCAGGCATGTACTGTCGTAGGTCCTGCCTGGCCGTGTCGCGTGAACTTCGCGTGAACGCACGTCGGCGGGCATCCCTCTTACTCTGCTGGATCTTGTAATCCCGGCCTGTTCTGCATGCGTGCAGGGCAAGTGGTCAGGGAAGCGAGAAATCGCTGATAGAGTCGGAAAGCGCCGAAAGGCAAGGTCACTCCAACGGCCACTGGAAAC
>NZ_JAGGPB010000039.1 GCF_018614055.1 Streptomyces sp. ISL-98
GCCGTCTCGTCCAGAGACAAGAGCTCCGCACGCGTGATGCTGGTCCGGGCTGGTCTCAACCCGGCTGGTGCTGAGGGCGTAAGACCATCTGGGGCGCTGCCCCAGATGGCTGCCTGAGCCAGAAATCCCCGATCAGCCCTGGAAGGTGAGGAACCCCCTCCCCTCAGGGAGGGGAGGTTTCAAGAGAGATAGACACCCCCGGGGCGAAGAGCACCTGTTCAGTCGATGACGGTGGTGGCTTCGACCTCGACCAGGTGCTCGGGTACATCCAGTGCCGCGACGCCCAGCAGCGTGGCCGGCGGTACCGGGGTGACCCCCAGCTTCGCGGCCGCCCGTGTGATCCCCTCCAGCAGCAGGGGCATCTTGCCGGGGGTCCAGTCGACGACGTAGACAGTCAGTTTCGCCACGTCGTCGAAGGAGGCACCGACCTCGGCCAGGGCGGTGCCGATGTTGAGGTAGCACTGCTCGACCTGGGCGGCGAGGTCGCCTTCGCCGACCGTGACACTGTCCGCGTCCCAGGCGACCTGTCCGGCGATGAAGACCAGTTTCGACCCGGTCGCGATCGACACCTGCCGGTAGGCGTCGATTTCCGGCAATCCGTTGGGGTTTACCAGGGTGATGGCCATGTGCCTGCCTCCATTGCTACGAGAGCCACTCTCTTGTGGTTACTCAGAAACCGTAAGAGAGTGTCCGTTGACATGGAAGAACGCACTTTTCGGTGACTGGGGAACCTGATGGTGACCAAGCAGTTCAGCGGCTCGCCCGAGGATGCGGACCTAAGGCGCGCGGACTCTCTGGCGCGGGAGATCTTCTCGGACGTCGCCAACAAGTGGGCGCTCCTGATCATCGAGTCTTTCGGCGAACGCACCCTGCGCTTCAGCGAGTTGCGGAACGAGATCGAGGGCATCAGCCACAAGATGCTCACCCAGAACCTGCGCATGCTGGAGCGCTACGGCCTGGTTGAGCGGATGGTGCACCCCGTCGTGCCGCCGCGGGTCGAGTACACCCTCACCGAGCCGGGCCAGGCCCTGCGGGTGACGATCGATGGACTGTGCGACTGGACCCATCGCTACCTCGGGCACATCGAGACCTCCCGCCACCGCTTCGACGCCTGACGGGTGGAGCACGCGCACGCGAAGCCATCGGCCGGGCCTCACTGGGACCCGCCGGCCGCGAAGCGGTGGACCGCACCCCGCACGGTGACGGCGTTGCATTCGAGCAGGTCAGCCACCTCGGGCACGGTCAGGCCCCGCCCCATCAGCCGTACGCAGTCCAGACGCAGTCTGGCACCCGGCGCGAGATCTCATGCCTGCAGACGCTCACGCACCTCGCGTTTCTGATCAGACGTCAATTCCACACGCAAGATCTTCGGCATGGGCAGACCCTCCCTGTCCTGCCTCATACCCGAACCACAGCCCGCATCACCGAGACCGCTTAGCTTGTGCGCGGGAGGCTGCTGGCGGCTCGGATCAGCCCCGCGGGCACCGCGGCTGTATCTCTCCGGGGCTGTCGCTACGCAGCACCCGCCACTGTCAGGACCGCGACCGGCAGGAGAAGAATCCACTGCGGCAGCCGGAGCAGTGGCTTCGGCCAGCCGACCGACAACGTGACGACCAGGAAAGCGACTGCGTACGCGACGAAGTGCGCAGCCACGAACCACGCCACCAGGCCGGTCGCTGACGTATCGTCCGCCAGCGCGAGGTAGACCAAGGCGGCTGCGGAGAGCACCAGGTCGACGCTCACCATGTGCCACACGGCATGAAGGACGCGCTTGGGTTCGTCTGCGAGTCCGCAGGACAGCAGCGGGCGCACCACATCCCGGTGCCCGCCGACGATGTGCGCTGCGGCCACACCGAACGCGGTGATGCCCGCTGCGAGAAGCCAGCCGTTCATCGGATCTCGATTCCTTTGGCTATGACAGCAGCCAGCCGGCCGGCCAGCTGAGGGTCGGGCTGTTCTCCGACCAGACCGACGTGGAAGAACACGGCTCCTGCCAGCGTGTCCAGAACCAGATCCACGGGTGTGTCGGCCGCGATCTCCCCGCGCGCCACGGCACGCTCGAAGACGATCAGCAGCCGCTCCTTCGAGGGGGCCAGGAAGTCGCTGCGGATGCGCGCCTTCAGCACCGGATCGGCGGCGAAGTCAGCGAGCAGCCCCGGGAGCGCCGCTGCAGCGGCCGGTGCGTGGAACTCGTCGACCAGGCCCCGCAGCAGTGCCGTCAGGTCCCCGGCCAGCGTTCCGGTGTCTGGGGTCGGAGCATGGTCGGTGGTCGTGAAGACGGCCTCGAAGACCAACTCCGGCTTGCCCCGCCACCGTCGGTAGACCGTGTCCTTGCCGACACCGGCACGGGCAGCCACCGCCCCGATCGATGTCGCTGCGTAGCCGACGTCGATCACCAGCTCTGTGGCCGCGCTGACGATCGCCTCGTGCGAGCGGGGGTCCCTGGGACGTCCCCTGGAGGACGGAAAGGAGCTCATACCGATTTACGATACGGGTCGACCCGTTTGATAAGCAACCCCGGTCGGCGTCACAAGGACATCACTGCTGCAGAGCACGCACACGCGCGATGAGACGAGCCACAGCAGCGGCACCAACCACACAACGCACTTACAAGACCGCTTAGGCCCTGTCCGATGAGTCGTAAGCACAGGGCGGGGCGAACAAGCCTGCGTGGCAGGACCCCGACCCTGCGGGACGCCCTGCCGCGCAGGGTGGAGCATGAGAATTATCGTTCTCGACGACCAGGCCCGGACGCTGCAGCCCAGCCAAGTGCAGTTGGAGTTCTTTGACCGCACGCGCTGGCGGCCTGTCTCCTTCAAGAAGACCGACCGGGGCGAGCACATCGGCGTCTTCAACGACGGCTTCCCCGGGTTCACCGTTTCGCCAGGCCGGACGGTCACCATCTCGGTCCGGCTCGACTTCATCTCCAACACCAAGCCCAACAGGGTCACGGCCAATGCCGCGGCCCTCCAGCGCCGTGACGGCGAGGGCGACTGGCTGGGCCAGTCCAACGCCTATCCGTTCACCATTACCGGCGGGACTGTAGAAAGAACGGTGTAACTCCTGATCACGGAAGATGCGCCGATGACCAGCAACAACATGTCTGAGCATGAGCCCGTCGAGGTAGCTGAGCCGCAGGCGGCCAGGTCCGTGGACGACCAGGTGATTGAGGAGTTGGTGGGCCGGGCCCAGGCCGAGGGTCTCCAGCTGACCGGCGAGGGCGGGCTGCTCCAGCAGCTGACCAAGCGGCTGCTGGAGTCCGCTTGGGAGGGCGAGGTCACCGATCACCTTGGTTATGACCGGCACGATCCGGCGGGAAGAATAGCGGCAACTCCCGTAACGGCACCCGCTCCAAGACGACTCCAACAACCCGAGTTACACCGTTCATTGGACAGGCCGGTCAGCTCCAGTTGCGGGCGTTCTTCAGGAGTGTGCTGTGGACCTGGGAGAGGCGGTAGTCGGACAGTGACCCTGGCTGGACGGCGAGGTAGAGGGTGTTGATGGGTGGTAACTCGGGTTCTATGAGGATGGTGATGGCGCCGGATGCCAGGGCTGCGGAGCACAGGCATTTGGGCAGTACGGAGATGCCGGCGGAGGAGATGACGGCGGCGAGGATGCCGCGCAGGTCGGGGATGACGGCGGTGATGGGGCAGTCGGGTTCGCTGTTGAACACGGTCTGCCAGTAGAGGCGGATCAGTGGCATCGTGTCGGCGTAGGCGATCATCGGTGCTTTGAGGATGCTGTGTTGGTCGACGCCGGAGGGGAAGAAGTCTTCGACGGCTTCGGGTGAGGCGACGAGGATGAGTTCTTCGTCGGCCAGGGGTGTGGTTTCCAGCCCTCGGCGTGAGGGGCGGATGGTGGAGACGACCAGGTCGAGGAAGCCTTCTTCGAGCTGTGGGAGGAGTTCGTGGCTGGCGCCGAGGGACAGCCGGATTCCCAGGCCGCCGGATACGAGGCTGGAGATGGCGGGGACGACGCGGGCGGCGGTGAGTTCGGCGGTGGCTCCGATGCGGATGGGTCGTTCTTCGTCGGCGTGGCCGAAGTGTCGGTAGATCGCGGAGTTCAGGCCCTTGAGTGACGTCTGTACGTCGCGGGCGAGGACGGATCCGCTGGGGGTGGGAAGGGCTCCTTTTGCGGTCCGTTCGAAGAGTGGACGTCCGAACTCCTGCTCGAGGTTACGGATTTGCTGGGTGACGGTTGGCTGGGTCACGCCGAGGTGGCGTGCTGCTTTGGTGAAGGACCCGGTCTGGTACACAGCCATGAAGGTTTGCAGCCAGGTGAGTTGCATGAGGATCCGGCCCCCGTGCCGGATTGCGCATGGCGCGCCGCGCGGCGTGGTCCATGCTGAGCCCGTGGCGGTCCATCGTCAGGGCGGAGAGGGCCGCCACGGGCTCTTCCTAGTCGAGAGTCCAGGTCTCCCCGGTGCTCTCGTGGTGCCCGTTACGCAGAACGCTTCGCTGGATCTTCCCTGACGCGGTCAGAGGGAGTTCCTCAGTGAACTCTACGGCTTTGATCATCTTTTCGTCCGGGAGTTTCTGGGAGACGTGGGTGAGGATCTGCCGGGCGGTGACCTTGGTTGCGGCCCATCCGGGGGCCAGCACGATGTGCGCCTTGGGGATGAACATGCCGATCGGGTCGGGTACGGGGATGACGGCGACGGCAGCCACGGCGGGGTGGGTCAGGGCTGCGGTCTCCAGTTCCAGGGGGGAGATGCGGTGGTCGAACGACTTGAACATGTCGTCGTCGCGGCCCGAGTAGTACAGGGCACCGTCTTCGCCCTGGGTGACGATGTCGCCGGTGTGGTAGATGCCGCCGGCGAATGCGCGGGCGGTTCGCTTGCCGTCGTCGTGGTAGCCGGCCATGACTCCGGCGGACATCTCGGACAGGTCCAGACACAGTTCCCCGGGCTCGTCCTCGCGGACCGGGTTGCCGGTGGCGGTGTTCAGGACGGCGGTCTGGTAACCGGGCATGGGCCATCCCATGCTGCCGGGCTTGCCTTCCCGGCCGGGGGGGATGCCGATCTGGCAGGTCGTTTCGGTCTGCCCGTAGCCGTTCCTGAGGGTGATGCCCCAGGAGTCACGGACGGCGTCGACGAGGTAGGTGTCGAGGGGCTCTCCGGCGGAGGTCGCGGAGGTGAGGCGACCGGGCGGGTTTCCGAGGCCGTGGGCGAACATGGCCCGCCACACGGTGGGGGGTGCACAGAAGCTGGTGATGTCGTGCTGCTGGAGGGTGCGCAGGATGCGGTAGGGCTCGGTTTTGGGGTGGGAGAAGGCGACAGCGGTGGCTTCGGCGTTGAAGGGGACGAAGAAGGAACTCCAGGCGTGCTTGGCCCAGCCGGGTGCGGCGATGTTGAGGTGCCGGTCTCCGGGCTGGACTCCGTTCCAGTACATGCCGGACAGGTGTCCGGCAGGGTAGCTGGTGTGGGTGTGGATGACCATCTTGGGCCTGGAGGTGGTGCCGGAGGTGAAGTAGCAGAAGAGCGGGTCGTCGGCGCCGGTGTGATGGACCGGTTCGAAGGGCTCGTTCGGCGCCTTGTAGGAGGTGGAGTAGTCGAGCCAGCCTTCGGGAACGGGGCCGTCGGTGCAGATCTCGGTGAGGTGGTCGGATATCCCGGCGAACTTGGGGGCGAGCTTGGCAGAGGTGATGACGTGGCTGACGCCGGCACGTTCGACACGGTCCTTCAGCTCCGCCGGGGAGGCCGTGGGGTAAGTGGGGACGAGGATCGCGCTGATCTTGATGGCGGCGATCATCACTTCCCACAGGGGCAGCAGGTTGTGCAGGGCGATCAGGATGCGGTCGCCGCGGGCTACGCCATGTTCGGTGAGCCAGTTGGCGACCTGGTCGGAGCGCTGGGCGAGTTGGCGGTAGCTGGTGGCGTGGTCGGTGACGGTTCCGATCAGATGGAGGGCGGTCTGGTCGTTGTCGCGGGCGATGACGTCGAACCAGTCCAGCGCCCAGTTGAAGCGAGGGATCTGGGGCCAGGTGAACTTCTGCCGTGCGGTATCGAGGTCGTCGCGGTGCTCCAGGAGGACGTCGCGGGCCGCGCGGAACGCCCGGGTGGCGCAAGAGCTCCTCATCGGATGCTTCCCATCATGGTGGCGTGTCGGGGGACGGGGGTCGTCGTGTCGTCGCCGAGGGCGGCGAGCATGGAGCGGGCCATGGCATCGGCGTCCTGCTTGAACAGGGTGTTCAGGCCGGGCTTGCCAGAGCCGACTTGGGTGAACCAGCGGGTGTGCTCGGTGGGGATACCGAGCGCATACACGTCGGGGTGGACTTCCCCATCTGCGCTGATGACGTGGAAGGGGGCGCGGGTGACGTTGAGTCCGCCCGTCGGGGCGGGGGGTGCAGTGCCAGGCCCGGTGCGGAAGAACTCGGAGACGATGCCGGTGGAGATGAGGGAGAACGTCAGCTCGGAGGTGTCGCGGTGCAGGTCGGGGGTGGGGATGCGGGCGTCGATGAGGGCTGCGGCCCACTTGACGGCTCCGCGGACCTGCGGGGAAGAGATCTTGAACAGGCCCTTGGCGTCGTCTTCGGTGAACTCGGTCGCGGGGCCGATGATGTCGGCCTGGCCGGCTTCGATCAGGGCGTAGAGCTGTTCGACGCGTTCGGCCGGGGGCCCTGCGGACAGCAGGGAGTTGACGGGCAGGAACTGGCGGTTGAAGTCCTCTTCGTGGGAGGCGGGGAGGAGCCCGTTGTAGTCGACGGCTTCGCGTACGACGTTGCGGATGTCGCGCAGGACGTCGAGGGCTGCCTTCAGCGGCCCTCGGGCGTTGCCGAGGGCGGCGTCGTCCAGGTCGGCGCGCATCGTTTGCAGCAGGTGGGTGCGGAAGTGGCCGGGGCTGTAGAACGTCTTGCCCGCGAACGGGCGGGCGAGCTTGTGCAGGTCGAGTTCGGGGAGGGTTCCGATGCCGCCCTGAGCGCGGTGGGTGTCCTGGTAGACCTGGTTGACTTCGCGCATCAGCAGCGGCCAGACATCCTCGGTGAAGGACAGCTGGTCGTTGCCGGTGGTCTCCCGACGCCGGACGCGGGCGGCGGCGACGGCCTGCTTGGTGAGGTGGCGTGCCTTGTGGGTGTGGTCGGGTCGCTTCTGGTTGACGCCCCGGGCGGGGATGGGCAGGCCGGAGCGTGATCCGGCGACGATGTAGGGCTCGCGGCCCGAGGGGATGTAGGTCATGCGGTCGCCGTTCGTCTTGAACGTGCCGCCGCGCCCAATGGTCAGGGACAGCATGACGTCGTAGAACGACAGGCCAAGTCCGCGGATGGCGACTGTGGAGCCGGCCGGGATGGCGCGTTCGCTGAGGTCCATGTCGGCGGCGGAGTCCCCGCACTCGTAGTGCGGGCCGTAGGCGTTGCGGGCACAGAAGTCGATCATGCGGCGTTCGAACGCGTCGGGAAGGTTCTTGGGGTGCCCGGTGGCCAGCAGGACATGGTCGGCGGCGATCACGTGCGGGGAGCGGTCGACTTCGACGAACCATCCTCCGGCCGGGCGGGCGGCGAGGGACTTGGCGCGGGTGCGGGTGGAGATCAGCTCCACCCCTTCGGGGAGGTGCTGTTCGATGCTGCGGTAGACGTCGCGCAGGTAGTGACCGTAGGTGCGGCGCGTGGCGTAGTCGTCCGAGCCGAGCGAGAGGATGTCGGCGCGGCTGCGTGACCACTCGTCCAGCGCGGGGCCGGCGCCGGGCCGCCACGGGCCTTCGTCGGGAGTGCCGGAGTACATGGTGATCTGCCCGGCGACGGTGTTCATCGTGTACCAGTCGTCCTGGCTGGTACGCCAGATCCGTCCGGCGCCGATCTCGGTGTCGTCGATGGCGTGGATGCGCACCGGCCGGTTGGGCGGGGTCTCGGCGATGCGGACGGCGAGGCGTTCGAGGACGGAGATGCCGCGCGGGCCGGTGCCGATGACGGCCAGAGTCAGGGGCTGCATGGTCATGAAGCGTCCTTTGCTGCGGAGGTGAGGGCGAGGCGGCGGCCGGTTTCGAGGTGCGGGGCGTCGTAGTGGTGCTGGACGTGCCCGAGCATCGTCAAGAACCCGTCGGCGGTCAGCCGCGGCCTGGAGGCGGGGCGCTCCACGGAGATAGGCATCGATCCGGTGGTCAGCCACTTCAGGCGGCCGTCGGGGGCGATGTAGGCGCGGGTTTTCTGGGCGTTGTCGGCGTGCAGGCAGTACGGCACGTCGAGATAGCCGCGCTCGAACGCCGTCAGGAGTCCTTGGCCGACGTCGTCGGACAGTTCCAGGACCGCTTCGACCAGCGCGCGGGCCTCCTCATACAGGCCCTCCTGTGCGGGCCCGAACACCAGCGGCGGCTCCTGCGATGCTTCGGATGCGGTTTCCAGGGCCTCGATGTTGTCGGCGACAGTCGGGATCCGGTGCGCTTCGGCAGGGGTTTTGACGATCATCCGCTCGATGCCGGTGGACTTCGCCAGCAGCGCTGAGGCACGCAGCAGGTCGAGGGCTCCGCCGTGGGTCTGGGGGAAGACACCCATGTAGGTGTAGAGGACGACGTGCCATTGCGTGCCGCCCAGGTATTGGGCGGCCAGGCGGCGCAGGGCGGCGATGGCTTCGGCGTCCTGGTCGAGGTGGGTCTGCTGCGCGTAGGACAGGGAGATGCTGGTGATTCCGTGCTGGCGGAAGAAGATCCCTTCGAGGAGGGAGATGGCGATGAGGAGGCTCGGGGGGCAGAGCTGTCCCAACATGCAGCCGCCGAAGCTTTCCAGGTGCGCGCCGGGGACCTTCTCCGCTAGGAGCTCGCAGCTTTTCGCCCAGGCGTCGTGTGCTTGTGTGAGGGGGGTGCGACTGTAGGGCAGGCAGTAGGAGACGGGTCCGCCCTCGGTGGCGTTCAGACCGGCGTCGATGAGCCCCTGGACGATCCCGGCCGGTAGCGGCGACCCGTGGCGTACCTGGATCGCGAACCCCGGCGCGTCCAGGCCGGCGAGCATTGCCCGGGTGACGTCCGCGCCGTGCGCGACGATCGGGAACCCGTTCAAGTCGCTGTCCTCGTCCAGTGCCTTGCGCGCGGAGGCGTGGTCACCGACACGGGTGTAACTGTCGAGGGTGATCGTTCCCACCGTCGTCGCGCGGGCCCGGGAGACCGCATACAGCCCCTCCCGCATCTGGGAGACGGTCGGCATCCCCATGCGCGGCTGCACCACCAGACGGCCCTTTCGCGCGGCCTGGGCGACGGCGTCCCCGAACAGCGACGCATCGTGTTCGCTGCTCATCCGGTGGCCTCCAGCTCACGCCGCGGGCCGGTCAGGGCGAGGTAGTCGCGGAAGGTGTCGATGCCCTGGCTGTCTTCGAAGACCGCCGTGAACCCGGCGTCCATCAACTCAGGGCCGGCCTGGCCCCCTTCCCCGGCCTTGATGTCGAGCTTCCCGCCGATGACGACCGGAAGATCTGCGAGGTCGAGAAGGGTGCGGATGCGGGTGATGAGGCGTTTTCCGTCGAGGGCGCCGTGGCCGTTGACGCTGGAGATGACGACCATGTCCGGTCGGTGGCGGCGGGCTTGTTCGATCAGCAGGTCGTCGGGGACGCAGGAGCCGATATTGATGACCTCGTGTCCCATGTCCTCAAGGAGGATCTGGAGGAACACCAGATTCCAGGTGTGGGAATCGGATGAGGTGGAGGAGACCAGGACACGCCGTTTCGGTTCCCGGTCGGGATGGATAGCCTGTGCGGGCGCAGGAAAAGTCATGCTCCGTGCTTCCACTCGTCATGGTGTGGGTGGTGTGGGTGGGGTTTGATGCGCAAAAGAAGGGGGGCTGTGCCCCGGGGTGCGACCCGGAGCACAGCCCTTCGTCCGGTCAGGACCCGGCGGAGACGACCTCTCGGATCGGCTTCTTCGGGGCACGGGGGCTG
Organism: Streptomyces sp. ISL-98; assembly: GCF_018614055.1. Lineage (GTDB taxonomy): Bacteria > Actinomycetota > Actinomycetes > Streptomycetales > Streptomycetaceae > Streptomyces > Streptomyces spiramyceticus. Next base: position 9,857 of record NZ_JAGGPB010000039.1, read on the forward strand.
GCCGGACGGGTCCGGATGGCGAGCACGGTGCAGCCGGAGCTGGACGACATGCGGTGCTCGGTGCCGGGGCCTTCGACGACGAGGTCTCCCTTGAAGTAGGACACGCCGTCGCTGTGGTCGAGCTGGCCGTCCAGGACGAGCATCAGCTCATAGCCCAGGTGCTCGTGGAAGTCGCCGTGGGCGGTCGGCGGGAAGCGCAGCAGCAGGCCGACCGAGTCCTCCCCGGCCGCCTCGTCCGGTGCCCACAGGACGTGGTGGTCGACGCCGATCCGGCCGGGCTCGGACCACGGGGTCCAGTCGATGTCCTTCAGCTCGAATCCGGAGCGGAAGACGTTCTTGATGTACTTCACTGCCTCTGTGGCCATTACTGCTGCTCCTTGGTGTGGGTTCCGTTGAAGTAGGACTGGGAGACCTTCCACACGTCCTTGGCCAGGACTCGGCCCTGCTTGTCGGCGGAGTCGTGGTCGAACTTCCAGTGGGCTCCGCCGTAGATGCGGGAGTCGCCGACTTCCTTGGCCGCTTCGGAGAAGGTGTCCCACTTCAGGGGGACCTCCTTGGACGGCATACCGGGCTCGATCTTGGAAGAGCCGGCCTTGATGACGCCGGTGTTTCCGTAGCGGTCGGAGCCGGTGTAGAGCTTGAGGGTCTCGGCGGCGACGGCGGTGAAGCCGGTGTGGCCGGAGCCGTAGGCGGCGAACGCGGGGGTCTTCAGGTACGGAGTCCAGGTCTCGCCCTTGATGGTCTGGGTGCCCTTGCCGGGGCCGGCCCAGCCCCTGATGTCCTTGCCCGCCATGGCGTAGCGGATCATCGTGATCGGGCGGCCGTAGTCGTGGGTGACCTTCGTCATCCAGTCGACGACGGACTCATCTCCCTCGGCGAGGTTGAGGGCGAAGAACATCTTCACGTCCTCGTCCAGGGTGTGCTTGTCGCGCTGGGAGACGAACGCGGCCCACTCCTGCGGGATGGAGGAGGAGGTGGAACCGGGGTACTGCCAGTGTTCGGCGATGGCCTTCTGGCGTTCGGTGAGGTTCGCGTTGACCTTCATCTGCTCAGCGATGGCCTTACTGGCCTCCGCGCTGCCGTACTTCGGCGGCTTCGGGGACAGGTAGGTCCTGGTGTCCTTTACCGCGTACGGCTTCCCGGTGGCGAACTGCGGGGTCAGGAAGTTGTGCACCATGCCGTCGGGCGTCTTGAGCGGGGCCCACCGGTCGGGGTACTTCAGGGCTTCCTTGTCGAACTTCGCGATCTCCTGCGGCGGGTTGACCGGTGTGTAGTAGCCCACGGGGACCTTGTACGGGGGGTCGGCCTTCTGGTTGCTGCCGTCGTCGGCGCGGTCCTTGATGACCGCGTCGGCGGCCTTGAGGGCTATCTCCTGCGCCGATCCGGCCTTGGGGTTGTCGGTGTAGGCGATGCTGTAGCCGAGGTCGGTCAGCTTCTTGTCGAAGGTGGCCTTCTGCTCGGGGAAGATGTCTGTCAGAACGCGGTGGGCGGCGTAGCTGATCGCGGCCTGCTTGTTGGCGTCGGTGCGCTCGGCTGCCGGTCGGCGCAGGTCTGCGCCGTACTGGGTGCCCACGGCCTTGCTGTCGTAGGCGGCCCATGCGTCGTACATGGCCATGTGGATGATGGCGAAGGCGCGGGCGCCGACGGGCGGGGAGGTGGGGTGCATCTTCCCGGCCTGCGCGGTGCTCAGGGCGCCGGTCATCATCTTGTTCCACTGGATGACGACGTTGGTGCTTTCGGCCTTCGCTGACGGCTTGGCCGTGGCGGGGGGTGCCGGGTTGGCGTTGGCGGTCAGGGTGACCGCGCCGGTGGTCAGGGCGACGGCGGCGACGATGCCGGCGCTCAAGCGGATACGGTTTTTCGATGTGCGGCGGTGCTTGGTACTCAAGGGTGTCCGTGTCCTCAGGGTTGGTGCGTGATGGGCTTGGGCGTGGGGGGATTTACTCGGGCCAGGCGGAGTTCTCGATGACCTGAACGAAGTTGGGCCGCACGTAGCCGTCGGTGAAGCGCTCCAGGACGTCGGCCTTGACGTTGCCGAAGGTGGTGGCCGGGCGGCGGGTGATGCCGTCGTTGAAAGCCTGGAGAATCTGGCGCTTGAAGTCCGGGCGCGGGTGGGCGGCCGTGACGGCGGTGCGGGTCTCGTCCGACACGTCGTGGTAGCCGATGCCCAGGACGTCGAGTTCGACGCCGGCGGTGACCAGGGCGACTTCGGGGGCCATGAGGGTGGGGATCTCGGGGGTGGTGTGCAGGGCGATGCCCTCCCACACCAAGCGGGCCTTGTCCTCGTCGATGCCGTGGGAGAGAAGGAACTTGCGGGCCTCGTTGGCGCCGTCGATCTCGAACCGGGTGCCGTTGTCGCGGTAGGGCTCGGTCAGGCCGAGGTCATGGAACATGGCGCCGACGTAGAGGAGTTCGGCGTCGAAGGTGAGGCCGCGGCGACCTCCCTGGATCGCACCCCAGATGAACACGCGGCGGGAGTGGTGGTAGATCAGGTCGTCGGTGGCCTCGCGGATCAGCTCGGTCGCTTCCTTGGCGATCTGGCTGTCGGGGATGGCGATTCCGGCGATGGTTTCAGACATGGGGGTACCTCGGTTTCTGCCCTGCAGGGGGCGATGGGGTGAACAAAGGGGGATGGCGGGGTCTACCACCAGTAGGCGGGGTAGGCCGCCTGGGCCTTGACCCGGCCCGCTGCGACGCCGACGGCGACGAGGATGACCGACGCGAGCGCGAGCAACGGCAGGAACACCAGCGCGTCCGGCGCTGTCGCGGCGACGATGACAGCGGTGGCCGCGGCCGGTGAGTGGGGGGTGCGGGCGATCATCATCACGCCGAGCGCGAGACCGCCGGCGACCGCCGCGGACCATACGGAACTTCCCGCTACCGCGAGGACCACGAACCCGGTGATGGCTGAAAGGAGTTGACCTCCTACCACGCTGCGCGGCTGGGCGAGCGGGAGGGCGGGCGCCCCGTAGACGAGTGCTGCGCTTGCCGCGAGTGGCGGGATCAGCAGGACCTGCCCGGTGGCCTTGCCTACTGTGACCAGGGCGACCAGGCCGATCACCGCCGCTGCGGTGGCGGCGGCGATGACGTTCCATGAGGCCCTGGGTGGTGCCTTACTCACAGGGACAGATACCACCTTTCGGATTTCGGTGTGTTTTTCAACCGGCCATGGGAACGCTAATTCGAGTGCCGCTCCAGGCTCAAATACGTCCATGCATGGGCCCCATAAGCCCACCGACCCCTAAAAGATCTTTATGGCGGGGGTCGCGATCACCTATGGCTCCCTTCGTCACAGCCGTCGAGCATCTGGCGGTGGCAGTAGCCGTCGGTCTGTCCGCCCCGTCCTTCCAGCCAGACCGGGACCGGCGACAACGGCCGCACGGCCGCCCACTCCGCGTCCGTCATGTCCGACGGACAGCGGCGTTCACGGTCCGGGCGATCGGCTGCGTTGCCGTACACGTGCGCGAGGCAATCGCACGACTGGGCAGCCGAGTTGAAGTCAACGGGCGCGGGCGCATACAACAACGACAACAGGGCATCCCGGCGTCGCTCGGTCAGATTCGCATCCCCGAGCTACCGAGAGGCGCTGCCCTCAGCACGCCACCGCCGGAGTTGACCCGCGCCAGCACCCATGGCGAGGTTGGAAAGAGCTCACTGACTGATCCGAAAGAAACGGCCTAGCCAAGTGGGAGCGTTTGACGGTCTCCCGCGATGCGGCGCAGACGTCGGACTCACTCATCTAGTCGTACACCACCGACCACGGGCGGGGCGCCCCGCCCTGCGGGCGCGGGCTGTCGTCGCGGCGCAGGGCCGCCGTACGGTCGCGGGCGAGCACGTCGGCTGCGAGCTCCGCGAAGTGGGGGGCGGCCGGGTGGGCAGACCGGTCGGCGGACCAGGCGCCAGTGATCCGCTGGGTGAGGGGGCGGCCTGCCAGCGGCCGCCAGGCGACGCGGGGTTCCTTGCGGGCCACCGGCCCCTGGTCGAAGGCGATTCCGTGTCCAGCAGTGACCAGGGCCAGCAGGAACTCAGAGTTGGAGGCGTGCCGGAGGCGGCCGGGCACGAGGCCCTCGGCGCGACAGATGTCGAGGATCCGGTCGTACCAACCGGGGGCATGGGCACGCGGGAAGAGCACCAGATCGTGGCCGGACAGTTCGCCGAGCGCGACCTCCGGGAGCCGGGCCAGCGGTGAGCTGCGGGGCAGGACAACTCCGAGTTCCACGGAGACCTCCGGGCCGAGGCGAAGCTCGGTGGCGTCCACGGGCTGGTGGACGAGGCCGACGTCGAGTCCACCGGAGGCGAGCAGCCGCAGTTGTTCCTCGGTGGTGACCTCCTGCAGATCGACGGACAGACCCGGGGAGTGCTCCGCGCAGGCAGCGAGCAGCGTGGACAGCATCGCGGCTGTGGTGTCGGGAGGTACGCCTGCGCGCAGGGTGCCCAGGCCCCCGTCCCCGGCGCGCCGGGCCAGCGTCCGCAACCGGTCCTCGCGGGCGAGGAGTTCGCGTGCCTCGTCCAGCAGGACCATCCCGGCGGCGGTCAGTCGTATCTGGCGGTGTGATCGGTCGAACAGCTCGGCGCCGAGGTCCTTCTCCAGTCTGCGTACCGCCTGGCTGAGCGGCGGCTGAGCCATGCCCAGTTGGTCGGCGGCACGGCTGAAGTGCAGCTCGTCGGCGACGGTGATGAAAATGCGCAGGTGGCGCAAGAGGTCCACACTCAGGACCTTACGTGAGAGGGGAAACTGGTGGTCGAGGAACGGATCCGCGAGGTCTTCGCGGGGGCGGGCGCCGAGGGATTGCTGCATGCGATCCCTGTCGGCATGGAGCCGGGTGCCGAGGAGGTGGCGGTCGGCGCGGACGAGTCCGTCGTGATCGCTTCGATTTTCAAGGTGCTGCTGGTTTTGGAGTTTGCCCGGCAGGCCGCCGCCGGCCAGCTCGATGTCCGCGAGCGCATACGGGTGACGGCGGCCGACCGGCTCGGCGGCTGGGGCACGGCCGGCTGTATGGACGACGTCGAGCTGTCGCTGCGCGATCTGGCCCTCTTCGCGATGTCGGTCAGCGACAATTCAGCGGCGGATCTGCTGCTGGCGCGGGTCGGCCTGGACACGGTGCGGCTTCTCGCCGGGGAACTCGGGCTCGACAGAACCGTGATCGTGGGCGGCCCTCGTGACGTACTGGAGTCGATGCTCACCGAGGTCGGGGCACGCGACGAGGCAGAGTTCGCCGTCCGTTACCCGGCTTTGCCGGATGACCGCAAGAGACGGCTGAGCGTGTTGGATCCCCGGCGGACCAACGCCAGCACGCCCCGCGAGATCACCGAGCTGCTGCGTCTCATCTGGCGTGATGAAGCGGGCCCGCCGGAAGCCTGCGCCCAGGTACGGGATTTGATGAGCCGTCAAGTATTCCGGCACCGGCTGGTTTCGGGTTTTCCCGACGAGGTGACGGTCGCGGCGAAGACCGGCACCCTGCCGGGGCTGCACATGGAGGCTGGGGTCGTTCGGTATCCCGACGGCAGCTGCTATGCGGTCTCCGTCTTCGCCCGTACGCGGGAGCTGAACGCCTCACGGCCGGCAGTGGACGCCGCGATCGGCGCCGCGGCCAGGATCGCCGTCGACTTCCTGCAGAGCACAGGCGTGTGACCTGGTCTCATATACGTTTGCATATAGGGACGGCAGTGTTTTGATCTTGGACGAAGGTGGTCGGTTCCTGATCTCCTGACGCCATGAGCGACGACACAGACGCACAACGCATACAGAGATTCGGCCGACGTACGGTGCTGCGCGGCGCCGCCCTCGGCGCGGCGGCCCCGCTCCTTACCTCCACCGCCGCCGCGTCCGAGGCGGCCACCCGCGGGGCCCCGGCGGCCGGTTCGGCGTCCCTCCGCTGGCTCGGCACCTCCGGCTGGCGCATCGACGTCGACGGCCGGACCGTGCTCTTCGACCCGTACATCACCCGGTTCAAGACCGGGCTGTTCTCCGGCGCCTTCAAGCCCGACACGGAGCTGAAGTCCAATCCCAAGCTGGTACGGGAATACATCGGCCGCCCCGAAATCGTCCTGGTCAGCCACTGCCACTGGGATCACCTTGCCGATGTGCCCTACATTGCCAAGTCCACCGGCGCCCGGATCATCGGCACCGAGACCACATTCCATGTGCTGGTCGCATTCGGTGTCGACCCGGACCAGATCTCGGTGGTGAAGGGCGGCGAGGTCCTGGACTTCGGCGGGCTCACCGTCGAGGCCGTGGCGAGCCGGCACAGTCGCAACAAGCGCCACTCCTATTTCGCCCCGGGCACGCTGAACGCACCACCCGCGGCGGCCCCGAGGACCATCTCCGACCTGCCGGAGGGCGACACACTCGCCTTCCAGGTGACGGCCCCCAACAGTGGCCCGTCGGCGTTCCTGATGGGCGCCAGCGACTTCTCCGAGCGGGACGCGAAGGGACTCCGCCCCGATCTTGCGATGATCGCGGTGCCGTCCAGCGCCTCCACATCCCACTATGTGCCCCGGCTGCTGCGGGCACTGGGCAAACCCGGGGTCGTCGTGCCCGTCCACTGGGACAACTTCGAGGAGCCGCTGAGCGATCCCCCGCGCCGCGACCCGGCGGTGGACCTGGCCGCATTCATCGCCCAGGTCCACCGGGAGTCTCCGGCTAGCCGGATCGTCGTCCCGGATTACCGCACCACGTATGGCGGTGACATGCGGCCGAGGAACTGACCGGCCTACCCCAGGTTGGACCGGTCAGAGGCTGCCCGGGACAAGCAGGTCATTGCCGCGATGCAAACGTTCATTTCGCAATGGCACAAGCAGGCGAGCTCGCCACCTTCGGTCGCGCAAGTCGCTGAGGGACTTCAGATTTCAGAAAAGTGGGTCCTTTCCGCCAATCGGTCCCTTCTGGGTACACGCGCGGTAAGAAGCGGGGCCACGGTCATCTTTCCCGCAGCATCGGTCGTAGTGGAGGGCCAGACCGAGCCTCAGCACATCGACATTTTCGTCGTCTCTCAACATCTGACGCGCGGGACGGCCGCGATCCGCTGGGACTGGGCGACGCGATCGGCGCGCTGATCACGGAGCGGGCCCGGGAACTCCCTGCCGCCGGCGGCGCGCTGCGCGACCGGCGGCCAGCCATCGCACCGGCCCCCGCGGAGCACGTCGCCGCGACTGAATTCGACGCGGAGGCACGGGAGCTGACGCTGCGCCCGGAGCCGACCGCCTGGGCGGCGAAGGCGGGCATCGAGCAGACTCGGATCGTCCGCGACGTCGACAAGGCTGCGGGCGGTCAGGCGGTCCGCAGGGTCCGTGTGCTGGCTCCCGGATCCGTCCCCGCGGCCGCGATCGCGGCCGCCAATCCGGCACCGTTCCAGGTGACGTCCGCGTCGGAGGCGCCGCGTACCCGCGAGACCGCTTCGGCCAGCTACCGCCGCGCGCTCGCCTCCCAACAGGCCGCCAAGCCCGCACCCCGGCTGAACCGGGTATTGCGGAGGCAGTCGAGCTCAGCGCCCGTGCGTTCCGCGGGCGGAGACGGTCCCGGACGATGCGCCGGCCCGATCGAGGCGTCCCGCATCCAGCGCCGTCGCGCAGCCGCTGCCACCGAGGCCAATGACGGAGGTGAATGAGGGTGGCCAGGCAGACGGTCGACGAAGACCAGTCAGGCGCGCACGCGGTGTGGGTTCTGGGAGTCGGTCCCCACACGAGGCGGATCAGCCGGCTGTGCTCGACTCCCTCTGACACTGTCGGGCACTGTCGGGTCTCATCTGCGGCGTTTCTTTGGGATCATCCGATCGTTGGTCTGGTCGTGTGATTGAGCGATGTCCAATAGGTATGGATCGACGGCGGCCCGGTGGCGGCGACGCCCCACAGTGCGGCTGGCGGCCGCTACCCCGCGCTCGTTTATCCGACCCCACCCTGCCCTGCCTGTGTCCGGGGCATGCGAACGGAGAGCCCCCGTGCGAATGACCGACATGCAGCGTTGCGAGATCCGGCCCGGACATCTCGTGGAATGGACGCTGCATCCGACGACCGTTGAGACCGCGATGAGTCTGCCGGACGATTCCCGCCCGCCCGCGTACGTACAGGAGTCCCACGTTCGAACGGCGCGATCGGCACGCCAAAACGGCATGTTCGTAGCGACGTGGCTAGGCACCGCATTCGATATCCCGGGGCAGGTCGATCTCGACGTCCTCCAAGACGCACTGCGGGCCTGGACACTTCGGCACGAGACGCTGCGCAGCGGTTTCCGCTGGATCGGCGACGACATGCGGCGCTTCACGCTGGACGCCGATGCCGTCATGCTGCACCGCGAGGACATCGGCGACTTTCCCGACGCCCAGAAGCTGGCCCAGTACCTGCAGGACCGCTTCGACATCGCGGCGGACGCGCTCACCTGGCCGAATTTCATTTTCACCGCGGTCGTCAGGGACGACAGCGCAAGTGTCTACATGGCGTTCGACCACAGCAACGTCGACGCATACTCGATCCAGCACATCCCCGCCGAGATCCACGAGCTCTACGCGGCCTTGCTCGAAGGCCGCGCCGTGGACACGGCACCGGTCGCCAGTTACGTCGACTTCTGCGCAACCGAGCGCACGGACGCCGATCAGATCGACGACACGCACGCGATCGTCGCTCGCTGGCGGGATTTCGTCGCCCAATGCGACGGGAAGCTGCCGAATTTCCCCGTCGACCTCGGTCTCGACCCCGAAGGGCCGTTGCCCACCCAGAAGTTCATGCACGAGATGCTCGTGGACGACGCGGATGCGGCGGCCTTCGAGGCATACTGCCGCCGGTACGGCGGAAGCATGGTCGGCATCCTCGCGGCCACCGGCCTCCTCGTCCGCGAAATCAGCGGGCAGACGGTGTACCGCACCATCGTGCCGTTCCACACCAGGGCGAAATCCCAGTGGTCGGACTCGGTGGGCTGGTACGTGGGCAACGCGCCGGTCGAGATTCCCGTGGCGCAGGCGACGGATTTCGACAGCGCACTGGAGATGGTCCGAGCCGCGCTACGGGCGAACCGCCCACTGTCACGGATGCCCCTCGCCCGCGTACTCCGTCTACTGGGCTCCGACTTCCGGCCCACGTCTCCGGACCTGTACTCGATCGTCTCGTTCGTCGACGCGCGCGGCATCCCCGGGTCCGAGCGGTGGCAGGACCTGAAGGTGTACGGGCTGGCCCGGGCTTCGTACGGCGACCAGGTGTGCGCGTGGGCAACGAGGCTCCACGAGGGCTTGCAGTTCGCCTGCCGCTATCCGGACACCGACATCGCGTACAAGAACATGCGGCTGTACGTCGAAGGGCTGCGGGAACTCATCGTTTCGGTGGCGCGCCAAGACTCAACCGTGCGCGCCTGACGAGCTCGAGCATGGTCGGCTTCGCGTGACCGACGGACAGCCGGATGAAGGCCCCGACGTCCCGCTGGTCCAGGCCCGGTCTCGATGCCGTGCTCTTACCGGCTGCGGGCAGCGCCTGCGAGGCCCAACAGTCCTTGTCCGTACCTGCGGCCTTGAGTGCGTCGTACTGCCGGTCGAGCTTCTGCCCGCCGGTCGAGACCCGGGCGTACCCGATCCGGATGTCGGTGAGCACCAGCGGCTCGGGAGTGAGGAGTTCGGACGGCTCCAGGGGTGCATTCATTCCCCGGATCTTCTCAGTGTTCCGGTGAGGCGGTAGAGCGCGAGCTGGGCATCCGCGATCGCATCGGAGGGGACCGCCACCACGATCACCTCAGCGTCGGAGGCGTCCCCGCCGTCGCGGCCCAGCGCGGTCACATTGTGACCGGCCCGCTGCCAGAGCCGCGCGAGGCCGCCACCGACGTGTCCCCTGCCCACGCGTGATATCCAATTGATCCTCCCGAAGTGTCGCCACGCCCACGGTAGGGGCGCCAATCGGTTGAATACCGGATGAAAATTAGCAAAAGGGTGAGATCCCGGGCTAGTCCTCCGCCCGTTGGGTGACAGGCGCCTCGGTGCGGTCTCCTGGGAACTCGTACCACCGGCGCTGCAGGCAGACGTAGCGCACATCGGCCTCGACCAGGCGGAGGAAAGCCGCGACGGTCTCGGAAAGACGCTGCTGCAGGCCGGAATCGGTGAGCAGACCGTCCTGGGTGAAGCCCTTGTGGGCCCTGGCAAGGCTGAACATGTCCGGATAGACGCGGGTGCCCAGGTGCTCCAGGGGAACCCTCAGGGCCCATAGCCCGCGGTTTCCGCCGACCAGGGACGGGGAGGCAGAGACGAGCAGCGCGTGCTTGGTCTTGAACGGCTGCGGCTGGACGCGGGAGACCCAGTCGATCGCGTTCTTCAGCACTCCGGGCACGGAGGCGTTGTACTCCGGGGAGGAGATCACAAAGGCGTCGCACCGCTCGAGCCGGTCACGCAGCGCGAGAGCGCCCTCCGGCAGCCCCACGGCGGCCTCCACATCGCCGTCGTACGGGGGCATGTCGAAGTCGCGCATGGCGGCGAGGTCGACGGTGGCGCCGATTTCGGCGATCAGGCGGCCCACGAGGGAGGCGAGGCGGGCGTTGGTGGATTCGGCCCGCAGCGCGGCGCCGAGGACGAGCACGCGCAAGGGACCGGGGTGGGCGTCCGTGGGCATGGCAACATCCTTCCATCGTGCGGGTTCGCCCGGCCAGGGCGTCATGCGGACCAGTGTGGTCCGGGTAGGGCGGCCGCGCGATCGGTACGGGGCTCTCCGGGCCAGGCCGCGTGTGCCTCCGTCGTATTTGGCGAGCCCGGTGCTGGTAGCCGCGGTGGCGGTGACCGGTCGACGGAGCGCTGGCCGTCGGCCGGCCGCCTTCCGGCCAGTGCTTCGTGGGACCCGACACCGTGCCGGGGGGACAGTGGGGAGGTAAGGGGCGGAGGCTGTCGGCACGGAGGCCGGCCGAGACGATGGCCATGGCCTGCCCGGTGGTGATGAGTTCGAGCTTGTCTTCGAGGGCTTCGGTGAAGGGGGCTTTCGGCCTCAATGACCGCCGGTATGCGGTGCTCAGGCGGCCGTTTCGCCGGCCTCAAGGACTGCCTCGATGTCGACCACGACATCGACCATGGCGCTGACGACGACTCCGCCCCGGTCGACCACATCGTTCCAACTCACCCCGAAGTCATGGCGATTGATGCGGGTGGTGGCCGTGAACCCGGCGCGTCGCCTGGGGCCCAGGTCTCGACCGTCCTCCCACCAGGGGGTGTCCCACTGTCCCAAGTAGGTGACGTCGAAGAGCACAGGATGCGTGACACCCCGCACGGTGAGATTTCCGGTGACCTCGAACTCGGTTGCGCTGAGCTGATGAACGCGCGACCCGACGAATGTCCACGTCGGGTGGTGCTCGACGTCGAAGAAATCGGCACTGCCCAGATGGGCGTCACGCTCGGGCTGACCTGTGTACACCCGGGTCGCGTCGATGGTCGCCTTGACGCGGGCCTTCTCCGGCTCGTCGGGATCGACCTCCAGCCAGCCGTGCACGTTCTTGAACTGCCCGCGCACGTAGGTGACCATCATGTGCCTGGCGCGGAACTCCGCGCCGGTATGGCCGGGCTCGAAGAACCATCTCGTCCAAGCCATGTCGACTCCCGTGGCACCATTGCCCCTGGGGCGGTGGCCTGATCAGCGTCGCAGCATGCGGCGCCAAGGGCCGAGGGCAGTGGTCGCGGGTCCCCGGTGTCCGGTTATGCCCTCGGCGATGAGGGAGATGCCGGCGCCCAGCATCCAGACGTCCTTGGCCAGCACGGTTCCCTGCTCAGTGGGGCGCAGACTGCCTTCCTGACGCATGCCCGGCGTACGCAGGTAAAGCCCGAGAGTGCCGCAAGAGAATGCGCTGAGCGCAGCCCCGGCGACAGCGGCAGGGACGACCGGCAGGAGCAGCGCAGCGGCAACGGCGATCTCCCCGGTGGAGAGCAACCGGGCGAACTTCTGGGCGTCGAGCTTGCCCAGGAAGGGGTAGGCGGCGGTGGCGAACTGCTGGAGTCGCTCAGCGGTGGCCTGGTCCGCGTCGCGTTTCGACAGTCCGGAGTTGAGGAAGAACGCACCGACAGTGAGCCTGAGCGGCAGTTGCCGCGCTGCGGAACGCCATGCCGAACCGGATGCCACGCCGAGCCTCCCAACCGTCACCCCGCCTACCACCATGCCACCCGTCCGAACCATGTCAAACGCGGAGTAGTCGCTGCCGGTGGCGCGTATCCGGGGCGGGTGGCAGCCTCCTTCCCAGGTCCTGTCCGACGGATCTTGTGACTGCTGGGGGTTCTCGTCGTTGGCATGGCCATGGGGCGGGGAAACCTGACGAACCAGGAGTGGGCTCGACTGAAGCCGCATCTGCCCAAGTCCGGGCAGCAGGGTGGACGGTGGGCCAGCCATCGCAGGGTCATCAACGGGATCCTCTTCCGGCAACGCACCGGGGTGCCGTGGCGGGATCTGCCTGCGCGTTTCGGCAAGTGGAAGACGGTGTACGAGCGGCATCGGCGCTGGTCGGCGGACGGCACGTGGCACAGGATCTTCGCCGCCGTGCCGGCCGACGCCGACGCCGAGAGGCGCATCGACCGGTCGATGGTGAGTGTGGACTCCACCTCCTGTCGCGCTCACCAGCACGCCGCCGGAGCACGCAGAAGACCGCCGCGGGTGCCTGGAAAGACGCACGCCCCGGCAGCACCGCCCTGACGAAGGGCTCGGACGCTCCCGGGGCGGCCTGACCTGCAAGATCCACCTCGCCAGTGCACGGCACTGTCACCCTCGCCTCAATCCGACTCTGGCTCCGCCGATGACCCGCCGAACACGCCCCTAGGCATGGTCGAGTTGGTCGGCCAGACCGGCCAGATCGTCGGCGTGCAGGTCGAACCCGTCCGAGGAGGTGGGCGGGTCGCCGACTGGGCGGGCGACGTAGGCGGTGCGCAGGCCGAGGCCCTGTGCTGCGCGCAGGTCCCAGGCGTGGGCGGCGACCATCAGGAGCCGCTCCGGCGGTCGTCCGGAGCCAGTTACGGCCAGCTGGTAGACCGCTGGGTCCGGCTTGTAGGTTCGGGCGTCTTCGGCGGACAGGGCCTGGTGCCAGCGCAGTCCAGCGTGGGCGTTGAGTCCCAGCAGCGCCGTCCGGCTTGCGTTGGAGAGTCCGATCAGCGGCAACCGGTCGGCGAGTCGGGCCAGTCCCGCCACGGTGTCGGGCCACGGCGGGAGCCTGCGACCTGACAGGGCCAGCGCCGCTACGGCAGCCGGATCGGCGACTCCGGCGGCATCGGCGGCATCGGCGACGAGCCTGGCGGCTTCCAGGTCGAGGACGTCGCTGGTGAGGTAAGGCCGGACGCCGTCGAGGATGCGACGTTGCTCGCGGTCGATGTGCTGCTGCCACAGCGACAAAAGCTGCTCGACCCTGGGATCGTCGAGCGATGGGTCGAGTTCACGAATGCCGGCGCGGATACCGGCAGGTTCGTCGACGAGCGTGCCGAGCACGTCGAACACGACGGCATCGATCTCTAGCTCTGACATGGGAGAGGTCTCCTGGACGAAGCAGGGGCGTAAGAGTGGCTGTTAGCCGAACGCAGCGGGAAGCCACCCTGATTCCCGAACCGCACGGCCTGTGCGGCAACCGCATCGCCAGGCCACAACGCACGAAGGCGCACCACCTCCGACTAGCCCCAGGAGCGAGCGACCGGCAACTCAGAGACGCGGCGTGGCTCCGTCCATGATCCGCCGGACAGGCCCTGGGCAGTGTCTCTGCGATCAGGTAGCTGGTGTTGACCATTGGACAACCGCTACTGGTGCCGTCTTGCGGCCAACTGCGCTGTTAGCGTTGCCCCTTGAGAGAAGGGGAGAAGACACCAGGTGACATCGACTGCGTTTCTTATCGGCGGGGATCTGAAAGTGCGGAGGCTCGGGTTCGGGGCCATGCAATTGCCGGCGGAGCCGGGGCCGGCCCGTGAAACCTCTCTCGCGGTCGCCCGGCGAGCGGTCGAACTGGGCGTCACTCTGATCGACACCGCGCATCTATATGGCGGGGGCGCCAACGAGGAACTCCTTGCCGAGGCGCTGTACCCCTACCCGGAGGAGCTGCTGATCACCACCAAGGTCGGCGTTGCTCGATCGGGTCCCTCAGGCGAGTGGGAGCTCGACGGGCGGCCGGCTGTTCTGCGCGATCAGGTCGAGCAGGCGCTGCGCCGACTGCGCGTTGAGCGGATCGAGCTGCTTCAGCTCCACCGTATCGATCCGCAGACGCCGCTCGCCGACCAGGTGGGCACGCTGCGAGACCTGAGGACCGAGGGCAAGATCGGCCGGATCGGGCTGTCCGAGGTCACCGTCGACGACCTCAACCAAGCACAGGACATTGTCGACGTCGCGAGCGTGCAGAACCGCTACAACCTGCTCGATCGCGAGCACGAGCCCGTGCTCGCGGCCTGCGAAGCGGCAGGCATCGCATTCCTGCCGTGGCGCCCTGTCGCCTGGGGGGAGGCTGGGGCGAGGGCCGAGGTCGCTGCCGTGGCGGCCGAAGTCGACGCCACTCCCACGCAGGTCGCGCTCGCCTGGCTCCTCGGCCACTCGCCTGTCATCCTCCCGATCCCGGGCACTGCCCGGATCGACCACCTGGAGGAGAACCTTGCTGCGGAACGTCTCCACCTGACCCAGGCCCACCGCGACCGCCTCAACCGTCTGCCCGAGTTGGCATAGGGCTCAGCCTTTTCGGTGATGATCTGAGCCGGATGAGGAGTGAGGCGGCGGTGACGGTGCCCTGGAACACATATCCACACACCCAATCGCGAAATCACAGCTGCCGTTGCTGGTGAGCGCGAGGTAGCGCCGGACAGCGCAGGACCGAGCGCGGCAGCGCCCGGACGGCCTGGAGTGCGGCGTACAACTCGGCCGTGCTCACCGGGTCAGTGACGGTGCGTCCGGTGAGGTCGTGGATCCGGCGTAGCCGCTGGCGGACGGTGTTGGCGTGGCAGTGCAGGGCTTGCGCGGCCTCCTCCGTGGAGCCGGAGGCCGCGTACCACGCCGTGAGCGTGCCGATCAGCATGGTGCGCTGCTCGGCCGGGAGATCGAGCAGCGCGCCGAGGACCGAGCGGGCCATCCGGGCGGCGACGTCCGGGGAGTGCACCACCAGCCCGGCGAGCGGGCCGTCGTCGAAGCTGGCGACCGGCGGGCCGGCCGGGTCGGCGGTGGCCAGGGCGAGCCGGGCCAACCGCAGGCCGGTGGCGCAGTCGGCGAGGCTCGCGAAGGCCGGGCTCACCCCGTAACGGAGGGTGGCCGACCGCTGGAGCGTGATCAGTAGCCGCTCCAGGGTGCGCTGGTCGCGGACCGAGACCAGTCCGGCCAGCAGGCCGGCGGTGCGGCTCCAGGCGGAGGCGATGCCGTGGGCGGCGAGCCGGTTGCCGAGCTCGGGCGCCGACCCGGGCGGCGGATCGGCGACCAGCACCACGAACAGCCCGTCGTACGGCAGGCGCAGGGCGTCCGCCGCCCGCCAGAGCGCCTCTGTGGTGCGGGCGGTGCCGTCGAAGAGCCCGGCGAGGGCAGGGGAGCCGGCCTGTTCGGCGGCGGCCGACGTCGCATGCCGGTAGGCGGCGGTGATCTCGTTGGCGCCGGTCTCGATCAGCCCGAACAGGCGGGCCGCGCCGTCGGGGAGCGCCTCCAGTCCGCCGTGGCCGGCGTTGCGCGCCTCGGCGGTCAGCTCCTCCAGCAGCATCCGTCCGCCCGCGTGGTAGGCGGCGATCACCGCGGGCAGCGGGACGCCCTGGCCGGCCCGGCGGAGCGCGGTGGCGGTGGCCGGGGCCGGGCTGTTACAGCCCGTCAGGGTACGCAGGGTGAAGGTCAGGTGGGCGCGGCAGGAGCCGCGCAGCTCCTCGACGGGGACCAGCCGGTGGTAGGCGACGGTGCCGGAGGGGGCAAGGATCCGGTCGACGGCGTGTTCGCTCAGTTCGGTCAGCCGCCCGTTCAGGGCGGTGGCCAGTAAGCCGATTCGTCGATCCGTCGGGTGGGTGGTGACGGGGCTATCGGGCATGGCCGCATCCTAACGGGCCGTACGGCATTACCGAACGGCATATGTCATTGTCGCCGCTCACATGATCATGCTTCACATCCTGTTCGACGCTCCATCACCAGGCGCGCACATCCCGCCGATCATCGGTGCACGACCTCGTAACCCTCACCCTTCAGGGACGCTCATGAGATTCCTGCGCACCGCCGTGCCCGCATTCGCCGCACTGCTGGCCACCACCCTGATGGCGACGGCCGCTCCGGCCGCCGCCGTGGAGAGCGGTGACCTCCGCGATGCCTTCTTCACCCCACCGCCCGGTGAACTCACCGCCGGGCCGGGCGAGGTGATCCGGTCCCGAGCCGCCGATTTCCGGGTCGAGCCGACCGGCCTGCTCAAACAGCACGTCCGCTCCTGGCAATTGCTCTACGGCTCCGCCGACGCCGACGGCCGCCGGATCGCCGTCTCCGGCACCGTGCTCGTCCCCGAGGCCCCGTATGCCGGGCCGGGCCCGCGCCCGGTGGTCGCGCACGCCATCGGCACCCACGGTCTGGGCGACCGGTGCGCCCCCTCGCGGGCGCTGGCCGACGGCACCCAGTACGAAAACATCGTGATCAAGGCGATGCTCGACCGCGGCTGGGCCGTGGTCGCCACCGACTACCAGGGGCTCGGCACACCCGGCGGGCACACCTACGTCAACGGGCGGGCCGAGGGCCAGGCCGTGCTGGACTCGGCGCGTGCCGCCCAGCGGCTGCCCGAGGCCGGGATCGCTTCCGACGCCCCGGTCGTCATCGCCGGCTACTCGCAGGGCGGCCAGGCGGCGAGCTGGGCGGCCGAGCTGCAGCCCTCGTACTCACCGGAGTTGAACCTGCGCGCGGCCTCGGTCGGGGCTCCCGCCGCGGACCTTCAGGCGGTCGCGCAGGGGGTGGACGGCAGCATGGCCTTCGGCTTCGGCCTGACCGCCGCCGTCGGCCTCAAGCACGCGTACCCGGAACTCCCGCTGGAGGAGCTGCTCACCGACCACGGCCGCGAACTGCTGGCCGACATCTCCGACGACTGCACGCTGGAGATCGCCACCAAGTACGGGATGCACAGCTGGGACCGGTTGACCACCGAGGACCCGTTCGCGCGGGCCGACTGGCGCGGCCGGCTTGCCGAGCAGCAGGCGGGGCGGCACCGTCCGGCGGTGCCGGTGCGGCTGTACCACTCGCGCCTGGACGACGTGATCCCGTACCGAGTGGGCACCGAGCTCAAGGACCGGCTGTGCGGGCTCGGCGCGTCCGTCGACTGGGACTCGTACCTCGTGCCCACCCACATCGCCGCCTTCTACGCCGCCGCCCCGGCGACCGTCAGGTGGCTGGCGGACCGCATCGAGGGCCGGCCGGTGGAGAACGACTGCTGACCTCAGGAGCCGACTCGACGCCTTCCTGATGAGCGAGAAGAGCTCGGCCGTCGGGCCGTGCGTGAGTACGGGCGGCGACCCGGGCCCGGTTCACAAGAGCGGTGGGTCTGCCAGGTCGCCGATTACCCGTTCCACCTCGACGGAGGGTGGGCCCGCCGGTGGAGCGGTGCCGGGGGTGGAGCGGTGCCGGCCCACAGGCGGACCCGCCACCGGCGATGCTCGCCGTCGAGCCCCGGTGATGTCCTTGGCGTGGTAGCCGTGTCGTACGGAATGCGACGACGCCGAGAAACGACAGAACTGCTACGTGGACCACAGCCTCTCGCTGCGGCCGCCGACGGCCCACGACGTCCGGGCCAAGATCCCGACCATTCTCGGACCACCCTTCCGTCCGCTCACCTCCGGTCCGTCATTTCACCTGGCCAACAGCGGTACAGCTCCTGTACCAGCAGCAGACGAAGAACCTGCTGGTGAGCTACTCGCCCAGGAAGGTCGGGCTCTTCCAGGAGACCGAATGAGGTGTCCGGCCAGGAATTTCTCTGCCGGACACCTCACACTCTCTCGCGTTCGAGGCTGTTGTGGCTGGAGAGCTTGTCGGTGACGATCCAGAACACTCCGGTGGGGTTGGTGTCCGGTGACCAACCCGGTGCCGGCAGCCCGGAGGACTCCCGTCATCACAGGTCACAAGGCACGTCTCCGTCGTCAAGGCACCCGCAGCCGATCACCCGTCGGTGGATCAACCTTCAAAGGTTCAGCACAAGTTGCACACATCCCCTCTCCAGGCAGGCCCCGATGGTCTAGATTGACCGTGCCTCACATCCTTGGACACGGGGCGACAAATAATGATCTATAGGTCAGGCGCCATGGGCAGCCAGCAGTCGCATGCCCGGTGCCAGACGTGGGGGTGACCAATCCTTGGAGCCCGAGAGTGGGCCTTGGGTGCGGGGAGCACTCGAGGTTTCGACCGGTTCGCGCATAGCTCGAGACTCTGGCAGGACGTACGAGACCACCTGCCACCTGGGTGGGGTGTGCGAGTAGCGCGGCAATAGCCGGTACGCATTTCGCGGGGGGCGGGGGCCTCCCGGAGAGAGGAATGGCGCGACACGGGGGGCGGGGGCCTCCCGAGGGCTGGAACTGTGCGGGGGGCGGGGCCTCCCGGGGGGAGGAACCGTGTTGAGCGAACACGTCGAGCCCAGTGGCAACCTGGGGGGGGCTGTGCAGCAGGGCGACTTAGTCAGCCCGTTCCTACCGGCGCGCGGGCGTCCGGTGAACGGGGCAATCAGACAGCCCGCGACCGACTGGGAGCAGCGGTACCGCCGTACCGTGATCACCAGCGATACCGTGGCCACCGCCTTCGTGGTGGCGGCGATCGGCAACTTCTTCGGGGTCCGGGACGCGGCCAACTGGCACGAGAAGTGGGGAATTCTCGCATTCGGCACCGAACTGCTGGTGCTGGGGGCACTTGCGGTGAGCCGGTCGTGGGCTCCGGCCGTGCTCGGCCAGGGCGCCGAGGAATTCCGCCGGCTCGGACGCTCACTGTTCGCGGCGACCGTCGTACTGGCGCTCGGCGGGATCGCCCTCACCTCGCGCAACATCAAGCTCTGGATCTTCGTCGCGATCCCCACGATCGCGGTCGTCACCATGACCGCGCGGTACCTGCTGCGCCTCTCGCTGCACAAACAGCGAAAGGAAGGACGGTGCCTGAGACCGGTGCTCGCTGCCGGGAGCCCGGCCACCGTGCGCGACCTGATCACCCGAACCCGTAAGTTCCCGCACCTCGGCTGGCGGGTGGAGGCGGTGTGCACGCCGGACGGTCTCGGGCTCGACGGTGACCAACTGGACGGAGTGCCGGTCGTCGGCCGACTGACCGACGTCGCAGGCCACGTCCGCCGCGACGGCTACCGTGTCGTCGCGGTCACACCGGACCCGCACTGGTCACCGGACCGGCTGCAGCGGCTGGCCTGGAACCTCGAAGGCAGCGATGCCGACATGGTCGTGGCCCCCGTGCTGATGGAGGTGGCAGGACCGCGGCTGCACGTCGATGCGGTGCTCGGGATCCCGCTGCTGCGGGTCAGCATCCCGACCTTCACCGGGGGCCGCCGGGCGGTCAAAGGGGTCGTCGACCGGACGGGCGCAGCGATCCTGCTGATGCTGTTCGCACCGCTGATGGTGCTCGTCGGGCTGCTCGTGCTGATGGACAGTCGGGGTGGGGCGGTATACCGCCAGCGCCGGGTCGGCAAGGACGGCCGCGAGTTCACCATCTTCAAGTTCCGCACCATGGTCACCGGGGCTGACGCGGCACGTCATGCACTGGCCGACCGCAACGAGGGCGCCGGCCTGCTGTTCAAGCTCCGCCGGGATCCGCGGGTGACGCGGGTGGGAGCAGTGCTGCGCCGGTACTCGCTCGACGAACTCCCGCAGCTCTTCAACGTACTCACCGGCTCGATGTCGCTCGTCGGTCCACGGCCTCCGCTACCGGAGGAATCCGCTGCGTACGGCCCGGACATCCGGCGGCGGCTGCTGGTCAAGCCCGGGCTCACCGGCCTGTGGCAGATCAGCGGACGCAGCGACCTGCCGTGGGAGGAGGCGGTCCGCCTCGACCTGCGGTACGTGGAGGACTGGTCGCTCGCCCTGGACACAGTGATCTTGTGGAAGACGCTGCGCGCGGTGCTCTATGGGCAGGGGGCCTACTGATGCTCGGGGGGCGTCGTCCGGTCGGCGCACGGATGGCAGGCCAAAAGGGCCTGCCCAGGGGGAGGAGCGGGTCATGAGGGTCAGCGTCTTAGGGCTCGGCTACGTGGGCTGCGTGTCGGCCGCGTGCCTGGCGAGCCTGGGTCACGAGGTCATCGGGGTGGACGTGAACCAGGTGAAGGTCGACCTGGTCAACGACGGCAAGGCCCCGGTGGTCGAGGAGCGGATCGGCGAGCTCATCGCCGAGTTCGTGCGGACCGGAGCGTTACGCGCCACCGGCGACGTCCGCGAGGCGATCATGAGCAGCGAGGTGTCGCTGGTCTGCGTGGGCACGCCGTCGGAGCCCAACGGCAGCCTGTGCACCACGTACTTGGAGCGGGTCACCGAGCAGATCGGTACCGCGGTGGCCGAGCGGGGTGGGCGGCAGACCGTCGTGTTCCGCAGCACCATGCTCCCGGGCACTTGCCTGAACCTGCTGGTACCGATCCTGGAGAAGTACGTCGGCACGGCCGGGGTGGACTTCGGGGTCGCGGTCAACCCGGAGTTCCTGCGCGAGGGCACGAGCGTGCGGGACTTCTTCGACCCGCCCAAGACCGTCATCGGCGAGCTCGACCCAGAAAGCGGCGACGTGGTGGCGGCGCTGTACGAGGGACTGCCCGGCGAGGTGTTCCGGGTGCCGGTCCCGACGGCCGAGGCGATCAAGTACGCGGACAACGCGTTCCACGGCCTCAAGATCGGCTTCGCGAACGAGCTGGGCGCGGTGTGCCAGGCGCTCGGGGTGGACTCGCATCAGGTGATGGATGTGTTCCTGGCCGACCGCAAGCTGAACATCAGCCCTGCCTATCTGCGGCCCGGCTTCGCCTTCGGTGGCTCCTGCCTGCCCAAGGACTTGCGCAGCCTGGTCTACGCGGCGCGGCGGGCCGACGTCTCGGTGCCCATCCTCTCCCATGTGCTGCCCTCCAACTCCGAACATCTGCAGCGCGCGGTGGAGTTGGTCGAGCGCACCGGCAAGCGTCGGGTGGGCCTGTTCGGGCTGTCCTTCAAACCCGGCACCGACGACCTCCGCGAGAGCCCGCTCGTCGAGCTGGCGGAGCGGCTCTTCGGCAAGGGGTACGACCTGCGGATCTACGACCCCAACGTGAACCTCTCCCGGCTGCTCGGCGCGAACCGCGAGTACATCGAGACCCGGCTGCCGCACCTCGCGCAGCTGCTCGCGAACTCCGTCGACGAGGTGCTCGACCACGCCGAGGTGTGCCTGGTCGGGACCAGGGATCCGGCCGTCGTGTCGGCGCTCCCCCATGGCGACGGCCCCGTGATCGTCGACCTCATCCACCTTCCCGACGCCGACGCGCGCCGGACCGAACCGGGGTACGTGGGCCTTGCTTGGTGACACATCGTTTGACGACACAACCAGCGGCGACCGGCAAGGCCGGAGCGCGCTGATCCTCGTGGAGAACCTGTCGGTGCCGTTCGACCGGCGGGTGTGGCAGGAGTGCACGACGCTGCGCGACGCGGGCTGGACGGTGCACGTCATCTGTCCCCGGGGGACGAAGCGGGACACCGAGCCGGAGGCGGAGATCGACGGGGTGCGGATCCACCGCTACCCGTTGCGCGCGGCCACCGGAGGACCGGCCGGCTACCTGCGCGAGTACGGCTCTGCCTTGTGGCACACGTTCCGGCTGGCCCGCAAGGTCGGCCCGGTCGACGTGGTCCACGCCTGCAACCCGCCCGACCTGCTGTTCCTGCCGGCGCTGTGGCTGAAGCGGCGCGGCACGCGGTTCGTCTTCGACCAGCACGACCTGGTGCCCGAGCTGTACCTCTCGCGGTTCGACCGCGGCAAGGATCTGCTCTACCGCGCCGTGTGCGCGCTGGAACGGCGGACCTACCGGGCCGCGGACGTCGTGCTCGCCACGAACGAGAGCTACCGGAACGTCGCGCTGCGCCGCGGCGGTCGGCGGCCGGAGGACGTCTTCGTGGTGCGCAGCGCGCCCGACATCGACCGCTTCCACCCGGTGCCGCCCGAACCGGAGTTGAAGCGCGGCAAGCCTCATCTGCTGTGCTACCTCGGCGTGATGGGCCCGCAGGACGGCGTCGACTACGCCCTGCGGTCTCTCGCGAAGCTGCGCGACGAGCTCGGGCGGACCGACTGGCATGCGGTGTTCGTCGGCGCCGGCGACGCCTTCGACGCGATGGTGGAGCTGTCCCGGCGGCTCGGGCTCTCGGAGCAGGTCCAGTTCACCGGGCGCATCCCGGACGCCGACCTGGTCCGCTACCTGTCCACCGCGGACGTGTGCCTCTCCCCCGACCCGCGCAATCCGCTCAACGACGTGTCGACCATGAACAAGGTCCTGGAGTACATGGTGATGGGTCGGCCGATCGTCTCGTTCGACCTCCGGGAGGCGCGAGTATCCGCCGGTGACGCCGCCGTCTACGCGCCCGCCAACGACGAGGCCGAGTTCGCCGAGCTCATCGCGCTGCTGCTTGACGATCCGGAGCAGCGGGCCCGGATGGGCAAGATCGGCCAGGAGCGGATCAGCGGGCCGCTGTCCTGGCGGAACTCGCAAGCGTCGCTGCTGGCCGCCTACGCCGCTGCCTGCCGTGACAACGCTCCAGTGTCGGCGGGCGGCCCGGTCCGGACACGGAGGAGGCCGGGCCGTTGAGCGATGACACGATACGCCTGGTCACGATCGGCCGGATCATCCGTCGGCGCTGGCGGCTTCTCACCGTCCTCGCGTTGGTGGGTGCGCTCGTCGGCTACAGCACCTCCTTGCTGTTTCCGCCGCGTTATACGACGTCGGCATCGGTACTGCTGCCGGGGCAGTGGGAGGAGCGCGAGCTCCTGACTCAGGCGGAGATCGCGACCAGTTCGGTGGTGGTCGACCGCGCGGCTGCCGCGCTCGGCTGGGCCGGGGTCAGCGGCAGCGAGCTGCGGGACCGGGTGAGCGCCAAGGCCACCGACGGGAACATCGTCAAGATCTCGGGTACGGCCGACACCCCGGAGCGCGCACAGGAACTCTCCGACCAAGTGGCCCAGCAATTCGTGACATTCGCCGCGCGGCTCGCAGGCGACAACACCGACTCCGAAGCGACGACGGGGCCCGAGGAGCTGCGGAAGATGGTGGCGCAGACCAGCCGCCGCATCACCGAGCTGGCCGAGGCGACCGATCCGGGGCAGACCGTGGAGAGCGTGCAGACCCGCACCGAGCTCGCGAAGCTGCGCACCGCGCTGCAGGACGCAATCAAGAAGCTGGACCAGGTCGACCCGGCTGCCAACAAGGCCAACATGGTCGTCATGGGGCCGGCGGCCCGGCCGGCCGGCGAGGCACCGCCGACACGGATGCAGCTCATCGTCGCCGGGGCGCTGCTGTTCTTCCTGCTCGCGGTCATCGGCCATCTCACCGCCGCACGGATGAGTCGCCGGCTGCGCACCGAACCGGAGATCGCCGCGGCGCTGGGCTCGACGCTCCTCGGCACCGTCGACGTACCTGGTGAACGGTCCGCGCACCGGCCGGAAGACCATGGCCCGCGGGCCCGGATCCGCCGGCTGCTCGGCGTCGACATCCGGTGGGACATACCGCCCCCGCAGACCTCCGGCGACGAGGCCGGCAGGCAGATCCGCTACCGGCGGGTGTGCACCCGCCTCCGGGACCAACTCCCGGCCCCCCGGCGGCTGCTGGTTGTCGTACCGGACGGCGACGAGGTCGCCCGCCGGGCCGCCGGGCAGCTCGCCGCCGAGGCCGAGAGCGATCCTTCCCCAAGCTCTTCGAGCAGGGGATACCCCATGCTGCGGGTGGTGGGGGTCTCGGTGTCCCGGCCGATGGTGCCGGACCGCGACAACGAGTCCGGTGCCCTGGTCGTGCTCAGCGCGGGCAGCTGGACCGCAGGGGAACTCGCCGGCATCGCCGAGGCGTGTGCGGACGCCAAGCACGAGGTCGTCGGCATCGTCCTCGCCGACACGGTCCGGGCCCGTCCGACGCGGTCTGCCGGCCGTCCTCGGGATGCCGCCACGCCGGCGCTCGCGGTTGGCGACGACGCGACGGGAGGTTCAAGGTGACGACGAGTACGACTTCGGAGTCGTCGGCCGCCGCTCCGCTCTTCGACCTGCAGGCTCTGGTGGTGGCGGTACGCAGACGGCGCCGCCTCTGGTCCTTCATGGCGCTCCTTGGGCTGCTCGTCGGCGCGGCGGTGGCAGTCCTGATGCCGCCGCCGCCGACCGCGGTGACCAAGGTGCTGGTCGCGCATCAGGCCGACCAGCCGAACGACCCCGGAACGCTGATCCGCACCGACGTCGCGCTGCTGCAGACCACTCGGATCGCCAGTAACGCCCTGCAGTCCCTCAACTCCACAGAAAAACCAGAGGACTTCATGCAGGACTACGGGGGTATCGGCTTGACCAACAACCTGCTGCAGATCAATGTGACAGGTGACAGCGACGCGGAAGCGGTGGCCCGTGCCAAGGCGCTGGCCGAAGCGTTCGTCGCGAACCATGTGAAGCAGATACAGGCAGCCGCGAAAGCCGAGGCCAAGGCTCTGCTCGACCAGCGTGACCGCATGCGGGACGAACTCGCCCAGGTCAACAAGGCGATCGGAGACGGACCGCAGGACAACAGCCCGGAAGCCTCGGCGAATTTCGAGTCGCTCTTCGCCCGCCGGGCCGAACTCACCTCGCGGATAGCCGATTTCGATCAGCGCGCAGCAGAGGCGCGCACCGGCACGCCCCAGCTCATCGCCGGCACACAGATCGTGGACGCCCCGCGCGCGGTGCAGCACTCCCTGCCCAAGGCCGCTGCCACCAACGCCGCGATCGGGCTCGCCCTCGGGCTCGCCCTCGGGCTCGCGCTGGCCGCGGTCGGCTCGGTGGTGGCGGATCGCCCCGTGCTGCGCCGGGATTTCGCGGCGAACCTGGGCGCCTCGGTCATCGCGGAGCTGCCCCGTCGGACGGGCAGGCTGTGGCAGCGCCGACGGATCCGGGAGGCACGGACACGGCTCACCACGTCCCTGGCCCGCACCGTGCTCGGCTCCGCGGAACCGGTGTCGCTGCTGGAGCTGGGCTGTGCGCGCGGCACGAGTGTGCTCGCCCTGGACCTCGCCCGGGCACTGGAACCGGAGGGGCCCGTGGTCATCGTCGATGGACTGCCCGGCCCGCAGCTCGCGGGCCGCCGCCCGAAGCCGGGAGACCCGACCGTGGTCAGCGGCGAGCGTGCCGCGGCCGTGTCGCATCAGGAGCGCCGGCTCGGCGTCGGATCGGTGGCGCCCGGCACGGCGTGGACCGACCTCCAGTACCTCGGCACCCGGACCGTGCTCGTCGTGCGTGCCGGGCACGGCAGCGCCGCATGGCTGCACACCGTGGCGCGGCAGCTCGCGGACCAGCGCATTGCGGTGATCGGTGTGGTGCTGATCGACCCCGATCCGCGTGACCGGACCGACGGCACGCTGTGGGACGGGCTGCACACCGCGCTGCGCGGCCAGAGCGAGCGCTTGGCCCGGCAGAACGGGACGGGCCTGCGGCGGACGGAGCGGCAGCCGATGTGGGACGCACGGGTCCCGGACAGCGACCAGGAGGCGCGGTAGGACATGTGTGGCATCGCAGGAACTTACCTATGGCCGGACGGGAAGGTCGTGGCCGACCGGCTCACCGATACCCTCGCCCACCGCGGCCCGGACGGGGCGGGCCGGTACAGCCACCCCGCCGGTGACGGCGAAGTGCAGCTCGGGCACCGCCGGCTTGCCATCATCGACCTGTCCGAGACCGGCGCCCAGCCGATGGTCTCGGGCGGCCTAGTCCTGACGTACAACGGCGAGCTGTACAACGCGCCCGAGCTGCGTGCCGAACTGGCAGCCGCCGGCGTGCGCTTCCGCGGTACCTCCGACACCGAGGTGCTCCTTGAGGCCTGGCGGCGCTGGGGCACGGACTGCCTGCCCCGGCTGCGCGGTATGTTCGCGTTCGGGATCTTCGACGAGCGCACCGGTGAACTGGTGCTGGCGCGCGACCAGTTGGGCATCAAGCCGCTGTTCCTGCTCCGGCGCGGTGCGGGCCTGGTGTTCGCCTCCGAGCTCAAGGCGCTCGCCGTCGCCACCGGCGGGTCTCTGGAGGTGGACCATGCGGCGCTGGTGGCCTCGCTGTTGTACTACTGGGTGCCGGACTCGCGCTGCGCGTACCGCGAAGCGGAGAAGCTGCCGCCGGGGAGCTGGCTGCGGTGCCGGCCCGACGGCCGGGTGGAGCGCGGCCGGTACTGGCACTTGAAGGACGTCGCCGCCGAGGGCCGGGAGCGGGCCCTGAGCGGCGAGCAGCCGGACCTGGCCGCCATCGTCGAGGAGTCGACCCGACGCCACCTGCTCTCCGACGTACCCGTGGCGACCTTCCTCTCCGGCGGTCTCGACTCCAGCTACCTGACCGCGCTGGCGGCCCGCGACCAACCCGGGATCTCCGCCTACACGATCGGATTCCGCGCCGAGGACGCCAAGTTCGAGGCGATGCCGGACGACCTTCGCTATGCCCGACGGGTGGCCGAGCGGTTCGGCGTCGACCTGCATGAGATCGAGATCGCTCCGAATGTGCTCGACCTGCTGCCGCAGATGACGTACCACCTGGACGAGCCGATCGGCGACCCCGCCGCGATCAACACGTTCCTGATCTGCGAGGCCGCCCGGGAGGCCGGGGTCAAGGTGATGCTCTCGGGGATGGGCGCCGACGAGCTGTTCGCCGGTTACCGCAAGCACCTGGCCAACCTCCTTGCGCTGCGCTACCAACGCGTCCCGGGGCCCCTGCGGCGCGGGGTGTCCAGGGTCGTGGACCGGCTGCCGGTCGCCACAGCCCGCCGCGGGTACCGGTCGGTGCGCTTCGCGAAGCGGTTCCTCTCATTCGCCGATCTGCCGGAGGAGACCGCGTTCCGGCGCAGCTACACCATGTACGACCAGGACGAGCTGCTCGCCCTGGTCAATCCGGACTTGGCCGGGACGGTCGAGGACGTGCTGACCGAGCACGCGGACATCTACCAGGACAACGACCTCGACGACTTCGTCAACCGCATGTGCCTGGGCGACGCCCGGATGTTCCTGCCGGGCCTGAACCTCGCTTACACGGACCGGTCGAGCATGGCCGCGTCGACCGAGGTGCGGGTGCCGTACGTGGATGTCGAGGTGGTCAAGGCGGCGTTCGCCGTGCCCGGCGATCGCAAGATCGTCGGACGACAGGGCAAGGCCGTCCTCAAGGAGGCGGCCACCTCGATCCTGCCCCGGGAGATCGTGTACCGGCCCAAGGGCCTGTTCAGCGCCCCGCTGCGGGCCTGGATGAGCCGGGATCTGGCACCGCTGGTGCGCGAGGTGGTCAACGACGGCGTGCTCGTCAACTCCGGGCTCCTGCGCCGCGACGCGCTGGCGCGCATGGTCGCCGAGGACGCCGCCGGGCAGCGGGACTTCTCCAAGCATCTGTGGCATGTGCTGACCCTCGAGTACTGGTATCGCGGCGCGACCTCTGGGTCCGGTCAGAGCACTCGGTTA
Organism: Streptomyces sp. ISL-98; assembly: GCF_018614055.1. Classification (GTDB taxonomy): domain Bacteria; phylum Actinomycetota; class Actinomycetes; order Streptomycetales; family Streptomycetaceae; genus Streptomyces; species Streptomyces spiramyceticus. The sequence goes on from NZ_JAGGPB010000039.1 coordinate 37,372, forward strand.
ACGGCTTAGGAATCAGAGGAGTTCGGGTGAAGCAGGTTGTACAGAACTACAAGAGCGGCGAGCTGGCGGTGCTCGACGTGCCGGTGCCGGGGTGCAAGGCGGGCGGTGTGCTGGTCCGCAGCGCCTACTCGCTGATATCCACCGGGACCGAGCTCATGAAGGTGTCCGAGGCCGGCATGTCGATGCTGGGCAAGGCCCGCTCCCGGCCGGACCAGGTGGCCAAGGTCATGCAGAGCGTGGCCACCAACGGGGTGCCCGCCACCTACCGCAAGGTGATGGGCAAGCTGGACTCCTACACGCCGCTGGGCTACTCGCTGTGCGGGGTGGTCGAGCAGGCCGGCACCGGGATCGACGACGTGAAGGTTGGCGACGTCGTGGCATGCGCCGGCAATGAGCACGCGTTGCACGCCGAGCTGAACTGGGTGCCGAAGAACCTCTACGCCCCGGTGCCGGACGGCCTCGCGCCGCAGCACGCGGCCTTCGGCACCGTCGGGTCGATCGCAATGCAGGGCGTCCGCCAAGGCGAGCCGCAACTCGGCGACGTGGCACTGGTCATCGGCCTCGGGCTGATCGGGCAGCTGGTGGTGCAGCTCCTTACCGCCTCGGGAGTCCGCGTCGTCGGGGTCGACCCCGACCCGGTGCGCTGTGAGCTCGCCGAGCGCCTGGGCGCGGCGGCCTGCGGCGATCCCGCCTCCGCGGCCGTGGAAGCCTCCGTCGCCGAGCTCACTGACGGTCACGGCGTGGACCAGGTGTACCTGGCCGCCGGCGGCGGCAGCAACCAACCCGTCGAGCTGGCCGCCAAGTTGAGCCGGGACCGCGGCCGGGTGATCGACATCGGCAAGTGCCGCCTGGACCTGCCGTGGAACGCGTACTACGAGAAAGAGCTCGACGTCCGGTTCTCCCGCAGTTACGGCCCCGGGCGCTACGACCCGGAGTACGAGCTCGAGGGCCGGGACTACCCGATCGGCTACGTGCGCTGGACCGAGCGCCGCAACCTGGCGTGCTTCCTCGATCTCCTCGCCCGCGGCCGCGTCGACGTAGAGCCCCTGGTCTCCCACATCGCCGACTTCGACGACGCCGTGGAGACGTACCAGCGCCTGAAGGACGGCGACCTGAAGGCCGTGGCCGTGCTGTTCCGGTACCCCGAACAGGCGGGGGAAGCGGAGGAAGCGGCGGCCCCGGCCGTGGCCGTGCCCGCGGTGCGACGCAGCGGCAAAGCGCCCACCCCGGCCCGGCCCGCCAAGGCGTCGGTGCGGGTGGCGTTCGCCGGCGCGGGAAACTACGCGACCTCGATGCTGCTGCCGCACCTGGCACAGCGCGACGGCGTCGAGTTGTCCACGGTCGTCACCACGACGGCGCTGTCCGCGGCCAACGCGAAGCGGAAGTTCGGCTTCGCCGAGGCGACCACCGATCTCGACGCCGTGCTCGACGACCCGTCCATCGACGCGGTGTTCGTGGTCACCCGCCACAGCTCGCACGCCGAACTGACCCAAAGGGCACTCCTTGCTGGCAAGGCGGTGTTCGTGGAGAAGCCCCTGGCCCTCACCGAGGACGAACTGGCAGGCGTGCTCGCGGCGGTGGAGAAGTCCGGCAACGACCGGCTGCAGGTGGGCTTCAACCGCCGGTTCGCGCCGCTGCTGCAGGAGGCCAGGAAGCGGTTCGGCGCCCGGACCGGTCCGGCGAGCCTGCGCTACCTGGTCAACGCGGGCCGGCTGCAGCACGGCAGCTGGTACCTCCAACAGGGCACCGAGGGCTCGCGGTTCGCCGGCGAGGGCGGGCACTTCATCGACACGGCAAGCTGGCTGCTCGAGGCCGACCCGGTCTCGGTGTACGCGGTCGCGACGTCCGGCAACGAGGACCTGCAGGTCGTGCTGCGCTACCCGGACGGGTCCACCGCCACCATCAGTTACGTCACCACCGGCTCGTCGGCCTTCCCCAAGGAGACGCTGGACCTGATCGCGGACGGCAAGGTGCTGCGGCTCGACGACTTCGTCCGTGCCTCGGTGTTTGCAGACGGAGGGGTCGGCCGCAAGCGGTGGGTCTCCTCGCGGCTGCCCAAGGCCCGGGACAAGGGCCAGTCCGCCGAGCTGGCCGCGTTCATCAAGGCCGTGCGGACCGGCGGCCCGATGCCGGTGCCGCTGGAGTCGCTGGTCGCCACCACGGCGGCCACCCTCGCCGTGCAGACCGGCCTGGCCGGCGGCGCGCCGGTGACGTTGGCGAGGGCGCGATGACCATGAGCGCGGGCTGGTACCTGCGGCGGCTGTCCCGGATGGGACCGCAGGAGATCGCCGGCCGGGCGGGCGACACGGTGCGCAGGCGGCGGTGGCGGTCGGCGCTGCCCAACTGCCCGAGCGTGACCGGCGCCCGGTTCACCGCGGTACTGCCCGCCGGGACGATCGCCGCGGTGCCGGCGGACGCCGCGAAACGTCTCATCGCCGAGGCGGACCGGCTGATGGCCGGGCACGCCGAGTTCTTCGGCGTGGACCGCGACGACCTGGCCGACCCGGACTGGTGGTACGACCCGAAGACCGGGCGCCGGGCTCCGTGGGGCTACGCCTTCGACGTGCCGTACCGGAACGAGGACGTGGTCGGGGACATCAAGCAGATCTGGGAGCCGTCCCGGCATCAGTACCTCACCGTGCTCGCCGCCGCCTACGCGATCACCGGGAACGAGCAGTACGCCGAGCGGGTGGCCGAGCATCTGCGGTTGTGGTGGACGGCCAACGCGCCGCTGCGCGGAGTGCACTGGATCAGCGGCATCGAGCTGGGGATCCGGCTCCTTTCCTGGGTGTGGATCCGCCGGCTGCTCGACGGCTGGCCGGGCGCGGCCGGTCTTTTCGAGGACAACCCGGTGGCGCTGAACCAGATCTGGCACCACCAGCGCTGGCTGGCCGCCTTCCCCAGCCGGGGATCTTCGGCGAACAACCACGTCATCGCCGAGGCCGCCGGGCAGTTGGCCGCAGCCTGCGCGTTCGGGTGGTTCCCCTCCTCGGCGCGTTGGCGAGCCGGCGCGCTGCGGTCGCTGGAGCGGCATCTGCGCAGCAACACCTTCGAGTCCGGCCTCAACCGCGAGTTGGCCACCGAGTATCACGGACTTGTCCTCGAGCTCGGCCTGGCCGCGGTGGCCGAGGCGGACGCCGCCGACGTACCGGTCCCCGCGTCGATCCGCCTTGTGCTACTGCGGATGACCGACGCGCTCGCGGCCGTCGTGGACGGCCGGTTACGGCCGCCGCGCCAGGGAGACGCGGACGACGGGCACGGTCTGGTCGTGGACGGCGCGGGCACCGACCGCTGGGCCTCGCTACTGGCCACCGGGGACGCCGTGTTCGGCCGGCTCGCCTGGTGGCCGGCGGCGGGTGGCACCGATGTGCGCACCCCGCTGCTTGCCGCGCTCATCCGGCCGTACGCGAAAAATGGAACCGCACCGGCCGTGACCCGCCCGGCAGGCCGACCCGCCCATTTCGCTGACGCGGGCATGACCATTCTGCGCGGTCCGGAGGAGATCTGGTGCCGCTGCGACGGGGGTCCGCACGGGTTCCTGTCCATCGCCGCGCATGCCCACGCGGACGCCCTGTCCGTGGAGGTCCGGCACGACGGGGTCGACGTGCTCGCCGATCCGGGGACGTACTGCTACCACGGGCAGCCCGAGTGGCGGCAGTACTTCCGGTCGACCCTCGGCCACAACACCCTGCAATTGGACGGCGGTGACCAGTCCGTCTCCGGCGGCCCGTTCCTGTGGACCCGGCAGGCCCGCAGCCGCGTTCTGGTCGCGGATACCTCGGACGCGGGTGTGGCCCGCTGGAGCGCCGAGCACGACGGGTACCAGGGCTCCGTGCACCGCCGCCGGGTGGAGCTGACCGCCGCGAGCCAGGAGCTGCGGGTGGTCGACGATGTGCGCGGCCCGCGCCATGCAGTGCAACTGGCGTTCCACCTCGGCCCGTTGATCGCCGCGGATCTGGTGGGGAACCGGGCACAGCTCACCTGGACCCGGGACGGCGAGGACCGCTCCGCGGTGCTCGACCTGCCCGGGCAGCTGTCCTGGCGGGCGCATCGCGGCGAGACCGACCCGCCGCTGGGCTGGTACTCCGCCGGCTTCGGGCGCAAGGAACCCACCACCACGCTGGTCGGCACAGGCTTCACCGACGGCGCGGAGGGGTTCACCACCGTACTCAGGTTCCGGGGCTAGGGGGACGCGTGGTGATCGAGAAGCGGCACTGGGCGTTGCCGACGGCACCGCTGGTGCTGGTCCTGCTGACGGCGACTGGCTGCGTGAGTACACCGGGCCCCCCGGCGGAGCCGACCGTTGCACGAGCCACGTCCGTGGCCCGGGTGTGCGCCAAGCCCGTGGCCGGGCCGGCGAAGGCGCCGGCGGGCGCGGTGACGGTCGACCCCGCGGTGGTCGGTGACCTCGCTGCGAAGACCAAGAGCAGCCCCCCGAACACCACGTTCTGGCTTCGACCGGGCAAGCACAGGCTCGAATCGGACCGTTATGCCCAGGTCATCCCCAAGAAGGGGAACCGCTACCTCGGCGCGCCGGGCGCGGTGCTCGACGGCCGGAAGAAGAACCAGTACGCGTTCGGCGGTTCGGCTCGCGACGTCACCATCCGCCACCTGACCGTGCAGCGTTTCGTCGCGCCGCAGGACCAGGGCGTGGTCAACCACGACTCGGCCGACGGGTGGGTGATCGAGCACGCGACGATCCAGCACAACTCCGGCGCCGGGCTGATGGCCGGTGCCCGCCAGCAGGTCCGCGCCAACTGCCTGCGCGAGAACGGCCAGTACGGAATGAACGCGTACAAGCCCGGCGACGCCATCCGCGGCCTGGTGGTCGAGGGCAACGAGATCGTGGGCAACAACACCGACGACTGGGAGCGGAAGCGGAAGGGCTGCGGCTGCACCGGAGGCATCAAGTTCTGGGCCGTCAACGGCGCCGACGTGCGGGGCAACTGGGTGCACGACAACCGCGGAACCGGGTTGTGGGCGGACACCAACAACAACGACTTCCGCATCGAGGACAACGTGCTCGAGGCCAACGACGGTGCCGCGCTGATCTACGAGACCAGCTACAACGCGGTCATCCGGAAGAACACGATCCGGCGGAACAACTGGGTCGAGGGCCGCAGGTACGCCGACCGCGGCGACAGCTTCCCGCTCGCGACCGTCTACCTGTCCGAGTCCGGCGGCGAACCACGGATCCGAGCCCGCACGGACAAGATCGAGATCTACCGAAACGTGCTGGAGAACAACTGGTCCGGGATCACCCTGTGGGAGAACGCCGACCGGTTCTGCAACAGCCCGGCCAACACCTCGTCCGGTGACTGCACGTTGCTGGTGAAGAAGACCGACCGCTGCGCGCGGCCGGCGATCGCCACCACACCGCTCTACGACGACTGCCGGTGGAAGACCCAGCGGGTGGACATCCACGACAACCGCTTCGTGCTGGACAAGTCCGTCGTCGAGTGCACGGTGAAGTGCGACCGCATGGCGGTCCTTGCCAACTACGGCACCTATCCGGACTGGTCGCCCTACCAGGGCGAGCGGGTGGCTGAGGCGATCACCCGCAAGCAGCACAACCGCTGGCACGACAACGTCTACCTCGGCCCATGGAAGTTCGTGGCCCACGACCCGAGCCGGGTGCTCGACTTCGGACAGTGGCAGGGCACGCCGTACCAGCAGGACGCGGGCAGCACCTTCCGTGCACGGGACGGTGGTTGAGATGGGCGCGGACCACACGTCGAAGATCGTCGGGACAGCCTGGGGGCTGCTGATCCTCAACACGCTCGGCTCCACCGGGGCGAAGACCATCGTCCCGCTGCCCCGCTCCCTCATCCAGATGGTCACCATGGGCGCGCTGGCCGCCGCGTTCGCGCTGGCGCTGGCAGTCAATCTCCGGCTGCGCGTCCGGGCCAGCGCCTTCGTATTCCTGCTCACCCTGCTGCTGGTGCCGAGCGTGATCTCCAGCGCGAACCTGGAGTCCGGGTTCGGCGCGCTGTTCCGCTGCGCCCGGCTGGCTCTCTTCGTCGGCACGCTGTGGCTGCTCAGCCGCTGGTGGGACGGCAGTGAGACGTTCGTCCGGCACCACATCCGGATCTACTTCGCGGTCCTCGGGTCGGTGGCCGCCGGCCTGGTCATCTCACCGGGCGCCGCCCTGCCCGACCTTTACGGCGGGCGGCTGGTCGGCGCGTTGTGGCCGCTCACCCCGCCGCAGATCGGACAGTACGCCGCGGTGATCATCGGGCTCACCGTGCTGCTCGTTCTGGGCCGCCGGACCGACAGGCGCAGCGCGGCGGTAGTCATCGTGCCGGCACTCGTCCTGCTCGCGCTGACCCATACCCGGACGGCCACGCTCGGCCTGTTCATCGGGCTGGTGTTGGCGATCGGCTCGCTCCTCCTGACCAGCGCCGCCGCCCGCCGGTTCTTCGCCTGGGCGGTGCTGTGCGCCGCCGTGGCCGCGGTGGCGTTCAGCTCCGCGCTGCAGGCGTGGTTCCTGCGCGGACAGAGCAAAGAGAACATCTCCAACCTCACCGGTCGGGCCAAGGTCTGGGACGCCCTGCTGGCAGCCCCCCGGTCGACCTCGGAGCAGCTGTTCGGCGCGGGCCTGGGCGACAAGTCGTTCGGCGGGCTGCCGATCGACAACAGCTGGCTGGCCGTTTACCACGAGCAGGGTCTGACCGGCGTCGCCCTGGTGGCGGCGATCATCATCGTGCTCGGCGGCGTCGCGTTGCTGCGGCCACCGTCGCTGTCGAGGGCCTGCGCGATCTTCCTGATCAGCTACTGCGCGATCGCGTCGTACACCGAGGCCGGGCTGGGCGACGCCTCGCCGTATCTGCTGCATCTGACCGTGGCCGCCTCGCTGCTTGCGGCACCTGCCGCGGCCACTCCCCTGTCGACGCCCGACGTCCCCCGGCTCTCGACGCCCGAAGGTCCTCGACGACGCATACCGCGCTGGGCCCGCACATCGGAGGTCACCTGAGCATGCACGTTCTCGTGGTGCACAACCGCTACGCCTCGGCCCAGCCGAGCGGGGAGAACAAGGTCGTCGACCAGGAGGCGGCGCTGCTGCGCGAGGCCGGCCACCGGGTCGAGGTGTTCGAGCGGCGCAGTGACGACATCGGCGCCCGGTCCCTCCTTGCCAAGGCCGCGCTGCCGCTCCTCGTGCCGTGGAACCCGGCGGTTCGCGCGGAGCTCGCCGACCGGCTCCGGAGCGAGCGGCCGGACGTGGTGCACGTCCACAACGTATTCCCGCTCCTGTCGCCCGCGGTCCTTGCCGCCTGCGCCGACGCCGGCGTACCCGCCGTCGCCACGCTGCACAACTACACCCAAGTCTGCCCGCCCGGCACACTGCAGCGGGACGGCCGGCCGTGCACCGAGTGCGTCGGGAGGGCGCCGCTTCCCGCCGTCCGGCACGGCTGCTACCGGAACTCCCGTCTTGCGACGGTGCCGCTCGCGGTCAGCCTGTCGGTCAACCGGCGCCGGTGGTGGTCCGGCGTGGAGCGGTTCTTCTGTATCTCCGCGGCGCAGCGCGACGTCCTGGTGCAGGCCGGCATGCCGGCCGAACGGCTTGCGGTGAAGCACAACTTCGTGCCCGACCCGGGCGCCGGCCGAGCGGGCGCCGGCGAGCATCTGCTCTATCTCGGCCGGCTCGCGGAGGCCAAGGGCGTACGGCTGCTCATGACGGCGTGGGACGAGATCGCCGCGAGCGGCGGGCTGGGCGTGCCGCTCGTGATCGCCGGCACGGGACCGCTGGAGCGCGAGGTGACCACCTGGGCGGCGGGCAGGGACGACGTGCGCTACGTCGGCCTGTACGACACGGCGGAGTGCCAGAAGGCCATCGCCCGGTCCGTCGCCGTGGTGGCTCCCTCGACCTGGCTGGAGGCGTTCGGCCTGGTGGTCGTGGAGGCGATGGCGGCGGGGGTCCCGACCGTCGCCGCCGGACACGGCGCCTTCGTCGAACTCGTCGAGGACGGGGTGACCGGGCTGCTGCACCGGCCGGGCGAGGCCGCCTCGCTCGCGTCCTGCATACGCCGGATCGCGGCCGAACCGGACCTGGTCCGAGAGATGGGCCGGGCGGCCCGGCGCCGTTACGAGCAGGGGTTCAGCCCGGCCGTCGGCCTCGAGCGCCTGGTGGAGGGGTACCGCACCGCGATCGCGGGGCGGTCAGCAATGACTCGCGGCGGGGACACCCACGCGAGCAGGGGGGATGGGGACAGTAGATGACCAAATGCCGACTCTGCGGCTCGGAAGCGATGGCGAGCGTCGTCGATCTCGGGGCGACGCCACCATGTGAGAGCTTTCTCGCCGCGGACCAACTGGACACGGCGGAGCCGGCGTACCCGTTGCACCTGCGGGTCTGCACCGACTGCTGGCTGGCGCAGATACCGCCGCTGATCACGCCGGAGGAGACGTTCAAGGAGTACGCGTACTTCTCCTCGTACTCGACCTCCTGGGTGGAGCACGCGCGCACGTTCGTCGCGGACGCGGTGCAGCGGGTGGGTCTGGGCACCGACGGCGCCGAGGCCTTCGTGGTCGAAGTCGCAAGCAACGACGGGTACTTGCTGAAGCACGTGGTGGACCGGGGGATCCGCTGTCTCGGCATCGAGCCGTCCGTGAATGTCGGCGCCGCGGCGCGGGACGCGGGTGTGCCCACGCTCACGGAGTTCCTGAGCCCGGACACCGGCTCGGCCGTCCGCGAGGAGCACGGCCCGGCGGACCTGGTCGTGGCCAACAACGTGTACGCGCACATCCCCGACGTGGTCGGGTTCACCCAGGGGCTGCGCGCCCTGGTCGCCGACGACGGCTGGGTCTCCATCGAGGTGCAGCACCTGCTGACCCTGATCGAGGAGAACCAGTACGACACGATCTACCACGAACACTTCCAGTACTACACGGTCGCTTCCGCGATCCGGGCCCTCGCGAGCGGCGGACTCGCGCTCGTGGACGTCGAGTTGCTGCCCACGCACGGCGGCTCCATCCGGCTGTGGGCCCGGCCGGCCGACGTGGCGGGCGAGCCGTCCCAGCGAGTGGCCGACGTGCTTGCCCGGGAGAAGGCCGCCGGGCTGCAGGAGGTTTCCGGGTACACCGAGTTCTCCGCCCGGGTGGCCAAGGTGCGCCGGGACCTCCTGCGGTTCCTCATCGAGGCGGCCGAGCGCGGCGAGACGGTCGTCGGCTACGGCGCCCCTGGCAAGGGCAACACCCTGCTCAACCACTGCGGCATCCGGCCCGACCTGCTCCCGTACACGGTCGACCGCAACCCGTACAAGCACGGCAGGTTCACCCCTGGCACCCGCATCCCGATCCTGCCGCCCGAACAGATAGCCGCCGACAAACCGGACTACGTCCTCATCCTGCCGTGGAACCTGCGGGCCGAGCTGGTCGAGCAGCTGTCGTTCGTGCACGACTGGGGCGGCCGCCTTGTCTTTCCCATCCCGGAACTGAGCATTGTCGAGGTCAAGTCATGAAGGTCGTCCTGTTCTGCGGCGGTTACGGGATGCGGATGCGGAGCGGTGCCGCAGACGACGTGCCCAAGCCGATGGCGATGGTCGGCCCCCGGCCGCTGATCTGGCACGTCATGCGCTACTACGCGCACTTCGGGCACACGGAGTTCATCCTGTGTCTCGGGTACGGGGCGCACCACATCAAGGACTTCTTCCTCAACTACGAGGAGACGACGTCCAACGACTTCGTGCTGCGGGGCGGGCGGACCGAGCTGCTTTCCACCGACATCTCGGACTGGACGATCACGTTCGCGCAGACCGGCATCGAGTCACCGATCGGGGAGCGGCTGCGCCGGGTGCGGCACCACCTGGACGGCGACGAGATGTTCCTCGCCAACTACGCCGACGTGCTCACCGACGCCCCGCTGCCCAAGATGATCGACCGGTTCGCCCGGCGCGACGCCGGTGCGTCGATGATGGTGGTGCCGCCGCAGTCGTCGTTCCACTGTGTGGAGTTGGGCGAGGACGGCCTGGTGGGGGGCATCACCGCGGTGAGCGAGCTGCCGCTGTGGGAGAACGGCGGCTACTTCGTGCTCCGCCAGGAGGTCTTCGATCACATACCGGAGAACGGGGACCTGGTCGCCGACGGATGCGCCCAACTGGCCAAGCAGGGCCGGTTGGTGGCGCACCAGCACCGCGGCTTCTGGAAGCCGACCGACACCGTGAAGGAGCGGGCCGCGCTCGACTCCGCCTACGCCCGGGGCGAGCGCCCCTGGGCCGTGTGGGAACGGGACGGCGCGGGGGTGAGCGCGTGATCCGGCTCGGGGCCGGGCGCCTGGACCGGATCGTCGTGGTGGGCGCGCACTGCGACGACATCGCCATCGGCGCCGGCGGCACGCTGCTGACGATGTGCCTCGCGCATCCGGGCACGCGCGTCGACGCGCTGGTGCTCTCCGGCGGTGGCAGCGAGCGGGAGCAGGAGGAGCGGGCCGCGCTCGCCGCCTTCTGCCCGGGCGCCGAACTGCGCCTGACCGTGGACAAGTTGCCGGACGGCCGGCTGCCGGCGCACTGGGAGGGGGCCAAGGCCGCGGTCGAGGAGCTGCGCGAGCGGACCGAGCCGGATCTGGTCCTCGCACCGCGTACCGATGACGCGCACCAGGATCACCGCGGCCTGGCGAAGCTGATGACCACCGCTTTCCGCGACCACCTCGTGCTCGGCTACGAGATCGTCAAGTGGGACGGCGATCTCGGCCGTATGGGGGCGTACCAGCCGCTGTCGCCGGAGATCGCCGAACGGAAGGTGCGGCTGTTGCAGGAGCACTACCCCTCGCAGCGGCACCGGCCCTGGTACGACCGGGAGGCCTTCCTCGGCCTTGCCCGGATCCGCGGCATCGAATGCCACGAGCGATACGCCGAGGCGTTCGCCGTCACCAAACTCACGCTCAACCTGGGGGATTGAACCTTGCGCGTACTACTGACCGGACACCAGGGCTATCTGGGCACCGTGATGGCCCCGGTCCTCGCGGCCGCCGGGCACGAGGTCGTCGGCCTCGACGCCGGCCTGTTCGCCGACTGCGTCCTCGGCCCGTCGCCCGCCGACCCGCAGGGGCATCGGGTGGACCTGCGCGACGTCACGGCCGAACACGTGGCCGGGGTGGACGCCGTGATCCACCTGGCCGCACTCTCCAATGACCCGCTGGGATCGCTGGCGCCGGACCTCACCTACGACATCAACCACCACGCCTCCGTACGGCTGGCCCGGCTGGCCCGCGACGCCGGAGTGCGGCGCTTCCTGTACGCGTCGACCTGCTCCGTCTACGGCGCCGCCGGCGGCGGCGACCTGGTGAGCGAGGACGCCCCGCTGCGCCCGGTCACGCCGTACGCGGAGTCCAAGGTGCGGGTGGAGGACGACCTGCACGCGCTGGCCGACGGCGACTTCACCCCGGTGTTCATGCGCAACGCCACCGCCTTCGGCTACTCGCCCCGGCTGCGCGCCGACATCGTGCTGAACAACCTGGTGGGCCACGCGCTCCTGTCCGGCGAGGTCCTCGTGCTCTCCGACGGCACCCCCTGGCGCCCGCTGGTGCACGCCGCCGACATCGCCCGGGCCTTCACGGCCGCACTGACCGCGCCGCGCGAAGCGGTGCACGACCGGGCGTTCAACATCGGCAGCGAGACCAACAACGTCACGGTCGCCGAGATCGCCGAGCAGGTCGCCGAGGCGGTGTCCGGCGCGAAGGTGGTGATCACCGGGGAGACCGGTGCCGATCCGCGGTCGTACCGGGTGGACTTCTCCCGGTTCCGCGCCGCGATACCCGGCTTCGACTGCGAGTGGACGGTGAAGCGGGGCGCACTCGAACTCGCCGACGCCTACCGGAAGTTCGGGCTGACCCGGGAGGACTTCGAGCAGCGCTTCACCCGGCTTGCCGTGCTGCGCGAGGCGTCCGACGCCGGCGCCGTCGACGACACCCTGCGGTGGCGCCGATGACCGCTGTCGGTGAGGAGATGCACGCACTGGTGGAGCGGCTGTACCCGCTGTGCCGGAGCATCACCGGCGACGGTGTGCGCGCCACCCTGGAGATCGTCGGCGAGTACGTTCCGCTGCAGGTGCACGAGGTGCCGACCGGGACGCAAGCGCTCGACTGGACGGTGCCGCAGGAGTGGAACATCCGGGACGCGTACATCGCCGACACCACAGGCAACCGGGTCGTCGACTTCGCCGCGTCCAGCCTGCACGTGCTCGGCTACAGCGTGCCGGTGTCGGCGACCATGCCGCTGGCCGAGCTGCGCGCGCACCTGCACACCCTGCCGGACCACCCGAGTTGGGTGCCGTACCGCACCAGCTACTACAAGCCGGAATGGGGGTTCTGCCTGGCCCAGGAGACCCTGGAAGCGCTGCCGGACGGCGAGTACGAGGTGCGCATCGACTCCACACTCGCAGACGGCCACCTCACCTACGCCGAGCACGTGGTCCCCGGGCAGGTCCCCGACGAGGTGATCGTCTCCTGCCACGTCTGCCACCCGTCGCTGGCCAACGACAACCTGGCCGGCATCGCGGTGGCGACGTTCCTGGCCCGGGCGCTGGCACAGGAAACGCCGTACTACACCTACCGGTTCATCTACGCACCCGGCACCATCGGGGCGATCACCTGGCTGGCCCGCAACGCGGAGCGGATCGACCAGGTCAAGCACGGGCTCGTGCTGGCCTGCGCCGGCGACTCGGGTCAACTGACGTACAAGCAGAGCAGACGCGGCGACGCGGAGATCGACCGGGTGATGCGGCACGTGCTTGCCGCCTCCGAACGCCCGCACAGCATCAACGAGTTCACTCCGTACGGCTACGACGAGCGGCAGTTCTGCTCGCCCGGGTTCGACCTCGGCGTGGGCTCGCTCAGCCGGACCCCGTACGCCGGCTACCCCGAGTACCACACCTCGGCGGACAACCCGGACTTCGTCACCCCGGAGGCGATGGCGGACACCCTTGCAGTCTGCCGCGAGGCATTCGCCGTCCTCGACCGCAACCGGCAGTACGTCAACCTCAGCCCCTACGGCGAGCCACAGCTGGGCCGACGAGGGTTGTACGACTCACTCGGCGGCCGCAGCGACGCGAAGCAGGCTCAGATGGCCATGCTCTGGGTGCTCAGCCTCTCCGACGGCGAGCACAGTCTGCTGGACGTCGCCGAGCGGTCCGGGCTGCCGTTCAGCGCCGTCGCCGTCGCGGCCGACGCCCTGCACGGCGCCGGGCTGATCAAGGCATGACGCCCATGACCACCGGGAGGGAGAAGCCGACGCCCTCGGCGGCCGGGGCCAGACACGCCCGGCCGACCGCCAGGCGGGCCATCGTCGGCCGGCTGTCCTGGGGACTGGCCGACCAGGCGGCCTCCAGCATGACCAACTTCGCGGTGGGGATCTACGTCGCACGTTCGCTGGGGCTGGCCGCGTTCGGCGTGTTCAGCCTGGCCTGGGTGACCTACGGCGTAGTGCTCAGCGTCTCCCGCGGGGTGGCCACCGACCCCCTCGTGGTGCGCTTCAGCGGCGGGTCGGACACGTCCTGGCGCGGGGCGGTGGCCCGGTCGTCGGGTACCGCGCTCGGCGTCGGTGCCACCATCGGCGCGGTGTGTCTGGTGGTCGGGCTTGCTGTCGGCGGCCCAGTGGGGCCCGCGTTCGCCTGCCTCGGCGTCATCCTGCCGGGGCTGCTGCTGCAGGACGCCTGGCGGTACGCGTTCTTCGCCGCCGGCACCGGGCGGAAGGCATTCGTCAACGACCTCGTGTGGGGCGTCACGCTCGTCCCGGCCATGGTGGTGGCGGCCCGCGTGGGCAGCGTGGCCGCTTTCGTGCTCGCCTGGGGCGCGTCCGCCGCGGTGGCCGCGGTGTACGGCTGCCTCCAGTCCGGCATCCGGCCCCAGCTGACCGGAGCGCGCGAGTGGATTCGCGAGCACCGCGACCTCGGCTACCGATACCTGGTCGAGAACGTCAGCACCAGCGGCGCGAGCCAGCTGCGGGCGTACGGGCTCGGCGCGATCGTCGGAGTCAGCGCGGTGGGTGTGGTCCGGGGCGCCGAGCTCCTGCTCGGCCCGTTCCTCGCTGTGCTGATGGGGCTGTCGCTGGTCACCGTCGCGGAGGCGGCACGGGTGCTGCGGCAGGCCCCGCACCGCCTCGGCAAGTTCTGCCTCGTGCTGGGCGGCGGGCAGGCCGCCGCCGCGCTGCTCTGGGGCGCGGCGCTGCTGCTGATGCCGGACCGGGCCGGCGAGTTCGTACTCGGCGACGTCTGGCGCGCCGCCTCGGAGCTCATCGTGCCGGCCACGCTCGGCGTCGCGGGCGCCGGCCTCGGCACCGGCGCGGCGGCCGGACTGCGCGCGCTCGCCGCGGCCCGGCGCAGCCTGCGCAGCCAGCTGTTCGCCTCCGCCTGTTACGTCATCGGCGGGCTCGGCGGGGCGGCCGTGGCCGGCACGGTCGGCTCGGCCTGGGGCGTCGCCGCCGCGACGTTGAGCAGCTCGGCCGTGTGGTGGCTGCAGCTGCGGTCCGCCCTGCGCGAGCGCCACCAGAACCCCAACCGCGAAGTGAGGACGCCATGACCGCCCATCCCCGGCTGAGCATCGGCCTGCCCGTCTACAACGGCGAGGAGTACCTGGCCGAGGCGCTCGACGCCCTGCTCGGCCAGACCTACGAGGACTTCGAGCTGGTCATCTCCGACAACGCCTCGACCGACGGGACTCAGGACATCTGCGGCAAGTACGCCGCGCAGGACTCGCGCATCCGGTACATACGACTGCCCCGGAACATCGGCGCCGCACCGAACCACAACTACGTGTTCACCGAGTGCCGCGGCGAGCTGTTCAAGTGGGCCTCGCACGACGACCTGTACGCCCGGGACCTGCTGCGGCGCTGCGTGGAGGCGCTGGACGAGCGGCCCGGCGTGATCCTCGCACACTCCGACCAGGCGGTCATCGACGGCGACGGCCAGGTGAAGGTCCCGTACGCGTACACGCTCGCCACCGACTCGCCCCACGCGCCCGAGCGCTTCCGCAGTCTGCTGTTCGAGCCCGGCGGCGACGACTTCTACGGGGTGATGCGGGCCGACGTGCTGCGCCGGGTGAAGCCGCACGACAGCTACCACCACGCGGACCGCACCTTCGTCGCCGAGATCACCCTGCACGGGCCCTTCCACCAGGTGCCGGAGCTGCTGTACTTCCGCCGCGACCACCCCACCCGCGCCGAGCGGGCGAACCCGAGCAAGCGCTCCCGGTGCGTCAACCTCGACCCACGCCGGGCAGGCCTGCTGCACCCGACGCCCCGGCTGCTCGCCGAGTACCTCTGGGGCTTCGCCTCGGCGATCCGGCGGGCGCCGTTGTCCCCCGCCGACCGGCGCGCGTGCTACCGGCACCTGGCCGCATGGATGACCAGCCGGGTCCGGCCGGGCGCCGGCGAGCGGGTCGAGGACCGCGCCCCGGTCGACCCGGCCCTGCTCAGCGTCTCCGTCGACGCCCTCGTCGCCGGACGTGAAGGTCGTGCAGGTCGTGATGCTCGTGATGCTCGTGAAGGGAGGCAGGCATGACGTCCGGAAGTGAAACCCCGGTGCGCGTCGGGGTGTTCGGACTGCTCGGCTCCGGCAACCTCGGCAACGACGGGTCGCTCGAGGCCGTGCTCGGCTACCTCCGCGCCGACCACCCGGAGGCGCTCGTGGACGCGCTGTGCGGCGGACCCGAGGTCGTCACGTCCCGGTACGGGATTCCCGCGATGCGGCTGCACTGGTACCGCGGGGAGTACCGGACCGCGTCACGGGCGGGCGCGATCGCGGGGAAGGGACTGGGCAAACTCGTCGACGTCGTCCGCACCGCCGCCTGGGTGCGCCGGCACGACGTGGTGATCGTGCCGGGTATGGGCGTCCTTGAGGCCACGCTGCCGCTGCGGCCGTGGGGCTTCCCGTACTCGCTGTTCCTGCTCTGCGCGAGCGGCCGGCTGCTGCGCACCCGGGTTGCGCTTGTCGGTGTCGGCGCCGCCGCGATCGGCAACCGGCCGACCCGGGCCCTGGTGCGCTGGTCGGCACGGCTTGCCGCATACCGGTCGTACCGGGACACCCAATCCCGCGACGCTATGCGGAAGATGGGCGTGGACACGGCGCGCGACGAGGTCTACCCGGACCTCGCCTTCGCCCTGCCGACGCCGCCGGAATGGGGTATCCCCTGCTCGGAGCTTGTCGGAGAGCTTGGGGAAGCGCCCTCGGGTCCGCCGGACGCGCCGGGCCCGGTCTGCGTCGGCGTCATGGACTTCCACGGCGGCAACGACGACCGCGCCCGGGCCGAGCAGATCCACCGGCGCTACCTCGACGGGACGACCCGATTCGTCCGCGCTCTGGTCGAGGACGGCAGGCCGGTCCGGCTGCTCACCGGCGACGCGTGCGATGCGCCGGTGGTGGCCGCGATCCTCGACGCGGTGGACTCGCCGCTGGTCACCGCTGCCGAGGCGGCCTCCCTTGCCGACTTGATGAAGGAGACGGCGGCTGCCGACGCCGTGGTGGCGACCCGGTACCACAACCTGATCTGCGCGCTGAAGGTCGGCACACCGACGCTCGCCCTCAGCTATGCGGCGAAGAGCGACGCGCTCATGGACCGGATGGGCCTCGCCGCGTACTGCCACCCGGCCCGCGAGGTCGACGCCGACCAACTCCTCGAACAGTTCCGGGCGCTGGAGAAGCAATCGGCGGAGCTGCGGCGAACCCTCGCCGAGCGGAACCTGATCGCCACCGGACAACTCGAGTCCCAGTTCACCGCCTTGACCGCGGCCCTGTTCCCGGCGGCCGACCATGCCCGACCCCACGCCCGCCAGGAGGCCCCATGAAAGCGACCGAAGTCCCGGCGATCGCCGGCGCGTACCTGTTCGAGCCGACGCCGTACGCCGACGAGCGCGGCTTCTTCTGCCGCACCTTCGACGCCGACGTGGTCCGCTCGGTGGGCCTCGACCCGAACGCCTTCGTCCAGCACAGCCTGTCCCGCTCGGTGCGAGGCGTGCTGCGCGGCCTGCACCTGCGCTCCGGCGCCGGCGAGGCCAAGCTCGTGCGGTGCTCGTACGGGAGGATCTTCGACGTCGTCGTGGACCTGCGGCCGGACTCGCCGACCTACCGCAACGTGGCCTCCTTCGACCTGTCCGACGAGACGCAGGTGACCCTGTACATCCCGGCGGGGTGCGCGCACGGTTTCCAAGCGCTGACCGAGACCGCAGACATCTCCTATCAGATCGACCGCCCGCACAATCCGGCCGAAGACGTGACGATCGCCTTCGACGACCCGGAACTCGCCATCCCCTGGCCACTGCCGGCCATATCGATGTCCAAGCGGGACCGGGAGGCGCCGAGCCTCGCCGAGGCCCTGAAGCAGAAAGAGAGCTGAAGTCAGCGTGGACACCGAAGAGTTCCTCCTGCCCCGGTCGCGGAAGGCGAACGAGCGGCTGCACGCCATGATCCCCGGGGGCGCGCACACGTACGCCAAGGGCGACGACCAGTACCCCGAGAACCTGGCCCCGGTCATCAGCCACGGCCGCGGTGCCCACGTGTGGGACATCGACGGCAACCGCTACATCGAGTACGGGTCCGGACTGCGCTCGGTCAGCCTCGGCCACGCCCACCCACGCGTGCTCGAGGCGGTGCGGCGGGAACTCGACCGCGGCAGCAACTTCGTCCGGCCTTCCATCGTGGAGGTCGAGGCCGCGGAACGCTTCCTGGCCACGGTGCCGACCGCCGAGATGGTGAAGTTCGCGAAGAACGGCTCCGATGCCACCACCGCCGCGGTGCGCCTCGCCCGCGCCGTCACGGGGCGCCCGCGGGTGGCCATCTGCGGCGACCATCCGTTCTTCTCCGTCGACGACTGGTTCATCGGTACGACGCCGATGTCCGCCGGCATTCCGGCGGCCACCACCGAGCTCACCGTGGCGTTCCCGTACGGGGACTTGGCCGCCACGGAGGAACTGCTCACCCGGTATCAGGACGAGATCGCCTGCCTGATCCTCGAACCCGCCGGGCACGCCGAGCCTTCCCCTAGCTCTCAACTTCGTTCGAGCAGGGGAGACCCCACTCCCGGGTACCTCGCGGGCCTCCGCGAACTGGCCGACCGGCACGGCTGCGTACTGATCTTCGACGAGATGATCACCGGCTTCCGATGGTCCGAGGCGGGCGCCCAGGGCCTGTACGGCGTCGTCCCCGATCTCTCCACGTTCGGCAAGGCGCTGGGCAACGGGTTCGCCGTCTCCGCGCTGGCCGGGCGCCGCGACCTGATGGAACGGGGCGGGCTGCGTCACTCCGGCGACCGGGTGTTCCTGCTGTCCACCACGCACGGTGCGGAGACCCACTCCCTGGCAGCCGCGATGGCCGTGCAGACCACCTATGTCGAGGAGGGCATCACCGCGCAACTGCACGCCCTCGGCGAGCGACTGGCCGCCGGTGTCCGCGCAGCCGCGGCCGGCATGGGCGTCGGCGATCACGTCGTCGTCCGGGGCCGGGCCAGCAACCTGGTCTTCGCCACCCTCGACGAGAACCGGCAGCCGTCGCAGCAGTACCGCACCCTGTTCCTGCGCCGGCTCCTCGCGGGCGGAGTGCTGGCCCCGTCGTTCGTGGTGAGCAGCGCGCACGACGACGCCGACATCGACCGCACCGTCGACGTGGTGGCCCAGGCATGTGCGGTGTACCGGAAGGCACTGGACGCCGCCGACCCCACCCCCTGGCTGGCCGGGCGGCCGGTGAAGCCCGTGTTCCGCCGCCTGGCGTGACGTGATGCGTCGTCAGCGGGCCTCCCGCCGACCGGCGTCGGCCATCCGGTCGCCCCGCCGGTCGGCAGTCCAGTCGACCAGCCACGCGGTCGCCGGTACCACCGCCAGCGCGGTGCACCAGCCGCCGAGGGCGTCGGTCGGGTAATGCGCGCCCAGGGCGACCTGCGCCCAGCCCATGGCGGCACCGGCAACCAACGCCGCGGCGAGCACGAGTAACGCGCCGGCCGTCCTGCCGAGGCCGAGCCGGCCGGTCGCGAGCAGCGCCACGATGAGGGCGAGCGCGGTGAGGAAGGCTGTGTGCCCGCTCGGATAGGACAGGTTGCCGTCGCCGTGGATGGTGCGTCCCACCAGGCGCTTGAGCAGCGTCGCCGTGGCCACGGTCATGCCGACACCGAGAACGACGAGCGCCGCCGCGACAGGACGCCGAAGCAGCAGGCAGCCCGTCACGGCGGCCACGACCAGCATCGCCGCTCCGGCGGGCTCCCCCAAGAAGTCCGTGGCCAGAGCGACGTACCGCCACGGCGGCCGCACACTGTCCGCCGTCGGCTGGATGATCCACCTGTCCACCCTGCCGGGCTGGCTGTGGCCGGCATACAGGACCCCGAGCACGACGACCACCAGCGCGGCGAGGGCCGCGATCAGCCCGAGCCCCACGCGCAGCGACGGGGGCAGCACCGTGGGCGCCGGCCGGCAGCCGGTCACACGCCCACCGCGTCCGGTCGGCCTGCGGCAGTGCCCTTGTTGTCTGCCGTACGCAGCGTCGGGCGTTGCGGGATTACCCGCTGCCGCCCGCCGACATGGCCGGGATCGTCAGCCTGTACGGGCTGCGCGGCTGGACCGAGCAAGATGACAAACCCGTCGAGCACGAACTGGGCTGGGCCGACTTCCAGCTCCGCTCCGGCCAGGCGATCCAACGCGAGCCCCCCGTCGTGTCCGACCCACCCTCGAGCGACCATAGCTGCCCCGCGGACACCCGCTCCTGGCCTGTACGACTCCGCAGGAGCCGTAAGCCTGTGCAGCCCCGAACTCGCCAGCCTGGCCATCGCCTTGGCCAAGGGAATCGGGATCAGCCTCTACTTGTCACCCTAACCAACAATCCGGTGCTCTCACACTGCCCCTATGACGGGGGTCACGGCTGTGCCTCCCCGGCGCTTCGCGGTTTGCCGCATGCGACGGACGTATCAGCGTGACGCCGCCTGCGGTCGAGGAGTCCGGGAACCGACTCGGTCACGTGGGCCCGGTGCTCGTACGAGCGTGCGACGACGTCCTTCGGCCCCCGTCCGGCGCCGGGTCGGCCGGTCCGGGCAGCCCGCTGGGACCGGCTCCTGGGACCGGGCGTCCGGAGGCCGACTCGGTGCTCTCGCCGAGGAAGCCGCCCGACTGGTGCTGCCACAGCTTGGCGTAGGCACCGTTCGCCGCGAGCAGCTCCTCGTGGGTGCCCTGCTCGACGACGCTTCCGCGGTCGAGGACGACGAGACGGTCCATGCCGGCGACGGTGCTCAGACGGTGGGCGACCACGAGGGCCGTACGTCCGTCCATCAACCGCCACAGGGCGTCCTGGACGAGGAGCTCGCTCTCCGAGTCCAGCGCGCTGGTCGCCTCGTCGAGCAGCAGGATCGGGGCGTCGCGCAGGATGGCCCTGGCGAGGGCGACGCGCTGGCGCTGGCCGCCCGAGAGTTTCACTCCCCGCTCCCCCACCAGAGTGCCGAAGCCGTCGGGGAGTTGGTCGGCGAACTCCGTGACGTGCGCGGCCGCGGCCGCGGCGTGGATCTCCTCGTCGGTGGCGCTGGGCCGGGCGAAGGCGATGTTGTCCCGCAGGCTGCGGTGGAACATGGCGGGTTCCTGCGGGACGTAGGCGATCAGTGAGCGCAGGTCGGTCTGGCGCAGCCGGCTGATGTCCTGACCACCGATCAGGATGCGTCCGTCATCGATGTCCGACATCCGCAGCAGGAGCCGGGTGAGTGTGGTCTTGCCGCCGCCGGACCTGCCGACCAGACCGATCCGTGCGCCTGCGGGCACGTCCAGGTCGAGTGCCTGGAAAATCGGCTTCGCGCCCGCGTGGGCGAAGGTCACCGCCTCGAAGCGGATGCCTGTGTCCCGCGGAGCGAGCGGTTCGGGTTCCGTCGGGTCGAGCACGGTGGGCGGATCCAGCAGCAGCTCCGTGAATTGCGCGGCCTCGGTCATCGAGCTTTCCAGACGCCGGTAGATCTGGTTGAACTCGAACATGATCTGGGTCGCGTTGGAGTAGTAGGTGAAAGCGACGACGACCTCCTCCACTCCCTGGCCCGGGCCACCGAAGGCGATGGCGACCAACAGGCCCAGCACGTTGGTCAGCACGGACATGGGGGCGATCAGGGTGTCGACGCGCAGATTGCCGTAGTCCCACGACCTCAGCGTCAGGCGCCGGGAGTCCGCGACACGGCTGCGGTGTTCGTCGGCCTCCCGCCGCTCGGCCGCGAACGCCCGGATGGTCTCCATGTTCATGAGGCTGTCGGCGACGTGGCCGGAGACCCGGGCGATCGCCGCCTCACGGTCGTTGACGAGCCTCTGCCGGCGACGGATCAGAGGTGTCGCGGCTACCACGGTCAGCACGATCATCACAAGAAGGCCGGCGACAAGCATCGGTTCGTAGCTCCACAGGACCACGGCACCGAACACCAGGGGGACGAGACTGCCCACGATCCGGTACGTCACCGTGTCGACGAAGTCCTCGAAGCGCTTGCCGAAGCTCAGCACCCGTTTGGTCAAGGAGCCGGCGAAGCTGTCGTGGAAGAATGCCGCGTCCTTGGCGAGGAGTTCGTCCATGCCGCTCACGTACAGGTGTTCCATGCCGAGGGCGTCCACGCGGTTCAGGCAGTGCTGCCCGACCCGCCATACGGCCTCGGCGAGCAGCAGCGTCACGCCGACGCCCAGCACGTACGGCAGCGCCGAGCTGAGGGTGAGACCGCCGTCGTCGGCGGCCTGTCCTACCAGTTTGGCGATGAGTAGGGGGGCAACGTAGCGGATGCCGATGTTGCCCACGGCCGGCAGCAGCAGCGCGGGCAGGGCCAGTCGTCGTAGTCGCAGCAGTTCCCGGCCGTAGCGGCGCAGTGCCAGAACGACCGCGCTCCTGCCCGGCGTCGGCCCTCGTGTATCTGTTGTCCCCATCACACTCCCGGAGGTTCGGAAGTCGGAAGTGTCCCGTCAGGGGAGGTCCTCAGTCCAGGCATTTACCGCGGACTGGCGAGAACCGGACACCGCTGCGTTCAGCGTACGCAGCGGACGTATCCAGTGGTGAGCTTGCGGTAGGAGGAGCGGCCCGAGGCGTCCACCACGAGGTCCGCGGCGATCTCGTCCTCGCCGTCGCCGTCCTTGACGCGCACCCCCGTGACCTTCCCAGGCGTGGCCGTGCGCAGACCGGTGACGGTCAGTTCGCCCCGTAGGGTGACGGGCTCCAGCGCCGTCACCCGTTGGCGGAGAACATGCTCCAGGAGAGGACGGGAGAAAGTCTGGATCGGCATGCCCATCGGTGTAGGCGGTGGGGTGCCGTTGGGCAGCACGGCACACAGTCCTTCGCCCCAGTCCCACACCGGCGCACCGGCCTGTTCCAGCTCGGCCCGCAGCCCGGGGAAGTACCCCTCGAACACCTCGGCACCGAGGGCCAGAAGGCCATGGACATGGTGTCCCTGCGGCACCCCGGCCCTGGGTGCGGACGCACTCGGAAGCGCGTCGCGTTCGATGACGGTGACGACCTCGCAACTGTCGGCCAGGACACGGGCGGCGGCAAGACCCGCCATGCCCGCCCCAATCACCACCGCGTGCCGGACGTCCGTATCCATGAGCATGCCGCTCCTCCCTCTACGGGCCGAACCCCGCTGTTCCCGGACCCTTCCCTGCCCCGATGGGCCGACAGGTATTTCCGAAAGGTGTAACCACTGAGCACGTTCCGTAATCAGGGTGATATTGCCCCGAGTCGGCTGGTGGCTCGGCCCGGCCGTCGGCCTGGTCGTCGGCCTGGTCGTCGCGGCCACCGAGATGCTCCTGGTGCTCTCGCAGCACCGAGCCGGAACCGCAATGACGATCTCCTCGCCGCCGTCCCTGCCGTCCGGACCGGCGCCCTCGTCGGATGCACTCACCCCGGACACCGCGCCCCAGGGCCTGAGCGCGCGGCGGCGCTGGACCCGATCGACGTGGTCCTCGACCTGTTCCCCGCCCTCGGCCGGGACGACGCCGGTACGGGCCACGGCGATGGCGGTCCGGGAGTACGGCACGGTGGTGCTGATGGTGGCGTCGGCATGCTCGGCGACCCCGACCTCGCCTGCCGTATCCGTGGATCATGCGCAACAGCATCACCGTCCGCGGCCAGCGGATGTACCCCCCGATGCGGGCGCCCGGCTCGTCCGACTGGTCCGCTCCGGCGACGCCCAGTAGCCCGCCGCACGCAGAAGCCCCGCCGGGGGCATGGGGGGCGCATTCCGGCGGGGCTTCTCGTCTCATGCGCTCTGACACAGATCTCACCGACGGTGCGGACTCCCCCGGACCATGCGGGCCCTGACCCGGCCTTAAGCTCCCATCCTGGATCGGCTGGACACCCCTGGACGGTCCCTACGACCTGTGCCAGGTGGGACCGCCACAGCTCAAGGACAAAGGCCAGCGCCTTGTGTGGCCGGTCTCGCTGTCCGCGGCCGGATGCAGTTGACGTCGGAACCGTGGGCTCCTCCAGGACGGCATGGGTGTCCGTGCCGATGGAGTGGGCATCAGCGGTTCCCCGCGCCAGTACAGAAGCCCGACCTGCAGGCAATACGCACCACAAGCCCTCACGCAGCGGCCCGCCAACTCAGTGCGTTCCTTATGCGTGCCACGACATGGTTGCGTCCTGCTTCGACCGCTTCATGGCGCCAAGCGGCGGCCAACCAGGAGTGACGTTCTTCGAAGCCGGCCACCAAGCAGCGCAGGAGGCGAAGGTCCGTTCAAGCAATGACCCGGTCCGGGGAACAGCATCGATCATGATCCGGACCATTCCCCCAGACTCAAGGACGGTCCGAGGCGCTGGAGGCAGCGAGATCGCTACCGGTCGCGCAGTAGCCAGACCAGCCGCTCACCGAGATGATGACGCCACAGCCAGAGCGGCAACTCCCGGTGAGCCACGAACGACCACAGATCGTCGTCTGCCTCGTTGCCGCGCGGACAGGCACGCAGAAGTTCCAGACAACGCCGATCCACCGTGTGATGCTGCCGCGCGACGTGCGCCAGCGCGACGACCCCCTGCCGCCGCACCTCCTGGTCCTGCGACTCCAGCGCCCTGGCCACAACAGGCAACACCGCTTTCGGATCGGGGTGGTTGAGCACCAGAGCGATCACAGCCACTCCAACGAGCCCCTCGCCCCGCTCGAACGCCGCATCTACCTGCTCCGGCTGATCGACCCATCTCAGCGTCGAGCTGTGCAGCCAGTCCACACGACCGGTCTCAGACCCACCAGAAGCGAGCTCATCACGATTCACCCGCTGACCGTATCGACTCGGCCCAGCGACCTTCCGAGTCGTCGCGACCCTTGTCCGTGACCCGATCACTAGGGCCTGTCCGGCGGATCATGTGACTGGTTCGGGCCGGGGTCGTTGCGCCCGTCGTGGGACGGGAGATCTGACGAACGACGAGTGGTCCCGGCTGAAACCACATTTGCCCAAGACGGGCCAGCGGGGCGGGTGTTGGAAGAGCCACCGCAGGGTGACCCACGGGATCCTCTTCCGGAAGCGGACCGGAGTGCCATGGCGGGATCTGCCTGCACGTTTCGGCAAGTGGAAGACCGTCTACGAACGACACAGACGCTGGTCGGCGAACGGCACGTGGGACAAGATCCTGCGGGCCGTCCAAGCCGACGCCGACGCGGCAGGCCGCATCGACTGGTCCATGGCGAGCGTGGATTCCACCTCCTGTCCCGCCCACCAACATGCCGCCGGAGCACGCAAGAAACCGCCGCGAGTGCCGGGAAGAAGAAACACGCCCCGACAGCACCGTCCCGACGAGGGACTCGGACGCTCCCAGGGCGGACTGACCTGCAAGATCCATCTGGCCGGTGAAGGTGGGCGTCGCCCGCTGTCATTCGCGATCACACCAGGGCAGTGGGGCGACGCACCGCAGCTCATTCCAGTCATGGAAGGCATCCGCGTCGCCCGCCTGGGCGGCGGGCATCCGCGCACCCGCCCCGATCACCTCGGCGGCGACAAGGCGTACAGCTCCCGCCGTAACCGCCGCTACCCGCGCAGACGCCACATCAAGCACACCATCCCCGAGCCGAAGGACCAGCGGGCCAACCGCAAGCGCCGGGGCAGCAAAGGTGGTCGGCCCGCCGGCTTCGACAAGACGATCTACAGGCGTAGGAGCGAGGTCGAGCGGACGATCAACAGGCTCAAGACCTTCCGGGCCGTGGCCACGAGGGACGACAAGCGGGCCTACGTCTTCCACGGCACCGTCACCGTCTCCGCGATCCGGCTATGGCTCCGTCCATGATCCGCCGGACAGAACCTGGCGGTGAGGCGCTCGAAAACCAGTGGAGCAGCGCCGCTGTGCGCCATTACCGTGCTGCCGAACCAAGTCGTCTGGGCAAGGACGTGCCGTTGTACACCCTGTGAGACCTCCCGAGCGCTGAATCGTCACGCGTCGCGCATGCGCGCGCCGCGCTCCTTTTTGCTGCGGACTTCTCACTGAAACCGGTGTACTTCTGTGCTCGAAAACTGGGTGGTCGTGCCCACCTGCCTGCCGCTCGTTCTCCGTCGTTGTCACGCGTGCGCGTCCGAGCGCTTCCGGGCAAGCGGTAAATTTCGCGTCAACGCAAACCACAAGCTCATCGACGCCTGGCTCCTCGCGCTCTGTACCGCTTGCGGGGAAACTGCAAAGCTCACGGTCCTGGAGCGGATGAATGTGCGCTCCGTACGACCTGAGCTGCTGGACCGGCTGCATGACAACGACCCTGGCCTGACAGCTGAGCTGCTCCAGGATCCGGTCGTGCGGCGCCGTAATCGCATCGCCCTCGACTGGGACAACGCCTGGCGCCTCGACACCGGCGGATCGGATCACCTGGACCGCGAGGTGATCGACGTCTCGGTCCGCTTTGCGGCGCGGATCCCTGTCCGGCCGGTGCGACTGATCGCTGAAGGTTGCGGTCTTTCGCGGGCCAAGGTCGAGAGACTGATCACGGAGGGGAAACTCGTTTCGGCAGTCCGCCTGAGCGGCAAGCTCTCCGGCGACTTCACCTTCACGCTCAAGCGCTGAGCCCTCCTCGGGACCAGGGGCCTGTCCGGCAAGATCCGCCGGACAGGCCCTAGGACTCCGGGGCCAAGCACGGCGGACTCTCGGCGATTCATGCAGCCGGTCCAGCAGCTCAGCTCGTACCGAGCGCACATTCATGCTGCGTCCACGTAGTTGCCGGCCTGGTTCCGGAACAGCCGACCGTCAGGCGCCACGCCGAACCGTTCGATGTGTGTAAGGAGGATGCGCACGAACTGCGGCGGAATGGGAACGGACCGGGTCGCGGTAGCCGCGCGGCGCTTGAGCGAGTGCACCTCGTGCACCGTTGGCTCCCAAGGGGCACAGCCACCAGGTCGGTTACACCGAGGTACAGGGGCACCCTCGACTGATCACTGATGCCCCCGAGGTCCGGCTGCTCGCTGAGCGCTATGGGATCATGCGTGTGGCGGCTAACACGCCACGCAAGTCCTTGGAGCTGATCGAAGGGAAGCTGGGGAAGCGATGAACTCCGCTGAGGAACTCGCCCGGTTCAAGTCGAGCTACAGCGGCGGCTCGGGCGGCGACCGCCTCGAAGTCGCCTATGACTGGAAGAAGTCGACGTACAGCAGCGGCAAAAGCGGCGAATGCGTGGAGATCTCCACGTGCCTCTGCGAGTCCCACGACGTCCACATCCGCGACTCCAAGAACCCCCACGTCCCCCACCTGACCGTCACCCCGGCCGCCTGGTCGCACTTCCTCACGCACACCGCACGATGACCAATCCGCTGGCCTGGATCGGCGAGATGCACATGGCGCACAGCTTGACCCTGGTCCAGGGCCTGACCGGCCGCGATGTGCTCGTACGCATCGGTGGTGAGCCGGAGAGCATCCGGCAGCCGGACGACGCGGACGAGGTCGGGGCGTTGCGCGACGAGGCGCTGGAGAACTACTGGGACTTCGGCGCGCTGCACGGCGGCGTCGCCGGGGAGTGGGCCTTCGCCTTCGAGCCGGCGAGCACCTGGGCCTTCGACGACGAGCGTCTCGCGGCCGCATCGCGCGGCACCCGGCTGATCGGCTGCTACAACGGCGACTCGCTGGGCTTCGTCGAGCACTGGGTGGACGGAAAGCTGATCACCAAGTTCGACACACGGCAGCCCGAACTCCGGCACGAGCAGCCGGGCGAGGACCCCGACCGGCTCGTACCGGAGATGGGCCGGGCAGGCTTCCTCGACCCGGAGAGCACGCTGTCTCCGAACCTGCGCGCCCTGGCGCTGCTGCACGACTGCACCGGGGTCGCGCTGAGCCCGCATCAGGTCACCTTCGGCCTGATGGCCAGGCTTCCGGCGTACGACGAGTGAGGCGGGGCCGGCCGTGCACCGCCCCGCCCCGCACGCCCGGAATCAGCCGACGCTGATCCAGAACTTCTCGCCGTCGATGACCCGTTGCTTCTGGTAGAAGCCGCTCAGGGAGCCACCGACCGAGCCGTTCTGCCGGTTGGGCACGTGCCCGATGGTGCACTCACTGGTGGGGGTCACGTTGTTGACGTAGTAGATGGTCCACTGGCCCTTGCGGCTACCGCTGGTCTCCTTGTGGGGGCGGATCTCCGCGCAGTCCTTGCCCGCAAGCTTCCGCTGCCCGCCGCTCTGCCGCGTCTTGGCGAACGGGTACTCGTCGCAGCTGTCGTCGGGGACCTGCGGGTCGGCCTTGAACGTGCCGTCGTGGCAGATCTTGTTGCGGTTGGCGTCCGACTTGTCCTCGTCGGCAAGCCGGGTCAGCGGCTTGCCCCTGCCCTGCCAGCCCCAGTGGCCCTTGAGGTTCCGCATCGACCAGGCGACATTGGCCTGTCCGGCGTTCCTCAGCGGCAGTTTCATCGTGGGCACCGCCTGGGGGAACACACAGCCGACGTTCTTGCCGCTCGGATACCGGGAGTCACCGAAGGTCCGGTCGCACCTGATCTTCATGGGCGGCGCGAACCAGGCCGGGGAGATGAGGACTTGGCCAGCGCCGAGGATGGTCACGGTGTTCTTCGCGCGGAAGCTCTGGACCGGGACGCCCCCCTTCCACACATGGCTGGTGGCGCCGTCGAGGACCCGGCCCTTACCGATCGGCACCGACCCCGACCACGCGTTGTCGGCCGCGCACGCGCCGCCCGAGCAAGCGGTCTTCCACGACGCCCGCAGCCCCTTCGCCGAGCCCGATGCGGCGTCGAGCCGCAGCGTGTTCTCGGTGTGCCACAGCCCCTCCTTGATGGAGGTCTTGCCGTTGTGCTCCTTGGGATCGAGCTGGATCTCCTGCGTCGCCGTGAACACGGCCCTGCCGGTCGTCCGCTTCGTCTTGATGTCGATCACAGTGTACGTGAGCGACACCCGGCCGCAGGCGTCCGTGCGCGTATAGAACCAGCGGCCCGGCTGGGCCCGGCACTGCCGGCCCGCCAGCGACGCGATCTCGGAGGCCGCCTTCACCTCGGGCTCGGGCAGCTTCGCGCTGTCCCAGCAGCCAATGCTGTCGAGCCCCTTCTTCAGGAACCCTTCGAGCGCCGCCTTGACCTTCTTGCAGCCCTGCTCGAACTCGAACTTGACTGCGCCGCCCTCCTGGGCCTTCGGCGCCGTACCGGCGGCCTGGACGACCTGCCCGCTGCCGGCCTTCGCCCCGGCGTCCTGCGCGCCCTTGTCGTCCTTCCCGCCGCCATCGGGCCCGCAGGCCACGGCACCGGCCAGTACGGCGACGGACAGCGCCGTCGCCAGCACCGGCCGTACGGCCTTCCCGACCAACATCCCCGAGGACTTCCTTACAGCCGATCTCACGGCTCCTCCTCATCATGATCATGCCAAAGAAGTGATCATGATGCCACGCCCACTGTCACACCTAGGCTCGGCCCCGTCCGCGCAAGGCGGACCGGGAGTAAGCCGGGGTCAACTACCCCCCAGCCCCGGACGTTCCCGGAGGACAGACGTCGCCGAGGCCGCGATGACCGGCTTATCCCGGCCTTTCACCGCTCACCAGCATGTGCAGCGCTCTTTCGAGCCGAACCTGCCTGGACTCCGGTGTGAGCGCCTGGAGCAACGGAAGGATCACCAGGTAACGGCCGGTCTTGTCGAGCGCCTCGAACGTCTTCTTGGCCTCGGGGTTCGCATCGAGCGCCGCCGCGAGGTCGGCCGGTACCGTCGCCGTCTTCTGGGACTCGTAGGCCCGCGCCCATCGCCCGTCCTCCTGCGCCCTGCGCACCTCGGCCAGCCCGGGCTCGCGCATACGCCCCGTGGCCGTCAGCATCGCAACCTTGTCCACATTCACCTGCGACCACAGGCTCTTGGGGCGACGTGGCACGTACTTCTGCAGGTAGTACGCGTCGTCGAATGACCGCCGCTGCCCGGAGATCCAGCCGTAGCACAGCCCGATGTCGACCAGCTCGTCGCTGGTGACCGTCGGAATGCCGGACTTCTTCTTGGCCATCTTGATCCACACACCCTCGTGGCGCGTGTAATGCTCGGCCAGCCAGCTCTCGAACGCCTCGGCATCCGCGAAAACGATGATCTCCACCCCGTCGATCTCATCCATGCGACTCAGGCTATCGGCCTCCTGGCCGGCGCCACCGGTGCGCCGGTACGTCAGTGGCTCGCCCTCCCTGACGGAAGGTGGCGTGCGCGCGAGTCGCAGCACCCCTTCGTCGAGGACGCCGCCGAGCTCTGCGTATGGGGCATGAAGACCCTGCAGCCGGAGCGGTTCCTGTGGATCGACGAATCCGGCGTCGCCGCTCATGTGGGCTCGCAGACGGCCCCACGGGGCGAAGCGCGCAAGCACCACCTGTGAATTCCGCCCTCCACCGGCTGGAGTTCCCTGCATCCGCGCGCGCAACAGCTCCTCGGCGACGTCCTCCTGCTGCTCAATCTCCCTGAGCAGGGCGACTGGCCCAATGAGCGGCTCCTGCGTCTTCAGCAGACGGTACGGCCGGACTTGCCGCCGTGCCTCACCCGGGACCGCGGCCCGCTCGACCCCGGTCGTACTGTCGTCCGTACGGCCGCCTCGCAGGCGGGCTCCAACTGCCGGGACGACTGCGCCTTCGAAACTGTGCCCGTACCCGCCGAAGGGCCTGGACAGCCACCGGGTCGAGCTGAGCGAGGCGTTCTGCCGGGCGCAGTCCACCCAGTTGTCGCGATCCCTCTTCCATTCGGGTGGCAGCGCCGCACGGTGACCGGCCCCGGTGCAGGGGGCCTGGTGGCTACGGTTCGCGGACCTCTAGGCCGGTCACGTTCTGTACGTGTCGCAGGCTCGGTTCGGCGAGTACGTGATGCAGCTCCTGGAACACCTGGCGCGCGGCAACCGCGTTCCAGTCCCCCGGCAGTAGTTCGGTGGGCAGGCCGGGGTCGAGATACGGAAGGCGGCGCCACTGCGTCAGCATCGGCACGTAGTGGCGGAATGCCTCGGTGGTGTCGAGGTCGCCCTGCCGCGACAGCCGCTCGGCGACCGGACCGTACGCGTCGGTGAACTCGGCGTACTGCGCCTGGATCGCCGGGAAGTCCCACCAGGTACTGACAGTGGAGCGCAGGTCGCTGAACGCGGCGTAGTCGGCGGCGAACAGGTGCACGTAGTCGCTGAGTCCGAGGCGGACGAGCATGCTGCGGGCATCGTCGAGAAGGCGACCGGGTGCCAGCCACACTCCGGGGGCCATGTTCCCGAAACCGAGCCAGGTGAGCCGGGTGCGCAGCTGGTAGCGGTAGGAGCGCTCGGACTCCGGCACCGAGAAGACGGCCATCGCCCAGCCGTCGGTCAGGTCCGCGGGCTCCAGGCTGCCGAAGATGCGCCGGTCGCCCTCGTCGAAGACGGGGTAGACGGCCGGGCTGAGCCGGTAGCCGGTGGCTCCCCGTCGCTCGGGCTCCAGGATCCCCTTCTTCTTCAGCCGTGACATCGCGGAACGCACCGCCTGGCTGTCCACGTCCAGTTCGGACATCAGCGTGATCAAGTCGGCGATGGAGATCCATCCGCCGAGGCGGCGCAGGAACGCTCCATAGACTGTATTGATCAATGAACTGGGCCGGGTGGGGCTGTCCGACATGATCGCCTTCCGTCGTGTGCGGTGGCGATCCTATCCAGCAGCCGTGCGGCGCCGCGTGGTCGGCTGCTGCTCATCCCGTGCTTGCCGCCTGCCGGGCCAGGGGCGCCTCGGCGTACGCACCGGACAGCAGGTGGCCTGCTCCGGGGGCGACGGCCGGGAGGTCGAGTGCGCGCAGCATCTGATGCGCGGTGCACACCGCCGCGGACACCACGGGCTTGCCCAGGAGTTGCTCGGCTTCCTCGACGGCGCCCAGGGACGGCATCTGTACGCAGGCGGAGAGCACGACCGCGTCGGCGTCGGCGTGGTCCAGGGCGCGTGCGAGTCCGGGCAGTTCGGCGGGGTCGTGCGCAGCGACGTCGAGATTGTTGGGGATCTCCAGTGCCCGGTAGTCGAGCACCTCGATCCCCTCGTGGGTGAGGTACTCGACGACGGTCCTGGTGAGGGGCCGCATGTACGGGGCGATCAGGGCGATCTTCTTCGCGCCGAGGGTGTGGAGCCCGTGGACCAGGGCGCCGGCGCTGGTGACGACCGGCGCGGGTGCCTTGTTCTCGACGGTACGGCGGTGGAGGCGCTCCTCGGATGTGCGGTGGTAGCCCAGGCCCATGCTCATGATGGCGACGAGGCAAGCGTAGCCGAGTACGTCGACATGGGCATCGGAGAGCTCGACGGCGCAGCGGTCGGAGTCTGCGTCCATCGCCTTGAGCTGCTCGGGTGTCACGTGGGTCATGCGCATGCGGCTGGAGTGGAAGGTGAAGCGTTCGGGCGCGACGGTGTGCCGGGCACGCAGGATGGCCGGTACTTCGGTCTCCATGGTGACGTTGGAACTAGGCACGATCTGGCCGATGCGATACGTGCGGTGTGACACAGGGGCTCCTTGATACGGGGATACGGGCCGATGCCGAGTCGGTTCAGCGGGCGTCGATCACGGGGTTGGTGAGCGTGCCGATGCCCTCGACGGTGGCTTCGACCGTGTCGCCGGGGACGAGAAACTCCGGCGGGACCATGCCGGCGCCGACGCCCGAGGGAGAGCCGGTGGCGATGACGTCGCCGGGCTCCAGGGCCACGCCGGAGCTGATGTCGGCGATGAGGCGGGCAATGGGGAAGAGCATGTGGCGGGTGTTGGACTTCTGCTTGGTCACCCCGTTGACGCGCAGCGAGAGATCCAGGGCCATGGGGTCGGGCACATCGTCCGTGGTGACGACGCACGGGCCGAAGGGGGCGTACGAATCCTGGCCCTTGGAGAAGAACCACTGGCCGGAGCGCCGCTGGTCACGGGCGCTGATGTCGTTGACGATGCTGTAGCCGAAGACGTACTCGAAGGCGTCCTCCTCGCTCACGCGGAAGGCGGTGCGTCCGATGACGACGGCGAGTTCGCATTCCCAGTCCAACTGGCTGGTCAGGTCGGCGTTGTGCAGGATCGGCTGCCCGGGGCCGGTGACTGCCGTTGCCGGTTTGCTGAACAGGACCGGACGGGTGGGCAGTTCCTTGTCCGTGTCCAGGCTGCGGCTGGACTCCTCGACATGCTCGACGTAGTTGAGGCCGACTCCGACGATCTTGCCGGGGCGCAGCGGGGCGCGGAGAGAGACGTCGTCGATCCGGTGGACGGCCTCGGCCGGCCATCCGGTGGGGTCGCCGTCGATCAGCTGCCGCGCAGCGTCCCGAGCTGCGCTGCCGGCCCGGATGAACGAGAGCAAGTCCGCGGGAAGTTGTACGCCGGCCCGGTCGGCCAGGGTGGCCAGGTCGAGCACGTGGTCCTCGATCCGGGCGCCGAGGCGGTCGGTCGTGTCGTCGAGCGTGTAGGTCACCAGTCGCATCGGTGGCTCCTCGTGGGCGCGGTGGAAGAGGGCAGTGGAGGTGGTGCGGGGTCGATGCGCCGCCGTACCGGTACCGGTGTCAGGGCCGGCGGTTCCGGTACGGCGGCGCGGTTCAGGCGGTGGGCTGGTGCCCGCCGTTGTCTGCGTAGGCCTCTTCGCGGTAGAAGCCGAGCGAGTGCATGACCGGGAAATCGTTGAAGGAGAACAGGCAGGCATCCTCGGACTGGTCGAGGTTGCGATGCTCGTGCCAGGCCCAGGAGGGCACGCAGAAGATGTCGCCCCGCTTCCACTCGAAGCGCTGTCCGGCGATCACCGAGACGCCCTGCCCCTTGGCCGCGGTGTAGATGACCGAGCCGGTGTGGCGGTGGGCGCGGGTGGCCTGGCCGGGTCGCAGGAGCTGCATGTGGGCGCCCATGGTGGGCATGACCGAGCCGCCGGTGACGGGGTTGGTGTACTCCGCGATCACACCGTCGTACGGGGATCCCTCCGTGGCCGTGGCCAGGTTGCGCAGGGCCTCGTAGGTCTGCTCCCACGGGAAGGCCAGCAGTGGCGAGTACGGCCGGGTCCACTTGTCCACGCCGTACGGCAGAAGGTTCGCGCCGTAGGTGAGGACCGACGCATTGATGACCTTGCCAGGTGTCTGGTACAGGTCGGGGTGGACCTCGTAGAAGCCGGCGTCCAGGGCGTTGACCAGGGGAATGTCGAGCCCGTCCTGCCAGATGACGGGCGCGTCGGCCGAGTCGTTGCCGTGCTCGTGCCAGGTGCCGTTGGGTGTGATGGCGAAGTCGCCGGCGCCCACCTTGAGCTTCTGTCCGTCCACGACGGTCCACGCGCCGGTGCCTTCGTGGACGAAGCGCAGGGCGGCTGCCTGGTGGCGGTGGGCGGTCATGGCCTCCCCGGGGCCCATGATCTGCAGCCCGGTGTAGAGGAGTCCGGCGGCGGCGCTGACGTCCTTGCGGCCGGGGTTGACGAGCATGACGACACGTCGGCCCGCGTCGTCGGCCTTGACCAGGTCGAGCGCCTTGTGGACCAGCGGACGCAGTTCGTCGTAGCGCCACAGGACGGGGACGGACTTGGGCTGCGGGTACCAGGGCTCGATGTCGTTGGCGACGGTCCACAGCGCACCGGCCTCCAGTTCGGCGAGTTCGCCGTAGTAGGCGGTCAGTTCGGGGGTGTCGGACACACGCGCCCGTCCCAGCATGGTGTCGTCGTTCTCGGTGGTCATGCTTCCTCCTTCGTGGGCGGCGCGTCGGTCGGGAAGGTCACCGGGGTGCGCGGCCGGGTGTCGACGTGGAGCTGGAAGATGTCGAAGCGGTTGTAGTGGCCGACGATGTCGTGCATCTGCTTGGGCTGGATGCACTTGGCCAGGTCGATTTCGGCGTACACGATGCCGTCGTCGTCGATGAGCGGTTCGGTGACGGGGCGGCCGTCCGGGCCGAAGATCCCGGAGAGTGCGCTGCGGGGCCGGGCGAGCATGCGCCGTACGTCCTCGTCGTCCCCCGCGATGGTGTCCACGATCTCCGGGGAGATCGTCGAACAGGACACGACGGAGAAGACCTTGCCCTCGAAACTGTGGGCGGCGGTACGGACCGCGATGGCATCGGCCATGTCGTAGTCCTCGGGAGCGACAGGCAATGCGATGTAGCAGGACGCGTGGACGAGCTCGCCCTGTGCGAGGAGGGTGAAGCGGGCAAGTGTGTTCGTGTTCTCGCCGCAGGCGAGCGCGCCGAGCGGCCCGATGGGGGTGGGATGGACCTTCAGGGAGCTCCCGTCACCTCCGGTCCAGGTGAGCTTCTCGGCCCACGTGGGCACCAACTTGCGGTGTACGCCCAGCAGTTCGCCGTCCGGGCCGATAATGAGCAGGGTGTTGTAGAGGACACCGAGACTGTGCGGGCCCCGCTCGTTCACACCGATGACGAGGACGACGCCGTACTGGCGTGCCGCGGCGCGCAGTGCGTCCACGTGCGGGCCGGGGACGTCGATCGATGAGCGGTAGAGGCGTTCGTACCAGGGTGAGCCCTGGACCGGGTTCATGGTCCAGTTCCAGTACGGGTAGCCGGGGACGAACGCTTCGGGGAAGACGACGAGTTCGGCGCCGTTGGCCGATGCCTCGTGGATGAGTGCGACGGCCTTTTCGACGGTTGCTGCGGCGTCCAGATAGACGGGGGACGCCTGGACGGCAGCGGCGGTGAAGCGAGGCAGGTTCTCCATCGGATCTCCGGTTCCTCCAGGTCAGTGGACGGTTGCCGACGCGGATGGGGTGGCAGGTCCGGCAGCAAGTGCCGTGGCGTCGGTGTGCGGCTGCCAACGCTGGTGGACGGGGGCGGAAGGTTCGCGGAGCAGCTGGAGGCGGGGTGGGACGCGGTCGCTGCGGGCGCCGGGGGGCCGTTTGCTGCCTGCCTTCCAGGACGGAGGCCAGGGGGCGCCGGGTCCCGTGTAGTTCTGTGCCGCCGCGGCGTGCAGGGTCCACAGCGGGTCGTGGAGCTGGGCGCGGCCGACGGCGCACAGGTCCGCCCGGCCGGCGAGGATGATCGAGTTGACGTCGTCGTAGCTGGAGATCGCACCGACGGCGATGGTGGGAATGCTCGTGGCGTTGCGCACCAGATCGGCGTAGGGCGTCTGATAGCTGCGCCCGTACCGGGGCCGCTCGTGGGCGACGACCTCACCGGTGGAGATGTCCACGGCGTCCGCTCCCGCTTCGGCCAGGGCCCGCGAGATGGCGACCGCGTCCGCTTCGCTCGTGCCCCCCTCGGCCCAGTCGGCCGCGGAGATGCGGACGATCAGTGCCTTGCCGGCGGGCCAGACGGCACGTACCGCCCGTAGGACGTCGAGCGGGAAACGCAGTCGGCCCGCGAGAGTTCCACCGTAGGAGTCGGTGCGCCGGTTGGTCAGTGGCGAGAGGAAGCCGGATATCAAGTGGCCGTGGCCATACTGCAGTTCAAGGGCATCGAATCCGGCGCGATGGGCGCGCTCGGCCGCGGAGACGAAGTCGTGGGCGATGCGGTCCATGTCCGCGCGGGTGGCTTCGCGCGGGACCGTACTGGCCTGGTCCCAGGCGACGGCCGAGCAGGCGACCAGTGGCCATCCGCCCTCGCCCAGGGGGGTGCTTGTGCCGTCCGGGCGGGGTGTGGTGGTGGCCGCGCGGCGGCCCGCGTGGGTGAGCTGGATGCCCAGGCAGGCATCCGACTGGCGGTGGACGAAGTCGGTGATCCGTCGCCATGAGGCCTCTTGTTCGTCGGTGTACAGACCGGGGCATCCGGGTGTGGCACGCCCCTCGGGGCTCACCGCCGTCATTCCGGCGAATACGAGGCCGGAGCCGCCCAGGGCCCGGGTGCTCAGATGGACGAGGTCGAAGTCCCCGGGGACGCCGTCGCGTGCGGTGTACAACGCGGTCGGCGGCACGACGACGCGGTTGTACAGACGCAGGCCGCCCAGCTGGAAGGGGCGGAACATCGGCGGAACAGCGGAGACCGTGGGATGGCTGGAGCCGGTGGAGTCGGCGGCGGACGCGACCCGGGCGTGCTCCGCCGTGTGCCAGGAGTCGACGGCGGTGGTGAACTCCTCGTCCCGTACCCGCAGATTGTCGTAGGTGACGCGGCGGCTGCGGGTCAGCAGGTTGAACGCGAACTGGTGAGGGTCCTGCCCCGTATAGCGGTCGATGTTCTCGAACCACTCCAGGCTGGCCTGGGCGGCGCGCTGGGTGGATTCCACGACCGGCCTGCGCTCCGCTTCGTACGCGGCGAGCGCCGTGGGCACGTCGGGGTGTTCATGCAGGCAGGCGACCAGGGCCAGTGAGTCCTCCATGGCGAGCTTGGTGCCGGAGCCGATGGAGAAGTGGGCGGTGTGGGCGGCGTCCCCGAGCAGCACCACATTGCCGTGGCGCCAGGTCCGGTTGCGTACGGTCGTGAAGCGGATCCACTTGGAATTGTTGGGGATCAGGCGGTGTCCGTCGAGGTGCGGGGCGAGCAGCTCCTCGCACAGCCGGATGCTGTCCTCGTCACTTGCGCCGGCGGGGTGGTCCCGGGCGGCGTACTTTTCGAAGCCCGCGCGACGCCAGGCATCCTCGTCGATCT
Source organism: Streptomyces sp. ISL-98 (assembly GCF_018614055.1). Taxonomy (GTDB): domain Bacteria; phylum Actinomycetota; class Actinomycetes; order Streptomycetales; family Streptomycetaceae; genus Streptomyces; species Streptomyces spiramyceticus. The sequence goes on from NZ_JAGGPB010000039.1 coordinate 74,205, forward strand.
CGACGATAAAGGTGCTGCGGGTGGTGTCGAACGGATAGGCGTGCACCTGCAGGGTGCCGAAGTCGTGTTCGTCGACGATGAAGGTGAAGGCCTCGAAGACCTTGTCCGTCCCGAGCCACATGTAGCGGCAGTGCCGCTCGTCGAGATCCGGTCCGAACGTGCCGGCGTACGCCTCGCGCGTGGCCGACCGCACTCCGTCGCAGGCGACCACCAGGTCGTACGCGTCGGTGAGTTCACCCACCGGCGGTGCCTGGGTGCGGTATCGGACGTCCACATCCAGGGCAGCGCACCGCTGTTGAAGGATCTGGAGCAGCCGCTTGCGCCCCAGCGCGGCGAACCCGTGTCCGCCGGAGGTGAGCAGACGGCCCTTGTAACGGACGTCGATGTCGCTCCAGCGGGCGAAGTCCGCGGACATCGCTTCGAAGATCTCCGGGTCGGCCTGCGCAATGCCGTCGAGCGTCTCGTCGGAGAACACGACCCCGAATCCGAAGGTGTCGTCCGCCGCGTTGCGCTCCCAGACGGTGACGTCCCATCGCGGGGAGAGCTGCTTGGCCAGGGCCGCGAAGTACAGCCCGCCGGGCCCTCCTCCGATGACTGCTACGCGCACGGCGTCCTCCTCTGTGGTTCCAGGAACAAGATATGCCGTAAATTCTACGACCGTCAAGATTTCGAGATATGGCAGGGTCAGCCGCTGGTGAGGAGCTCGGGCTCCTGTGGACCCGCCTTGGTGAGGACCTCGCGTACGTCGTCGGGCCAGGGCGCGGATCCGGTGGCGCGGGCGGCCGCGTGCGCGATGACCATGCGCCCGGTGGCGGCAGCCCCCTCCTCACCCTCGCCCCGGACCGTGAAGGCGTAATGGAGGGAGCTGGCCCCCACCTTGGTGACGCGAAGCTCGGTGCGGACGGTCTCGCCGAACCACAGCCGCGCGCGGTAATCGGCCTCGAACCGGACGCGGGGGGTGCTGCCGAAGAGATGGGCCAGCCCCAGGCGCCGCAGCAGGACAGCCTCTGCCGACTCGACCCAGCGCACCACGGTGGAGTGGTGGTAGTGCCCGGCCGCATCGGTGTCGATCCACTCGACGCGGCGCTCGATGACGACGCTGGGCAGGTTCCGCGGCGCGGGGACCTCCGCGCGGCCGTCCGCCGGGGAAGCAGCCGGCTGCGGGGTGGAAATGTCCATGGTGGTGCCTTTCGTGGGGCGAGGGAGCAGTGACAAGTGCGGAAGTACGGGCAGGTCGGCGTATTAACCGGCCGTCGTCCGGGCTCGTTTGCGCAGTTCGCTGCGCTGGAGCTTTCCGTTGCTGGTGCGCGGCAGTTCAGTGACGAACTCGACAGCGCGCGGGTACTTGTACGGCGCGATGCTCTGCTTGACGTGGTTCTGCAGCTCCTTGACGGTCACGTCGTCGGCGGCCGCGCCGGGCCTCAGGACCACGTACGCCTTGACGACCATTCCGCGCCGGTCGTCCGGTGCGCCCACGACGGCGCACTCCTCGACATGGGGGTGGGACGCCAGTGCCTTCTCGACCTCGGGACCGGCGATGTTGTAGCCGGAGGAGACGATCATGTCGTCACTGCGGGCCACGTACCAGAAGTAGCCCTCGGCGTCGCGTATATACGTGTCACCGGTGAGGTTCCAGCCGTCCCTGACGTACGTCGTCTGGCGGGGGTCCGACAGATAGCGGCAGCCCGTGGGACCGGTGACGGCAAGGAGACCGGGCTGCCCGTCGGGCACGGGATCGCCTTCCCCGTTCACCACCACCGCCCGGTAGCCGGGGACGGGCCTGCCCGTGGATCCGGGGCGTATGCCGTCGTCGGCCGCGGAGATGAACACATGGAGCATCTCGGTGGCGCCGATGCCGTCGATGATGCGCAGTCCGGTGGCAGCACGGAACTCCTCCCACACAGCCGCCGGCAGCGCTTCTCCGGCGGATACGCACCGGCGCAGTCCCGCGAGTCGGTCCACCACTCCGGCGGCCATGATCGCGCGGTAGGCGGTGGGGGCGGTGAACAGCACAGTGACGCCGTGTTCCGCCACGAGGTCGGCCAGTTGGCGCGGGGCGGCCTGCTCGATGAGCAGGGTCGCAGCACCCACATGCAGCGGGAAGACCACCAGTCCGCCGAGGCCGAAAGTGAAGGCCAGGGGTGGTGTGCCGGTGAACACATCGTCCTGCTGAGGCTTGAGGACATGACGCGAGAACGTGTCCGCGTTGGCCAGCACGTCCCGGTGGAAGTGCATCGTCGCCTTGGGCCGCCCCGTCGTGCCGGAGGTGAAGGCGATCAGTGCCACATCGTCGGCGGCCGTGTCGACGGTGGTGAACTCGCCGTCCTTGGCCGCACTGCGCCGGGTCAGGTCGTGCTCGCCGGGGCCGCCGTACGCGATCACCGCGAGACCGGGCGTGTCGGCGGCGTCGAGTTCGTCGAGATAGCGGTGGTCGCACACGGCGACCGTGGGCCGGCTGATGTCGTGCAGTTCCGCGATCTCGGCGGAACGCAGCAGCGGCATGGTCGTGACGACGACTCCGCCGGCCTTGAGCACCCCGAACCAGGTGGCGACGAGCCACGGGTTGTTCGGGCCGCGCAGCAGGACGCGGTTTCCGGGGAGCAGGCCGAAGTCCTCGGTGAGCACCTGGGCCACCTGGTTGGCGCGGCGCAGGAGTTCTCCGTAGGACCAGCGACCGGAGGAGGGGGTCAGCAGACAGGGGCGGTCGGCTCCCCAGCGCGTGACGGCGTCGTCGAGCAGTCGCTGGGCGCAGTTGAGCCGGGCCGGGTATTGCAACTCCGGCAGGTCGAAGTGGAGTTCGGGCCAGAGAGGGAATGGCGGGAGCCGATCACGGCAGAAGGGATCGGCGTGCGCGGAAGGGGACAGCTCCATGGGGCGGCACCTCAATCTCGGGGCAGCGGGGAGAGTGGAGCAAGTATCTCGATAATCTGACGACCGTCAATAGTCCGCCACATCGAGATCTGGACCGACGCCACCCGGAGAGCCGGCAAGGTGCATCGGCGACCGCCGAGCAAAAGGCCTGCTCAGGAGGCAGGGATACGCACCCGGACCGCCTTGCCGCGACCACACGGCAGCGCAGCGAGCTCGCCGCACATCTCGGCAACCAGCAGATGGACGATCATCAGTCCGCGGCCGCCCTCCGCATCGGGATCAACTTCCGCCCCGGCGCACGGCAGGGCCGGATCACCGTCGGCGACTTCGAGCTGCAGCCATCCGCCACCGAACGTCACGGTGACGCGCAGGCGATCGGTGACGGCGCCGGCGTACTGGACGGCATTGGTGACAAGTTCACTGACGACCAACAGCAGGGCGTCGGCGACGGCGGGGGATATGCGCCAGCCTTCAAGAACGGCCCGCACGCAGGTCCGGATGCGCGGAACGGTGGCGACGGTCGGCTTCGGGGCCCAGTGGACAGAGGACCGGACAGGGACTGGTCGAGCAGTGGCGGTGACCATGACGGACTCCGGAGGGAAGGCGACGACGCCGACGGAGACAGCTCGTGTAATCAGCGAAAGAAGCGGGCTTGGCAAGTGCCTGCAGTCGGCCTGCTGAAGTGTCGCGGGAGCGTTTGTTACACGTGTAACATCCTAGGCGCCCCCTCGGGCAAGCACAAGGCATTTCGGACAAACATCCCGAGGCCCTCAAAAACCCCGCGGCGCGCGTACGGCCCCCTCAGCGGCACCGTCCCGTGGTCAATGTGGCCCATGTGGTCAATCTGATTGGAAAGAGGCGGACATGACTCAATCCCTTCCGGCCGAGCTCGACACAGGGTGGCCGCCGCCCCCCTACCTCGCTCCAGTTCCTCCCGTGGTGGGCGAAGACGGCATCCGCCGCTTCCACGGGGTCACCTATGCGACCACTCCCGGATACCGGCCCCGCCTGCTCGACGTGCACATGCCCGCGGGCGACGGACCGGTGCCGGCCGTCATATGGATCCACGGCGGGGGCTGGCTGGAGGGCGACCGGCGCTATCCTCCGCCCACCGTTCCGGTCGAGCTGCTGCACGGTTCCGTACTCGGGGCCGGTCTCGCGCTCATCAGCATCGACTACCGGCACAGCCTGGAGGCTCCGTTCCCGGCGCAGCTGCACGATGTGAAGGCGGCGATCCGCTACGTCCGGCGGTTCGCCGACACCTTCGGCATCGACACGAGCCGTATCGGCGTCTGGGGCGAGTCGGCCGGCGGCCACCTGGCCGCGCTCGCCGGGCTCGCCCGCCCCGACAGCCCGAACGGCGAGGCCCTGGAGGGCAGTACAGGAGTGCTCGACGAGCCCAGCGACGTCCGGGCCGTCGTCGACTGGTACGGGGTTTCCGAACTGAACTCACTGCTCGCGCATCCCATGCCGCCGCCCCTGGCCGGTACGGAGTACCCCAATCCGTTCAGCGCGCTACTGGGTGGATCCACCGACCAGTGGCCGGAGCTGGCACGCGCCGCCAGCCCCGTCACGTACGCGCAGAACGGCCCGACTCCCCCGCCGTTCCTCCTCGTCCACGGAACGCAGGACGCCCTCGTGCCCTACAGCCAGAGCGAGGTGCTCGCCGATGCGCTCAAGAGCGCCGGCGGTGACGTCACCCTCCAGCCCGTGGACGGCGCGGATCACATCTTCCTCGGCGCCGCCGACGTCACACCGATCGTCACCGCGAGCGCGGCCTTCCTCGCCCGCCATCTGACCGGCTGAGGACCGGCTCAGGACCGGCTCAGGACCGGCTCAGGACCGGCTCAGGACCGGCTCAGGCTGACAGGAGCTCACCGCAGAGGTGCTTGGCGCAGAGGCACCTGGCACATCTCAGGCGCGAGAGAGCGACCTCTCCCGCGCCTGAGGCCAGGCCCACTTATGCGCTCAGGAGGATTTCCGGTGCACGAGGACGGCTTCCACGCCGTCGAGGGCGGGCGCCGTACCCCGCTCGACCAGCTCGTGCACGGTGTCGGCGATGAGCGCGGGCGACGGCAGGTCCAGCCGTACGGTGGTGAGCGCGGGCTGCTCCAAGGCGGACGGCACGAGGTCGTCCGAGCCGACGACGGCCACATCCTCCGGTACGGCAATGCCTTCGTTTTGGAGCGCACGCATCAGCAGAGCGGCGTACTCGTCGTTGTAGGCGAAGACGGCGTCCAGGTCCAGGTTCCGCCAGCGCCTGGCCAGCTCCGTGGCTGACTCCCGGGTGTACGCGAGGTCTACCGCGGTGACCGTTGCCATATGGCGCGCGGCGACACCCTCCGCGCCGGCCAGCCGTGGCCCGGCGAACGCGTCGAGGCCTCGCTCCTGCGGCATGACCACACCGATCCTGCGTCGCCCGCGGGCGACGAGGTGCTCGACGGCCACCGCGCCGATGCTGCTGTGGTCGAAGGCGACCGTGTAAGCGCCTTCGACAGGCCGGGCGGCGAAGGCGAGGAGGCCGCGCACACCGGCCCGGCGCAGCAGGTCGGCCGCTTGCGCGGTGAAGCGGTCGCCGTCCATGGCCAGCACGGCCGCCGGCCGCAGTTCGGCCCAGGCGCGGGCGGCGGTGACCGCGTCGGGGAACCGGCCGGCATGAAGCACCGCGGTATAGCCCTGGCGGTCGAGCTCGCTGTGCAGGTCGTCCACCCAGTTGCTGACCAGTCGGCCGATCGCCGAGACCGAGGTGGGCATCAGCACCAGATTGCTGCGTCCCGCACGCAGGGAACGGGCGGCCGCGTGCGGTACGTATCCGAGCTGCCTGGCCGCGTCCAGCACACGGGCGCGGGTGGCATCGCTGACCCGGTGCGCCTGTGTGTCGTTGAGGACGAAGGACACCGTGGCGCGGGACACCCCCGCCAGGCGGGCCACATCCGCGCTGGTGACGGTCGCCGCGGCAGTCCTGTCTCTGGCCATGATGTCCTTGATCGATTCCGACGGTCAGCTGACCGACTTACCTCTCAAGGTTACACGCGTAACAGGGGGTAATCGCGCCCCGGGCGTCCTACCGGGTCGCCCGCCGATGCAGTCGGCGCGAGTCTCCGGCCGGGTCGCCGACGGCGGCAGTGACGGAGTCGAACCGCATGGTGGTACGGGAGGGCCTTTCGTACCGGCCCCAGGTCGGCAGGTCCGGGTGATTGGGGTCTCCGGTGCGTACGAACGCGATCCACGCCCGGTGCATGGCGTGCGCCAGGCCGTCACGGACCGCCGGATCGATCCCGGCCAGGAAGGGCGCGTGTGACCACTTGTCGAAGTTGTCGAAGACAAAGGGGAGTTCCAGGCAGTGCGCAGCGGCGAGCCGCCCCTGGTGCGCGGGGGTCGGGAAGTCGAACTGGTACACCCACACCGGGCGCCCGAGCTCCGCCCGGGCCTCGGCCAGTTCCACGCAGGGAACACGGAACAGTTCGTCGGAGATCAGGTCCATGAGTACGTCCACCGGCCGGGCGCCGGGCCGGGCTCGCTCGTACGCGGCGTAGACCTCGACCGCATCGTCCGGGAAGGTCTCCGCGATTCTTCCGATCACTTGATCCTTGGTCGCCTTGTCGTAGCCCTTGTCGAGGGCGAACCCGAAGTTGGCCTCCTCCCGGGTCCAGCCGATCATCACGTCGATGTCGGTGGCCGCGCCGTGGAGCAGCGTTTCGGCGGGGTGGCAGCTCAGCGTCACACCGTCGCGTACGGGCAGGAACGGTGTCGGCCAATAGCCCCACCGCATGGTCTCCCCGAACAGACCTCCGGCCGCCTCGATGAGCTGGGGCCACGGCAGGCCACGCAGTTCGTCGACGTCCTTCACTCCGGCCATCCGCAGATACGCGGCGGTGCGCGGCAGATATTCGGCGGGAGTGGGGATGTGCAGGCCGAAGGGCGGGCTCTGCAGGATGACGCGCCGGAAGAGCCCCTGCGCCTCGGGGTGCCCCGCCAGCGCCGCGATGGACACCGCGCCGCCCGACTGGCCTGCGACGGTGACACAGTCGGGGTCTCCGCCGAAGTGCGCGATGTTGTCGTGCACCCACCGCAGCGCGGCGACCTGATCGGTGAGCCAGAAGTTCCCCGGCTGCACCTCACCGCCCTCCTCCGGACCGCCGCCTTCTGTGCCGAAATGGAGGTAACCGAGCGGTCCGATGCGGTAGTTGATGCTGACGACCACGAGATCTCCGTTGCGTGCGAAGGTCTCGCCGGAGTAGTTGGGCAGCGAGCCGGAACCCGAGACGAATCCACCACCGTGGATCCAGACGAGCACCGGCCGGGGCGCGTCGGCGGCGGACGGGGTCCACACGTTGAGCGTCAGGCAGTCGTCGTCGAACGGCGGCGAGCCGTGGCCTCCGAGTACGGGGTCGCCGCCTTCCATGTACATCTGCGGTGCACTGGGCCCGTCGGCGGTCGCATCCCGCATTCCGCTCCAGCCGGTGTGCGGCTGCGCCGGGCGCCATCTGAGGGCACCGACGGGGGGCTCGGCATAGGGCACCCCCCTGAAGACGGTGACGCCGCGTTCGGTGGCGCCTTGCAGGAGGCCGGCAGGCAGTTCCACAACGGGTGAAGCCTGGTTTCGGGCAGTACCCATGGGTTTCCCTCTCGGTCGGCGGGGCTCGTGCCCTGTCGCAGACGGTCGGCACCCTTCGACGGTATGCCGCATCATTTACGACCGTCAATAGCGCGTAATGCGTGACCGACTGCCGAGCCTTTACCGCCCACCTCCATCATCACGATCCGCCCGACAGTCCGGATTGAAGTCTGGCGCGCGGCCGCCATGAGTGCTACACAGGGCTTCACCACGGCGGTAACACGTGTAACCACCGCTGTCGCCTCACCCCCTGCCCGCCGATTCCGAGCGGCGCAGCCGCCGCGACCCCACGTCCCGCGGCCCCCTCTCACCTCTCCGCTCCATCCCCCGAGGAGTCGACATGTCCTCCCTCAAACTGATCCGTCCGCGCGGTCCGCACGCCGCGACGAAGGACCCCAAGCAGCGGGGGCTCATGCTGCTGCTCCTGGTGGCCAACGCCTCCATGCTGGCCGTCTACATGGGTGTCGGCGCGGTGCTGCTGCCCACCCAGATCGCGGCGATCGACCCCGCGAACAAGGTCGCCGTTCTGGGCGTGGTCGGCGGTGTGAGCGCGGTCTTCGCGACCGCCTTCAACCCCATCGCCGGCGCCCTGTCGGACCGGACCGGCCGACGGAACCCGTGGATCATTGGCGGCGCCCTGGCGTCGCTGGCGGGGCTGGCGTTCCTCGGCAATGTGCACACCGCACTGCTCGTGGGCATCGGCTGGTGCCTGGTGCAGGCCACAATGAACGTCTACCAGGCCGCCGTAACCGCAGTCGTGCCCGACCGGATCCCGGCCGCCCGTCGCGGTACCGCTTCCGCTCTCGTCGGCCTTGCGCTGCCGATCGGCGGAACTGTCGGTGTGCTGATCGCATCGCAGACCGCGGATCAACTGACCATGGGCTACCTGGTGTTCGGCGCGATCGTGGCAGGGGCGGCCGTCCTGCTGACGACCTTCTGTCGCGACGTTCCACGCCCGGCTCCCGCTCCGGCCGTCCCCCGCCGCGAGCAATTCGCCGCGTTCCTTTCCGCCCTGTCCCATCACGACTTCCGCTGGGCGTTCATCGGCCGGGCCCTGATGGTCCTCGGCTACTTCTCCGTCGTCGGCTATCAGCTGTACATCCTGGACGACCACATCGCACTGCCCGCCGGGATGAACCCGGCCGCGGCGATGGCGGTCCTCACCCCGGTGTCGATGGCCGCGATGGCCGTGTCGACGGTGGTCGGTGGAATGCTGTCCGACCGTCTGGACCGACGGAAGGTGTTCGTCGGCGTCTCGGCCGCGCTCGCCGGACTGGTCATGGCCGTCCCCGTCATCAGCCCCACCTGGACCGGGATGCTCGTATTCAGCGCGCTCAACGGCCTGGCTTTCGGCTGCTTCATGGCGGTGGACACCGCACTGGTCACCCTCGTGCTCCCCCGGGCCGAGGACGCCGCCCGCGACATGGGCGTCCTCAACATCGCCAACGCGGGCCCGCAGATCGTCGCCCCGTTCGTCGCCTCCGCGATCGTCACCGGCCTGGGCGGGTATACCGCGCTGTTCCTCGTCGGCGGCGCGCTCTCCCTGGTCGGCGCCCTGGCGATCCTCCCGATCCGCAGCGTGCGCTGACCCCTCCCGACCTCCTCCCTCCCCCGGCGCCTGCACCTGCCGGTTCCACCCCTTCCACCTTCTCGAAGGAGCACATTGTGAGACGTAATCGCGCTCTGCCGCTGGCTGCCCTGCTGCTGTGTACGCCCGCCCTGACCGGGACCGCGCCCGCAGTTGCCACGTCCCAGTCCGTACCGGCCGGTCCGCTGCGGATCCTGCTCACCAATGACGACGGCTACAACGCGCCCGGCATCCGTACGGCGTTCCAGCGGCTCACCGCCGCCGGGCACGACGTCACCATCGTCGCCCCGCTGACCAACCAGAGCGGCACGGGCACGAAGATGCTCAGTGGCCCCACCGTGACGGTCAAGCACCCCGAACCGAAGGTGTGGGCCGTGGACGGCACGCCGGGCGACTCGGTGGCGTTCGGCCTCTCCGAGGTGTTCGAAGACCAGGCTCCGGACCTGGTGGTCTCCGGTACCAATTTCGGTCCGAACATCGCCGGTCTGGCGACCCACTCCGGGACGGTCGGCGGTGCCGTCGCCGCCCTGGAGTACGGCGTTCCTGCCATCGCCCTGAGTACCGGCGGCTTCGCCGCACCCGACCCCGTCTCCACCATCAACGCCATGCGCCCCACCGTCGATTTCACGGTCAAGCTCATCGACCAGCTGCAGTCCCGGGCGAAGTCCGGACGGCTGCTGCCCAAGGGTGTCGGCCTGAACGTCAATCACCCGGTCGTCGGTGCGGACGGCACCGGAACCGCCGAAGGCGTTTCCACGACCTTCCAGGATCCCCAGACGGTACTCGAGCCGGACTTCACCGACTCCGGTGACGGCACCTGGAAGGTGGATGTCCGGTTCGCCCCGCGGCCGGCTGCCAAGGGTGGTGACGTGGAGGCCGTGAGCGCCGACAGGATCTCCATCAGCCCCATGTCCGCCAACTGGAACACCGGCCCGGTCGACTTCGCCGGAACCGCCGCGCTGCTCACCGGGCTGCGCCCGTAGGACGGCCCGCAGCGGCGGTCATGAGCCGCTACGGAAAGGCAGAACAGCGTGTCGGCTGCGATATCCGCAGCGCGGGCGGGGACGCCTTGCATGGTGGGTTTGACGGCGGCTGCCGGGCGGCGGTGTTCACGGACAGAGCTGGGGATCGTGCATGAAGGCTACGGAGCTACTGGCCGACGGATTCGGACGCATCGGAGAGGTGGTTCACGATGCCGTTGAGGGGCTCTCCGCCGAGGAGCTCAATGCGCGCATCGACGCGAAGGCGAATTCGATCACGTGGCTGGTCTGGCATCTGGCCCGGATCCAGGACGCCCAAGTGGCCGAGGTTGCAGGTCTGGAGCAGGTGTGGGACGCCCAGGGCTGGGATGCGCGGTTCGGTCTGTCCCTCCCCGCAGGGTCGACCGGGTACGGCCACACCGCCCGGCAGGTCGGGGCCGTCAAGGTCGACTCGGGCGAGTTGCTGCTGGAGTACTCGGACGCCGTGCTTGAGCAGACCATGACGTTCGTCCGCGGACTCGCCGCCGCCGACCTGGACCGTGTCGTCGACGAGGGCTGGGATCCACCGGTCACGCTGGGGGTACGGCTGGTCAGTGTGCTGAGCGACGACCTGCAGCACGCCGGCCAGGCGGCCTTCGTCCGGGGCGTGCTGCAGCGCCGCTAGGCGGAGGAAGCGGGCGGGCCTCCCCGTGCCCGCCCGCCGTCAGGCCCGGTCGCGCACCGCCACTATGCCGTTGAAGACGCCGACATAGGCCGTGCCGTCCGGGCCGATGGTGACCGGCGCCCAGTTGTTGTCGTACGCCGGTCCTGTGCCGGTGAGTTGCTTCCAGCGCATCTTGCCCGTACGGAAGTCGACGGCCGTCAGGTACCAGGCGTCGATGCCGAGCCAGTTCGGTCGCTTGGCGTAGAAGTAGAGCAGGCCGTTCGCGGTGGAGAGCTTGGGGACGGTGGACGGCGACCGTACGTCGCTCTCCCAGACGGTGTCGCAGCCGCTGCCGTCCTCGCGTACGTCGATGCGTGTCGCGCCGCCCGTTACGCTGCGGCCGAAGAGCAGGGAGCTCGGGTTCTCGTAGCCGTAGTTGTTCTCCACTACGAGGCTGTTGCCCCAGCTGATGAGGGAGTTGTCGGTGGTGGACTTTCCGGCGGCGAAGACCGGCACCTTGCAGACGAGCCGTTCATCCGCCGGTATGTCTCTTCCGCGCCGGTAGACGAGGACATTCATCCGGTCGTCGGCGTTGTCGGTGATCGCCACATAGCCGTCACCGAAGAGGTCGGGCGTGGTGCCCGAACCCTGGTTGACCGAGCCGGGTTTGGTGCCCGTGCCCCGGTCGTACGTCTGGCGCCACTGCGCGCGCGGCGTGCCGTCGGGGTCCGCGCGGAAGCTGTAGAGGGCGTGGTCGGAGACGATCGAGACGCCGTCCTCGGCGACCGAGAAGGAGTTCTGGATCTCCTCCCCCGCCAGGCGGATGGAACGGATCCGGGACGTCTCCGGGTCGACTGTGCCTACGCGGCCGAGCCTGGTCACCCACCAGATACGCCCCTGCCAGTCGGGCATCACGGACGTCACGGGGTCGCACTTACCGCTCGGTAAGAGGTTCGTCCAGGTCACGCAGTCGTGCGGGACGTGTGCCGTGAGGTCCCAGTCGTCCTCGACGACGAAGTCCCACTTGCCGTCGGCCGCCTGCCGGTGCGCGATGCGCCGAACGTGCTGGCGCGAGTCGGCGAGCACCACCCGGTCCTGGTCGTCGAGGTAGAAGTACGCACCGCCGGAGGTGTCCTTGAAGATCTTCCCGAAGTCGAGGCGCGTGATGGCCTCTACGGTCGACGAGCGCTGCGGGAGCTTGTACTCGGCGAGGGTGGCGAGCGTACGCGGGTCGAGCAGCTTGAGTCTGAAGCCCTGGATGGTTCCGCAGACGGTGATCAGGCGGCCCGCCGCGTCGAACGTCGCGGTCGCGCACTCACCGCCCACTGCCGCCATCTTCTCGCTGGTGACCTGCGGGTCGCGCCCGAGGGGGCCCGAGTAGGGGTGGGTGCCACTGCCCGTCGCGTCCGCGTGCATTCCGCTGCGGCCGTTGGGGGCCAGGAAGGGGTGCTGGGGCGGGGCGTCGCCGGGGACCGGTTGCGCGGTCGCCGGTTCGCCTTCGTACGAGCTGACCAGCCGGTGGCCCGGCGTCCTGGGGATTCCCTCCGCCCGCGCGGCAGTCGTCGGCATGGCAGTGGGCACGACGAGGGTGAGGGCGAGGGCCAGCGCGCGGGCATACGCTCTGCGGGACATCGGGCTCCTTGGGTGGGGCGGAGTCGCGCCGCCGCCCGACGCTAGAGCCGAGCCCTTGAAGTGTCCATGGTGATGCCACGTGCTTCATGAGCGTGTAATCGTCGTGCAATGCGGGGCCGTCCGACCCGGATCGAGGGCCGTGGGTCGTCAGGTCTGGCCCGCCATCCCCAGCAGCCACGCGAACCAGACGGCCGCGGCCATCAGATTCAGGAACACACCCCAACCGGCCATGCCGTGCCTGCAACCGGGCCCGCAGCCCGGGTGCGAGAGGGCACGGGCCGAGCAGATCAGACCCACCAGAGCGGCGACGGCGGAGGTCAGAGCGAGGGCCGCGACGGGAGGTCTGGAGACCCCCTCCTCCACCAGGTGATAGAGGAGGGAGAACAGCGGGATGCCGGCCAGCCCGGCCCAGAAGCCGAAGCGGGAAGCCGTCCGGCTGTACGGAACGTACGGCTCGTCCAGCGGCTCGGGTATCAGGTGCGGTGAGCCCGCCGCGCGGGCCCGTTGGGCCACCGGAGGAGGTGGCAGTGGCGACGACCGTACGGGCCGGGGCGGTTCCGCAACTCGGGCGGCGCCCCTGCGGCGTACGTCCGCCATCGCCGCGTGTGTCCGCGCCCCGCCACGTTCGAGAATCCGGCCGATGGCCGAGCTCATCAGGTGGGCATCCTCGAACCGGTCGCGCGGGTCCTTCGCGAGCGCGCGTGTGATGACGTCCTGTACGGCGCGAGGGACGCGTACGCCCACCTCGGCCAGGGTGGGCGGGGCCTGCTGGAGCTGCCTGGCCAGCAGAGTCTGTACGGGGGCGTCACCGAAGGGGGTGCGCCCGCTGAGGAGTTCGAAGAGGACGATGCCGACGGCGTACACATCCGTACGCCCGTCCGTCGCCTCGCCGACCACCTGCTCCGGCGCCATGTACGGCGGCGAACCGACGAAGCGCCCTTCGGCGGTCAGATTCGGCGAGCCCTCGGCCGCCCACGCGATCCCGAAGTCCAGGACCTTGCACCAACCGCTCGACGTGATCATCACGTTGGCCGGTTTCACGTCCCTGTGCACGATCCCCTGCGCGTGGCTGGCCCCCAGCCCCTCCAGGATGTCGACGGCGCAGCGCAGTGCGTCCTCGGTGGGCAGCGGGCCCCGGGCGAGCCGGTCGAGCAGGGACTCGCCCTCGACGTACTCCATGACGAGATACAGCAACGACTCCTGGGTGCCTGGGACGTGGTGTTCGCCGATGTCGTGCACGGACACCACGTGGGGATGGTTGAGCCCGGCGACGAGCCTGGCCTCCCGCCGGAACCGCTGCCGGAACGCCGGGTCCCGGGCCAGCTCGGGCCGCATGACCTTGACCGCGACCGTCCTGCCCAGGGCGTCGTCGAGCGCGCGGTAGACCGTGGCCATGCCGCCGGAACCCAGCGCGGCCTGCAAACGGTATCGGCCGGCGCCCAGTTCGGCGCCTTCGCCCAGGTCGTACAACGGCGTCCCCTCCCCGCGTATCCCCCGTGATCGCTGTTCGCCGAATCGTAGGAGAAGGCCCGCCGCGTGTCTGCCCCCATCACTTCACCGGGTCAGGGCTTGAGGCCTGCGACGACATCGGCGGTGGCGGCGATGCCGTTCTGGATGGTCGGGCCCATGCTCGTACCCGCCAGGAAGAAGCCGAGCAGGGCACAGACCAGCGCGTGTGACAGCTTCAGTCCCCCACTGCGCAGGAAGATAACCGCGAGGATGAGCAGGAGCAGCACCAGTGAGATCGAAATGGCCATGGTCAACCTCCTCCGCCGCGCCTGAATTGCGGCATTCGGCCGCCAGTGTGGCGTAACGAAGGGGCCATCCGGGCGGAAAGCGTGTCCGCCGTACGGGTGTTGACTGCCTGTAGTTCCCGCTACGCGTCGTATCCGCTACGCGTCGTAGGTGCGGAGAAAGCGCTCAAGGCCGGCGAGGTCGTCGGTGTTGATGTGGTCCACGCCCGCGGCGAGCAGCTCGGCCCAGACGGCGTCGCGCGAAGGCCCCGCCAGGTCGGGAGTGGCCCAGAAGCGGACACGTTGGCCGTGCTTGTGGGCGGCGGAGACGATGGCGTGCAGTTCTGCCCGCTCGGCTGCCGGGAAGGGGCCGGTGCCGAGCCAGCTGAAGCTCTGCGTCCAGTTGCTGCTGATGAGCGGGACGAAAGAGGCGGGGGCCGCCGTGCCGAGGTCGTCGAGGCGCCCGTCGTAGAACGCGTACCGGACGCGCTGCGCCTCCATCGGGGCGCGGGCGGCGCGGTCGCCGGAGATGACGGGGATCACCGCGCCGGGGCGTACGTGGCCGTGGGCGTACGTACTGAGCATGCGGCGGTAGCGGCGCAGTTGGCGGTGGAGTTCGAGGTAGGTTTCGGCGCCCTCGTTCTTGATGTCGATGAGCAGCTGTACGGGGCGGCGGTAACCGGCGTATACGGTGCCGTGATTTGCCCTGATCCTGGCCATAAGGGGGGCCAGATAGAGCGATTCGAGCGTGCGGGCGGGGTCGAGGTCGACCGGATCGTGGGCGACGAGGAGCTGCCCGTCGACGAGGTAGATGTCGGCCTCCACGCTGGTGAAGCCGTGGGAGAGGGCGTCGAGCAGGGGCCGTTCGTGCTCGTAGTCGTTGTGGGCATGGGCGCGGCGCAGGGGCTTCGGGCCGGGCTTCCTCTCGGCTGCCTGGGCGAACGCGGGTACGGCGACGGCTCCCGCAAGGGCGGCTGCGAAGGTGGTGACGACTCTGCGGCGGGTGGGCGCGGGGACGGCCATGTGCGGTGCCTCCGGAGCGTACGGGGGGCGGTTCAGGACTCCGGCGAGTATCCGCTCCGTACGGGCTCAATGGGCAGGCCCCTGACAAGAGTTCGGCCATCTGTTGCCCCGGGTTCAAGCTACTACGCACTGACACGCTCAGGCTGCGGCGACGTCCTCCCACCGGAGTGTGCGGTCGCACCAGCGCTCCAGGAGCACGCGGTCGTGGCCGACGGCCAGCAGGCCGGCGCCACGCTCGCGCCGGTACGCCTCGACCACCGCGATCAGCGCGGCCGTCGTCGACGCGTCCAGCATCGCGGTCATCTCGTCGCAGACGAGCCAGCGCGGGCGCAGCACCAGTGCGCGGGCCAGGCAGGCGCGTTGCAGCTGACCGTCGCTGACTTCGTGCGGGCGACGGCCCAGCAGTTCGTCGCCGAGGCCGACCGTTGCGGCCAACTCCCCGACTCTCTCTGCCGCTTCGTTACGCCGCCCTGTAGCGCGCAGTGGTTCCGCGATCAGGTCGCGCAGCCGCAGCCGGGGGTCGGCAGACATCCTTGGCTGCTGGAAGACGACACCGACGGCGGTGCGCTGTTCGCGCGGGGCGCGGTGGCGCCACCCCGTGACGGTGCGGCCGTCAAGGGTGACGGTGCCCGCGTCGGGCCGGTGCAGCAGGGCGGCGACCCTGGCGAGCGTCGATTTGCCGCAGCCGCTCGGCCCGAGCAGGCCGACGGCCTCGCCCGGCTCGACGGTCAGCTGTGCGTCCCGCACGACCGGAGCCCCTCGCTCGTAACCGGCGGTGATCGCATCGAGCTCAAGCACGGGCACGCTCCTCGGCCGGCGGGTGGTGGCAGGCGATGCCGTCCGCGAAGTCCGGCTGTACGGCGCATGCTTCGGAGGCGTACGTACAGCGGGCGGCGAACGCGCATCCGGCGGGCAGGTCGCCGAGCTCGGGCGGCATACCCGGGATCGGCGTGAAGGAACGCTCGGGCAGGGCGTCCAGCAACCCCCGGGCGTAGGGATGCAGGGGCCCGGGAGCACCGAAAAAGCTTGCTGCGTCGGCGAGTTCGACGATCCGCCCGGCGTACATGACGGCGACGCGGTCGGCGATGCGCTCGGCTGCCGCGAGGTCGTGGGTGATCATCAGGAGTGCGTGTCCGTCGTCGACGTGGCGGCGGAGCTCGTCGACGGTCCGGTCGACGAGGTCCCGGTCGAGGCCGGTGGTCGGCTCGTCGGCGAGCAGCAGCGGTGCGTCCCCGACGAGCGCGAGGGCGGTCGCGGCGCGCTGCGCGAGCCCGCCGGACAGCTCGTGCGGGTAGCGGTCGAGGTGGTCCACTGGAAACGCGGCCCGCCCGGCCGCCTCCCGCGCCGCCTTGCGCAGGTTTCGCCTGCGCGTCCCGGTGAGCTCGCGAAGCGTCTCTTCGAGCTGCGCCCCGACGGTTCGTACGGGCGTGAGGTGCGCGGCGGGACTCTGCGGTACGAGCCCGATACGACGCCCCCGCACGGTGCGCGCGAGGGTGCGTTCGTCGGCGGTGAGGAGGTCCAGGTCTACGCCGCCGAGGCGCGCGGATCCTGCGGTCTGCGCGTTGCCGGGGAGAAGCCCGAGCAGCGCAGAGGCAAGCACGGACTTGCCGCACCCGCTCTCACCGACGAGGGCGAGACACTCCCCGGCCGCGAGATCGAAGCTCACACCGGCAACGGCGGCGATATGCGCGCCGCCCCGCATCCGAAAACGCACGGAAAGCCCGCGCACGGCCAGGACAGGTCCCCCAACGGCTGCACCACGACAGACACCGCCGACAGCCGACGCAGACGGGTCCGCCGCGCCGCTGGTCGCGTTCGCCCCGTCCTCCGCGCCGCCCGGCTCCGCGGAATCTCCCCCGGCACCGTGCAGACCCGCAACCGGCGCCGACGCGAAGCCCCCGTCGACGGCCTGCGGCACGACGACCACCCTGCTGGCAGCCGACTCACAATCGCCAGCAGCCGGCGCCTTCGCCGAGCCGCCTGCCACTCCCCTGGGCGCGCTCGCGCCGCTGCTTGCGCCCGGCTCCGCCGAAACGGCCCCAGCACCACGCAGACCGGCAACCGGCGCCGACGCGAAGCCCCCGCTCACGATCCGCGGCACGACGATCGCGCCGCCACCAGCCGACTCAGGTTCGCCAACAGCCAGCGCCTTCGGCGGTGTCGCCGTGCCGCGCTGCGGCGGCGCCGCGGCCTCGCCGGGGCGGGCCGTGGCTGCAGGTCGTGGGGCATCGGCGGTCGCGTCGTCTCGCTGCGCGCTCTCCGCCGGGGCCGGGGCCTGGTCCCGGGGGGACGTGTTGTGTCGGGTACTCACAGCATCAGCTCCGATCGGCGGCGGGGGTTCAGTCGTTCCCGCCAGGCTCCGGCCAGGCCTGCGATCGCCAGGGTCGGGATGATCAGGAGCAGGCCGGGGAAGAGCGTCGGCCACCAGTCGCCCGCCAGCAGCGAACCGCGTGCCGACTGGACCAGGTTGCCGAGGCTCGCCTGGTGCGTCGGCAGGCCGAGGCCCAGGAAGGACAGCGCCGACTCGTGCCACATCGCGTGCGGAATCATCAGCACCGCCGCAAGGCCCGCCTGCGGCAATACGCCCGGCAGCAGGTGACGGACAGTCACCCGCCACCGCGACGCGCCCCCGGACACCGCCGCGTCGATGTACGGACGCGAGCGCAGCGACAGGACTTCCGAGCGGACGATACGGGCCGTAGACAGCCAGTGGGTGAGGGCCACCGACACGATCACCGGCCACACCCCCGGTCGGAACATCGCGACGATGAAGATGCCGAGCAGCAGGTGCGGGACGGACGAGAAGGTGTCGACCAGCCGCATCACCACCCGGTCCGTCCAGCCGCCGAACGCGGCTGCCGCCGCGCCGACCGCCGTTCCGATGAAGGTGGCGGCCAGCGCCGCGACCAGGCCGACGAGGAGTGAGACGCGCAGTCCGTAGACGCAGCGCAGCAACAGGTCGCGGCCGACGTCGTCCGTCCCGAAGGGGTGGGCCGGGGACGGCGGCTGGAGCTTCATCGACAAGTCGACGGCCTGCTGGTCGAGGTCGGCCAGTGGCGGTACGACCAGGACCGCCAGGACCACCGCCGCCACGATCAGCGCAGACGTACGGACGCGGATCGTGCGGGTCGAGCGGCGGGTGCGGCCGTGGGAGCGCCATGCGGTGGGTTCAGCCATCGAAGCCCACCCTCGGGTCCGCCAGTCCGTACAGCACGTCGGAGAGGAGGTTTCCGGCGAGCACCGCCACCGTGGCCAGCACGGTCAGCGCTGCCAGCAGGGGGAAGTCGACGGCAGTGGCCGCCTGCACCGTCGCCGCCGCTATGCCCGGCCAGCTGAAGACCGTCTCGACGAGCAGCGCGCCCGTGATGAGTTCGGGCACGCGCGAGCCGACGAGTGTGAGCATCGGCAGCATTCCGGAGCGCAGGGCGTGGCCGAGCAGGACCGTGCGTTCGCTGAGGCCACGCGATCGCGCCCCGCGCACCGGGTCCTCTTCCAGCGCGTCGGCGACGCCTTGGCGGACGTACAGGAAGAACCAGGGAAGTTGGGAGACCCCGAGGACCGCCGCGGGCAGCACCAGGTGCGAGGCGACCTGGCCGAAGGTGACGACGTCGCTGGCGGTGTCGGTGAGGCCGCCGGCCGGCAGGACGCCCAGCTTCAGGGCGAACAGCCACATGGCCAGCAGGCCCAGCCAGAACGCGGGCGCCGCCTCCAGGGTGTACGCCGCCGAGCTCGCCGCCCGGTCCAGCCGGCCGCCCTGCCTGCGCGCGGCCAGCACGCCCAGCGTCGTACCGAGCAGGATCGCGACGACGAACGCGGCCACGGCCAGGAGGACGGACCAGCCCAGGCGTTCGGCGATGACGTCGGCGACCGGCCGGCGCATCACACCCGAGTCGCCGAGGTCTCCGGTGACCGCCGAGGTCAGCCAGTGCCACCAGCGTCCGACGAGCGGCTGGTCCACGCCGAGGTTGGCGCGGAGCTGGTCGAGGTTTTCCTGCGAGGCGGTGAGGCCCGCGGTGCCCGCGTATGCCTTGACGGGGTCGAAGGGCGAGGCGGCGGCGACGGCGAAGACGCCGAAGGTCACCACCAGCAGGACGGGCACGGCGAACAGGATCCGCCGCCCCGTCATCCTCGCCATCGGCCCCCAGGGGAGCTTCCGGCTCGGGTGTGTCACTTCTTCGGCGTCCAGTCCTCGACGTTCCACCACGGGCCGGAGGCCAGGCCGTGGTCGTGCGGCTCGGTCTGCGTCGTCAGCCCGGACCACTTGTCGTCGACGACGTACAGGTGGTCGATGTGGGTGAGGAAGGTGTAGCCCGGGTTCTTCACGAGCTCGTGCTGGATGGTGTCGTACGCGGCCTTGCGATCGGCCGTCTCACCGCTCCGGCGGCCGTCTTCGAGCGCCTTGTCGACGGCCGGGTTGTCGTACCGGGCCATGTTGTTGAAGGCGTCGCCCGCGAGGGAGGACTGGAGCAGCGCGTACTGGTCGAAGTCCGGGTCGCCGGGCGCTCCGCCGCCCGCGAGGACCGCGTCGTGCTTCATGCGCGGCATGATGACCTCCCAGGTGCCCGCCTGGGTCTTGATGCTGATGCCGGCCTTCTTCGAGTCGGACGCGTAGGCGAGGGCGTGGTCCTGGCGGAGCTTGTCGCCGGACAGGTACCAGAGCGGGAACTCGGCGCGTACGCCGTCCTTGACGCGGATGCCGTCGGCGCCCGCCTTCCAGCCCGCCTCGTCGAGGATCTTCTTCGCCCTGGCGAGGTCGTGCGTGCGCTCGGTGCCCTTGGCGAACCAGGGGCTGTCGGTCGGGACGGGACCGTACGCCGGCTTGCCCGCGCCTTCGAGGATCCGGTCGACCATGGCCTGGCGGTCGACGGCGACGTCGAGGGCCCGCCGTACGTCCGTGTCGCCCGCGACCTTGTTGTGGGTCGGCAGCGTCACGGTGCGGTAGTCGAAGGACCTGGCGGCGTACGTGGTCCTGCCGCTGTCATCCTTGAAGGTATTGGCCAGGTTGGGCGGCAGGACGGCCCCGTCGAGGTCGCCGGCGCGCAGCCGCGTGGCGCGCACGTCGTCGTCCTTGATGATCGCCATGGTGAACTTCTTCACCTTCGGCTCGCCGCCCCAGTAACCGGGGTTGGCCTTGAAGCTGAGCTTCTCGCCCTTGGACCAGCCGGTGAGGATGTACGGTCCGGTGCCGACCGGCTCGGTGGCGAACGCGCCGCTGTTGACGTCCTGGCGGCCCGCGACGTGCTCGGGGGCGATCGGCAGAACGGTGCGCTCGGCGAACGGCGCGTACGGGTACTTGAGCGTGAAGACGACCTTGTGGTCGCCCTCGGCCCGGACGTCCTTGACCGCGTCGAGCTCGGTCTTGGAGGCGTTGTTGGTCTTCTTGTCGAGGATGGTCTTGTAGGTGAAGACCACGTCCTTGGACGTGAAGGGCTTGCCGTCGCTGAACTTCACGCCCTGGCGCAGGGTGTACGTGTACGTCCGGCCGTCGTCGCCGACTTCCGGCAGCTCGGCGGCGAGCGCGGGCTTGAGCGTCATCTCCTCGTCGAAGGTGAGCAGCCCGTCGAAGATCTTGGAGTTGCCGTCCTTGCCGTAGCCGAGGAGAGGACTGAGCGTCTCGGGCTCGTACGCGATGCCGACGACCGCCGAATCCCCGGCCCCGTGTCCGGCGGCGCTCCCGCCCGGATTCGAGCAGGCCGCCGCGGTGATGGCCAGCGTTCCGGCCAGCGTCGCGGCGGCCGCCCCACGTATCGATCGGGACAGCATGGCTCCCCACACCCCTAATAAAGATCAACTGTTATTGCGAATCGGTCGCAATTAAACAGCATGTAGAGGGGTGCTCCAGGACGTGCCCCTTACCGAGGTCCTCGCAGGTCAACGAGGTCGGCGATGGCCTCCTTGTGCCGCCCGGGCGAACCCAGCACGATCTCATCGGACTTGGCCCGCTTGAGGTACAGGTGCGCCGGGTGCTCCCACGTCATCCCGATGCCGCCGTGCAGCTGTACGCACTCCTCGGCCGCCCGCACCGCGACCCGCGAGCAGTACGCCTGCGCGAGCGCGACCGCGAGCGGCGCGTCTGTGGCGCCGGTGGCCAGGGCGTCGGCGGCGTTACGGGCGGCGGCCCGCGCCGAGACGACCTGCAGCCACAGCTGCGCCATGCGGTGCTTGAGCGCCTGGAACGAGCCGACCGGGCGGTTGAACTGCTTGCGGTCGCGCGTGTAGCGGACGACCTCCTCCAGGCACCACTCCGCAACCCCCAGCTGCTCGGACGCGAGCAGTCCGGCCCCGGCGAGCAGCCCGCGGCGTACCGGAGCATCGGCCGAGGCGGCGAGCCGGCGGCCGCGCGCCCCTTCGAGGTTGACGGCGGCGAGCGGCCGGGTCAGGTCCAGCGGAGTGAGGGCGTCCACGCTCACGCCGTCCGCCCCCGTCTCCACCGCGTAGAGACCGTCCTGCGCCGGTACGAGCAGCACCGTGGCGGCGGCCGCGTCGGCGACGCCAGTGATACGGCCCACGAGCAGGCCGTTGCCGTCCGCCCGTACCGTGCCGGAGAGCGCGGCGCCCGGGGCGGCGGACAGCGGGACGGCGAGCACCGCGACCGTACGGCCGCCGGCCAGCGCGCCCAACAGCTCCGCCACGGTCTCGTCCTGCGTGTCGCAGGCCAGCAGCGTCTCGGTGGCGATGACGGCGCTCGTGAGGTACGGCGCCGGGGCGACGCTGCGGCCCAGCTCCTCCAGCACCACCGCGGCCTCGCGGTGTGTGGCGCCCTGGCCGCCCAGCTTCTCGGGCACAAGCAGCCCGGCCAAGCCCATTTCGGTGGCGAGGGAGGCCCACAACCGCTGGTCGTACGGGGTGTCCGACTCGACGCGGGCGAGGACGGCCGGGGCGTCGCAGCGGTCGGCGAGCAGGGACCGTACGGCTGCGCGCAGGTCGTTCTCGGCCTCGGAGTACAGCAGATCGCTCATCGAGCCAGGTCCTTCCAGGCGATGTCCTTGTCGCTGCGCGGCTCTGTCGGGAGGCCGAGCACGCGTTCGGCGACGATGTTCAGCAGCACCTCGCTCGTACCGCCCTCGATGCTGTTGCCCTTGGAGCGCAAGTAGCGGTAGCCGGCGTCGCGTCCGGTGAAGTCGACAAGTTCGGGGCGGCGCATGGTCCAGTCGTCGTACAACATCCCTTCCTCGCCGCGCAGTTCCACCTCCAGGCCGCTGATCTCCTGGTTGAGGCGGGCGAAGGCCAGCTTCATACCGGAGCCCTCGGGGCCCGGCTGTCCGGCCACGAGCTGCTGGCGCAGCCGCTCACCGGCGAGGCGTGCGACCTCCGCCTCGATCCAGAGGTCGAGCAGGCGCTGGTGCAGGTCGTGGGTGCGCAGTTCGGGGCGTTCGCGCCAGGTGTTCGCGACGGGGCCGATCATGCCGCCCTCGCGCGGGATGCGGGAGCCGCCGATCGAGACGCGCTCGTTCATGAGGGTGGTCTGCGCGACCTTCCAGCCCTCGCCGACGGCGCCGAGACGGCGGCTGTCCGGGATGCGTACGTCGGTGAGGAAGACCTCGTTGAACTCGGCCTCACCGGTGATCTGGCGCAGCGGCCTGACCTCGACGCCGGGGTCGGTCATGTCGCACAGGAAGTACGTGATGCCCTGGTGCTTGGGCAGGTCGGGATCGGTGCGGGCGATGAGGATGGCCCAGCGGGCCACATGGGCGCTGGACGTCCAGACCTTCTGCCCGTTGACGACCCATCCTCCCCCACCGTCACGTACCGCCCGCGTCCCGAGCGCCGCGAGGTCTGAGCCCGCGCCCGGCTCGCTGAACAGCTGGCACCACACCTCCTCGCCGACCCACAGCGGCCGCAGCAGGCTCTGCTTCTGCTCGTCCGTACCGAAGCGCAGGATGGTCGGCGCGGCCATGCCGAGGCCGATGCCGATGCGCCGCGGGTCGTTGTCGGGCGCGCCCGCCGCTTCCAGCTCCGCGTCCACTACGGCCTGGAGGGAGCGGGACACTCCGAGTCCGCCGAGCCCTTCGGGGTAGTGCACCCAGGCGAGTCCGGCGTCGAAGCGGGCCTTGAGGAAGTCCGTACGGTCCGTGGTGGCCGACGGGTGTGCGGCCAGCAACTCCCTGGTGAGGCGGCGCACTTCGGCGGCGTCGGTGAGCTTGTCCGGCGTGTCGGTCATCGGGTCGGCCCTTCCGGTACGACGACCACGCGTCCCGTGGTCGTGCCGTCGGCGACGCGCTGGACGGCGTCCGCCGCGTCCTTCATGGCCACGCGCTCGCTGACCAGCGGCTTGATGGCGCCTTCGGCGGCCAGCCTGGTCAGCTCCTGGTGGCAGGCGAGGATCGCGGCCGGGTCCTTGGTGTTGTAGAGGCCCCAGTGCAGGCCGACGATCGAGTAGTTCTTGACCAGGGCGTGGTTGAGCCCGGGCGAGGGGATCGCGCCGCTGGCAAAGCCGACGATCACGATGCGGCCCTCGAAGGCGATGCACTTCACCGACTTGGCGTACGCCTCGCCGCCCACGGGGTCGTAGACGACATCGGCGCCGCGCCCGCCGGTGGCCTCCTTGACCTTGGCCACGATGTCCTCGCTGCGCCGGTCGATGACCAGGTCACAGCCGAGTTCGCGGGCGATGCGTGCCTTGTCGGGGCCGCCGACGACACCGATGACGGTGGCGCCCGCCGCCTTGCCGAGCTGTACGGCGGCGCTGCCGACACCGCCGGCGGCGGCGTGCACGAGCAGAGTTTCGCCCGCCTTGAGGTGCGCCCTGCGGTGCAGCCCGAACCAGCCCGTCTGGTAACCGATGTGCAAGGCGGCCGCCTCAGCGTCGTCCAGCGCATCGGGGGCGGGCAGCACGGTGGCCGCGTCCACGGCGACGTACTCGGCGAAACCGCCGCGCGGCAGCGCCGGGTTGGCGATCACGCGGCGGCCGTCCTCGGTCTCGCCGCAGATCTCGACGCCGGGGGTGAAGGGGAGGGGCGGCCGGACCTGGTACTGGCCGCGGCAGAGCAGGGCGTCGGGGAAGTTGATGTTCGCGGCCAGCACCTTGAGGAGGAGCTGCCCTTCGCCCGGCGTGGGTTTTTCGACCTCGTCGAGCCGCATCACCTCGCTCGGCTCACCGTTCTCGTATACACGCCATGCCTGCATCTGAGGTCCTCCACAACACCGTAGGCAGTACCCGCTCGGCGCATACTAAGCGGTCGCTTGCCATGAATGGAACACCTGCAGGCCAGGCAGCTCCGGGTTACCGCGAACGATCTTTCCCTACTCGCCCCTTCCCGAACCGGGGGCAAGCTCCCAGACCCCCGGACGCCCCGAGGCGCGGGGTCTGGGGCGGAGCCCCCACGCGGCGGCAGCCGCAAAATGTCACAGCCGGGAAAGGGGCGGGTAGGGGAATGCGCCGCAGGCGGCACCTACCGCACAACCACCTCCGCGATCACCGGCGCACCCGTACCCGCCGCCCAGAGCAGCCGCACATCAGAGACCGGCGCTCCCCCAACCCTGAACTCCCCATAGGCCCTGCGGAGTTGGCCGACCGTACGCCACGCACCATCCTCCCCCCGCACCTGTACCGCCGCCCGCGCCGCCCCGCCCTCCGGCTGGAGCACCGTCACGGACTTCACCGCCCGAACCCCGCCCAGCGCCACCTGGAGCGCCTCGCCGGGCTCGGACGCGCGCGCCGCCCGGTAGGCGGTCCCGACGTCCCCGTCGGCCGCGGCCCGCAGGCTGCTGCCGGTCGCAGCGGGCGGGCCGCCGGACACCGCCGCGTCCAGCGTCTCGACGCTGAATTCCCGCACCACCAGCCAGTTCGTCTGGCCGGCCGTCGCCCGCGCCCGTACATAGCGCGCCTTCGTCCCGGCCGGAGCCGTCGCGTCCACGGTCGGCGTACCGGAGAAGGCGCCGAGCTGCTCCCAGCTGGTCCCGTCGGACGAGTACTCCAGCACTCCTTGGCGCAGGTAGTCGTTGACGCTCCCCGGCTTGGCCATGGCGAGACTGATCTCGCCGATCTCGCGCTCCTTGCGCAGGTCGACCGTCACATGGTCGCCCGCCCTCACCGCGCGGCTGCTCCAGAAGTACGTCGAGTCGTCGCCGTCGAGCATCCGCGAGATCACGTTGCCCTGGTACGTACCCAGGCTGGTGAGGCCCTTGACGCTGCCGGTCACGCCGAGCAGCCGGTCGTGCTCGGCGGCCGCGTCCTCGATGAACTTGTCGAGCACGCCGTCACCCACGACCACCGGAATCCTGCGCCCGTCCAGGTCGGTGTAGGTGAAGGACTTCGCCGTGGCGACGAGCCCGGGCAGCCGCTGCCGCAGCTTCCACGCGTCGGCGCCCTCGCCGTCGCGCGCCTCGCCGACCAGTCGCAGCGCGGCGCGGGTCGCGACGCCCCAGGCCTCGGCCGCGTCGAGCCAGGGCTCGCTTTCGGTAATGAACTCCCGCTCGGAAATGCGCTCGCGCAGCACGTCGGGGGACAGCTGGAGGTCTTCCAGCGCTTCGTCCAGCTCCTCTTCGTCTCCCGACTGCCAGAACCGGTCGATGTGGGCCGCCAGGTCGGGCGCCTGCTGCGCATTGATGCGGGAGCTGTAGTTGACGTCGGAGAAGATCCGCAGGGCCTTCTCCGTCCTCGCGTCTCCGTCCGCGTACTGGGAGATGGCCGTCTGCCAGGACCTGAGCGGGTCGTAGGCGTCGTCGTTCCACGTGTAGTCGGCGACCGTCATCAGCGGGATCTTGGAGACGTACGCCTGGTTCATCGGGTTCGCGGTGATACCGGCTCCGAGCTGCGCGGGCATCCCTGTCTCCCGGCCGTTGTACGGGCCGAGCAGTATCCGGTTGGTGACGTAGTCGTTCACCGGGTAGTTGTCCCAGAGCAGTATCGGGTGGGCGAACACATCACGCGCTGCCATCGCCTGCGACACCGTGATCACCGGCGCGATGACGCCGACACCGGTCCATTCGACCACCACGTCGTCGTCGAGGTACTCGGCGAGGGTGTTCTTGTACGGGGACGGGGTGACGTTGTAGTACTCCGTCGGCACCATCTGGAGGGGCGCGGCGCCCGGGTGGGTGGCGATGAAGTCCCGGTTGACCCGGTTCAGGAGGTACGCCTGGGCGGCTCCCGCGGCAGCCGCTCCCGTACCCCACCTGTCCTGGTCGGCCTGGCAGTTCCACTTGGTGTAACTGATGTCGTCGAGCGGGACGGCGTACGTGCGGATGCCGAGCTCCCAGACTGTCCGGAACTTGTCGGTCAGCGCCTTGATGTCGGCCTCGGAGCTATAGCAGACGGAGAGTCCGGGCGACAGCGCGTAAGTGAACTCGACGTGGCGGGCGCGGGCGCGGTCGACGAGCTCCTTCATCTTCGCGAGCTGGGCGGCGGGATAGGGCTCCCGCCACCTCTCGCGGAGATACGGGTCGTCCTTCGGCGAGTAGACGTAGATGTTCATCTTGTGCTCGCCGTAGAAGTCGAGCTGGTCCAGGCGTGCGGCGTGGGTCCACGGGATGCCGTAGAAACCCTCGATGACACCGCGCGTCGCGGTGCCCGGCCAGTCGCGGACCTCGATGCCCCCGGCCTTCCCTCCGGGACGGTCGCGTCGAGGCAGCACTTGGCGCAGCGACTGGGCCGCGTAGTACGTACCGACGGCGTCCTTGCCCGCGAGTGCGATGCGGCGCTCGCCGATGCCCAGGACGTAGCCCTCGGCCGGAAGTTCCACGGGGCCTTCGATGCCGAGGGCGGCCAGTGCGCCCGCGGTCTGCGGGGTCTCCGCCGCGCCGCCGACGTACACGCTGAGCCTGCCCTCGACGGGACGTTCACCGTGTACGACGCTGTCCACGCCCGCGTCGAGCAGCGCCTGCCGGGTCACACCGATGGCCGCGGGGTCGGCCCCGGCGCCGGCGATGAGCGTCACGGTGCGCGTGAGAACGGCCTGGTCCGCGCGTTGCGTGAGGTCCTGCGGAGTCGGGGTTATCACGGGGTCGGATCTTCGGACGCCGCCTTCCGCCGGGCCGGCGGCGGCCCCGACGGCAGGAACACCGAGTACGAGCGAGAGAGCGGTAGCGAGCATGGCGAGGCGGCGCAGGCGGAGCGTCACACGTCCTCCAGAAGTCCCGTTGAACACCGTGGGCATTCGCGCATCACAACGCACAGAATCCACCAGGGACCTGACAGACTGTCAATGGCGCGCTACGCCAAATAGGACATTTCAATAAGTTCCCCTTTGCCATTCAGCTTTGCGGCGGATAGCTGTATCGATGCGGCCATGACAGAGCGGAAGAAGACGACGGGAACGGCCTCCGGCCTTCCCGGCCCTCCGCCGACGGGCGCGAGCGCGCTGCCGCCCGGCACGTACGAGGGCAGCACCGTGCTGGTGACGGGCGGCGGGACGGGGCTCGGCAAGGCGATCGCGGCGGAGTTCGCGCGACTCGGTGCGGATCTGGTGATCGCGAGCCGCAGCTCGGAGCATCTGCTGCCGGCCCGGGAGGAACTGGCCGCGATCGGCGGCGGGGGCCGGGTCATGGCCGCGGTGTGCGACATCCGGGACCCGGAGCGGATCACCGAGGTCTTCGAAGCGGCCGAGGCGGCGTACGGCCTGCCGGACGTCCTGGTCAACAACGCGGCGGCCAACTTCCCTGTGCCCGCAGAGGACATGTCGCCGAACGCGTGGCGCTCGGTCGTGGACATCACGCTCACCGGAACGTGGTTCATGACGCGCGAGTTCGCCCGCCGCCATCTCGCAGCCCGGACGCCGGGTTCGATCGTCAGTGTGGGTGCCTCGTACGCGTGGACGGGCGGCCCGGGCTTCGCGCACAGTGCGGCTGCCAAGGCGGGCGTACAGAGCCTCGTCGAGACGCTGGCCGTCGAGTGGGGCCCGTACGGCATCCAGGTCAACGGCCTGGTGCCGGGCCTCGTCCCGCACGACGACATGACGGAGGCCATACGCGGCCCGCTCGACGGGGTACCGGAGAAGGATGCGCGGCAGCCGGCCCTGAGAGTCGGGCAGCCGCGAGAGGTGGGCTGGGCGGCAACGTTCCTCGCGTCGCCGTACGCCAGATTCATCACCGGCCACACGCTGGTGGTCGACGGTGCGAACTGGCAGCGGCGGAGTGTGGTGAGCGCGCCGGTGGTGCCGGTGCGGGAGCAGTTGGGGAGGGGGGCGTTCGGGGGTGTGGGGTAGCGGGGGTGGCCCTGCGGCGCGGGTGGCCCTGCGGGCGGCTGTTCCGCCCCGCAGGGCCGGCCAGCCTCTACCTCCCCCCGAAATCCGCGCTGCGGCGAGCCGCCTTCGCCGCGTACCCCTCCCGCGCATCCTCCGACGTCAGCGTGAGCGCCGCCGTCATCGCCGTCCGCTCCAGCGCCCCCGCCATCGCCGCGTCCGCATAAGCGTCGACAGAACGCTTGATGCCCTGGACCGCGAGCGGCGCGTTCGCCGCGATCCCGGCCGCCGTCGCCTGTGCGGCGGCGGCCAGTTCGCCCACCGGTACGACCTCCTGCACGAGCCCCAGGCGTTCCGCCTTCGCCACGTCGATACGCCGCCCGGTCAGCGCAAGGTACTTCGCCCAGCCGGCCCCCGCCTCCCGCGCGATCCGCAAATCGCCGCCCGCGTCGACCGCGACCCCGAGCTGCGCCTCGGGCAGTGCGAAGACCGCGTCGTCCGCGGCGATCCGCAAGTCCGCCATGAGGGCCAGCTCGAAGCCGAAGCCCAGGCAGTAACCCTGCACGGCGGCCACGACGGGCTGCGGGAGACGGGCGAAGGCGGCGAACCTTTCGTGTGCCCAGCGGATGCCTTCGTAGTAATTACGTGTCCGCTCGGCCCCGGAGCGGCCCGTGATCCCGCCACCGGGCGCCGTGACGTCGATGCCCGCGCAGAAGGCCCGTCCCCCCGCCCGCAGCAGCACCACTCTCACCGTGTCGTCGAAGCGGACACGGTCCGCCATGAGGCCGAGCTGACGCGTCGACTCCCAGCTCCAGGCGTTGAGCCTGTCCGGCCGGCAGAGGGTGAGGACGCCGATGCCGTCCTCGATATCGAGGCGCATCCGCTCCTCACCCTCGGCGACCTCCGTGCCAATGGTGTCGATCACAGCACCGCACCCCTCCCCCACTCCTGACTATGCGTCAGGAAGGGTACGGGCCGGGGCTCAGCGGCTGAAGACCTCGAACGTGACAGCAGGCGTTCCACCGAAACGCGGCGCCGCCGCCTGCGCATGCCGGCTCAGGAAAGCGCGGCAATACGCCTCGGGGTCCTCGTCCGTCAACGCCTCGATGTAGGCCCGGTGTTCGAGCAGGGACTGCACGCCCCGCTCAAGCCCCGGCGTCGCGTCCACCGCGTGCGTCGGCGTGGCGGAGCCCGCGACCGCGACCCAGCGCACCCCGTCCCACGGTGCGAGGCCCTGCTCGGTGAGCTCGGGGAAGATCCACCGGTTCCCGGCGTCCCCGGCCGCGTCGAGAACGGCGCGGCCGACGGCCCGGTGGTCGGGGGTGTTCCACGCGATGCCGCCCCACGTGTCGCGGTGGTTGAGGGTGATGACGAGCTCGGGGCGGTGCTTGCGGACGGCGGCGGCGATGTCGCGGCGCAGCCCGATCCCGTACTCGATCACGCCGTCCTTGTGGTCGAGGAACTCGACCGCGCTCACGCCGACGACCGCCGCACTGGCCCGCTGCTCCTGCTCGCGCAGCGGCCCGCACTTGGCGGGCTCCAGCCCGTCGATCCCGGCCTCACCGCGAGTGGCGAGCAGATACGTCACTTCGCGGCCGCCGTCGGTCCATCCCGCGATGGCTCCGGCGCACCCGTATTCGAGGTCGTCCGGGTGCGCCACCACGGCCAGGGCACACTGCCAGTCGGAGGGCATCGGTTGAAGTTGAAGCTGCTCAATCGGCTGTGCCGGATCGGTCGTCATGCGCGCAGGATAATAGGCGGCGAAGCGGTCCATGTGTGGTGACTCGTACAGTCGCGGCCGGTGTGCGCCCGGCCCCCGCCGCTTCTAGCGTGGCGTACATGATCCGGTTCGAGCAGGTCAGTAAGGTCTACCCGGACGGCACCACGGCCGTCCACGACCTGTCCTTCGAGGTGGCGGAGGGCGAGCTGGTCACCCTGGTCGGCCCTTCCGGCTGCGGCAAGACGACCACGATGATGATGGTGAACCGGCTGATCGAGCCCACCTCGGGCCGGATCCTCATGAACGGCGAAGACATCGCGGGCGTCGACCCCGTCAAGCTGCGCCGCCGTATCGGATACGTCATCCAGCAGGTCGGCCTCTTCCCGCACCGCACGATCCTCGACAACACCGCCACCGTCCCGTTCCTGACCGGCTGGAAGAAGCCGAAGGCGAGGCAGCGGGCGGCCGAGCTGCTCGACCTGGTCGGGCTCGATCCGTCCGTGTACGGCTCGCGCTACCCGGACCAGCTGTCCGGCGGCCAGCGCCAGCGGGTCGGCGTCGCCCGTGCGCTGGCGGCCGACCCGCCCGTACTCCTGATGGACGAACCCTTCGGAGCGGTCGACCCGGTGGTGCGCGAGCGTCTCCAGGACGAGTTCCTCGGCCTTCAGGCGACGGTCCGCAAGACGGTACTGCTGGTCACGCACGACATCGAGGAAGCGGTGCGGATGGGCGACCGTATCGCGGTGTACGGGGAGGGGCTCATCGAGCAGTTCGACACCCCGGGCACAGTGCTGGGCACGCCCGCGACCCCCTATGTGGCGCAGTTCGTGGGCGCGGACCGGGGCCTGAAGCGGCTGTCCGTCACCGAGATCGAGGCCGACGACCTGGAGCAGCCGCCGGTGGCCCGGCTCGACGAGGCGGCGCAGACGGCGGCGGCCGGGCTGCGCTCCGAGGGCGCCCGGTGGGCCGTCGTCCTCACCGACGGCGGTGACCTGCACGGCTGGGTGTCCGCCGACGAACTCGCCTTCGCGGGGCAGGGCGCCGAAGTCGGCGATCTGGCCCGACGGATGGACGCCTGGGTTCCGGTGGGGGCGCCGCTCAAGCAGGCGTTCAGCGAGATGCTGCAGCACGACGCGGGGTGGGTGGCGGTACTCGACGGCGCGAAGTTCGTCGGCGTACTCACTCCGGCGAAGCTCCACGAGGCGCTGCGCCGCTCGGTCGACGCGGACGCGCAGGGCGTGCCGCGCGGTCAGGTGGACTTCGACTCGGTCGCGGACGCGTAGGGCTATTGACCGGCCTGGCGCGCGGACTCCAGGTTCCGCAGCGAGAAAGCGCTGGCCGCACTCAAGGAGGCTCCGTGCCGAGCGGATACGAAGGGCTGCCCGGCGGCATCGGCATCTCGCTGCTGCGGGTGTACGACTGGCCCTCCCCCGACGGGCTGCGCGGCGGCACGCACCATCTCCATCTCACGTGTTCCGAAAGGTACTTGGTGACCGGCGGCCGGGGCACGGTCCAGACCCCTCACCGCATCCGGCTTCCACGAGACATCCCTCGCCGAGGGCACGCCGGCCTGGTTCACGCCCGGCACCATCCACCGACTCGTCAACGACGGCGACTGCGGGTGCCTGGCGCAGGCGGCCGTATACGCCGAACAGCCCGCCGCGCACGGCAGGTTCGGGATGTGCGGCCGGCTCGACGTCTACGACGCCGTGATCAGCTTCTTGGACTCCAGGTAGCCCCTGGCGACGTCTTCGGGCAGCCTGCGCCAGCTGTCCACCTGCTCGTTGAGGGACGCCAGGTCTTTCGTCGTCAGTACGGTGTTGAGCTTGTCCAGCGCGGCCGCGACCCCGGCGGACCCTGCCCGCGACCTGTTCACCACGGGCACGATGTAGTCGGCGTTCTGGAGGTTTTTGTCGTCCGCCAGCAGCACCAGGCCGAAGTCGTCGAGGGTCGCGTCGGTGGTCGTGGTGAGCAGCATCTGGTCCTGACCGCTCTGGACGGCCTGCTTCGCCGGGGTCGTGCCGACGCCCTTGGGGTCGACGGCGGTGATGTCGATGCCGTACGTCTTCTCCAGGCCGGGCTCGCAGTACGGGCGCTTCACGCACTCGTCGCCCGCCACGAGGCGCACGGGCTGCGCCGATTTTCCGAGGTCGGTGAGGGTCTTCAGGCGGTACTTCGCGGCGTACGCACGGGTGACGGCGAAGGCGTTCTGGTCGACGGCCCTGCCCGGGGCGAGGACGGTGAGGCCGCGCGGGGTGGCGAGCTTGCGCAGGGCGGTCATGGTGGTGCCCAGGTCGGGTGAGCCGACGGGCCGGGCTTCGGGGCCGTCGGCCTTGGCGTTCAGCCAGTCCGCGAAGGTGGCGGCGTATTCGGGGACGACGTCGATCTGGCCGCTTTCCAGGGCGGGTTCGTACAGCTCCCGGTTGGTGACGGAGAGGATCGTCGTCCCGTATCCGGCCCGGCCGAGCAGCAGGGCGTACATCTGGGCGAGCAGGTCGCTCTCGGTGAAGCCCGCCGATCCGATGGTCAGGTTGCGGCTGTCGCCGGGCGGGGCGGTGACCTCTCCCTGGTCCTCCAGCGAGGGTCCTGTGGTGCAGGCGGTGGCGGTGAGGAGGAACGTAACAGCGGCGGCCCGGGCGGCGGGTCTCATCGCATGCCGCCCTTCGAGCACTGCGGAGCGAGCCGCTGCCCGATCTCGAACAGCGCCTCCACCAGCAGCGCAAAGACCGCGACCAGCACGGCGCCCGCGACCACCTGCGGCGTGCTCGCGAGATTGAAGCCCGCGGTGATGATCCGCCCGAGGCCGCCGCCGCCCGCCAGCGCCGCGATGGTCGCGGTCGCGACCAGCTGCACGGCCGCGATCCGCACCCCGGTGAGGATCAGCGGCAGCGCGAGCGGAAGCTCGACGCGCCACAGCAGCTGGCCGCCCGTCATGCCCATCCCCCGGGCCGCCCGGACGATGTCGCGGTCGACGCCGCGCATGCCGACGTACGCGTTGGTGAGGAGCGGCGGTACGGCGAAGAGGACCAGCGCGATGATCGTCGGCCAGTCGCCGTACTCGCCGATGGGAGTGAGCAGCAGGAGCACGAGGACGGCGAAGGTCGGCACGGCGCGGCCGACGTTGGAGATGTTGACGGCGAGCGCGCCGCCCTTGCCGAGGTGGCCGAGTACGAGTGCGACGGGGAGTGCGATCAGGCAGCTGATCAGCAGGCAGACGACGGTGAGGAAGAGATGCTCGCCGAGCCGGCTCCAGACGCCGCTTTCGCCCGACCAGTTGGCGGAGTTGGTGAGCCAGTCCCAGGCCTCGGAGAGGATGTTCACGCGCGCGACTCCCGCAACCAGGGGGTGAGCAGCCGCTGGACGCCGAGCAGCAGGAGGTCGGCGGCGACGGCGATGACGACGCACAGGACGGACGCGGTGAGGACCTGGGCCTTGAAGTACGTGTTCATGCCGGTGTAGATGAGGTTTCCGAGGCCGCCGTGGCCGACGATCGCGCCGATGGTGACGAGCGAGACGGCGGAGACCGTGGCGATGCGCAGGCCGGCCATGGCGGCGGGGAGCGCGAGGGGGAGCTCGACGGCGAGCAGCAGCCTGACCTGCCCGTAGCCCATGCCGCGGGCGGCCTGCCGGGTCTCCTCGGGCACGGCCCGCAGTCCGGCGAGGATGTTGCGTACGAGCAGGGTGAGCGAATAGAGCACGAGCCCTGCGACGACGAGCGAGGCGGAGAGGCCGTACACCGGCAGCAGCAGCGAGAACATCGCGAGCGACGGAATGGTGTAGAGGACGGTCGTCACTCCCAGCACGGGTCCCGCCGCCCAGCGCTTGCGGCGTGCGGCGATGGCGAGGGGAACGGCGAGCACGAGGCCCAGGAGGACGGAGACGACGGTCAGCTGGAGGTGCTGCGCGACCGCGTCCAGAAGGATCTCGCTGCGCGTCGAGAGGTATTCGCCGCAGATCCACTCATTGCGCGCGAGGCAGTCGTCCGGGGGCGCGGTCACCCGTCCATTGCAGCCCGGGGGCGGGGGCGGCCGCGCGTATTGGTGGACTGTTCGAGGTGCTCGCACGCCACTGTTCGGGGTGCTCGCCCGCCGCCGTTGAAGCACTATGCTTGCAGTGGTCTGTGCGTAGTGCAACGAGCGGAGTACTTCCCCATGGTGCGCAGGAACGACGAGCGAAGGGCGGCCCTCGTCGACGCCGCCATCGAAGTACTGGCCAAGGAGGGTGCCCGAGGTCTGACCTTCCGGGCGGTGGACATCGAGGCAGCCGTGCCCACCGGAACCGCCTCCAACTACTTCGCCAACCGCGACGACCTGCTCACCCAGGCGGGCGCCCGTGTCTACGAGCGGCTCCAGCCCGACGAGGAGACCATCGCGCGTCAGCGGGCGAGCGCACCGGACCGGGAGACGTACGCGCTGCTCATGCGCGAGGTGGTCGGCCGGGTCACTGCCTTCCGGACCGGCTATCTGGCGCTGCTCGAACTGCGCCTGGAGGCCACCCGGCGCCCCGAGCTGCGCGCGGTGCTGACCGAGCGCGTGCGTGCCGACGTCGACGCCAACGTGGCCTATCACGAGGCTTCCGGCCTGCCCGGCGACGCGACCTCGGTCCGGCTGCTGTACCTGGCGTTCAACTGGCTCATCGTCGAACAGCTCACCCTGCCGGGAGTGTTCTCCGAGGCCGAGCGCGATCAACTCGTCACGGCCGCGGTCGAGCGCATCGTGACGCCGTAACCCAGCCGCTGACCCACCCGCCGACTCGGCTGCTGAACCGCGCGCTGCCGAGGCGGCCGTCCTGTTCTCGCCCGCCCCCCGACGGCCGACCGGTGCTACAAATGACAACGTGGTCGATCGTTTCAACCCGTGCCGGGCGCGTTGGTGCGTTCACTAGCCAGGAAGCGCCGCCGAAGCGTCGCCGGACAGGTCTTCGTCCTCCAGGTGGCGGTCGTGGTGCTGCTCGCCGCCGGTGCCGTGCTGGCCCTGGTGCTCCAGTCGCGCTACGACAGCGATCGTGAGGCCCGTACCCGGTCGGTGGCGGTCGCGGAGACATTCGCCCACTCGCTCGGGCTCCGCGAGGCGCTCAGGGCCCCCGATCCGTCCAGGATCCTCCAGCCGCTCACGGAAGAGACGCGCAGAAGCGCGGGCGTCGACTTCATCGTGGTGATGGACACCCGCGGAATCCGCTACACGCACCCCCAGCCCGACCGCATCGGCAAGCGGTTCGTCGGCACGATCGAGCCCTCCCTGGCAGGCCAGGTGCACACCGAGAGCGTACGAGGGCCCCTCGGCCGCGAGATCCAGGCCATCGTCCCGGTGACCTCCGGCGGCCGGGTCGTGGCACTGGTGTCGGCCGGTCTCACGGTGGAGAACGTCACCGGTCTGGTCGACCGGCAGCTCCCGGTCATCCTCGGAGTCAGCGCGGCCGGCCTGGCCATGGCCACCATCGGCACAGCGCTGGTCACCAGGCGGTTGCGGCGCCAGACCCACGGGCTCGGAACGCTTGAGATGACCCGTATGTACGAACACCACGACGCGGTCCTGCACGCCGTACGCGAGGGCGTTCTGATCACCGACGGCGAGGGCAGGCTGCTGCTCGCCAACGACGAGGCCAGGCGGCTGCTCGATCTTCCGGCCGACGCGGAGGGACGGCACATCCGGGAGCTGTCCGGGCTCGATCAGCGCATGGCCGCTCTCCTGATGTCCGGCCGGGTGGCCACGGACGAGGTCCTCGCGGCCGGAGACCGGCTGCTGGTGGTGAACCAGCGGCCGACCAAGCCCCACGGCCAGGCGGAGGGGGCCGCGGTCACCATCCGCGACTCCACCGAGATGCGCATCCTCACCAGCCGGGCCGATGCGGCGCGCAGACGGCTGAAGCTGCTGTACGACGCCGGTGTCGGCATCGGTACCACGCTCGACGTGGTGCGGACGGCCGAGGAACTGGCGGATGTCGCCGTACCCCGGTTCGCGGACTTCGTGACCGTCGATCTGGCGGACCCGGTGCTCCACGGCGACGAGCCGACCGGCACCGTCACCGGCGCCGACATCCGCCGCACGGCAGTCAGCGGGATCCGCGACGACCACCCTCTCTACCCGAGCGGCAAGCTGATCGACTTCGTCCCCTCCACCCCGCAGGCCCGCGGCCTCGGCAGCGGCCAGGCCGAACTGGTACCCGACCTGGCGGACGCACCGGGCTGGTTCGCCCAGGACCCGCCACGGGCGCAGCGCATTGTCGAGTACGGCATCCACTCCCTCATCACGGCCCCTCTCAAGGGACGCGGCTTCGTGCTGGGAGTGGTCAACTTCTGGCGCTCGCAGAAGCAGGAACCGTTCGACGACGACGATCTGTCCCTCGCCGAGGAACTGGTCGCGCGGGCCGCTGTCAGTATCGACAACGCCCGCCGCTACACCCGCGAGCACGCCGTGGCCGTGACGCTCCAGCGCAGCCTGATGCCGCGCGGCCTGCCGGAGGAGAGCGCCGTCGAGGTGGCGCACTACTACCTGCCCGCACAGTCCGGGGTGGGCGGCGACTGGTTCGACGTGATCCCGCTGTCCGGCAGCCGCGTCGCTCTCGTCGTCGGTGATGTCGTCGGCCACGGACTGCACGCCGCGGCCACCATGGGCCGGCTGCGCACGGCCGTGCACAACTTCTCGTCCCTCGACCTGCCGCCCGACGAGCTGCTCGCCCGTCTCGACGACCTCGTCCAGCGCATCGACCACAGCGAGGACGAGAACGGCGACACCGACAACGGCATGCTGGGCGCCACCTGTCTGTACGCCATCTACGACCCGGTGTCCCAGCACTGCGTCATGGCACGGGCGGGACACCCGCCGCCCCTGGTGGTCAGCCCCGACGGAACGGTGGAAGTCGTGCAACTGCCGACCGGACCGCCGCTGGGGCTGGGCGGGATGCCGTTCGAGGCCGCGGAGCTGCACCTGAGCGAGGGCAGCCAGCTGGTGCTCTACACCGACGGGCTGATCGAGGACCGCACCCGTGACATCGACAAGGGACTGGAGCTGCTGCGCACCGCTCTGAGCCATCCCGACCGGCCTCCGCAGGAAAGCTGCCGGGCGGTTCTCGACGTACTGCTGCCGACTCGCCCGCGGGACGACGTCGCCCTGCTCATCGCGCGGACGAGGACGCTGGGCGCGGACCGCGTCGCCGAGTGGGATGTGCCGTTCGAGCCGAGCGCGGTCAGTGCCATGCGGGCCGTCGTCGTCGAGAAACTGGATGAATGGGACCTGTCGGCTCTCGCCTTCGGCACGGAGCTGATCCTCAGCGAGCTGATCACCAACGCCATCCGCTACGGCTCCGCCCCGGTCCGGATACGGTTGCTGCGCGACCGCACACTGACCTGTGAGGTGTCCGACGGGAGCAGTACCTCGCCGCATCTGCGTTACGCCGCCACCACGGACGAGGGCGGACGCGGGCTCTTCCTGGTGGCGCAGCTCAGCCAGCGGTGGGGTACGCGGTACACACCGGCGGGCAAGGTCATCTGGGCCGAGCAGCCGCTGCCGGGCTCGCCGGGAGCCTCGGAGCCCGAGCTCCTGGACTTCTTCGACATCGAAGCGCTCTGACGCGAGGGTTCACGTCCGCAGGGTGCGGGCCAGGAGCACCGCCACGTCGTCCTGCGCGGAGCTGGGCAGCAGGTGTTCGAGGATGCCGTCACAGAGAGCTTCCAGCGGCTGTTCACGGTGTCTGAGCGCCTGCGCGAGCCGGTCCATGCCTTCGTCGAGGTCGCTGTCACGGGCTTCGATGAGTCCGTCGGTGTACAGGACGAGCAGGCTGCCGGGGGGCAGCGGCACCTGCTGGGTCCGGAAGTCCTGACCTCCCGTGCCCAGGGGCACGCCCGGCGGGCCGTCGAGGAACGTGACCCCGCCGCCGGCCGTGGCCACGGCCGGCGGCGGGTGGCCGGCCCTGGCGACGACGCACTGGGCGGTTGCCGGGTCGTGGACGGCGTAGATGCAGGTCGCCATTTCGTCCTCCCCCAGGTCGGCGACGACGGCGTCGAGGGAGCGAAGCATCCGGTCAGGGGGGATGTCGTGCCGGGCGAGCGTACGTACTGCTGTGCGCAGTTGTCCCATGACGGCCGCCGCATGGATCCCGTGGCCCATCACGTCCCCGATGACGAGTCCGGTTCTGCCTTCCGCCAGTGGGATGACGTCGAACCAGTCGCCGCCGACTTCGTGGTCGCTCGCGGGGAGGTAACGCCCGGTGAGTTCGAGTCCGGTGACATCGGGCAGAAGGCTGCTCGTCAGGCTGCGCTGCAGGGTGAGGGCCGCCTCACGCTGCCTGGTGTACATCCGCGCGTTGTCGATGTTCAGCGCCGCGCGCGCGGCGAGTTCGTCGACGAGTACGCAGTCCTGCTCGTCGAACGGCTCCCGGGTACGGAGCCGTGTCACCACGACCGCGCCGAGCACCGTGCCGCGCGCGACCAGGGGGATCAGCCGCGCGGAGCCGAGGGTCGTGAGGTAGTCACGCAGTCTGCCGGCGCCGGGGTCGGTGATCAGCGCCGGGACGTCCGACTCGTACAGGTTCATGGGCAGCCCGTCGGCGATGACCCGCTCGTACACCGAGCCGGGCGGGATCTGCATCGTCATGCCCGGCGCCAGTTTCGCCGTGGGAGCGGACGGATCGGGGAAGACTGCCGCAATCCTGCGGACGACGCCGTGGGTGGACGCGGCGGCCTCGTCCGGTTCCAGGACCTCTTCCAGCAGTTGTACGTCGGCCGAGTCGGCGAGCTGCGGCACGAGCAGCTGCACCACCTCCTCGGCGGTCTGTCGCAGGTCAAGGGTGGTACCGATCCGGGTGCCGGCCTCGGCGAGCAGGGCGAAGCGGTGCTGGGCCCTTTCGGCCTCGATCTGCGCCTGCTGGCCTTCGGTGATGTCGATGAGGGAGGCGATCAGTCCCAGTCTGCGGCCGGCGCTGTCGAGCAGCGGGGCGTAGGAGCAGGACCAGGTCCGGTCGCGGTCGGGGTCGGCGGCGGTCCGGCCGGTCCGGCGGGCGTCGACGACGGGCGTACCCCGGTCCAGGACCTGCCGCATCATCGCCTCCAGCGCCGTGGCGTTGACGCCGGGCACCACCTCGGTCAGCCGCTTGCCCAGGTGCTCGGCGGCGGAGACACCGTTCATCCGGGCGAGGGCGTCGTTGACCCGCAGAAACCGCAGGTCCGGGCCGAGGGTGGCCAGGCCGATGGGTGACTGGGTGAAGAGGCTCTCGAGGGCGGCCAGCGAGTCCCGCATGCGCAGGACCTCGGAGGTCTCCACGGCGATCAGCAGCGTGCCCGCTCGTCCCTGCGGGTCGGCCGCCGGGACGATCCACATCTCCATCGTCACGTAGTGGCCGTCGCGATGCCGCACGGGCAGGGTTCCGACCACGGTCTCACCCGCCTGGACCCGCCGCGTCAGCTGATCGGCCAGTTCCCGGTTGGCGTCGGGGACCAGCAGGGATGTGGCGCGGCGGCCGATAACGTCCTCGGGCTGATGGCCGAGCAGGTCGCGGGCGGCAAGCGACCACTCCGTGATGCGTCCTTCCGCGTCCTCGCGCCACAGCGCGATGGGAAGCAGTTCGCGGAGCACACCCGCGTACCCGACAACCGCCGGGGGCTGCTCCGGCGCCTCGCCCGCCGACTGGTGTGTGTCCAACGCATCGACCTAACCCCGGGAGGGCGCATTTCCTATGAAAACACCTTATCCGAGGCGTCAGTACGGGGCGCTTCGTCGGCCGTTCTTCCACCTTCCCCCCGCACGGCCGCGGCCCGCCGATCCAGGCGTCAGGGGGCGGATGGCGGCAGCGGGGTTTCGGCCCAGACCTGTTTGCCGCCGCTCAGCGGTACCGAGCCGTAGGACGCCGAGACCGCCTCGACGAGCAGGATGCCGCGGCCGCCGGTCGCGTCCCAGTCGACGATCGTCGGTTTGACGGGCGTACGCGGCGACGAGTCGCTCACCGCCACCCGGAGGCGGTCGCCGGCGAGTGTGAGGTCGAGGCGCACCTGGCCCTTCGTGTGCACCAGGGCATTGGTGACCAGCTCGGAGACGATGAGCAGGACCGCGTCGCGCTGCTCCGGCACGTTCCAGGTGCGCAGTGTGCGGGAGGTGAAACGGCGCGCGTGCGCGACGGCGTCGGGGAGCCGCCACACCGTCCAGCCGGCCCGGAGCGGCCGGTCTCCGATTCCGTCGTAGCGCAGGAGCAGCAGGGCCACGTCGTCGTCGCGCCGGTTGGCGCCGCCGAGCAGTTCGTCGGCCATCCGCCCCGCATCGGACGGGTCGGCGGTGGAGAGTGCGTCACAGACGCGGCGCATGCCCTCTTCCAGGTGGAGGCTGGAGGACTCGACCAGGCCGTCCGTCAGCAGGGTCAGCACCGCGCCGGGGGCCAGGGCGACCGCGGTCATCGGAAATTCGGCCTCCGCGAGCACCCCCAGCGGAGGCCCGCCTTCGAGCGCCAGTTCCTGGGTGCTGCCTTCGGGGGTGCGCAGCAACGGCGGCAGGTGGCCCGCCCGGACGCACCAGGCGTTGCCCTCCTCCATGTCGATGGCGACGTAGCAGCAGGTGGCGAAGAGGTCGGTCTCCATGCCGACGAGCAGGCGATTGGCACGGGAGACGACCACGTCGGGCGGGTGGCCCTCGACGGCGTACGCCCTGATCGCCGTACGCATCTGGCCCATGATCGTGGCGGCGCCGGCGCTGTGTCCCTGTACGTCCCCCACGACCAGCGCCACATGGTTTTCGGAGAGCGGGATCACGTCGTACCAGTCGCCGCCCACATCGAGGCCCACCGTCGCCGGCAGATAGCGGGCGACGGCCACTCCCCCGGGCAGCTGCGGAAGCTTGCGCGGAAGCAGGCTGCGCTGGAGCATCGTGGCGAGCTCGTGCTCGGCGTCGAACGAACGGGCGCGCACCAGGGCCTGCCCCACCAGGCCGGCGGTCGCGGTGAGCAGGGACCGTTCCTCGGGGCCGAACTCGTGCGGCTCGTCCCACCCGACCAGGCACACGCCGACCACCCGCCCCTCGGCGGGGAGCGGCAGGACGGCGAGACCGCCGGGGCCGACGCCCGCGATGCCCGGTTCGAGGGCGGAGCCGGCCGTCCACAGGCTCGGGCGGCCCTCGCGCACCGAGGCCTTCAGCGTGGGCAGGGCGGCGACGGGCGCATCGGGCCACTCGGAACGCCATTCGGACCGCCAGAGCTCCGGCCAGGCATCGGCCTCCGGCGGGTCGAGGACCGTAACCACCAGCCGGTCCGCTTCGAGTCCGGCGAGAGCCACCCGATCGGCTCCCAGCGGGTCGCGCAGCGCGGCGACCACCGCCCGGCTGACGTCCCGCACGGCCGTCGCACCGGCCAGCGCGACGGACAGCCGCTGGACCATGGAGACCTCGTCGGCGCTGGGCCGCAGATTCGAGGCGTCGGCGACCACACCGAGCAGCCGCTCCGGCTTGCCCCCGCCGTCCGCCAGCAGCCGGCACCGCAGGCGCAGCCAGCGCAGTTCGCCGGTGGGGCGGCGGACACGGAACTCCAGTTCCCGGCCGCCGGAGGCCATATGGCCCGGCTCCACGATGGACATGAGCGCGGGCAGGTCGTCGGGGACGGTGTGTGCCAGCAGGGTCTCGACGCGTCCGTCGAAGTCGTCCAAGGGGATGTCGACGAGGTCGAGCACGTGGCCGTCCGCGTCGATCTTTCCGCTGCTGAGGACCAGGGTGAAGAAGCCGACATGTACACAGCCCAAGGCGGGGCCCCGTACCGGCCGGGGCTCGGTACGGCCGACGGTGTGGGTGATCGGTTCGCCG
The DNA here is from genome assembly GCF_018614055.1 of Streptomyces sp. ISL-98. GTDB lineage: Bacteria > Actinomycetota > Actinomycetes > Streptomycetales > Streptomycetaceae > Streptomyces > Streptomyces spiramyceticus. Next base: position 115,905 of record NZ_JAGGPB010000039.1, read on the forward strand.
ACCGCTTCGAACCATGCGGTGACGTGGTCGGCGTAGAGCTCCAGGAGGTTGCGCCGTTCGGCGTCGAAACCGTGGTCGGCGTTGTCCACGACGACCAGGCAGCCCAGTGGACGGCCGCTCGTTCCGAGCGGCAGTGCGCCCAGCGAAACGCCGGCGGGCAAGGCCTCCCCGGGGCTCTCCTCACGGATCGCCCGAATGGTCCGGTTGTAGACGGCCAGCTCCGCCGCGTTCAGCCACAGGGGCCGCCCGGCGCGGAAGGCGTCCACGACGGGGCCACGACCGGACAGCGGGTAGCTGGGCGGCAGCCCGTACAGGGCACCGGATTCTCCGGCCCATTCCGTCAGTCGCAGGCTGTCGTCCCTCTTGTCCAGCACATAGACAGCTGTCAGCGATGCCCCGCCGAATACCCGCATCTGCTCTCTCACAGCCCGCAGCGCCCCCGTAGCCGAGACCACTGTCTTCGCTCCGGCAGGGCCGCCCTCCGAGATGGCCTGCCCACCTCTTGACGCGCACCTTGCCAGTCAGTTCCAGCCTAGGGAAGGCGGGCGACATGTGCGGTCTTCTGCGGGTGTCGGCGGCCGGCAGGGGTACAAGCGGGGCGAGTATCCGGAAAGGGGCGGGCCCGACGGGGGCCCCTCTGCGAGAAAGGCATCCGTTCATGAGCAGCGTTCACCGTATGCCGCCGACCGCCCGGACCCGTGTGCAGCAGGCCGCACTGCTGGTGGGCGCGGTCTTCCTGCTGGTGGGCGTCCTGGGCTTCATCCCGGGGATCACCACCGACTACGACACGCTGGAGTTCGCCGAGCACGACTCCGAGGCCGAGCTGCTGGGTGTGTTCCAGGTGTCGGTACTCCACAACATCGTGCATCTGCTGTTCGGTGTCGCGGGCGTCACCATGGCCCGGGCCGCGACCACCGCCCGCATGTTCCTCATCGGTGGTGGTGTCATCTACCTGGCGCTGTGGGTGTACGGCCTGATCATCGACCACGACAGCGACGCCAACTTCGTACCCGTCAACACAGCTGACGACTGGCTGCACTTCGGCCTCGGCCTCTTCATGATCATCCTCGGAGTGGTCCTCACCCGCGGCGTCCGGCCCGGCGCCGAGCGCTGAGTCACCAGGACGCCGCGGTGGCGGCGGTCGCGACGGCGACAGCCGCCAGACGCCCGTAATCGAGGGTGTCCGGCGTGTCGGTCGGCCGGTGGTAGTTGGGGTTCCGGAAATTCGCCGTACCGGTGAGCATCAGGGCCGGAATCCCCGCGTTCCAGAAGGACGCGTGGTCGCTGCGGTCGAGGTGGATCAGCGGGGGCGCCGCGAGGCCGGCGAGCGCGCCCAGCAGGCCGTGCGGACGCGGGTCGCGCAGGGTGACGGCGGGCAGCCGGGGCTCCGCGGCCTCCGCTGCCCGGCGCCACAGGGAGGCCGCCGCCGCGGTCGAGCGCCGGTGGACCACAAGGGTGAAGTCGCCCCGGTGCCCGCCCGAACGGACCCGGGCGGCCACACGGGGAAAGGCCGCTGCGAAGCCGGCGGGCATGAGCTGGGTTCCGGGCCCGGTCGCGAAGAAGCCGACGGACTCCAGGCAGATCATGCCCGCGACCTGCCGGGTGCGGCGCAGCTGCCGGGCTGCGAACCGGGAGCCGATCATGCCCAGCTCCTCCATGTCGAAGAACAGGAGGGTGACCGCGGGAGGCCGCGGCAGCCCGCCGAGGAGCCGCGCGATCTCCAGCAGCGCGGCGACTCCGGAGGCGTTGTCGTCGGCGCCGGGGCTGCCGTCGACGGTGTCCAGGTGCGCTCCGACGACCACGGTGGGCCGGTCGTCGGCCCCCGGCAGCTCAGCAATGAGGTTCGCGCCGGTCAGTCGCCGGTGCAGGCGGAGCTGGAGCGCGATCGCCCGATCGCCCTCGCGATCGGTGCCGCCCAGTCGCCACCGTACGTCGAACGGCTGCCGCTCGGTCCGCCAGCCCGCGGCGGCCAGTTCACGCATCACATGGGCCTCGGCGCGCAGCATGGCCTCGGGGGCGCGGGTGCGGCTGCGCGGGCGGTCGGCGAGGAATTCCACGTCGTGCCGCAGGCGCAGCGGGTCGGTCCGCCGGTTCAGTTCACGTACGAGCGCGAGCACCACGGTTTCATCCTCCTCGGATCGGACCGATCCTGCGAAAGCCCCGGGCCGGAAGCCCGGGGCTTTCGCGCGTGCCGTGCCGTCCGTGGGCGGTTCAGACCCGGTCGGCGGCGATCAGCAGGTAGTGGAAGCTGCCTTCCTTGTACGCGGTCAGGAACGGGTCCTCGATGCCGGTGGCCACCGAGCACTTCTCACGCAGCTCCCAGTACGGGATGGTCTGGGCGGTGAGGTCGACGACATTGATCGGGACGAGGCTGTTGGCGGCCATGGCCTTGAAGTAGTCGCTGCGGGGATGAATGTTGCAGGTGTAGTGCTCGTCGATGCGGCTGACGGCCTTCGACCGGCCCCCGGTGACATCGTTGTAGCAGCCGGTGATGCAGACGTACCGGCCGCCGTACTCCAGAAGGCGGGAGAACTCGCCGTAGAGCTCGAACAGGTCCACGTACATGGTGGTTTCGTTGGTCCAGATACCCCGGCGCGAGCCCGTGGCCAGGCCCGTGTCGAGCATGTTGCGGAAGTGGAACTTCACCCGGTCGGCGACACCCCGCTCCTTGGCCTGGGAGTTGGCGAAGCCGACCTGGTACTCGGAGATGCTGACGCCGTCCACCTGACAGCCGAAGCGCTGGTTGGCCATGAAGCTGGTGCCGCCCCGGCCGGAACCGGCGTCCAGCAGGCGGTCCCCCGCGCCGATGTCGCCCAGGTGGTCGAGGAGAACCTCCGCCTGGGCGGTCTCCAGGCGGTGCAGCTCCTCGATGATGCGCTGGTCCCGGGTCGCCTCGGGGCCTTCCAGGACGGAGGGGTCGTAGTCGCCGATGCCGTAGTGGTGGTGGTAGAGGCCGTCGACCTCGCCGAGGCGGATGTTGACGGGGTCCTTCTCGGTGTTCCAGTACTCGGCGACGGACTTCTGGTACTCGGTGCGCAGAACGCCGTCCATTGCGGCGATTTCCGTCTCGGTCGTGGGCATGGTGGGGGGCTCCTTGCGTACTGAGAGGGGGAAGGATTACGGGGTGACGAGGTCAGCCGGCTGACGCGTAGCGCGCGCTGGTGGCGTGCCATTCGCGGTTGCCGCCCACCCAAGCCCACGTTCCGGCCAGGAAGCGGCGCAGCTCCGGGGAGCCGATGAGGGCGAGGGCGGAGGCCTCGGCCTCGTACGTGTGCATCAGCTCGTCGTGGATCTCGACGCTGCGCTCGACGGCTTCCTGCAGCGAGCACTTCTCCTCGGCCGCGATCAGCATGGGCAGGCTGAAGTCCGTGGGATCTTCCTTGCCCATCGAGTACAGATCATTCATGAGCACGGTCGCGGTCCCGGCCAGGTTGAACGCCCGCCGCACCCGTGGGTCGGAGAACTCGGCCATCGGGACCTCGTAGCCGTCGATGGCGTCGACCAGCACCATGCACGGGATGAAACTGTTCTCGTGACGGTGCATCAGGTACTCCCAGACCGGCGGGGTCTGGCCGTTCGTGTGCCAGTTCGCCTCCTGGTTGTACGCGACGAACATGATGGCCAGCTCATGGCGGAGCCGGCGCACCTGGGTCGTCGTGGCGTACCTGGCGAGGTTGTCGAGGCCGGAGCGCAGCGCCTTCGCGACGGGGTCCTTCTGCACCACCTTCTCCAGCTGCGGCGCGTAGCGCAGCGGGAGTTGGGCCTGGTCGATCACCGAGTGGCAGATGGCGAGACGCTGGCCCACGAGGTCGTGGCGGGCCTCCTCGACCTCTCCGTCGACAATGTGGTCGTCGACGGCCCACTCGGCCAGTCCGCACTTCGCCGCCGCCAGCAGCCGGTCGGGGTCGTCGGTGTCAGGATGGGCGAGCATCATGAGGCGGCCGAAGTTGGCCGAGCGGACCTTGTCGAGCTGGCCGGGGTAGATCCCGACCTCCTCGGCCCACACGACCAGCCGCTCGTTGACCAGCTCGCCGAGGGCGGGGTCGTCGCGGCCCGCCGGCGGGCAGTACAGCGCCGGGGGCGCCGGCCTGTCGGCGGGAGCCCGCTCCGGCCCCCCGCCCCCGAGGCGGGCGGCCGAGGTGCCGAGACCGGTGGGGCCGCCGAGCACGGGGAGCCCGGCGGTCACCTGTTCCGTGGGCACCACGGGCATCCGGGGTTCGACGACCCGCACGCCGGGCCGCATTGCGCGGGCGGACGCCGGGCGGACCGGGGCCTCGGAAGCCGGCAGGACGGGGGCCTCGGAAGCCGAGGGGATCAGCACCCTGGCTGCCGAGGTGCCGAGCCCGGAGGGCCCGCCGAGAACCCGCCGTAGGTCCGGGCCCGCGGCCGCCGCCGAAGAGGCCGCCGCCTGCATCGGCTCAGGCCCGAACAGATTCCCCCTTCCCGGGCGTACCGGGTCGGACAGCAGGGCGCCCACCAGCCCCGCCACTTCGTGCTCGGCGGCGGAAGCAGACATCCGGGACAGCAGTGACACCGCTTCAGCCCTCCTTCACCGGTGGAATCGGACACTCAGGCACGCGGACGTACCTCGACGTTCTCCAGGATCCCGATCGCGTCCGGGACGAGAATGGCCGCGGAGTAATAGGTGCTGACGAGGTACGAGATAATGGCCTTCTCGTCGATGCCCATGAACCGCACATTGAGGCCGGGCTCGACCTCGTCGGGGATCCCGGTCTGGTAGAGGCCGATGACGCCCTCATTGTCCTCGCCGATACGCATGGCGATGATCGACGAGCTCTGGTGCTTGGTGACCGGGATCTTGCCGCACGGGAGGATCGGCACGCCCCTCCAGGCGGGGATCTGGTGGCCGTCGACATCGACGCTGCCGAGCGAGAGGCCCCGCTTGTTGCACTCCTTGCCGAACGCCGCGATGGCGCGCGGGTGCGCGAACATGTACCGGGTGCCGCGGCGCATGCTCAGCAGGTCGTCGAGGTCGTCCGGGGTGGGCGGTCCCGAGTGGGTCTGGATGCGCTGGTCGAATTCGGCGTTGTGGAGCAGGCCGAATTCGCGGTTGTTGACCAGCTCGTGTTCCTGGCGCTCACGCAGTTCCTGGATGGTGAGCCGCAGCTGCTGCTGGGTCTGGTTCATGGGCTGGTTGTAGAGATCGGCGACCCGGCTGTGCACCTTCAGCACGGTCTGGGCCACGCTCAACTCGTATTCGCGGGGCTTGAGTTCGTAGTCCGCGAACGCGCCGGGCAGGGTCGCCTCGCCGACGTGGCCGGCACTGAGGTCGATCGCGGCCTCGCCGGACTTGTTCACCTTGTACCCGTTGGAGCTCAGCGCCCGGACGTGCTCCCGCAGCTTCTCGTACTGGCCGGCCACCGCCTTGTATGCCGCCTGCGGCAGCGCGAGGATCGTGACCCCGGTCGCGGCGCGGGCGGTGAACTCCCACTTGCCACCGGCGCCCGCCAGCACGTGACCGCCGAAGCTGTCGCCGTCGCCGAGGCGGCCCAGGATGGTCTCGTCCCCGTACTTCCCGGCGCCGACCTTCTCCACCTTGCCGTGCGCGATCAGGAAGATCTGATCGGCCTTCTTGCCCGCGTTCACAATGATCTGGCCGGGCTCGTACTCCTTCTGTACGAACTTCTCGGCCAGCGCACCCAGGGCCGTGGAGTCGTCGAACCCGCGCAACAGCGGCAGTTCGGCCAGCTCGGCAGGGATGACCTGCACCTTGGAGCCGTTCTTGATGAACGTCACCCGGCCGTCGCCGACTGTGTACGACAGGCGACGGTTCACACGGTAGGTGCCGCCGGGCACATGAACCCACGGCAGCTTCCGCAGCAGCCACCGCGAACTGATGCCCTGCATCTGAGGTTCGGACTTGGTCGTCGTCGCGAGATTTTTCGCGGCCGCCGTGCTGAGGCTCTGCTGTACTCGCTCCACTTGCGCCGCGATCGCATCCGCGGGCGCACTCGTCTCGACCGACATCGGTCGCCTCTCCTCTTCCGCCACTGTCCGGCCGGACAACCGGACACAATTACTCTATGTAGCGGCAACGGGTGCCATCATCACGTTCAGTGACCGACGCGCCGGGCGGAGAGAAGCACTCCGCCCGTCACCGTGCGCCCCCTTTCGCACCCCCGTACCCCCCCCCGGCCTCAGGTACGGCCGTCACGGTGTACTCACCGCACGGGCAGAGCAATGGCCCCCGGCCCTGCGGCTTTCCCGGCCCGGGACCGCGCCGGAGGCGGCAACGGCGGGACGGACCTACGGTGGATCCAGAGAGCGCCGTCACGGAACCGGCGTTCCGGAGGGAGGCTGCGATGCAGGAGCACTTCGTCTGGGTGACAACGCGCCGCATCAGGCCGGACACGTTGGAGGAGTTCGAGACAGCATGGCGGCCCGGCCCGTTCCCCCAGGGCCTGCTCCGCGCCTTCGCGTACTGGTCCGAGGACGGGCAGGAGATCACCGGGGTGTCGTTCTGGGAATCCGAGGAGGCGTGCGACGCCTGGCGGGGCTCCGAAGCGGAGAGGCGTCGCCGTGAGGCCATGGCCCCGTACGTCGTCACGGAGCGGGAAGGCTTCTATCGCGGCGGCGAACTCGCCGTCCCCGTACGGTAGCCGGACCCGCCGGAGAGCCGACGTTGCAGTCCCGCGGTCATCGGGCCACAGTCCACTTCTGGTTGGCGGCCCCGGTGCAGGTCCAGATCTGCAACCGGGTGCCGTTGGCCGAGCTGCCGCCGCCGGCGTCCAGGCACTTGTCGGCCTGCGGGTTGACGATGTCCCGGGCCGCGGGGACGGCCCACTGCTGGGCGGCCGAGCCGTTGCAGTCCCACAGCTGGACCGGCGTGCCGTCGGCGGTGCCTCCCGATGTCACGTCCAGGCACTTGCCGAGCGCGCGGATCGTGCCGTCGGATCCCGCGCTCCAGCGCTGGGCGTCGCTGCCGTTGCAGTCGTAGAGCTGTACGGGTGTGCCGTTGGCGTTGTCGGCGCCGGCCACGTCCACGCACTTGCCACCGACGCCGGTGATGGCACCGCCGCCACCCGACTGACCGCCTTCGGTGCTGACCCGGACGTAGTCGACCAGGAGCTGCTGGGGGAAGACCGTGCTGCCGTCGGGGTCTCCGGGCCAGTAGCCGCCGACCGCGAGGTTGAGGATCAGGAAGAAGGGCTTGTTGAAGACCCACTGCCGTCCGCCGAGGTCGGCGGGGGTGCGCCGCTGGTACACGGTGCCGTCGACGGACCAGGTGATCGCGTTCGGGCTCCAGTCGACGGCGAAGGTGTGGAAGGCATCGGCGAACGCCTGGCCGCCGGGCAGCGTGTAGGCGGCGCCGATGCCGCCGGAGCCGGAGTAGCCGGGGCCGTGGAGGGTGCCGTGGACCGTGGACGGCTCGAAGCCCACGTTCTCCATGACGTCGATCTCGCCCGAGCCCGGCCAGCCGACATCGCCGATGTCGTTGCCCAGCATCCAGAACGCGGGCCACATGCCCTGCCCGCGCGGGATCTTCATCCGGGCCTCGACGCGGCCGTACGTCGTGGTGAACCTGCCGGCCGTGTTCAGCCGGGCGGAGGTGTACTCGCACCTTCCGTACCAGCACTGGTAGTTGCCCGGGTTCTCACGGCGGGCGGTGATGACGAGATGCCCCTGGCCGTCGAGTGCGGCGTTGCGGTTGCCCGCGGTGTAGTACTGCCGCTCATGGTTGTTGATGTTGTCGCCCGTCTCGACCTGCCACTTACCGCCGTCGACGGAGGAGCCCGCGGGCCCGTCGAACTCGTCGGAGAACGTGACGGCGGCGGCTGCGCGGGGCTTCGCCGCGGGCTGGGGCGCTCCCTGCGCCAGTCCGGAGGACAGGGCCGCGAGGGCTACGACCGGGACGAGGGACAGCAGAAGGCGTCGGGGTAAGCGCGGGGAGTCCATGACTCTCCCTTCCAGGAGCACTGCTATGGCATGCATATGACAAGCATTTGCGCCGAGTGGGGTGGGGGGTGAGAGGTCGACCTGACGGGTACTCAGTTCACTACGTGATTTAAGAAGTGAACGAAAAGACTGTCAAGGACTTGGTATGGACCAAATTTATGAATGGAAGCCGCTGGCTACGGCCGGCGGCGAGGTTTGCCGCGCTTGCCGCCTTTAGGGCTGCCAGATCCACTCCGCAGGCTCTTGCCGGTCGGCTTCCCGGTCGACTTCCCGGCCGCGGGCTTCCGCCGTGCGCCGCGCGTATCGGGGGTCTTCCGCTTCGGCTCCGCCGGGGCCTGGGGGCGCCCCCGCGTGCTGTTGACGGTCCGCCCGCGGACGATCCCGATGAGCTGCTCCACCAGGTCGGTGGTTTCGTCCTGCGGCCACGACAGCGCGACGCCGGACTGGGGGGCGTCCGATACCGGCCGGTATGTGAGGTCCTTGCGGCGGTGCAGGCGGGCGAGCGACTGCGGGACGACGAGTAGTCCCACTCCCGCCCCCACCAGTTCGATGGCGTCCGCCGTCGTGGCGGGGCGTTCCTTCGCGGGCACTCCCGGCCGGTGCTCCCAGTCGAGGGTGTCGTCGAGGGGATGCAGCACGATGTCGTCGGCCAGATCCTCGGCGGACACCTCGTCGACCGACGCCACAACGTGGTCCTTCGGGACCACGACCACCGACGTCTCGGTGTAGAGGGGGATCGCGCTGAGAACTTCCCGGTCGACCGGCAGCCGTACGAAACCGGCGTCGGCACTGCGGCTCCGCAGCACGTCGCACGCTTCGGCGGCGGACACCGCGACGAGAGTCAGTGGGATTTCGGGCAGCCGCTCGTTCCAGATCCGCACCCACTTCGTGGGCGTCACTCCCGGGACGTACGCCAGCCGGAACGAAGGGGTTGCTTCCGAGCCTGTCACTCCGCCAGGTTACCGGTCGTGGTCGGAGGTAGCTCACACGCTCGATACCCTTGACACCATGACGTCGCACCAGACCACCCAGACGATGAAGCCCGCGACCGCGGCAAAGAAGCTGGGTGTGTACCTCGAGGCCACCCCCGCCGAGTTCCAGGAGGGTGTCGTCTCGCGCACCGAGCTGAACGCCCTGCAGTCCGACCCGCCCGAGTGGCTGCAGGAACTGCGACGCAACGGCCCGCACCCCCGGCCGGTGGTCGCGGCGAAGCTGGGCATCTCCATCGCGGGTCTCGCGCGTGGCGGAGTCACGGAGCCCCTCACCACGGAGCAGATCGACGCGCTGAAGACGGACAACCCCGAGTGGCTGCAGAAGGAGCGCGCCACCCAGGCCGAGGTCCGCAAGGAAGCGGTCCGCATCAAGGAGCAGAAGGCGGAACGAGGCGAGCAGCCCCGCCGACCGCGTTCCTGACCGCCACGCCCCGGACGGCCGAAGCCTCCGTACCACGCGCGGTGGTGCGAGCGGCTGTCCCCCGGTTCGAGGAACAGCACAAAGCCCCGGGACCATGAGGACCCGGGGCTTGTCCGTTCACTCTCCGTGCGCCAGGTTCAACGACCTGGGCCCGCGTTGGTCACTTGCCGGCCGGTTGCGGCGGGGTGGCTACGGTACGCCTTGAGAACGCGCAGGTCAGGCTGTTTGCCCGGGCCATTGTCTGATCACCTGCAAGGTGGTGACGCCATATCCCCAGGCTCAGAACGCGTTCACGCCGGCGATTTCGCTGGAAAGTTCCCAGAGGCACGAGGCTGCGTGGGGATCGGTGGCCCAGGGCTTGACCTGCCGATGAGCAGTGTCACCCGGCGGTGGCCAGTCGCTCACGCCACCAGTCCACCGTCACCTTGACCTGCTCATCGACGGGGGTGGCTCGTACCGCAAATTCGGCTTCGTAAGCGCTCGAATCAACTACAAATGGACGGTCGAACTGATAACGGATCTCCTTGAGTTCGCGGATCAGCGGGGAGAACACCGACACGACACCCAGCACGGCCGACGGCAGCCTGCGCACCGCGACCGGCCCCGTTTCCGACTGAGCGGCAAGGCGGTCGACCATCTCCCGGGTGGACAGGGCCGGCTCCGTCGGAACGTGCCAGGCCCGTCCCCAGGCCCGTTCCTCGCCGGCGACCTCGACCAGGGCCCTGGCGACATCGGGGAGGTAGCTCCAGCTGTGCGGGGCGTCCGGGTCCCCGAGCGTGGAGACCGGCTTGCCGCGCAGCAGTCGCGGCATGACCCGCGCGGCCAAGTGCCCGCCGTCGGTCACGCCGGGCCCGAAGAAGTCCGAGGCCCGCACCTCGACCGCCTTGATACGACCCTGCTCATGGAGTTCCCGCGCCCGCTCCCAAACGGCGGCGCGCACCTGCCCCTTGGGGCCGGTCGCCGCGAGCGGCAGTTCCTCGGTCATGGGACTGTCGACCGGACCGTACCCGTAGAGGTTGCCCAGCATGACCAGGACTGCCCCGGTCGCCTCGGCCGTCGCGCAGACCGACGCGGCCAGCGGCGGCCATTCACTCGCCCAGCGATGGTAGGGCGGTGAGCCACAGCCGTAGATCGCGGCCGCGCCCTGCGCGACGTCGATCAGTCGCTTGCTGTCCGTCGCGTCCAACGCCACATGCTCGATGCCGGGCTCCGGGCTTCGGCCCGACTTGGTGACGACGCGTACCGAATGCCCCTTTTCGGCCAGCAGCCGAGCAGTGGCCGCCCCTGCGGGACCGAAACCCATGACGATATGAACGCTCACGCACGCACATTAGCGCGAGTGTGTTCCGATGTTGTGTCCGGAACCAGGTCGTAGACCGGTCCCACGGACTCCGGCAACAAACCTTAGGCACCGTACCGGGGCGGATGCAGTCGGCTGAAGCCCGCCTGCAGGGTGTGGAGGGTGACGGTGCCTCCGCCGAGCATCTCGGCCTTCTGGCGGAGCTGGTCCACGACTACCTGGCTCGGCCGGCCGTACACGTCGATGGACCTCATCCGGATGAACGCACCGAACGCGCGGAACTTCGGTCCGCCGAGCTCCATGTGGAGTTCCATCGACGCCGAATCAGGATGGACGGCCACCACGGTCATCGTGGAATCCGACTCATCGATGTAGAAGTGGTAGGCGATCAGCTGCGGCTCGCGCGCCTCGACGAACGCGGCCAGGTCGCGCATCCCGTTCTTGACCTCCGCGAGCCTGCCCCCGCGGATGTCCGAGCGGTCGACGTAGTAAATGGGTTCCGCCATGCCGCCTGAACCTATTGCCGGAAGCCCGCTTGGTCCGGCCGGCACGCGGTCCCCTCCTGTTTTCTTTCCCAAAGCGCCGGCCTCGGCCCGAGGGTGACGCCGATCCGGTTGCCGGCGCCGCCCGTGCTGCCCGTATCACTGGCATCAGCGCACCCGCCCCCGCGGTTTCAGCGCCACCGGCGGGAGCGGGCAGGCGGTCACCGGCGTAGCCGTGGACCTCGCCGAAGCGGGTGCCCTCCATGCCGACCGACTTCCGTACGCGGGCGGGCGGCCCAGGAACCTCACCCGGGCCGGCCGCGTACGCCCGCACGAAGCAGGCGTCAGCCGATCTCGATGAGGAGATCGCCCGCCTCGACCTGCTGGATCTTTCCGATCGCCAGCCGCGCGACCGTGCCCGCGCACTGGGCGGTGATGGAAGCCTCCATCTTCATCGCCTCGATGGTGGCCACCGTCTGACCCGCCGACACCGAAGAGCCCTCCTCCACCTGGAGCGTCACGACGCCGGCGAACGGCGCGGGGACATGCCGGTCGTTGCCGCGCTCGGCCTTCTCCGCGGCCTTGACCTCGGTGGCGACGGACTTGTCCCGCACCGACACCGGGCGCAGCTGGCCGTTGAGCGTGGCCAGCACCGTACGGAAGCCCCGCTCGTCGGCCTCGGAGATCGCCTCCAGCTCGATCAGCAGCGTGACACCGGCCCCCAGGGTGACCGTGTGCTCGGCGTCCGGCTCCAAACCGTAGAAGAAGTCCTGCGTGGGCAGTACGGACGTATCGCCGTAGGCCTCGCGGTGGGCTTCGAACTCCTTGGTCGGGCCGGGGAACAACAACCGGTTCAGCGTCGCCCGCCGCTCCCGGCCCAGTCCCTGACGGTCCTCGTCCGACAAGGTCGGGGCCTGGGCCTGCTCGGGGCGGCCCTGGAGTGCGCGCGTACGGAACGGCTCGGGCCAGCCGCCGGGCGGGTCGCCGAGCTCGCCGCGCAAGAATCCGACCACCGAGTCCGGAACGTCGAACTTGCCGGGGTCGGACTCGAAGTCGGCCGCCTGGACCCCGGCTCCGACCAGGTGCAGGGCGAGGTCTCCCACCACCTTCGAGGAGGGGGTCACCTTGACCAGCCGGCCCAGCATCCGGTCGGCGGCCGCGTAGCAGTCCTCGATCAGCTCGAAGCGGTCGCCGAGACCGAGCGCGATGGCCTGCTGGCGCAGGTTCGACAGCTGCCCGCCGGGAATCTCGTGGTGGTAGACGCGCCCAGTGGGCGAGGCGAGCCCCGACTCGAAGGGCGCGTAGACCTTGCGCATGGCTTCCCAGTACGGCTCAAGTCCCCCGACCGCGTCGAGTGAGAGCCCGGTCGCGCGCTCGGTGTGGTCGGTAGCCGCGACGAGTGCCGACAGGGACGGCTGGCTGGTGGTGCCCGCCATCGAGGCGACAGCGGCGTCGACGGCGTCGACGCCCGCGTCGATCGCGGCGATCAGCGTCGCGAGCTGGCCGCCCGCCGTGTCATGGGTGTGCAGATGCACCGGAAGGTCGAAGCGCTCGCGCAGTGCGGTCACCAGGGTGCGGGCGGCGGGCGGGCGCAGCAGGCCGGCCATGTCCTTGATGGCCAGTACGTGCGCGCCTGCCTCGACAATCTGCTCCGCGAGGCGCAGGTAGTAGTCGAGGGTGTACAGCTGTTCAGCCGGGTTCGACAGGTCCGCGGTGTAGCAGAGGGCGACCTCGGCCAGCGCGGTGCCGGTGGACCGGACGGCATCGATGGCGGGACGCATCTGCGAGACGTCGTTGAGCGCGTCGAAGATCCGGAAGATGTCCATACCGGTCGCCGCTGCCTCGGCGACGAAGGCCTCGGTCACCTCGACGGGGTAGGGCGTGTAGCCGACGGTGTTGCGCCCACGCAGCAGCATCTGCGTACAAATGTTGGGCACCGCCTCCCGCAGGGCCGCGAGCCGCTCCCAGGGATCCTCGGCAAGGAAGCGCAGGGCGACGTCGTAGGTGGCGCCGCCCCAGCACTCCAGGCTCAGCAGCTCCGGTGCTGTGCGGGCGACATACGGGGCGACGGCCAGCAGATCGCGCGTCCTCACCCGGGTGGCCAGCAGGGACTGGTGCGCGTCACGGAAGGTCGTGTCCGTCACCGCGACGGCCCGCTGCGCACGCAGCTCCGCCGCGAACGCCTCCGGCCCGAGTGCCGCGAGGCGCTGCCGGCTGCCTTCGGCGGGCTGACTGCCCAGTGAGACGGGAGGAAGCTTGGCGGCCGGGTCGATGGCCTGGGGACGCGGGCCGTGGGGACGGTTGACGGTCGTCTCGGCGAGATACGTGAGCATGCGACTTCCGCGGTCGGCCGAGGGGCGCGCCCGGATCAGCTCCGGATGCTCGGCGATGAAGCTCGTCGTGACACGGCCCTCGCGGAAGCCGGGGTGGTCGAGCACGGCGCCCAGGAAGGGCAGGTTGGTCGCGACTCCGCGGATACGGAACTCGGCGATCGCACGCCGTGCGCGGCGGGCGGCGTTGGCAAAGTCGTGGCCGTGGCAGGTCAGCTTGACCAGCATCGAGTCGAAGTGGGCGGACACTTCGGCGCCGGTGTGGACGGTGCCGCCGTCGAGCCGTACACCGGGACCGCCCGGGGAACGGTACGCCGAGATGGTGCCGGTGTCGGGACGGAAACCGTTGGCGGGATCCTCAGTGGTGATACGGCACTGCAGGGCCGTGCCCGTGAGGACGATGTCGTCCTGCGTCAGGTGCAGTTCCGGAAGCGTCCTTCCCGCGGCGATCCGCAGCTGCCCGATCACCAGGTCCCGTCCGGTGACCTGCTCGGTGACCGTGTGCTCCACCTGGATGCGCGGGTTCATCTCGATGAAGACATGGTTGCCGCGCTCGTCGACCAGGAACTCCACGGTCCCCGCGTTGACGTACCCGATGTGCCTGGCGAACGCGACGGCGTCCGCGCAGATCCGCGCGCGCAGCACCGGGTCGAGATTCGGCGCGGGCGCGATCTCGACGACCTTCTGGTGGCGCCGCTGCACCGAACAGTCACGCTCGTACAGGTGGACGACATTCCCGTCTGCGTCGGCGAGGATCTGCACTTCGATATGGCGCGGGTTGACGACGGCCTGCTCCAGGAAGACGGTGGCGTCTCCGAACGCCGACTCCGCCTCGCGCATCGCCGCGTCGATCGCCTCCCGCAGCTCGGCGGGCTCGGCGACGCGCCGCATTCCTCGCCCGCCGCCGCCGGCAACCGCCTTGACGAACACCGGGAACCCGATGGAGTCGGCCGCGCCGACCAGCGCGTCCACGTCCGTGGACGGCTCCGACGACTTCAGAACGGGAACCCCGGCCTCCCGGGCGGCCGCCACTGCGCGGGCCTTGTTCCCGGTGAGGTGCAGTACGGAAGCGGGGGGCCCGACAAAGGTGATCCCGGCCTCGGCACACGCGGCGGCGAGGTCGGGATTCTCCGACAGGAAGCCGTATCCGGGGTAGATGGCGTCGGCACCAGCCCTGCGCGCGGCCTTGATCACCTCGTCGACCGAGAGATAGGCCCGCACCGGGTGGCCCTTTTCACCGATCTGGTACGCCTCGTCGGCTTTGGCCCGGTGGAGCGAGTTGCGGTCCTCGTAGGGGAAAACGGCCACAGTGGAGATGCCGAGCTCGAACGCCGCGCGGAAGGCGCGGATCGCGATCTCGCCACGGTTGGCGACCAATACCTTGCGGAACATCAATGTCCCCTGTCGTATGCGGGCGCGCGGCCTCAAAGTGGCGATGTCATTCCGTCTGCCGGGATCGGCATGCGCTGTTCCCGTGGACGGTACCGATCAGTAGCGGTGGCGTCGATCTCCCACCGACGGGAGCTACGTCACGCCGGTCGGAGCACGCGTCGGCACAGTCCTGGGCGGTGACCCCGGGGCGGGAGCTTCTTGCCCGGCTCCGGCCAGGTCGAGTCCACCGCCTTCCGCACCATCCGAAACGTCACGCCCGTCCAACGTGCTTAAGCACCTTCGCCCAGCGGGAGAGCCTGCCCGTCCTGTTCGCGGGCCTGGGTTATCGAGCAGCACCTGAGCGCCGAGATCGACACCCTCAGGTCGCTCACTTCCGTACGGGGCACGCGGCTGCCCCTCAGTGAGGGCCAGGTAGATGTTCTGTGCGGAACAACGCGCGCAGCGTGCGGCTGCCGGTGTTCTCCGCGATGGACCGCACCACCGCGCGCCACTCACTGCTCGACGGCCTGTTCCGCCCCGAGGACCACGTGGCGATCGTTGACGTCCTCCCCCAGCAGCA